>JAFVGA010000001.1 GCA_017475235.1 Eubacterium sp. | reverse complement strand
GCTGGTCTCATTAATGATAACGGTACTCTTAAAGTCAAAATGACTTATGGTGTTGCAGATGGTAGCTCTGCTATTGGATATAACCCAACAGGTGCTGGTTATCTTAATTATGGTTCAACCTACGGTACAGATGGATTTGTTAAGAAGATGCAAGCAGACAATACGATGGGATATAAGATCATCGAAACTGCGGGCACTGATGCAACATACTACTGTAACTATTACTATGTAAACAACAGGCAATCAAATTATGCCCTTCTGGGTGGCGATTCCGGCTGTGGCTCGCATTGCGGGTTCTCTGTCAGTCTGGGCGTTGGCGCTGGGGTTGCGGGTTGGACTATCGGGGGCGCTCTCTCTTGCCGACCGCAGGTCGGCTAAGGAAAGAGGTTTGGAGAAAACGTAGTTGTCTCCGAAAAATTGGAATTAAGCAAGTTTCTTCATAGAAAATTATTATTGTTTGAACACATATAATAATATAGGGTTTAATGAAGCAAAAGCCCTTCGTGTGGCCCTTCTGGGTGGCAATTCCGACAATGGCTCGAATTGCGGGTTCTATGTCAATCTGAACAATGGCGCTGGGAATGCGAATTGGAATATCGGGGGCGCTCTAACTAATCCTTATTTAAAAGCTTTACAAACTTGCTTCATTAAATCCTCACCCCTTGGTGAAATTTGCTTTCGACATACGACTGTTAGTAAGTATTATTTCTATATTTTGAGTGGGTGCATATGCGCCTACTCTATAGAAATAAATAAGAAAGCGGTCAAGAAAGGATAAGAGAAAATGAAAACCTATAATCATTTATGGGAAGAATTAATATCGGATGAAAATATCAGAGAAGCTGTGTATAATGCATCGCATGGTGCTGTCAGAGGAAAACGTCAAGCTATACTTTTGGATATTAACTTTTATATTGAAAGTAAGATTCCGGAGATACGCGAGAAGATAGAAAACTATATTCCAGCACAGCATACACCAATGATAATTAACGACGGTATCACTCAAAAGAAACGTGAAATAATTGTTCCGACTATAGGTGAGCATATTACGCAACATGCCGTAATGTTGGTACTAAAGCCAATCTTTATGAAAGGTATGTACGAGCATTCTTATGCTTCTATCCCATACCGAGGCTGTCACAATGGTGCAGCAAGAATGAAGAAATGGATAGAAGAAGGTGGTAGACACATCAAATACTGTGGTAAATTCGATATAAGAAAATTCTTTGAAAACATCGATCAAGATATTCTTATTGATAAGCTCAAAAGAATAATTGACGATGACCGATTCATGGATTTACTTATTAAAATAATACGTACAACAGACAGAGGTTTACCATTAGGATTCTATACTTCACAGTGGTTTGCTAATTTCTATTTACAGGATTTCGATCACTATGTAAAAGAACAGCTGGGTGTAAAATACTATATGCGTTATATGGATGATATGGTTATATTCGGCTCTAACAAGAAAGAACTTCATAAAGATAAAGATCTGATGCTTGAATTTCTACAAGAACAACTTCATGTTTGGTTCAAGGATAACTGGCAGATATTCCGATTTGACACGAAAGACCATAAAGGACGTTTCCTTGACTTCATGGGATTCAGATTTTACAGAGATCACACTACTATGCGAAGATCTATAGCACGAAAAGCTATGAAATTAGCATATAAACTTAGTAAGAAAGAAACTATAACAGTAGCTGATGCACGCAGAATGCTTGCGTATTATGGATGGATAAAACATACAGATTCATATGATTTCGTGAATAAGTATATAAATCCATATGTAAATTTCGATAATCTTAAAAAGATCATATCAGATGATGCTAAAAGGAGGATGCAATAATGTGGAAGAAAGGCACAAGTACAGAAATACTGCCCGCTATAGATGATACATCATCAGCGACATATGTATATTTGTATCGTAATTTTACTGAAAAACAGAGAGAAACAGACAACGGTGGCTCTGAAACATACTATGAATTCGAATATGTAAAGATTAAGAAAGATGTATATGAGTATGTAAAAGAATTATGGGCAACAGAGGATAGAACAGCAGAGATTGAAGATGTCCTTGCTGAGTTACTTTTCGGAGGTGACGAAGAATGAGTAATGCAAAACTTAAACTCATGGTGTCAGTATTTACTCGCAGAATGGCAAGCGGTGAATCTTTTGAGGACATCCTTGCCGACTATCCGAAGCTTACAGAAAATGACATAAATCAAATTCGTGAAGCTTTAGGAATTGATTAAAGCTATACTAAAATCAAATTTGGTCGGGTAGAAAATAGGGCGGCTGTGCTGATGGACATTAGAGCCTCAGGTGTTTAAACGCACAAGCCAATAAGTGAAAAGATGTGTATAAGGAAGTTTTCTGCCCTATTTCGTGGGGATCAACCTTGTTAAAGATGAAACCAACATCGTATACGGATTTTGTATACAAAAATACGGGTGGGTTGACGAGCGCATTACCGGGAGACGGACAGAGATGCGCAATTATTAAAAATACTACGCCAAATTCGAGCTTTGTGAAGAGAGGAGTAATATTAAAAATGAATGAACGACAGAATATTGACGGAACATGGGGCGAAGCAACTCCAATAAAAGCTTCATGGGAAGATAACAAGCTCTATTGTTTTATCAGAGCGATTATAGCTAAATTCAAGTAACCGACCAAAATCTTATTTGATAGAGGAAGTGAAAATATGATTGAAGCAATTATTGTGTGTGGAGTATTGTGGCTTGCCTTTATCTTACCAGACATTGTAGATCCCGATCCACACTGGCATGGTTGCGTTTACAGAGATGATCCGGACGAATAATTCAACCTATAAATTTGATTTCGTCCGAAATAAAAGAAATCCAAATTTGATTCACAAAATAATATCCGGAGGGAATTTCCCTCCGGATTTTTCATAAAGTCCAAAATTTTTATTTACAAATACACTAACCTAATAATACTTTAATAAGTTATTAGAAAAGAATTAGAACTATATAATCGGAGGTGAGAAGATGGTAGATATCATAAAGGTCGATATAAAAGGTAACGCAAAAGTCATGTCATATGAACAGGATAATGTTGTTAAATATCGTTTGATTCTTGATGATTTTGATTCGGTCTTCTTAGACAAGACGCTAGCTTATGGATATGCCGAAAAAAAGTTCAAGCTAACCATACACGATGTAACAGAATTATCTGATACTGGAGAGTTAAAACCTAAATATCACGCACATTATGAAGTCGAAAAAACAGAGAATGAATATGATTCTGTTTTAGAATTGATGGAAAAACGAAATGGATCGTATTTAATATTTGACTTAAACGATCATGAAAAACAGTTTTTAGCTTCTATGATTTTAAAATATTCTCCGTACGATTCAGTAGTGTTCGAATAATTATTGAATCGAAATTAATTTTGTGGAGGTGAGAAAGTTGATTTCAAAAGCAACATTTCTACTATGTGTACTTATAGGGTGGGTTGGTGGATTTATCTTTTATCTTATAGATTCACACAACTGAACCAATTTTGTAGAGGAAGGAAGATATAATAATGAATACTGTTGCAGAAGCAAAGACTAAATCATTACCGCTTAGCGAATATATCAACCGAATGAAAAACTTAGGATTTGAGGACGATCAGATTCAGGGCATGATAATGTCGCTTGTTAAACGAGGAGATATTGCTATCGAACCGACTAAATCGATAGTAAGATTCCTTAGATACGAAATCCAAAAATAATTCTAACCAAATATGAAAGAGGATTAATATGAATACACGTCAAAGAAAAAAGCATCATACGCTGAAAAACATCTTTAAAGACACACTCAATTTAAGTTCCGGAGATACGCTCTGTGTGAGATTAGATCCGATGTCTACATCTAGAGATACTCTTAGAAACTTAGTGAAATTTGGTCGTTTAGCAAAAAGTAATAACATCCAATGTGTATTTCTTACTAAAAACTTGGATGTGTCTAAAGTAAATGACGACGATATAGATAGACTTAAAGACTTCATCAATAAGTATGAAGAAGAAAAGAAAAAGAATGTTGTTTATTTTGAACTCAATAACTGGTTTGGAGGAAGAGATTATCCTGATGTCGAGCCTTTCTCTACTTGGATTTCAACCAGAAAGTTTTCTGATCCTGATTGGTGTAAAGAGAATAAGCTCGCAGTTAAATTTGGAAATATAGATATGTCTGAACACTATTGTATTTCCGCTTCTAGAGAATGGGTTGAAAAGAACTGTCCTGATTTACTCAGTGATAAGACTTTTGAATATACTATAATAACTCATTCGGCTAATGGAAGCGAGACTAATACTCACACTAATTCCTTTGCTAACTTTCTTCGTTATCCTAATGAAGATGGAGACGTATATGGTAAATATGGATGGAAATTTAATCCTTATACAAAAGAAAACTTCGGAGTTGAAATATTCTGTGAAGATCCGTTTTATGATGACGACGAAGATGATGAAGATGAAGACGATTAAGAAAAATAATAAAACATTTTGATAAAGATGTGTACACATCTTAAATGTATTATATAAAAATTGAAAGGCGGTAATCGAATGGAAAAGCAGAAGACAGGGCTTTCAAGTCCTTGGGTTACTTACTCTAAAAAGCTTATGGCTCTCTTTGGAGAAGATAAAGACCTCACAGTAAAATTCGATCAGGATACTTATACTATCACTATCGAATCAGAGAATACTTTTAAGATCATGGCTCTTGAAAAGATTCTTGAACCACAGAAGGCATTTGGTAATATCACTGTTACTGTAAAGTGTCTTGTAAAGAATGCAGAAAAAGAATCTGTTGCTGCACTCTTTAAGACTGCATTTGCTGGTAATCCAAGAGTTTCTCAGATTCAGGAAGTTGCTACTCCTCTTTCACCATCAGAGACATATGTAATTTTCAAGAAGGAAGTTATCCAGTTTTATAACGATGATACATCGGACTTCTACGGAAATTTTAATGGACTCTCTGAAGATATCATGCGTGATGTAGCAAATGGTTCTATCAGAGTAAACTTCGGCACAGAAAAAGACGAAGAAGCATAATCTATTATATTTCTTATTGCAAAATGTTTCACGGGGTATTGTTACCCCGTGAAATTGTTTTCACTTATATATTATTCATATGTAGTGCGGATACCAAAAAGGTTATAAAGAACTCATCCGTGCTCCGGAGGTTAATAATGGATATAAATGAAAGAACAGTACGTCCAGGATACACAAAAGTGCGTCTTGAAGAAACTGCAGAAAACACTCGTTGCGGTCATAATGTTGAAGCGGCATTCAATATTATTGACACGAGAATTAATCCTATGAATGACGATGATCTAGGGATCATTAATTCGGAAATATTTGATATGTGCCATAGTATTGTTGATACCGTGATAACCATTTGCGACTGGTCTAATCATGCTATGGATGAGTCCTTGGAAATGGTATCGAATTATATTTTCATGAATTTCGCACACTCTGATAAAATGCGTGGAAGACACGTAAACTGGGATACCGTAGCAGTGTTCTTTATAGTTGACAAAGAATCAAACTTCAATTGGCAAAATATGGGTGTGGCTTGTTCGCACGGCTACATGACGGCAGACCATATACTGGACTTTAGTGGTAATTTCGTTATGGTAAAAACGTCACTTACAAAGTTCAAGGAAATGAATGCAAAGTACGTTATGCGTGAGCAGAACGTTAGGAGGTTCAAATACAATGCTGAAGAAGATTGTTATGAAGAACGAAAATAAAGAAAAATGTTCCGCCTGTGGTGGGAAGTGTTGTAAGAATAATCCAGGAGCGTATCTTCCTGAAGATTTTACGGCAGATCAGCTTACAAAAGGTGGAATGCTTAATCTTATCAAGAATGGAAGAATTTCCATTGATGGTTATGAGGACGAAGAGTTCTGCTTGCATCCTTACTTAAGGCCAAGAGGATCTTTAGATGTTTGCTACGGCGGTCTCTGCGGAGGCACCTGCCTGAATCTAACTGACATAGGTTGCCGATTAGATTTCGAGGATCGTCCGTATGAATGCAGACTTCTTGATCCAAAAGACTGCTTAAATGGAGGATATACCGGTGAGCCATATAATAAAAAGGATATAGCTGATAAGTGGGAAGAATACTATGACATTATATTTGAGATAATAGATGAACTCAGATTAAATGTCGGATGTGGACGATATCTTGGTTATGGGAAAGAACCAAAAGTTTTAGCTGAGGTTAAATCGTGGCTAGATAACTACCCACAATTAGATGTACATGGAGTACGGTACATGAAAGGATTTTAGCTCAGAAATATATTCTAAAGGTGCGTCCCCTTATCCTACATACCCTTTGCCGAATGTTTATAAGCTTAAAGGAAGAATGGGTGTTGATTAATCAGCTTAAAAGCAAAGTCCTAAATTTGAACGGGCTCTTTATGAGGGTCCGTTCTTTTTTGTATCCGAAACATTTATATAATTTGGAAGGAGGTCTATTATGGGAAAGAAGTATAAATGCATATACTGTAACAAGAAGTATGAGCGATCTGCTCTTGTTACTCATATAAATCGTATGCATGAAGATATGATTCCTCAAGACTATACTACGGAACGTCTTGTTTTTGATATATGTAATAATAAAGATGTCGGTAATGGACATGGCTCTTGTAATATATGTAAGTCCCCGACAGAATGGGATCCTAAGTCTGGAAGATATAAAGTGTATTGCTCTGACGAATGTAAGAAGAAGATGCGGGAGAATGCACAGAAGAATATGATTAAAGTATATGGTAAAGAAACTCTATTAGATGATGTAGAGTGGCAAGAGAAGCATATGCTTGCTAATCGTAAAATATCCGGTAAATATAAATTTAAAGATGGAGGATATGTATCTTATACTGGTTCATATGAACACAAACTATTGGAGTTCATGGATCAAGTAATGGATATATCATCTGAAGACATTATTGCTCCTGGTCCTACTATAGAGTATAATTATAATGGTAAGAAGAAGAACTATATAACAGACTTTTATTACTTACCGTATAATCTTATTATAGAAGTAAAAGATGGCGGAGATAATCCTAATAAGACCAATATGCCTGAAACGAGAGCAAAGACTGTCGCTAAAGAAGATGCTATTGTCAAGTTAGGAAAGTATAACTATCTAAGACTAACAAACAACAACTTCATCCAATTGATTGATATCTTTATCGACTTAAAAGAACAATCAAGAAGTGATGAACCAGATAAGAAGGTGACGCATATTAACGAACACGCTGGATTTGGATGTGCTTTACCTAGAACAGATGTAACTCCTCATGTATATTTGGTCGACTATAAGCTTGGAAATAAGCGAGCTGTTGGTGTAACCAATAACGTTATTGGAGATTACTTGATGTGCGTGGATAATAAAGCACTTGCCAAAAAGAAAATGGAAGATATTAAAGATGCTTCGTGTAATATATTCCAATATAATGGAGATGACTCCGTAGATCTATTGAAGAAGCTATTTGAAGATTACAAGTCTAAGAAGACTGTATCGGATGACTATATCTTTGAACTATTCACTGGTCATAAGAAACTCTGTGATGAACAATTAGAGTGTTATGACTTCTTAACCCCAATAGATATTGAAGCTAAAATCGAATGCTTTAGAACTGCTATGGCTACATTTGAAGCTGAATATAAGTACGCTTGTAACGGCGGTAAACTGGATCCATTATTCGAAGTTTTGGATGTACAAAAGCTACGATACGTCAACAATTTATTAAAAGATACTCCTATGGTTAAGGTTTTCCAAGATCTTAATGAGGAGTATTTTGCTGTAAATTTAATGACAGGAAAACGAACCGTGGGTGAAAAAGATATATATAATATATCTGAAGCCATGATTAATAGTATTCTTGTATAAGGAGGAATAATAATGAATATTTTTGGAAAGACAGTTATGGACACTTGTTCAATACTTAACGAATGCGGAGATATTGAAGACTCATATGTAGATTCTATCTTCAGCCAGGATCTTTTAAATGACTTTGTTGATACATTCGCGTGTCTTGATGAGATCGAAGAAGACTACTGTGTATATGCTCCTCAAGCTGCTGTAGTATTCGAGAATAATGGCACATATTATATCGAACTCGAACAAGTTGCTAAGGTTGCCGACTACAATGAAGTATCACTTGAAGAAGCTATCGATATGATTGCTGAAGCTGATGGTATTGATGTGGACAACATGGCTGTAGTTGTAGAATCAGATGATTTAATCAGTATGATTATCGCTGAAGCTAAGACTGCTAAGGGAAGCAAACTTGAAGAAGCTAAGACTAAGGGCATGAAGAAGACTACTGATGCCGTAAACAAGCTTAAGGAAAAGGTTAAGGTAGTTAAGAAGCCTGCTAAGAAAGGTTCTAAAGTAGGCAAGAAAGACAAGAAGAATAAGAAGAAAGATGAAGATGACGATATCTAATCTTTAATATACGGACATAAATATACACGAATTGGAGGACTCTTTATGAGTCCTCTAACTTGTTTGTTAAACTGGGATTCTTTCTTTGTATATTATTATTATGTAATAGGAACCAAAAGGTATCCTATTCGAAGCCTCAGCCGCACATAGAAAAGGTCTATGATACGGTGCGAAAATAATTCGCTCTCGGGTCTAGTCAGCCAGGGAAAGGCATAGCTCCAGGAGGAGCAGCACACTATGAAAACAACAATAAAAATGCTCACAGAAGGCCTTAGGATTTTTGGTATTGAAGCGGAGTATGAACCGCACTGTCGGCAGAAGGGCTACGCCATCGTCTCAGATGGCGTAGCCGAAACGTGCAACTATAAGGAGCACGATTACAGTCACAACTATGATCTAAATTTCAATTTCAATGGATCAGACGCTCCATCATTTGCCTACTACAAAAAGTGGGCGGATGGAAATATAATAGGGGAAAACCAGGAGGTACTTTATGTGCAGCCTGGAAAGTATACTATTACTGAAACATACGAATTATTAAAGAAAATCCGAAAGTATCTTGCAAAGGATAACAGGAATTATCTTGGACGCAACTCATATGAGTATCTGTCTGCTAAAGAGTTTTAATGTATTTCACCTATTCAAGTATTCAAGGCGGGTCCGTTTGGGCTCGCCTTATTTTTTGTCAATTTTATTTTTTCTTATATATTATTATTCTGTAAGCACCGATTCAAACTTAGGGAGGAATAGCTATGGCATACAAAGATAAAGAAAAGAAAAGGGAGGCAACCAGAGAGTATTACTATCAGCATAAAGACGA
Organism: Eubacterium sp.; assembly: GCA_017475235.1. Lineage (GTDB taxonomy): Bacteria > Bacillota > Clostridia > Lachnospirales > Lachnospiraceae > Eubacterium_G. The sequence goes on along the minus strand of JAFVGA010000001.1, from coordinate 236,078 downwards.
AATTAGTAAACGAGCAGCTGAGTATTATCAGAAGAATAAAGAGCGTCTCAGCGAATACTCTCATAAATGGTATACTGAAAATAAAGATAGGGTTATCGCAAATGCTACTAGGAATCAGAAAAAAGCTAACGACAAAACGAGAGAAACGGCATATAATACACACAAGCGCTGGAGTCTCGATGAAATTGAGATGGTTAGAAAACTTAAAGATGAAGGTGTAACGAATAGAGAAATAGCAGAGTTGTTAGGAAGATCTATTAAGTCTATTAACGCCGCCGTTAATAAATTATATAAACAGGGTGTTTTTGTTAAAGAGCAGAATTCAGAAGCTATGGAAGAGCTACTGGATTTGATTGAACTCTATTACATCAATTCCAATTTAGGAGGTAATTAGTATGGGATATAAAGATAAAGAAAAAGCAAAGGAATACAGAAAAAGATACCATGCTGTGAATAAAGAGAAGGAAAACGAATACAGAAAGCGATACTATGCCGAACATAGAGAAGAAGAGAGGGAGTCTGCGAGGCGATACTATGCAAACAATAAAGAGAAAATATCAAAACAGCATACGCAATATATGCGCAATTACTATCAAAACAATAAAGACCGAATACAAAAATATCATAGGCAATATATGCGTGATTACAATAAAAACAGTAAAGCAGTGGTTTATGCGTGCAATAAACGCTTAGCTAGTGCTAAAAGAGCTATATGGACTGCCGAAGAAGAGGCAACATTGTTTGAACTTCGGAAAGAAGGTCTTACTTGTACAGAAATAGCTATTGCCTTAGGTCGATCAAGAGAGTCAGTACAAAGCAAAATAGGTAGAATACATAGAAAACAAAGGATGGAGTCGATAAATGAATTACAGGATTTAATAGAACTGTATCATATCAACTCTAGCTTAGGAGGAGATTAGTATGCCATATAAAGATGAAGAAAAGAGAAAAGGGTACAACAAAATGTATTACGAGAATTTTATAGATAAAGAAGAGCACAAAAACAAATATAGAGAATACTATCAAAAGAATAAAGATCGTATATCGGCAAGGAAAAAAGAGTATTACCAAAGGAATAAAGAAAATATAAATGGAAAGGTAAAAGAGTATCAACGACAGAATAAGGACTCTGTTAAAAAACGATCAGCCGATTATTACCAAAGGAATAAAGAACAATGTAAAGAATGGAGTCGAAACTGGTATGAAAATAACAAAGATAGACATAAGGAAAATAATAAGCGGAACCACACGAATGCTAACAATAAGTCAAAACTAACAGCACACAATTATAACAGAACCTGGAGTTTTGAAGAAAAAGAAATACTTTTAATTCTCAAAGCTGATGGTGTACCAAGTAGCCAGATAGCAATGTTGTTAGGGAGAACTATTCGCTCTGTTGAGAATATGGCACACAAAATAAAAACCAAGGGTGCTCTGGATACAAATGTTTCAAACAAACAAAACTCGGAAGCAATGGATGAGCTGATGGACTTGATTGTAGCCTACTGTCTCGTTTCAAAAGAATAAATACAGGGCTCCCTATGGAGTCCTATTTTTTGTTTCAAACATACTTTTTCTTGTATATTATTGGTATGTACGAGGAGTTGCAAAGCTCCATAAACTTTTAAACCATATAGGAGGTAATTATATGGATATTTTAAAACCTAGATCTCTAAAAGATATTAAAGAGATCGAAAATGAGCTCGAAGCATTAAAGTTTCATTTTAAAGATATCAATTTCAGAATAAACGTGTTTAGGTGGCTGAAATGCTTATATGAAGCAAAAATTCAGGTAATGTCTAAAGAACCGAATTATTCCGCAAATGCCGGGAATTTAGAGTGGCCTAAAGGCCATGGTTATTATACCTTGACTCGCCATATGGATGTACTTAACAAGATATTTCCAGAAGCATCAGACTCAGACTCCTACACAGGCGTTCAGTATATTACAGCAAAAGAGTATGACGCTTCTGTGTGCCAGACTCATCGAGAAATACTATTTGATCCTAACTTTGGTATCAACAATGGTGAGTACATATGGGACACCGCATACAAAATGTTTAATACTCCAGGTTTCAATCTTTGGGCTGATTTCTTACTGATAAATAATCAGGGGGAATATCTTGCGAGAACCTGGATAGACAACGTAACGGACAGATTAGAAGCGGCAACAGCAGAACCATGCCAGTATCACCTATCATACGACACAATGCATTTCGATACAGACGAGTCTAAGTTTGTATACAGAAATGCACATGGTGAGATTCGTAATTGTATGATACATTGTGATTATGTTTCTCATAACGGCTTAATAGAAGTTGGAACGCAGAAGATTGTTGATGCAGAAACCAATGAAGAGATTTTTAAGTGCCGCTTTAATGGTGGATTTATTTATTAATAAGGAGGAATTATTATGTTAAGTAATGAAAAGAGAGCTTTCTATATCGAGGCATTAGATCTCGGATTGAAACTTTTATACACCGATATAAGCATCTTGTCAAATGATGTCTGCTTTAATGGTGAAGACCTCGTTGAAACAAAAAACTTCGTCGTAATAGACGCGAATTTCTTAATAAGGGCAGGTTATATAGTACAGAAAGCCCTGCATTATATCGATATTCCTACTGAAGGATTCGAAAAGTTCAGATTCCTATCTTTAGTTCTGTTCAAGAAAGATCCGGAAATATTCATGGATCCGAACAACCCGACTAAAACATTTTATATGCTGGGTCTATTTGACCATGGCGAATTGGTGTGGTCTGCGGATTATGATGTGTTATATCCAGATCCTAAGTTCTTTTCAAGCATAGAAGACTTTATTAAACAGAATAGAGGATTCGTGGTTGGGAATTTTGCAGCATTCGCAAATAAAAAGAATGATGCTTCTGGAGAATTCCGTGAGGAAGAAGAAACCATCTTCGATGATTTCAGAAGTCCTGGTGAATTCTTCGAGTACAATAACGCCCAGTTCGGAATTCAGACGCAGGTTACTACTAAGTCTAAAGCAAACAGCGGATTATGGTTTAAAGGCTCACATAGCATAAAAACCATAAATATGACTGTAGATGGAGTTTTAATGCCAGTACTGCCATTCCCAGTATGCATTATAAACTTTTCTGGAGGATTCTCGTTTGTAGGGGATCCAGAAGAGCGTGCTAAATTGAAAAAGTTACTGATGGAATCAATGGATGCATCGGAATCTGTGATCGATGAAATGCTCAATGCAATATCATCTACAGATATAGACAAATAACTAATCGGGTAAAATCTCTACAACTTTAAGGGTGTGTCACGGCACACCCTTATTTTTTACCACGAAATACCCCACTTCAACATTTACATAAAAATTTACTTAAAGGAGGAAGTTAATATGAAGACTTATGCTGATTCATACCTTTATAATAAATTTCCAGAATATCAAAAGAATATCATGGAATTCCTTATGAAGGGTGAGCGTTTAAATATTAATAATAAAGAATTCGACGATATTGTATTCGAATTCAAGCATCGTCAGATTGCTGACTATTTATACAAGATACTCAAATCACCTAAGGTTGTGCTTATCGAAGCAACAAAAGCTATGCCTAGAGCATTAAAGGTGATCGCTGCCAAAGACCCTAAAGATAAACAGCAGTACAAGATTTTTGTTGATGTAACAAATCTCGTTGTAAAGAATAGTTCTACTGGTGTATATAAGTGTATGGATATAGACACTCTTGTAGCGCATCTTGTAAATGCCATGGTATGTATGGCATACACATTAAAACCACAGCTTCTGCTTTCACAGAATATTCAAATTCTCGGTATGCAGAATTTCGCTTTACTTTTTACTCATGTAGCAGACTACCTCTTAAAGATTTCTCTTGATCCAGCGCTTAAAGCTAGAGTACAACTTATGGCTTGTATGTATTTTGCTGAAGGTATCCTTGGTGAATCTTATGATAAACTTAGATTCGCTGCAAGAAAGTTTACTGGTTTATCTGAAAGAGAAGAGAATATCATTGAGCTCTATAAGGATGAATCTTCTTTCCTCAATATAAAGACATTTATTGACTTCGTAGGTAAAGTTCTTAAGAAAGAAAATATTACTGTCGATATATTCGTAGATAGATGGATGATGCTGTATGGTACAACCACACCATTTGGTCTTGAATACTTCCCTGCATTCTCTGCTATTATAACAGATGCTTACGTTGGTTCATACATAAATAACCAGAAAACTATCGAAAAGATATGTGATAAGAGAATGGTTGAATATACTAAAGAAGTACTCCAGAAAGGATCTACTTTTGTTCAGTAATACGAGATTGGAGGGATAGTTATGAGTGTTCTCGATTATGAGAATGAAGCTCGAGCAAAAGGACGAGCTATTGTTGAAGACAGAATAGACTATCTTAGATCTCGTACAGAATTCGTTAATGATTCATTAGAGCACGCTATTATACCTAGACTGTCAAAGTCTGGGTATATTACTCGTGTTAGACATTACATATTCAATGGTGAACTCATCCATGATGGTGGACCCGGATATAAGATTGTATACAAAACGGATAAGATTCATTTTCTTAATGTAAGAAAGCGAGCAGTGTGTGACTCTACTATAACTTTCTGCTTATTAGATAATGAATCACTTATAGACTTCTCAAAGAGAATGAGTATGAATCTGACAGCTCTCATTCAACGCAATCCTGATATTCCTGTAAATAATGCTTCATTAGAAGGAACTCAGATAAAAACTGATATGCGTTGTACAATGGAGAATATGTATCGATATGGTCTCATTAACAAATTTGCTGTATTCTTAGATGGCTATTATGTCTCTATGGAAAATATTGAAGTAAAGACTGATGGTCTTTACGACTATATTATTGTCTGGGCTGAAGATATACTGAATGCCCATACAGATATAAATCTGGATAATATAGATATACTACAATGTAACTTTCTTACGGAACGATCAGAAGAGGGAAAGGGAAATCCTATCCTTAAATTTGATGAAACCGGTTGTCTTAATAATGAAGGAAGTATAAGTGTCTGGACTACAGATGGACATGTCAAGTGTAAGGTAGAATTCTGTGATAATAATCATGTAGGTGTAACTGGTACACAGTACAATTACATATTCAGGAACTTTCCTTATTGGAATAAAATCAAAAAGGAGAATATTTTTTGTTTCCAAAATGGTAGACTGGTTAAGGATGTACCTATAGAAACTCATAATGGTAATATAGCCACTATAGAGTTTCCTCCAGGAAGTAACAATAAAGCTGTTCTATTTTATAACGAAATGGTTATATATGATCAGGATAATGCTATGCGAATCCCTAGGACTACACTTCCTAATGTGATTATGGCATTCAGGGGATATCTAAATTCACTTGAGAATGCTTGTGAGAAGTTTATTAGTATAATATACGATTACATGGAGTCGGATCCTACAGGTAATATATATGGTTTTATTGTAAGAGACTATAGGTTAAACTGTATGGAAGAAGGATGTACTCCTTTAGATGAATGTATATTCTATCTTAAGGAAGAAACCAGACAAGTTCTTGATGAATTAGTAGGGCAGTTATTTGCGGATTCTTCTATGGAAGTTCAAGCTATAATGCATGATATTGTAGAATCAGCTTACTATGAGAATCTGAGAGATAATCCTAATTTCACACCGAATGAATGGTTCCTGAGAAAACATCTTCCGGAAATGTTTGCTCCAGATCATTCTATGCTCGATTACTTGGATGATTTTTCTTTATTTGATATATCATTCAACTTCCAGCACACAGATAGATATAACTTCAATAGGAATATCGAGAATGCTGCTTGGTATATTGATTGGTATGATGCAGATAAACTTACAACAGCTTTTACACCTTGGAACTATACTGAAACTTTTACTCGTAAAGAGTTAATAGATAATGGCTTCTTGGTGAATACAACTATCACTATGGGAAGACGTAATGTAGGCAATAAAGATACATTCGTTATAGTTTATCTTAATGGTAATCTTATTAGCACATATTATCAGTTGACATATACAGACTCTACATTCTCCTTACCAGTTTCAAGTTTACCATTGGTAGATGATGATGTATTCCAGTTTGTATTCTATACAAGATGTAATAATAAGAAAAAGCAAATTACTTTTAATAAGTCTATGATACAGAATGTGACTGAATTCTCACAATTTGAAGTTCAGTTATACGATCATAAGATTAGAGGTAACCAGTATCCTTTCCCTGAAGAAAATTTAGGGTCTCCAGTTCAGTATTCTATTCCATTTACAATAGACTTACCTTGGGTGTTTGACCGAGGAAAGGTTAAACCAAGTCCTGGTCCTACACCTGGTCCGTCGGGAACAGTAATGACTCGTAAGGAAGTTATATTGCATTATGATGACAACGATACTTCTGTGGATGATGTAATCTATTTTGTTGATGAAAACACAATGAATACAGCCATTGGAATGATCAACGACCAAATATCAGATCCAGATCTAAGAGAACTCCTTGTGTCGCTCGCTAGAAGGGCTCATACTACGGATCATATTACCGAAGAACTATCTTTGAGAAGACATCTCTCAGATACAATAGATGATACTAGTGGAGAAGTAGCTGATTTGATTGAAGATATCCTTCAATTAGAAGACGAGACAACTCCGGTTGATCCAGGTGAAGACGATGATGACGATGATTATGGCGAAGCTGAAATTGGCGTACTTATCGATGATCCAGAATTATATCGAATCTTACCATCAGAAGACGATATTCGTTTTAATTATGGTGATACCGCTACAGTATGTAGTTTAAGACAATTCCATTACTACAGGGAAGTAATTGAGGAGGATTATTGCGAATATATCACATTACCACATGATACATTTATATATTGCAGTAATCCTGAATATGCACCTCATATGTATATGGTATTTATAAATCAAAAGTTCTTACCAGACTCATATGTGATATCTTTCCCTCAGTTAGATTCACCTGTATATGAAAATAGGGTATACTTCAATACTCCTGTAAGACAAGGAAATGTAGTTGAAGTATTCTATATCCCGGATTTCTTATGGAGTCTTACAACTTGTACTGATGCAACAAGAGCGGATTATATCCAGCTAGTTCCAAAGGATGATGGAACGCTTTCAGCGTATATCACTCTTCCTAGATATGTAACGAATAGTCTTTTAAGATCAGAACACTTATCGATATTTATTAACGGTAAGAGAGTATCTCCTGAGTTTATACTTAATGTATCTCAAGATAGAACTAAAATATTGGATGTTACTCTTTCTAAAGACGCATTCTACTTTGCTGAATTACCTGATGAAGACGATCCAGATTATGAAGAAAAACTGAATGACCTTGTATCACATACTAATGTCTATATCAGTTCTATGAATCCGGAACTTATTGCGAATATGCAGCCATTACATACTCTACAAGACAACGATACACAAACGTTGCTTAATGACTTTATTCCAAATGATCCGGATAAAACTGATAGACTTATGGATGTGGTTGATCAAGAACCATCAGAAAATGATCCGGAAGTATTCGTATTCAGTAAAGAACGTTCTCTCTTACAGAGAAAGATGTGGGATGACTTTATGGAAGAATATACATCTTAGTAGTATGTGTGTAGTATGTTAAAATAAGGAGGGGCCATTTATGGTATTACTAAATCAAACTAGCGATGTACAACATGTCGCTGGTTTAGCGGGATTAATTAAACAATATGGGATGGAGGTAATTATAGTAGCTGTATTCATTATGCTATTTGTACTTCTATTCCGATCAATCATTTCTAATAATAATAAGATGTATGACCGCATAACAGTTATGCAGGATGAAATGACTAAGACTTTAAAAGAACTGATAAAAGAAGCCGCAGATAAACAGCAAAAGACTGAGAATGTCCTTGAGATATTCATAAAACTGGATAGTGCTATGAAGGATATTCTTACTCACTCTAAACTTAGATTAGACTGTGAAAGATTATCTGTGTACGCTTTTCATAATGGAACTCGTGCTTCTCATGGATTCCCATTCTTTAAAGTATCATGTATATCTGAGCAGATAAAGGTTGCATCGAAAACTAAGCCTGTATTAAAAGAACAGGTCGCTATTCCATTAGCAGTATTTGATAATAGTCTTTATCAATTATACGATCATGGTTATCTTATTATAAAAGATATAGCAGAAATCAGAGAAGAGTTCCCCGCTTTATTCTCTATGCTTAAGAATAATACAATCAAGAGTATGGTAATGGTTGCTATATATAATAGTAAGAATGAAATTCTTGGTGTTGCTATGGCTGAATATGCTAATGAATTGGTTGATGATAATATGGTTGATTTTATCAGGAATGAATTAGTCGAAGTCGCTATAAAGCTTGCACCTATAATGGAGTATTCCAACTATCAAGACAAAGTTTGATTGTATATTATCGTCCTGTGGTTTTAGACCACAGGATGATTTTTTACAAAATCATTCAACTATAAACATTACTATATGAGGCATTGATGCCTCGGAAGGAGGAAATTAATTATGAATACCCCATCTAAGTATTCAAAATTAATTGCACGAATTCTCTCAATCTTTATTTTATTTTCTTTTATAGGTGGAACACACCTTATTATTACTTCCATCAAGGAAGTTCTTACTGAGTATTCGAGCAATGAAACTATCGAATCGAATTCTAGAGCCGATTCAGATAGCGACAACAGCAAAGAAAAAAGTGTAGAATGGACAATAGAATGGACTAACTGGAAAGAAATATCAAAACAACTTATTGAAGCAGAGTCGACTAATGCTTCAAAACCTTTAACAACTAAATCACAGGATTCAGCTAAATCGACGGATGATGAAGAGTTCTGTGGAATAGTACTGGATAAGTCTAAACTCATTGATTTATCAAAACCTGTATCCCCAACAAAGCCTAAAGAGGTAGTTGAGGAACCTATTATCTCAGAAGAGATAGAAATTGTTGAACCAGAATGGTCTGCTGAGGAGTATTATGAACCTGTAATTCAAGTACAGCCTTTGGGACTATCATATGAACCTGTGGCGGTTGTAGAAACAGAGCCACTTCCGTATACTCCTGAAGAATCAAAAGCAGAAGAATCTGCTCCGATATCAACAGAAGCTACATCTACTATTACTTCGGAAGTAACTAATGTGTCAGAAGTTACTTCAATATCAGAAACTACGGAATCAACAACTACAGTTACAGAAGAAACAACTGTAACGGAACCTGAACCTGAAGATGAGTCTTGGTATTATCCGACATTATATGCTGGAGATGGAAGTACTACGACTTGGGAAAAAGAAAATCAGGCAATACTTAAGAAGTATTGCGACCAATATAACGTTGATTATGAACTGATGCTTGCGGTTATAAGTAAAGAATCAGGATATAATCAATATGCAACCTCGTACTGCGGAGCGATGGGCTTATGTCAAGTAATGCCTATAACAGTACAGCAGTTTTACATAGATACGGGTTATTACCCGAACGATGTCTATAGTGTAGAAGATAATATACACGTAGGTGTACACACTATGGCAGCGTGCTTAAATAAATTTGGAAATATGTATGACGCGTGTTGTGCATATGCTAATGGACTATATTCGTCCTGTGTTGGTGGCTACAGCAGTTACGCCGAGAGTGCTATAGCCCAGCGAGACCGAATCTTGGCTTTAAAATAGATTTTATAGAAATACAGAAGAAAGACAAATATACTACACTACACTAATTTAACAGACAGAAAAAAAAATAAACTGGGGAGCGCTAGCTCCCCATCTTTTTTATTTTTTGAAACTATCTATGCTTGCATCAATAACTCTCAAGCTTATTTCCTGATACATTTTCATAGACTCAAGCAGAGTCAGCTTTTCATCTTTAGCAGCATCTTTTGATAGCGCACCATAGATTTTAAATAGATCGTTAAATGCATTATTACAATTCCTTACGATTTCCTCGTTGTACATATTCATTTTTTGTACCCTTATCCCTTTCATCATTACTATTCGTAGCAATTATAGGTTTAAGCATTGCGAATACTACAAATAATAAGAATAAAATTTCCATTAAAATATACTCCTTACAAGCGAATAACTCTGAGGAGGGAATAGCCATCCCTCCTCTTTGCTATTCATATATGTGCCATTCGAAATGTTAGATAATATCTTTTTTAGAGAGATCTACTTTCCTCTTATTAGATTCTTCATAAAGCTCTTCAAAATCGTAGACTACTTTTTTCTTATTTTTTGACTCTTCATAGAGCTTCTCAAAATCGTAGACTGTAGGTGTGAGCTCTCTTCTCATTCTCATAATTCTCTTGTGGAGTTTATTCTGAAGAATGAATGTGTGAATATTGATTACAAGAGCGGCTGTGCTCATAATGCTCATAATCAAGGTATACCACTGTATAGCTTTCATTGTAACCTCCTTAAGCCGGTGCACAACTGAGACAATCAGCAAACATAGCTTCCTCTTCTTCAGAGTATCTCTCAGCTAAATGTCTAATTGTGTTGATTGTTATCAATGATTCAGTCTGTAAGTTAGCATCCGGATTGAATGTACCGTCATTCTTACTTATAATCATTGCGTTGACTGGATTCAATGTGATCATTGCTCGCTTTATGATATCATCATTAAGAAGCAATATATTATTGATTGTATCACCATCATAGTCGCCTGCGATATATCTCAAACATAATGAGTTAACCTGCATAGAATATGAATCAGTAATACCGATGCATTTCATCATAAGAATAGAGCCGTATTGTATTGTCATTTTTGTGTTACGTGATTCGCTACATCACTCTCTGGTATTTCTCCAGAAGATCAGGCTATATCTCCATCATATATCTTTCGATACTTAGATGCTTACCGTTCCGGATTCGCTTGAATCCTACTCCCATTTCAGGGATAGCCGTCGAACTTTGTTAAAAGTGCTGATAATTGATTGTTGATAGACCTTAGCACTTGATATGCATACGGTGTACATAGCAAGCTTTTATTTCAGCATAGCCCATCTCTCTACTTATTTCTATCTTTCGATTCCACTAGGGCAAGAGAGCTTTACAACTTCCCAGCTTTTTGGTAAGTAATGCAGCACTATCTTTCGATAATACCGCCCACAAGTTTAGGATTTCTGTTGAACAGTATTGGAAGTCCACCATATCTAGACTCTCTAATAATATTCATCATAAGTTCTTTCATGATTGGGTTTGGAGCAATCTTAGCCTTATACCATTCATAGTAAGCCTGTGAATAGTTATAGCTGTAAGATTTCTTCAAGATATTTATAATATGGAATCTCAACAGTTCCATGCAAGCAGCATATGGAAGTCTGATTTCATCCATCTCTAAATCTATTGCTGGTACAATAATTGATCTAACAGAGAAGTTGACTCTTGCAGACATACATTCTCTAATATCGCCCTTCTTACCAGCAAGTGCTTTCTCATTATCATCATAGATATCATTCCAGTTGTCCTGAATTCTCCACAAGACACGATTGATACCTTTACGATTATCACCATACCGTGTAGCATGATTCTTCAGCATGTTACTTAAACTAGCAATATTCTGGAAAGACTTATTGTTGCCCTCTGTGTTGAACACATTATCGTTAACACTGAAAGGTCTTAACTGTGTTGTATATACCGAAACATAATGACAGAACACATTTTTGCGCTCTTTCTTTATATCTAGATATATCTCCTTAGCAGCTTTTTGCTTCTTAGGATAATAGTAATCTAGGATTTCATCGAATCGTTCATAGAAACCTAACATTCCTATTCCTAAAAACGGATTGTCAGCGGAAGCCTTAGTTTCGGTCAGCATACGTTTCTTGGTCGCCTTTGACTTTCTCTTAGACTTCTTAATCTGATCTCTTGCAGATAGAGAACTTCTACCTGTTTTCTCTACAGGTGTTCCATCTATCGAGAGCTCTTCTTCCGGAATCAATATGTCTGTAAGTATCTTTGCTCCAAGATAAGTTTCGATACTTCTATACAGATTCGGATGAATGATCGGATAACCATAAGTTGGAATGTATCCAAACTTACTAAAGTCAACAGGTCTTAATTCTATTCTGGTCTTACATTTTGGACATATATGACCCTCATAAATACGACCTATCGTTTCCCCACAAGAACACTTATAATCTGATGACATAGGATTATTTATGTCGTTAAGTGTCTTACCAAACTTAGGCGAGAATATCGAATTCTCATTTTTACCTGTTACATCATTCTTAATCTTTTGAGAAGATTTAATGATGAATCCATCACCGTTAACAATTTTTTTCTGAGCTAAGTCGTCAATATTATAACGACGTAAGAATACATTCACGTCCATATCTTTCGATGGATACTGAAGATTAAAGACTATTTTAGTTCTGAAATCTATTAGCTCTTGTTCTGTGATCTGTTGCATTTCTTAACCCCATCCTTTCTACTAGACGTCTATATGAAATACTCCATACAGAGAATCTAAAATTGTATCCTTAAAATCAGGGAAAGTTTCTGAGTCTTTCCTGATTACTAGGCTGTAGTTACTTATTATGACATCAGGATCCTCTGACTTAAACAAGTTTGGATACTGTGCATATGCTTGCTTCTGAATAACCGAAGTTATCTTATGAAGTCTTAAACCGTCTTCTGTAAATTCAATCGGCTCATCGGCCATTTCAAAGTTTACCGTTATCTCATTTTCACCATCAAGGATTGGCTGTATGTCAGCTTCGATTTCGATGCTAATGTTTTCTCCCTGACGTTCCACTATTATTACAGTGAGTTTGTTGACTACTATAACGTTAGTCTTAATTATCTCCGCTTTCTGTGGAGAAGACAAATTTTCAGATGATTCGCCACGAATCATCCTATCTTTCAACTCATCAATTTGGTAAGTAAAGAATGATTGCATATACCTACACTCCTTTCTGTATACATAATATACAACCAAATCTATTATATATATAGTTTGACTCGAGGTACTTTTTTAAAAACAACCATATAAAGGAGGTTGTTGCTATGAAAGCTAAATCCGTAAAGAAGCGTGAATCCAGAGTTATTACAGCAGAAGAGACTCAGGAGTTATTAAAGTTAACTCCCTATGATGCTTGTAAGATGTCTGTATTCATGGATCTATTTGCACCGTTCGAAGATAGAAAAGCAAGGTTTAATCCTTATGACATTATGACTATTCCGCCAAACTCATTTGGTACTTCTAAGAAGAACAAGAATGCTGTAGTTACTACTGTAGGAAGATTTATATTCAATAAGGCTTTTATTGAAGAGTATCTCTTATATGAACTCGGTTATATTAATGAACCACTGACAAAGAAGTTGATCGGTAATCTTAATAAGCAGATTTCATATGCTGTAAACGAAGGTAGAGTTCCTCTTGAAGCGTTAAAGAAATATATTCTTACTCAACAGAAATTCCAAGCTTACTCTTCTGTAGTATCAGAATCTATTTCAGAGAATATGTTTAATATCGCAGCTATAGTTCGACCTAAGAAAGAAGAACTCTGCAAGAAATACAAGAAAGAGATTGAAGCCGGCGATGCTCTTATTGCTGATAAGATCGAAAAGGAGCTTCTTGATTACTGTAAAGAAGTTCTTAAAGATGATCCTTGTATGGACTACTACGATTCAGGTGTTGGTTCTTGGGGTAATAACTTTAAGAATATGTACGTATTCAAGGGAGCACAGAAAGATGCTATTACTGGTAAGTATAATATCATTACATCTAACTATGCTGATGGTGTTAGTAAGGAAGAATATTCTAAGATGGCTAACTCACTTGCCGCAGGTCCATATTCAAGAGCAGCTAAGACTGCTACTGGTGGTTGGAATGAAAAGAGATATGTTTCAGCATTCCAGGATATGAAGATTGGTCCTAAAGGGTCTGATTGTGGATCTAAGCATACTATCACTGTTACACTTAAAGGAACCTATTTAGACCAGATGATGTATTCTTATATAGTAGAAGGATCTAAGCTTATAAGACTTGACTCTACAAATAAGAGTAAGTATGAAGGCAAGACTGTTAAGATGAGATATTCATCTTTATGTCATGGAGTAGGAAAGAACCATGCATTTTGTAATAAGTGTATAGGAGACTTCTTCTATATCATTGGAATGGAGAATGTAGGTATAGCTTCTGCTCAGATTCAATCTACACTTAAGAATATTGCCATGAAAGCTTTCCATGATGGTACTCTTAAATATACAACAATGGATCTTAATAAAGTATTTCCAGATGAATAAAAAAGTTCCCGTGGGTATAAACCCACGGGACATTTTAAATGATTGGAGAAAAAGAAAATGCACGTGTTGTAAAAAGGATATTAAGAGAGACAGTATTATAAATACTGCCAGGTTAATGAAAATGTTACCCGAGGGAGTTGCTTCCCATCCACATTTGCGAAATCACACAAGGTATTTACGATTAAACGAAGGTTTAAGTCTATTGGACCACCAACGCATCGGATCAGTACTGGGAGGTTGAATGTTCGATTAGACCTCATCGCCGACACGTTAAAAAAGAACTTAAATTATTGTTGTACCATTTTTTCATTATGAAAGGAGCGTCTTCATGTACAATGGCAACTCCCTCGGGATTACTTTATAGTTATATATATTGTAAAAGAAAACTCCAGAGGGTAAATCCCTCTGGAGTTTCTTGTTTGAGAACTCATCAATGTTTTTCTTAGCTTTTCGGAGAAACTCACCCTTAACACCAATAAGGGTTACTTTAATGTTAGAAATACAGGTAATATGTAATATCTAACGCTTTAGTAGATTCCTGAAGTGATTCATTATTGAAGTTGTATCTTGTGATAGGTCTGATGTCCTTAAAGTATAATGGACCTCCTGTTCCTGTTTCAAGATATGGGATAGCAGTACATAATGAAATACAGTTTACTCTGCAAGTACCCTGTCCAGTTGTATTACTAAACCATTCTTTGATATCAGTATTAGATACAGACATTCTAAGTTTTACGCAAACTTCAGGATCAGTATTCTTGTCTGCTAACCAGATTGAGTTTTCTGATAAGTCTGCAAAGCTTGTGCCGTCTTCATAGCGTTCTACGAGTTCCGGCGGAGCATCAAATGTCTTAAAGAAGTAAGCGGCATATGTACCATCAGTAGCAGTTATAACTGATCTACCAAAATATACATCTCTCTCAGCAGCAGATAAATCATTCTGTCCTCCAGTGATTGGCTGATATCTGAATGGTATTAAACAAGTTGTAATATTAGGATCTGTCTCGTCTACGTTTCCTGTTCTAAGTGGACCGTATGGTGCAATCCATCTATCTTTCATTACAGCAAACTTTCTGGAATCTTCAATACCACATCCATCTATACCACAACAGAAGAGATATATCTTTCTAGATTCTTCAAATGAATAACCCTGAGGATTATATCTGGATAAAGTTCCCGGAAAATAGAGTGATTTACCATTAGCCGCCATAGCAGTATCGTAATTTAATATCTTGCTCGAATAATGACTATATTCATTTTCAAGATCATTCGGGTATGTGCTGATTTTATTATTCGTCATGAAGCACTTGCCTGTACCGAAGTTAAAAAGCTTATTAGCATTTACTTCTGATCCAGAAACTATTGTCTTATTCTTACCCTCGATATATCTAAACATCGGTTTACCCGAAGGAAGAATGTCTGTCGCTCTTATAACAACTTTGGTATCTTTAATAATACCATTATTCATTTCCATAATTTTCTTATGTCCCATTTTATGAACCTCCTTTATACTGTAACCGGAGTGATATATGCTCGTTCAAATATATCAACCGAGTCTTTAATATCAAAACTAGATTCGAAAGATGCATGTTCAAGAGGTTGAACTACATCTATCGGAGAAATATCTGCTGACATTTCTAAGTCTTCGAGAATCTTAATATAGTTATCAAGTTTATCATCAAGCTTATAAACAGCAGAGAACCCGATCATCTGAGTCTTATATGACTTGAAGAAGTTTACCACTTTTATAATACACTGAGTCAAGAAAGATTGATTTCTTGTTGGTACTACATTATAAATATAACCGAATTCATTCTGAGGGAATTTCTCCTCTAAAGCGTACAACACATTATCCATGATATCGCTTATATAGATTTTTCTCTTTTCGTCGTTAGTAATACTCTTAGCTTCTGTAAGAACCGTATATAGATCTGGTGATTTAGTCATTAGAAAGTCTGTATATGTACGAGGAACTTGTCCATTCACCTCATAGTATTCTGTAGAGAATTCTCTAAGCATGAGAGATTTGTATATAGCGAAGTAAAGATCGTAAGTTTTCTTTTCTCGTTCTTCAATCAAGATTCCCTCTACGTACTTTGCAACATCCAGGTTGTTTTCCAGAATCTTAATAAACTTATCCAAACTATCAACAGGGCTAAACGAGTAGCGATCATCAAAATAGAATTCTTCACCGTTAAGAAGATCGGTTAAAACTGTATGGCCTGAACCATCAACTGCTATATCTATATCGAAATCTCTTTTAAGAATGCACCAGAGATTGTTTATTGTCCTGTCTTCCCAATCAACTCCTGGTTCCATATCCACAAGTTCATTGGAATCGAGATTGAATCCATAAACAAACATATTCTTTTCAAAGTCAGCAGTAATGATATCATCTTCGACACCATTATATATAAACCCCATAGCAGTTAAGAAGCAAAATACTATACCTATATCTATAGGGTTTTCTGATAATTTAGGGATTTCCACAGTGAAGTCGATATCTTCATGCCATTTATCATATAGCATATTATAGAAGTAGCATATCTGCTGAGCCATTTCTGCTACTTCATATGAAGTATCTATAGAAAGATATTTGGTTCTTACATACGAGAATTCCTTACTAAGTATTTCTCGCTTCTTTTGAGCAATAAATCTCTGAGTATCATCATAAGATAATACATCAGAATCTTTAGCATCAACAGCATACCAGAAAGGATCTTGAGAAGTAACTTCATCGTATGGAATTTTGTTTTCAACCGCCTGAGTGTACCTATCTAGGTCTTCTTGGAGAGGTACTTTTATGAATTTTAACGTATAATTGTTTTCGAAGGCTTCGGTACCGTCTTCTTTAAATTCAAGCGTATTTGACGTTCTTTCTTTCATAATGTAGTATTTGAATACTTCAAGATTAGGACAGCCAAATAGACTACAAATGTCTATAATATTTCTATTAGTAGACTTGTATTTAAGAAGAGTATTCATATTCTTTATCATTGCTACCTGATATCTTGTAGGAATCTCTGAGTAGTAGTCTACACCATATGATTCAAACAAGAATCTTATAGTACGAGAATCGAATACATCGGTACGAATGAGATAGTTGAATACTTCCGATACCATATCAACCATGGTTATTACTTTAATAAGAATGGTTATGAATTTATCATAGTATTGGTTATCGAGTTTGAATGCATTAGAGTATATACATCTAAGCACATATATTCTATTCTTTTCATAGACTTCTTCAAACTTCTGTTTTATATCTGAATAGTCTATATCCGGCACATAGAGTAATTGGAAAGCATCCGCCATTCTTGATTTAATAGGTGGAACTTTCTTTACACCAAGATGATTTACATATGAATAGTGTCTTCCAGTATATAGCTCTCTAACTTCATCTAAATATCCATTTATAGTAAACAAAGTCAGATATTCGGAACTCATCAAGTGAAGATACAGTGGGGTGTCGTCATAAACCTTTGTAGCTTTATCTGGATCATCTGGATATTGCGGATCTGGAATAAGTGTATATGGTATTGCAAGAGCTTCACATACATCATCTTCAACTGGGCCCAAAGGATTCTTAGTAGTATCTCTGAATCGCTTTACATCTATCCAATACATCTGTTCTGTTGGATACTTCCCCTCAGGATATCGTCTTTCCAATTCTTCTGGCGAATATGTGTCAGCAAGTTTATTAACGTATTCGACTTCTTCTTCTGGTGTAGGTATAGGAGGTTCTCCGTTGAGAAGTCTGATATAATTATTGAATTCCGTATATTCTATAGAATCAGGATCATCTGAATTTCTATAGGCGTGTATATAGTTTAATGAGCCAGTACGAGATTGAAGCGTCTCATACTTATTTTCTTCGGCTGCATCTTTAACTATACTGTCTGTTATGAGTTGCTTCGTATAGTGTACTAAGACATCCACGTAAGGATTTTCTGAGTACACCATCTTCTCTTCAGACATTAGATATTCACCTCCTTGAGTATTTTAAATATCTACCTGAAGCTTGTTGTTTCTATACATTACAAATTGAACTACAGCAAAGTATGCTTTGTGTATAATGATATTTCCAAGTTCAGATTTATTATAGTATAAGCAAAGCTTATCGAACAATGCTGGAGTAAGGCGTTTCTTGATAGTTTCAGAAACTTCCCTGAACATCTTTTCACATTCTTCAGCATTAAGATAATTCTTAGTATGAGCATAGTTTAAGAGAACGTACTCATTTACTATTTCAGTGATAAACTTATCGAGCTCAGCTTCAATATCAGAATCAATATTAGAATTGAGATTGAGTTCTTTATTCTTAAACTGGTTAAGATTATATGAATTGAGCGCTCTCAATTCGTAATTCTTCCTCTTATAGATATTATGAGTAATAGCGCAATACCATGAAAGTATAACGCTAGATATCATCATTCCAATTAACATCCAAGTCAATAAATCCATTATTATATGACCCCCATTCTTGTACTTGTTTAGAGATCTGAAGTAATCCATTATCAAATGTACCAGATTGTTCTTGGCACTTCTTACAGTAATAAGAAACTTTCGAAGCTATTTCGGGAGTTATACCCAATTTATATCGGTCTAACAACTCCCACCATTTACCGAATATCATATTCGGTTGTACGAAAAACAATGGATCTGCATGATATGCTTGATGTACAGATTTGCACATCATTACTAACGGAACTCTATGTTCAGCGTGTTCTTTTATAAGCAGATTTACTAATTCAAAAGAAGTAATACTGCCATAAGTTTTTAATATAGTCTCACATATAATGAGAGCTACATCAAATACAGTTATAATCACATGATTCATCTCAATAGTAACTAAGGAATCATTATTATCTGTATCTACAGGAAGATTGCCTAGTACTTGGCATCTATCTAGACCCAGTTCTAATAAGTGACCCTTATAGAGTTTATAGTATTCTGTTCCTCTAAAGAGTTTAACAGAATTTCGTATGAACTTTACATATTCGTCTATATCTTGTAAGTCTGCATAGGTATGCCTTAACGATATAGAATCTTCTTTATTTGGTGTAACTAAGGTTGGATTTCCAGATATATTTATGCTCTGTATATCGGGAAAACTATTCTCACTTAGTCTCATCAGGTTAGTTGACTCCAAAACATTCACCCCTTTCGGATTATATAAAAGTTCAATTGCACAAAAATCCCGTGGAGATTTACTCCACGGAACTTTTGTGTCTTTATTATGAGATGAAAAGATTATAGAAAATGTCAATCTTCAGGATGATCAGTTTCTTCGAGGATCTCTTCGAGATCTACGTCACAGGCTTTATCATCTTCTTTATTTGTTGAAGCATGTACAGCTTCATCTGCAGCCGTAGTTTCTTCATTGAATTTTTTATCATCAGGAACTTCATCCGCTTTTTCGAATAAAGGTTCGAGAGCGTCTTTTAATACATCTAAACTGTATCCGCGTTTATATTTATCTTCTTCAATCTCCATGGACTTCAGTACATTATCAATCTCCAAGCATTTCAACAAATCGTCAGTTTTTGTTTCATAGTTTGGATCACAGGTGTATGGAAATTTTGAAGTAGCAAGTCCTCCAACGTCTAAAGTGAATTTATGTCTAAACTGCAAATGCCTTTTAGTCTTGGCAGCTTCGAGCACTATAGCTATAGTGATTGTTCCTGGATACTTTTTGTACTTACGATAAATATTTCTATTATAATCATCTTGTCCAAAAGAAGCCATATCAAGCAATTCCTGATCTTTGATTTCTTCAATTTCGACATGAACGATCTTTGCTTCACCATGAATACTTTTGTTTACATTATCATGATACCACATAAGATCATTTGATGCACAAATGCAAGTCCTTAATTCAGCAATACTTATATTAGTCTTGCTTGGAAGCAGGGTATGTCTATTGTTATACACAAACATCGGACCAAATTTAAATGCAAATTCTCCAAATGTCTGAAGTCTATGAGTAACTACAGTTTTGTCTTTGAGTTTTAACGGCTGAGAAAGAGTTCTGTGTAACTCTCTGCTTGTGTAAAGAGTTTCGTCATTAGGGAATTGACACCTATTGTATTTGTCTCTTTTATCAATACCGATATGATTATTGTAAGCTTGACCGTATTCTTCTTTGAAAACTCGGTCTAAGTTTTCTACAGTAAACTGCTGTTCAATATCTTCTCTTAAATAACTCTGTCTCCAAGCAAATCCATTTCTTAACCAGAAACCTTTTCTGCAGATTACAGTTTCTACCGTTTTAAAATTAGGTCTAGTTGTTTCTGCTGGCTTAAGAACTCTAGAGATAGCACAAATAGAACCTTTTCGATCTAAGTCGAATCCTATATAATGCACTCTGTAGTAAAAGAATTTATCTTTTTTATTTTTCGGATAAACGAATGCATCTACAAAAGCTATGCTTTCTTTTCTCTCATCATAGTTATCATAAATACCGAGTTTATTTAAAAAAGTTTGTAAAATATTATTGCTGAATGCGCTTATGGAGTCTTTTACATAAGGAGGCATTACATTTCTGGCAATTTTATTATCTGTGGATATTAAATACTTTCTTATTTCGATAGGGACTTCCTCAAAAGGAACAATACAGAACTTAGCAATCTGATCTTTTCCCTCTACACAAGTATATTGAATATTTTTTATCTGATTCATAATAGTCCTTTCTACAATTAGGGCGTTAATACTTCAATTGTAAGTTAAGGTGTTTGTTATAAATTACAGAATAGAGTCAGTTAATTTTGGATAATACAATTGAATATTGAAAGCTTTATTGAGTTGATATCTGTCGTGAGACATAATATTGTAGTAACGATCATAAAGCTTCTGCTGGTAAATTTCATTTTCATTTGAGTCTCTTTCGGATTCAGATCTATTGAAAAACATTCTCTTCAGTCTGACATCTTCAGGAATACTAACTACAATTGTAGTAAGACAATTCTTTACAAAGATATCATACATAGGAAGATTCTTCTGTGCCCAATATCCGCTTAGAGTATTTAAGAATTCACTTACAGATTTCATATTGAAAGAATAGATATAATTGGAGAATAGATATCTATCACAAATCATAACGGATTCTTTATCCTGATTGAAAAACTTATCGGTTCTATTTACCAAATCTTCAAGCATAAGAGACTGAAGTTTTTCTTCATCAATATTTTTCTCGGTTTTACGAATTCTTCTGGCTTCAGATCCATCTGTAGGAAAATGCTCAAAGATAATATTGCCATTGTAATTTAACGCATGAAGAATCGGATTATTATTTCGCTGGATAATATTTTTTGTCGAATTGAAAATTGTAGTTTTACCAACACAATCCAGACCTTCAATACAGATAATACGCTTACCATTAAAAGTATTCAAATAAATCACTACCTTTCAAACTGGAGTGCAAGCAACTTGAAAAGTTGCGTAGCACGAACTTTAATGCTTTCAGGGAAATTCGCCTTTTGCATCCCTGCCATACTTAATTAAATTAATAAATTAAGTAAATTTTTAATTTTTAAGTATGTTCAAGTCAATGTAAAATTTTGTATTTCAGAAACAACAGAAGAAATATCCAGAGAAAAATCTCTGGATAAGATAAAGAAATGTATACTAGAATCCATAGAGTGCAAGCAACTTGAAAAGTTGCGTAGCACGAGTTTTCAGGGTTTCAGGGAAAGCCACACTGTATCCCTGCCATGCTTAATTAAATTAATAAATTAAGTAAATTTTTAATTTTTAAGTATGTTCACGCTAGTGTAAAATTTTGTAATTTCAAAAATTTTAGCAATATATTACTTAAAAATGTAAAATACTGTTACACAAAGAAAAAAGTTGGAGGTTACAAACCTCCAACAAAAGATTACAATTTGGTTACAACTCAGGATGCTTCTCATGATAGATTGGAGCATAGTTTACATTGGTACATTTCTTAATCTGTTCACATGGATATCCAATAGCGAAACAGAATAATTCTGTTTTAGAATCATATCCTATTACGTTTGTATATTCCGAACTTTTACATTTAGTGCAATACTTTGGAAATGGATTTTCTAAATCTATTGACTTAGGCATAATATCACTCTCCTTTATTTTAAGGTTGAGCAAAAGTATAGCGATCAGTACAAATGTACTGATCTACATATACCTTTTGAGAATAATATTGAATGAAATTTTAAAGAAGATATCTGAATTTAGTATAGAGTATTATTCCCAATACGCACCTATAAACTTATGAAATTGTTGTGGCTAATGTAAAAGAATATTCCAGTACTCACAAGGAGTACTGGAAATTCTTGCACATGATTACAAAGCAAATTTTAGAGTAATTTTAGAAAATGTCTTAAATTAGGGAGGTTAATAAGAATTATTTTACTATAAATTACTCTTATGTTTCGTTAGATTTTGTCCTGTAAAGTTTTACATTAAGTTCTAACGATTTCTGTATTATTAAAGAATGATGTAATAGAAATAGTACAGCCTGCTGGAATGTAAGCTTTGGTGATATTTCTACAAGCATAGAATGCGTTGTCTGCAATATTTGTTGCAGATGGTAAATATACTTCTGTGATATCTAATGAATTGAAAGCATTAGAACCAATTGTTTCTGCAGACGCTAAAGTGAGTACTCCAGAGATTGGACAATCATAGAAAGCATAGGCTCCAATTGTAACAAGAGATGGTGCTGAAAGAGTAGCAAGAGCCCTATTTCGATAAAATGCGTACTCGCCTAGACTAGTGCACAGAGGTATGCTTAATTCTTCAATTCCGCTGTTTTCCCTCATACCACTAGTCCCTATTGAGGTAAGGTTAGGCATGGTAATTTGAGAAGCGAACACAGAAAATTTGATTCCACCATTGGATGCAATGCTTATTAAGTGATCGAATGATGAATTAGTGAAGTCACAATAACAGAATGCATAGCCTACAGTATTTTGATCTGTATATGTCGTATACTGAGACCAACCTACAATAGTTTCAACCCTATTAAGATCGACTTCTATAAGACCTGAATTAGCTCCGGCTCCACAGAATATAGTGTCGAAATTCGTAATATTGTTTCCGAATGTCGTTGATATATTGTTTGAGCCGCTATAATTTGTAATACCGTATACTTCAGATCCAAGATACTCTATTTCTTCTACTTGAGCTGAATAGAATAATATATTAGGAAGAGCTGGAATACTAGATCCATTGCCTTGATAAATAGAAACATTTGAACCCAGTACAACTCTCTTAAATCCGCTAATCTTAGCATAGCATCTTTCATGTTCTGTTACAGCATAGAAGTTAGTTGAATCGCCAAGAACGAAATTACATGTAGGATATTGTGTAAAATCCAATTCCTCCGAATCACAGTTTGGCATACATATCTGCCTGATGACATAATTTTTATTGGCAGTGAAGTCCATAATAAAATTATTATGGTATAACGACGTAGGTTTCAGATAATTACGAATAGAAGCGTTTTGAATATCTTGAACTCTAGCACCGCCAAAGTCAATTACAACAGGATCACTTAATGAACCCGGATCTATAGTGACAGTGATATCCTCAGTTCCAGTAAAATATGTATAGCTATTGCGATATGTATCATTGGTTGAATTGTAATTATAGCTGGAAGAAGACCCACTACCATTTATTTTACCGAAAATCATAAATGCTGTTGCTGTTCCAGAATATATGATATGGTCAATAAAATGAAGTAATACGTTTCTATCTACAAATCCATTGAAAGTTGAATTTGTTATAGTCCAACTATCAATTCGTTTTTGTTGTTTTGATACGAAAGGAGCTTTCCAATCTATGAGATTAGAGTTAAGCATGTAATCTGTATCACCATTAGGGTTTATAGGAATTTGTATTTTATTTCCCTCATCTATAGACGTGAGATCCAGGAGCATATCATGGAATTGCTGATATGTGAAAACGTTATATCCAGAGCCAACAACATCATCTGTTGTATCTACATCGAAACAGTAGTACGGGATGCTTACAAGAGTCACACAGTTTAATTCAAACCATGATCCGTTAAATATCTTATATGTATCATCTGAAGATGAAATATTGACCGCTCTGAAAAGATATGTGAATAATCTTGGGGAAGTGATATGTGAGAATACCGCTAATTGCTTAGCCATATAAGCAGCCTTACTGAGAGCTGGGCTGAATAAGTAAAAATATTTACCGAGCTGATCAGTAGTTCCATTGAAATAGGAAGACGAATTCCAGGATCTTATATAATCAGAATACTGATTAAGCATATTCTTATTAGTACCGACAAGAGATGGGTCTGTTACTATTTGCGTAGAAAATCCGAACTTTGTATCAGCGGTAAGAACGAGATTTATACCTGAGCATACTTCCGGATGTACAAATAAAGGATGTACGAAGCATGTTGTAAGTGTGATAGTTGAATTGCTTGGGAACGGACAACCACTCTGTTCACCGAATGTATGATTTGTATAACTTGTTGCTGATAAAGAAAGGTTTGTATCAGGACAATAATACAGCTTATAACTATGATTAGTGATCTGATCAAGAAGATCTGACGGGAATATTTTTACTCCAGCCGCACATACAACAAGAGATGATATTCTTGCAATTCCTGTTATATAAGCTGGATTAAAGTGAATATTCTTAAACTTTTCATCTACGGGGAATGGGAGGAAAATTGCATTACCGGAAGTATAATCATAGTTAATATAGAAATCATCTATCTCTGGTAATACCCAGTAGTTTACTAACCATTCATTACCTGAATAATACATGCTAGCAAAAGTCGCGCTATAATTATTATTAGCCTGCTTTAAAGTTATACCTGTTGATATATAAATTCCATTCCATCCAATTCTACCAGTCAATAAAGTCGGATCAAAATCTATAGTTAATGAATCGAGATGGTTATTAAGAACTGGCATACATAATTTATTAAAGAAAAACTGATCATCAGCATAATGAGTTTGATTGAAAAGGTACCCATAATTATAAGATGCTCTATTACCGGTAGATATTGCATACTGTGTTAGATCAGCAACATTCTCATCATCATAATGTAATGTCTTATCGTAGTCATTGAAGAATCCATAAGGAACAGTATTCCTATTACTTTCTGTAGTGATAGGAATTTTAAAGATGAAATAATTTCTAGCGTTTCCATTATTAGGATTAGCTCTAGCAGAAATGACGAGATTGGAAATATTACAGAATTTTAATGCTGCTGGACTAATATACTTATCGTAATCGAGATTAATAGTCATTGTATCAATCTCTGGGCCAGTAGGTACTTTATATAAGAATACTGTAGTAGAAGATTGACTTCCAGTGTTTTTGTTCATTCTACTCCAAAGAAAATCAGATTTTATTTGGCCATCTACTGTATAATAAGCATCAGTACCATCCTTAAAGAAAATACTATTTGCTCCTGCAATATCATAACCTTCTACTTTAACGTTAGGACTACTTACATTCAACTCTGTAATTTTATCCTGTTGGATAGTTACCATGCCAGTTTGAACTTTACCACCCAATTCAATACAAGTGTTAGGAATAGTCACGTTAGCCCCAGGTCTAATAAAGATCATTCTTGAACCAGTAACGCTAAAGCTTTGCCATGAAGAAGACATTGAATTAGGATCATTCATTGTATAATAATATGTCTTATTAAAATTACTATATACATCTCCGGCTTCTGATCCTGGGATGGTATAGTACTTAGATGTAGGAGTAATATTAAGGAATTCGATATACGAAAGTTTATCGAAATCACTATCGAGAATAGTATAATCACCCGATGGAAGAATAATTCTGTCGCAATTTTCTGGTAAGTATAATGTGGCAGAACTATTAGGCTTAATAACAAGTCTATCCGAAGTTATCTCGATGCCAGTGATACGTCTATCATTTTTGAAAGAACGGAAATCAACTATATTTTCAAGAACACTTGACTGGAATACATACTTATTCTGAGCTGTAGGCTCTATAGCAGCTAATTCCGAATAGCACACTGGTCTATAAAGAGTCTTCATATCAGGGCTGAATATATATCCATTAGAGATAACAAAGTTTGGATTCTCTGGATCTATCGTCATTCTATCAGCATAAGGGAATACTTCTGGTAATACCTCAAGGTATTTACCGATTCTAACTTCACTGATAGGGTATCCTTCGAAGACTGAATCTTCTATAAAGTCAAATGTCGACGTAGATGTTTCTCCGGCTTTATACCCATAATATGAATAGTTATCGTTCAACTGTACTTGTCTGTAATACACATAAGTATCGACTATTACTTTCTTATACATAGTATAACGGAAAGAACGGTTTCCGAAGAACTTAAGATTTGCTGGAAGAGTAATTATATCCCCATCTTTTTCTGGATAATACGGATGGTTATATAAGAATCCAGAACCGACATATTTTGTGCAATCATATAATTTTATCTGTGGATATACCACAAATTCATTATTGATTACAGAAGAATAGCTAGCGTAGTTAAAAGAGCTAGTCCTATCGAATTCAAAGTCCTCTACACCTAAAGCTATATTGGATTTCTTAGGAAGTTTCAATCTATAGTAATCACACTCAGCTTTTCTGTAATTGTGTGAACTATCGGACTCCCTCTGCT
Source organism: Eubacterium sp. (assembly GCA_017475235.1). Classification (GTDB taxonomy): domain Bacteria; phylum Bacillota; class Clostridia; order Lachnospirales; family Lachnospiraceae; genus Eubacterium_G. Next base: position 209,147 of record JAFVGA010000001.1, on the reverse strand, counting down.
CTTCGGTTAATGCGCTTAGGTACTCTTCCATTTCGGCAATATCTTCGTCTGTTGCAGAAGAGCAATTCAGTCTATATTTGATATACATATTCTCTTCTACTTCTTCATCCGGAATCTTTTCTGATTCATATTGAAGAATGATGTTGCCTAAACAAACAGCATTGAACTCTATGTATGCATCATACCGATCATCATAGGTGTGCCAATTTGGATCCCATTGGCCATCAGGAGTGTCATATATATAATTTCCTGTATATGCAGATACCCTATAAAAGTAACTAGGATCCGGAGGAACAAGGAATGCTACCACAGGATCTTCTAATTCTATTCTAAGAATATTACAGTAATAGAGATTTCCTATACATGATAATTTAGAAAAGTCTATAGGATTATTTGTTAGATCTCTCATACCGAAAGAAAGTATGATAGTATCATCAGCTATCTCATCATATGAAAAATCAGCCCACGAATTGTTACAAAAATAACTATAATTAGGCCTTGTGGTAATATCTCCCTCTTTAGCTTTAGGATACATACTGTATGATGATGTACCTGTATATTTAGTAGGAATATATACTATTCCAGCTAATCTATGAGCTTTAAAACGTCTAAAATATGAGGTGTTATTTAAACTATAACTACATAAACTAGCTAAATTGATAGATGGCGTTATAGCGTAATCAGGTTCCCAGACTTTAGTAAAGTATTTATATGATGGGAGTTTATTCCCATTATTATCAAAATACCAACCACGTCTTTCTGTAATACGACGTACTACAGTTTTAATGAATGATTTCGAGATATCATACGTTCCTTTAACTTCCCAATCACTAGCATAATAATAGCCGTCACGATAATAATAATCGTTCTGTATGTAGGAATCAGCAAATGGATTATTATATAAATAACAATAAGCTCCCATAGGGATATAATGAAGATTTCCATCTATAGTCACTTTAATCTGTACATAATACGAACTTGTATAAAGAGAAGAGTAGCAGTCACCTTCTATATTGATAATTAACCAAGGTCTAACCGCGGCATTAAATCCTAAGCTAGAAGCATAATTGTACACCATAGACCAAGAATTATAACTACTAACAGTGTAATTATACTCTGATGGAGATGGTGCGCTCACTGAATAAGTTATTTCTCCTGTTGAACTATTTTCGCTTATGTCAGTTAAAAGTTTGATAAATGTTTCTGGACTATATAAATTGCTAATGTATCCGTATGCGTTGCTCGTATAAACAACTGTTCCGTTTATATTGAATATTATCTTCTGTTCATAAAAACGGACAACGTTAGGGAAGAACACCGATGGATCATAACCTTTATAATCATCGTATTCTACACCATCATCAATACTCCATACAGCTCTTCCGCAATGATAATAGTACATCAAATAATACGTATTACAAACCTCACAATTAAGATTAATTAATATAGTATTATCTGGCTCCTGAATAGATAAACCACCTTCTGATTGATTTAATGCCGCTATTCCCGGATAACTAGTATTTCTGTAGCTATAATATGTATTACTATAGTATAACCTGCCTATAAGCTTTGCGTTTATAGTTAAATTGTTAGTCTTTCTAAAAGACATACTACTATTATCGCAATAAAAGATACCAACGTTATCAAAAGTTAATGATGGATATTCTCCTCTTGGTAAAGATGATCCACCGATATCATAATAGAGGTATAGTAATCTCTCAGGATTTCCGTTTATGACATATGATTTCTGATCATTATAGAATCCACCATAGTTATTATAGTTGTCGCCACCATAAATATAACGGACGCCACTGTCAGGATAAACAACAATAACACCCTTGTTTTTAAAGTATCCAGATTGTTCTGCAGAAACATAATCGGTGCTATATAATGGCGATTGAGTCATATCATTGGTATATACATTACTACAAATTATAACTTCTATATTATTTCCGAAAGCAATGTATTTGCAGTTAGGCAAAGTTGTGTTAAGATTGAATTGTTTTACAGGATACTTTACTCCATTTACAGTACAATAATCCGGCACTCTATATGCTGTAAGAGAAGAATTAATTACACCAGTAACTGTAGCATATGGAAGACTAGAACCATAACCAGATACCCCAGAATGTGTTTCATCGGAAATAGTGTATGTAAATATATTAGACGAATCGCCATAGGATATATTAGCACCTTCAATATAGAATGTGACATTGTTATTATATATTGTAGGTGATACATATGAACCGCCATATATATGGGTACCATAACTGTACTGAACGTAAATATCAATCGGCTCGTTTGTTTTAACGTTCTTAAACAGATGATCGAAACATAAACATTCGTGCTTGCGAGTACAATCCAGAGTATATCTATATGTGTGTTTTCCATTGAAGTACACATCGAGATACATTGCGAATGAACCAACACCATCTTCAGACATAGCATTCTCAAGAATTATACAACCACCCATAATAATATCCTGATATCTATCAGTATCATTTACTATAGTGATTGACTTAGAAAAGAGAATGTTATTTTGGGAAGGAAATTGTGTGGTTGGATTGTTGGAGAAGTTATTGAAAACTATAAGAGAGTCGCAAGCGGCTTTATGTATATCAGTAACGATAATCTTCTTATGTTTCATATCAATAACACAATACACGCAATCATTAGCTGAAAAAAGCAACTCTGTATCTGGAACCATAATAGCCGTGTATAATGTCCCATTAAAATAAACCGACTCATTTCCTAAATAAACATCCGTAGCAATAAATGAACTTTCCACGAGAAAATCATGAGTAGACATATCTATATCTAAATTCAGATAATGCTTATTGTTTTCTTTTGTATGAGTAAGAAAAGTATATCTCAAGTTAATCCCTCACTTTCTCATTCGTTGTATTTAAAGATATTAACTCCTTTGAGAATACACGCAATATCATTAGAAGCAATATCACAGACATCTCCTTCGAGAGGCGTCTTTACATATATGCTTATTGTGTTATCTCCTCCTTTATTTATAGCAAAAGGAATAAGGAAATGGAATCCTACTGTAGGATCCGTATTCATAAATGAAACTTTAGGATGGTAATATAATTCCTCTCCGTTATTCAGAATCTTGAATTCCAGGAATGAAGATTGCGAGTTATTATGTATAGTCATATCAAATATTCCTAAAGCCGTAGGGTTATCATTTGAATCATATGAAATGAAATCGAAGTCGATTAGCTTAGTATAAGTATGATCAACATGAATAGTTTCCTGTTGCGAGTTTTTAAACTCAATGGCATTCATCTTGTCAATGTTCATCTTATTGAACATGATGATTCGTTTCTTCACATCAAGAGTAAATTCTATATAGCCTTTGAAATTAGTTTCTCCGGATTGTCCTTGACCTATAGTAAAGAAATATCCAGTATCTATAGAACCTCCATTATATTTTACTGGGAAATACTGTACATCGTTTACAGTAATCACATCAGTAGAAGCATAAGAATGTGTAGGCGAAAAGCTTGAAACTACATATTCAACATCATCGCTTAGTTCATAATTAGAAGAAAGCTTGTGAGTATTTGTACTACTATCAAAATGATAGTAAAAAGCTGAGAGTCGTTTTCTTTCCATTTGTATCCCTCCTTTGAAATTATATAAAAGTTGAGGTGCTCTCGAAGGAGCACCTCTAAAATATTAATTTACAGGAGTATTTCCCGGAATCTTAGGATCGGTTAAATCGGACATATCTTCATAATAGTACTTAGTACAGTTACTAGGAATAGCATTGCTTTCTAATACACAGTCTCTTGAAAGATATATACTTGTAATATTAGTGAAAGCATATCTTTTAACAAGCATTGTTCTCTGTGATAGATATACAACGCTACCTGTAGGCTTAGCACCATTAAAAGCATATTCACCTATTTCTGTGCATGCTTCCGGAATATTGAAATTCACCAATGTATTAATATTATAGAAACAGTAATTAGGAATTTTTGTAATAGAATCAGTGAGTGTTAGATCTGTAATTCTAGAATATCTAAATAATCCAGTATTAGAATTATAGGTGTATCCTTCCGAATCAAATCTAGAACTATATAACGCCGTTCTATTACCAGTTATTTTGAGAGTCTTTACACTTGTTGAATTGTATAGAATAGAACCATGATTAGCATCAGCTACTGTATATGGTGCAGTAGCACATAAGTCTGTAACTGTATCTGGAACTATAAGTGTATTTATAAGACCATTACCACTTGAAGGAAGACCTCCAAATTGTTGTCCTCCATAGAATGTGGTACAGTTAGAATCCACTGTATATACTCCATCTGTTACAACGTTAGCATTAAATCTAACACCGTAAAATGCTTGATATCCTAAAGCTGTATATTTAGGAGCATTTTGCCATGTGTTGTATGAGTAATTATTAGCGTTAGGATAATGGAATATTCCGATAGGTACATTAGGGAAGTATATTTTTGTTACAGTAGTTGCACTAAAGCTATTTTTTCCCAAATAATCAAGGCTGGTACAAGCTTCAAGATGTACTTCCGTTACAGTAGAACAATTACCGAAAGCTGTATCTCCTATATATTTAACCGTACTTCTGAATTGATTACTAATATTAACAATTATACCCGAATCATAGAAAGCTTGCTCTCCTATAGTTTCGACTCCATAGAAATCAAAAGTCTTTAAATTAGTGCACTGATAAAAAGCACCTTTTCCTATATATTTAAGAGCACTAGTATTGGATACAGTGGTTAAATTAGCTACCTGATAGAAGGCATAGTTTCCTATAGATGTACAGTTATTTATATCTATTGAAGATAGCTTTTCAAGATCATAGAACCCGTTACATCCTATAGTCCATGGTCCTGTTGTATTGTTGGTGATAGATAAAGCTCCAGCACCTAACGATAATCCATTAGATGCGTAATTACAAACTTTCTTAAAGTTAGACCCAAGAGTTATATTCATTAGTGATCCAATTGGTGCACCAGAAACTCCTCCATTAGCATTAACTCTATCAAGTAAATCTCCTGTTAATTGGTATGTGTATGTACTACCAGTAAAGAATGTTCCTGGAGGAATACACTTTTCGAAAGTGATATTGGTGTATTCTCTTACATTAAAAGCTGACATAAGATCGCTGGATACTGAACTACCATAAGTAGAACCGTTCTCAGTTATATACGATGTCGTATATCCTAATTCGAATTCAGTCGATACTGTGACCGCTCCATACGTTGGATACGTATTACCGGCTCCAAAAGTAGTAGAGAATGGAGAGCAGAAATACGCATTATTAGTGTTGAATGGTTTATATACACCGAGGAATATAATCTTTTCGAATTGGTTATACAATTCATGCGGCGCCAGATTCAAAGCATTATCAAATTCAAAAACACCACCATATAATCCAAGTTTACAACCACTAGGGAAATTAAGTTCGGTCAAATTTACATTACTCATAAAGCAACCGTAACCCAAGACAAGTGTGTCTGTTTGACCCGAAATAAATGTGATGTCTTCTGATTCACCGTCTATAAAACACTGGGTTCCATATTCTGCTATTGGAATAACCATGTGAGTCATCTTATTTCCAGCAAAGCATCTTTCTCCTGCAGACTCTAAGTCTTCGAATAATGTCTCACAGTTAGCAAGACTACAATACTCAAAGCATTTAACTGGAAGATTAACAAACTTGAAGTTAGATCCCGAAGCAACAGACAACGTATCAAGAGATGTACATCCTGAGAATGCACCTTCACCAATAACTAATGCCGGATTAGAGAATACAACTTCCTCTAAGTTTGGACAATCAGCAAAAGCATAAGCTCCAATACTTGTTATGCTATTAGGAATTACAAGCCTTGTTATATTTGTATTTCCCCTGAATGCTCCAGCAGAAACAGTTGTTGCGAATGAAAGAATAAGAGTTATTGTGGCTGAATCGAGATTGGTTCCCTTAAAGCATCTTTCTGGTATAGAAGACGGGAATTCTAAAGTAGAAGCTACGAATTCTGGAACCTCGTCATTATATGGATGTGAAGTTATAGTAGTAAGATTTGTACAACCCTCATACATTCCAACAGCTGTAGGGAACATGTAGTTTTCTGTAACCGCTGTTCGATTATTTGAATTATCGTATTCGTAGTGACCAAGAGGAATATCAATTACTCTAAGATTCTCATCCCCTGCAAAAACACCAGTATTTGCGGTTGGATAATCTCTAAATGTATATGATGAATTAGGATCAGGTTTCTCCCAATTATATCTGTTGTGATATAAGAATACAAATGCATCTCCATCAACAGATGAATTCTGGAAGGCGTATTGACCTACGCTTGTAACAGCTTTTCTACCATCTAAGTGAGTAAGACTCTTACATCCATAATATGCGTAATCACCAATAGTAATTGGTGCTGGATCAGATATTTCTCTTCCATTATCCCAAAGCCAGATATAATCCGTAATCATTTCACAATTATAGAAGCAGTAGTTTGGAATAGTCGCAATACTAGATTGAAGATTTCCGTTTACTTCCATATCTGCTATACCCTTATCCATAAACTGCACAAGACTGTGACAGTTCTTGAACTGATTAGCAAGGAATGACGTAAATACATACGATATAGCTTTAAGAGATTCACATCCTTCAAGAGTACTCTGAAGTGTAGCTGTATTAGGAATTCTTAAATACTCACAACCATACATTTTCTCTAATGAGTGAGTTTTGATTGTTGTAATAGTGTCAGGAATATACATAGATGTGATATATGGCGCACCGTAGAATGTATAGTCCTGAATAATAGTATATGAAGAATTTTCAGGAAGATATACTGCTCCAGTTGGAACTATCGAATTATGGAAAGCATGAGCACCTATTGCTGTAATGCTATTCGAAAATTTGAATGGCTTAATAGACATGTCCTGCATGTACCAGTCATCAGTTTCGAATCTATTATTATTTACTCTGCATAAAGGTAGAATGAATTTAGAATATGCATCATATCTTTTCCAATCATAACTTGAAGATGAACTAGGTACTACATTACTATCAAATGTACAGAAAGGATAAGAGTGTCCTACTTCAGCAAAAGCATACTGACCTATAGATGTAAAATTCTCACAATTAAATTCGAGATAATTTAATCGTATACAGTTCTGGAAGGCATAATCACCTATAACTGTTACTGTATCAGGAAGAATAACTCTTCTAAGAGTTTTTACATTCTTAAAAGTATTAGCAACAATAGTTCCGATTTTTGCATCTACTACTATTTCATATAATCTATAATATCTAGCCGTACTTCCTGAGCCATCTTTTCCATTAAATACCGCATTCATTGCTACAACTGGCTTATCGCCGTGTTTTTCAGGAACAACATAAGTGCCTATGTAATAATACAGATTGTTTGCAGTAGGAGTATCGAATCCTGTTATAGTAGATGTGTCACCAGAATCAGAGAATGTGAAGTATGATTGATAAGTTGCATCATAATATACAACATTCCATGACGTGTTGTATAATCCATACATATAGAATCCAGAACCATTTAAAGTATCCGGAAGAGCTATAGTCCTAGTTTGGGATCCACTACTACTGTAACCAACTCTAAAAGCTTGATTGGATAATCTTGTTACTGTAGGAGGTATCAATATAGTAGTTATATTTGGATATCCGTATATAGCATACTGACTTATTTCAGTACATCCATACGCAATCATAGCGATACTCCATTCATCGGCCGCATTATATGCATAACTCACGCCATTTCTATACCAGAACGCATACCCCTCCATCTTTTTACAAGGAATAAACTTATCACACCTACCATTTATATCCCATTCAAAGGCACCCATATTATCAAAAGTGTATGATCTGATTATATTTGTTGAAGGGATATCCATTATAGTTCCGCCTATTTGAAATAGATATGCAGCCGAATATCTCCATTTATTAGAGTTAGAACTATTAACAGATGGTTTTGGGGAACAACAATGTAGAGGTATATATTCGCAATATTTAGGAAGAAGTATACGTAATGTGGAAAATACATCATTTAGTTGACTTCTTGTTCCATTATATAAATCATATAAATATCCTTCGCTATATGCTGCTGTATTACATAGACTAGATAAATCGGTATTTTCTGAAAATTCTACATGACGGAAGTCTAAAGGAACCGGCTTGTTAAGCAGTTCGATATGTGTATTTTTATACGAATAATATGTACTGCTACCGCTTTTTGTAGTCTCCATCAATATATTTAGTCGTATCCTAGGAGTAGCATTATATCCAATTATATCAAGTTTATCTACTTGTAGAGGCTGGATAGATTGTTGATCGAAATAACAATCATCAACCATCTTAAAGAATCCTTTATTATAGGAATCATCTGGACCAACTATTATATTATCATTCTCATCATACAGATTGTAGTCTATTCCAACACTCCGATTTCTAGGTTCTATAGAGAAATTGCTGCAGTATGTGCTATTCAAACTTAAATTATCTATAGTTTTTCCTATATATACATCATCGTAGAAATCAGCGCGTTCTTCTTTCGACATAGCAGGTATAACGCAAGGCCTAATAACTTCTCCTGGATCCGCATCAGTCATCTTATCATAATCAGCATTATACCATAATCCTTCTATTTTAAGAGTCTTAATATTGCGAGCCCAATATGCGGCATCCTCATAATAATTATGAGTTCTATGACCAAATGCATCTTCATCATAGTGATAGAAGTTATCTTGGATAAAATCAATATTACCCCTTACATTGTAAAAAGCACAATCATCTATTCTCGGAAGTCTAAAGTTTTCGAAAATAGAGGAGTTATCCAAACGTAATTTCTGTAAAGAAATATCAGGATAATCACCATCAATTCTGAGATGACGAATTGTAGCACCACTAAAAGCATTAGGCTCTACTCGCACTACAGAATCGTCATCGAAATAGAGGTAATGTATATTATCATTAGCAAAGGCGCCTTCTTCGATCGAAACACAATTATCGGTTATGAATACAACCATTCCTAAATTCTCACAATTTTCGAAACAGTATGATGGAATTTTAGTGTTTAACCAGTTCGTGTCATTTATTTCTAACACATAAGGCGGATGCATTATAAACCAAGCCGGATACTCAGTAAGAATATCAACCGCGTCAGGATAATTTAAAATGGCTGAGTCGGTGAAAGTTTCATTTTTGACTTCACTATTAGCAAAAGCGAATTCTCTTGCATCAATAGGTTTATCATTCGGGATGATCATTCCTATTTTGGTATTATAGAATGCGCCGCCATCAATAAGAACACTATTATCTACAATATCAGCTAAGATATCAACGTTATCCTGAGGATCAAAGTTCTCCATATTAAAAAGAAGAAGTTGATTGATGGTCTTAACGGGTTTATTATCTACTGTAGCAGGAAGAACACCTATCTTATGTCTATTATTTTTACTATATGGATACATAAGAGTAACCGTATCATTTGCTTCAACCTGATAGTAGTATCCTATTTCATCTAAAGCATCTGGAGTCCAAACAGGATAATCCCATTCTATATTCTTACCAGTAACACTTACGGCTGCAGCTCTGTTTTCAAGAACACAATCAGGATCGTCAGGGTCTTCTTTAATGAAATAGAGCTTTACTTTGATATCGAGATGTGTATCGATACCCATATCAGGCATACTGAATGCATTCTGTAATACATAACGCTTAGCAATATTAGCAGAATAAGCACTTGTGTTTAAAAGAGTAGAGCCATTATATAGCTCTAAGTATAATGTACCTGCAGGCATATTAGCATAAGCTGTTGTGTTTATAGATATATCAGTATTCTCTGTTAGGTATATCTTCTGTTCATGAATAGTAACTCGGCTACTACCGATTACTACATCATATGTATAATCTACATCTCCTAATTCCGTATTAGGAGTATATGTGACTCTTGAAATATTTACAAGCTTGATTGAATTATCTGAGAAATCTATTGTAGCTTTTACATAATCCCCAGTATAAATCTTAAGATCTCTATTTACAAGACTTAACTCCTGCCCAAAAATAGAATAGACATCCCCTTCTGCATAGTCATATGCAGCAATAAATATCTTATTCATTCTTACATCCGTTCCAGGAAGAGAAGTATTCGCTGTAGGATGCAGTATAGGCATATAGTTTCCTACTTCAAGATAATGTACGTGGTTAGTACACGATGTTTCTCTTAAAGTAGAGTCTTTTATTTCTGTAGAGAAGTTCATATTATCGACCTCCTTTATTAATAAAAAGTTGAGGATACCCTCGTAAGGGTATCCTCTGTAATTATTAACGATAAATTTCTTTTGTTGCTGTGATAATAGAATATCCGTGGCATGAATAAGGATTCCATTCAGGATGATCGCATTCGAGTCTATTAGAATCATCGTCTTTTGCGAATTCCAGATAAGATATATCCTTATTCTCAGTCTCTACAATAGCAGCAAGCTTCTGCTGTTCTGTAGGATTTACAATCTCATTACCCTTCACTTTAGTGTAGTAATGAGGTTCCTGAAGAACGACATCTGGATCATCAGCTGTTGTTTCTTCTTTCTGATAATAATGTCCGTCGTCTTCGATAAGATCGGGAATTTGTTCTGGTATAGGATTAAGAACTTCCTGACCTTCTTTATAATACTTATATTCAAGAATAGCGGCAGCCTTCTGAGATTCTGTAGGATCTATAATTTCAGCACCCTTGGTAGCTTCATAATAATGATAAACCTTTATACTTCTATCTTTGTACTCTGGATCCGACCAAGTTCGAACATTCAGGGCCTTGACATTGAAATCAGTAATACCGCCAGATTCAATTGTTTGTTCAAGATCCATTTGCATAGAAGCATAATAGTCCGCATATACTGCAAGAGGATATGGCTTATCTCCACCACCCGGGTTATTGTGGAATATAAGACCCTGCATATCTAATTTGTACACATAGTCGGTTAATCCGAGTTCCGTAGTATCTTCATAAGCGCCAACAATATTATCGTAGATTGTACCGTTTACTCTATAGTGCGTATCATTATTTCCTATAGCATCTCTTGTCGATTCAAGAGCAAGGTTAAATCCTGAGAATACGTCATTATCGTTCGGCTTTGTAGCATCAAATAATATTATATCTTCTCCGCCATATGTCTTGTATATCTTCTTCTTATACATACCGACAGTTGATATTTCGGATCCATCATTCTTACCTCTTGATTTTGTGAATATATTAGAGGCTATTGTAAAATTAGTATTACAATTTTTGATACCGATATTGAATGCACGGTATACTGCCCTTACAATTTTAGCCAATGCTGTATCTTCACGAATAACAGGTATTTTTTCAGTCTTATCAAGCAATGTAAACCAAGTGAAAATATTCTTCATAGTAATACCAGGGAAATCTTGGTCTATTCCGAAGATTATTGAAGCAAACTCGTTATTCTGAATATTCAAATCATTTTTGATAGTCTTCATTCGTTCCTCTACAACGCTGTCCGGTACAGGAATAACCAGTGTTGGTGAAATTGGAGGATCAAAGGTGACTGTATCATACTCATGAATGTAATACGGCATTACACAATTATTATAGAGTCTATCACTCATAGTAAGAATATTAGCCGCACCTTCATATGATGCCATAAGGAATGTATTATCGTGCGCATCAAGATTTACCGTATCACCAAGAATGAGTATATTAGAAGCGATAAAATGATCATCTATATCTTCAGTATCGCAGATTACGTTGTATTTATCTTTATCAGAGATAAACGACTTGAATATATTGCCGGATAATTCTAAGTCGAAGTCAAAGAATGGTATAGCTCTATTTGTTCTGGCGATTATCTCGTTATCAACTCCAACTACACCAACAGGTTCTACCGAGAAGAGATCATAGTACTCAGCAAACATAGACTGCTGTCCTAAATATATCACATTATTTGCCGCATTATCAAATCTATTGTTTTCTAATGTAGCTTTACGAATGGAATTGATTACAACAGGACAACCATCTATGCACGATCTTTCTGTATACATATCATCAGCATACTCAACTGTTCCGACTCTGAAAATTAAATTATCATTGCCATCGATATCTGTAAGTATTGCTTTTATCTTAGTATATGATAATCCAGTGAATTCGCAATCTCTGATGAAGAGCTCATCTTTTGATGTTCTAGTTCTTCTATTTACTGCACCACTATACCTTAAAGGATTGTAACTTGCTACACACCAATCTTTAGTATAGTTAGATGAACCGGCAGTTGCAGTCTTAGTAATTACTAGCGGATCTTTGTATACATTGAATAAGAGCTTAACCTTATCAAACTTACAACCATCCACAGTAACTTTAGATGTGGCATCAGTATTAATAACAACGTCACTACCTAAAAACTTAGATCGGTTAATATCCACATACTGGTTTGTTTCGAAGTATGTAGATGGAATAATCACAGACTTTTCAGCTGTCGCTACTTTGTGAGAATATTCAACAAAGTTTGTGAATAACGTGTTGTTGATATATACATCATGAGCAAAAGCTTGATTTCTATATGCTTCTGTTTCGTATATTTCTCTAAGGAGAATACTTGAAACACAGTTGAACCAAGCTCCGATATCACTATTTGCAATATCAAGTTTACCGTTCTTACTTACTGATTGGTCATAAATACCAAACATAGGAGACTTAGAAACGCTAGCTCCCATTCTGTCCGTATAGCAGTTATTGATAGAAATGTAGTTGTCACCTATATTGTATATGAAGTTTGTACCGGCTATATCTGTAAGTCTATATACTACATTAGGTTCCATATTGAGCTCATCGCCAGAAAGCTTATAATCTCTCTGACCAGCAAATAAACCTGTGTAGATAAGAAGATATGCTATCACGTATCTCATATTAGGATACTGGAAATTCATATTAAGAATTCCCTGATAAGCCGCACTCTCATCTTGAGACATTCCTGTAGTATTTATCAGAGCAGCATAGCTTCCTGTGTATTCGCATGACACATTACAATTCTGTATCGTAATCTTATTACCCATAGTATTAGAGAAGTTATTTCCTAATGTGGCAGGATCATAAGACATGGCTTTAATACAAACAGAAGCATCCTTAATATGCTGGTATGAATGTATCATATAGAAGACATTGTTTATACAAGATAAAGATGCTCCTCTATAAACGTTATCTTCCTTACAGCAAGCAACACCGATAAGCTGGATATTAAATCCGTTTGATACAAAGGTGTTGTCCTTAATATCGAGCTCACCACCATATGAGTCAACCATTCTATTATACAGAGCGGTTCCATAATATGGATATACATCACCAATAGAATGGCTATTTGGAATATACTTAGTAACACCATTTACTAATTCTAATCTAGAATTGTAGATAGTTACAGTTCCCCATAAGTTCGAGATAAACATACCTCTCGTATGTTTAACGTTAGAATTACTTAAAGTGAGTGTAGGCTTAACGGCATTAGAAAGATTCACGTTGATATTACGCCAATAACTGATATGATCTGGCGTATTATATCTCTTAATAGTAGGGAGAGCAAAAGATGGTTTCCACCAATAACCAGGTTCTTCTGGAGTGGAAACAGTGCCTTCGGTGAAGTCATTAAATGACCCAAGAATACTTCTCATTAAGAAAAGAGTTGGATCAACCATGTCATCTCCTGTAAGCTGATACTTAGTATACTCTACGGCATTATCATCAATTAATCTAGGCTCATTGTAAATAGCGCCAGACTGTGTTGTGAATGTGTTGTTATCATAATACTTGATACAGTAATAGAAATTGATATTACTACTATCGATATTCATCTTACCACTATTATGAATGATATGAGGAATAGCACTATATCCATCATTAGAAGGATTGATATCTGTATTGCTGATATTTACTGTGGATGTAGGACTATAGTTATCGATTATCATTGGGAAACGATATCTTTTTGAATACTCCTGAGTATCTAAGTCTTCATCAAAGTCGCTATTATCGTCACCAATATAAAGAAGAATATCGTCTTCTTGGTTATTATCATAGTATGACTTATAAATAGATGGAGCAATCTTACCATTGAAAGTATTAGTTACGATCGTACAGTTCTCGATATTTACAAGCTTATCCTTACCATCAACGAAAACGATACCCATATAGTCTTTACAGAATCTAAGACCTCTGATAGTAAGACTACATTTAGAATCACCTGCAAGACCCACAAGGAAAGCTCTTGTTCCCCAGTTATCTCCAGTGATCCCATATTCACTGCATACGGAATTGATTATAGCTTTAGCATCATCAATGATGATACAATTCTCGAAATCAAGCACATACGTAAATAAATCCTCTTCTTGTACAGTAGCGGTCTGACTACCGTGTGTAATTTCACGAGTATTGTTAGAAACGATATGAATGAATTCGAGACGCTTAGATCTTACATCATTAAGATTTTCTCCAGCATTAGTCCAAGGATGAGCAAACTTAAGACCTAACTGTCCATAGAATTTAATGATGAGCTGTCTTGTAGCTCTTCTCATATTTTCCGAGATATGTATTCCGTAAGTATCATCATCTATATCTCCGGATTCACCATCATAGGTTTGTAATGCTGCTATCATACCATTGATTATATCAGCATCATTATCCTGATTGCATGTATAATCTAATATCATAGCATCCATATTCTTAGAATATTCTCTACTAATATCCCATAAACGAATAGCACCATTTAATCTATTCTCTGTAACTTCGATTACACAGAGAACAGCACTTCCACTCTTAAAGTAATCAGCGACTGTATACTGTCCTTGGAAAGAATTTACTTTATTTATCGTAAGAATATCGTCGTCAGCAAGCTTAAGAGAAAAAGTATCTCCAGTACTATAGTTTGCTGTGGCTCTGAATATCTTAATAACGAATCCATTTAGCTTAGTCGGATAAGTGGTATCGAATTCCAACGTATGGACCGTACCAACTTTCGAGTGTATAAGGTCCAAACTACGGTTGAGTAATTCTGTAGCCATGTTTATTACCTCCTTATAAATTATTACATAAAAGTTGAGATTGCCTATCCAGTGACAAAAAAGATAGTGGAGCGTTACTCCACTATCCATAATACATATTTATCAATGCTACTTTAAGATACATTAATAATTTCAGATTGTAAGATATATCCAATTGATGAACGTGCTCCTGATACACTTCATCACAATAATACGTCGAATTCTTAATCTTATACATATAGATTTTATTGAATTCTCTGTATGCAGATACAGGTAATTGCAAAGCCATATATTGAGCTATAAATGAATTAAGCGTTCCCAACGCATCCTTATAAGAACGGGTTGAGACAAGGTATAACACTGAAATCAAAATGTAAGCAAAATAGCTATCGTAGGCTTCGAGTTTATCATCTCGTATACCTTTGATATCTAATATGTGCTCTTGTATTACAGAATCATATCCGTAATAGATTTCTAATGAACCACTCTTAATCATTAAACCATATTTATTCTTAGCTTTGAAATTCACTCTTCCAAATGTAGTAAATGCTAATGGACGAGTAACAAACACCGCATCTTTCTTTATGGATATTACCTCGTCATCCTGAATCTGATTGGCTTCAAATAATTTCTGTCTAAAAAATTTAAACCCATCAGACAAAGCCTTGGCAATCTCACGATCTTTTTGCATTAATCCGACTTTCACTTCTCTGTACTTTCTATCTGCTACATACAGAGTATTATATTGCGCGTCGTTGATTATGCCCAACTCGTATAAGATACTAATATTAGCTTTCGCTATATCATATTCATATATCGAGTTAATCACGTAAGATTCCTTGACCGTCCAATTATCTTTTTTCCATAGATTAGTACGGATCATAATAATCATCCCCTAAATACTGTAGTTCTTCAGGAGATACCATTATTCCGCCATACTCTTCGAGAATCTGTTTAAAGTTCTCGTAGCCCATACAATTGAATTTGTTGAAGTTCTGGAATTCACCTTTCTTATTCAAGGCTAAAACTTCTTCTCTGAGATCGCATGGATATTCAAGATGACAAACACTCAGTCCGAATGTATCACCGAATACTTTAAGGTATGCCTCAGTAAGAATCGATCCAAAAGACGAGTTGTTTACTCTCATCAATACATAATCATTATGCAAGATATCGACAAATATTCTTGCCAACAACCTTAACTTCTCTGGATCATCATATAGGAACTTCACTAGGAATTCTCTCAAATAAGAACCCCTTGTTATTTCATCCTGCTGAATGGCTGCAGGAATAAATCCTGCTCCGTATGTAAAGTACGGATCTAATAATCTACCATCCACATCAGGGTATTCTCCTGATGGGATGGCATTAGGTACGTTGATATTATATGTCTTAGAATCAAAACCACTTATATGCGATGGTTCTGTTCCTTCATAGAATATAAGCATACTATCGCCTCCTGATGAATGGACTGATTGCATTAGGATACAATTTAGATGTAACCTCATACTCACTAACTCCACAGAGCATCACCAAATCATTTCTAAGTGTCATAATCCTATTCGGATCTGGTGCAAGAGTTTGAGTATTAATATTGAATCCATACATATTATCCATAAACATAAGAATCTGATTCATATACATATCATGATTCGAATCAATCACAATTAATATATCAGTGTTAAAAAACACGGCATCATATAGCATAGCTGCTATAAAGTCCCTGCAGTACATTGACATATAACCTTGGTATTCGAATGTATAGTAGTTTAAGTCATTTGAATCAATATAATTCCGTACTACGGACGGGGGCGGCAAAAGTACCGTCCCCGATGTAGCATTCGGAATATTCTTAATAAATGACGGATCCAGATTCTCATCCATAAAGACTACTTTAGTTAAAGGTGTCCTATTGTTTGGGTTTGAATCTATTCGTATCATTAGAAGTCCTCCTCATCAAACTCCTCGTCATACTTGGTCTTTTTCTTCTTACGATCAACTTCTCTCTTCTTCTTACCATCCTTACGGCCTTTCAGCTCCTCAGGATCGATGTCGTAGATTGCGGCTTCTTCCTGTTCCGGTTCTGGCTCTGGCTCTTTGCTTGGAGTTATTAACGGAGAAGTTTCTTCATGCTGAAGTTCTGGCTCTTCTGAGACTGGAGTTTCCTGTATTTTCTCGGCATCCTTCTTACGGGATGTCTTCTTATTTGAAGGTTTGTCATTAGTTATAACTTTACCTTCATGGCTTGTTAACGGCGTATCTGTCTTCTTGCCAGGATTGTTCTTAGTTCCGATTATGCTAACCGGATCCTTCTGAATCTTTACTTCTGGTGGAAGCATAACCATATGCTTAACCGCCTTCTTTTTAAAATCAGCCGCTGATTTCTTTGCTGGCTGCTGCACTGTTTTTGTTGAACCGATAACGCCTGTGTCTGTGAGGCAAGTTACGCCATCTTCGCCGAATGATAAAATCTGTACTCTCATATTATGAGTACCTCCTTTACTATTATTTTGTGCATTTTGACTTGACTGTCTCAATGCTTGTTTATAAAAGTAGCTCTGGATTGTTCCAGCCGCTACTTCTTGCGCATTATAATCTTTATTGCAGCTTCTACATTGGATCTTGTCGAAACAAGGAGTATATCCAATCTTTCCACCGCAACGCTTACAACGTAAGCCATCAAGAGCTTTATATACTTCTGGGAAATCACAGAATACCAATCCGAAGTTTTCCCTAATACCGAAGTTCATGAATGCTCTTACACCTGCATCATTTATAAAGAAGCCCATCTTCTTAAAGTAACGCATCATTTCGAAATGCATTCCTCTCATCATATGAAACTCTTCTCTATTTCTGATCGGATAAATTCTCTCATTAAGAGATGCCACGCCATTATAACCTACGTCAAAGACCTTAGGTACGAACGGCTTTAAGAAATGCTGGATTACCATCTCCTTACCGGCATCTGGTAATCCGGAATGTTTGAAAGGAATCTTTATGACAACTCTGTCGTCATAATTCACCTTATACACCATACGATTAGTTCCACTGAACCATCGCTCTAATCCATATGGGCGAACTATTCTGTCTATCTCTTTTTTCTTAAGGATAGCATCTTTCGCCCAGTGTGGGTTGTCTATGATCTCATGATAAATATACTGCTGAACATTCAGCGGCAGATAATCATTTAATCGTTTACCTAAAGACATCATATCAAATGACGTCTTATCATATATGTCAGCAGAACTCTGCTCTATAGCAAAGTTCTTGATTGATTCAATTAGTTCCATCTCCGATCCTCCACTAATAGGCATTACGGAATACGTTATCTAATCCTAGTCGTATAAGCACCTCCCTAGGTAACTTCTCTAATTCATAGATTGGTATGTTGAACGTTGGCTTATTTGGTACGAGTTCTTGTGAATGATACTTCGACGCTATATCATAAGCCTGTTTATCAATTTCTCTTTCTTTCAAATCCTCCTCTGTTTCGACTATTCCCATTTCTGCTTTAATAGCCGCCATATTTCGTTGCCAGATATCGTTCTTCTTTAACATATCCTCCTTCTTATCTGACAACCACATGTTCATATCAAACCGCTCATACATATGATTGAATCTTTCTCTACGTCTCTGCGGTTCATATATAAAGTGCTCTTCATATCTCGACATTATTTCTGCTCCTTTTTCAGATGTGAGATCGAAGTTCTCTTTGAATTCTGGGAAGTAATAATAAACTTCCTGTACTACTCTTGCCATGGCATTTCTCATATTAGCTATTTCAAATGCCTGCTGATAAGCCTTATTAAGACGCTCTCTTAACATCTGCTGTCTTTCGGCTAAATCAATCTTTGCCTGTTCTGGATCTATATTAGATTCAAGAACGACATCACAAGATCCATCGTCTTCCATATTTACTATAAAAATCTGTCTGCGCTTTGGTGCTTCATATTTCACACTATCTGTACTAACAGTTTCTTCATAAACCGGAATAGCATTTTCAAACGAGTAAGGATTATATTCTTTCTCGAGAAAGCTCTGGAAAGATTCTGTCTCCTTATCTTCTCTGAAAAGTGAAGCTACATATTTCTGCGATCTTATATAATCGAACTCTGCAGCTTCATATAGATCCCTAATAGTCTTATACTGCGGATGATCTGGATACTGATATACTGACATGAAAGCTATAGCATATTCATTCCCATCCGGTATAACTGAGAAGTACGGAGATATTGTTCTTATCCAAAACATCTTACCGTCTTTCTCTATTTTTGTAAACTGTGAGTTTGCATTCTTAGAATAGTCCCTTCTAATATACGGAGGTATATCCTGCGGGATATGGAATGCATGACCAGTCATACAAAGGAGCCTCTTATAATCATCCTGCTGTTTCTGATACCAGCTATAGTTAGGATTAAAATAGCCCCCATAATATGGATAACCATACTGATACTGTGGATAGCCACCATAGTTATAGTTATAATTGCCATAGCTATAGGTTGGACGACCATAGTTGTAGTTATAAAACTGAGGTCCACCAAAAGATGGAACTGTGTTTGTTGAAGCACTTGGCTGAAACATTGTAGATTCTAATCCGAAACTATCTTCAGCTTCAGCAGCTTTTGCTTCTGCCTGTCTTGCTAATACAGCAGTGTCAGGATGTATTCCTGCATCTCCCTTTGCGATTTCATCTTTGACATCTTTTGGAAGATTAGAATAACTAACGAGGTCTTCATCCTCGCCCGGATCATAATTGTCATATTCAGATTCAAATCTAGAAGAATCATTAGGATTGTTTTCCCACATTGCTGCTTCTTCTGCTAATTTCTTCTGCATATGAAGTTCATGCCTGAGAGAAACACCAACGTTTCCTTCTGCATCAACCTGAGGCTTATCTAACTGATCTACACACCAGCAGATGTATTCATCCTCAGTCATTCCCTTACCCTGTCCAGATATATTTGGATTGTATGGCGGGAACATAGATAAATCCCAAGATTCTGTTTCTCTTGAGATAGGCTTAATGGATCCTGGATTTGCTATTATAGAATCTAAGAATGCATCTCTTACATTCGGATCTGCTACATTCTCCGGAACCATTATGCCTGTTGAAGACTTTATCATTGGACCAAACCTCTTCTCTTGTTCTTTTACGAAGTTCTCGTCCATTGTATATTCATCTGATCTTGATCTACCCTGATCATTGACCAGAAGATGATTGTTAAAATACTCTTCTGCATTTTTCTGAATAGCTTTTATTCTAGCTGATTCAGCTTGAGTTGCACTTGTACTTATGTGTGATTTCATCTCAACATCCCTTTCAACTTTATTATAGTACGGTTTCTTGATTTGTATCAATGTACAACTACATAATATATAAGTACGAGGAGGTTTACCTTTTATGATTTTCAATTCAGAAGACATCAAGTTAGGGTCATTCCCTGACAATTGGTATGAAGAGTATAAATTACCGAGAGTTACCAAAATACTCTCATTCATAGATTCAGAAGGCTTAATAGATTGGGCAAATAGAATGGGTCGGTGTGGAAAAGATAATAAAGAGATTCTTAAGAATGCTGGAGATTATGGAACTAAGACCCATACGGCTATAGAGAAGTTTCTTAAATATCAAGAAGAACCAGTCGACCGCATCATAGCTTTTGACTCATTTAAGAAGTGGTATAATGATGTATGGACTAAGAATAATATAACCATTTTAGGGCAAGAAGAAACTTTATTTGCCAAAGGGTTATTTGCTGGAACATACGATCTACTATTAAATATCAATGGCAAAGTATACCTGATGGACTTTAAGACTTCTAATCATGTAGGATATAAATATTGCATGCAGTTAGCCGCATACAGATATATGCTCAGAGAAAGAAAGAACTTAGAAATAGATGGAGCTATAGTTCTTCAAGTGGATAAGAATAAACCAAAGTATACAGAGTACTTCTTGGATCTCAGTAAAGAATCAGATAGACTATACATGGAAGACTGTGAGCGTGCTATGATTATGCTTACTATGTTATATCATGAAGTGTATTGGTTGAAAAATAATTTCCCATTCTGAGTATAACATAAAAGTAATCCTCGGATAAAATCTGACATACTTTTATCCTTGGTTTCTTCACAATCCTCTATGTAATATAACAATAGGCATTTCGGGGGAAAAGAGCAAACCGGTTTCTTTTAATTTACGGGTAATTGCTGGCCCAGAGGAAATGCCTTGATTGTTATATTATCCTATCCTTGACTTTGACAAATTGTGTAACTTCTTTTTACGGCCTTGTTTTATTCCAACAAAACTCCAGGTAGCTTTATGCTACTTGGAGTTTTATTTTCAGGAGGTATTCAATATGATGATTTCAATAAATATATCAGACTTACACTTTGGAGCATTCGATCCAAAAAGACAATATAATATGCTCAAAGAACAATGTTTAGACAAAGTATCTCAAATAGAAAGATTCGACTTCTTCTGTATACAGGGAGATATTTTTGAAAGACGCTATCTTACAAATAATGATGCGGTATTCTACGCATCGCTTTTTGTTCAGGATGTAGCCAATATGTGTCTTCAGAAAGACGCTATGCTTATAATAATATCTGGAACGAGCGGGCATGATGCTGACCAGATAAAGATATTCTATCCTTTAATGACATCTAATCCAAATGTGCGTGTTATGGAAACTGTAGGATTTGTAGAACACCATGGCTATAGAGTATTATGTATTCCTGAATTACATAACGTTCCAGTGGAAGTATATAATAAACACTTGTTTGAATCGGGAATATATCAAATGTGTATATTCCATGGATTTGTCAAAGGTGCCGTATATGGGTGCGATGAAGCTACATTAGATTCAGAGAAACATCCTATTCTCGATTTGAAGTATTTCTATAACTGTATGGGTCCTATAATGGGAGGTCATGTACATACTTCAACTTGCTTAAGACAGCATATGTATTATACTGGCTGTCCATATAGATGGGAATTCGGTCAAGAAGAAGCTAAAGGATTTATGATAGTTCTATTAGACACACAGTCTTATAGATACTACGTACATTTTAATCCTATGACTTCAGATAGATACGATACTTATAATCTCGATCATATGCTTGAAGAACCAGTAGAAGTTATAGCAGACTTCATCAAGAGCTTACAAGCCGACTCTAATGACCATGTAAAGATTAGATTTAGTAAGGAATCACCAAAGATAGCCGTATTGAAAGACTACTTCAGATACACCACTAAGATTCAGATAGACGCTAACGATGTACAGTTCATGAAAGATACCACTGAAGTACAAGATATAAGTAATAAGTTTACCGAAAACTTCGCATTCTTATCAGATCCGGGGTTAAATGAGTATGAGAAACTTGTAATGTTTATGAATCAGCAAGAGGGAAATCAGTTTATAACAGTCCCACAGTTCATGTCTATCTTGACGGAATCATTGTAAAATAATAATTGATGGTTTAGTCAACTTATCTATACTATTATGAGATGGGAGTGAACTCTTTAAATGCGAGTAAAGAATAGCGAAGTCTTCAAACACCAATTCGATGAAGACGCAAATAGATACAACAATATTAGATTTGATAGTACCGTACTTGATATGATGTGCAGATACATGGTATCTGAGAATTCTATTATCAAAAGACGTGGATATAGTAATATACGTGAATTCATCAACGCCCTTAATCCGGACGATTACAGAGATGAAGTCAGACAATCAAAGTTGGATTTTATTAGACGAGCATTAGATGCTCGTTTAAATTTTAATATAGCGGACAGAAAAGCTACACTTTGTCATATTACAGGCTTAGGAGATCAGTCAGCAAATGCTTATCCTGAATTGTCGAATGACGAAGTAATTTGGATTGATACAATTATTCAGAAGGGTCTCACTTTCACATATGTGTACAGTAGAATTCCAAGAATGAAGAATCTTATATCAGACTTAGAGCATTGTGATCCTACAAGAAGAGATGAATATGCTATGGGTCTTATCAATTGTATGGAAGGGATTATCGCCGACCATAGACAGTCTATTATAGAACACGAAGAAGAGGAATATTTCTCTCTCGTTGGAGATCAGAGAATGAGAAGCGTTACAGATTATTATAATACTCTCACATCTCGTTCTAATAAACTGAGAACTGGTATTTACGCCTTGAATGATTTACTTGGTGGAGGATTTGAATGCGGAAGAGTATATAGCTTCTGTGCAGTTCCATCTGATGGTAAGTCGTTAACTATTGTAGATTTGGCATTACAGATTAAGAAGTACAATGCTGACTATATATCTAAGGATAAAACCAAGATTCCTACAATATGTATTCTTACAATGGAGAATGCTTGTAGAGAAACATTTGAGCGTATATTTAAGATGCTCAATGGTCCATGTGATCTATCTAATTATACAATTGAACAAATTATGGATATTCTGTCTAATAAGGGATTGGTTGTAAATCCAGAGAATCCTATAAATATTGTGGTTAAGTATAAACCAAATATGTCTGTCTCTACATCATATTACTATGACTTGTATGATGAGTTATCGATGTGTGGCATGGAAATGATATGTATGATACATGACTACACAAAACGAATCAAATCGCAATTCAATGAATTCAATGCTGACGAACGTCTGCGTTTAGGTGCGGTTGTAAATGAAGATAAAGCTTTTGCTTTAGCAAAACAGATCCCATTCATTACTGTTGCACAGTTCAATAGAGAGGGAATTAAGGTAGTTGAGGAAGCAAGAGCAAACGGAGATTTCAATATTGTTGCAAAATTACTTCGCAGTCATATCGGGGAGTCTACTCTCATCATTGAAAACTTGGATGGAGCATATGCTATTGCGTATGAATATTCACAGATGAATGGTGAGACAAGGAAATGGTTAGGTATTAAGGATCTTAAATCAAGAGGTGGCTCACAAGTTGTAGATCCGAATACACCTGAGAAGCCAGTTGATACATTCTACATTCCATATCTTGTAAATAACAATATTAAGCTTCAAGAGGATTATGGAACTGGAGTTAGAATGGAACTCAATACGATGTATAATCCTGATGAGAATAAGATGCATATGTGTGCGTTTGATGGTGAAGAAAAGGGTTATACGATTAATCAGTATGGTAAGAGAGTACCAAAGAAGCTTTCTAAGGAAATGAGAGATGAAATCGCATGGCAGAGTGAATTGGCTTATGATAAATTGAAAGCTGACGAGAATAGACGGTTTAGAATTGAACATGGTTTCGCTACACCGGAAGATTTCTCAATGTTTAGCGATGAAGAAATCGCTCAGATGCATTTGACACCACCAGTAGAAGAGGAATCTGCTGTTGTTATAAATGACGCTCCAGTAGAAGAACCGCATGTTTCTATATCTATAGAAGAACCGGTAATTCCGAAGTGTCTCAATATAATGGATATGTTTAGACGAGTAGGCTGATACAAAAGTATCCCGGTACACATATAGTGTACCGGAGTCCTATTATGCATTTGCAAATTTGTTGTAATCAGTAATGAAAGAAGTTTCTGCTGATCGTATAAGAGTCAAAGCATCTATGAGATTTTGCCTTGATATGAGTTTAACTGTTTTGAGATCAAAGTCTTTAGGTGAAACCATATCATTTAATATGAGGATTAAAAAAGATAACTCTCCGTTACCGTACAAGTAATCAGCAAGAATCTTTGGTTTGAATCTAAACCTAAAGTATTCTTTCTCATTGAATGACACAGTAACACATAGTTTCTTTAAGTCATTATAATAATCATTTAGCACTGAATACGCAGGGAATTCTATATCTGTATCATTATCAGTGCTAAGTAATTCTATAAGACTGAAAGTTTGATATGAAGTATTAGAAGCAGCTTTAGAATCTACGAAAGCGCTTAGAGTATGAGTTTTGCTTGATATACTCATGGTCAAATCCTCCCAACTATTTGAATTCTTGTAGGATCACCGCCTACAAAGGCGATGAGAAATTTATCACCTACATTATAAGTATTATCGGGATCTTTACACGGTATGATTACATCATTGAAGTCGATCAAGTTCTTCTTAGTTGTAGGAATAAGATTCGGTTTCTTATTGGCTAATCTATCTCTATGTAAAATAAAACCGGTAGTATTAGTTTTCACTAATGGTAATAGAGTTGGTATAATAAAATAGTAAGTATACGTTCCATCAGGATTAGGCTCTTTTCTATTAAGAGTAGCCTCCTGAATATACCTACATGGTTCGTAATCTATCATAGTATATCGGCCCCTTTACTTTTAAATAAATTATAGTTTAGTTCAATCATAGAGAATAAGGAGTAATTTTTATGGCAAAGAAGAATAATGCACCAAACCCGTCATACGAAGAATTAGGTTACTATTTTATCAGAGTAGGAGGCTTCTTCGTTCAAAATGGTATTTTGATGGACAATGAATCGAGACAGCCGATAATGTATCCATCATACAAAGGTCCACAGTATATAGCATATCCACCTCAGGCTAACGCTTCTCCAAATGTGAATGTGATAAGCTTGGATGTAATGAGAAACACTAAAGTTATCGAGTTTCTGTTTAACTTCTGGTGCTCTAAACAGCCTTACACTAATGAGAAGTACATAAAGTACTCTAATCTATACAGAACAGAAGCTCAACCTAAAGGATTTCCTAAGTCATATGTAAAGGCTTGTGTATGCGAAGCTGATGGATCTGGCGAATCATGGATGGTTGAATCTGAAATGATGAATAATGACGCTTTAGCATTTGCGTCAATTATGACACAGGTAGAAGAATTAGATGAGGAGGAACTTAAGAAACTTAATAAGCTATACGACAATTATGTTTTGGAGGCTCCGGTATATGGAAAGTTCTGACGTTTTAAATCCAAGCCAACAAAGAGTTCATGATGCGGCTATAGATTTCTTTTTTGATAAACATCAAAAACTATTTGAATACTCTGGTGGTCCGGGTAGAGGAAAGACTTTTGTTTTAAATAAGATTCTTAACACTCTCGGATTAGCCACCATTCAAGTGGCACCAATGACGTACACTGGTTCTGCCGCAATCAATATGCGTCGAAAAGGAATGACTGCCGCTAAAACTATTCATTCATGGTTATTTGAACCATACGATGTTCCGCTTCAGGATGAACATGGGAATATCATATATGACCATAAACTTAATCGTCCTCTTATGGTGAAGAAGTTTAGACCACGAAATTTACCCTCAGAGATAGAGCTCGTTGTAGTTGACGAGGGAGGAAGCGTTCCAAATAAAGAAGCACTACAAATACTTTCTCAAAATAGAAAAGTTATAGTAACTGGAGATATAGATCAGTTACCTCCAGTTGGCGGTACAAGAGGTTTCTTTAATAATGGAAACGTTATGCGATTAGAAGCCAATATGCGACAATTGAGTAGTTATAACGGAATAGAATATCTTTCTCAATTAGCGTTAGAGGGAAGACCTATGCATTGTGGAATGTATGGAAACAATGCTATGGTTATACCTAAATCTAAATTAAGTAAAGAGCTCTTGTTATGGTCTGATGTAGTTATATGTAATAAGAACGTAACGAGAGATCAATTCACAAAGATATATAGAAATATGCTTGGTTACAAGGGCATTCTTCCATGCCATGGAGAACCAATCATATGTAAACAGAATAACTGGGATATAGAAGTAGATGGAATCAATCTTGTAAATGGTTTAAGAGGTCGAGTGATGAACTTTCCTGATATATCAGGAGTGGATTACCAAGCTGGTACATTCACAGTCGACTTCTTAGCAGACAATATGACCCATCTATTTGAGCACCAACCTGTAGATTTGGAGTATTTTAGCTCCGATTATCAAGCCAGAAAGAAAATCAAAGACTATGACCTTAGACGTACTAAGGGGGAGTTATTTGAATTTGGTTATGCTATCACATCTTACGCCGCTCAGGGTAGCGAATACCCGAGAGTAATCTATATAAAAGAGCCAATGCGAGGAGACTTAAACAATACGCTCGATTATGTAGGTATCACGAGAGCTACAGATTTCTTAACTGTAGTCTTAAATGAGGGGTAAGTTGTATATTATGAAGAGGTACAGATCAAAAATCTGTACATCAATTTAATTTCTTAAGGAGGAAATAAAAAATGGCACAGTTACAGATGTCTGATATGTTCAGACACACAGAAGAAGACCCTACTTTAAGGGAGAAAGAACCTGCAGTAAAGCAGGTAGTACGTAAAAAGTATAAATTCATTATACGTGATCTTGTTACAACTGATGCTATAGGCGAAGCAGAAGACAGAGCCTATGATGCTTATAACGTGAAGGAGATTACGGGTACGAAAAATGAAGTAATGAGAAGTCTTTATGACTTATACTTCGAATCAGCATTAAGCGACTACACAGACCGAGAGATCTATAATATGATCGAAGAGTCTTGCGTATTTTGTAAAAACATCGAATTGTCTAACCAGAACAAAAAGAACATCTGGGTTCAGGCATCGTTGTATGATTTCTTAAAAATGATCGTCAATCATCCGGAAGAGGTCGAACCTATCTTAATTAGAGATGTCGACGAGATAATAAAATCGTATGAAGCGGGAGGAATGCCGGAAGAAGATTATGACATCAACGACTGCAAAGACGCATTAAAGGAGGAATAATGCATGGGATTTCAGCCAGTTAGTAATCCAAACAAGAATCACATTCCACAGAAGTTCAACAATTGGTTTGATGAACAGAAGAGCAGGAATTCAATGTTTGGAAATGCTTGGATGGAGCATGTGAATCCGATAGCTATGCCGGACGGATTCAATAGAATGATTCCGAAATTTGAACGAGGAACAGTCACATATGATATGTATCCTGAAGCGTTCAATTCTAGTAAGTTCATCGCTAACGTAATACCGATGCTCGATAACAGAACTCGAGAAAGCAAATCGTTATATAATGCGATGAGTAAGGTGGACTCTAATTATATTAATTCACTACCAATAAAATCTCGGAACTATATTCGAGAGAAAATGATAGATGATTATTATAATACGCAAGAGTATATGATGTTCTCTCAGAAACTTTCAGCATTCGATTCATTAAAAGATCGCACAATAATAGATCAAATGATGATCGAAGCACAGAGACTTAGAAAGCAGAGAGACTTCGAAAAATCGAAACTCGAAATGGAGCTGTTCAATTCGGTGTTTGTAACCGAAGCTAATTTCGAGATGGATAAAAATATGATAAGAGAAGCAAGGCGAATAATAGCTTCTATTGGTCGTCCAAGAAAGTTTATTGTGAGGGAATTCGTAAATGGTCTTAGAACAGATACAACAATTCTCACATATATAATAAATGAATGTGACAATGCAAATAGATACGCCGCTTTAGCTCAGGATGGATTGAGAGTTTCAAGTGATGAATTCGATGTACAGTTCTTTGGAGTACTGCAAACCAGAATTCTTGCTTATCAGCGTATTCTCGATACGTTCACACAGGTTGTAGATATTCTTAACTATGCAATGAATACCTATAACAACACTGGGGTTTATGTTTTCCCTCAGATTATTGAAACACACCTTTTATCATTACAGAAAACTGTACTTGATAATTTTAAGGATGCGTTTTAAAATTACTATAGGGATACCAACTTAAACATTTGAATAATCTTATTTAAGGAGGTATCTCTATGAACGTAATTCAAACAAGAGATTTACTTAGAGGCGATAATGAACATGTCTTCTTTAAGATAAAACTAGCTGAAGGGTCATTTGTGGATGAAAGAACTTCCATAGTAATATGGGATGATGCAAATGAAACACTTTATGCAATATGTATGCCAGATAATACATCATTAGATACAATCTACGCATACAATTCAGGAGTACCGATCGATAAAGAACCATATCAGAGGAACCTTAAATCCGATTCTTGGATATATCAGGTTTATGCATATACATATGCGCAGATTATCGGTCTGGTGACAGTATTCAATAAAGAGAAAACAAATGAGTTTATTTCAACTGTAGCAAGCGGAGACGCTCTTGAGAAAGTTCAGGAACAGTTTAAGAGACTCACAGGCAGACTCGACAGAGTTGAAACTTATCTGTGTGGAGATTACTCTAACACTGATAAGGATTACGAATCTAATATTTATTAATTACATAAGTATAAACAGATTTGTAATTATATATAATAAGCATGTATCCGGAGACAAATCACGTCTCCGGAAATTAATATTTAATTAGGAGGTTATTTCCAAATGATGAACGCAAATCAGAACCCAAACTACTACGGTGGAGCGCCGGCACAGACAGTATTCACTCCTCAGGGAAACGGATACTACACACAGCCAGGAGGCGCAACTCCGCCATGGGATCCGAACATGTATCAGGCTCCGTATGCAGGAGCAGTAGCTAACCAGAACGTTTATAACGTTCGTAATGGACAGATTACTGGCATCAACTACCTTACAGATGACGAACTCAAGTCTCTCGAACAGAAGAAGCACGAAGTATGGAGCATCAGTAAGGAACAGGCTGCGAGATCGAAGTGTACTCACAAGAATCCAAAAACAGGATTACTTGATGGCTACTTCAAGCAGGGCGAGAATCTCTGGCACTGCAATATATGCAACCAGGACTTCCACTTTGTTGAGGTTCCGCAGAAAGATATTGAAGCAACAACAAACTTCCTTCTGGATGTAATGGATACCACAAAGTTTATGTGGCTCGCTCCTCCGAAGGATGTAGTTGAACAGTTCTATCCAGTAATGGACTGGATTGCTAAGATCCCTGATGCTTACAGACTTGCTAAGCAGCAGTGGGACAGCAAAAATCAAATCAGCAAGCTGTATACAGCAGGTTCAATGTATACACCTCCGGCATATGGAACACAGGCATACGGAACAACACCAGGTCCTATCTCTAGTGATTATGCACCAACAGGTGTTCCGATTATGGCTCCATATCAGGGCTATCAGGCATATCAGCCACCATATCAGGGTCCATATGGTCAGCAGTATGGACAGCAAACATACCAGAACCAGTACGGTCAGCAGTATGGCGGATATCAGCCACCACAGGCTCCGAACCCATTAGTTCAGGCTCAGCCACAGGTACAGACTTATCCACCATATCAGCAGTATCAGGCTCCAGCCGCTCAGATGCCTGGAGCAACAGCAACTCCTCCGGTAGCTCCATCAAATCCGTATGGAATTCCACCAGAGACAGCAGCTCAGGCTCCTGCACAGACTACTACACCAGTAGCTCAGTCAGCTCCTGCTCAGCCTGCACAGACACCTCCAACTAACGCAGGATTATATGTTCCTAATGCAACAGGAACTCCTGACGTTAGCAACATGACTACCACTACTACTGCACAGACAATTTGATAAAAATTAATATGCTAGTAACAGTAAAATAAAGCCCACACAGCTTTAGAAAAGAAGGGAGATGGGATTTCCCATCTCTCTTTTTTAATGTAAGGAGGATAAAAATGGCAAAGAAAACACCAGACCTTAATGAATACCAGCAGTCAATGGATGACTATGCTAAACGTTTTGAGTTTCTAGAAACCGATGCAGAAAAGATCCATCAGACACCGGACGTATTCATAGGAGAACTTGGAAACAAAGGGTATCTTACAATGGTACGAGAAATTATTCAGAATAGTTTTGATATCATTGCTAAGTCTATGAGAGATCCATCAATAAAGATAATGGATCCAGTTATCATTATGAGTGTGGATGATACAAAGCAAGAAGTAACTATCGAAGACCATGGTTCAGGAATTCCATTCGGTATGCTCGAACAGATCTTCGGTAATACTCACTCATCTTCTAATTACAATAAAAAAGAAGGAGATTATGACGCAGGTAAAAATGGTTGTGGATCAACTGTTGTAAACTGTTTATCGGAATACTTCATCGTTGAATCCTATGTTGCTGGCGTAGGAGGACGAGGAGTAGAATTCAAAGAAGGTGTTCCAGTTAAAAAGGAACACAATATTCCTAATAAAACAAATAAACAGGGAACTGTGATCAAGTTCAAACCATCGACCAAGTATATGGGAGTAATCGATGTTCCATGGACAGAAGTGTTTGCTCTTATCAAAGATATAGTTCCTCTTACAGCACTTGGTACAACAGTTATATTTACTGGTATCGAGAAAGGCAAGAAGCCTCAGACATTTACCTTAGAAAATAAAGATGGTATTCGAGTATTCTTATCTAACTTCATTGCTAATGCGATGATTCAGGAGATTCCTATTTGTGTAGATAATGGAACTATGAAGATTGAAGTTCTGTTTACATATTCAGGTCAGGTTGAAGAAGTCCAGATAAAATCATTCTGTAATACTTCTCCTACAGTGGATCATGGTACTCATGTAGAAGGAACTATAGATGGAATCTGTAAATGGTTTAAGAACTACATGAACAATATTTATCTTGCGGCTACCAAGTCTAAGCTCGTGGTTATAGATAAAGATATCAAGCAAGGCCTTAAAATGGTTGTATCGGCATATCTGATTAGGGCTGTTTATAAGGGCCAGGCTAAAGATCAGCTTACATCTCCAGAGATGAGAAAGTTCTGTAGAGATGCCGTATGTGCAGGACTTGATGAATGGTCTAAGGTGAATACTACTGACCTTAAGAAACTTTGCGAATTCTTTAAGGATATGGCAAACCTCAGACAGAATCAAGAAAAGACTGCAACTAAGGTTATGGCCAAGTATAAGAAGTCTTCTTTAAACAGAGGATTGCCAGCAAAGTTTGTTCCGGCAAATAATAAGAAGCACTTAGAGTTATTCTTGGTAGAGGGTGACTCAGCTTTAGGTACAGCTAAGACCGCCTGTAATCACGATATTCAGGCATTGTATCCATTCAGAGGTAAGTGTCTTAATGCATTCGAAAATTCAAGAACAGCGATGTTTGAGAATGAGGAAATCAATGGTTTAGTAACCATTTTAAATATACAGCCAGCTAATCCGGCAAAGCATCAGCCATGTGAAGATATTTCAAAGTGTCCGTATGATAAGATAATATTCTTCGCCGATGCCGATGATGACGGATCTCATATCGACTGTTTATGGTTAATATTCTTTATGAAGTATTATCCAGAACTTATTATAGCCGGAAGAGTATATCGATGCGTACCTCCACTTTATGGTGCAAAGGTAGCCGGAAAGATGCAGTACTTCCCAGATGATATGTCATTCTACAAATATGTACAGCAGGAGTTCTGCAAAGAGAATGAAGTAAGAGATGTAGATTCTAAGAAGAAGATTTCATCAAAGGATCTTATCGGTATTCTTTTACGTAATAAGGATTTCGTGAGCTTGTTCAATTCATGCGCAGCTTCATCAGCTACACCTCCGATTATTCTTGAGCAGATAGTAAGACATAGGGATCTTCCATTCGCTAAGTTTAAAAAGGCTATCGAATCAAAGTTCCCATATACTACAGTATCTCAGGCTAATAAGAAGAGATATATTGAAACTGTATATGACTATACAGTGCATAAAATATATGTGGATGATTTATGCCTTCCAAATGCAGCTCCATGCTTTGCTAGCATTGATAATGAAAAGCCTTACTTTATGGTAAATGGTCAGCAGAGGTCATTATATGAGCTATGCTATATGTTCGCTTCATATACACCAAAGGTCACCAGATATAAAGGTTTAGGTGAAAACAAAGCTAGTACACTTGCAGAGACAGCAGTTCTTCCGAATGGTTCAAGAACTCTTATCCAATATACACTTGAGGATGCTGAACAGCAGATAATGGAACTTAGAAATATCATTTCTAATAAGTACGTATTCCTGCAGAATATTCCGGACAGTCTCAAGGATTAATCAAATTTCATAATATGCAGGACTCCCCTCCTGCATATTTTTTTATTTTGCATATAACTAAAAGATAATCAATATCCACTTAAGTGGGGAAATGAAAAATTTATTATGAAGGGACCAGAGAAATATGGCTAATTCAAAAAACACAAACGACAACAACAAGAAGACATTCGCACCAAAGGCACCAAGAAACCTCCACGTTACACTCACAAAGTTTGAAGTAGTACGCACAGACGGTTCATCTGATGCTAGCGACCTTGAAGGAGTATTCAACCTTCTCCAGTCAATTTCTTACAGTGCTTACTCAGTACAGCTTACAGCTAAGGGTGCAGTACTCGGAAATGAAGAAAAGCCAAATCTTATCTCAAAGATCGGCTTCGTTAACGGATTTGAAGCACATCTTGAAGGGGAAGAATTTAAGCTCTCAATCCTTGGAAAGTACGCAGATGCTTTCAAGGCTATTGAAGACCCTAAGATCTCAATCCTTATCAGAACAGACAGAAAGACCAAGGAACCAGTTCAGGTACTTGGATTCGAAATCATCGCTTAATCCAACTTTATTCCCTGTAGGAAACTACAGGGAATATTAATTGTGTTCTGACTTATATATTATTCTTCTGTAATAAAAATAAAATCGGGAGGTTAAACTGATGAAAAAGAAGGAAGAACTGATCGAAACTAGTAATATTATTCCTAGATCGGTCAATGCACAATTCAGAGATGACTATGGTCGTTATGGCTATTATGTAGCCTACCATAGAGTAACCCCAAATTGTAACGATGGATTGATTCCGGTAAAGCGAGCAGTTATTATAGCAGCTCATTTGTTAGCAAAAGTACGACCAGAATCCACTATGAAATCTGCAACTATTGTAGGTATGATTTTAAGAATCCACCCACATGGAGATGCTTCGGCATACCAGACATTAGTCAATATGGCTAATACATTTAACTGTAAGTATCAGCTTATCAGAAAGCACGGTTCATTCGGAACTGTAGATGGAGATAAGGCTGCCGACATGCGATATACGGAATGTACATTAAGTGCATTCTGCTATGATGTTTTACTTGCTGAATTAGGAAGAACACCAGAATCTGATTTCTCAGTAGACTGGATTCCTAATTATAGTAAGGAGATTATGATTCCGAGTTATCTGCCAGCAAGACTACCTTTACTTTTCTTAAATGGTAGTGAGAATATCGGCGTTGGTGATAAGGTAGATGTATCATCTCATAATATCACCGAAGTAATTGACGCATTACTTAGATTACTCAAAAACCCTAACGATCCATGTGTACTCATTCCAGACCATTGTCAAGAGTGTGAAATAATTGACACAAACTGGAAAGATATTGCAAAGCATGGATCTGGCAGATATAAAGTGAGGGCTAAGATTGAAGTATGCGATTATATGGGT
Source organism: Eubacterium sp. (assembly GCA_017475235.1). Taxonomy (GTDB): domain Bacteria; phylum Bacillota; class Clostridia; order Lachnospirales; family Lachnospiraceae; genus Eubacterium_G. The sequence goes on along the minus strand of JAFVGA010000001.1, from coordinate 174,808 downwards.
AACAACAAAGAATACTTTGGACACCAGATGCTCAGAATAACTTCTCTGCCTAACTTTGTATATATGAATTCAATTATGGCTAAGATTGATGAACTTATCAACGATAATAAGATCATTCAGATTAAAGGCTATGAAAACAAAGCTGTATTGAACAAGAAGACAGAAGAAACTAATGTAGATATGTGGTTCATTTTACAGCCAGGTTCAGATCCAGAGTATGTAAAGAGCTTATTGTATTCTAAGACTGATCTTCAGAAGACTTTCTCAATAAATCTTAACGTACTCGATAGAAAGACTAGGTTACATCTTAACTATAACCAGTACTTCAATATGTTCCTCAATTATAGAAGGGTAACCAAGGTTCGTATTCTCGCTAACAAACTTCAGGCGTTACAGACTGAGAATGCGAGATACCAGTCATATATAGACCTCATCCAGTCTGGAAAGCTTGATGCTATTGAGAAATTTGTCAGAAAGTATAAGACTGGTGATGAAGGACTTGAGGAAGCAGTAAGAAAGAAGTTTGATTTAAATCCATTACAAGCTAGATTTGTATTGGATTCAAAAATCAGAACTCAAGCGTCTTCAGCATTAAAGGCATTTCAAGGAAAACTCAGCGAAAATCTGGCTGAGATTAAAGATATAGACAATACTATTCGTTCTAATGGTGTGGATATGCTTATAGAACAAGAGTTGCTTGATCTCAGAAAGAAGTATGCTGAACCACGAAAGTGTAAAGTCATAAAGGATACTGGAGGTAAACCTTCAGGAATATTCAGACTTGTTGTAACTGAGTCTAATAAGATGAAGTGTATCAATCTGTCTGACGAAATAACTGTAGGAAAAGGCGATAGTATAAAGATTATCATGGATGTAGATATCTCTGAGGATCTCATAGTTTATACATCAAATGGTAAGGTTTATAAAGTACCGCTTGAAAAGATTCCTCATTCTCCAAAGAATACTTCTGGTGAGGATATAAGATTAATCAATAAGAATATCATGGCTGATATAATTAATATTGGTTATCTTCCTGCTGTAGAAGAAGCTTATGCTAGAAAAGAAGTTGTAGTATGCTTATCTAAGTCTGGCTTGATTAAGAGAATGCTCTTAGACGACTTCCTGAACATAGCTCTTAGTGGCACTACATACTGTAAGTTAGACCCAGGCGACTTTGTTATGGACGTATGTGTATGCCCTAACAACATGAATATGATGGTCTATAATAAGGAGACAGCACTACTTATTCCGGTAGACAGTATACCTATGACAAAGAGAATCTCTAAGGGTTCTATGTCTATGAAATCGGATTCAGTTGAAGGAATGTGTGCTATTATTCCGGGTATGACAGATCTCTTAATTGTAACTTCAAAGGGATTTATCAACCGAATAAATCCTGCATCTATTTCACAGGGAAGAGCAAAGAAAGGCTCTACTGTGGTACGATTAAAGCAAGGAGATTCAATTAAATCGATTATCGGAACTACATCTGACCATGTGCTCAGAGTATATTGCGTGAACGAAATAAGAGATATTCCTGTAGCTGAAATCAAACCAGGTTCTACTATCTCGGGTGGAACCAAGATGATAACTAATGCTTCTGGTGATATAATCAAGGTTGCATTATTATAAGGGGGAATACACATGAGTACCGAAACGATGAGAGTATTTTGCTGGTTAATATTAACTGGCTGCGGTATTTTGATAGCCAAAGAATTGCTCCGTAGTTTCCTGTATGGCATAGCTGATGCCGCAGAAAGCAAAGTAAATAAAATCAAAAAGGCTGAGTCGGATAGTAATTCCATTTCTATTCCGACTAAGTGTCTTCCAAATGGTATGGTTAGAAATAGTAAAGACCGTGCCGTTACTGTTGTTTGTAAGACAACCAATGAGAATCAAAGAGTAATTTTTAATTTATGTGCTGACGTAGACTTCATGCACTTAGACGGTAATATGGTTAGAGTATATGATGAATTCGGTCATGCAATATTAGCATTTAATAAAGAGGCGGTGAAAGGTCATGAACAAATCTTCAAACGAAAAGATAACGATGAAGCCTCTGAGTAATATAACTATCCCTTTAAGAAATCCGAATGGATTTAATAAGCAGTACAATCTTCCGTATAAAGGATTAGAACCGGCTCTCCAAAGATACTTAGAACGAAATAAGGGAAGAGTATTCTTGGCTGGTGATAATTACTACAGTGGTATAGGTGCTTCTTTAGAAGATAGAATATACAACGATCTAACGGCTGTTGTTGGAAGAGTTAAAGGATTCACAGACACTCATGCTATTATCGAATCGCTTATAGATATGAACGTAGAGTGTGATACACTGGAGGTGTTTTTCTCAATTCTAGGGCAACTTTATACAGACCATATAAGTGTGTCGGAAGTAGTGGGGGTATACATTGGAGAAAAACAAAGTGGAGCAAATTCAAAGTCAGATCATACTGAATAATATAGTTATAGATGCTTGCATTGAAAAACTATCTGATAAAACCCAACCAAACCCAAAGAACTCTGGTTGGTTTCTATTAGCAATGATTAGTACTTTGAATGAGAAAAATGCTGAATTAAGAAAAATGATTGGAGAGGCATAAAGCCTCTCCATTTTTTTATATCTTAATGACATTTCCTTGTGCTTTACTACGCTCATAAGCTTTCTGCTTTTCTCCAGAGTGATCCGATCTGAGGAGATTATACTTGAAACCGCCGCCGGAATTATAGATAAGGCTAAGCATTGATGAGCTAAATATTTGTCTGTATTTAAATGGATGTGCCCTCATATCATCCTCGAAATCGACCACTGTCTTTTCTAAAGCCTTAATATCACGTTCTAAAGCTTTCTTGGCCTTAGGATCGAAGTACCCTTTCTTAAGGTCATTTTCCATAATATCGACCATACCACGAATTCTAGCGCCATCAGTTGGATGCTCATCAAACCCTCTGATAATCATTTCAAAAGGTAAACACCATAAGTCTACAACAGCATTCAATACCGGTATCTTATTTACGATATCTAAGTCATGACCGTACTTAGAAGTCTTTAAAAATGCTGAAGATAAATCCGGACCAAATCCTAAATCTCCAGCAAAGCTATCAGCCATCTGTTCCCCGCCATATCCATGAACCAGAATCGTAGGGAATAAGAGCTTTGTTATAGAAGCGACTAAGTTAGGAATGAAGCTGGCTGGAGTAAGAACAGCTCTAGCAGCGAAAATTACCCCATAAAATACATCATCAAAGATACCACTAAAAGCTCCTAACACATTCACAAGAGCTTTTCCTACAGGATTCTTTACTATGGCTTTGTATCCATGACTAACCACTCCCATTACTCCATTTGAAGCGAACATCAGTTCAAGCATTTCCTTTACTCCTTCTACAGGATTATTAAGGAGATCTAAGAACATGCAGAAATACATGATAATATTGTTTACTTGATTTAATGAGTTCATTTGACCATTCGTTGCTGACTGGAAGCTATGTCCGACTTCATGTAAGAATACAGCAAATACTTCTCTATTAGTAAATTTAGCATTCATTAATAATCCTGTAAAACCTATTGTTACGAGATGTACATGATATTTAGATTTAAATCTAACTCCATTAGGACCGTATTCAACCATACTTTCTTTATCCGAAGGAAGATCAACTCTCATATCTAAAGAGAAAGTCGCAAATTGGAAAATATTTGCTTGTTTTATAATCATAGAACAAGATTCAAATCCCCATAGTTCAGCGCAAGCATCACAAAATGCTTCCAAGTCTTTATCTCCAGCCATATTTAGTGACTTTCTTACTATATTATCCGAATACTTATCTCTGAATTTACAGAATAAATCATACACTTTCTTTAATGCTGGAGTTTCACCAACGTATCTTTCATCTAATGCCACCTCAGTATCATAGACTTTATCCATGACTGGTGTATCAAAATCTCTTATTCGCATATGTCCTCCTTATTTCTTTAATGCGTCGATTATAGTATATACAATATAAGCCTTGAAAGCTCTATTATATGCTAACTTAGTTTGAAGTCTAGACTTTCTTTTTCTATAAGATGGAGAGTTCTCATCAAGGAATCCCTCAATAAGTTCTTTCTCTCTTAAGATAGTCTTGCTATTACTATTAGGCTTAGCCGATATTGAGTATTTAAGGAAACCGATAGGATCATCAATAGATCCCTTATCGCAGTCATGCATATAGTTTATGATTATAAGCCTTATAAGCTCCTGAAGTTTATCAAGATTATCAGGATTCTTTACTACGGTTTCTATAATAGACTTGAGTTCTTCAGTCTTTATAAGATCATTCGATGATCTCTTACAGTTTACGTAAGATACATCTTGAGTAGTAATGATATTCATTGTTTTTTGTGTAAGCAATTCAGCACGAGATAAGTCCGATTCTGCTATTCTGAATTCAGCCGCATTGTCGGAGATATTATCTCCACTGTATGTCATATAGAGTTTCTTATCATAGCACTCATAGTATGCTGTAGCACAGTTCTTAATCATGGATTTGATACGAGTATGGAGCTGTTGGATTACATATACGTAATCATCATCCATAGTAGTTCCTTTTAAGAGTTTAGAATATGATTCAATCCATGTATTGCACAAAATAGTAGTGGCTCCAATCAAAGAGCCAGTAGCTTTGATATCGTATCTCATGTCCATATACTCATTTACAACGTAGTCTATTACATGTCTATACTGAGATGGTTCTATTGGAAAGAAACCATAATGTATAGATGGATAAAAGTTTCCTGAGAAAGCCATGTAAGTACAAGCAAGTTCAAGATTCTTCTTATCATTCTTATTTAAGAAGTACTTGATTATGCATATACACAATATAGTCTGAGGATTCTTTGCAGCTCTTGGATTGAAGTTTGATATAGGATAATAATATGTCTTGGATACAGCATCCATTATTTCTGATTCTTTTATTCCTACAGAAGCATATAGATCATCTATATCTTGCTGTCCGTACAATATTCTTGTAGAAGGAAATGTATCGTATAAAGACTGCTGTCTTTTATTGATAAATCTACCAATCATCTGTTTCCATTTGGAAAGGTTCTTACTCATAAGAGAAGATACTTTAGGATATAGCATTGAATCTATAGCTTTAGTATTGGTCGCACCCATCTTAAAACCTCCTTTTGTAATAAATTACTAAAATGTTTCGTCCGATACAACCACCGAAACATTTCTATAATTTATTGCTTTAAGCAGAAAGGAAGATAATTATGATATACGATGAAACTCTTTGTCGCAAGATTAAAGAGGGTTCTGGAACAGATGAGGAAAAACTCGAAGTTCTTAGATATGACGGTTCGTACCTTCAGTATTGTACGAATGCAACCTATGAAATGAAACGAGTCGCTGTAGAACAGAATGGTTATGCTATCAAATATGTACGTAACCCATCGTTGGAGTTAGTGGAGATTGCGGTAAAACAATCGGCTACTTATGCGGGGATGATTAAGAAACCTACACGAGAGCAGATTGAGACTATGCTCGAAATAGCTCCAGAGGCTGTACGATACATTGAAGATGGGGTAACAGAAGCTGACTGGATTAGATGTATCAAGAAAGATACAAGACTTATTAGATATATTCCAAGAAGGTGTTTAACCACTGAGATATGCACTCTTGTTGGTGAAAGCGATTATACACGAATTAAGAATATTCCTGAGTCTATGATTGATGAGGATATGGCTTTCAAGTTTGTAACAAAAAGTGGTTTGGCTTTACAATACTTACCTGAAGATGTATCCGATGATATAAAAATACTCGCTATCAGTAATAACGCTGAGGCAGCTAAGTTTGTTAAGGATATAAATGATCTTGATAAACTTATGGTATGTGTAAACAATAACGAAAAGGTTATTCAATATTTAAATCCTACATTGCTCAGGCGAGTAGCAAAAAAATATAGAGACGATTATCTAAACAGAAAATTTGATTGCTAAACAAAAAATGAGGAGGTCATTGCTGACCTCCTCATTCCTTTTCGGAATAGATGCTATTATTACTTTGTACTTCTACCTTTGAATTTTCTTATCTCGTCTTCAGACTTTGCGGTGCACTGATTGACTTCTGCTGTTTCTGTTGTTCTTGGCTTTGAAAGTTCCTCGTGTACTGTATCCTTAATCGTGTCCTTAATCATTGTGCTGATTGTTCCGATAAGGTCAGGACGTATTTCGCTTTCGCGAATATGCGTCTTCTGTACGTCAGCGTTAATTGCTGACTGGAACTCTTCTGGTGAGCATTCAATTTCAAGCTTGCCCATTTCGAACTGGATGTTTGTGCTGAACCCCTCAAATGTAATCTTCATAAGATTACCTCCTTTTCTGTAACATAGGGTTTTGTTAATTGGGCGCCCTTATGGACAACATAGAATATGCCCTTTATGATTCTATGTCACAATAATAATAATATGCAATCAAAATTGTACATTTTAACAAAATATAAATCATATAACTTTTAAGTAATCCGGAGCTATGCTAAAGTTAAAGCATACAGACGCGAATCTCACAGCTCTGGATACTGTGTGTTATCAGAGGGAGGATTTCCTCCCTCTCCTTTCCTTTGTTAAACTTCTATATAAAGAGGTGATTCTATATGAACGCTAAACGTAAGAAAGCAGAAGAGTTAGTGTATAAGTTCTTTGATGCACTAGACCCATCAAAAGCTAATACTAACTTCTATAAAGAATTATTTGCCGGAATGTCTGATGAGCAGTTCTTGAAATTCGTTAAAGGCAAGCTCCCATTCAGACATCAGATCGCACCGTTTAAAGATAAGGGTGAACCTAGATGTGAAGATATTACAAACTCATATAAAGCACTGGGTATACCGTTATTTGAAGAGATATTTGAACCATATAGATATGAAGATAAAGATGGCAAAGCTATTGGTACAAAGCAGTGCATTATAGCATACATCAATCTCGTATCAATGAAACAGATGGTTTCGAAGAAGAACTCATATGGATCGGAAGCTACACAAAGAGAAACTAAAACAGGTAGACTTACTGGTCATGATAAAGCCGGACTTACATCAGACCGTGAAGCGGAAGCCTTAATCATGTTCAATATGAATGATACAATTGATTATCTCTTCCATGAAATGGCTGATGATATGGAAGCTAAACAGCAAATGCTCACTCAGATCAATACTACAGGTATGTATTCCCAGAAAGATGTATCCAGAGAATCTGCAAATCAGATTTCTAAGAATACTGTAAGTGCATATCTTATCGGTTCTTGCTTATACACCAATATGATTAATAAGGAATATATGACTCCTTATACCGTAGCAGAAAAGCAGAAGAAGACCGAGAGAGAATAGTACAATAGTACATTATCGAGAACTTTAAAGTAATACTATAAAAGGAGGTATGTTCTATGGCAGACGAAAAACAGTCAATCATAGTTGAACAGGCTTTTCCAGTAGACTCATTTAACTGCTCTGTAACACCAGTTAATGAAAATGATGAAGAAGAAAAAGACGAAGACAAAAAGTAAACAAAGTTCTCTAGGTAGAGATGCCTAGAGAATTTTAATTTTGGGAGGAATAAAGAATGAAAAATTTTTATGTAATCGGTATTGGCGGATGTGGTAACAAGATCCTTATTCAGGCTATTGAAGAAAGAATAGTTCCTAAGGAGAATGCATTACTCATCAACACAACAAAGAAAGACATTCCACTTAAGTATCAGTCAGACGCTCTTATATTCAGCAATGATGAAGAAGCTGATTATGGCTGTGCTAAGAACAGGGAAGCTTCTAAACAGCTTATTCTTCAGTGGCTTAAGGCTAATGCTGATGAACTCGATGAACGTATTCCTGAGTCTATCGAAGAAGTAGTTGTAATCAATAGTACTGAGGGAGGTACAGGTTCAGGTGCAGCTCCATTACTCTGCAGATACATTGATGAAGAAATGAATATCCCAGTAATAAATATTCCGGTACTGGGCTTCAATGATGATGTATCTGGAATGGAGAATACTCTTGCATATCTTTCAGATATCTCAGAGAGCATAGCTTTACTTCCTATCAGCAATGCTAAGAAGAATGACATCGAGGATATCAATAACTTTATTAAGATTGAGTCTTATGTAAATGAAATTGTTCTTGATAAGCTTAAGGCTATCATGGGATATGGTATAATTGACTCAGATCAGAATATTGACTACGCTGACCATCTTAGCCTCTGTTCAAACGATGGTCTCATGTTTGTAGACACAATACATCTTGCTAAGATCAAGGATACAAAACAGTTCAATGATGCTATTATGGCGTCAATTGCTAACTCTATCTCATTTGATATCGACTCTGATCTTACAAGCAATCATACAATGCTTGGTATCTTCATGAATATTTCAGATACAAAGCTTGATTATATAGGAACAGATTTCTCTACTCTTAAGAAGAGAATCTTCGGTGATTTCTCACCAAAGACATTCTTCCATCATCAGAACGATGGTAATGAAGAATATGTGCGTATAATCATTTCAGGTCTTAATATTCCTATATCTGAAGCTAAAGACTTAAAGGCTCTTATTGAGACTGAACGCCTTAAGGTTTCAGGAAACAACTCGAGCTTCTTTGATGAAATCAAGAATCTTTCTGTAGAATCATCAATAGAACCAAGAAAGAGAAAGAGAAACTCTGGAAGTGTTCTTGATTCAGTATCCACAGAAGTATCAGAAGAAACAAATGATGTTCTTACACGTAGAGGTGGAAGATCAAGAAGAAGTTCAAATCCTAACACTAAAACAGAAACATCAGCTGATGTTCAGGCTCCAAAGCATAACCTAAGTGTTGGTGGAAAGAATGTATTTATAAAGGAGTAATATAGTATGGCAGATATGACCTTAGCTAACGCTATAAGAAATTTATATGCTACAGACAAAGAATTCTCTAAAGACCCGAGACTTAATCAGGAAGCTACATATGATGTACAGTATCCAACTGGTTTCATGGATTTGGATTATCATCTCGGTCAGAGAATTGATTTATATGATGATGAGGGTCGTATCACTGGTGGATATGACTCCATTGGAATCGTAGATGGTTCGATCAATATGTTTATCGGACGTACCGGTTGTGGTAAATCTACTATTGCTAAACAGGTTGCGGGTAATATCATCAGACCATTCAAGACAGCTTCTATCTTTGAAGATAGTATCGAAGGCGGTATTACTGGTAAGCGTAATGATATTCTCCTTAACATGACTCCTCAGGAGACAAGAAATAGACTCAAGATGAGAAACACTCACATCACATCAGAGTCATTCTTTAAACAGATTAAGGTCATCCATGACTGGAAAGTAGCACACATGGAAGACTATCTCTATGATACTGGTTTGGTCGATCCATGCACTGGACAGCATATCATGAAGCTTGAACCGACAGTATATATACTCGACTCACTTGCAGTTATCGCTCCTGAAGATATGGCTGAAGCATCAGAGGTTGGTGGACAGATGGGACAGACTGCGGCGGCTAAGACTCTTGCCAGAATATTCAGAGCTCTGGTTAATATCTGTAAGTCAGCTAATATCATACTCCTTGTAATTAACCATATTACAGACGATGTATCTATTAACCCAATGCAGAAGAAGAAAGCTGCTAATATCTATCTCGATCAGGGTGAAACAACCCCAGGTGGTAAGACACCATTCTATCTATCTAACAATGTCTTTAGAATTGAAGACTCTCGAAAGACTAAAGAAATGGAAGCTCTAGGAGTTACAGGTGTATTTGCTGATATCTGTATCCTTAAATCACGAACGAGTATAGCCAAGAGAGATCCAGTATGTACTCTCATATTTGAACAGCAACTCGGTTTCAATGCGATGCTTTCACTCCTTATATCTCTTAAGAATTATGATATGATAGGCGGTGCAGGTGCTTTCTTGTATCTTAAAGGATTCGAAGATATCAAGTTCTCTCAGAAGAAGTTCCTTGGACTTCTCAAAGAAAACCCAAACTTCTACAATGCCTTTATAGCAACTTGTGCTACGGTATTTGCTAACTCACTGCACGCAAGAGAAGAAATCGAACGTATTGATACCACTAATATGAACGATGATATCAGACAGAAGATTGCTGAACTTGAAGAATTCAACAGAGCGGCTGAAGCTGAACTTGCTGAAGCAGAAGCATAATTGTATATTATATAAAAGTAAGAGGACGATAAGATGTCGTCCTCTTATATAATATTTTCCAGAAAGGAATGAAGCAAGTTGAACATTAAACAGTTAGAGGATGAACTGAGATCATGCAGGGAATTTATTCCTGAAAGTGAGTACTACCGTATATATGGTAGATGCTTGCAACAGCCATTTTCTCCCTGTAACTCAGGTTACAGAAAACTGATGTATGCTATTCATGTCAAGCACGCTTTGAATCTTATTAAAGCCGAGATAGCATACATTGCTACAGGACACGAAAATAAAATCGGCGACAAATCTTCATACAAGATTGACACCAAACACGAACTCAAGGTAATATCTAAAATCCCTAAGTTTGCGTTTACCCCTAATCACCACTACTATCTTTTAGTACAAGATGAAGAAACGAGAACCTTAGGGGTTATAGAAAGAATCTCATATAAGCATTGTAGCGAGTCTACAGGATTCTTCTACAATAATGAGTATCTGGATTCTCTTGTTCCTATGGATGATTGTGATACAATCAACCAAATAAGAGATGAAGCTTATTCTTTGGAATGTGATAGATATCAGCAGAAGTATTCCGGAGCGTATTGTGATGATACCACTATCGACATGTATGCTCAAAGCTATGCGGATTCTATAGTTAATATGAGAACTATGATTCCAAAGGGTACAACAATAAAGAAATCCACCGCATTTGATGCGTACAACAACTATATGCAGGGTGTAAATCTTCTTACGGCGTATATGGACTGCAATCAGCTTACTGAAGACCCAGTTAAGATGTCTATATCTGCGGCTAGAAAGTTCTATACACCACAGGTTAAACCTGTATCTATATGTATTAATGAAAACGATCTTCTCATAGATATTCATGGTACAGGTGATACTTATAAGCCATTACCTGACATAGGCGAAATAGTTAAAGACAATAGGCTGTATTGCCTTAGACGTCAGGTTAAGGAAGACTGTTTGTATACACAGTCAAAGGAAAGACTCAGACAGCCTATGCCGTCTGATGAATTTTCTCCAGTTAAGGGCATGGTAGTAGACTATGATATTTATTGTAACAATCCAAGCGCATTGGATTTAGAGTACAATAAGCAGCTGAAGTTCTACTATGATAATCAGATGAGATTTGCAGCAGAGATGCTCGAAAAGATTCGTATATTCATGAACGTGCATCCTGATTATAAGATGTCTACTGATTTAAGAAAGATGGAGCAGAAGTATGATAAGATGGTTAGAGGCGTGCAGTTTATTATGGATGATAAACCATTTAATAATATGCGTGTTGATGTAACCGTCGTAGAACATAATCCTCTGTCTGAAGGCGATAAGATTTGTAATCGTTATGGTGGTAAAGGCGTTACAGCCAAGATCGTACCAGACGAAGAAATGCCAATCTACATCGACGAAAATGGTAATGAGAGAAGAGTCGAACTCTTATGGAGATCAAGCACTGGTATCAACCGAGAAAATGCTGGTCAGTATAAAGAGATTTGCCTTAATAACTTCTCTTGTCAGATTCTTGACCACATTAGAGGTATATCTAATCGTGATGAGCAGTTTAAAGAGCTCACTAAGTTCTTAGACATAGTTCAGCCTGCATATTCTGAAAGGCTTAAGAATGCTGTTGAGGATCATTTGGTTGACGAAGAGCAGGATGAGTTCTGGAAGACTCTGTTTGATATGGATTGTATTCCACTCATTCTGGATCCATATAAAGATCACATGGGATATGACGATTTCTATAAGATTTATGAGGCGTTCCCATATATCATTATGCCAACTCTGCAAGTTCCTATTAAGGATTGTAAGGGCAACACCAGATTTGTTACTACAAGACGTCCGGTCGGAGTTGGTCATCAGTACATATATAGACTTAAGCAGTATGCTGAAGAAAAGTATTCGGAAACTTCACTGAGTACGGTAAATATTAAAGGTGATAATGCTAAGTCTAAGGCAAGTAAAGAATATAAAGAACTGCATAAAAGAACCGCTATCCGTATGGGTCATATGGAGAACGATTCATTATCTCATATTGGTACAGATGCAGTTGTTACATTCTTAATGCTCTATTCTGTATCTCCTACAGGAAGACTTCACGCTAAGGATATCTTAGTAGGTGATCCATTCAACGTAAATCTTAGATTGGATGAAAATGACAGGAATAGAAAGGTGGAGACGTATAAGACTAGATTCGAGGCTATGGGCTTAGAACTGGTTATCGACATCAAAAAGAAGAAGCCGAAACAGTTGGAATTCTCTGATATGTTTAGGATTAAGGAACAGCCTAAAACTAAAAAGCAATTGGAGTTCTCCGATATGTTTATACGTAAATAATTATAGAAGCCAGGGTTCGCTCTGGCTTCATTTTTTCTAGGAGGATTATGATATGGCAGTACCAAATATAAATATGTTTACATTGTTTAATAAAAACACCGTTCACGCATCTAACACACTTTACGAAACACTGCAAGGAATAAAACCGTACGAATTATGGCGTCCAGCTAACCAAGATTTTTGTAATCTTATAGCTAATAATTCATTTGCTATTTGTTGCGGTTTCTATAGAACTTCTACAGAATGTGAATCTGATACCAGATGGCGAGGCTTTAGTTTATCTATTCATGATACTTACGAAAATATTCGATCAGACACAGAAGCGGAAGTATTTTCCGTTGGACATTATTTTAATTATTTTGCCCATCCAGACAGAACAACTTGTATTGGTATACATAGAGAAACAATTTCCGGTGATCTCTATGTGATTTCTGCTTCAACTCGTTCCGAAAAAGACCCTGAAATTATCTATTCGGTTGGAAGAATACCGTATATAGAAATTAAGATTCTTTCTAACCATGACATTACTGAGTGGCTTAAGGAATCCGTAATGAAAGTTTTGGATGTAATAGGATACAAGTATCCGTCAGACTTTTATTTTGATGAGAACTTCTTACACTCCCACGGAGTTACAAGGCGTATAAAGTATTAGACTTATATATTATACTCGTAGAAAGGAGTGATGCTTATGACACTAGATGATGTCTATGCTCATTTAAAGACAGGCGATATATCAGTAATGACCAAAGAAGTCGTACTGTATATCAACAGACGTACTATTGAGATTATCAATCTAGCCAATAATCCAATGGCTATAATAGATAATCTCTCTGTCCACGAGATCGAAATGATCGCACTCATCAGTAATATTCTTTATAATAATACTGATGGAAATCTTCTTCCGTTAGAAGACGAACTCTATGACAAACTTCAGGTTCTGTATAAGAAGTACTTCCCAAACTCATATAGTATAGGAGCTCCAGAAGTAGACTTCGGTCATACGAACGAGAACCTTGAAGAGAAGAAAAAAGGGGAATGTATATTCCCATTCCGTATTCCTGACAATAATATGAAAGTCAAGGATATGATGTTTGCTTCCGATTTAGCAAAGCGTTACGTTATTAAGGGAGCACATATTAACGAAGACTCTTACGAAATAGGTAAGAGACTTCGAGAGGTACAGCATCTCCATCCTACCTTAGCAGGTACTCTGGATAAGTGTAATTTTGTCTTAGTGCAGGATGCCGTTAATGCGGGTATAGATGTGAAGAAAGATCAAACAGTACAGATATTCGAAAGAGACTTCATGCAAAAACATTGTAACTTATTTGGAATGAGAACGATTCCTATGGTTATAATGCTTAAGTATGATGGTGTTGCAGTAGAAGCAGACTGTACAGATCAGATTGTTTCAGCAAGAACAAGAGGAGATGTAGATTCTAATCAGACTACAGACATAACTCCAATTTTGGCTGGATACAAGTTTCCGAATGCAAGACCGTTAGATACTCCTGTAGGTGTACAGTTTGAAGCAATTATAGACTACTATAATCTTCAGAAACTGAATCAGCTTACAGGCAAGAACTATGTGAACGGTCGAACAGCAATTATAGGATTGCTTGGACTATCGGATGCAAGAAAGTACATGGACTTCATTACGTTAGTTCCGGTAGATGCAGATATCCCTGAAATGGATAAACTTCATAGACTGGAATTTTGTAATCAGTTCTATGCTACAAGAATACCTTGTATTTATGAGTACTTCGATAGCTCGTATCAGGAGACATTATTCTTGGTACACAAGTTTGTATATGAAGCTCAGAATATGAGACCAGTGTTACCATTCATGTATGATGGTGTTGTAACTGAATTTGTAGATCCTAATCTCGTAAGAGCTTTAGGAAGAAAGAACTCAGTCAACCAGTATATGATGGCGATTAAGTTTAATGCGTTGAAGAAACTTACTCGATTCTTAGGCTATACTTATAGTATAAGTCAGAATGGTGAGATAGTTCCGCTTCTGCATTATATGCCTGTAAGTCTTATGGGTACTATCCATACAAAGACAACAGGTCATTCATTGGCAAGATTTAGAGATTTGGATTTAAGAGAGAATGATATTATAGAAATAGAGTATAGGAATGATGTCATTCCATATGCAACTAAACCTATGATACCAGATAATATCTACAATCCGAATCCACCAATACCATTTCCTGATAGATGTCCGTGCTGTGGAAGCCCTGTATACTTCTCAGAGAAACAGGCTTTTTGTACGAATATCGTTTGCCCGGAAAGAGTATTGGCAAAGACTGTGAATATGCTTGCTAAGTTAGGCATAACAGATGTCTCTGAAGAACGAGTTAAAGCGTTAGGCGTATCTTGGTTCCATCAGTTTATGGAGATGGATTCTAAGCATATATATAATGCTTTAGGTGAAGCGATTGGAGATAAGTTGATAGCACAGATCAATGATCTCAAGAATAAGCCTATAGAGGATTATGTATTATTGGGATCGCTTGGTTTCAGTAATGTAGCTAAGGGAACTTGGAAGTTAATCTTGGCTAATATTACATTAGATGAACTCTTGTATCTGAATGATACGAGTTTATATAACAGACTTATTGTAGTTAAAGGATTGGGCAAGGAAAGAATAGATACTATCTGTAATCAGAGAGGATTCTTTGATGCGGATATAAGATATATCTTGAATATGTCTAATGTAATTAAAACTACAGGTCTGGCAAAGGTTGCAACTAACCTTATAGCTGTAACAGGATTCAGACCTGATGCAGCTATGATGGCTCAGTTCTCCGCTATCGATCCAAGCATCGAAATCACAGAATCCGTGACAAGAAACACGAAGCTGTTATTGGTTCCGATGGATGGATTTGTTTCGACAAAGACACAGAAAGCTAATAAGTATAACATTCCAGTTATACCGATCCCTGTGTTCTTTGGCAACCCAAAGCTATATGTATAAAAATACAATTAAGGAAACCTTATTGTAATTATATATTATAGCACTGTCAGAGATAGTAATATCTCTAGATTATATTTACTTAGGAGGAATAACACAATGGCAACAGTAATTAACAGTATCAAGGAGTCAGAACTCCCTAACATCATCACCCAGGCTTGTTTAAACAACAACTTCTGGGAAGGCAAAACAATCTATAAAACTAGCAACAGTGATGATTCAACACTCAATCTTGTTACAGCTGACAGCATCAACTATGCAGAACCACTTTTCTGCAGCATCATCCTGGCTATCGCCAGCACTCTCGGCAAGATTAAGAAGGCAAATGAAAGAAGAGTTCTTTCGTTCTGTGATCTCGCAGGAAACTTCATCTGCGGATTCTGGATTGAACTCGACGATGATTGGACAACCGGTGTTTACTTCGATCAGGCTGACCTCAAGAAGATCCCTGATAAAAACATCAAGCCGCACACTGAGGTAACAACACTCTATATAGAACCAGACTCAGACATGGCTCATTTTATCTTCCAGTCCACAAAGCTTGAGTTCCTTATGAGCGCAGAGCTTCTCAACAGAATGATTATCGAGTCGCTCATCAGCCTCAAGTTCTACATGGAACTTAATGCGACCGAAGAACCATTTACATTTAAGCTCAATCAGACAGTAGACACTGAAATCTGCTCTGAAGAGTATAAAGCTATTTTAGGCGATGAACCAACAATCGATCTCGGAACAGTTACATCTGTTAAGGGAAAGAATGGCGTAGAGCTCACATTTGAGTTCGGTCAGAAGGCTACTGAGTACTACAAGGATCACGACGAAGTGGCATCAGTAGAAGTTTGATAAATTAAAATACGCTTGGTTGTAATAAGTCGTATGGGGTTTCTCCATACGGCTTATTTTTTAATGAGGTGAAAAAATGAAAATCATAATTGTCGAAGGAAAGCAATATGATCTTTTATCCTTAGCAGAAGCGATGAATACTCCTTTGGAGCTAAAGCGATGCTTCATATATATAGGAGAAAGATTTTATCCAATCTCATTTAATATGGCGGATGCCTATGTTACATCGGGACAGTGTATATATCTGATGCCAGCATTTGCATACATTCCAGTGGATGATGGAGATCCAAAATGGAATATCAGCAATTATCGAGTTATAGATTTCGACAACGCAGTTTCTATGGCTGATATGTATGCACAGACAAACAAACTGTCAGAGTTAACCAAAGAATCCCTGATACCGGATGCAGATGATAAATTGGATTATTATGAGATAACCAATGAACAGTCTAATCTGTTACAGGGGTTACTTCAGTTTATTAATTCTAAGCAGATTCTCTGCAGACGTTATGCGGATAGATTTGATAACTATCCGAACACGATCAGAATACTTGGTAAAGACAAGATAACGATCGACAAATTTATGGAGTTCATGAACAATATGGACGGCAAAGCCACTATCATTATTGAAAATGCTGATGATGACGTAGCAAATCCAATTCCGAAACCTATTGTGATTGAACTGTAGGAGGGATATTATGAGATATCAGGAGGTAATAGCCGACTATATCAGGTCAAATATACCTGATTATAATAGTGCTCTCTATGAGAGATCCGACATGCAGACAGTAATCTATCTTATGCATATATTACGTTCATTTGAGCGTGATACATATTTCAAGATAAAGATAAAGTCTTTCAGAATTATAGAAGACGAGAAAGACATCAACGCCATACTCCATGCTCAGGAAAAGGAATATGGTAATAGAAGATTAAAGTACAATCAGTACGATTACATTAATCTTAAGGAAACCAATATGTTTATCTTAGAGGTAATCTATTATCTCGAAACTATTGGTGGATCAGAAGAAGTAATTGTCTATATAGACATTCCTAGAATTGTCGATAAGTATTTCTTCTATGTAGATGGTGTATGCTATTTAGCAACTCATCAGATTGTAGATGCTTCTACATATATTAAGAACAGCAACAAAGCTTCTATCGTTGTATTCAAGACTTCATTTAGAGCGTTCAACAACTATCGCTATAAAGTGAAGCTCAAGACTATTAAGAGAGAAGAAGTTGCTTGTTTCTCATATGAGAATGCGACAATAGTTCCGCAGACTAGGACTCAGATTCCGAAGTACTTCTTAGCGAAGTTTGGGTTCTATGGAGCTATGGAGTATCTCTACTTAAGATTCCTCTCAATCTCTCAGTTCCCAGATGTTTCTGAAAACGTATACTGCTTTGAGAAGAGAGGAGTATTCTTCACAATAGACAAGAGAATCTTTGAAGAGAATCCAGTTATGCAGTCAATGATCTATTGTATCATCGATACATTAGAATCTGATCCAGACATGACTATCAGGGATATCTTCAATCAGAACTTTTGGCTTGCAAAGCTCGGTGAAGACTATGGTTGTGAAACTCCTGAAAAGGGTTGGGCAATATTGGATTCATTCGAGCATCTTTATGATTCTATCACATATACTAAGATTCATCTCCCTCACAGAGATAAAGCTGATGTATATGCTCTCCTTAGATGGATATCATATCAGTTTAAGGAACTGAGAGCAAAGAGCAACACGAATATATCTACGAAGCGAGTAAGATTCGAAGAATATATTGCTGTAATCTATGCTTCTCAGCTCAGTAAGAGAATCATTCAGAGAACAAACAATATCAATAATGTAACACTGTCTCAGCTTAAGAAGACTATAATGATTAAGCATGACTGGTTACTCAAAAATATTAAGTCTGCCGAAGGTCTTATCGCATATAATGATACGGTTAATGACAACACAGGCTTAGTAGCAACCGAATTTACTTATAAAGGAATTCAGGGTATCGGATCCAAGAAGACATCAGCTGTACCAGTTTCGTATAGAATGGTATATCCGAATCAACTTGGTAATGTCGATATCGATACGTCTTCTAACTCAGATCCAGGAATGAGCGGAACTATATGTCCATATGCTCAGCTTTATAATGGATCATTCTCAGAGTTCGAAGAACCGAACAACTGGAGAGAAGTTCTCAATGAACTGTATGGAATCTATATGCAGAACAATAATATCATTCAGGTATTCCCTAACAGAACAGACCTCATTGAGACAAATTCATTCATAAGCAATATAGCTAGAATGGTTCAGGAAGTAGATCTTGGAGAAATCGGTGGTTATCCAATGGAAGCATCAGGAACTATTCAGTATTTTGCAGGAACAGAGGAGGCAATATAAATGGCTGATATGCATGTTCGCTACTTCTTCTATTCTCATGATCAACATGAGGAGAAGAAGAAGTTAGCTAAGAATATGAATCAGACATACGTGCCAGGAAATGTAATGGTGAATGGTCAAATGCGACCGTTCACCTATATTTCCTCTTCGAATAAAGCAACGTATGCTGATTCGAGATTAATTGCAACAGGAAGAATCGATTCTGTATATCATACACCAGAAAGGTATGAGTGATTATGGAACCGATATTCCCATTTAAAAAGAAAAACCTGCCATCGGACATTTTATTTTGTCCGAAATGCAATTGTTTTCATTACGGAAGACGATATCTTACGGATCTTCGAGTTGCCATTATCCCTAATGGTGTAGATTGGGAAATGGATTTACGAGCCGAATATCCTGAGATTGATCCCGTTCAAGTATGGCCTGATAAGAAAGTTATGTGGATACCGGAACCGCCAAAATTTCCAGAAGATATGCCTACAGTTACAACAGCTATGGTATGTCCTGAATGTTTTACTTTGTTCTATTATACAAAGTATGGACACAATAAATATACAGCTGATACAGATTTAACTCGAATGCTAAGATGGGTTAGAATGTATCAGAAAGCAACTTCCCCATTTTGATCTATAAACATACTTGTAAAATGACAGTGCTAAAATTCAGCATTGCGAAGAATGGTGGTCGACGTGTTAAGAAATTGAGAAGCAGGCGATGATCTACGTTGGAGAGAGCTTTAACCGGTAATTGCTCTGGATATCCCAAGTAGTATGCAGCTATTCTGTTTTACGTTGGCCGTTGCGTTCTTTGGTGCTGATAGTCTGCGGGTTGTCATTTCGATAGAAAGGCGGACGCTTTGGCGTCCGCTATTCTTTTTGTATCATACCTGGAACCTATACATAAAGAGGTGTTGCGTAATGCTTGAAATGAATGACATGTTCAAACAAACTGACAGTAAACACTGTAAATATTGTGATACAGAGTTTAAACTCGTAACTGTAGATGGTAGAGCTTTTGAAATAGATGATGCATCTATAGTGTTTAGAAGTGTAAAATCGTTATTCTGTCCTAAGTGCAGAAAGATGTACAATATATTTTGGGACCTTAACGGTAACCCACACCCTGTTTATAAGAAAGAATTTTTTGAATGTATAGTCCCTGGTGCTCATTGGTAGAGCACTGGATGATTTTTGGAGGTTATGATGGTATATACATATCTTAAACTTGAAAACTATGCCGGTATATACAATGGTCTTCATCTCAATACGATTGAGATAGACTTTACTAAATGTAGAAGCCGTATAGTTAGAATATTAGGAGATAATGGTTCTGGTAAATCTACAATTCTTAAAGCCATATCTCCATTACCAGATGACAATATAAACTTCATTCCTAATATGCCTGCTTCTAAAGTTGTGGGTTTGTTTGATGAAGTTAATGGATGTGCTTATCGCATAGAGTATAAACATCCGTTAGATGCTAATGGTAATAGAACCACCACTATGGGTTATATCACTAAACACTTTCCTGATGGTAGAGTAGAAAACTTGAATCCTACAGGAAAAGTTTCTTCGTGTAAAGATTTAGTATTCTCCGAATTCGAGTTGGATCCAAACTTCTTATCTCTCACACGAATGAATACTAACGATAGAGGTTTAGCAGATAAGACTCCATCTGACAGAAAGAAGTACGTTAATGCTATTATTGAAGAAACCAAAGCTTATACAGATATCTTCAAGAAGATAAACAAGAAGTCTATATTCTATAGAGATACAATCAAGCGTATTACGTCTAAGATAGATTCTTTAGGAAATATGGATACATTGAATGTCGCATTGGCTCAATCAGAAACAGCCACTGCTAAAGCTGAAGCTGCTTTGGAACAGATCAATGAAGCTATTGGTGTTAATAAAGCCCTAAAGTATAAGCAGGATCCTGATGGTTCATTAGAGTTAAAGTACAATGATATTAAAGGACACTTAGACTTTATAGATAACGAGTTATCTAAGCTTCATAGAGCTCCAGAGAAACTTCAAGACCCAAAAGTATATGAGGATAAGATTAAAGAGTTTGCTGATAGTACAGTCACAGCTAATCTTCAGATAGAAAAGAATCAGGATACTATTGATAAACTAATTAAAGCTAATGAAGATAAAGCAGAACGTATTCAAGAGAAGCAAGCCAAAATAACTGCTTATGATATGAAGTCTTACGAAGACATCAAGGCTAAGTATGATGAGTGTAAAGAGCTTGTTGAGCGGTATAAGAAAGATGTAATCGCTTTAGGTGTAGATATAAATAATATGGTTTCTAAAGATGAGTACATTATTGCCTATAAGAATCTCTGTAGTCTTAGAGATGAAATAGCCAACTACTATTCTTCAAGTGAAGATATATCTAAGGATAGATTAGAGTATACTCTTGCTATTCTTGATACTGGAGATTCATCTCCTATAAAGGCTATAGTTGATATGAATAAGGAATATATAGAAAATAGCTCGAAAAAGCTATTGGAACTTTCTACCAAAGAAACTGAATTAGACGTGAAAAAGTCTATGATGTGGAGGGCATCTCAGAGACCAAAAGCCTGTAAGATCGATTCTTGTCCTTTTATAAAAGATTCTCTCGATACCGGATATAATTCTGAGAAAGAGATAGATAAGGAATTGGCTAAGGTCAGAAAAGATATAGAACATGAGAAAGATACCATAGAGTCGGCTACAGAGACTATAAAAACGTATACTCATATAGAGGATGTAGTGAAATTTATTAACACTTGTTTCTTATTTATCTCCCCGATTATGCCTATTCTGGAGAGGTTGGGACTTGGAGAATTGGTAATTTCACGTTCTAAGCTTTTGACGGACATTTGTAACCACAAGTCTTGGAAGTACACAGATTTCTTACATGATAAAGCGGTAGATGCAAACTGTATCGATCTTTATAATAAGTATAAGAGTGATCTCGCTATATATGAAAAGGATATGGAAGTATATGACGAGAAGCAATCCATCCTAGAAGAACTTCAATTAGACCTAAGTGTGCTGATGGAATCTAT
Source organism: Eubacterium sp. (assembly GCA_017475235.1). Classification (GTDB taxonomy): domain Bacteria; phylum Bacillota; class Clostridia; order Lachnospirales; family Lachnospiraceae; genus Eubacterium_G. Next base: position 152,982 of record JAFVGA010000001.1, on the reverse strand, counting down.
AGACGATGCTACTTCGTCTATATCTGAATTGACACAAAAGAATATAGAGATTAAGGATAGTATAGATGCGTCTAATAGAGTAATCATAGAGCTTGAGAAAGAACGAGATCTGAGTATAGGATATAAAAAATATAGCTCCGAGTACTTAGAATGCTGTAAGGCTTTTGAAGAGATCGAAAGATGTAATGCTAAGATTGCCGAATTAGAAGCAAAGAAACAACAGCTTACTGCGGCTATCCAAGCTAGTAAGACAAGAGAGAATGAGATTAAGTTTAATCTTAAACTCATATCTCAGTACGCTGCAGAGATCAATGAAGTTCAGGATAAGTTCTTACTTGTAGAAAAGATTAAGTATTATACCAACCCTGCTCAGGGAGGTATTCAGAATATCTTCCTTGGATTGTACATGAATGATATCATTGTCGATTCAAACAGAATACTTCGTAGTTTGTTTGGCGGATCGTTAATGCTTAAACCATTTATCATCAACGAAAACGAATTCAGAATTCCTGTTGCAGTAGAGAACGGTATTGCTCACGATGATATTAAGTCTTTATCTGCAGGACAGACTGCTTTAGTGAGCACTATAATATCTTTCGCATTAGCTAATAAGTCGTCTTCTAAGCTCAATGTATTAACAGCTGATGAAGTCGATGCAACGTTAGATCCAATGAATCGAAGAAACTTCCCTGCTACTATAGCGGCAGTTATGGACTTATCTGGATCTAAGCAGGCTATCATGATATCTCACAATATAGAGCTTTCTAATAGTGAGTGCGACATCATATTACTCAAGAATGACAATGCTGATGGACAGTGTATAGATGGAAATATCATCTGGAGTTACTACGATTAAAAGAGGGCGGTCTTTATGACCGCCTATATTTTTTCCAAAGTTTGCCAGTAATTCTTGATTGTACAATCTCCGAAACATATCTATACTACATTAAATTCAGGAGGGATTTTTATGAATAATTCTAATTTAAAGTGTATCAAGAGAGATGGAACTGTAACACCTTTTACATCTGTCAAGATATTCGACGCAATCAAAAAAGCAAACATCCAAGCTTCTAACGTATATTCTGATGAGGATATTGAAGAAGCAGTAAACAGAATCAACGCAGCAATACTTTCATTAGGGGTAGACGAGATTAGTGTAGAGAATATTCAGGATATAGTAGTTAAGGACTTAATGCTTAATCTTACTGATATAGCTGAAGGCTACATTACTTATCGTTATAAGCGAGAGATGGCTAGAAACAAGAATATAGTAATCATCGATAAATACAAAGCTAGAGTAGAGTGCGAGAATGTACAGAACTCTAATGCTAATGTGGATGAGTATTCTTTCTCAGGAAGAGAAAAAGAAGCCGCATCTGATGTATCAAAAACAATCGCTCTTGAATTTGGAGGACTTTCTCCTAAGATTGCTAAGGCTCACAAGGAAATGCTTGTGTATCAGCATGATTTAGAGAAAGCTATATATGGGGTGCACAATTGTTTATTCCTGAATTTTGATAAACTATTCGATCCAGAAACCGGAGGATTCGAAACTCGTAATGGCGGAGTAAGAGTACCAAGTATATTTGCTACGGCAGCTCAACAAATGCCAGTAGCGTACCAGTTAAATAGTCTTTGTCAGTTTGGCGGTGTAGCAACCATCCATGCTGATACAGACTTGGCTAGATTCATTAAGAATTCTTATCAGAGATACTATAGAATAGGACTCAAATATATAGAATCTAGAAGCAATCATTTTATAGAAACAAATTATCCTAAAGATCAGAAACTCTCTATAAATGATCCAAAATACGATCTCCATCCATTAGTAAAAGAATATGCTGATGATATGATGGCTGATGAACTTAGACAGGGATGTGAAGCTCTTTATCATAATCTCAATACATTAGAGAGTAGATCAGGAAGCCAGCTAAAGTAAGTGAGCTAGTTTATTAGAAATAATAAACCGTAATCGGGCAATATCGGTGGAGACTAAGTGTCTTGAAAAATAGTAAAACATAAGTTGGTACCGAGATAAGTAATACAATAATATGTATTACCATCGTAACGAGTAGGGGATGAACCTTTTTCAAAGAATATAATTCCCCCAAGAGTGTCCGACACATTATCTTATAGAGATAATCGTTATTATAACCTGGTAATAATGCCTAACGTTTAACGAGGGTGGAAATGTACTCTAATCTGGTCTTGAATTAACAGACGTATCGGAACTATCGATGTGTGTTTCCGTATGAACGAAAGTTCCAGAATTATGGGATAAAGAGCCCATAAGATAATATAAATGGCCTTTTACATCGCTGAATTTTGGTAGGGATACTACTCCAGAAGGCAGAATGGTTTCTAAGGGTTTACTTAATGCCAGCATAGCGGGTATTGGTAAATTCCATAAGACTTCTATATTCCCTATATCTATATTCCAATATAAGAAAGGCGTCAATGCTAACCCTGGTGATCCGAATTATGATATCATGCAGAAAGCACTGGAATCCTTATCAAAGAGAATATATCCTAATTTCATTAACTGTGATTTCTCTGAAGCACACGAAGACCCTAATGATCCTGATACATTATTTGCAGGAATGGGGTGTCGTACGAATGTAGGATATGATATTAATGGTTTAGGATATAAGAGGCAGGGAAGAGGTAATAACGTTCCTAACACAATCATTCTCCCTAAGCTTGCTATCGAACACGGAATCTGTTTAGGAGAAAGATCAGAAGCAGACTTAGATGGATTCTGGAAAGATTTTGAAGATACTCTTAAACTTGCAGAAGAAGGATTACTTGAAAGATACTCTATTATGATTAGACAGTCACCTAAGGCTGCTCCATTCATGTATAGAAATCATACTATTCAGGGTGCTGAAAACTGTAATATTACAGTAGAGAATGCATTAAAACATAACTCTCTTGCTATTGGTTATATTGGTATTGCGGAAATGTGTGTGGCTTTATTTGGAAAGAACCACGTAGAATCTGATAAAGCTAGAGAGTTCGCTCTTAAAGTTGTAAAGCGTATAAATGAATTTGCTAAAGAAGCAAGCGAACGTAATCATCTTAATTTTGCTTGCTATGCTACACCGGCAGAAGCATTATGTACTAAAGCTGTTAGGGCATTAAGAAAACAGTATGGCGTAATTAAAGATGTTACGGATAGAGAATACCTCACTAATTCACACCATGTACCAGTATGGCAGAAAATTGGTATTTATAAGAAATTGGAAATTGAAGCTCCTTTCTGTAAGTACGCTACTGGTGGATGCATCACATACGTAGAACTCGATTCTATGTTTGTTCAAAATACTAAAGCTATAGAGAAGATCATTCACTATGCTTTTGATGAACTTGATATTCCTTATCTCGCATTCAATTTCCCTATTGATGATTGTAACAAATGCGGATTCTCTGGGGAAATAACTGGGGATACTTGCCCTCAGTGTGGATCTAAGGATATTACAAGACTTAGACGAGTAACTGGATATCTTACTACAGACTACAGAAACTTTAATGATGGTAAGATAGCAGAAGTTAATGACAGAGTAAAGCACTCTCTTATATAAAAATAATTCTTAAACAAAAAATGAGGCTGACTTAATTGTCAGCCTCGTTGTTTTTGAGCAGGAATTAATACATTCTTCCCGCACTCATTGACGCTTCGATGAGATCATCGAGAGCTTCTATCAGCGTTTTGTACTCTTCTCCATCAATGCCTTCTGGAATTGGTGTTTCGGAGTCTTCAACATAATCACAGCCATACCAAGCCATTTGCTCGGTTTTGGCTTTGATTACGCTTAATATGCTATCAAACATAAAAGCACCTCCCTTGCTTTATGTGTATCTATTTCAATAGTAATATACAATAAAAAATATATTGATTAGCAAAAAAGAATTAGGGAGTCTTTGTGACTCCCAATTCTTTTTTCGAAAGGTCGCGTATATGAATGCATTATACCACTACTACATTCATATAACAATATCTGCCGAGTTTAATTCTCCCTAATATACTAAACAGCACTCACGGCAATGGGTGCCAAATGATTATAACATATTCAGAAAACATCAAAGCAAGGAGAAAAAGATGATGTTTATTTTTTAAAGTATATTATCGCTCGGCATCATTATAATATTATACAACTATAGTCTTCTTTAACATATACTGAAACTTACATATAATAATACGTAAGGAGGATTAATAAAATATGATCAACACTATTCATGGAAGTGATGTATTCGCTCCAAAGTATTCTAACTATGCCTTAGCTCATCAGGTGAATTGTCAGGGTAGAATGGGTTCCGGTGTAGCTAAGACTGTAAGAGAAAAATACCCTGAAGTATACAACGAGTACCATAGACTTTGTGACTCTACAGAACCATCAAAACTATTAGGAGATCATCAGATTGTTAAGACTCCTCATAGACAGGCACCTGTAATAAACTTATTTGGCCAGATGAATTTCGGTTATGATGGTCATACATATACAGACTATCATGCTTTTACTGAGTCTTTGGCTAATGCTTGCAAAGAATTGAAGATTGCTTATAATTTAAATAAAGTAGTAATGCCATATAAGATTGGTTGTTGTAGAGGAGGCGGAGATTGGGATATTGTATTAAGAATCCTCAAAGCCGTTTCTGATAAACTAGATATGGAGTTTCTGCTTGTATCCAATACGTGAGGTGATTTAAATGAATCATGAGAATCGTTTATTTGAAGACACACTGCTTAGTCTTATGGAATGTAATGCTAGAGTATCCGATATTAAATATGAAGACTTTGTGAATGGTGAAGGTATAAGAACAACTATCTGGTTACCTGGATGCTCATTCTATTGTAAGGGATGTTTCAATAAAGTAAACTGGGATTATGAAGCTGGCAGACCATTCACTGAAATAGATCTTATGAATATAACCAATACATTATTACATACTCTTAATGATGGTATCACTTTATTAGGCGGAGAGCCTATAATGATTCATAATGAAAATCAATATAAGCGATATCAAGAACGTAACTGTGCTACTGCACTGGCTCTTGCTAAATTGACTAAATTTTACGAAAAGGGTGTTTGGATATATAGTGGAGCTACATACGAAGAATTAGTAGCAACACAACATCCTCTTATATTAGAAGTATTGAAATATACAGATGTACTTATAGATGGAAGATTCGAAGAAGACAAAAAAGATTTAGGTTTAAAGTTTAGAGGTAGTTCTAATCAAAGATTACTTCGATTAAAAAATGGAGAGATTGTGAGTATAGAATAAAAAATAAGGCGGACAAATTAATGTCCGCCTTACTTGTTTGCTTCTGTTTTTATTCTGCTATTGTTTCGCTTATCCAGATTTCGTGCTTATCAAGATTACATGTAACTCTGAGTCTTCCGATATTGCTTTCTCTTTCTCCGAAGAGGTTTACAAATCTTTCTACTTTCTTGCAGAGAAGATTTGAAATTTCTGTCATCTGATCTTCATCGAACTTTTCATTTTCGCGGTTTCTCCATCCCCAGTTATAGTGGATGTATCCGTGTCTGCAGAGGTCGCAGAGAACTGCAAGAATAATTTTTGCGTTCTTCTTGTTTGAGTTGATTACTGTTCTGAGATCGAATTTAGTAGCTCTTGCTGTCATAATAATGACCTGCCTTTCTATACTTACATCCTATGCCAGCCACTTGCCAGTATCATAGGATTTGGAATATGGGTGTCCCTTTGGACAACATAGATTATACCCATTATGTATCTATGTCACAATAATAATATGTAATTATAATAAACCAGTTTAACAAAATACCCTAGCGAAACATTTCATTAATATTCTCAAAGGAGGTTATCGTAAATGATTTGTGTTCATGAGGCGAAGAATATGAAAGTCTATTCTAAGAATATGAAGTTTCTTATTCCTTCGAACAAGAAAGATTCGAAACATGGAAGTGTCATATTCCTTGTAACGCCGAATAAGGAATCATCAAATGCTATGATGAATATACCTTATTGTATCAATAGAAAACAGTTTGAATCTTACTATGTGGAGAAAGCTGTCAATAGAATTATCACTGCTGAATCTGCTTCTATATCTGGGGAAGTAGTAAACGAAGATAAGCTTGAAACTAAAGATCGAAATAAACTAAAGGATTCTACATTCGGTTTACCGGAAGAAAGAAAGTATCCTCTTAATGATGAGGCTCATGTAAGAGATGCTATCAAAAAGTTTAACTATGTAGATGAAACTAAAGAGAAAGAACTCGCTAATAATATCCTTAAAGCTATAGACAAGTTCCATATCAAGGATATTAAAGTAGGCGACAATAATAGATTCCGTAAATATATGAAGCCAGTAGAGGAAATCAAGGAAGCTACAAACTTCGATATATTCGGAAATAAACCATCTGAATTTACTCTTAATGAATTCGGTTTGATTTCTAACCGTGAATGTATATATATTGCGGATGATATTATAAATGAAGCTGATTCTCAGTATAATACAAGAATCAAGAAGATGATTTATAACGATCGTATGAAAACCAATAAACAGATTCTTGATATCTATGGTGAAGTGAAAACTACCAATCCTTGGATAAAGTATACATATCTCACATTAGAAAGATATAAGCTGAGAAACCTCTTCTTTGACACACAATACTATGTAAGTCTGTTCAGACAGAATAATACTCTTAAACTTGATAGAGGCGTAAATCTTTTCTTAGATTACTTATCAAGACTTACAACAGACCACAGACTCTCAAACTATAATAAGAAGACCATATTCATTCCTGTTGACGGATGGGTTAATACTAAAGAAGTTGATATTATAGATTACAAGCAAGACATCAATCCTATCTCTTGTATCTATAGACTTTTAAAGACTCATAGAGCAAATCATCTTGCTGATTTATGGGCGGGGTATGATGTGCTATTTATCGGTAAGAATGGCTATTTCAGAATGGATATGGCTGCTATCGAGAATACTCATACAGTCAAGTTCATGACTAATATCAATAGACTTCTTTCTGGTTCTGTAATAGAAGATGACGAAGACGTTACTAAGGACTCAGAAGATGCTATAGCTACAACTATCTACAATAATATCCAGAACAACACCAATATCAAATTCAAGCGAGGATTAGTTGGTGATGTAGATGATATGGATTCTCCTAAGAGATCGGAAGATGAAGAGGAAGAAGACGAGGCTATAGCAAAAGAAGAGCGTGGTGCTTATGAAGATGATGAAGAAAGACTTGATGCTGCAATCAAAACAGTATCAAAGACTTCTGACACTGTAGATAATGCTGTAGATAAGTTAGCTGACCCAGGCAATGAATCTGATCAGGATATGGCTAACCTCATCAATGACTTATCCAATCAATCTTCAGATGCCATTGACATTACTCCAGCTAGAGCCGCTCGTATAAATACTCTTAACGATAAATTCAAAGAAGCTAAAGTTAAGGGTGTTCCGGTAAAGGATTTACTTAAAGATGCAGAATCAGCAAAGACGGAAGAAACTCTTCCTGAAACTTCACTCCCAATAAACTCTATCAATGATGAGTGGAAGCATATGAGTTATATGAACTTTGAAAAAGCATATAACGTAGATGCTGATATCGCTAATATCATCAAGTTCTTCGGAACAAGAAAGTATCCTGTATCAGTTCTTACTATTGATGTAGAAGATACTTCTAACTCAGAAGACCTTATCGAGACATGGACAGTTAAAATGGAAGATGCTATCGGTACAAGATTCAATCTTGTATTTGACATTCCTAAGTTTATCCCTGGAACCCGTTTCATGAAGCTCAGAGGCAATGATAAAACCATCAATGGTCAGCTCATGAATATTCCTATAGTAAAGACTGACTTAGATACTTGTCAGATTACTTCCAACTACAATAAGATATTCATTACACCATATGGTAGTTCAGCTGGTAAGTCTAACGTAATTGCCGATAGAATTATGAAGACTTTAGGTAAGCTTCCTGAATCATCTAAAATTAAAGCTGAAGCCGGTGATAACTCAAGACTTGCTGAAGTATATGATCTTCCTATAGATTATGTAGATCTTGGCGCTAACTATAGTAGAATTAAATTCTCTGCCGGTGAAATTGTATTCAACCAAGAAGAGCTCATTTCTAAGTATGGTGATAAAATCGATAAGAGTCTTAAAGGGCATTGTATTATATTCGGTACATTACGTACTGGTAAGATCCTTGTTTGGAATAACCGCACAGTATCGCAGTGGAATGACAAGGTTATTGAATTATATAGCTCTAGCACATTAGCCGCAGCTATAAGAGATGTACTTTCCAAGTATGATAAAGACTTCGCTGAGATATACCCTACAACAAATTCTGGTGTAAGATATAAGTATTCTAAGGCAAGTATCCTTAATACAAAGATTCCGCTTATTGTAGTAGCAGCTTATAGTGAAGGATTAACTTCAGTACTTAAGAAAGCAGGAGTTATATTTACTATAGAAGATAAGAATACTAAGTTTGATAAGGATGCGTTCGACAGAATCAAATTTAAGGATGGATATATTTCTTATCTTATAAACTATAGCAGTTCACTTCTTATGAACGGTCTTAAGGAATGTAATACAGAAGACTATTCTATTACTGAGATAGATAATAGAAGTATGTGGATTGACTTCTTAGATATCTTTGGTGGTAGAATTAAAGCAGACGGTCTTGATAACTTCTATGACCTTATGGTGGACCCTATCACCGAAAGAGTTTGCCCTGTATACGATCTCCCTACTGATTATGTCGAACAGCTTATTTATGCTAATAACCTTTTAGCGGACTCTAAGTTTAATAGACATACAGACTTGTCTGGCAATAGATTTAGAACTAACGAACTTGTAGCGGCTCATACTTATAAGTGCTTAGCTAAGTCTTATTCAGATTATAGAATCAAGTTAAAGAAGACCGGTAAAGCTTCTATGACAATTAAGCGTTCGGCTATTATAGATTCTATCCTCTCTGATAATACTACATCAGACCTTTCTACTAATACAGATTTATCATATGTAGAAACAGCTGCTACCGTATCATTCAAGGGATTATCAGGTATGAACTCAGAACGTTCATACGGTCTTGATAAGAGAACTTATGATGATTCAATGCTTAATAATCTCGCTATGTCCACAGGTTTCGCAGGAAACGTTGGTGTAAACCGTCAGACTACAATCAATATGAATGTAGACTCATCAAGAGGTTACATTAAGACCGGTAAAGATGCTCAGGATAATATGAATGTAACAAATTCATTATGTATATCAGAAGCAATCATGCCTATGATTTCTACTAAGGATGACCCATTCAGACTTTCAATGGGCTTTATCCAGAACTCTAAACATACTGTATTATCAGAAGCAGGTGACCCTTGTCTTGTAACTACTGGTGCCGATGATGCTATTCCTTATTTAGCTCCAGATGTATTTAACTATAAGGCTAAGCAGGCTGGTAAAGTGCTTAAGAAAACCGATGAATATATTATTCTTCAGTATAAAGATGGTTCTACGGAAGTGGTAGAATTGACTCCTCAGACATATAAGAATTCTGATGGTGGTTTCTTCTTGTCACTTAAACTTGACTGCGATCTTAAAGAGGGACAGACCTTTAAAGAGAACGGTATCGTAGCTTATAACAAGAAAATGTACACCAGAGATTTCGGTTATGATGATAATCCTACAATGAATCGTGGTACTCTTGCTAAAGTTGCTATGCTTATTACCGATGAAGGATATGAAGACTCCGGTATTAACTCAGACTATTGTGCTAAAGCTATGGCTCGTAAAGTTACCGTATGTGTAGATGTAGTTTTAAATAAACAATCTAGCATCTACAATGTAGTGAAAGTAGGAGACCATGTAGAAGAAGGCCAGAACCTCTTAGTGTTCCAGAATGCTTTCGATGATGAAGATGCTAATGCTCTTATGAAGTCTCTCGTAAACGATACAGATGAAATCAATGAACTTGGTAGAATTCCTAAGAAAGCTAAGGTTACTGGAGACATAGTTGATATACATGTGCTTCGTACTTGTGAACTCAATGAAATGTCTCCTACATTGAAGAAGTTTGTTTCTGAATACGAGAAGAAGATTAACGATAAGAAGAAGCTTATGGAGAAGTATGATCCAGAAAAAGCTAAGACTGTAAGATCTAACTACAAACTTGAGAATACCGGTAAACTTAAAAATGTAGAAGATGGTGTTCTTATAGAATTCTATATAGAATATATTTCAGACTTTGGTTCTGGAGAAAAGATGGTTGTTAATGCTGGTAATAAGTGTGTAAGCTCCGGTATTATTCCTAAGGGTAAAGAACCATATTCTACATATAGACCTAATGAAAAGATAGATCTCGTTACTTCAATCAACTCAAACAATGGACGTATGATTCTTTCTAATATCTATATTGGTATGATCTCTAAAGGTCTTATCGAATTGGATAGACAAGTTAAAGAAATCATGGGTGTTGCAACTAAAGACTGTTACGATATTCACGAATACCTGCATCCAGAAATCACTAAACTTCAAAGAGAAGAGGACGAGTCCAAAAAGTAAAATAGTAATATATTATTATTATGTACGAGAGGGAGTCAAAAGACTCCCTCAATATTTTTATTTAAGGAGGTTTCGGAATGAAACTATATTACTGTAAAGTATGTAATGAGTTCGCAGTAGAAAAGAATCTCATTCAGCACAAAACACAGCACACAGTCTTTGAGAACGGTCATCTCAAAGATCCGGTTTTTGAAATTGACCATGACCTAGCTATAGTTATGCAGAATTTAGCTAGAAAGGATTATAAGGTAATCGGCTACGGAATGGCTAACGCCGACACCAAGTTTAATTACGCCTATATGGAATTCATACTTCCGTACTACGGCATACAGCTGGCAGCGGACTCTGCTGGTTTGAAGACATTCATGTATGATAATTTTATCTACAAGGATCCAGAAACTGGGGAATATGCTAATGGCAAGTTATCAAAGACAGAAGAAATCTTACCATTTGTTCCGGGAATGGCTCCAAAGTCTGATAAGGAAAATTTTGAAGATTTCGGTCTTATCAAAACAACGTCTATGGTTGTATATTTCTATAATGAAAAAATACAACCAGACGAACAAAACATTGAATCGCTCAAGCGATATCATGAACTTTTGACAAAATTCATCTTACTTGCTGAGAATGCATGCGGATGATTAACTAGGGAGGTTAATGGAAATGACAGAAAAAGAAACCAAAGCAAGATACGCATTAGCCCTATTTATGAAGACTGATGCGCGTATATCTACGTTTATTAAGGCTAAACTTGGAATCAGCTTATATTTCGGGTTTGGTAACCCGTACTTCAAAGAACTTCTTATCGATAAGAAAGTTCATGAAAGTATAGTAAAGGAAATATTCGAGCTTAATAGTTCTAATATTACATTCCTCCACGACAATATAATGACTTCAAATGAAAGAAAAGCTTTTAGTAGAGTTAGAAACAGTTTTGTGGGGATGCCAAAAGCGAGTATTAAACTTGACAAGATACACGCTCATGCTATATTCGTATGGTTTAGTGAACTCATAGCAGAGAAAGGATTCCTGCTTGAGTATCAGAATATAGTAAATGAGCTGGTTGCTGATAAGAGAATACTTGATTCAGCTGAAAAAGTCTATGATGCTAAAGTGGTTTCATGCTTAAAGCCGGAGCCGATAGACTACAGCAAGTATATAAAGATTCCGCAGCAGTCAGTTCCGGCTCCAACAATAACAGAACAGCCTGAGGTAGAACCAGAGTCTATAGAATTGAATCCAAATAATCTGGTTCCGACTAATAATATGCTGAAATTAAAATCCCAGTTAAAAACTCATACCGAGTTTTTACAGGTATATGAAGGTCTTCTTACTAAATTGTATGAAAATGATTATACTGCTGGAGATGTCCCTAAACTGGTAGGAGTAAATACAAATGCGGTACTCTATTTCATGGAGCATGCGGCTAAGATAGAAACTAAAAAGGCTAGGGACGAATGCATAGCTAGAATTAGATTAAAGGCCGCAAAGCTTGTTCCAGTAGCAAAGGAGAGAATTTACGGTTGGAAACACGAGGGAGCACAGTACGTAGTTGACGATGAAACGTATAAGTTAATTACGAATTGGGAGGAAGAGATGCAAATAGAAAAAATTATCTCTGAACTTCCGAAGAAACACATTTTCCCGACAAACACCATGAAAGTTCTGAAAGAAAATTCACCAACAGCGGTGAAGTATCTGTTTAACTATTCAGGACTTATAATGGATCTCAGAAGTATATTTGGACTTAAAAATACTCAGATAGCTAATATATTAAATGTATCTCCGTCACAGTTATCGGGCTTTTTAAGTTCCTACTACAAGGGCAAGGTACCGTCCATCTCATATAGATCAGATGTCTCCTCTGCATTAGATCGTGGTGAAGTTTTGTGCGAATTATCTTCATACGTATTTGAGTGGGAATGCGAGCATTTAAAATGCACACAGACCATAAATCCGGCTCCTATAGCTAAGACGAAGATAAACGAACCTCAGTTATCGATGTTTGAACCACTCCCAGAACTTCCGGAAGTCGAGGAGCCGGTAGTAACAACATTTGAGCAGAAGGTTAAGGCAATAAATTCTCCGCATATCACTAAAAATGATATCGAAGAATTCAATGGTTGCGACAATTCGATCAATCCAAACTTCGAGAAAGATCCGGAGAAGGAACCGTCAGAGTTTGTACGAGAATCAGTTAAGTCTGCTTCGAATGAACTTAATGTTAGACTCGAACAAGAAATAATCAATAGGTTCAGAGATCCGGAAAGAGGAAAGAGGGTGTTAGAGATGCTAAAATCCGGACTAGTAGGATCCAGAGGAGTTCCAGATCTTGGAATTACTTATGAAGATCTTAAAACTCTTGAAGAACTCCACGAAGAACAGAATGCCAGACTGAATGCCTTCTTAAACTCTAAGAGACAGGAAGCACTTAGATGGCTCCAGCCTGAACCTGTACCTGAACCTGAAACTCCAAGTACAGCAAAGGTTGTTGAAGAAGCTATGAAGAATGTTCTTCCAGAACCAGTGAAGTCTGAAACTCCGAACGAGAATGTTTATACAAGAGTAGAAGGTTTCGCTGTTAATCCGTATAATCCATATGTCGATCACGAAACTGTGAGACAGGTTATGTCGGGTAATCATCCGAACGGGTTCAATTACATTCCTTATGGGTATGCAGGACCGAGCCCAGCTCCAGATGTTCCAGCTAATATTACTACAAATCCACCGAAGGAGGAATATAACATGCCTGTAGATGAAAGACCTTACCCGCCGATAGGGGAAAGATTCCCTAGAACACCTTTCCCAACAAACAACAACACGGTGAGGTATATGGGCTATAAACTCATAATACCAAAAAGATACTTTGCAAATAAAGAATCCGAAGAGTTAATCAGGGAGTATTACAGCACTATAGACTACTATAACTCCACACCAAATGAATCCTCGAATAGTAGTTTACGAGTAGGATTTAGGCTGGGGGTAATATTTAATTCTATGGACAAAAACGAAAAAGAAAAAATACTTAACTTCATCGAAGCCATAGAAGAAGAATATCCGGATGCATTTAAACTTTCGGATATTTTGAAGGGTGGCGTGTAAGATGCCGAATATCTGTTACAACCATCTCCGTATAAATGGTAGTTATTGGGATTTAGATGCTATCAGAAAAAGAGGCAGGGTTACTTTTATGGTTGAACCTCCTTTTTACTATAAAGATAGAACTACAACGATCTATACTAACGAATTTTCGTTAGAAGGATTTATTCCAGCACCACCAATCGTTAAAGTTCAGTATCAGGATCCGAAGGATCAAGTTGGCCCGGCTATAGCATATTGTGAACGCCATGGCTTAATAGAACAGAAAGCTCGATTTTTGTGTGCTGAAAAAGGCGGAGACCTCAGTCATTATTATACGGAGAATCCTTGCTATTGGTATAGATGGTGTGTTGATAATTGGGGAACCAAGTGGGATACATCAGAAGCCAAAGTAAGTCTGACTTGTCCGGATGAACTTGTTGTAGAATTCGAAACAGCCTGGTGTCCTCCTGATAAAGTATTGAAAGAAATATCTCGTTTATATCCAAATGTAGATATTAGATGTCATGCTGATATAGAGGGATGTCGTAGCGTCGTAATAAAATGGTGTAATGGTAAAGAGACATATCGACACGAGTATGACCCAGAAGTGTATGGTATTACCGAATGCGCTTGGTGGCCGAAAGGAGGTGAAGAAGATGCCTAATTGGTCGTTCAATGAGGTGAGAATAACCGGTCCGGAAGAAACTCTTAAGAAGATTGCTAAACAGGTCAGAGTTTCAACTATGTCGGTTGTACGTTCTTATCCTAATAATATATGTCGGACAGCAAGAATTCGTACTAATGAATTCTCATTAGAAGGTGTAATCCCACAGCCGCCAATAGTCAGAGTTCAGTTAATGAACGATGACGACAGTATAAATACTGATGACGTGAAATCATATTGCGATCGACATAATATAAATACTCAGTTGATGAGTAATCAGCAGGATATGATGGATTGCGAAGATTACTGGTACAACTGGCGGACCGAGCATTGGGGGACCAAGTGGGATACCAGAGATGCTTGTGTCGATATGATGTCTAATGAATTATATGCATCATTTGATACAGCATGGGCTCCTCCTGAACCAGTGTTCGAAGAGCTCTCCAGACAGTATCCAGATGTGCTGATAGAATGCACTGCTGAGATAGAAGGCTGGGAGAACTACCGAATGAAGTGGCAGGGAGGCCAGAAAATATCAGAAGAAAAGTTTCTTAATTTCGAAGACATGTTTGACCAGTGGGAAGAATGATTTCGGGGGAGTCTACGGACTCCCTCATTTTTTGTTAAACGACATATTTTTTATTGTATATTTTTTATTGTGATATAGATATAGTAGCGAGCAAATCTATATTATCCAAAAGGATGCTCATTTAACAAAAGCTTATGATGCTTCCATGTGGGAAGCATAAGCACAAGTTTAGAAAGGAGTACGTTTATGTTTATAAACGTAGAAACCGCTAGCGTTAATGGCTACGTTAGCGAAAGACCTTTTGTTATAAGCACAGATGCTATAGCATATGCATATCCTTGTTGTACACGTAATAACGACGGCAATATAGCGTTCGAAGACGCTATGGCTGCCAAGGATATCGAAGTAGTACTTACTTCTGGAACTACTATTCGTATAAGTCTTAAGAAGAAGACATTCAAAGAATTCGTAGATCTCCTACATGAAAAGACAAATAAGAGCCGCGTGGAAGTCTCAAACCCAAAATCAAAATCGGGAGCAGAGAAGAGTTTCCATATTACTCAGTAAAAACTTAGAGTAGAACAAGAGAAAAATAAAATGATGGCAGGTGTTTAGCCGGCCATCATTTTTTCTTGTTTACAAGACCAATAACTACCATATAAATATAGCGAAAGGGTGGGGTTAATGAAAGACCTAGAATATTCAATAGAGCAGTATCATATATTAGAAGGGCGAAGAGTTGCCCTTCAAATTTTAGATTTTAACTTCAAAGACAATATAAGGAAGAATGTAATACCAGAAATAGAGTACTCTATAGACAAGTACTCTCCTTTTTATATTCAACAAAGAATAGAATACTATAAACGGTTATGGGAAACTTTAATGCCATGTCCGGTCAAAGTATTCTGTTTTGATGCATATCCGTACTATGTTTTTTGTATATATCTCGACAGAAAGGATAATTAGTATGACCAATGAATTTACCAAGTATATTGATCTACCCATAATATCCAGTGATATAGAATACATACGAGCACAAATAGAAATCTTTGAATCTAAGTTAGGTCTTCAATTGTATATGGCACAAATATACCAAAAGCAATTGAATGATTTAAAGAAAATGGACGATGAAGATCCATTCAGAAAATATATAGTCAACAGGAGGAACTTATAAAATGGGTTTAAAAAGTTTATTTGCAAAAAGGTATAAGTATGAGGAGACTAACGTTAATGCTTCATACAATCCAATCGAAGTTATATACTACAATGATGCTGTTTCTATAATAGAGAAATGCTGTAGATGCTGCACTAATTCAGAACCGACAGACGAGTATGATAAGAAATGCTCATATATAGAGAAGAGAGTGAGCGATAAACATGACTCTATCTTAGAGCATTCTAATATTGTACTCACTGTACCAAAGAGTAGATATGAAGACTTACCAGAACTCATTCCTGGATTAAGATACATCAACGTGGTTAAAGATCAGAACGGTTTATTTTTAGCTGGTAGTGTACGAGCTTTTAAATACTTCATTACTCATACAGACAGAGATAATCGTACAGTTCAAGATATCTTAACTAGCTTAGAGAATTGTATTCCAAGATGTCTTGTAAAGGACATTACTTCTTCTTCATTTGGTTTATCTGAATTCGATTTCCCAGAGTATGTAGGAAAATGTAATGTGGGATTAGAATTTACCGATGATACTACAAATGATTATGAAGAATATACTGATCCGATACTAGTAGTCCGTGAGCCAGATGAGCCTGAACTTATCGAAATAGTGAACTTCGATGATGTATCTAAGGCTACTATAGACTATGAGAAAGTTTATCCAAATGCAATGCAGGATGATTTACTTCCAGAGATTTCTAATGCCGGACCATTCGATCTACTTAAACTCGGTACTATCACAGTATGCTTTAAGGGGATGTCAAGAGCGGCTACACATCAGCTTGTAAGACATAGAAATGCTATCACTCAGGAATCTCAGAGATATGTGGATGTATCTAAGAATCCTATGTATACTCCTGATAAAGAGCAGTATAAGTTTAAGAAATATACTGTAAATATTAATAATCATAATATCACTACAGACTTAAGAGGGCTTAACTCAATTCTTTCTAAAGTATATCCTCAGCTTTTAAAACAGGGTGTAGCTAAAGAAGATGCAAGAGGATTCCTACCTACTAATTCTACATGTGGCAAAATCTATATTACATTTACTTGGGAAAACTTAATGAGCTTCTTTAAACTCAGAAGAGATAAAGCTGCTCAGTTAGAAATAAGAAAGTATGCTGATGCATTATATGATAGCGTTAAAGACGTATTCGATGTAATCTTTTCAGCATATGGGGTTGATATGGATTATCTTATCGATAATATAAACACATGGTATCTTGAACCGGCATTGTTCAATGACTATGATACTGATGATATAGATGAGACTATTGAGGGAGAAGAAGCATATGAGTCAGAAGAAGGAAATACAGAAGAATCAACCGACGAATAATGAAAGAATCGAGATGGGTGGAATGAGCTATACAATAGGCGTATGTCATCATAATTCGTATAATCAAAAGAAGAAAACTTGTAAACTCAAGAATGTGGACAACAGCACTACGCTGTGTCCATTCTTTGAGATTGATGTAATATTCAAGCGTAAACTCAATTTATCTCAAGAGAAACTTGAAGAAAAGTTTGAGATGTATAGAGCTAGTGTTTTTGTGAATACTTGTGGTGAATATATGATAAAGATAATCCCTTCAGCAAAAGGATTTACTTTATACGCTTTCGTAAACACCGATGTATGCCATCCTAAACACTACCATGAAAAGTTTGAGAAGTTAAAAGAATTTAAGTATAAAACTTGTTTAAGTGATATTGATTATATGCTTAAAGAGTTTTATGGAGAGGAGATTAAACCTGATGAATGAAAAAGAGTTCTTGGAGAAACTGGGTTTACCTAAACGAGAAGAAGATTATGATCTTTTAGACTTTATGGAAACCATAGAGTATCCATCTCATGAACAGTTCTTATCTGGAATACAGCCTGGAATTTCTTACGATTATGTATCTAGTACATATCTTAATGGTTTTATAAACTATGTAGATATTCTTGACGCTTTTATGATTCGTAGATATATGAATGAAAAAGAATTTGCTGAATCTATAGAGCGTATAAAGAATAAGATAAAAACTAGAGAAGTCCATACTAATGTACAGGATTCATCCGAATATGATGATATACTTATATTAGGAAAAACCGAAGATATGTATGTATACTTCTGGAATGATTGTGATTGTTCTGATTGTTGTATTGGAGCAATAACTAAAGACGTAGTAGAGAATAGAGATTCAAAAGCAATAACTCTATTCCGTCGATATGCGGATAAATTAAAGAAGATAGACACCGCACAGGATGTGTTCTTTATTCCATTAGAATTCTTTACGGGGTGGATTACATTATGAAACAATCAGAAATTGTTGAAGAACGTTTAAAAGAAATATGTGATGAGCATGGATGTTTAAGTGCACAGAAAGCTGTAGACGAATTAAGTACTTACTTTCTTGGAGAAGACTGGTATACTACTTGTGGTACAACTAACGATGAAGTAAATCCTTATATAGTAAAAGCTATAGAAGAAAGCTATCCTGGTTATTATCGTTTACAGAAGACAAAACTGATCTGGCATAAAGCTCTTATATTTATCATTGGTATAATAGCAGTTTTAGGTGCTTTAGCTATAGTAATAATGATTACTGATAAATTTGTAGAAGATAAGCAATTAAGGAACGCTATAAATTCTACCTCTGGATTCATACTTGGTAGTATTGGAGGAAGAATTATATTTAAAGTAACCGATCAGCTTGAAACGAAAATTAAAATCAAACGAGCAGTCCAAATGGCTTTCGGTGGTAATGATGCGGTACAAATTCAAAAGCTGACGATAAAAAATAGATAAGAGGAAGAAAGAAAAATGATGATATTAAAGCATGGTGATCCTGATAGATTAAGGAAACCTAAAAATTTTACATGCGATGCTTGTGGTTGTGTATTTGTAGCTGAAAGACAAGAGTATACTACTAGACAGGTTGATTATGATGGAAGCACCGCATATGAAGCAGTATGCCCTGAATGTTATAGTAAAACTATAGCTAATGATAAAGCTGATATACTCGAGTGGGCTAAAACTGAAACTTTATCTGGTGATTTTGTGTTTAAATGCCCGCATTGTAATTGCTTGACTGTAGATGCATTTAGTATATGTCCTAGCTGCGGAAAGCATTTAGCCCCGCCATCAACACGGGGAATTAGACAATAATATAGTTTGGAGGATTTGTGATGCCAAAGTTCATAAAAGTTCTGACGATTAAAGATGAAGTCTTAGAAAAAGGCTACGATACGTTTAGATCTATGGATAATTTTCTTGACTATAATGCTGATGTGTTATACCAAAATTGCTTTGAGGTTAAGATACTTCCTGGGACGTATGCAAAATTCTTTGAGTATAAAGATAAAATGCATGATATTATAGAAGATGTAGAGAGGACGTTCAGTGAATCCGGATGCGGATCATTTAAGGGTATGGCTATACTCATAGTATTTACTAAGTCAATACCAGACGATGTATACGATGTCATAGATGTAAAAAATATACGGATCATGTGCGAATATCTTCTTTCTAATTATGCGGATTATGAACAATCTATACACATGGAGCTATTCAATGAAAGGATAAAAAGATGAACGATAAAGTTAGTATACCTATAACTGAATTTTCTGGAAAACCAGCCAAGGAATTCGCTCAGGTAATCGCTGATGCGATAGTTGGGAAAAATAAATATGGTCCTAGTGAAGTTAATAAAGACCAATGGTGTTATCATTATTCTGATAAAGCAATTGAAATGCTTAAAGAATATGAAAAGAAAAATAGTTGTAAGCACGTAGACTATGTATTTGAAATATTCGCTAGATATAGAGGGGATAGCAAGTACGAAGTCTTTCATGAACTGTGTGAATTCGATTATGATGATCATCTCTGTTGGGAAACAGACTGGTTTGAAGGTCAACAGGATATCGTCTATAATAGATTTGCACCTGCTGATGACATCTATGACTTCTATTTTAAACACGTAGGTGATAATAATGAAAGTGAAAGTAAAGAAAGTACCGAAACAAATTGAAGAAACTAAAGAAGTATGGAATTTTTATGGTAGCGCAAGATTAGTTACTATCAATCATTCCATGGATATAAAAAATTTGGATACACCATTCAAGTACTATTTTCATAAAGTACTTATTCCACCTATAGAAAAAGATAAAATCATGTCTTGCTCGCAGATGATGGATTTTAATCATCTTAAAGAGGCGCTAGAAAAATTCCAAGTAACCAATAGCATTGCTATATTCTATGGCTGGTCTGAATTAAATGCTTCCTGTGTTAAAAAAGTTATTGAAGTATGTGGGACTTATATTTCATCGAAGTATCATACTCTATACGATTTTAAAGCCATAACCGGTTTTCTTTATGAATATATGTATTATTACATCACAGAAACGTGCAATCCAATTATGAATATACATGAAGATCCTATTTCGAAATAAAAAAATATCCGGTGGTAATATACCACCGGATAAGGTTTGCTTTTAACTGACTTTTTCAGATAATAGATTAGTTATTATTTTTTCGCTTACTAGGATCGTATTTTTCTTCTAAAAATCTATACGTTTCAAAATCCGGATAGAAGTCATACGATGCACCTGTCTCCTGAACTTCCACCCGGATATGAACTTGTTCGTTAAATTCTTCGGCCAAATTTTCAGCCAGACCCTGTGGATCTATAACAGGCAAGCTGTCTGGGTCTGGGTGATCTTGGTCGAAGATTTCAATTATCACCGTCTGCATTATCAATCCCTTTCTCCACTAAAAACCATTCTTAGCCCCGATTTCAAGTGGGCGTATTTTTAAAAGAACATCACCCGCAAGATCATATATGAACTCGTGTATCAGGTTTTCGAATTTAGTATCATGATAATTATCCTCTACTTTAGTATCATTTTTATAGTAGTATACTATATCTAAAGTAGAATAATCAAAAATCTGGTCGTCTTCAGAAATTTTTATTTTTAATCTTATGCCATACTCGTCTCCTGTTATTCCTTCAATATACAGCCAGAATTCATTTTGAATAGACTGTATACGAATATCAAAAGTAGTTAAATTGTTCGCTAAAGACGCTACTCTAAATTCTGTAGTAGGTGATAATTCGGCTATTATAAAGTACGGATATTTGACACGAATATCCAATCCGCTAGGTACTGGTGCTCCGCCGTATCTAATCAATTTTGCCGCATTAGCGACTCTTGATTGATCACTTAATATCTTTTGAATTATATCCGGATTAGATATTTTCGGTTCTAAGTCGTATTTCCATGAAGGGATGAATTCGAATCCAATGTTTTGAACTAAGAAAGCATAGAACTTCCCTGCATGATTCAATACTATAACATCACCGACACTTAAAGACGGAAAATATCTGGATATATCTCCTAGATTACAACGTCTAAATACGCCATTTAAGAAATTGTATACCGGATAATTTCTTCCTGTGATATCATGTTCGAGATCAAGAAATTTTATTCTATGATCATTTGATGCATACACAAAGGAATAATCCGACTGCACTATATTTTCTATTTTTGGTTCCGCTAGTACAGTTACTCGTTTCTTCGGATCTAATATCTGATAGATCGAAAAAGCATAGCTCGGAGCATAGGTCGGGTTTAAAAAGTCGTTTTCTGTCATTTTACTTTCCTCCATCTTCTAGTATAAGCTCCCTCTCCCTCGGAGTATCGTAGAGTTTCTCAGCTGTTTCTCTGAGAGGACCCTTCCAATAGCCCTGAATGAAAATTAGCTTATGTCCATCCTTTGTTTTCTGATTTCTGATGTGTCCTGAAACCCACCAGAAGGATTCAGACATCTGATGATGCCCTTTTTCTTTTTCTCCTATTTTTATATCGGAGATATCACCCATTGTGATTCTTTTGATATATCTTTTCGGAGATTTTTTCGTTTTTGTTGTTTTGGTGTCGTTCTTTTTGTTATCTTCTGGAGCCGGAATTGTTTCTTTTGTAAATCGCTCTTTGATAACAGGATTTAATAAAGCCATCTGAATTGCAATCCAAGAACACAATACTACATCCCTCATATGGATTACTATATCAATAAAAGTTTCTACGAAAATTTTATCTGATTTGATTTTCGACGTTATAAGATCATAAGTTGATTTTTTACAACTTAACATCGGAAACCAATCTATATGCATAATGTCCGAAGATATCCTTAATGGACACTGAAATGTATAAAATAATGGTGATTTCGTATTAGCATCGAACTCACATTCGATCTTAATCGCTCCTATGGTTATGGCTTTATCTGGGTCTTCTTTTCTATACACTTTTATCGCATTTATTATCTCCTCGGGTTCCATTACCATTATCTGTCCTCTGTACATTTCATTTTCAGATTCAGAAAAACAGATCTGGATGTCTTTTGATGGGAGTGTACCAGCGAGAATTATATCTGTAGAAATTTGTTCTCCCTTTAAATTGTCTTTATTTTTTCTTGCGTTTTCCACATTCTTTTTATTGAATGATGGAATGATATTAAAAAGATCATACACCTGATCGTTGTTGAGATATATGACTTCTTTCGGTTTAGGGTAACCTGAGGCTATAGTGTTTGTTGTTAAAAACGCGAAATTTCCATATGAGGTGCAAGGAACATATTTATATTCCTCGTACCCCTCTTTTGTACCATTGAAAAACGATATCATTCTTCTTCCTCCTTTACCCAAATACGTACATCAGACAAAAGTCTGATTTTCGTACGATACAAACGGTGAGCCAGCCGAAGCTATCAGCGTCACCTTTCTTTACCGTATATTTTGTGGATTCGGAAAACTCTTTTATATTTTTAAAATTCGGAATTCCATTTCCCGAAACAAATTTGCATTCGATAAATGCTTTGTCTATTTTTTCAGAAACTTCTTCCGTAGCTCCAACAGCATAAATACTGTATGGATAAAAATCGTCAGCGTTTTCATCTGTGACTTCTTTCACTTCTGGATTCCAATCGTCTAGAATCTTTTCAAGATTCTTAAATTCACTAGTCATATTATGACCTCCTTTTTAAGATACAGTATGAACAATTATTTGTCCATCTACATTAATAATATATAAGCGTTCCATAGTTTAGTTAAAACTATAGTAAAACAAAAAAAATATCCAGGAGCCGATCCAACATTGAAATAATTCGTATGAGTTGTCAGGAGCCTTGGAAAAACTAGCGTAGGATAACTACCAAGCCAAAAAGCGGTTGACTCTCACCGAATAAAAGGAGAGCACAGACTACGTATTCATACGAGAAAATGAGGAGTCCATTTGGACTCCTCACTATTTTTAGATGCTATATAATTCCTCGTGGACACCTTTGATATCCAGAACATAATGTTAAATGCTATGTATAAAATAGCAAAAATAAAAGGAGGTAATTTATATGGCAAAAACAGCAGAAAGTATAGTTGCTAGAGCAAAAGCTTTAGTGGGCCAATCAAGAAATCAAGTTGGTTGTGCAGGAGCCCATGCGTGGTGCGCCCATTTTGTGAGCAATGTGCTCAGATATATCGGCATAGACGATTTGTATGATTTATCTTGCACATCAATGCAGGCTAAGATGGCTAAATCACCAAAGTGGAGTGAGCCAGAAGATAATCCTAAACCGGGTGATATACTATTCTTCGACTGGGATCATATTATAGAAGAACGCCCTCTCGACCATGTAGGTGTAGTTGAAAAGTTCGATGCTAGCACTGGCACTATTACATATATTAATGGTAACGGTAGTTCATCATATTATGTAACAAGACAGACTATCAACATCAATAACTCTACTATTTCTTACTGGATGAGATATGTTGGAGATGACGTTAAGACTCCTGAAAAGCCGATTGAATCTACAGTAACAGACAAGAAGGCTATCAAGTACTGTACAGTAGAACTCGAAGTTCTTTCTAAGGGTTGTGAATCTCCTTCTGTTGAAACGCTCCAGAACCTTCTTGTAGACCTTGGCTACGATATAGATGTAGATGGAAACTTCTGGACTGAAACAGAAGCAGCGGTTAAGAAGTTCCAGGATGTATCCAAACTCACTGTTGATGGTGTTGTTGGAGCAAAGACATGGAAAGCTCTTATTGAAGCGGAATAAAAAATAATAACTCCTTTGACAAAAAATACAGAGTGCTTTTAAAAGCACTCTGTATTGTTTTCCCCTCTAGATTAAAATCAGTATACATTAGAATTAAGTTTAATCTTATCTGGATAATACGGCGCTAAGTACTTGAAAGCGCCTTCGAGGTTCCCGTCATAATAAACACAATCGCCAAATGCATCATAGTTCTTCATTGAATCCTTGAAATCGCGATCTGTTTCAAGGTTCATCCTTAAACCCCCAAGGGCATCTACTACAATGCTAAATCCTGCATCATCATTTTTGATGACGATAGCAGGAGTGGAACCTAAAAGATCCCATGACTTTACGCCTGGGTTTTTAGGTGCAAATAACTCCTTAAAATTAAAAGGTGTTTTGAATTTAAACATAATTAACACCCTCCTTTCTACATTAATAATATAACATTCAAACAATATAAGTTTCACAGCATCATAGAAATATTCCCGTGGGTGCTACACCCACGGGAAAGTTTTACTTTATAATAACAGCTTTTCCTTGTTTAGGATTATTTACTTTATAGCGTAACTGAAGATATGAATTCTTCATTTTCTTAACACTTATTAGTTCTAATCCTCGTAAGTCACTTAAACTCTTAGCTGCAGGACCATCTATTAAAGTGGATACGGTTTTTCCTCCTACTAATATAGGAGTAACCACAATATTCAAAAGGTCTATACAACTAGATCTAAGCCACATATTATTAAGAGTTCCACCAGTCTGTATCGTAGCTTCTTTACAGCCCAACTCTCCAAGTTTATTTTATTAAGAATCTCAACAGGATTCATTTCTCCTTTATATTCTATAATAGTGATATTCTTGAGATTACTCTTAAGCTTATATGCAGGATGACTCTTATTGGATGTGACTATAACAAGCATCTTAGAACGCTTATACATAACTTCCACACCATGGGAATTTAAATGATTATTGTCTAATATGACAAAGTTTACATTCTTCTCCTGATCTTTTGGTATAGGTTTCTCGTTCACTCCTACTTTAGCAAGAACTCTTCCGGAGTTTATAGGCCACAATGAAGTTTCAAGTTCTTCCTCATAATACTGATGTAATCCTGCTGATGGATCTCCTGGGATTCTAGGAATATCTTTATCTACATCAAAATCATCTGTATCGCCAGTGGATATCTTTCCGTCTACAGACATGAGAAGGAATAATTCGGTTTTTGGTCTAGGCATTCTTATCACCCCCTCATTAATTCTTTTAATGCTTTAATAGAATACTTTAATGTATTCTTGTCTATACGGATTGCTCCGCCATAAGGTGTAGCATTATAGTATTCAACAAAATTAAAGTCATCGTCTACAGTATTAACGTGCTTCATATATGTCTTAAAGACATTCATA
This sequence comes from Eubacterium sp., assembly GCA_017475235.1. Lineage (GTDB taxonomy): Bacteria > Bacillota > Clostridia > Lachnospirales > Lachnospiraceae > Eubacterium_G. The sequence goes on along the minus strand of JAFVGA010000001.1, from coordinate 127,468 downwards.
CAAATACGTCTATCATTGACATACTTTTCTTTATTCTTGTCATTTCGTTTAATCTTCTTTTCGAGCATACAATTAATATACCAGAGTTTACAAAGCTCATACTTGATTCCTTCTATATTAGAAGACTGTTTATAAAGCTTGCATAACTCAGAAGATTTATTGATAGCATCACCATAGTCAAGAGTGTTAAGAGTTGCTCTATAGATAATCATATTTCCTTCATCATCCATAGAAACTGCTTCTCCGATAGACTTCTTCTTATTTTTCCCCCAGTCTTCTTCTGGATCAAATCCATGTTTTAATTCCCATTCTCTATGGGTATCTCTTGCATGTTTAACGGCCGCATTAGTCCCATCATTATGAGTGCCAGATGCTCCATCTGTTACTAAAAAGAAATTAGCGTCATATTTCTTAGCTAAATCTTTTACATCTGAAACAAACTGTCTTGCTGCATTTACATCTTTACACGCTTCTTCGATAGATTTGAGTTTTGATTTATACCAATCATTCGAATATATCAACTCTTCAGTTGTTTTAAAATCAAAACCCCCAAGCCTGTTACAAGTATTCAAAAGTTTAGGATCGTCTTTAAGGTTTCGATTCTTCATCTTGGTGATCTTTCCATTCTCTTTAAATAAGAATGTGATTTCTTTAGAATCTAGATTGATATACTCATTCAAATATGTGTCTTCAATATGGTCTTCCACATAGGTTTCCCATATCTTGCTATTAGAAGAATCAAATTCTACTTTATAGTCACCATCATCGGGAGTAATCTTAAATCCTTTAGACTTAAGACTATTGATAGAATTGTCCATTCCCATAGCATATGAAATGCAGTTATAAGAATTCCTTGCTTCCTGAATAACTGGAGTATTTTTATCCGGGAACTCTTCTACAGATTTTCCTTTCTCCCAGTCCATTATATACATACCATTCTTTTCATCCTTCTTGGTGACTTCAAAGCCAAGACGTTCATATAGTCTCTTAGCCTTTCCATTAGAAAGTGCAACCTGAAGTCTTACTTTAGGATGCTTGCTTAATTCATTCTTGATGAGAGCTGTAGCGATACCATTTCCTCTATGAGCTTTATCTACAAAGATCTCAGCAATATACCAACGTTCGCCACCATCAATATAACAGCAAGTGAATACGCCGACTACATCTTTTTTATACATGATAATCTTTGTATCTTTTACAGCATCCTTTACATCCTGTTTGATATAGTCTTGTACTTTTTTCTGACGAGCAAGTCTAGGTTCTATACTAGCCATCTCGCATTCGTACATATAATCCATATCAGAAGCTTTAGCAGGTCTAAGAGAGTATCCTGGTGGAAGATTTAATGCTTCTGTAACAAATTCGGGTTCATCCTTTGGAACTGATTTTATCACTTTGCTTACTTCGATCGAATCAGGAAGTTCCATACTATTGGTAATATCAACAGCTTCTTCAAGAAACATTCCGAAATATCCGTAAGGAATATTCTCGTATATATCAGGAAGTTCTACTGATTCATGGACTTTAGATAAAGCCTTAGATGCTACTATATGGTATTCATCCTTATAAGAAATCTTTTCAGGATCTATCATGAATACCTGAGTTTTGATTTTAGACTTATCAAGATAAAGCTTTGCTGTAGGAAGTACTTTAGAATTGAAAGCCTTTAAGCCCTTTTCGGTATAGTACACTTTACCTCCACTCGGTTTCTTATCACTCGGTATTTGATCCCAAGTGTACTTCTTAGAAGCAGTAAAGTTCTCCCATTCTTTCATACCTCTGGTATCATTAAACATACCCATCTTGATACTCTGATATATATCAGCACCGTCATATACAACTCTATAGCATACATTAGGCTTAGCTTTTTCTTCGATATAGTCTTCATTAGCAGTTATTCTGTCTTTGATAGTTCTTATAGGATGTAATGCTCTTGATTCTTTAGCTTTGATGATAGCTTTAACTATTTTGCTAGTCTTATTAGCATCGTACTTATCACCTTCACCCTCATATACTTTGTATACGTTCTTAGGTCTAGTCATAAGAGCATTGTATATATCCGCAGGAGAAGCTAAACTATCATTCTTGGTCTTAACGAAATCAATTCCACCAATCTGAAGAACGTAATTTACGAAACTACTACATACCTGATTGTACTTATTTCCATTGCTGTATTTTACATTAACAGCTTTACCAATAAGACCACCCATAGAGTACGTAGTCTTATTGACATTCATTGCAAAGTTACCGATTTCTTTCTGCATCGCCAGAACTTTTTCTTTCTTTAAGAAGAATAAGAATACTGATTCTACAGATGTACGGCTCCTGATATTTTCTACCTGATATCCACTTGAACCAGCAATAGCAAATGAGTGAATCTTATCTAATTTCGGATCAAATGCTATACCAGCATGAGAGTATTCTGAATCGGTAAATGCTCTTATTGCGTCTGATAAGAATGGAATATTTCCTTTAGTGAGTACTACATATACAGGAAGATCCTTTGTAGTATCTATAGACTCGTTAATAGCCGTTGCTTTATCTGATAATTCTCCTACTCGAGAATAATCTTCGTATATATCTTGGGCATATTTACATTCTCTTTCGAGTCTTTTCTTTCCTACTTCGATATTATGCTCATTGAATGGTATTTCAGGATTCCATCCTAAATTTACAATAGACTGCTGTCTATCAAGTAAAGCCTGACCCTCAAGTCTATCATAATCAGAATATAGAGACCTCATCTTTTCTAACCACACCGGATAATAATTTTCAGTGATTAAACCGTTAAAGCTTCTTGTGTAGTTATTATACCAATCCAGAACTGATATATCTTCATTAAGAGAATCTATGTCAGGCGTATCTGAATATAATCCCTCATATGTAAGAATTTCATATGGAGTGAAGAATGCTGGATTATCTACACCGCAGTTAGTTTCTTCGATGTTTTCTAAATCCATAGACTCCTGCAATTGTCCTACAAATGTATCTCTATTTACATCTCTTGTAATGATGTCCATAGGGATATCTTCTTCGTCATTATTGATATAATCGTGGTCTAAACCAGTATTAATATCTGATGTTGTATCCACATAACCAGGAGTATCTTCTTTACCGAATTCAAATACTTTCTTGTATTGATTATACAACTGGTCATTAGTCATACCAAACAGCTTACTCGCCATATCATTAGCCTTAAGCTTTTGCTTGATCGTAAGTCTAAGATACTGAGCGTAATCTGCATCTAATTCTTCCTTAGTCTGCCTCTTAGTGATAATCATAAGATGTGTGTCTTTTGAGAATTTTCTCGCCTGCACAGTCTTATAATCAACCATTTCTATAGATGGTGAATCTAAGGATATATCATCTTCAAATTCAATCATATCTTAATTCTCCTTTCTTCTAAACATGTCGTAGAACTGTATAACCTTTGGTTGTTTAAACTCATTCAATACATTATCCTGCAATAACTGCTGATCCGCAGTCTTAGCGGATATAAGAATTTCATGAGCCAATTCACCAGTATCTTTAATGATGCCATGAATATTAGGTGTATGCATATCTACATTTATATAGTTTTGAGCAAGCAATGTGCCATAATCTTCTATGGCTTTTGCTGACTCTGTAGCTATCTTTTCAAGAGTTTCTAAGTCTTCCGGATCGAAGAAATTATAGTATCTCTCTATAAAATGCTTATAGAATCCATAGACTTTGTTAGCGTTAATGAATAGTACACCAGAGTGTACTAATTCGTGCACTGTTTCACACAATGGAATCAATCCTACTAATAAAGAATAATGATTCCACATAACTTCATATGCGGTAGACCTTGTATCTGTTGGTTCTCCGCATTGTAAGCGCTTCTTATATATGACTCTGCATATAGTTTCTAAGTCCATAGGATGATGATGTATTTCTATCTTCACTTTAGACTTACCTTGGTTGGTCAAGTTAGGCATAATAGAACAATGGTCTAATCCCATGAGCTTTAAGAATTCGATGAGTGATTGGTATTCTATAGAACCTCGAACCATCTTTTTTAGTTCTACAAAATATTTCTTCATAGACTTTTCATCAAACGGATCATATTCCTGAGGATAGAATGGTTCTATATCTTCAGGAATATCTATAAGGGTGTTTTGGTTTGCCGAAGCATTACTTATTAGATCTGGGTTTCTCATTTGGGTTCCCTCCTTCGATTATATAAAAGTTGACCCATGTAAAATTTTATTAATGAGTAAACTAATACTTGGGTTTATATTATTACTATGTACGGAGGTCAAAAGACCTACAATATTTTTGTTCTTATTCTAGGAGGAATTAAACAATGAAGGACATTAATTTTAAGGCGGTATTAATCGCCGGACTCTTAACTGCAATAATCGTATATATTGCAAAAACAGGAGATTTTAAAACTGTATTTATCTGCTCAGCAGCTCTTCTCTTAGGCGCTGCAGTAGAAAAGACAAGTAAGAGAATATCTATGATGCTTGACGATAAGCTTCGCTCAGCATTAAGAAAAAGGAGGATTAACTTCAATGGAAAGAATTAATATAACTAAAGCCATCGTTGTTCACCATATTGATGCCGATGGCTACTGCGCAGGATACTGGGCAGTTAGAACCGCATTAAATATGGGAATTCCAGAAGAGGCTATTACATGTGTGTCATATAACTACGACGAATATGACCGTAAGCCAGGAAACTTTAAAATTTTCGATACGGTAGATGAAGAAACTGCAGTATTTGTGGTAGACATTATGCTTCCGGAAGCATTAATGGTTAAGTTTTTCGAGATATCAGGAAAACTAATTTGGATAGATCATCATGGCACATCGATTGCCAAGATGCATGACTACAATTCTGAAATCGCATTTGCGATACCGGGTATCCGCATTGATGGAATTGCGGCATCTGAATTAGCTTGGGCCTACTACTCTGGCCTTACTACTCCGGATATAATATCTAGTTCCGATTGTAAATCGGGTCATATCTGTATTCCAATACAAGATAAGTGGATTCCGAAAGGAACATTGTTGGTGTCAGATAATGACACATGGACACATCAGTATTCAGAATCCAAAATCTATGCTGCTCTGATGAGGAGAATCACCAAAGGCCGCCCATATCTCAACAAGTACTTCTTTGACGACTTCTTTGATGACGGAGTAATCGACTGGGAACTTGCTAAGGCTGAAGAAATCTATAGATTTGAAGTAAAGAAAATGCAAAAGTTAGCAGAGGAAGCTGTTCCTGCGACTTTATTAGTTCCTCATGATGACGACGCTACAGGCGAAGCATATAAGTGCTTAATTATCTGCTCAGATGAAGCGAAGACCTTTAACAGCCAGATGTTCGACTTCTGCAAGTCAGGTATTGTTTCTAAAGCGGATATATTTGTAAAAGCCTTCATCGACGATGATGGTATTAGACACTATACCCTTTATCAAGGTAAATCTGAAAGAGCTAAAGAACTTCATTGCGGATTAATCTGTAAGAAGTTCGGAGGCGGTGGTCATCCTGGAGCAGCAGGGTTCACTTCGAAGGAACCAGCATTCTGCGTAGATGCTCCTGGCATGGATGACATTTAAGCAAGACATTATCTAAACCCCCAAAAATATATTCCGAAAAATATGGCGAGCCTCCCCCAAGGCTCCCATATTTTTTTTTACATCAAGTCTAACTTTTTTATAAAATATATAATTTGAAAGGAAGTACAATTATGCGCAAACTTGAAACAATTCAGACAAAAGAAAACCTTAACTACGTTAGAGCCGTAGATGAAATCGGTCCTGGCAACGCAAACCACAAATACGAAATTGTAAGAGCAGATACAGATGAAGTTCTTCTTACAGTTCAGCATCAGAATGGTCCAAGAAAAGAAGAAGGTTCTATTCCTGGTGTACTTGATGTAGACCTTCTTGAAATCGCAAGAGACAGACTCAAGTCTTTCCAGGCTGGTCCATTTGCAAGTAAGTACAATGAAGAAGCTCTTACTCATGTAGAAGCTGCTTTACAGGCTCTTAATCAGAGAGTACTTGACAGAATCGAAAGAGACGTTCTCGGTAAGAACGAAAAGTAATCAGGGATATAGGAGATATGTAAATCATAAAATACACTGTGCTGGAAGGCACAGTGTATTATTTGTGTTAATTGTATATTATCGATATGTGTTGCATACATACGTAAGCAATAATATTATTTTCAGGAGGTCTTCAAATGGGAGACGTTAAAAACTTTTTAAGCGGAGGAAAGGTTTTACATTGTACCGTTAATTCTGGAACTGAAGCCGGAACTCCATCAATATCATACTTACACTACACTGATATCTATAATGTAGTGTACATTCACATTATTGAGGTAACTTGCGAAAACGCTAAGCTTTTCGAGGATACCTTAAGGCAGTTCAATGAGACTATCTACTCAGATGTAAAGAAGTCTATTTCTGCCAAGACCGCAATTGTTTCGATTTTAGATTTAGGGTTTAATATTTGGGAGGAGCTCGGATTCAAAGTTGTATTTGATTCTGATGCTCAGGAAGAAAGTTTTTACAAGATGATTAGTTACACAGAAAAGAGCTAATAATGCAAATGCCGAAAGAGGGGTCGTTCAACGATCCCTTATTAGGCTAGTTGAGAGGAGTAGTTTTTATGGAACGACACATGAGCAAGCAAAAAGAAATCAATATTAAGGCGTGTCTTAAATCGCCAAATTATGTAAAAACTCGTAGAGAGTTTGTTAAATTCGTAGACGAAGAAGCCACAGCAAAAGGTCTGGATCAGTATCCAGATAAAGAAGAGACTTTAAACATTCTCGATTCGAATTATCCGGAAGAAGTTTCGATTAGTATTATGGAATCATATATGTATAGATGTTATACTTTAGATGAAGCTATGAAGCGTGATATGGGTGATTCTGAAGAATGTGACCAGCTCAAAACTTTAATCACGACAATGAATACTATTTGTATTAAAGGGGCACTAGAGGATGTAGAAGAACGAGTTCAGACTCTGCATGAGATTATACAGGAGTGGTCTCCTCATACTGAAGCAGGTTGGAACGATCCCGTATTTGGGGACGAATTACATGCGAATGTGGTTCTCTATGATAAGTACTTAGTTACCAAGGAGCATCTTAATGTTCTTGATGATAAATTATGTTCGATACATGATAACTATCCATTATGGAAGATTCGTGATGATTGGTACTACAATGACGATGGTGAAAGAGGTGAAGAATAATGGAGTTAAATTTCAAAGAGTGTTTCCAGAGCAGAGAATACCAAGTGGCTCGTAAAGAGTTTGAGGAACATCTTAAAGAGGAAACCACATACATTGGCGGCCAGTTCTATACGGATTATGATGAGCTACAGCATATTCTTTGCTCATATTATCCTGAAGAAACAGCTATACGGATCATGAATAATTATGAAGAAGATCCGTACGGTATATTTGACAAGTATGAATTGTCGGAAGTCGGATTTGAGCGTGAGTTTGATCCAAGAATTATACCTAGGATTCAGAAATACAATGAGTGTTTATACAGCGAAATCAGGTATAATAATGAAGTAGGCATTATGCCAAAACTTGATGTAGCATATAAATGTGCTAAAATTGCAATGGAGAAAATGCAGGATCGTATGCTAGATTGGAATATGGCTTTTTCAGATGACCATCTCGGTTATTATAAAAATTATAATGGCCGAATTATAGATCTTAATGGTATCGAAAAAATAGGTCACACAATATATTTCGGTTCTAATGCTTTATACAATGCCGTAAACGATGTACTTTCTACGGATGCATTTCGTATTTAAGTAATTTTTAATTTGATTGAGGTGAAGAGCATGGATATGCGTTGTTTGACCGATGAAGAATCAGAACTTTATGAAAAGTCGCTGAACGAAGAAGCAACGGAGACCGGAATAAATCTTTTCACGGTAAAGTCATTCACACCAACCGTAAAAACTAATAGGTTTTACGCATCTCCGTTTATAGATAAGACAGCAGAAGCAACTGGCAGAAAGTCTAAGAATAGATTTCTATGTGACAAAGACAAAATGCCAGAAAATAAACCGAACTAAATGTGATAGAAAGGTGATATTATGACCATTTTAAGGCAAGGGTATATTAAAGCTCCTGACCCTAATTTAGAGTTCGAATGCGATAATTGCGGATGCGAATTCATCGCAGAACGCAGGGAAGTCGAATATAGCGAAGAAGTTTCATGGGGCCCTGACCACAACGAATACCGTTGTAAGTGTCCGTGTTGTGGCACAGAATGTAGAAATAGAATTTACTAAATGCAAATCTAATAGGGAGGCATGATAATGCTAGATAGTGGTTTAGATAAAGAAGAACAAGAAGAGTTAATTAAAAAAGCTATAGCCCTTAAAGAAGAAGGATGTTCACAGGTAGATATAGCTAAAGCTTTAGGTAGAAGCCAACCTTGGGTTTCCCGTGTCATAAATCAACAAAAGATCAATAATAGTATAGAAACCGAACGTCAAAAATATGCAGAAGAACCAAAAACATACAAACTTTTCTCGGAAATGTTTGGTTATGCTATTACATCTGTGAAAAAAGAGTTTTGTTTTAAAGATGGAACCCCAATCGATGGATACTTCTTAATTCCAATGGATACTATTTTATTGGGTATTGAAGCAAGAAACGACATCATGGTTTATATATTAGATCTGAGTCCTTCAGATTTCATAAACAATAAATAATATAATAGTGACAAAATAACTATAGGGAGGCACGGATGCCTCCCCATATTTTTTATTTGGTCTTAGTTGTTTTTACAGCTGGTTCACTAGATACAGCATCACTAGTAGTCCTACTGCTGGTCTTCTTTTCTGTTTGTACCCCGAAATAAAATGATATCACCATAGTAAATACCATGAGGAATTGATCCGAAGATATCTTATCTTGGTATGACAGATATCCAAAGATTACGGTAAGAATGATAGTGACGATACTCTTTACATCAAGTAAAGCAACAAGTTTATTACCTAAAGATTTCATATTATCATCCCCTTTACATAGATGTTGAACTCAACATTCTAGTAATTTAAACCTATATAAAGGAGGAGTTAATATGAAGAACTTCCAGTTTCTTCAGGCGCTATTTACAATACACGCTGACAATTTCAGAATGCTCCATTGGAAAGCTTGTGGTAAAGATTTTGATAGAGCTCATGCTTTAGCTGGAGATTATTATGAAATGCTCGGTGATGATATTGATGACATAGTAGAAGTAATGATGCGAGTTGATATCAAACCATTATCTACTCCGGAATGTTATGAAGCTAAGAAAGATATCGAGTTAGATATGTTTGAAGCTGATCCGGATGAAGACTATGAACTTGAAGATGTCATAAAGCATACAGACAGTATTCTCGAAAACTTACTTAGAGGTATTGGCGAAGTGCTTATGCAGAAAGAATATCAAGAAGATGGAGATATGGTTGGTATCAGATCATACTTAGAAGGATTATACGATAAGTATGATAAACAGGCTAACTATCTGAACAAGAGAAGAATGAAATAAAAAGAAGTGAGAGTGCTTTACGCACTCTCGCTCCTTTCGGTTTCATTATGTTTCGGCAAATAATAAAACCAATACGTTTTTATGCTTGATATTAGAAGATGTTGGTTAGAGCACTGGGATTTGAACCCAGGATAACGGAGTCAAAGTCCGTTGCCTTACCGCTTGGCTATGCCCTAGTAAGTATAGTAACCCAATCGGATTACTATACAGTTATATGGTTTGTAATATTTTATTAAGGATTCTGTTCCTCTTCATCTTCGAACAAAGCATCCATATCTTGTTGTGTGATACTCTGAAGTTCCGCATCTACAGCAGATATATCTTCAGTCCATGTATATGTAGCGAAGTTCTTTGGGTTTGATGTAGAAAGCTTATACCACTTTCCTTCTGATACACAAAAAGCCCGGAAACCATTAGGCATAATTACAGAATTATTTGCCTCAAGAGCAGACTTAGAAGCCCATCTCTGTCTACCATCAAGGAAGTTATCCTGAGATGATGTAAAGTTAGAGATTATCTGCATATACTAATTCCCTCCTTTTGATATAAATATTTAAAGATGAAGGAGTAGCCATAGACTACTCCCTCATAATTTTTTCTATAGTTAATAAGTTGTCTTATTAGCTGAAGATGAGTGAACCACCGCTGAGTGTCATTGTAGCCTTTGAGTTTACGATGTAGTAAGCTACGCCGTCAATTGTAAGTTCTGTTGCGAGATTGAATGCATCTGTAACTGAGAAGTTATTTTCATCCTTAATGCTAGAGATAGCACCGAATGACTTAGGATATGCATATACAACCTTCTTGTTTGTTCCTGTGATGCTTGTGTATGAGTAAGCCTTAGAGCTCTTTACAACTGATGTAAGAGCTGTGATTACTGTATCATCAGTAAGATCAGCAGACTCTGCTACTGTACCAACATAAGATGGTGATACGAATGTGTAGCTGAATGTCTTTGTGATTGTTCTGAATGATGTATCGCCAGGGAACTTGTATGAAACAACAATTGTTACTGTTGTATCTGCTGTGATATTAGCAGGTGCAGTAATTGTAGCGACATTGTTTGTGAATGTAGCCGGACCAACTTCTGTTGATGAGCCGCCGGTTGTGAATGTGGCTGATACACTGAATGTAGAAGCTGTAGCGATACCAACTTCTGTATTTGTGATTGTGAATACAGGAGCTGTTACAGTTGTTCCTACTGCGTTAAGGTAAGATGTCTGTGAAGAAGCAAAAGTGAATTCTGGCTTGAGAGCTTCACCTGCAGCGATCTTTCTGATGTTAGCTTCTGTAGCAATTGTTCTTGTGTAGAGATCATCAAGTGCGGCATCTGCATCTTCTACAGCAGCTGGAGCATCTGTGTTAGAATAAGTAACATTAGCTGCAGCAAGCTTGCCGTTTGCATCGAGATTAACAGTCTTACCATTAAGAGCAGTGATAAGAGCAGCAAGAGTATCCTTGACTGTTACTTGTTCGCCGCCTTCTTCTTCTGTATGTGTTCCTACTACTACATGAGCTGCTGTAATGTCACCTTCTGAATCAAGGTTTGCACACTTAGCTCTAAGATCATCGAGAACTGCAGCAACTGTTGTTGTTGTAGAAGCATCGATGCTATAGTTAATAGCTGTAGCCTGATCATCTACAAGGTCAGCAACTCTGATGTATACATGTGAGTTGTTTGAATTTGCAAGAGTAAGATCGATATACTTTTCGCCAATTGCAATACCTGGAATTGGAGTATCCTGATCTGTGAGAGTCTTAACTTCACCAGCAGATACTACCATATCCTTAGGGATATTGATAGCTTCACCAACATATGTTGGAGTATATCCTGGATCGTCCGGATCTTCGAGGGCGTTAAGCTTCTGGAGCTTGTAAACAGCTGCATAGTCACCTGCATCCTGACCTGTAAACTTAACTACTGTATATGAAATACCAGCAAGTTCGTCTACAGCATCCTGCATATCTGTAGCTTCGAGTCCTGAATCTGTATTATCATAAGAGATATTGCCAGCGTCAGCACCGATTGGTGACCATGTGTACTTAGAGAAGTCCTTTTCATCAGTTGTAGAAAGCTGATACCAAGCCTGTTCATTAGCGCAGTATACTTGGAAACCATCAGGCATATAAACAGAGTCGTTAGCCTGAAGAGCTGCAAGTGAAGCCCACTTCTGTCTGTCATCAAGGAACTTAGTCATCGATGAAGTAAAATTAGTAATAATTTGCATAAAAATATTCCTCCTTTATAATCAATATATCAGTAGTATTACGAGAATACTATTTTTCCGTTACTAAGAGTACAAGACTCTTCGGAATAATATAAAATAAACTCTGCACCATCAATAGTCTTATTAACCTTAATAAAGCTATCTTTGATACTGAAGTTATTTTCGTCTACGATGTTGTTAAGAGCACCGTACTCTGCCGGATACATATAGATAAGGAGCTTATTAGTACAAGTAATTCCTGTCCATGTGAATCCTTTTGAAGTCTGGATCTTCTGAGTAAGTTGGCTTAAATCGATATTTTCTGGGTTGAATTCAGCAAGAATACCAGTATATGTAGGCCATACAAAGTCGATCTTAACTGACTTTTCAGTTACCTTATTATATGAGTCAGTAACTTTGAGTTTGAATGTAGTATCATCTGTTACTGGCACATTATATGTATATGAAGTTGATTCTACAGTAACATCGAAATCATCAGCAAGAAGTGTATCCCCAACAAAAAGTTCAATCTTCTTGATAGTTATATACTTCTGAGAAGAAGAGATTCTGATATTGAGTGTTACATTTTCAAGAGTATTACCATGAATTTCTGTTGTCTTAGAAGTAGAAAGCGAAACAGTAGGAGCTGTATATGGTAAACTTTCGATTATATCAGAAAACATAGTATCTATCTTGGATTTAGTATATAATTCCGTGATAAGATCTTTTCCATCCGATTTCTTATAATATACAGTAGTAACTCCAGCAGAATCGTTATTAACGAACATGAGGGTGTCAGCCCCAATTTCCGCTTCTTCTTCCGGAGTAAGTTCTTCTGATGTACCATACCAAATAGCAGTACCGCCGCCAGAAGGAGTATCTCCACCTGGAGTCCATACATCAGCTACTTTACGCCATTTACCTAATACAGGATCTATTTCGTGTCTTGACTTATCGAGACGGTATTTACAACCATCTTCGAGACAGAATATTTCATAAATATTAGGATAGTTTTTAAGAATACTATTAGACGCTAACTCTGCTTTAGTATTTACAAAGTCTCTAGTAAAGTTAGGCTGAGTACCCTTATAATCTATACCTTGAAGAAGCTTAATAGCCATAGGTTTACCTCCTTTATAATTATTTTATTAAAATGTTCAAACTAATAAAACGGGGAGTCCGAAGACTCCCCGCTTTCTTTTAGTTTGGTTACAATTTAATATGCTATTGATGTATTAATTGCCGTCATTATAAGAAGGCTCTTCATATCAAGATATAGGAGCTTCGTATTCCACTCCTGAAGCAATTTTGATAAGAGCTCCTTCTGTTGTCTTAATATACACATCAGCAACAGATGTTCCTTCTGTTTCACCGTTTCTAACGATGTAACCAGATTCACCTTCGCTAATTATCCGCTTTAAATCACTTAATGTGTCATAATGTTTAGCGGCAGTTAATGTTGCTGCGGCATAGCGAGCGGCTTCTACAGCAACTTCTTTAGTTTTCTTAAGAGAATCATCAATAGATCTAGCCATATATATAGGCGATGATTCACTATTATTAGCAAACATTGCCTGATAGATAGCTAAAATATCTGATGTTGTATTCGATACACCATAAGCTGGTGTTGACAATGATGCTAAACCAGGGAAACTGCTCTTGTCGATTTCGGCAATAAACAGAATTACAGCTTTGCTGTTTCCTGAAGATTTAGTCTTATCCGGTCTACCACACATATTAACTATGTCTTCCATAGAAATAGTATTGATGTCCTGAATATTAGCATATGGAATTTTAACGAAATCTTCCATATTGTTTAATCCACGGTCTGTAAATGAAGAATGAGTCAACTCATTTCCAGGATCAGCAGTCACCTTAGCATACAGAGATTTAATAACTCGTGGGTTGAAATTAAGGAATATATTAGATACATCAATTTCAACTAAAGAGTCTCTAATACCCTTAATCATCGAGTAACTAAATGTATTCTGCATATTCAAATATATGTCTGAATACCATAATGTCTTACTTGTTCTATTAAAGCTTTCGATTGTATTTTCGTTATATGTTTCAGGAATTGTATAGTCTCCTCCTAAGGATTCTGGTAACAGTTTTTCACCGAAGAATCCAAATAACAGATACATCGAGTCTTCGCTTTCATAGAGTGCTTTTACTGTAGTATTCTCACCAGATTCCGGAATAGGTTTAACCGAATAACGGCTCTTTTTACCCTCTACAGAAGAACCAGTTGAATGTGGTACATCCACGAATGTAGGATATAATAGGAAGTCATAGTTCTTGCTATTTCCACTAGGTTCTGACTCATTTTCGAGTGCTTCATCAGGGAATGCTATTGGAGTAGGTAACCACTTTGTGCTCATATAATCCGACATACTTTCAGAGATATTGTCTACTGAGCCCGCAACTGAAGACATATTTTCGACAGCTTCTTGTGCTTTATCTTCTGCATCTCGAACTTTATTGAATGAGATCTCACAAAGCGAATTAATAAACTTTCCAAAATTCTGTTGTGCAAGAACGTTCTTTAGTGGAACAGTATAATTAGGATCCGGAATTACCTCAAGGATAAATACGAAGATCGGAATAAATCCTATGGAGCTTGATGTATCAATTAAATCAGCGATAGGATTAGAATTAGTAATCTTGGTGTTGTATGTAGCAGCTTGTGCAGGAGCCTGAGCTGTAGAGTATGTTCTAAAGTAAATATCCCTGATAAATACATTAGCTCCAGAATAAACATTTGTGTTATTATTAGCCAAATCAACCTTAATACTCTGGTTTCTATTGAACCGAACAGAAATATTCTTGCAGTATTCTTTTAATTGTGACGCAGATGAGAATGACGGAATACCTAATACTTCTGGAATATCAATAAACGCCGGAACAGCAACAAATTTATCTTCAACTAACATTGGAGTCTCAGGATTAGCTGGATTACGATAATTAGATTTAGATGAGTCGTAATAATTGTAGTAAGTTAAAGAAACCGACGTTGTTGTTTCTGGATCATATGTATCAGCATTTATTTTTAGAGCTCCATTAAATCCGCTATCAGAAGAAGTAGCTAATTTAATAGGATACTTCTGAATGATAGACTTTGTGGCGTCTGAAAGAACTGATACATCATCGGTTAAAGGTTCGAGCTTTGTTTCAATAGCTGCTGTGCGTTCTTCAAGAGCTGATATATCTAATTTAGATAATTTAGAACCAAGAATATTATTTTCAAAACATATCAATTGCATGATATTGTTGAAATTCGTTTCGAAATTTTCAATATCTTGGAATGAAGAATCGCCATAATAGCCATCGGTAATAATAATAACTTGAGCGTATCTTCTATACGCGTACAGGGTGTCCGAAATATTTTCGAATACTTCTCCTAAATCAGAACCAGGATCAACTCTTACCCAACCGGTAGAATTAATAAAATCGGCTATTTCTGCACCGTAAATTTTTACATATACATCTTTAATGAAGAAATATTTATTGATATTATCATAGTAAGAAGCATCTCTGTCGTATTTTACTACAATGCCCCGCAGTTTATCAACTAATTCCTGCTTAGTCTGTGCGAAATCCAGATATCCAAAGATTCCTACATATGTATCACGAGTTTTATTTGGATGGAAAACGGGAACTGTGCTTGAAGTAGCATAGTCTTCTTTTGTATCATCAAAATAATTGATGAATACAGGAGTGATAGTTCTATTTGCATCGCTGTGATCATATGTTTCTACACCTAAAGATACGAAATGTGTGAAATTATTATTATTGTAATTTTGAACCCCAGATAAGGTCAAATTCTTATAATCTACTATATTCTTATTAATATATTCCTTAGTCTCCGCAGGAAGAGCTAATTCCACAGCTTTATTGGCAGTCTGTTTAACAGACACAACTTCTTCTTCCATCTTTGGGAAGTCAATCAATAAACCTGATTCCTGATACATAGGAATCGCTCTTTTATTTATTGATGCTATTACATTTTTTGCCGTAAAATCGGTTACGGATACTATATTAGGAGAAGCAGTTAGTAATGCTATACCATATAATACAGTATAGTTCGATTTATTATAATATCTTAAAGTAATAGGATCCCCATCTTCTTCGTAATCACCGATAAGATCACCAAAAAGGTGTCTACCATCAACATCTTCTGTTCCCGGAGCATAAATGCTTATATTTGTAAATTTACAAGCCGTGAAATCAGCAATAATATTTCGTTGCTCGTTCTCATTGTTTCCGATAGCAAAATAAACCTCGCTGATTCCAAACATATTTTCTGGTTTTCGATCTATATCTATAAATGGGCCGTTGTGATCTACTTTAAAACTACAATTGTTCACGGTATAAGTATCACTATATCGATAACCGATATAATTGTTGTTTTGCTTAATTCCGAATAATATAGCAGGACACCCATCGTGAAGCCATTCCTGAATACCGCCCGGTAAATCCGCCATAACATCCGATACGGTAGCCGAATCTGTAATGGTCGCTTTACCATTATCGAATTCGAGTTTTACGAAAGTGCATTCTGTAAGAAGTTTATTCCCATATGTAATATAAGGACTTTTTACGTCGAATATTAATTCTCTTGGACGAGAAACAATGGCGTCTACATCTTCTTCATTTAAAGAATCATTAAGTTTCTTAACATTACTAAATTCTTCAGTAATGCTATCCTCTATTTCATTCCTCATAGTAGGGAATTCGTTAAGAATACCTGAAGCTTCAGTGCCAATAACGAATTGCTCATTTAATAATTCTAATACATTAGACGAAGCGAGTTGGGCATCAGCGTCTCCTCCACCCATTACAAAAAGAATTAAATCAAGAGTAGTTTCGTTTTCAAGAAGTTCTACGGCTCTGTTCTTGATATCAGGAATCTCGCTAACAGGGACATTAGAAAAAGTTGGCGGACTGCTTTCTAAATACTCAAGCAAATTATACATGGACACATACGTATTAGAATCAACGGATCCAGAATGTTCTCCGTCTTTATATGGAGCAGCCGCAGCAAATCCTACTACAAGCGGAAGTCCTTGTTGTAGTCGTGATACAAAGCTCATTACGTCGAAACTGATTGTTCCTTGATAAAGGTTCGAATCCTTTAATGGATGGAAAATAGCGTCCTTTACTTTATTTGTAACGCTACATGTTATAGCATATATAGTAAACTGCCCTCCACTTGGAACTATTACTTCGCTTTCATCCACGAATGCATTTTCTGCTATTTCTTCTGAAGTAAACGGGCCGTACTTTACATTAGTAATATTTAAAGTAACTTCACCAGTTTCTTCATTGCGATTGCAATCACACTGAACAAATCCGATAGTTGAGTCAGAAACAGTAGCGTCTGGCTTACTAGAAACTAACTTTTCGGTACCACCCTGTTTAAGAAGTCTAATATCTCCATCTGTAAGGATATCGTTAAGCTTCTTAGCCTGTCCTAAGTTAGCATTAACATCTTCCTTTACTTCGGTTTTGATATCTTCAGTAGCAGAAGAAATAGCTTCAGGTATAACGTTCTGTTTGATGTTTTCAAGCTCAGCTTCAGTATCAAACATATTCCATGTAAGCTCTGGGAAAGAATCGAATGTGATATCGAAATTGCTGTTTCTTACCATTCCAAGCTTAACATTATTGCTATTATCGAGATATTCATAAGATGAACCGCTGATAGCAGACTGTCCATCCCAATCAGATGTCATTATGATTCCATGTTCTTTGTTATCGAATATAGAACCATTTACTGGTGTGAATAAAACTGAACCCTCTGAGAGAGATGAAGTTTCAGAGAACCATATAACTGCCGGATTAGGAGATGTATCCGGAACATCAGGAGCTGTATTCTGCACAAAAGCATACATCTGCTTGTTTACTTTAGTATACTCTGTTCTATAGTATTTTCCTGTCTGGAATTTTACTTTAGAATGATCCAAAACTGTTGGTCCGAGATAAAGAACCACATCCCCAACAGTAATCGGAGCAGGCATATTAGAAGAAATAACACTATCAACTCTTCTCCACTTTCCAGTAGGATGAGGGAGATTGTCTTGCATAGTGCTATGAGATGTCTTATTAAGACGGTATTTACAACCATCTTCTTTACAGAAGATATCATAGTTATTAGGATACTTCTGAGCTACATCTAATTTCTTAATGTCAGCTAAAGTTTCAACTTCATCTCTTGAAAAGCTAGCTTTAGCAGCTCCAAGATTAAGCTCTTGTAAGATATTAATAGCCATATAAGTTTACCTCCTTTTTAAAATAGAGCCTGATAGCATAGATTTGCTATCAGGCTTATGTTTTGGAAAATAGTACGATTTTTATTATACAGTTCCTTTGAGCAGAAGCTTTATAGCATCCTGCCATGTTGATGCTGAAGGGATAGTTGAGCCTGAAGGGAGAGCTCCGATTGCTTTATTAATAGTAATATTTTCACCGAGAGTAGTAGAACCTCCTGGAGGGAGATGATCTGGATCGAGATCTACTTTTCTCCACTTACCGAGAGTAGGATCGTCATCGTTAGCCTTGTTAAGGCGGTACTTACATCCATCTTCTTTTACGAGAACTTCGTAAATCTGAGGATACTTACGAAGAGGAAGATCCTTAAGTTCAGAAACGTTTTCTACGAAACTTCTTACGAAATCTGCGTTAGCTACGTTAAACTGAATCGGTTGAAGAATGTTAATAGCCATATAAGTTTACCTCCTTTATGAATTACTTGAGTTTAATCTTAACTGTTCCGGCGTAGTCAGAAACAACACCGTTGACTCTTACTGCCCAGTAGTCAAGTCCTCTTACTGTTGTTGAAGCGATTGATACATCATCATAATCAAATGGACCGAATGTAACAGCTGATATTTGTCCAAATGCCTTAGGAAATGCTACAACGATAGAACCAACAAAGTAGTTTGTTGCTGGACCAGGATCTATTGAACTATCAGGACTATTCTGAGGAATTTCAAATGAAACGCTTCCAAGATTGTCCTTAGTAGCTGTAGTGTTCTTTGTGAGCTGTTGTAAGCCATTAAGGTGTTCTTCTGTATAGTATGTAGCATACGGGTGAACTTGTTCAAACATAGCATCTGGGTCAACTTCCCACTGCGGATCTGATTCAAATTCATTCTGCATTACACCATCAACACCACAGAAGATTGCGGCACCAGTCTTATCGATAGAAACTGTTTCTGTAACAGTTCTTCTTCCGTCATTTACAGTAGCAATAAGGTCTTCACTACCAGAAATCTGTGAAAGATCAATAGTAGAAGTTCCAGTTACATCTGTAGATGCAGGGAATGTAGCTCCTGAAACAGGGACAATACCATCACCAAGAGTAAGTCTAAGACTCTGTACGTCATTAGAACCCTTAGTAATAGCTGTATTAACAGTGATATTTCCTGTTGCAGAAGTATCGATATTAGCAGGAGCCCAGAGGTTTCCATCTGGTTCTGTTATAACACCACTTGTGCTTGAGGAAAATTCAATTGAAGGTGGAGTATACGGAGTTGTAATCATCTTAATTACATCTTGCCAAGTATAATCCGCCGGCACTTGATCGCCGACGGATATATAACCTAGCTCGGATGTAGCGGTAACAACTTCGCCCATAACTCCTTCTGTTGCGATCTTTGAGTATACGTCATTAGGATCGCATTCGTTCCAATAGCCTGTCTGATCGTTCGGTTGAATAGAACTATCATACTGGTTTACTCTGTAAGCCTTACCGTCTTCATTACAAAGAACTTCATAAACACCAGGATAGTTATCCATAAGGTGCTGTTTAGTCATAGCAAGGAGTTCAGCTTTTGTAGCTACAACTCTGTTTGTGACATCAGGCTGAGTACCACCGTAATTTAAGCTTTGGAGTACATTGACTGTACCACCAGAACCATCAGGCCAAACTGGAGTGTTATTAGGCATAGTTATCCCTCCAATCTATTAAGCCATAAGAATCTTGAAATCGCCGAGGTAGTCGTTGTAGTAGTTAGCACCAGCGATGTTTACTACTTCATAAGCTTCACCATCGATTGTGATGTCTGCTCTTACGAGATCATCATACTGGAATGAATTGAATTCGAACTTAGAGAGTGTACCGAGTGACTTCGGATATGCGATTGTAATACGAGCGCACATGAAGTTGTATACAGGGTGATCTACGTCATCTGTTGTTCCTGCCGGAGCAGCATCAGCGATAGTGAATGTCTTGTTATTAAGGCTATAACCGTCTGTAACTTCTTCCTTAGTGAGTGACTTGAGTGAGTTCTCGAGTACATCCTTTGTGAAGTAAGTTCCGATAGGACCTCTTTCTGTGATGAAGCCTGAAGCAGGATCGTCGAGTTCATCCCATTCTGTCTTCCAGTCAGCTTCCATAACACCATCAACACCGAAGTATACATACTTCTTATCTGTAGGCTGCGGATCAGGATCAGGATCAGGATCAGGAGTTGGAGATGGTGTTGATCCCTTCATCTTTGTCCAGTTTACTTCTGGATCACTTGAAAGGATGTATGTTTCACCTGTCTTGATTACATAAGCTGTAGAACCCATTGGTACTGGCTTTGGCCACTGTACATCGTATGGGTTAATAGCACCACGAGTAGTTGTAGGAAGTAAGTCAATATCTGCTACTGCATCTACAACGTACTGCTGCTGCTTTACTGAGTTAACGTTAGCACGTCCAAAAAGAGCAACTGCCATAAATTATTTCCTCCTTTAAGAATTTATATCATTAAATGTTTAAACAACATTTTGATTTACTATATATGTTAAAACGCTTCAAGGTATCTGAGTAAGGGAGATAACTTATATATTATTAAAGTATACACTATGAAGAAAAGCTTCTTATGTGTAAATTTTGTGCCCTCCAAGAGAGGGAGAAGGGAGTATTGCTATGGACAATACTAAAGATGAAACTGCTAAGAATAGCAGATTCAAGAAAGAACGCCTTGCTGAAAGCATCCAGCAGGCGATCAATAAAAACCGAATCTGGAACAGAATCAAGCCAGCTTATGATTCATTTCAGAAGGACACCAATATTGTTGTTATTTGTATAATTTCGGCGGTACTTGGTATCATTGGAGGCCTCATCGATTCGTATGTGACTCTCCGTATGGCGGAGCTGCCAAGGCTGGTGATTGAGGGTACTGCTATTGCCGCTCCGATTATCTGTATGATAATCTATAATGCGGTGAATAACTTTGATGGTATCCTCAGCAGAGGCACTATGAAGTTAGCTTATCTGAGGATGTACGCCAAGCTTCAGAATAAGTATATAGGCAAGCAGTTTTCTTCCGATATCCATTATATCATAAATACCCATACGGGTAAAATGACAGCGGATATAAACGGATATTGTGAGAATACCGCAAACCTGATCATGTATGCGAAAAGAATTATATTCTTTATACCTCAGATTATAATTCTTTCAATCAAAATCACCGAGGTATGCGGCTTCCGAGCATTGTTAATCGATATAGCGATAATGTTGTTCCTTGGAGTATTCGGTTATATAGGAACAGCTATATGTGACCTTAAAGATCGCATTAATGCTAACAGCAAAGTTCGCTGGATAGCGCAGGATAACATGCAGAGTATTCGTACTTTACGTTATCTTGACAAGAAAAACTTCGCCATGAAGCGCTTAAAGGAAGCACAGGATGGTGCCGCTATTTATGCTCTACAATTGTTAAGGCAGACAGTATTCGGCACTATCCAGACCATAGGTGCTTCAATTCCATTAATAACCGTGCTTATATCGAAAGGAAACATGGATGTCGATGGAATCACCTATATTCTCATGTCATCAGGTTTTGTATTCATGAGCGCAATCGATATAATAATCGATTTAGTGGATACTCTCGGAATGAGAAATGATTACAGAGCAACTATAGACGGGCTCTGTGATGAGGTTGAAGAAGTCTATGATGCTCTTGAGGAGGGTATAACCTTTGACAAGAGTATGACTTTTGGATATCCAGAGTCAGATATAATAATGACTAATTCTGGATTCCAGATAAAAGCCGGAGAACGTTATGTAATCACTGGCGAATCAGGTCAGGGTAAATCTACTTTGGCGAATCTGCTTGTCGGAGTACTTAAGCCGGTAAGCGGAAAAATAAAACGAGTACACACATTCTATATCCACCAGGATTCGGAATGTCTGGACTCAAGTATCCGTGATAATCTCTGTTTTGGGGATAATATCACGGATGAAGAGCTCTTCAAATATCTCGACATGGTAAATCTTGGAGATTGGGTCCGAGGATTACCGGAAGGTCTGGATACAGCTCTTGGTGAAAGAGGAACAAAAGCTTCGTCAGGTCAGAAACAGCGTCTGAATATTCTGAGATCAGTTTTTAAAATGATCGAAGAGGATGATGATTGCCTCATGATTCTCGACGAGCCAACCTCTAATCTCGACAATGATACCGAGAAATTAGTATGTGGTCTCATTGATCGAGTATGTAAGACGACTCTTGTGGTTATAACTCATAGAGAAGCCATTAAGAGTATCTGCCATCACGAAATAGTTGTGAAGGAACATAACTTCTCACAGATTTCATAATAAATAACTTAGTATTAATGCATGAGGTGTAAGCGGCAGTTTCCGGCGACCTTGTGTGTTACTAAAGCCGACCTCTACCGGAAACGGGGGTCGGCTTTATTTTTTCATAATTTTAATAACATCATTGTAAATCCATAGTTATGGATGATTCCTTCGTTTATCATGTTACTTTTCAGACATAACCTCCATTAATTGGCTGAAATAATTGTTGACATTTTTATGACCTCTGAGAATTAGTAGTGCTATTGTAGCACTACTAATTCTTTTTTATTTATATATTATCTAAACGACTTTAACCAGAAAGGATTGATTCTATGGAAATCAATAAAGGATATGTCTTCTACAGATATGCAGATGACAACGACGAGGATAGCGATATCCAAAAGGTAGAACTCTATGCTGCTTTGAATAATACTAAAGCAAAAGACGCTACAGTATTGTTAATGAACTTAGAAGATTATGAGGATATGTGGGAGATAGCAAACCACGATCTGTTGGGTACAGATTTAGTCTTGTTAGAGCCACACTATCATTTAGAATTCAGCGAATCAGTAGCTTCGATATTGTCAAAAGCGACAGATTCTGGTTCCGAAGAAAAGATGAATTGTATTATTAGGACGATTCCGGATAATAAACAGATCAACATTAAACAGACGTTCCTTCATAATGTACATATTCCAATGCACATTAATGAAACTGACAACGTATATATGTACGACTTTTTATCATTCGACCAGATTAAAGAAGTGCTTACTAAATGTATGCCGCTTACTTCAGTTTGGCCACTTGGTAATGAGAATAAGATTAATGACTTCATAGCAACTTTAGTGTTTGATATGAATGTCACAATGCTTAATGCTAAAGAGTTGTTTAAGACTGATGTAGTAAAGGACTGTATACTTAAAGCTAGGGTTCCAGACTACACAATGTATAACACTCATATGCACGAGATTGAAGATGCCGTAAGGATATATATGAAAGAAGACTATATATGTGTCCCTTATACACCGGCATTTGATTTAGATGAGATAACCAAACCTCATGTATTAATAGCTTCTCCTGATAAGAAGTTATATATTGTATTCTACGCTCCTATAGAGAGTTATCTTGATAGAGGATTACGAGAAGACCCAGAGACTCAGGAGATATGTGATTTCCTTGCAAAGAATATGTAAGGAAACACACAGGGCTAAACACTTAAATAACTGTATATTATAGACAAGTATGGAGGATATAAAAGTATTCTCCGGAAAGTCTTTATATAACCTTATTAACTAAAGGAGGAAATTTTCAAATGGAAAAGGAAAATCCAAGAACCTATGATGCGTCCGCTATCATTAATGGTGCATCATCAGCAAACGGAAGAGGCGTGTCAGTTTATGGCGCTTCAGAAAACACAGCAACTGCTCCGGCTCCAGAATCATCATTCTCAATGATGTCTAATTTGGTTCAGCCGGAAGTTAAGGAACCTGAGCCGATCGATCTTCAGCAGGCAGTTACCGAAGAAGAAGAAAAGCTCGTATCAGGAATAGTTAAGGGATTTGAAGCGGGTAAGAATATGACGGTTTTCGAACCATCATACGTAGTTCCGTCAAGAAGAACTGCAACTATTACAGCAGATAAGATGAGAGAAATTATCAACTCTGCATTCAGTGGAATCTTCTCAGATTATATTGATTGCGAAGTTAGATTTCTCGGCAATCCAACAGAGTCATTCAGCAGTCTCCGTGCCATGAGATCTGAAATAGAAAAAGATCTCTTCAAAGATGGACTGTTCGACTGTAGGCTCGTTTTTAGTCCAAACCTCAAAACAGCGGAAGAAGGCAAGTTCCACAACCTCATCGAAGTAACAAGCGACGACGGTGCGGCAACTAAGATCACGTCACCGCTTGCAAAGCAGGTTGCAGGTATTAACGCTATCATGGCTTCTGGAAATATACTCAAGATTAACCAGGCGACCAAGGTAGTTCTTGATCCGTTCGTATCTGATATCTTCAGAGAAAACAACGGAAAAATAGGTTGGGAGAAGCTTGAAGCTAATCCTAACAACGGTGTAATCGGTCAGCGCAACAATCCGCTCGGAGTAGTCAACCCGAACAACGGAGAAATGAGAAACGTTACAATCCAGTACACCGTAAAGGTATCACTTTCTAAGGTGATAAATGCTCTCATCTCACTCAATGAGAAAGAAGAGTACTCATTCGAAAATATCCCTGCAGGAGCAACGGATAAGGAGAAAGAAAAGATATATACTGAGAATTCAAAGAAGTTCCTGGCACGAATCAGAAACAACAAGATCTCAATAAATATCGGTAACTACTTCACAACTCCTCCTGCACCGGACGGATCAACAACAACAGATCCAAACAGCTTTACGATAATCCTCGAAGAAATCGATCGCAAGGAGATCGAAGCAACTTCGATGGAAATCGAACGCTACAAATTCATGAAGACAAATACAGGTCGTGTAGTTCTTAACAATCCTGCATACAGAGGATACCCATACTAATACCTGTATCGGCCGAAATTTCATACTCATAAATAAACAACATCATCAAAAATTAAGGGGCGCTTTTCTCGGGCGCCCCTTTTTTTAATAAGGAGGTACGCCATGAAACCTATAATGCTTGGTATAGATGAAATCTTTGAAGAAAGAGGAAATCAGTTTTCAAGATTCGAAAAAATTAAATGGTCCGAAGACGGTAAAGAATGCTTAGACGTTCGTAGATATACTATGGATGAATCTAATGAAGAAGTACCGTTAAAGGGGATGACTTTCTTAACTCCAGAAGGTCCTGGAGAATTAGCTAAAGCTATCATAAAGAATGGTTTTGGAGATACAGAAGACCTTTTGGATATTCTCCATCAGAGAGAAGACTTCAGCATATCACTCAATAAAGTGGTAGGTCCAGAGTCAAATCATTACGACCACACACTTCAGATGGAAGATATGTTTAGACCTAAAGAGGTGATTTAAATGGCAAACTACAGACAGTCATCTGACTTCGCTACTAAAAGTGAAGCTTCTAATGTACTGTACGGCTATTACATTAGGAAGCCTATATTATCTAAAATGATGAAAACGGCATTCCTCGGTACTACTAATGCGTCATCATCACAAATTAACGTTTTTATAGATTTGAATGACATAGCAGTATCAGTGATGAAAGCTAATGCCGGTATAGATCCAAACTACGGGATAACCTGTGCTGTCATAAATATGATCGCTCACTATAAGTCTTTTATTGCATCATATAAGGTAGATGTAGAATTCTATCTTGTATATTCGGGAGATGAATATGGCGGCATCATTGCAAGAAACCGTTATCCAGAATATTGTAATGATCTAAGGATTTCTTTGTTTGATCCGAATCAGCAAGGAAAGTACAACTGGATGAAGTCTAATTTCTTGTTAGCTTCGGTTATTCTTCAGTACATCCCTCATTGTCACTTCATTCAGAGTTCAGAAGATTCAGCATTGACTATATACAACCAGATACTCAGAACACTTGTCCCGACTAATCCGGTTCCTAATATAGTGATTACTAAAGATCCTATCTGTAATCAGTTATGTCTTATAACTAACACAGTCATCTTTAGACCAAAAAAATCAATGCCTAAAGCTCAGGGTGAAATGGTAACAGACACTTCATATGTAATCAATGGTAAAACTGCAATAGAGAATACTCTTCAGAATTCTCAGATTGCTACAACTACATTATGTAAACTTGAAGCTTTATTACCAACCCAGTGGAGCTTATTCTTCTCATTATATGGAATCAAGTCAAGAGGTATAGTAAACTTATACGATCTCAGACGAGCTATAGCTATTACTCAGGAACACCCTGAACCGATAGTTAATATAGAATCAGTTATACCAGAGAATGATCCAGAGTATCAGTATAAACAAAGATACATTCTGAATAATTACTACTCTATTGACTTACCATACAAGCATAAAGTTTATATGCAGATTCCAGAATCTCAGTTGGCTTTGCCGCCTACGCTGTTCGACAACAATGGTTTGAAGCAACTGAATGATCAGTACTTTAACAGCAAAGGTCTGTTTATAGACCTCATGACACTTCTCAAATAAAAATGGGGGAGCGTTATGCTCCTCCTGTATTTTTTGTGCATTTGTTTATTTTTAGAACATAGAGATAATTTAATGAGTGGTTCCATAGCTACTTATTAGATCTCCTTTCTGGTTAATATAAGGGCGTTTATCCAACTCAGTATCCGTAGCTGTTTCGGCTACGGATATTGTTTTAACGAATAAATAAAGGCGGTGATCCAATGGCTCAAGTAACCAATATTTCAGACTATTATTCATATAGAGTCACATTATTTTTTGTAGACTCAGAAGATAATTCTACCACTGAGATAGCTCAGGATAATATAAGATCTATTCTTATAGATAAGAATTTTGAAGATTTGAATCAACCAGTATTAATGCTTTCTGTTTCTGTAGATAAAAAGATTCTCAATCGAATTATAGAAACTCAGGAAGACTCTCTGATGGCTCTTACTTTGTATAAAGTAAATGAAAACAATCCTGACTATATAGGAGATAAAGTTTTAGAAGACTTATTCATATATATGACTGATGAAGATATCTCGTATACTAATGAATTGGATTATAACAATGATGAACATGATAGGAATGACTTGTTTAGAAATATCACATTCTATCTATTAAAGAGAGATACCGTAAATAATATGAATCAGGTAATCAATACTTGTAACAGGGGCAATAGAAGTATAGTTGGTGATAAAGTGTTTATAGAACCTATTACTATGGTCGACTTACTTATGCGAGTAGCAGACTACTTCTGGCCTTTATTGATAGAACCATTACAGCATAATCCAAACTTCGATCAAGTTGTTATACCTCCAGTCACTAAAGTTTCTGATTATATAGAGTACTTGAATGATAATCTCTATACATTCTATGATTCAGGTTATAGATTCTTTGTGGATTACGATTCAGCTTATATAGTTTCCGAATCAGGAAATAAAGTAGAGCATAAAAACGAAGATTACTCTACAGTGATAATCGAAATCGGCGAATTATTATCTCTCGATCATGGAAGACAAGGTTTAATAGTAGATGATGATAATTCGTGTTATCGTATATTCTTGCCAGTAACATACACAAAATTCACGAAAAACCCATTCACGAAAAGACTGGTTACCAACGTGACCAGTTTGACCAGTTCAGGAGATGTAAGTTCAAAGAATATACTCGAAAATATAACAAAGAATAATACTGCTAAGACTAAATTGTTTATAACCAAGTCAAGTAATCCTAATATAGCAAGTAATATCGAAAGCGGATTACAGAATAGAAATATTACTTTGGATATAAACAAGCCGGACTTAGATGCTAGTTTATTTACGGTAAACAAAGAATATATTATAAGAAATCAAGTGCATCCAGAATACGACGGAAAGTATTTGATTCAGAATGTAAAACAAGTTTTCTTAAAACAAGACAACAAATTTAAGATGAGTACTTTAATCAGATTTGCAAAAATCGAATCCCGCTAGGATATCCTAGCGGGATAATTTTATGCAGGATTCTCATTGATTCCAGGTGTTTTGGTGTTATTATTTGTATTAATCGAAGCAGCCTGCTTGATGTTAGGGCTAGGTGTGGCGGTCTGAGTTTTAACGTTATCATCAGAATCATCCGGTTTACCGAGCCAATACTTAACGTGATATCTAATAATCTGCATATAATCATTACGCATCTTAGTGATACCATTACACTTAGCTCCAAATATAGTAGTGATAGTCTCTGTGGCTATAGTGGAGTATGTAGTTACATTAGTAGAGAATTCTTGGAGTTTAGATTCATCTAATCCACCATTTTCTACAGCTTTGTTATGCGCAGCAATACCAGCTCCGGTAGCGGTATCAGCAGCTTTAGCAGCCTGAACTTTTCTAGATGCTTCGGCCGCACTTTTGGCTTGTGAATTTACAGGTGCTGTTGATACACCCTTATTTGCTGTATCATTAGAAGAATTGCCTTTTACTGGACCTCCACCCGAAGAAGACGAGTCTGAAGAGCCGTTAGAAGACACCTTAGCTTCGGATAATACGGTATTATAAACAGCTGAATATAAATTGTATGAATGATTCTGTACTTGTCTTTCGGCTTGTTTTTGCTTAGTCTCGTCAGCTAAAGTTTTATCATTCGCTAAAGTCTTGTTTATCTCTTCCCGAGATGCTTTAGCTGCATCGTTAGCAGCAGTAGTGTCCTGAAGGTGTTGTTTTGCCGCTTCAGTATCGCCATTCGCCATAGCTTCTCCAGCTTTTTCGCTTGATGCCTCTGCAGATGCATTTGCAGCCTTTTCTTTTTCAACAAGCGCATTCATTTCTTTATATTTAGCATTAAATGTACGCTCTACGTCTTCAATCCACTTATTATACTTTACCTGTGTCTTCTTGAGTTCGGAAATAATTGTTTCTGAAGAATAACAGGTGTTGTATAGATCAGTCATATTGAGTGAATCGGCTGCAAAATCCTGATCTTCTCCGCCAGAAAAATACTCTTTTACGATAGCGTTAAAATCATCGTCTTTTGAAAGGTTTTCCTTAATACCGTCTACTTTACAGAATCTAGCATGAATTGCGAATTTCCATCCGTCTTTTAATTCATCAGCGTTTTCATTGTTTGTCGCTTTGATAGCTCCATCAGCCATATCCTTTATGAATGCTGGATCTATATACTGATTGAAGTCTGGAGTACCAGCATAGCATCTTTTTCTGAGAGTATCGTAATCAGGCATAGTCCAGTTTACATCTGGTGCTTTCTTATTGAGGATAATATTCTGGTATGATTTAAGATAATCAGCATCAGACTTAACGAATCTATCGAGATTCTCTAAGAACTTAAGCCAGATTCTAGTGAAGATAGTCTTAATCTTCTGCCATAACCCAGTCATAGATTCCTTAAGATCTTCATTGAGAGCATTAAGTTTATAAGGAATATTCTTACCAGTAGCAAGAATCTGACACTCTTTAATGTATCGCTTCATTGCTTCCTGTCTCTGAGCTTGTTCAAGAAAGAAAACTTCGTTTTCAACCATTGATACATAATCCATATATTATATCCTCCTTTCTTAAAGCTTCTGCTGTTTGCCGAGAACTTTGTAAAGAGCTCTATACAGAATTGTCTTGTTCTGTATAAATTCATCTTTAGCGGCTTCGAGCTTAGCAGAGAAAACTTGTGAGTGAATATTAGAAAGCATTTGAACCTGAGAAACTTTAGCCTTAACAAATAAGTCGATTGTGGATCTTATTTCAGCGGCAGAAGTCTTTCCAGAAATTTGAATATTTTTAACGCTAACTTCATTATCCAAGTCTCTGGTCTTTTCGCCTGCTTCAGCACCATCTATTCCCAGAGCCATAGCAGCCATACGATTGCTTGTTGATAAATCAACTTGCTTACCAGATACATGGATAACTTTTTCAAGAGCTTTTCTAGTATCTTCGTATTCTCGTTCGATATCTTTCTTGCTTCTTTCGATGCCTTTTCTAAGATCCTGATAATTTTCGAATTCGGTTTTAGCTTTGATAACTCTAGAAGAATCTACAGTAAATTCTGTTCTGTCAGAAGAATCATCTCTGAAATAAGCAAAAAGTTCATCAGGAAAATCCGATGCTGTAACACCACCATTAGCATCTATAAGATGACCTCGAACTTTATCGTAGTAATCTTCATTCAGTTCATCTTTAAATTTATCATATGCATCTTTTATATTTTTACCAAGATCGCCACCATTAGCACTTTGTGAAACCGTGCCAGACGCAATCGGAACTGCCGATCCCATTACGAGATCGTATACTAGTACATCCGGTTTGCTATCTCTGATGTGTGTAAATTCGTATCCAGAATATTCGAATTCATGATCTGAATTAAACTTATTGAGATCTTTAAGATGTTTCTTGAGATACTTTTCACTTCTAAACATACCGTTCAGTCTAGCGATAAATTCATTGAATACTCGCTTGATAAATTCAAGAAACTTCTTGATGATTTCTTTTACTTTATCGATGAAGCCTTCAAATGCTTCGTTAATAACATAGAAATCCCCATAGGATTCTAATACAGTTTTATAAAAATTCTTGTTAAGTTCATAGTAGAATGTAGTACTCTCTGCAATATAATCATATGCCATAGACATAAACGACTTCTTGTAATGACACTCTGTAAGTTCTTCTAAAGCTGTATTAGCATATAAGGATGATTCAGTAACAAGTACATTGTTTATATTAAATAAACTTCCCATTGTCATATTCCTCCTTATCGTTTATAAAAGTATCAGGATTAGGTTTCCCTAATCCTGATAAGTTTTATATATGACTGATTAGATTACTTGATAACTACAGCGTTCATATAACTTGTGTTGTAACCATCATCATCGTTACCGAAGTCATATGATTCTTCCTGAGCAAGTCTCTTCTCACCCATAGCTACAACCTTAGTTGCGATTGACTTACATGTTCTTGAATATTCCTTACAGAGCTGTAAGAAGATGCCTGTAGCCGAATGAATAGCTTCTGTTGCTGTAGAACAGTTTGCGCTAGCTAAAGTAAAGAATGCGGCTAAACCAGTTCTTACTTCATTTTCTTCCTGAGATGCACCAGATTCGAATTTAGTTACTTGCTTGAGAGGCTTGTCCACATTCTCCTTTTCCCACTTTCTTAAAGCCTTTTCTAGTTTAAGAAAGCCCTTTTTGGTTTCGTTAACGATCTTCTCATTGTTCTGGAGAGTAGAAATAATATTGGCAGCTGAATAGCCGTTTGCTTCAAGATCGCTCTTATCCATTGTATCTTTAGCAGAATCACCTGTTCTCCAGTATTCATAAAGTTCGTCTGAAAGCTCTTTTGAAGAAGCGTCAGCTGGAAGCTTACCGTCTATAGCTTGGAGCACTAAACCTCTGATATAGTCGTTTTTCTGCTCAGTATCTATCTTGTTAACGGCTTCAACAAAAGCCTTTGCTTCAGCTGCTGAAGAGCTTGTAGTAATTGAAGGAAGAGAGTACCTTGCGTATACAGCCTGAGTAATAGTCTTATGACAATCATCCGGATAAACAACACTAAGCTTACCCGCCTTTATATCAGCATGATATTTATAAGCCTTAATCTTAAGCTTCTTAAGCTTCACCCAGTTTGTAGTAAAAGTCTTAGAATACTTATTAATAAAGTCCTTATCGCTATTGATCCAGCTAGTAAACACAGCGACAACCTTTGAAATAAGACTCTTGATTTTTTCGATAGCTTTCTTGATGAGAGCCTTGAATTTTTCTCCAAGACCTTCAAGAGTAGCAGCCTCATAAACGACTTCCTGACCGCTTTCGGTAATTGAAATTTCCTGGCCGGCCATGAGCCTTACAAGATCTGAATGTTCCTGAATGTAGTCTGCAGAATCCATGATGGCCTTTTCAGCGAAGTTTTCTGCCATCATGATATTGTCTGCATTAACAGTATCAAGTTCTGAAGGTGTGAAATCGAATCCTTCGTTTACACTAGAAACGTTAAATACGCCCATTGTATTATACCTCCTTTTATATTATTCGAGAGCCATTGCTGCATCGAATTCTTCAGATTCAGCAACAGCTGTGTAGAAGTCATAGTTTTCCTTTTTAGGATTGTAAGCAACAGCTGCAGCGAAGATCTTCTTAGCCTGAGCCATAGCCTTCTTAGCGCATGAAAGACGAGCATTCTGAGCCTTGATCTGAATAGTCTGGTATCTTGATACATAAGACTGTACATAAACTAAGCTCTTAAGCTTGGTTGTCTTTACTTCATCATTATCGCCACCACCAACAGAAGCGTTAGCGTCATTTCCTATATTGTTATCATACTTAGATTTTGCGCCATCGCCGCCGAAAGTTATCTGCTTTTGGGTTACAGTATGAGTTGTTCCGGCTTTACCAACTGTTCCTGAAACCTTCTTGATTTCTTTGTCGATATCATTAAGAAGTTTCTGTAATAAATTTTCTACAGATTTGTTATTCTTTTCGATATCCTCGATAAACTTCTTTGTGTTGAGAAGGCCGCCGATCCAATTAGAAGAAATGATAGTAGTAGATGACCAATCATCCTTTGTTTCTGCGTCGTCAAAGCAGTAGTCTTCTACTTCTTTATCGAGATTGCCAAGGTCGTCATCGATAGACATTGCTTTGTTTGCATCATCTGTAAATGTCATTTTTAAGCCTGATTCTGTGAGCTTATCAGATTCCATAGCATCGTTAATCTGATCATCAGTGTAGCCTGATAAATCAGGGAAAACGAATTTATAGCTGTTACCTGCTGTCGAACTTTTTACGAGATTGTTAAACTTATCTCTTTTGAATTCTCTTACCTTAAGCTTAAAATCTGCAAAATTCTTCTTGGCTATTTCTCCGCTGTACTTCTTGAACATCTTTTCGCCATCGACAAAGAATGAGTTAACCTTAGCCATGAAAGCATGGAAGATGCTCTTAATCTTTTCAAGAAGCTTCTTGAGGATTTCCTTAACCTTATTAACTACATCAGAAGCTGTAGCTTCGTTGATAGCTTCTCTTTCTTCGAGGTCTTCTGTGACTGCAGCGATCATATCCTGCTTAATGCCTGCCTGGAGAACAGCAAATTCGTTCTGCTTGCATTCTACAAGGGCAATGGCCATATCTACACCTGTAGTATATGCTTCGTTCATTTCTACCTCTGGAAGTGAACCGAGGCCGAAATGGTTTTCATTTACGGAAAATACTCCCATAATTTATTTCCTCCTTTAAGTTTATTTTATTATTAGAGACTATAATAAAATACATTTCGAAATGTATTTTCTTGAGCCATATCTCTCAGGTTACCCTAAGAGGTCAATAACCCAAGATTTATAATTATGTTATTTATATATAGCCCAAATAGACTATTAGAATAAAGCCGCAGCCGCAGAATCAGGAACTTCATCCATTACTTCATCAGCTTTAAACTTTTTGTTTGAAGAAGAGATTTCTTTAGTAGCTTTTACTTCAGCAGATTTAGCATCCACAGCGAGAGAATCACTGATCTTTCTAAATCTTGTAGCAATAGCCATCTGCTTATTAGCAATAGACTTCTTCTCTTCTCTTGAGAAGTTAGAGTTGTTATTCTGAATATTGTAAGCATTGATCTCTAAGAGGTCAGCCTGCATTTCAAAATAATCAGACATACGAACTCTCTGATAGTAGAATAAGAATATGAGTTCTCTTATAATCGGAATGATTACGAGAAGAAGACCTGCAATTCCTACTACTCCATAGATTGCTGTTGTACCAGTAGCAAATCCAACGAAGTTCTTTGTGTTAGACTTGATGATATAGTCCATAGTATTATCTACAGTGCCATTTCTACAAGCATCATTGAACTTCTTGAGATTATCAAAGAGAAGATGTTCCTTAGACTTATTAGCCTTAGACTTGTCTACGATAATACTAAATGAATCCTGAGATGGACTCTTAATAAACTCCACACACATAGAGATAAGATATCCGGTGGATTCAATAATAGCAAGAGTAATTGTATCATACGTCACCATAGGAAGTTCAAGATTAAGAGAGAAGCCTTTCTTCCATGTAGCAGTTCTGCGTTCTACATTAGCAAGAGCTTCCTTTACTACATCTATAGTATCCTTAGATTCCTTAAATCTGTCCATAAGTTCAGACATAAGGCTAAGTGATTCTACAAGCTTCTTATAATTAGGAAGCTGAGTGATATCACCCTTTGTAGCAGGAATGTCGCCGAAGTCAATATCATCCACACGATCGATCATATTATTATAGATCTTTCCTGTAAGTGACATAATAACCTTGTCCTGATCATCTTCATCGACAGCAGTAAGAATAAGTCTTGTATCTCTATCTGAAAGATCAAAGAATTCTCCCACTATCTTATTATATTCAGGACTTCTGTAGTTACGCATAATAGCCTGCATATCAATATCTTCTCTTACCTTTGACTTAGCACCAGACTTAGTAGAACTTGTTACTGTAGCAGATACTCTAGCCTTGTTTACGGAGAAAGCATTTGTCTTGATAGAAGAAGTCTTAGCATCGACATCAGTCATAGTAGCTTTCTTCTTTTCGTTATCATTGAGAATCTGCTGTACATTAGCAGCAATTCTCTGCTTAGAAGCCTGAGCTCTCTTAGAACTGAGATCTCTCTGTTTTGCCGCTATAACTGCCTGAGTAGCTTCAGCACTTTTGCCGTCTTCTTTAGCTTTAGCACTCTGTCCAATGATAACAGCTTTAGCTGATCTAGCCTTAAGATTGCCTGCAGAAAAATTAAGCGACTTAGCATTAGCCTTAAGTGTATTAGTATTGTCTTCGAGATTCTTCTTAGCAACGCTTACTACATTCTTCTTGCTATCTTCACCTTCAGTTACAGAATATACCATAATTCATTTCCCTCCTTTACATCTTTTTACTAAGAAGGTTTACTACCTTACGGTATGAACCATCTGAAGATTCTCTTTCGAGATTATTGAATGAGATAACTTCAAAGTCATCTTCTCCAGTATCGAACAGGAACTTAGCTACTTCCATAGTCTCGTCTACTATTACGATACTCATAAGATTGTATGACTCCATAAGAAGTCTACAAGTATTAGTCTTTTCGAGACTCAAGTTTTCTGTCTTCTTAAGATAATCTACAAGATTCTGAGAAAGAACTAATGTAGAAATAGCCGTGGCATCATTATCCATTTTCATAGATCTGCGAATTTTAGATTTGATAGAGCGTCTTTCGAGAACTTTCCACATCTTGTTTGACGAGCCCTTCATTCCATACGACTTAGCATCCATCTTAGCTTTGTCCACAGCAAACATAAAATCTCTAACGAATGAAATCTCATTCGTTGTCGCTCTTATAAGATTATTTAAGAAATTCTTTTCCTTTGTCTTGTTAGAAATTCTGTATGCGATATCAGTGAATTCAATTGGGTAAAGTTTGCATTTTACACCAATAACACAAGTTTTAGAAGCAAGAACTTTACATGTGCCATCGGTATCTTGATACTGATTAAAGCGCACTACCATAAGAGTAGGCATAAGTTCATTTGCTTTCTTTACATCATTTGGAAGCAGAGTCTTCTGGTGAACTCCTACTTCAGCTTCAATACCTTTATTATAGTCAGCATATGCCTTTGCAGCAGTTCCGGTTATATTTAAGAAGTTGCTTAAATTACCGCCGCCTTCTTGAACAAGGAATACATCAAACTTACCGTTAGACTTCTTTTCAACTTTATAATCCGCGAGACTATTTTCGTTGATAGAATCCGGAAGAGTATAACTGCAGTTTTGTTTCATGTATTCAAGAACTTCATTTTGCACTTCTCTCGGAATTTCAGTTTCTTCCCAATTTTCATCGTATGTAGTAATGAGTTTATCTACACTAGCGATATATTGATCGAGATAGCCATCCAATGGTCCAAGATTAGCATGAAACCTCTGAAGATATTGTATAACGTTTTCATTACTTCTGATATCAATAGCTGAGAAGAGCATCTGAAGCATAGCAGCATACTTTCTTTCGAGAGCTTTAGATATCATAGAAGCTGCTTCTATAGAAATATCAGAGCAACAAAGAACAGGAAATGTCAGAATCATATCTTTAGTCGCACTAGAAATAGACTTAAAAGAACGACCAGTTTCTATATTCCTTAAAAACTGTACTTCGTCAAAATCTTTTACACTCGTTACAAGATCCACAACGTCTTTTACAACGGATTCATGAATCGTAGTGTTAGGATTATTTACGCTCATTAGATTACCTCCTTTGTATAAATATTATCTTTATGTTTCGAGATAAAAAAAAATAAGAAGCCTTAAACCGCTGAAAACTTAACGTTTAAGATTCTTGATGACTTCTAAGAATTTTTCAAACTGTGCATCGGTTAAAGTGACATTATAATTAACTTTGCATTTTATGTCGATGTCGCTATGCTTGCTAACAGTTATAAACGGAAAAACAGGCTTATTCTCCACAACGACAGGATCGACGTTTTCAGTCTCTCTTGTTGGAACCGTTGGAACTGGATTTTTTGGTCTGCCGTATTTATCTAGTCCGCAAGCATCTAACTCTTCATACATACTTAACAATACATCACCCATAGTCCACATATCGAACACTCTCCTTTAGATTTATTAAATTTCAGTAAGCAACAAATAGTGCAACGTATAAGTGCGATCAAGGAGATTTGTTTCGATCTGAGGCTTCTTACATCTATATAGTATACAATTATAATAGGTATTGCCTAAGGCGAAACATTTTTATAATCCAGAAAGGAGGGCGAATTTATATGGCAGATGATATCAGACTCGATGTAAACAAGATGAATGACTTCTCAACTGGGTTTGATAAAGACATAGCTGATGGCTCATTTGAGCAAAAGGCGATGAACTCATATAATCTGTTTACTCGTAAACAAATCGATGCAAACAGATTTGAAAAATTCTGTAGGTATGGATTGATTGATCCATACAATTCTCATATGTATACAAAAGAGTATCTGTTCTTCACAAAGCCAGATCTCCATGTATTCGAACGTTATGAAGAAAATGGAAAGATGCTTGAGCTTAATAAAAAAGTAGCACAGAATGATTACTTTGCCGGAGCAGTTCTTACTAATAGAAGATCCCTCGAATTACTTCAGCAGACTTATTTCCAGGGAGGTATCGATGCAAGACCTATATGGAATACTCTGTTATCTAATCAGGTTTCATCTAAACTCGACTTACCAAATATAGCAGCAGATATGACTGAGCATAATATGAACTTATACGGAATCAGACAATACTTCAGAGATAGTTCAAGAGCTCAGGAATATGGATTTGATTTTAACCTTGAATTCAAAGACACGGTAAACTTAGATGTTTACCATTTCTTTAAAGCTTACAATGAGTATTGTAATTTTGAATATGAAGCTGATATTCCGCCGTTTGATAAGCATATCCTCAATAATATAAGGTACAAAGAATTCTCTATATATAAAATAGTAGTAAACGATGTCAATAGAATAGTATACTACGCTAAACACATAGGAGTTACTATCAAGGGTTTACCTATGGACGCAATGACTGATGTAGACGGAGTAGAAACATTCAGTATCCCAATGCATACATTCCATGTAGTAGAGCTTAAACCTTATATCCTGAATGAGATTAATATGCTTACTATAAAACAATGCGGATCAAGTATCAGCAAATCCAATATTCTTCCTCTATACGATTCAGAAACCAATATGGCTAATACTGAATGGGGTACAGCCCCATTTATTACTTCGGAAAAAGTAAACAATAGTTCTTATTATCCGGAGTATCATTTCTATTTACAATGGAGGCGATAATCTAATGGCCAAAATAACATCCGATATTTATGACTTAACCAAATTTGTCGATGATATGAAAGCTAAGCATATTGATGCTGAAGACACTGATGCTCTATATGCCAGCACGTTTGGTTATATGGGAGAAGTGTTTGCTTCTATATTACAGAACTCTGTCATCATGACTTCTGAATACTCTAATGAAATAATTCCTACAAGAGCTAAGTTCGATAGAAACGTTCTTATCCATGCTAAGTCTCTTGGTATAGGAAAAGTGGAAGCTGTTCCGGCTACAATGAAAGTAGTTCTATGTATTCCGGAAAGTGCAGTTTTGAATAATATGTGTAACGCCAATTATCTTGGTACAGAAAATACTAATGATTTCGTTGTAGATTCAAGATATCCTATAATGATAGAAGGATTTGAATTCCATATTATTCATGATATTATAATCAGTAGAATAGAAACTCCTAATCTTGGTTCTGAAAGAAAGGTTACATACTGTGCTCAATATAAGACTTCCAATGATCCAAATAATTGGGCTACAGAGTATCTTCCTACTGTTGGTGTAATCAAAGCTATAAATAACGACAATATTCTTATTGTATCCTGTACTCTCGAACAGGTTATCTACAATGAAATAGTAGAGAATATTGTTTCTGATAACTCTATCACCAATAAAACACTCAATTTCAAATTTGACAATCAATTAGTTAAGTTTGAAGTGGAGGTTCAGGAAGGTAATAATGCTAGTAACCCTGTAATTCTTACTCCTGTATATGAAGGACTCTATAATGATATCTCTAAATACTGCTACTATTCTTATATAAATAGTAATAGTATAAGAATCAGATTTGACGAGGCTTCTTACAGACCAAGAATAAACTCTAAGGTCATCATTAAGACTTGGACAACTAATGGTGCTGATGCTAACTTTAAGTACAGTGACGATGTAACTTGCATGTTTACGTCATCCAATGTAGTATCATACTCGAATATGACGATAACGATAAAACAGCAAGATGAGGGTTCCGTAAACGGTATCAACAGGGCGACTGTGGAAGAGCTTCAGAGAATTATTCCTAAGGAAAGATTATCCAGAGGAAACGTTTCTACACTCACAGACTTAAAGAATTACTTCAATTCTTTCAATGTGGATAATGCTATTCTTCATGTATTCAGAAAAGAAGATAATCTTCTTACCAGAGTTTATTATGCATATGCTCTAATGAAAGATGAAATAGGAAATATAATTCCTACTAATAGTATTCCTATCGAAATTGATAAACCTTCCACCACTCCATTACATAACAGAATCTTTATTGAGTCTGGAACTCAGATTCAGTATAAGAAAACTGATGGTAGTGAAAACTATATGGGGCATGTATATACAAACCAGAACTGGAGTACTATTTCAGGAGATCCTATTGAAGTTCCTAGCGTTGGAACTATAGTAGACTGTTCTGCGGATATTACAAAAGGCGGTGATAATCAAGGACAGTTATCATTCACTTATATGGTTACTCAAAAAGGTTCATCAAGTGCTAAAGCAATGAAAGTTGTTCCATTCGAAGACTATAGATTCCAGCAATGGATTAATTCGACCGACATTAAAAAGTTTCCTGAGGAATTAGCTTTTGATACTAATATAGCTGATAATACTGGTATTGTACACTATGAACTCTTAGATGGATTCATGTATACAATTCCATATTCTATCTCAGTATATGATTCAGATTTAGCTGGAGATGGCAGACCGATATGCTCATATTACGTTGACACAATCAAAGATAATCATTATCTTGGATTCGATTACGTAAACGATCGTTCAGATATTCAGTTTATCGCTTCTAATATGAGAGTAAATAGAGACTCATTCTTATCTGCTGATAGATATAAGTACACATTTACTCTGGATATTACTCCTAATACTGGTGATACATCTATACTCGATCCATATAAGATGCAGTGCTTTGCTATATTCTATAACGATGATGGATCTATTCAGGGTTACTCCGTTGGACAAATCAATGAGTCTGTCCTTGATACAAATGTAGTATCTACAGTTGTAAGATATACATTTGAACTTAATACCAGACCTCTTAATGAAAACGGTATGAATGAAAACAATAAAATTTATATCGATGGTTTATATGCTCCAGGTGTTGATGAGAATAATCAACCTCATAAAGAGGATAAGTGGTTAACTGAAACTGTTAAGGTTAAGATCTATACTCTATATAAATATGATGAGCCAGTTCCGGATATGAAGAAATCAGAATTAACTGCTACTGTTACTCCACAGTTCCAGTTCAGTTATCAGGATCCAAAAACTGAAGAAATGATGTATTATAGAGTAGAGGATATGAACGTCACCAATGTATATGAGACGCTCAATCCTGTTCATCTATTCTATAACTATTCAGAAAAACTCACTTCTTATGTATCTATTGTACAGTCGCATCTCGATAATTCTATCAAGTATATAATCAATAGAGTTCCAGTAGTAAGGTTATTCTATTTCTCAAAACAAGAAAGAGTAGATTCATTCATATATGATATTAAAAGGATGATGTCGTATATAGAAATGGCCATCGATCCACTTGAAACCGCATTTGGAATAGACATGAAGCTCTTTAATACTTGTGGTCCATCTAAGATGTATCGAGTAACCGAGAATGGTAGAACTGCTTCGTTGATCGATAGAGTAAATCTCACTCTCAATTTCAGAACTCAGTTATTCTCTAATACCGATAGATCTATAGTTGATCAGATCACAAACTATATCAAGACTTATATCGAAGATATAGATAAACTTGAAGATCTCCATATGCCAAATCTTATATCAGAAATTACTCAAAAGTATAGAGATAATCTTGTGTACTTTGAATTCTTGGGATTCGATAATGGATACGTACATTGGGATGCAAGATACCAGCATATCATAACCGATGAATCTATGGATATGCTTTCTATGGTTCCTGAATTCTTAAATGTAAACTTCAATGATATCTCTGGTAAACCAGACGTCAATATAGACGTTGTGACATGATATACCGAAACATTTGTATAAAATAATAAAGGAGGTTAGTAGTATATGACTATTAATGATTTAAATGCTGCGCTCTCATATGAAGAATATAAGAAGCGTAGACAAGCATTCAATGAAGCCAAAGAAGCCCAAGAGCGTGAAATACAAGAAGCTGAAAAGCGTAGAGAAGTAGTAAGACTGGCTGATGCAAGAAATAAGCTCGGAGTAAGAAATGAAAAACTTGCTAAGCTTGGAGATACAGCTTACAGAACTTTCCTTACAGAATACTTTACACAGCTTACAATGAACACTCTTAATTTCATCAACGAAAAGGATAGAAAGACTAAGAGAGCTGTCGTAGAATCTCTTACTAAGGCTTATTTTGATCAGAGAGATGCAAAGGAAATGAGAAGAACATTTGCTGCAACTTCACAGTTCCTTGCAGAAGTTAATCTCGTTTGTGATAAGTATGCTGATATCGTTATGGAAAAAGCTAAAGAAAAGTGTGAACAGTGTGACAAGGACAAGATCGATTCTGATGATGTATTCAAGATCGAAGCTCCAGACAAGAAGGCTTTCTATGATGATATCGATGCTGTAAATGCCGATGAACTCACATTCACTATTCGTAACCGTGTAATGGATGCTGCTCAGAACTTCATCGATTCTTATAATCGTGATAAGACTGAGCTTAAGAGCATTCTTAAGGACACAAGTGATACAGTTAAGTTCCTCAAGGAAGGTTCAAATCTCGTAGATTACTATGAGAAGAAGGCTGTTATGAAGTCTAAGGTTATTACTAATAAAACATATACCCCTGTATTCGAAGCTATGGTTTTAGGATTCTCTAAGAGTGTATATAAGAATAAGGCTCTCAGTGAATCATTCATGGTAAGCGAAACAGAACTCGATACAGATAGTATCAGAGAGCATTGTGAGGTTATGTATTCATTCCTCGAAATGCTTAATACTACTAAGATCGAAACCAATCCGGAAGAATTCCTTGCTAAGCAGATGTTTGACATCGCTAATATCGAATAAAAAGATTCCCCGTAGCATTACGCTACGGGGATCTTTGTTGTTAAATAATGTTATGAACTTTATTGATTCAGGCAAGTGAGGAACAAGGCACATTATCCTTTAAAATATTAACTGCTGTTCGTGCCTTTACTTATATAGTTATATCATTTTAGCAGAGAGGAGTTCCTGCGGTTACCCCACCGCAGGAACAAGTTTTGTCAGCACTTTCAAAATATGAAAACAAAAGGATTGAGAGAATGATTAAATGCATAGTATTATAGGGAAGAAACTATGCATTACTTAAAAGTTATATGTCTCCATTGAATGTGTAATATTTTACAGAATCAGGATTTTCAACTCTACTTACTATACTATC
This sequence comes from Eubacterium sp., assembly GCA_017475235.1. Lineage (GTDB taxonomy): Bacteria > Bacillota > Clostridia > Lachnospirales > Lachnospiraceae > Eubacterium_G. The sequence continues at coordinate 85,333 of JAFVGA010000001.1, read as the reverse complement.
ATACTGATGCTTATTCTGGAGCATATTAAGGAATCTCAAGTCTATTTCTACTCTTGGTAAAATAGAATAGAATTTATTTACTGTTCCGGATATAGTAAGAGCATCATCTATCCATACATTAGAGTTATACATATCAGAATACTTCTTAGCTATATTATCAAAGTCAGGTTTAGTCCAAGGATTCTCAATTCCTATCTCCGCTAAGAATACTTCTTTCTTATTGAAATAAGATGGAGTCTTAAAGTAGGCATTGAACGTAACTATACATGGAGTATGGATTAATTGGTCTATATAATATATTTCATTAGAAGTAACCAACTGCCTCATCTGTTTAAATCCTGCGGCGGCATCAGGAGAGTATACATGGATAAAACCATTAGCAGCTCCTTTAGCTACATTAGCCTTACAAAATCTAAATCTTGGACGCTTTGCTCCTTCTGGTCTTTCATAAAGAACAACTTTATAAAAATTGTAAGATAAAGTTTTAAGCATGTCATCTCTCTGAGCTATAATTTGATCAGCTGTTGCTTGGTTGATTTTATACTTATCGATCATCCAAAGTAATCTATCATTGTAGTTTATGGGAATATCCCCAAACGAGTTCATATACTCAATTTGCTTTTTCTTATACTTGTTCATTATATTACCTCCTAGAAAAAATATCAAGTAAGGGATAGTCCCTTACTTGATGTTTTTATGTTTGTATTATATACCACGAATATTCTTTAAACCACTACGAATCGCTTCAAATGAGTTAGTTACTTTATTAGTAACCTGATTGAGTATATTAGCAGGAATATCAATAACTCTATCTCTAACTCTAAGGTCGATAAACATCTGAGCGTATCTTGCAGCATCAGGAACGTTGTAGTTTATACCACAAGCATTAGCTAAGAAATCCATCTCAGCTATATTATTCATCATATCAAACTTGATACTATCCATGCTTGTGATAGACATAACCTTATAGAGATCTTTAATAGACAATGATACTTCTACTACCGTTGGAAGACCATCTTTATTCCATGTATTTTCTTTACCCTTAGTAATAGAGCATGAAGTGATGATACCCATGTCTATATTGAATAAGCCTTTACAGAAAGCTCTAACTAAGAATGGAGCCGAATAGCCGTTCTTGTCTGCTTGTCTCGGACAAACTAATCCCCAGATATGAGCTAATGGAACCAGAATATATTTCCAAATAGAATAGTTATCTGGAGATGGTGATATGAACTTCATTGTTATATTATAAGTACGAGAGAAGTCCGAATCAGACCATATTTCCGGGAATATAATCTTACCACCAGAGATAACCGTATTGAAACTATCCGTAAGAGTAGAGAATAAGTTCTTTCCTATAGGGAGAGCTTTAATGAAATTATCTAAGGCTTCTTTGCTATCACCAAGAGTATCTTTAAGTTTATCGAAGTTTAATCCTACCTGAGATGTAGTTAAACCTAAGATATACTGTAATTCTCTTGCTTGATCAGAAAAACTATTGATACTACTTGATAATGTAGACTGTGTAGTTTCATTAGACATTTCTTCCTGAACTGAAGGTTCTAAGTTAGCATAGAAAGGAATAGCTGCTCTGTAGTGAACTAACTTTTGGAACCAGTTTACATCAGATTGAGTAGTATACTTCTGTCGTCCTTCATTATTATTGGACTCTTCAGCGTCTGCTATATTATCCAGAATCTTAGCATACTCATCGGCATCTTCATAGTTTCTGCCCCAGTTATAAGTATATGGATCCATAGTCTTCTTTAAATCTTTATATGGGCTATCCTCACCATTAAGCTTAAGAAACATTGCCATATTTCTGCACATAGGATTGACATACTTAAAGTATTCCGGATAGGCTGTTTTAGTAGAATAGATTTTTCCGGAATAATCTTGTAATAGATTTCCGAGGATCTCTGTGGATGCACCAGCTAAAGCTCTAACAGTCTCCGTCAGCACTTCATCAATAGCTTTCTTTGAAGCCATATTAGGTAAGAATACAGGTTCACATGGAGTCAAATACACAATAGGAAGTTTTCCTATAATAGAACTTGTAAAGTCGTATCCTAAATAGTTAGTCGTTAAAGCTTCGTTTACATTATACGAACCATCTGGAGATTCAGCAAACATAACTCTCAAATCTGTTGTAGGCAGGAATTGTGGAGGCATACCCATTATACCTCTTAAACTACCAACCTTTTTAATTTGAGCCATATCATTATCTGAAATTGTAACTTGATAATTAGAAGAAAGACTTTCTCCTCCATATCCTAATCTAAGATATAAATCTAAATCGGGAACGTATCCTAATTCATCTTCATTAAATACCGAAGTACTTTCTTCTTCAGCATTTCCTCCATCTACAAGAACACCATCACCAACAAGAGCATCGTAATTTGGATTAATCCAACCCTGAATACCATTGCCTGCGGCAGATATATCAGAGATAGTTCTGCTACCTACTGCATCACTATAGTTTCCTTCTTTAGTTACTACGGTTTTTCCTCGTACTGAAGCAGCAAATCCTATATGATCACAATTGTCAAATATAATTAAACTTCCCGCAACAGGAGGATTTGTATCAATTTTAGATTTATCAAAGTACTCATTTCTGCCAGTAAATGCTTCAACAAAAAGAGTCACTCGTGTAAGTTTAGGAAAATTAGCAACTCCCGCATTTATACCGCAGTAGGATACGAAAGCCGCACACCATTCTATTCTAGATGAAAACCCAAGAAAAGACCAGAATTTTTGGCCTCCACTATTGGAGCCATCAGCAAAAGAGTTCGCTACCGATAATACAGATTCAGCGGCACCCATTATAAACCCCTCCTTTGAGATTAATATTATCGAAATGTTTGGCTTAAATAAAAAATGAGTGGGAGATTACTCTCCCACTCTAAATTATTATTGACCGGCAATACTGTATACTGCTTGCATAGCAGACGAGTTACTACCATCAATCTTAGAATTTAAAGAATTGAAAGCGTGCATATTCATGCTATTTGTTTTAGCAAGAGTCTTAACTAACTCTTCTATTATTCCTTGAGTATCATCAGCATGTTCTGTTCCTTTAGCCGATTTGGTTTTACCCGTACCGTTAACGGTCTGAGCAGTGTTGATACTAAGTTTAGACAGAAGAGCTACGACTTCATTAAGGTTGTATGTATTTACTGAGATATTACCAAGAAGCTTCACTATTGCAGCTAATGCTTCTTCGCTTACAGTAGATGGACCACCCTGATGTTTTCTTGCCTCTGTTGGGTTCATTTTTGCTCTAGCTGCTGTCTGAGAATCCATAGTAGGATAATCATATAGACTGTTAGCATTGCCTGGAGTAATCGGGGAACCCTTTCCAGATCTTTTCTTTTTCTTCTCGTATTCTGTAAGAGTCTTTTCCTGAATAGCTTTAAGCTGATCTCTAGTTACTGTTACGTGACCAGGAGTTAAAGTATTAGTTTTCTTACCTTTACCAGACGATGGCATCTTATCTGTGGTAACTGGTCCCACAAAATCGTCACCATACGTCTTATATGCTTCTTCTACTTTTGTTGCATTAGATCTTAATCTTGCAGATTCTATATAGTCGGAGTAGTCATACTTATTAGGATCCACATCAGCGTGCCACATATCAGAAGGTCTATTTACCTGATAGTGTAAGTGAGCACCATATGATTCACCTGTATTACCTACATAACCAACTAAATCACCACGTACTACTTCCTGTCCATTTTTTACTGGAGGCTGTTGACACTGGTGACCGAAGATATGATAATAACCATGAGTATCTTGAACAATAGTAAGGTAACCATAACCGCCAGTATTCCACTCAGCATAACAAACTACACCATCTACAGGGCAGTAAATAGGTGTTCCTTCTGCTGCAGCATAGTCAATACCGCCATGGTCTGGTCTATCCGGAGTTCTATATCCTGAAGATACACTTGATCCGGCAAGAGTTTCTAAGAACCAACTATCAGCTCCATTAGTATTAACAGTTCCTTCATATCCTCCGGCATTGCCTGAAGAAGTACTTGATGCTTCTTCACTATCATCACCGAAGAGCATAGTAACTAATTTGCTACCATAGAGCTTTTTGAATGCAGCCATAGCATAATTCTTGAAGAGTCCAAGTATACCGCTAGACTTAGAACTACTTGAAGACGTGCTGCCTGATACACCTGATGGGCTACCATTGAGTCCAGTATAACCAGATACAATAGAACCAGGTTGATATGTGTCGAGATCGATACCCTTAACTATTTCTGCTGTATCTCTAATACGATTTAACCATGCCTGAGTATACTGTGAACCACTGTTTGCCCACCATGATTTAGAAACCATTTGATTAGTAACTTGATCAATTTCAGCTGTACCGTCTGCTGTAGATTTCCAACCGTAATCTTCTGCCCAACCATTATGGAATCCAGTATTATAAATATCAGCAGGAACAAGCATAGACAGAGGGTTATTAAGTCTTCCCGCTTTATACATCTTTAATGGATGACTCATATTGTTTTCTTCAAGTAACGCATATGCAACAGAATCCTGTACATCTTTGCTGATGTCAGAGTATTTTGTAAGCAATGACTGAAGAGTGTCACAATCCGAGTTATTAAATATTTCAGTTTCACTTCTTGTTGCAAATCTTTCTAAAGTAGCCTTATCCTTAGGATCAGTTACTCTTTGAGCAATCTGCTGAAGTACTTGTTTTGCTAATGTAGCATGGAAGCCAATAGAACCGAATGATACACTGCCATTATCGTTTCCGCATACAACAGTATAATCTCCGCCGCCTTCATGCTTCAATGTGATTTCGTGAAGAATACTATAGAGTGTAGACATCTGTTTAGAAGTAAGAGAAGGTCCTCTACCAGAGAGTCTCTTGCCACCACCAAATCTAGTTCTTCTTCCCATGCCTGATGTACCAATTGCATAGATAGAATCATTGATAGTATCATTTGCATTGTATAATGCATTACCCTGTGGATCTTCTGGATCCTGGATTATAATATTACCGTTGCTCATACCTGTAGCAAGTACATAGTGTGGGTTAGCAAAACCGAATGGAGTCTTACCTGTACCAGACTGACCCATAAGTATTACACTTTCACCACTCTTAATTCTGCGTTTTACTTCAGATGGTGAATTGATATTAGAAGTTCTAATACCTTTCTTTCCGAGATAGTCATGGAAGTATTCTGGGAATGTACCTCCATCTTTCTCTTTATATTTTAATGCTGCTCTTGCGGCTTCATGTACATCATAGTTCTTACCATAACGAGATAAGAGTTCTGATGCTACCACTGGACCACATCCAGAGTCAGCTATTGATTGTGCTGAAGTGTCTCCAGCAATATTAAATCTGTCGTTGTAATCTCTTTGATAGAGATGTCCTCCTCCAGAATATTGTGATTTGATAAATGAAGCATCGTCATCAGTTAATGGTGTAGGAGGTATAGCATACTTATGTTTTAATCCATGGAAGTATTGTTTACCTGTTCCACTAACGCCTTTTCCAAATAAGCCTTTGACTAATCCAGACACTAAGCTTGCACCTAATGCTACTGTAGTCTTAAGACCAGTTTTCTTTGCTGTTTTGGTTGTGGTGCTTGATGATGATGTAGAAGTTATATTATCTGATGATTTAACCGCAGTTGTACTTGCAGTTGTTCCGTCAGAATTAACTCCAGTTTCACTAGTAACTACAGAATCTATTACATTTTGTATAGCTAATACAGGAGCTTTAATAACTCTTTCCATATATTCAGAAAGTCTGAATAAACTTGAAGCATATGAATTATCAGAGTCACTTCCTAAGACGATCTTCCAGTAATCCTTACTTGCTATAGATATTTTACCCTGAGCTATCTTTGTTCTGATAGACTTATTACGAGCGGAAAGTTTCTTAAGGTCGCTTGCTATATTCTTACCCTCTCCAATTAAGTCGTCTATAACGCCAAATGGAGTAGCATATTTCAATACTTTGCTTGCACCTTTACCGAATGCTTTGAGTTTGTCATTAGCTTCCGCATTAGTAGCAACTTCTTCTGGTGGAGTTGATTCTTCATCAGTCAGAAGTCCGGCTAACTCATCAGCGTGTTCTTTAGCGTATATTTTTTCGTAACGCTTATAATCATTAAGAGCTCCAAATGACTGTAAACCAGCAATACCGTACGTAAAGCCATTTACAGCTAATTGAACCTTAGCCCACTTGCTTCCAGCATCAGCTTTCTTTCTTAACTCTTCATACTGCTTATAACCACCTAAAGCAGACTTATCCATCTTTTCGACAGTTTCTGTTACTTTATTATGAGCTTTCTGAAGTTTAGTGGTATTAACAGCTAAATTGATTTCTTCGACGCCTTCGAATGAAGTACCGTTTTCGATATTATATGCTTCGATAGCAGCTTCAGCTTCATCTCTACGCTTCTTAATATCATCAACCATTTCCTGTTCAGATTCTCCACCAAACTTAACGAATTCATCCATCTCTAAAATCCAGTCAGCAACTGTCTTAGCTGGTACAAATCCGAATAAAAGCTGGTTAGCGATTACTTGGCTTAATGCAGCGAGAAGTCGTTCCATAACAAGAAGTTCGTCAGATTTACCCACTATTCCAAGTATAGTAGCAGCATTATCCCATCCTGATATAAAGTCTGCAACAAGAGTTACAATCATTACTACAACAGCTATTTTACCCAAAATCTTAGCTAACTGTTGTACTGGGAATTTAGAGAGTATAGGAACAAGCTTATTAGAAATCTTACCCATGAGAGTTGCTAACTTTCCTGAAGATTTAGCTCCAAGTTCAGTTGTCTTTTCCGCAACTTTAGGATTTCCCATTAATTTAGTAAGAGCATCTTTAATCTTATTACAAATCTTTGTAGCAAGTTTTGAATTACTCTTAGCTGCAGCTTTTCTTGCGGCAGCTGCGGATCTAGCTTGATTCTTTGCAACTCCCGAAGCAAGAGATTCAACCGTAGCTGTTCCCTTACCGAGAGCTTTAATTGTTCCGCCAACTTTACCTATTCCTTGTACTCCACCGCCTAAGGCTTTAAGTCCGCCTCCAAGAAGTTTACCCGCTAAAGGAATTTTACTTGCAAGTTTTCCTGTTAAGCTTATTCCCTTACCAAGTAAGACTACTTCTTTTCCGCCAGTAACGATAGATCTAGCAAGCATTCTGCCACCTTGTTCTTTCATTGACATTCCAGAACGACTGTCAGCATATGCTTCATTTACAGCACTATCTTTTATAGACTGATATGATTCATTGTTTTCCAGATCTAATTTTTCTGCAGCAAACTGACTTCTTGCAGCTTTTTCTTCTTCATTACTATTGACTTCTTGATAAGCCTCGTAATTCTTATTCTGAGCAGTAATAGCGGCAGTTTGTCCTACTAAACCTCTACTCATTTGTTTATCATGAGCGGCATCAGTCAAACCTCTTACGAGATCTGATTTAGATGTGGTATTTCCTGAACCATAAGTATTATTGTATGCTTCGGAAAGTGATGTATCGATTTTTGTTTCATTGCTGCTTATATCATCTTTTCCGAATAAGTCTTTTAATGCACTGCCAAGACCTTTTATACCATGCCAAATAATAGTTGGTAAATATCTAGCGAGCATTTCCATAGCTGTAGGAAGAACTTTTCCGACAGCAAATTCAATACTAGTTTCTATTCCATCTTTCCAAAGAGTTACAGCTTCGGTAGCGATATCACGTAAGCCGTTCTTTACAGCAGGCCAACCTGTTTCAACTACCCAGTTTTTAAAGTTGCCCCACATAGTAGAAACTGAATTTGCTAAAGGTGATAATACACCGCCTTCATATGTGCCATCTTCAGTCTTAGTACCTATTAACCATGGACCTACTTTTTCTTTGAAGAACGGAATTACATACTTTCTAGTAAAGCCTACAAGGATAGGAATACCACCGAATACGCTTATACCGAATAATGCTTTTCCAAGGAATTTAGCTATTCCATTCTTTATTCTTGAGAATAATGATGGCTTCTTTTCATTGTCGTCATCATCGTCACCTCTATGGAAGAAACCTTTCATTCTATCTAAGAATGAGTACTTCTTTTCTTCTTCCATTTTTGCATCAGCTTCTTCTTTCGAACCCTTTGCTGGAGGAGTCATAGCTTCTTCTTGCTGTTGTACTACATCATCTACAGCTTCAGCAGTAGCTCCAGTATTTTCAGCAATAACTTCTAAGGCTTTCTCTGCAAATGTAGCTGGCTGTGCATCAAGATTTATTTTAGCTTGAAGCTTTCTACGCTTAGCTGCACGTTTAGCTTGACGTTTAGCAATAAGATTGCTAAGTCCAGTAAGAGCTTTACCTGTAGCAAATAGTGGAGAAAGAAGCATATCAGCAAATGCATTCGTCGGAATTGGTTCACCCATTGGAATAGGTTCGCTTTGAGTTGTTTGAGCTGTATCCGAAGGACTTTCAGTACTACGATTCTTTCTTGTTATATACGACTTGAGAAGATTCCTGTAGTCCTCGAGTTCTCCTGTAGACATAGCATCCATTACTTCTGGCTTTTTAATGATATTTCTGAATCTTGGATCATCTTCGTAATCTCTTCCGAGTTTTCTAATGTCAGCCATGAGTCTATCACGCTTGTCATTATCTTTAGCTTCAGCATCAAAAAAGAATTTACCAGTAACTCCAAGACCTCTAAGTAATCCTTTTCCTGCATCGTTAACAAAGTTCTTTATTCTTCCCTTAACTGAATGAGTATTATGTCTTACTGTGGTCTTCATATCAGCATCTTCATACCTATTTCTGTTAGTAGATATAAGCTGTCTGAGTTTTGGAACATCGTTACTTCTAATAATATTTGGATCAGTCTTAAGATAGTCCTCAAGACTTCTCATATCACTATCAGAAAGTGTCTGGAGTTTCTTGATATCGTTCTTATTGATATCAGCATATTCACCAAGTCTTTCAATTCGGTTTAACCATTTTTCGTCAGTAACTTTAAAGAACTCATCGAGATCTTCTACTATATGACGTCTCTTGGTTATTTTAAGAAGAACCTGAGCGTGACTATCATACAATTCATCAGTTAATTTCTCTTCAAGAGTATTAAGCTGATCACGATCGTAATATCCAGTCTTAGCTATCGGATCGAAATATTTTGCGAGGAGTTTTTCTCTGAAGTCTGCATCATTTTCATGAATCATTGCTTCAGCATTACGCATCTTAGAAGCGTTATAATTCTTGAGAGTTTCTGACTTTCTTCTAGCCTGAAGATATGGTTTCTTAGACTCTTCAGCTTCTTTGAGAGCTTCTTGAGCTTCAGCTTTCCAATTTTCAGTCTGTCTGATTTTATTCTCCAACTCTTCCCGTTTTACAGGATCTGTAGTTTCGGATAATTGCTTTTTAAGATCGGCTAAACTTTCATTAGCGTGAGCTATATCGGAAGACTTAGCTTCTATTCTTCTATTGTATTCAGCTATTTTTTCTTCTCTGGCATTATCATATCCTTCAGCAGACTCAAGTTTCTCTTGTCTTCTTTCACCTACGATATTATCGAAGTCAAGAAGATCATGGAATACCTTATTCGTCTTAACGATATTTTGAGTGAATTCATCAAGAGCTTCATTTGCTGGAGTGGTGTTGAGCATAGCGTCTTTATATTGAGCATACGCTTCATCACCCATAAGCTTCTTCTTTTTATTCTGAGAATTAATTTCGACATCAAGCATTTCAGCAAGCTTTTGCTTTTGTTTTGTGGTAAGCTTACCATTCTTAATGCCTTTAAATCCCATCATGTCTGCAAGTTTAGCAAGGTCTTCATCAGAAGTTCCCATATAAGCTTGCATCTTTGTTTCGATATTATCTCGTTCTTCACGATTTGTCTTAATCTTATTAATAAGATTGTCGGCATCTTCCTTAGATAATCTATCACCATTTATAGTGTCAGCTTCTCTTATAAGTTTAGCTGCTTTAGCAAGACTGTCAGAATCTCCCTTACGGACATATTTTTCAATCTTATTAGCTACACCATTGGAGAATGTAGTTTTAAACTTTTCGGAAATCTCAGCAGATGTCTTTTTCTGGTTAGCCATAAGAGCGTTCCTAAATGCATTAGAATCTCCTATATTACCTAAGATAGAATTTCTTAAGTCTTCTAACTGATCCGTAGAACTACGATTTGTGAGTCCTTCAAGTTCTTCATCAAATTCTTCATATTTATCTCCACCACCAAGGAATGGTAAAATTTTACGAATACCTTTACGAACACCAAATGAAGCCCAGTGCTTTCTTCTTTCGTCGTTTCGTTCTGCGGCAGACATCTTTGAATAACCGCCTCTGATAGCTTTACGATCAAAGTGACCCTTAATACCAGAAGCAGCTTTTCCTACAAGTTTAAATGGTGCTTTGATTATGCCAAAGATACCTTTAAATATTCCACTAACGAGTGTTTTAGCTGGATTGATAATTTTATCTCTTACGAGATTACCGATAGGATTAAGTAGTCCATCTTCGAGCTTCTCTTTAACCCAGTTAGGGAATCTCATTAATGTTTCTGAGAAGAAATGATGCATTTCATTTGTGATAGTAGGTACTAAATCAACTAATGGTTTTAAGAAATCATCAAGCAATGTATGCTTTAACTGATCAACCATACTAAGAGCAAAGTCCTTCATTGGAGTAAGGAATTGTTCCTTTAACTGACCAACAATACCGCCTTCACGTTTACCAGTTCCGTCATCTTCACCAAACATAATATCCTTGAATTTGTCTGTAGAAGAAACTAAACCAGCTCCTGCACCGAGTAAGCTTCCTCCTAATAAACCGAATGGACCACCTAATGCTAATGCACCAACAGCGGCACCTAATCCCATCTTAGGAAGAGCCTTCTTCATCTTCTCTCTATTCTTAGGGCTAAAGAGTTTATCTTCGCCGAATAAACCTTCTTGTACAACTTCAGTATTCTTAGCAAATCCTAAACCGGCACCAACAAGCATACCGCCTAATGGTCCTAATGGAGTAAGCATACCAAGAATTGAACCTGTAAGACCATAAGCCTTTGCATCAGGGAAAGCTTTCTGGAAAGCTTCAGAGATAATTCCATCGTATTCTCTTCTTACAACGTTTCCATTTTCATCCTTAGCAAGAATTGTACCGAATAATGTCGAATTAAGAGAATCATTGTTTTTAACGATTTCACTTCCTACACCTATACCAGCACCGAGAAGTGGCATTCCCATTAAAATACCACCGGCACCCATTCCCAGAATACCCTTTGCTAAGCCATTAATACCGACATTTTTACCGATAGCATCAGCAAAATCTTTTAATTCCTGAGGAACCATGTCAGTAAGTTTATCATTCGCTTCAGCGTTAAATGCGAGATCTTCATCATTACCACCATTTCGTCTTAACTTAGCATCTACCCAAGGAATAATCCTATCATTGATAGTTCTTGTTACCTTAGGTACTGCATTGCTAATTATGGTGGACATAGCAAATGCTAATGGATTTTCAAAAGCATCCTGAAGTCTGGTAGGATCAGAAATGAATTTCTGGAATTTATCCGATATACGAGAATCTATTACATCATCTTCGGCATTTTCTCCTGTTATTACATCGAGCTTCTGGAATAACTTTTCAAAGTTTTCTTTTAATACGGTTTGTACTGGAGAGAATGTGCCTAACTGTTCAAGACCATCATTAGCTTCAGCATTAAGTTTAAGTCCTCTTGCGAATGCCTTTTCTTCTCTTGCTTGACGCTTTATAGTAGATTCCGAATTAGGATTTATAACGACACCATTTCTAGGAATTGTTGTAATATATGGACCTCCAGGAGGAACCATTCTACCATTAATTAATTCACCAGAAGATACAATAGATCTAAATGCTCTACCGGTTCTATTGATACCACCACGAGCCATTGTTGGAGTTTCATCTTCTTTAAGATTCTTAAACTCTTGGAACTTATTTGCTATAGTCTGATCATATTTTTTCTGTTCAAAATCAGTTCTATGTGGTGTACTCAATAAACTTAATATTTCAGTCTTCTGTTCTGGAGTAAGGTTAAGAGTATCTATTTGGGATCTAAAGTCCTCTACTCTTTTCTTCATACTAAGATAACCGTGATAAGCATCTAACTGTTTCTTATTAAGTTTTGATTCGTCAACTTGACCGGAAGAATCACCGAATTCTTGAAGCATATGTTTCTGCATTGCTTCTCTTTCCATATACTCTTTGAATTCATTAAGAATTTCAGGATCAAACTGACCTAAAGTCATCTTTGATCTCTCAGAGAGCTTTTCTATGCCAGCAACAGACTTACCGGTTTTTCTGATAGTATAATTATCGAGATTATTTGTAGCTGTAGATCTAAAGGTTGTAATATCATCTATTTTTAAGAGATCTCCACCTTCAGTTAAAGTCTTGATATTAGCATCAATAGCAGGAATAATTTGGTGAGTTATCACATTTATTCGCTTCATTAAATTATCGATGGCATTATTCAGCATCTCAACTTCAGCTTCAGTAGTACTAGAATTTAGCCTTGCTCTAGCATTATCGACAGCATCCCACAAATCTTCACATTCATTTTCATATAAAGTCTTTAAATTCTTGAAATGTGTCTTTTGTTGTTCGAGATCTTCTTTAGTGAGATTGCTTGTAGTTAATATACCATTAAGTCTTTCCATAGATGATATCAAGATATTATCATTCATATTAGATATATGGCTACAAGCCGCATCTACAGCTAATTGTTCTCTTTCAGGTCCATGTAATCTCTGTTGTATTTCGGTATATACTCTAGCTTCTTCTATAGCTTTTTCTTTTTCTTTTAATGCGGTATCTTGCTCTTTTAAAAGATCTTCAAGATCCTTTTTAGCCTGTTTAACTTGATCAGCTGACCAGATACCGTCTTTATTTTCAGCTATTTCCCGAAGATTTTTTACTTCATCTGAAATATAGTCGTAACGTTGAGAAGCTTTATTTGCGGCTCTCTGTTTTTCAACCTTATTCGTTGCGGCAGTCATTATATCAGCATTTAAATCCTGTTTATACTGATTCATTGTGGATCGAAGACCCTCGTATTTTGTTCTTTGATCTCCAGTATACCCATTAACTCTGTCGTTGAATTCTTTAAAGAATGCTTCAGCTTCATCAGCTTTTCTTACATCTTCAACAGCTTTAGCAAACTCTTTATCTCTCTTACTATGTAACTCTATAGTTCTAGAATCCATAGATCTGATTTTATCTACGACAGCTTGATCATATTTGCCGATTTTAGACTGAGCATCAGCATGGCGTCTATATTCTCTCTCATAGTTATCATATCTTTCTTGATCAGTCTGTTCTTGTGACTTAAATGTAAGATTCCCATCTTCATCTTCATTCATAATACCAGAATCAAGAGCTGATTTACGGAATGCCTCCTTATACATATTGAATACATCTTCTGAATTCTTCTTGAGTGCATCCATGAGAGCCGGGAAGAATTTGTCCCTATGTCCTTCACCAGTCTGAGAACCGAGAATATTTTCTTTTAATTGTTCGAGCCATTGACCAAATGGTGATTCTTGAAATTTAGTCCTAGCATCACCAAACCAGCTGGTTATAGAGTCTTTAGCTTTGTCAAAAGTTTCCTTTGTCTTAAACTTAAGTAAGTCAAGGAAACCTTCGATAGGCTTACCTTCATCATCAACCATCTGCATAGAAGATTTATAGAGTATATTATAAAGATGATTATCCGCAGCAAGAACGGCTCTATTAAGAGCGGCACTTGGTTTATCGAGCCATGATTCGACTTCATCTTTTACGAGGAAGAACTTCTCGCCGAAAGTATCAGCGTGTTCAAACTTTTCGGAGAACTTCTTATCGCTATACTGATCGAATTTCTTTCTGTAAACTCTGTCCTGAGTAAGACCAAAGATATCTCTGAATACAGAATCCTTTGTCCTTTCATCAAGCCAATCTTGTTTACGTTTCTCTTCTCTCTTCTTAGCAGTATTGTACATTGTATTTCTTGTGTGAATTACATTTTCGTCTTCAGAGAGATCCCCTACAAACTGATATTTCCAAGCATCATCCCTATTCATCATACTTTCTACATTACGTTCGTATGATTCATCTCTATTAAGAACAGCATTACGAGCTATTTCTTCAGAAGTTTTTTGTCCGGTGTAATCGAAGTTGAGTTTCTTATTGGCTTCTTCCTGTTGATGAGTAAATATTCTTCCTCCATTACCGCCAACAACTCCACCTCTTCTTCGAGTGTTTCCTCCGCCACCAGAACCGCCGTTTCCGATATTGCCATATACATACATGCCTTCTTGTCTAAGGTATTCAAATTCATCTTTAATACTCTTAAGATAATCAAAGATAGACTTATCGTACTTATCTTTAGCTCTTACAAGACCCATAGCAATAGGAGACTTATTGTCTTTGATCTTATAGTCACCATACTGGTCATAATCTTTATCGATACCATTTATCTTATATGTACGATTTTTATGATCGTATTTATTGATATCGATACCTTCAGCGGCAAACTTGTAAAGAAGATCTCCGAGTTCTTCGGATTTCTTAAGCTGATCACTAGCTTGTTTCTTCTGCTGATTAATATTAGAAACAATACTCATTCGAATATTGTTAGGCATAGCTTCGAAGGCTGCTCTGAAAATATTTAGAGTTTCCTCAGAAACTCCTAATTCACTTCCACGTTTATCCTTCAAATCTATATCACCCATATTATACAGCACTTTATATAATATAGGAAGTTCTTCTTCGAGTCTTCTCTTGTCTGCTCCTCTCTTAAATCTTGTGTCCTTTAAGAAATAATTAAGCTCTGAATTGAATTCTGAGAATGCAGACTGAGATCTCTGGAACTGCTGTTGAGCATGAGATTTAACCGCACCAGATACAGTAGTCCAACGACCATTCTCTGGATCGAAAATCATTTCTCTTTCGCCAGTAAGAGCGGCAGTCATCTTTCTAAGATAGAATGGGATTACTTCTTCGAGATATTTCTTAGATATACCATCCCATGATGTAGCTCCTCTGTTAAACTGCTTAGTGTCAATCTTAGTAGTATACTTATTCTTGATACCGAATAATTCTCCTAAGAGTTGCCATGTTTTCTTACCGCCACTATACTCATCTTTATCAGCGAGAGTATTAAAACGTCCTATGATTGCAGGGAATAATCCTTCCAAAGACTGGTTAAAGTTGTCTAAGTTATACATTAATTCATTCTGCCGAGTAAGTATCTTCTTTATTGCTGCTTCTGATACTAACTGCATAGGGTTTGCCGCTAACATAGCGAGCATATTATTATCACCGAAAAGCATATCCATACCCGGAATATACTTATTGAGCATATTCTTAGCATTAGATTTAATCTTTCCGCCGTAAGCTCTAAGGTCTACTATGCCACTTGGAGCAATATCTTCAATATTCTGTCCAGGCTTCTTGGTCTTTTCCTTTTGACCGAAATTTGGATCCTGTCTCTTACGTTCTACATCAGCAAGAAACTTGATATCTGTAGCGATATCATTAAGAGACTTACCCACAGCATCATAGAACTTAACAGCGTTTTCAGAATTAACCTTTGCCATAGTAGCAAAATCTTTGAATCTGTTATCCAGATTCATTCCGAGGTTTTCAATATTTCTATTGATAGACTTAGTAAGTTCTATATTCTGTGCATACTGCATAGAAGCGATTTCCTTTTGGGTATCAATCTGTGCAGATGATGTCTTTATAATAGTATCGCTTATAAGAATAGAAGAAAGCTTATTAGACTTACTAACGACTTTGGATACAAGAGTATCACCATCGTTAATATCCCAGTCACTATCTTCATCAAATCCGAAGTCGGCAATATCAAAGTCGTCTTCAGATATATCTAAGCCAGAGTACTTAGCTGCAAAAGCATCCTGTCTTGCTTTGTTATAGAAGTCACCAGTTTTAAGGTCTTCTTTAACTGATTGTAATGCCAGTTTAGATGCAACGAAAACTTTTGAATTCTTAAACTGAGTCATTACTCTCTGGTAAGTAGTCTTATAGTTCTTTAAGTCCGAGTAGGCTGTCTTAAACAAGTCAGAGTTTGTTTCCGCAAAATCGGCCACTGTAGAATAACTATCTTTAGTGGTCGAATACAGTGCGTAACCCATGGACTTAGTGACGTTTTTAAGGTACTTAGACACTTTAACCATAGCTATACCTCCTTTATAAATTTAATCAAATGTTGAAATACATAAGAATCCGGGTAGGAATTAACCTACCCGGAAACTTGGATTATTAGTCAGTCCATGAAAAAATTTTAAACTTACAATATTTATATGTTATTACTTTTCTTCAGGGAAGAGCCACTTAGGGCAAGAGCATGAGCACTTGATTACTTCATGTCCTGGGATAGTCTTAGTCTTCATTCCATTAGACTTACCAGTCTTAGGATCGATAACCGGATAAGACTTTGTTGTTTCTTCTACGAACTGCTTATGCATTGAGATATTTGAGTACTGTGTAC
This sequence comes from Eubacterium sp., assembly GCA_017475235.1. Taxonomy (GTDB): domain Bacteria; phylum Bacillota; class Clostridia; order Lachnospirales; family Lachnospiraceae; genus Eubacterium_G. The sequence continues at coordinate 68,813 of JAFVGA010000001.1, read as the reverse complement.
CGCCGAGGTTTACCTTTCTACCTGTAGAGAGTGTAGTATTAAGGAAGTCCTTAGATACTGTACACATAGCTTCAGCCGCTGACTTACCTACATTGTAGTTGTTCATGAGTTCTGAAGCTTCCTGCTTAGATATCTTTGTTGTGTCTGAGATTACACCCGCTACTGCATTCTTAAATACTGTTGCAGGGCAGTGTGATTCTGAACCAGAGTTTGTGAATACTTCTACAGAGAAAGAAGTATCGTTAAGCATAGCCTGCATGATGAGTGTTTCATCCTTTGCTGAAGCTTTCTTCTGCTTGATGTTGCCCTTAATTTCGTCGAGCATCTGGTTTAAGTTGAATTCATTTTCGTTTGCCATTTGGATTTTCCTCCTTAGAATTGTTTAGGGTTTTTGGGTCTTCTCTTCTTACAAAAGGAAAGATCATTTTCTGCTTTCCTTTTTGAAGAAGAATATCATTTATCTCTTCCGGATCATACTTAATAAGTTTTTCCAGAAAAGTAAGTGAATCTTGTTTATCCATACACATCATTCTCCTTATCTGGTGTATTACTGGTATGTTTTGCTTGGTGTTAGATTTAACACTGGAGACTAGGGATGGTAGGAAACATTTGTATAAATATATACTTTATATAAAGGAGGAAACTGTAATGGACTATAAAAGCATAGGACATATTATTCTCGAGTCTGAAATAAAGTCTGAAGCTAATATCATTGGCGACTCTAATGGTCGTTTATTAGCTGAAGGTATAATGCAAGATCTTGATGTAAAAAATAGAAATGGTCGTATATACGTTCCAAAAGATATCGATCCAGATTTGAATTCTGATCGTATCCAGAAAGAGCTTATTCCTACAGGTAATATGAGAGGTGAAGCTAACCATCCGTTAGATAAATCTGTTGCAAGACAGCAGGTTGTTGATCTTCTCAGAGCTGGTGTAGTATATACAAAACTCTGGAGAGATGGTAATATCATCAGAGGGCACTTTAAAGGAGCTAATAATGAAATCGGTGATTACTTCAATAAAGACCTTGCTTCTGGATATAAGCCGTCATTCTCTCTCAGAGCTCTTGGTAGTATTGATAATAAGGATGGCAATTGCTATGTAAGAAATATCCGTATCATTACTTATGACTGGGTAATTCTTCCGTCGCATCAGAAAGCTTATACTACTGGCATTATCACTGATGACAAGGTTAAGACGGAATCCACCTTACCTCTCAACTTACTTACATCTGATGGTTCTACTAATGTAGTAACAGAATCTCTTATTCCTCTTGCTATTGAAAACGAAGCTGCTATGGGATTCATCAAAGAAGAATCAGCTAACTTCAAGGCTATTCTTGAAAACTTTGATGTTCAGGCTAAGAGCGGTATGCTTATCGATAACGGTAAGAGAGTAATGCTTACAGAAAACAACACAGGAAATTCAGTTGTAGTAAGTCTTGAAGATTATATCGTTAGACAGTTTATGAATTAAAAATAATGAGGAGCCCGAAAGCTCCTCATTATAATTATTAGAATTCGTCTGATTACTGATTATCTGTTTAAAGAGTAATCGGCAAACCACTGTCTGATCTGAGCGAATGTATCAAGGAAGTAGTGGTCTATCTTAAGGCCAAGGTTTTCAAAATCAGCTTCATTCTGATATATGAAATCTATGGTTTTGATAGTGCGTTCTAACCCAAATCTAGGAACATTGACATTATTCATTGCTACTATATTTATAATAGGCTCTATTAGAATATAATACAGATATGTCAGCATTGCGTCCTTTGGTTTACTAACACAGAAATTTTCGAAGTCATTAATGACTCTTTTTATTTCCATAGGAACATTCTGATTTGATTTGAGGCCAGCTGATTCAACCAACACTGGATTACCTGCCGCGCAAGTCGCCATCAGTCTATCATTGAAAATACAGATATTATATTTGTCAGGAATTGTTACGTCGCTGAAAGAAACATAGTGGGTTCTGCCATTAGGGTGATCAGCTTCCTTGGTTTTCACACAAGCTGTTGCAGTTTCCACAAATACAACTCCACCTCTTTTGATATCTATAGAAGCTTTAGAGTGAGTGAATTTTGTATCTTCCGTGTATACGTGCTTAAAATAAACACCATCAAGTTGCATCTTATCGGAATTGAGAAATACAGCGTCATTAATAAATGTATTAGGAATTTTAGAGAATACTAAACCTAACACATATTCACATAATGCTTTAAGTACACGTATCAGCTTTGTCTAAAAGACTCTCTTCAACAGGGTGTCTTAAAGTGAACTTTGGTGCACTAATTGTGTTGTTTTCCTGAATATCGTCGAGTAAGTTGATCATAATTTTCCTCCAAAAATTACTTTGTTCCTAAACAGAACGGGGTTGATATGTTTTCTCTTGAGAAATGTAGTTGCATCTGGATTACTGAGTCTAGAATTACTTTGCAACCAGAAGCATTGAGAAATTCCTCATTTTTAGCATTATTACGAATGAACTCTGCGGTTCTCATATCGACTAATAGTTCAATGGTTTTTCTATATTGATTATAACTTGATATATCTCCAACAGTATAATCATATTCAAGCATATGATTATCAGTAAAAGTCACACTGTGCATTATCTCATGAACGATCGTGTAAAGAATAGCGGTATGCTTTACATCATCCATTAATGAATTAATGTCAAAATTCGAAACGGGCTCATTCTTTTTTTCGGCGATATCTTCGCATAGTTTAAAATACTCATCAGACAATCTATCTGATTCTTTTATCATATTGTCGATATTAATAGTCATGAAATGGAAGTCTCCGAAATATCTTCCATATAAATTATTCGGATCTTCATTAAATGCTTCAGAATAAGCCGGACAATTGTTGTCGTCCGGATTAGCGTGTTTAAATCGAATGATTTCAAATCTATTCGGGATCGTTTCAAAAACCTTAAATATTATTCGTTCTATTCTCCGTATCATCACTTCTTCAAAAGCTGTATACGGCTTATCACATTCTTTTAGTATTTTGAGCATATTTATCACCTACAAATTCTCCCGGAAAATACTTTCTTCTAGCAAATTCCAGGTACCTGTCGATATACGTATGACATATATCGATATTAAACACTATTTTTATTTCAGATTCATACTGGTATAAAAAGTCTCGAGTTTGAGCATCCACCAAGTATTCTATCTGCCACATATATACATCGTTATCGCATTGAGAAAAATCAGTCAACACGAATGAATGCATTACCTCATGGACTAAAGTTGCCATCAGTATCGTAAAGACCACACTGAGTTGTTCTCTTTTATCATTATTAAACAAGAATGGATATTTCGATTGATCAATTTCATCTTGCTCATCATAATCATCATATTCACCCTTATATTTCGGAATATCCGTTGAATCATCCGGAATCTTCATTGCAAAAAGACTGTCTAAATTGATGATTAGCATTCGGCAATTCGGATCTAATCCATATATGTCTTCATCACTTGTTAAAACAGTATTACGAGAAGCTCTTTTTTTGCCTTCTTTAACAAATATAATCTCCCTAAATTTATTGGGGACTTTTGTAAACATCCATCTCAAGAAAGCTATACAATACATTTTTAAAAAATGCTCATTTTTTGTTAGCCTCACAAATGGAAAAACTGGTTCATTCATATTCATGAACCTCCTTTCTACAAGCATAATATACAACTAAGGAGTTGATTATAATGGCAAATGAAATGACTAAACTATTAAACAAAATTGAAAGACGAATAGGCACCAAAGCTCTTGTTCTGCCTGATGAAATTAGTAAGGACACTTGGGCAAAAGAAGTTATAGCTGATGATACTATTCCGACATATTCGAGATACTTCCCTCATAAGATAACAGTATATCTTGATAGAGATAAGACTCCTATGGATAGAGAAGGATATTATCTCTTAAACCCAAGAATGGTTGATGGTGCAAAAATCATAGGTATCAAAGATATAAACTTCTCAGCATTCAGAGACACTGGTGCTACAGCTATTCCAGGAATGGTTTCTGGAGGTTTAGGATTCTACGATTTTGCTACAACCGTATCAGAATACACATATGATGATATTGCTCTCCTGCAAGGTTCAGCAAACTTAAACTCGGTGTTCAATGGACATGTATTTGTAGATTTCCAATATCCAAACCGAGTAAAGTTTAAGATGGCTGTAGGTAGACAGAGTATTCCATTCCGAGTTGTTCCTTTGGATGTATTCGTAGAACACCCATTGAATCTTATGACTATTCCTCCTACATCAATGGAAACATTTGAAAAACTTGCTATAGCTGATGTAGCTACATATTTATATGAATTCCTTAAATACTATGATGATCTCGAAACAGTATTTGCTAACTCTAATCTCAAACTTGATACTATCGCAGATAAGTCAAGAATGAGAGATGAAGTTGTAGCAAAACTCGAAGAATCATACGTTTCACCGGCAAACAAGAATCAACCTATTATGATTTGCGTATAAAAAATAAGGGAGTCTCCTTGTGGGACTCCCTTTATATTTTTAGAATGTAAGCATATTGGTTGCGTTTAAAGTTTTCATTCCTTGCCTCATAATACCGACTTCTTCCATCGGGAATTTATCGATATTATCATTGATGATTCGTATGTAATCAATAAATGGTCTTAACCAATTCGGCACATCTATATCCATCGGAATACCAATATACTTTATCTGAATCTTATCCGCTGGTTTCTTTGGAATTGTAGTTACATTACCATCTTCATCTTCTACAGTTAAAGTCTTCTGGGATGCAAGCATATTAATATAAGCTACTAGCTTTTCATACACATCCGGATACTGCTCTTTGATTGCTTCCACATTCTTAAGAGTTATATCCGTATTAACCACACATATAGTATTACGTTCGGTTAAATCTATACCTGGATCCGTATCTTGTTTAATACTATTATACGCATCAGCAGATACTACAGCGAATGTAGGATTAGCATATGAATTCAAAGGTTTGATTCTAGCTGGTTTATAATACAGCTTTTCACCATCATGCAGAGAATTGTATATCTGCTTTTCCATAATACTAAGTTTCTCTACTATAGATACCTGATCTATCTTTTCCGGATTAAGAACTTCTGTAAACAAGATACTCTTAATCTGATCCTTAGTTCTATCGGCAACACCAGATTTAGTAATAGGTAATCCCTTAACATCAAGAGCTGCATTAAGAGGAACCATATTCTCTTCTTGTCTTTCCTGATATGTAGCATAGTTCTTACTTGCTGTAGTAATAAGAGCATTCTTTAGAGCGAACTCATTCTTCAATACAATCAAGCAATCTCTACCGAAATCTATATCCCAAGTATTATACTGCTTACAATATAATCTCATATAGTCAACCTGAAGTCTATATAAGATATTACCCATAATATTGGTTATAGTAAATTTAACTCCGGCATCAGCACACATAGTATTTGCATCTATGACTTCTTCTCTAAAGATAATTTCATTAGCATCAAAGTCATATCCCATATGCGGATCAAATACCGGTACAGTTGGATCAAAATGAGAAACTGGGAATATATCTTTCTCTTGTTTTGCTTCCGGTCCTTTAGACGTTCTTACATGACGTATAGGGAAATCTATATCTCGTGTATTGTGCTCTATAAACTGATACCAACCTTCAAGAGATACAAATGATGAGTCTGTATCTGTAAGAATGCTTACGTCTCTCATCATTATTCTAGCTCTATCTGTAGAGTCTATAATGATGTGTGGGTGATATACATACTCTTTAAATAAAGCGTATAGTTGATCCATCTCATCAGAAATAATATCCGGGACTTTATTTGGATCAATAAATACAGCATCAAGTTTACGGAGAATCTTCTTAATAAGATCCATTACTATAGATCTCTCACAGAACCAATACAAGTTGTTTCTATAGAATAATCTATTAAGATCTTCCTGAGAAACTTGTGTAAGCATATCCCATACAATCTGTAAATCTTCTTCCGATGGGACATAATAGAATCCACAAGTTGCTACTATCTGGAAGAATGTTTCTTCTAACGTTATAGGTTCTCCTAAAAGAACATCTTCATCTCTCATAGTTCTTGGGTCATCCAATACGCATCTGATGAAATGAACCATTTCATTAAGAGAACCGAATTTTACATTATTAGACAAGAACTCTTCGAATAGCATAATAGCCGACGCAATGGCATCTCTACCCTGAGAAGTAATTCCGTTTGCTATAAAGTAATTATAGAATACAGTACTATAAGCTCCTGTAATACCGTATCAATTATCTTCACGCAGGTCGTTAATCTGCGCAGTTCTTTTATGAACTTCTCTAGCTTTCACTAGAAGTTGAGACTATATCTTCATCTGCATAAATTTATAATTCACCTCCTTATTTATACAGAGTGCACCACTTCGGAATCACTTGATTCCTAACTCTTCTATGAAATTTAGAAGAGATAGTCGTTGAACTTTTTCGATTAATAGTTATATTTCTCACAAATGTCTTTAAATCGACTTTTGCATTTTAATTTCGATATAGCACCATAATATTTCTTTTTATCTCTATATGATAAATTCCTAAAGACTTCGCCTAAGCCAATATAATCCATTATACTTTGAGTATCGGATTGAACTCCATTTATTTCTAGGAATTGACATATAGAGTGTAATTGATCGTATGTAAAAACCTGATGCCATTCTGATGTATTCGGATTATATTTTGAAAAATCATAATCTTTAGTAATAGTAGCCCAAGTTTCTTTATTCAGAATTCTCCAGATAAGTCTATGTGATTGGTTAGAGTTAGGTAAACCGGTCATATAAATTATCTCATTGAGAGGAGTATTCTTTATGATCAATTCTGATATCATCAATACCTGATCAGCGGTTAAAACTGCTGTGTGGATATTCTCACCAAAGGTATTCCGTAAACCGGTTTCTATAGCATGGTGTATGTTCTCTTTAGAAGTCATCCATTCTAAATTGTGAATAAAATTATTAGTTTTTATTCCGTCTTTATGATTGACTTGAAGATTATCCATATCAGGAACAGGGAAGAAAGATTTGGCTACTAGTCTATGAGCTTTACACATTCTATTTTTTCCTGAAGCCAATTTCAAATTATATACAACGTATCCATTATGATCTAATGATGGTCGTAGAAAATCATGAATGTTGTACGAATATACTCTTCCGTAATTAGAAATATAATACATATGTGGTCTAATATTATATACAACAGAATCGTTTATAATATTACATACCTCTAAGTAATTAACCATAGTAATCACCTCCTTTTAAAGTTTATGCTATAACTATTAACGAACTTAGCTGCTGATTATCCAATCCCAATACTTTTCAAGCATTCACGCTTATCATCACTGATTACGTTGTAGCAATTGGGCTCTAAGGCCTACATAAATTAGGGGCATCCTGCCATCGGAGCCATTTCCCAGCAATTCAATGCATACTTAGTTTATATCGCTATAAACAGCCCCTAACGGTTAAGGGCGTTGGCACTTCGTTTTTCGATTAACTGAAACAGATTATATTTAGCGAAGTCTGCAGATCCTTTTGGGAAAGACTTCATCATCTTTTTATACTGAGATCGTTTATCTAAGAACGATTGAATTAAATCATAAAGTGGATTCTTTATAGTTCCGTGATGCTTAAACATACATCCACTAGCCGTGAATATAGGTTTCCTATCATCAAGATATTGAACTAACTGAATCAGATACGTTTCCTGAGTAGTCTTAGTATAGTTATTTTCTAATTCTACTTTAGGGTTATGTATCGTTGCTACTATAGCTGTATCTATAGCAGTAGCAATTTCTATCTGGTTGAGATTCGGAAAAGAAAGCTGAAGCAATCTAACTGCTTCATCTCGATATTCTTTTACCACTGAACTTTCTAGCATTTGCATGTCTGACATTATATCAGTCATATAGCATTACCTCCCGTATTAGTATTATTTAGAAGTTTGGGCGCCTGTATAATAACAACATTGTTATAATAGACACTCTATTCTATTATATATAAGACATTACCAGTTTTATAAGCTTATAAAATTTATTCTAAGGAGGAAATATACCATGGGAGTTTTTAGTTATGGAAAATCTCATCAGGTCGTTGACGAAGATCTTGAAATCACAGAAGAGCAGATGCAAGATGTCGTTGACGAACTTAAGTCAATCATGCTCGCAGAAGACATCGCTTATGGTATGAGTGATGATGAAAGAAAGGCTTTCCTTGAATCTGAAGAATTCGAAGTTCTTACAGAATCAAAGAAGTTCAAGAAGAAAACACTTGTTAGACTTAACAGACAGGATGACCTTACAAGAAGAGCTGACCAGGCTGCCATCGTTATCGCTGGTCAGAAGAAGGATAGACTCTTTGATCTTCTCGCTCTTAACAGACAGAAGGAAAGAAAGCTCAGAGCTCTTATCTTCAAGAAGTATAAGGTACAGGCTCTTAAGGCTGCTAAGACATCACAGAGAGATTACATCAAGGATGCTAATAAGGCTAAGCTTATGAAGCCATCAGATCTCTCATCTACAAGAGAATATAACACCTAATTTATAAGAAACCTAACCTAAGACGTTTTCATATCTCTTTTCTAAGGCATATAATTCACATCTCTGAAATACTTGAGGGAGCTTAAGGCTCCCTCAGTGTATTTTTTTACAATTAAAATTTTCTTGTAACTATTAAGTAAAGAATATGGTGCTGTAGGGCTTTTTGGGCGATAATCTATTGATGGATAACGAATTACAGTTTTCACCTATTCTGGTATAAATGGGGTCTCCCTAGTGGAGATCCCTCCTTTCCTTTATTTTATTTGACACGCACAATAACTAATATATAATCCATAATGGCGGGATATAGTTTACTACCTTTTAAATCCTGCCGGATTGCTTTGGTAAAATGTAAAAAAATGTAAACTTCTTTTATTTCCGAGGAGACGTAATAGTCTCCTTACTCTTTTTTTATGATGTGAGGAGGGACACTATATGGGTAAATTATCTAAAGATGATATCGAAGAGATTATACGTATGATCAAAGAAGGTTATAAGTATAGAATCATCGCTACTAAGTTTAATGTGGATGAATCGTATATAAGACAAATTAGGAATAAGTATGGAGTTAAAGTTGTTAATACTCATTTCGTAAGAATATTTGATTCTGATGGGAAAGCATATAGTGAAAAAGACATGGAGAATATTAAAGCTCTATATCTCGAGGGTATTTCTTTATCTGAGATAGCAAAGATGTATAAAGAAGACTATAGGACTATCACTACACTTCTTAAACGTTCTGGAGCAATTCAAAGATTCGTAACTATGTCCAATGAAATAGAAGCTAAAATATGCAATCTGTATAAGATAGGATTGAATATAGATATAATACAGAGAGTGCTTGTTTTAGATGGAGTGGAGGTCTCCATCAGAGACATTTCAGCCTGTATTAAAAAGCATGACATTCCTATTAGAAGATACATACCACAAAAAGATATACATATTAGAGGTCAAGTATACTCTCTTAAAGATGAGTATAATATGAACAACAAGGACATCGCTCTTATAATTGGTAAGAGTATAAAGCAAGTTAATCGTATATTATTAGAACGAGATAAGAATGTACAATCTCAAAAACCTAATAATAATTAACCTTAGGAGGGAATAAGAATGTTAAGGACAAACATGAAACGCTATAATGCACCAATGTCTACGATACTGGTGAATCCAGAGTACTATGGTGTATTCAAGGAACTTTTAAACGAAAATGGCATGATGCGAATCAATCCGGCTAATATCAACAAGATGAATATCATGCCGGATTATATCGAAGGGCTGCTTAATGTATTTAGAGATAGCATTGAGCAGGAATTCATACATAATGTGAGAGTCCTCGTACAGTGGGACAATGGAAAATGCTGTAAGTTCAATTTGTTTGATCTGTATTTTAATCTTGTTATGTGGAAGATGCTTGTAGATTTGGACGCTACAATTCAGCCGTACAATATCTTCATAGACAAGAATATAACTGGAGATACAATCAAGAACTGGATCGATACTAATGTAATTGATGTGTTCTTGGATAAGGTTGATCCGTTAACTTTGAATAGAACTATCTATCACTCATATAAACATCTTCAGTGTGTCGATGAATTTGCGTTATATCTCGCAAACACATTCAACTACTTTGATTTTGTTGGATTAGACAAACTCGATATGGAAGCTCACAAGATTCTGGATAATGAATATTCTGCAGAGCATACATATAAGAATGTGGCTATTGAAGATGCTCAGGATATTGGTATGGAGGAGACTAAGAAGCTCATAAATATCATAACTGAGAGATCTAAAGACATCTTAGGATATGACCATTGTTGTGCTGCAGCTTTAAGAAGTCAGGCAGGTATATCCGAAAGACAGTTCAAAGAATTCGCAGTAAATATTGGACCTAAGCCTGATGGTTTAGGAGGAATCTATCCTCATCTGATAAATACTTCGTTCTTAGATAAAGGGTTGGATTCACTTGAATCTATGTTTGTCGAATCGGCATCAGCCGGACGATATGCTCAGATTATTGCGAAGACAAACGTTGCCAACTCAGGTGCGTTCGCTCGAATTCTTGGTTTAAATAATATAGACACAGATCTTCATGCTGATCCGAACTATGTATGTAACACCAAGAACTTCGTTAAAATGACTATCAATACGCCAAAAATCTTTAAGAAGTTTATTGGTAGATGGTTTAAGTGGTCGGAAGACGATCCTGAAGATCACTGCATCGGAAGAAAAGATTTTACTCTTATAGCAGGAAATACTATATATCTCAGAGACCCAATGACTTGTCAGAGCAAGGCTATGGGAGATGGTATATGCTTTAGATGCTATGGTAAACTCGCTTATATAAATAGGTATGTAAATATAGGTAAGCTTGCAGCTGAGATTCTTTCAGCAATCTTAACTCAGAGATTCTTATCAGCTAAGCATATCTTATCTGCTAAGCCTATTAAGGTTGTATTCGGAGATGATTTTGCTAAGTATTTCCAGAATGAAGAGTATCTTCTCAGTATTTCTGACGAACTGGAAAGTACTAAGAAAATATATATCAAGATTAATCTCGATGATATTGATCAGAGTCAGGATACCAATGAAGAAGCTGACGACGATGATGATTCATCATTTATGACTGAATCTCTTACAGAGTTCATAGTAGAAGATAATGGAATAGAGTATAATATGCATAGTAACAATTATGACTCTCTTACATTTACTTCCGAATTCGTAGAGATTATCCACAAGCATAAGACAACAACTAATGATGAGGGTGCTGAAATAGTAGTAGTTCCATTTAGCGAACTCGTGGGAATCCCACTATTTGCTGTACCGCTTGCTAATAGCGAACTTAGTAAGTCGCTTACAGAAGTTAAGCATATCATTAACTTCAGAAATAAGACATCTGGATTTGATAAAGATACGATTCTTCAGGCATTTATGGAGGCTCTTGACAATGGCGGTCTTGGAGTTCATTCATCTCATGCTTCAGTAATCTTGTCTAATATGATTAGACGCAAAGAAGAAGTTCTGGAAACTCCTGACTGGAGTATTCCAAATCAAGACGACTATCAGATTATGACGGTTTCATCAGCGTTGAAATATAATCCTAGCACAACTGTAACACTCATGTATCAGGGCTTGAGAAGAACGCTGATCAATCCTATCACATATAAGAAGAGAAAGCCATCAAAGATAGATTCTTACTTTATGGACGCTCCTCAGAATATTGGTAAAGATTCAGCATTCACTAAACAGACAAATAAATCCGAACTCAATATGGAGGATATGTTTAGACGCGTTGAAGAAGAAAAGAAACCTCAGCCAAAGGTTATCCAGTTCAACGAGATGTTTAGACCAAAAGAATAAGTATGGGGAGTCTTCGGACTCCCTATTTTTCTTAATAAGAAAGGTGGTAATATAGTGTATAGAATTGAAGTTTATTACAGTTTCATAAAGGTTCTGGGCTACTGTCCGGGGGATTGTCAGAAACTCGAAAATTACTTCAGAATATACGACAATGTAACCCATACAGGGCACTTTGAGCACATCATTTTTGATACAAAGAATAGAATTTTATATCTGCCGAGAGGAATGGATATATTTTTTCTTGAAACTGTGCTCAGCTGTAAAGCAAACTATATAAGAGACCCAGACCCATTTTTTTATAATGAAACTATAATGCTAAGATATAAACCTAAAGATGAAAAACAGCGTACTACATTAAAGTTCATCTTAGGAAAAGATGAGTTTAGAAACTACCAGACTTCAAGTCAGAACTTAGTGAGTCTTACAATGGGCGGAGGAAAGACTTATGTAAGCACAGCATTCTTTGCTATATCCGGATTAAAACCTATGGTTATTTGTTATGGTATTGAAGCACAGTGGAGATCTCGTCTTAAAGAATATACAGACCTTAAAGATAGAGAAATCTATACCATTAAGGGTATGGATTCTGTAAGAATACTAATGAGACATCCTGCTGAAGTATTAGCTAAGAAGTATAAAGTATATATAGCAACTCATGGCACACTATTATCTTTATTTGATACTGGTATGGAGAATCTTCATAAGCTCTTCTTACATCTCGGTATAGGAGTTAAAGTAATAGATGAAGCTCATAGAAACTTCATGAATACTTGCAAGATAGATTATTCTACAAATACTTTAAAGACCATATATCTTACAGCAACTCCCGCATTAGGAGATGCCAAAAAGAATAAGATATTCGGATTGTACTTTAAGAATGTACCAAAGATAGATTTGTTTGATGAGTCTGATAAGCATACAAAGTACATAGCTTTAAGGTATTCTTCTAATCCAAGTCTTATGGAAATAAATAACTGCATGACTAACCGTGGTTTCAATATAATTTCTTATGCGGATTATGTAGTAAAGAAACCAAACTTCTATCATATGCTCGATATAGTATTCGACTTCATGGCTAAGTTACCCGGAAAGAAACTATTGTATATGGCTTCTAATAATGCTATACTTACAGTGTATAATTACATTATGAATGATTTTAAGTATAGGTATTATGTAAACTCCATAGGAATCTATACGAGTATCAATCCTAATAAACAAGCGGCTTTAGATAAAGAGATTATATTCACTACATCTAAGTCGGCAGGTGAAGCTTTGGATATTCATGGTCTAATATGTGCGGTAAATCTTGCAGACCCCACAAAGTCAGAACCATTGGTTGAACAGAGATTTGGCCGAGTAAGGATTAATGGTTATTATATAGATCTTATCGATGAGGGATTCTTAAATACAATACGTTTCTATCATAGTAATCTCAAAATATATAATCGATTTGCCACAGAATGTAAAGAAGCTTTATATGACAATCAGAAGCTTATAGCGGGAAGTAGAAAATTTGTGGTTAATCATCCATTACGAATGGAAGATATGTTTAGACGAAGAGAGAATTAAAATATGGGTGGGTATTATGCCCACCCATTTCTTTTTGTAAATTCCAAAATAGATGTATATTATAATGATGTAAGAGGATGCAAAAGCATCCAAAGTATCTTTAAAGAAAATTCTAAGGAGGAATTAAAAATGAAAAAGATAGCAATGTTTGGTGACAATCTCAAAACTGAAAACAGGAAGAGATTTCAGTCATTCATATTCGGCGATTTGGAACTAATAGCTAACTGCTCTGAAGCTCAGTTACTTCAGATAGCAGAAAAAATTAATATCAAGCAGTATGCTAAAGAAATGGCTGATTATATCACTACTGGTAATCCGATGAAGACTATTATTGTCTTTGATGATGATAGAGCTTTATTCGGAACTGTAAATGATGAGCCTTTCCCATACTGTGGAATTATGAATAGTAATGGAATGAATAATAGCAAGTATGTTAATATTGCTAAACATTCAAATCCTTTTATAGTATCAATTATGATGAGTGCTGACAGTTACTTTAAGAAAAATATGGGTAATGATGCTGAGTTGATATATCGTAATACATCGTATGGTGTTTGGTACTATAATTCCGATATAGAAATCGACGGTCAGGTTTGCTCAGAAGAGCTCCATAGAATCATCTGTGAATTAGTCGAGTCGCATGAAGAGGCGTCAGTTAAAACTGAAAATCCGGAGACTAAAAAGTCTACAGCTCGTAAGACTGAAGAGGGTATTGACGTGAATCCAGAAGAGCTCAAGCCGGATGATTCTGAAGAGAAAAAGGTCGAAACACCAAACGCGGCTCCAGTGGTAATCTGTCTCCCAGTGAGAGATGATGCTGTGGAAGTTAAGTTACCTAAGACTCCACCAGTAAAGAGTGGCCCAGAAGCAGCTACTCCGGATTCAGTTGAACTTGATCCACCGAAAACGGTCGAAACAAAGGTGACTGAACCGAGAGTTACAAATGTACAGAATATGACAGTCGTGGAAAACACTGACGGATATCACCTGTATAGCCAGGACATTGCTTATGATGCTTCAGTTATGTATGGAGCAGAAATAACAAATTGTCCGAAGCCGCCAGCTGACAAAATCATCGCTCAGAATAGGGCAACGCTCAGAGAGTATTTCCTAAAAAGAGGTCTGGTTAGAAAGACTAAAAAGGGTTATGCAATTAAGTATATCAATTTTGATAAAAAGAAAACAGAGATGTTAGAGCTTAATGATGTTCTTTCTAGAGCTCAGACTCTGCAGGATCAACTTCGCAAGATTTCTAAGCAGTGCGAAATATATATAACTCCAAGAGAGTTTTTAATGTCCACTGCAGAAGACGAAGCTACTGTAAATGCTATCGATATATATCGTAAGTATTACAATCTTAACATGAAAGATCCGGCATCCATGATACCCTATCTTAATAAAGGCGTACCAAACAATTACGTGATAGATGTGGTATGTTATGATGACGCCGGTGCAGTATTTAAGCCGTATTGTATAACTATCGACTTCCTCGGTTGCATCGAGAAGTATAAGGTAGTGGATGGGCAGAAAGTTGAAGGTGACAGAATTCCTCAGATCTATGTCGGTGCGTCTCTCATCTTTGATGGCGAAGAAATATCTAATCTGTATTTCGGTAAGGAAAAAGATAACAACTGTATTATTATGAAAGTGCCTTGCACTTTAAATAATATAGACTCTCTGTTCCGTCAGATTGGCAAAGGCTACTGTGACTCAATAGAGGAAGATTATCCTCTTATGAAAGACGCCAAAGCACCGAAACGAGAACTAGAGCTGAAACAGAAAGTGGCTGTGCCTAAGAAATTGACAGAACAGATCAACGAAATTTCCGCACAGATTGCCAAGCAGAAGGCTTCGATAGGAGAGTTACAGCGTCAGCAGTTGCCTGAAGTTGTGACAAATTATTACAGACATTAACAATTTAATTTAAAGATACTTCTTACACAAAAAGTTACGGGAGGGCATTAGGCTCTCTCGTAATTTTTTACTATCGTTAAAACCAGAATATAATAGAGGGGAGGAAGAAATATGGGTAGGGTAGTAACCCGAATAAATGATAATTTAATATCTTTATCAGACAATCTCAGAATCAAGTTTATTACTATAGTATTGAATTGTAGTGATCCATGGGAAAGTTCTGATCATACTTTAAAAGTCATAAATCGTGTATTACGATATAGAATAAGATTAGAGTATGTAACCGATTCAACAAAAAACGCATCTATGTCTGGAATAGAGTTAGGTGCATATGAATTATTGAGATTGGAAGAATTAATTCCAAATCTATTTCTATCTTCATGGTTTAAGAATTGCTTTACCAGAAAAGAAGAGGGCGGATTTAAATTAAAGAAGAAAGAAGAATTCAATATTGTATCTCAGAGTGGAGATATAATAGGATTCGTTTCGGCAGTAAACTCTGAAGGTGAACGAGGAGTAATTATTCAGACAAACGCATTTAGAGGATTTGTAAACGAGTATAAGTTGTATGAGTTATTGTTTTTCGTAAAGAAATTCGATCCTTATACTTATGCGAATATAACAGCATTAGGAATCAAGATACTATACCCGATGATTCAACAAAACAATAAATCGGGAAGTTTCTTTAAACAAGAACCAAAACCAGTAACCGAACCAACTCCTGTTAATAAGAGAGGCAGGATGATAGGTGAAAGAGGAGGGAATATAATTTGAAAAATATAATTATGTATAATGGAAGAGACCAGGCTAAGCTTATAAGGGATCTCCAAGATATAGTAATAGTAAAATTCAGAAACCTTTTGAAAGAGAAAGGCTATAATACTACAACAACGACATTTCCGTATGGCGCACTTCCGCCATACAAGAATAATCTTAATGTCATAATAACAGTTAAGAATCCAGATGCTAAACTAAGATGTATGCTTAGACGTTACAATCTGGAACAGAATACTAGAAGGAATTATTACTATAAGAATGAATGGGTTGAAAGCTCGAAGGATAAAGATCTAACTATCCACTTACACACATATTCGGACGTTTATAGATTAAACGTTCTACTTGCAAAAGAAGCATAAAACAGAGGGTGCGATCACGCACCCTCCTAAATTTTTTATCTTCTATTCGGAACGATATCCGGATATGATATATTAATAACACTATTAGAATAATCGTAATTGAATTTAGAATCAGTAGCAACAAAGTCTCTGAGTCTATAGTATTCATCAAGAAGCTTGTTGTACTTAGTCTTCTCTGAAGATGTCAGCTTTATATCTGATTCATACAGTAAGTCTTCTAAAACATATATAGCATTATTGATTTGTCTCATGAGATACAGAGCATCGTTCTTATCGGTTAAGCTTCTAGCGTTAAGCTTATAAGTATAGATCTCCTGTTCATATCTCTTAATATCTCTGAGAGTATAGTCCTTCTTTCTTTCTTCAGATCTTGCAGATTCCTGAACGAAAGCCATATCCTTAAGAGCATTTCTGAGCTTAATAATACTCTTCTTTTCCAATGAAGAGTTCGTCATTTTCTCGAGCTTTTCGAGAGTACGAATAGCAGGAATTCTCTTCACTCTGATTTCTGTATAGAGTCTGAGACACCATGTCATTACAACAAGCTTATCCTTATAGTCGCTGTTTAAAAGAAAACCATTCTTACAGATCTTATCAAATGCTGACTGGAGTTCTCCAGCATAACCACATTCATATACAAATCTGTCAGCAAGAACTTCACCGTTCTTATATATACAGAACATAGAAGTCAGCTTTCTTACAGTATTATTGATACCGTATTCGAGAATAGCAAACATCTCTTCACAATTTGGTCTCTTCATTTCAGCATTAGTCTTAGCGATATAGATATGAATGATATCTCGCATTTCTTCAACGATAGAAGCATCGTTTACTATATGACCAACTTCATGTAACACCATAGCAAGAATCTCAGTTGCTCTAAGATTAAGCATTGGGTCAAATAATTTCGAGTCAAGTTCAAGCTTATATCTTTCGATTCTTATCTTGTCATCTGAAACCAAAACCTGATTGATCATTTCTGGTGTCATTATTGGATATACATTCATACCAAAGAATAACTGGTCGTTCTGAGTAAATATAACTTCAGAACAATTAGAGTCTCTAAAGAACTTATTAAGTTCTTTTCTAAATGGGAGAAGAGTTTTATCTGAAAGCTTCTGGCGATCTTCGAATTCATCCATCATGTCTTGAATGGAATCAGTCATAGGCCTAAAGTTGTAAGATATATTTCCCATCGTTATACTTACCTCCTTTGCAAAAGATAAGCCTAAGCCTATGAAGGCTTAGGCTAGTCTTATCTTTTAGTTTTTCAGTATCGTTATTAGAGATGAATTGGATCGTATGTAGGATCGTCAATTGTCCAATCGTTACGTCCTTCAGTTGAACCAAACATATCCTGAGCAGGGAGATTTGTTCTGTAGCCTGTTGGGTTAAGAACGTGACATCTTGCCTGAACAGCCTGATACTCGAAGATTCTCCATCTATCGAAGCATGAGATAGCCGGGAGGTTCTGGTTCTTAGGATCACGAAGTTCATTTGAAACGTATGTCTGGTAATCATAAATACGATACATGAAACGTTCGCTGTTTCTTGGTGTGAGGATGATGATGATATTGTTGTTATCACGCATCTTGTCACATGATACGAACTGATAATTTCTGTTATCAGTTGTTGTTACTGTTCTTACGAAGTCAAGCGGGATAGGACCCATAGCCTGTGATGACTGGTAGATATAGTCTGTAGGTGTGATCTTTCTGATGATGTCAGCACGACCTACAAAGTTTACAGCCATATTTGGATCGTTGAGAACCTGAAGCATCTTTGTAACCCAAGTATCAACGGCATCCATGAATGTAGCCTTTCTCCATGTTACATGGTCAAGTGCATAGCCGTCTCTTGGAGCCATATCGAATATGAATGAGAATCCTTCTCTCCATGGCATTCTTCTGAATGAGTCATCGAGGAAGTTTCTTACTGTATCATCACGATAGTTTTCAAGAATTGTCTTGAAGATTGACATATGCTTTGTGATCTGGTTTACGTTGTAGAGGGCAGCGATATCCTTAAGTTCTTCAGGAGATACTGTAGTTACAAGGTGTGTAGCTTCAGGAATCTTCTCAAGTCTTGAGATTCTTTCCCATTCACCTGTTGGTGAAACGATTGTGCCAGAAGAAGCAGCCTGTCTTGCTGAGAGAACTACGCCCTTAACTGTTGCATCGTTAACAGCGATTGTGAGTTCATCTCTCTGAAGGAAACCTGATACATATACTGTTGTATCAACAGTTGTACCATCTGCTGCAGCAGGTGAGATCTTAACTTCACGGTTGAAGTATGCCTTTGAAGATTCACCGTAACCTGGTGTTGTTGGAATTCTTACTTCCCAAACAGCATTTTCTACAACTTCATCAGAGGTTGATGTGTTTGTATAGTCAACAACGTTTGTTGTATGTTCTTCCATTGTGTTAGCATCAGTGAGATCAAGCTGGAGAACCTTCTTGATTGTTTCGCCTGGCTTAACAAGTCTTGGAGCAACGATACCTGAGATATTGATGTCTGAGTCGAAGTGTTCTGTTTCCTTAGAAACTGAGAACATTCTGCCGAGTACGTCGATATCGCCAGCCTTTGTATTATTTGGAAGGTAGATTGACTTCATAGGTCTTACAGCTTCAAGAGCCTTAGAGATCTTGTACTGCTGTCTGAACATATCGAATCTTTCGCCTTCTGGTGTAATCATCCAACGAATTTCTCTTTCGATTGTGATGTCAGGTGTATCTGTTACCATCTTTGGAATGATGCCCTGATTCCAAATGTTGTTCATAAGGATATCCTTGAATACAGGTGGAGTCATAGCGATAACAGGGTTCTGTGAGTTGATTGACTGGTTTTCATTTACGCAGTCAACGTAGTTTTCGAAGTAGAGCTGAGCATCATCGTATGCTTCATTCTGTGCTTCGATGTCTTCTTTGTACATCGGATCATTCGGATCGAATGTATCCTTCATATAGAATTCTTTAATTGCCTCTCTTGCATAATCATCAGCCAGACAAGTAGCTGTTTCTCTGAAGATGTCTCTTCCGGCTTCTGACTTAATAGACTTAATTACATTAGCGTACTGTTTAGCAGCTGCGTATATAGGTTCCTGTGAGTAGTCTATTTCGCGAGCTTTAGGTGCTCTATAACTAGCCATAGTAAATTTCCTCCTTTATATTTTTTATTTAACGATTAAAATCTAATAGTGAGTAAAAATCAACTATTTTATTATATTGTTCTTTTAAAAAATTCGAATTCTGTGGACTTTACCCTACTGCGTGTTCTGATATAGCAAGATTGGTATGAAGCATTGCATCTTCGATATGAGATAAAGCTATACTCTTCTCTCTACTATTTGGTAAAGTATCGAGAAGTTTCTCGATAGATTCAAATTGAGATCTTATTTTGTTGCTGAGTTCTTTTTCTTCTTCAGAAAATGGTCTTACTGTATACATAATAGAATACACCTTTCATTATTGGATATTGAGATCTTCGATTTCGTCCTTAGTTTCATCTGGATTGAACTCATCCTCGTCATCTTCAGCATTAAGTTCATCCAATTCCTTAGGAGTTTCATCTTTCATATCTTCAATATCAGCATTCTTATATTCGTCAGGAATAAGCTTCTTGAGAATTTCATTTACATTGTTATACTGTGCAATACAAGTCTTATAGATAATAAGATTATCTAAGTATAGTTTTGTCCAGTATGTTTCGTTGAGATGATAATCAATAGAATCTCTGAGTTCGATAATCTTCTTAGCGCAGAAAGTTAAGACCCTCATATTATTATCAGTCTTAGCAATAGCATTGATTCTATTTACTGTAGTATCACACATCTTATAGAGTTCGATGAAAAGTCTCTTGAGTTCTTTATCTTTGATAGCATTCTGTTCAGAAGTAAGATCGGAGAAGAGTTCGTCTTCTATTCGTGCGAGTTCGTCTCCTTCTTCATTTTCTCCCTCTCCTTCTTCTGAATCTTCGCCATCTCCATCAGAAGCTTCCGCATTTTCATCTCCTCCGTCAGCTTCTGCTCCTTCTTCTCCAGTATCATCTCCACCAAGATCAGTATAATCAGTATTATCAGAAGAATCATCGCCACCACCACCAGGATCTGCAGCAGCGTCCCCATCATTATCATCCCCTCCTAAATCAGTGTAATCAGTTTGATCTCCATCTTCAGGATTATCGGCACCTGCATCCCCTGCATCATCACCACCAAGATCAGTATAGTCAGTAGTATCACCAGCATTGTCTTGATCATCCGCCGGAGGTTCAGGTGTTTCTGCTGGCGGTGCGGATGATCCAGCATCATTAGAATCGTCCCCCACAGCAGTGTAATCTGTAGTATCTCCCTGATTATTCTCAGGGTCATTGTCCATATTAGTTTCATTCCCGTTTGCATCCCTAACCGAAAGTTCGTTTAAAACATCATCATCTTCATCAAAAAACGAAAGCATACCAAATTCAGAATAAGCCACTTATATCACCTTCTTCTCTATTTTATTTTCAACTTTAGTTTCATTGTAGCACGAAAGAAGAACTTCTCTGTCCTTTTCTAACTGAGATCTCTTCTTCGGATCTTTTTCAAGCTTGATTTCTACATCAAGTTTATGGATGTATTTAAGCAAGCTATCCCTTGTAGTCTTAACTGCAACCTTTACATTAGGGTCAGCTGCATTTGCTGTGAGTTTTATCAGAGCTAAAATATTCTTGATCATTCTCTTACAAAGCATTATAAGAATATATTCAGCGAGAGAAGATGAAACTACAGTTATACCGATAGTGAATAAGAAGTCAAGCAATCCAATAGCATTACCGATATTGATATACGGATCTTGACCTTCTTCTTTCAAATATTCTCGAACTTTGTCTGGTCTTTCGAGCATATCTTCTTTAGAAAGTTTAGGGTTCTTGATTTTAATCTTTCCGACTTTAATCTCACCCTTATGAGATTTAATAATACTTTCTACGTCATTAGAAGTATGGAATGTGCGTTGGGCATCTCTGGATATCTTATCGGCATCTTTCTTAATTTCTTTCTTAAGTCCAGAGCGTTCCATAATGATGTCTTCTTCAGTGAGATTGAAATTCTCTTCCAGTCCAGGTTTATTTCCAAGAGATGCACTCGGCGGAGTCTTCTCTCTAAACTTAACCTGCATATTATATTGTAATCGTTGTTTCTGTCTTTGAAGTTCTCGTTGTGTTTGTAGTATGTGTTTCTGAGCCTGAAGGTCATTTTTGTCTTCAGCCATCTTCATATATCGTTCACACATATTAAGTTCGATATCGATATCATCGATAATCAATTGTCGTTCTTTCTTTTGAAGTTTCTTACTTGCGCCAATAGCACCGAGTAATCCTATAACGGCTAATGCAGGACTTAAAGCCCAAGCCGCACCGGTAATAAGTGCCGCCTTGATACACTTAGAAGCAGATGGAATAATGGTTCCTCTGATAACAGCTTCACGATTATTAGACACCAAAGCTCGCTCAGCATTCTTCTGGAGATTATCCATAGAAATATCGATATTCTTTGAGATAGTTCTTTCTTTATCAGACAGAGTTTCTCTTGCTTTTCTAAGTTTCTCCAGAGTTACTTTAAGTTTAGAAGTCATAGATAAGCCTGACTTCTCTTCGTTGATATTGGTTATAGTATCTGGAACAGGTGTGCAGTCTATAGCAGATATCATAGATTCTCTTAAAGCGGAAGCAAATTCGTATGCTAAAACAGGATCATCGGAGACTTCTGTTTTTTCTTTAACTCCTTGAAGAGTTTCAATGCATTCTCCTATTCCAACAATAAACGGATAATTCTTGTTATTAGCTTTACGTAATTCTGTACGTCTGTCTTCCATGGCTTCTATAATATCTTTCATATTTACAGTGCCAGGGACGATAGTACAATATTCAGTAATATTTCTTACATCATCCATATTACCTGATTCTATAGTTGTTATAAGCGACTTATTAACAGCTTCCTTTTCTTCAAGAATAGTACTCATATTCTCGAGAATATTATAAAGAAGAGCAAAGTTCATTGATTCATTTGCTTCTTCCTCATCTTCCTTAGCATGTCTTGCATCATTTTCCTTTTCGGAATAGAGAGAATCCAGCTGATCTTCAAGTTTATTGAGAGTTGTATTAAGCTGGCTCTTATATGCTTTAAGACGCTTAACTTCATTCTCATCTTTGGCTTTGTCGATAGCCTTTTCTGTAGCTTTGATTTCGGCCTTATACTTCTTAATATACTTAGGAATCTGCTTTCTTCCTATTTCAGTCTTTATAATGAAGTCTGTTATAAGAGTGACAAGTCCTAATACAGGATTAAGACCGAATGCACCTACTACAAATGTATATCTTATTATAGTAAATATATTTCCTATATCGTTACCGAGATTTTCCGGAGAGTTATTATAGATTCTATTAAGAAGATTCCTAAATCCCTCAACGGTTTTATTCTCGGACTTCTTGAACTCGTCGATAGAATTCGGCTTTCCTTTAAGATCTCTCTTTTTGTTCTTTTTATCTTTCTTCGCTTCATTGATGAGAGTGTATTCTTCAATATAGTTTTCTGTATCTTCGAATAAATACCTTACATCATAGAAGTCATCCATGTCATATACTTTTGATTCAGTAAGAATATACTTGATATCTTCTATATGCTCTTCCGTTACAGGGGAAGTAAGTAAAAAATAATCAGTTACATCTCTGAGAATCTGTTCTTTAGAAATAGGTCTACTATTCTTATTGAGAGAATAGTATATATTCTCTAAAGCTGTATTGTATTTAACCTTAAGGTCTACATTATATGTATCAATAAACTCACAAAGAGTTCTGATACAGTCAGTAAAGTCCTCTTCTTCAACAGGAGCGGCTTCTCTGATTGTCTTATCAAAATCAAATCTCTTATTGAGCTTATCATTATTAAGAAGAATTCTATCACACTGGTCATACTTTCTTGAAGTATTGATCATATCAAGATAGCAATTCTCTACGAAGTTCATGAATAATGACTCTTCTTTTGATTCCTCTTCTTCTTCTGGAGGAACATATCCCTTCTTATGAGTTTTCTCATATTCTTTAGCAGCAGCTTGCGTGTTAGGAATATGTCTGTTTGCTGTCCTCATACGTGTCTTTACTTTTCTTGCCTGAATCTTAAATTTACCGATTTTACGATTCATACATTCCTGAGCTTGAGGACCAGAACGCACTTTCTGAAGCACTCCTTCATTTATCATCTGATACAGCGTTTTTATATTCTGCTCATTATCATTGTATGTGGCAGCTTCGAATACGTCCATAAGTCTTGAGAACGCTGTGTTTTGGTTTTCATTCAATGCTTCCCAGTTCAATGTAATGATTCGGGCATTCTTGAATGAATACGACTCATTGATATTATAATACATATTACAAATACCATATGGCGGATACTTCTTAGCATCGTCTAATAGCGCTAGCCGACGGGTATTTATATCTCTGTATGTAATATTCATACCATCTTACCTCCCTTAAAATATTATATAAAAGTTGAATTACCTCAACTTCTCATTGCCTATTCGGTTATTTAAACCATATAAATCAAAATCGAATATTCTCTGATTGTTTACGTAGTCCATATCCATATATAATACAATAGAAGAATACCCATCTTCAGGAGGTTCAAATGAAGTCCAAGTAAGATTCTCCCAAACCATATGACCCGGTAATCTCTTACCATTATTAAATATAGCTACGTCCATAAATAAACATGGAGAAATATATCTAGACATATGAGCTTTGATAAGATTAAGAAGTTCTCCTTCAAAGTACTCCTCAAATTCTATCTTAAGAGGTTCTTTAGTATTTTCTTCATAGTATCCTCTTTCATCTTTAACGTATAGCAACCATCCCTTTTCATTGGTATCAGGTATCGAAGTCCATTCAAATGTATCCACAGTAAACATGAATTCTGGATCTTTAATAGAGTCAGCCGGAACAAATCTAGGAAGATTAAAGTCTTTATTGTTTGTATGATAAGCAAACCATGCTGGAGCAGGCCACTTAACTTCTATATTCATTTCTATACCAAATTCAGAATTGATGTGTCCATTACGTTCTCCGTCATCTTTAGAAAGATTATTCATAGAGAAATGCACATATGATTCAGGGAATCTAGCATAGTAAGCTTTATTGTTTGTGGTAGAACGATGTTTATACAGAATCGACACCATGGAGTGCTTATTTAAATAGCGGATAAATCTGAAATTATCTACTACTGTATCACTCTTAATATTGAATCCAGCATCTTCAGCGATACAAAGCATAAGTCGTCTAGGTAATACGAAGTCTTCATCTACATAATATGATTCGGTAAACCCAATTCTGAAAGCTTTCCTCATATATTCGAATAGATCCAACTGCTGAGCTCTAGTATTTACTTTGATTTTAAAATTGAATGCCATAGAAAGTAATCTTGTTTCGAGCGTTATACAGCGATTGTGTTTATAATCTCTAAAGAATGGAGTTGTATTCATTGTTCGTCTGATAAATAGATTAGTTCCTTCCATTTCTAAGTCTCTATTTTCGTTAGAGAATTCTTCATCAATGGTAGGAGTAATCACTATAGACGCGGTATTTGGTTTTCTGTGGACCAAAATTACGTCTTTTGGTTTTAATACTTCATTGAGTACATTTGTACCATCTATATATTCATATTCAAAGAATCCTGGTTCGAATTTATCATAGAACCAAGCTCTTACGAATTCTATACACTGACTATATGAAGTAGATAAGGAAGCGGTTATAACGCTAGAACGTAAAAAATCAAACTGCTTTCGTCCAATAGTATAAGGATCGATTTCTTTATATTGAAAGTCAGCCATATTTTATCCCTCCTTACAAAAAAAGTGGTTCCCATAAAGAGAACCACAAAATGGTTAAAGAACTTAGGGTTACACATCGTAACCCTGTTCTTTAAAGAGACGGAGCATAAGGTTTTCATCTGTGACGATATGCTCATCGCCATCCATAATACAATCATAGAAGCTTTCCACAAGTTCATCCGAATTCACGTTCTGATGTTCCTGATAACTCGCAACGTAGTACATTCTAACCGGAGGCATTCCTGCTACTACCGGTGGATATTCTACCACTTTTACTACTTCTCCGATTACATAGAACTCGTCAGAAGGATCTCTGACACATATCCTGTCGCCTTCGTTGTACATAAAAATGTACCTCCCTTATAAATTATTCAAGAAAATAATATATAAGTTAGAAGCAGTTTGGATCTGGAGCTCCTTCTAAGATGAGTTTCCATGTTTCATTGAAGTTTGTGTTGGATGCTATACCCGTAATCTTATTGATCTTAATGCCGTCAAGCATACACTGATCTGGTAATGGGTAGTTAGGAACTCTCATGCCGGTATTAGTATCTATTACATCGAATCTTGATTCTCCAGTATATTCGTTATGCACTACTACAGTCTCTATATTTGGATTATCCCCAAGAATCATCCTATTCTGTTCTGGAGTAAGATTCTGTGTAAAGTCCTGATATCCTTGCATTCCATCAGCCATAGAATTCGATGGTTGATATGTAGGGTTACTTACTACATTATTAGCCATTACATTAATCGGGCTAGACATACCTGAGCTGATAGGAGTATTAACGAATGCCGTGTAAAGATCCTGAATATACTTATCATCATTCGCAGTAGCTTGTTCAGCAGCTTTAAGAGCCTGAGCTCTCTTGGCTTCAAGCTGATGTGAATCATAGATAGTTTTATTCATTTCTTTAATAGCATTAAGCTTAGTGGATAAGAACCCGTTTATTGCTGTACCACAGTTTGCGGCATTCATAAACTTATTCTTCATAGTCTTAGACGATACAATGGAGTCCATCATAGTCTTTAACTGTGTTGCTACCATGTCAGCTTGACATACTACTCCTTTTAACGCCTCCATATTTTCACTATAAGTGCTGATATATGGAGTGTTACTTGTCATAAGATTTGCTGAGTCTACATGAACCGAAGCGTCTTCCACTTTTTTAGGAGGTCTGCCTCTACGTTTAGGTGCTGGAGCAGTTGGCTCTTGCACCACAATGTCTGTAGGAGCCGGTCCTAAATCAATGGTTATTTCTTTGAATTCGGATGTAGAGTTCTTTTCAGGAGGGTTATAACCACTCTCTGATAAATCAATACTAATCATTTGGAATCCCCCTTAAACAAAGTTTTTATAGGAATGTTTTTCGCCAACATATTTGTAAAGCTGATGTACATTTTGACAATGTGGGTCTGCTATCATTTGGAAACACCTCCTACGAACAAAGGGTCCCCATGGAGTTAATCTCCATGGGGAGTGTTTCGTTTTACGCTAGGTTTAACTTTTCTATAATAATAAAGCGCCCTAATCAGGGCACGTTAGGAGGTAAATGAATATATGGAGAAATTTAGTGATGAGCTCATCCCTGATTTACATACTAATAATGTAACGATAATGAACACCATTTATCATAAGCCAGAGAAGAATTATAAAGGAGAATTTTCTGAAGCTCAGATAGATTTGGTTTATAAAAATAACGATACCGGTGAGAAGAAAGTCCACACAATTATGAATCCTGATTATGAGTACTTTGTTCTCAACGATAATATACCGATGACGAGTTATCCGAAAGACTTTATTAATATGTCGGATGTACATCCGGTGAGATGTCCATCTACACAAGTATTGAGAAGTATAGCTCAAGAAACCAATAATATGGAGTTCTTCTATGAGAATATCAAGAATGGAAACTATGGAGCTAATAAACAGTTGTTATTACATCCAAAGATTTTCAATGCTGATATGAATATCTCAGACCATTATAGGTATAGATTTAATAAGAGATATGATAATCCGGTTGTACCAATCTCAAAGATGTTCTTCGATATTGAGTGTGATACAATCAATATGAGAGGTGACTTCCCTGAATTAGGTGAGTGTCCGGTTAATGCGATATCTTGTATATTTGGAGATAAGGTTATAAGTTTCGTTGTAAGAGACTATAATAATCCGAGTATGATTGCATTTGAGAAAGAAGTCAATCAAGATAAGAAGAAAGTCGAGAAAGAATTCATAGACTTCATTCAGCATCACGTTGGTGGTAAAGATCCAGATATATATGAAGCAAGGTTAAAGTTCTTTGATCTGTTGAACTTTGGTATAGAGTTTAGATTCTATGATTCTGAAATGGAATGTATAGAAGATTTCTTTAGAGTTGTGAATACACTTAAACCAGATTTCGTATTAGCATGGAATATGGCATTCGATACTCCGACTCTTATAGAAAGAATTCGTAAGAATGGATTAAAACCAGAAGACATAATTTGTCCGAAAGAATTTATTAATCCTAAATGTGATTACTTCATAGATACAAAGCATACAGATTATGAAGAACGAGGAGATTATTCTGATATATCTGGTTTCTCAACTTGGGTTTGTCAGATGATTCAGTTTGCTTCAAGAAGAAAAGGTCAGTCTGCTATAGAGAATTTTAAGATAGATTACATCGGTGAATTGATTACAGGTGTTAAGAAGTTGGATTATTCTCATATATGTAAAGACATCAGGTATTTCCCAACAGCAAACTTCAAGATGTTTATACTGTATAATATAGTGGATACCATAGTACAGAAGTGTATTGAACAGAGAGTTCAGGATATAGAATACTTGTTTACTAATGCGATTATGTTTAATACTCGTTATAGTAAAACTCATAGACAATCTATATATCTTTCAAATAAAAGAACTCAAGCATATTGGGATGGATGTTATATAGTAGGAAATAATTCCAATATATTCGAAACTAAGAAGAAATTCTCTGGTGGATTTGTTGCGGATCTTACAAGAATCAATAACTACGCAAGAGAATTCATTAATAGAAAGCCTCTCAGATTGTTTAAAAATTTATGTGACTACGATAAACTTATTGTCGCCTAATGTAGTAATATATTAGGAAAACTCTTTTAATTGCTGGAACTGCTTAATATCCTGTACACCACAACGTAACCAGTAATGGTAAGCGTGACGGTTGTCGAAAGACAGAAAAAAGGGCAGGATTTCCCCAAGGCGAGAGCCTAAAGGTGAGTGACAATAGCAAATCAGCATCGAAGTTAATAATTATAATGATATGCGAAGAATTTCAACGAAATCCTAAATTAGAATCAGAAACAGTTAATGATTATTGCAGAAGAACTCTAATATCGATTGGTTTGAAAGGAGATGATCGCTATGTGGATACAGTTAGAAAAATCTATAAAAGAAAGTATTTTTCGCATATTACTAAGAATTATAATTATTAAAACGTTCAACGACTATCCCGCAAGGGAGTAGGGCTCAAGTGAGTTCGAAATGGAGAGCATCCAGTATAATGACCGTATAAATTATACTGGATGAAGATATAGTCTCGGCTTCTACAGTGATGTAGAGAAGTTCATAAGAGAACTGCGTAGATTAACGACCTACGTGAAGGCACCGTATACAGCGCTTTACCCGTCTCTATATAGAGAATGGAATATGTGTAAGAATGGTATGATAGCTCAGATACATCTTCTTGAACCTCAGAAGTATGAAGATAGGTTTAAGGTTGAAGCTTATAATAGAAGTAATGCGTTTGCTCAGAATTATCATTGTAAGAACTATATCGACTTTGGCCATAGATGGTTTAATCTTCCGGATTATAAAACATTGTATCATCATGTCAAAGAATTCTATAGTACTCATAGTTGTATATATGGAAATACAAGAACAGATTACTTTGATAAGAGTAGAGATAATTGCATTTATGCTTTTCCATCACGAAAGAAGAAGAATGAGATTACACTTCCAACAAGAACAGCATTACAGTATAAAGAGAAGCATACTATTAGACCGTATAAGAAATTTAATGGTGATATGAGCAAGGTATTCGATGAACAGTCTAAGAGTATATTCCAGAATAGACCAGATGTAGTAATAAAGAAGTCAGAAATTGGAGTTGAAGTTTTATGACATTTGAGGCTTTAGCGTTTCTTAAAAACGCTATAAAGGCATTTAAGAGTAAACTTACAGATGTAATCTTCGTTTATGATGGGGTAGTATACTCCATCAACGAAGAGAAGTCGTGTATAAAAAGTATAAGATATAATAATCCCGATCGAAATGTTCTTAATAGTTTAAACTATACAGTTCATATAGCCGAAGCTATAAAGAAAAATGAAATGGAAACGTTACAACCTTATGTACAGAATGTGGTTAATGTCGAAGAAAACGGTTATACTTATTATCATAAAGTAAGACAATTCTTATTAGATTATGGTGAAACCATACAAAGCTTCATAGCAAATATGAATAACAGCAATAAAGTATGTGAGTCAAATGATCTTATTCATGATGCAAATTATTGTGCGTTATTGGAGGACGATATATTTGCTCATGGAACAGGCTATGGGAAGATATTGACTCCAGTACGTAATCCTAAATATAGATTCACATTATATAAAGGATTGATACCATATCTTAAATCCGATAGAATTGAGTTATGGTTTATAGATGCGGATAACGTATCATCGTTTACTGATTTTAAAGTAATCAAGTCGACATCGGTATTAGATGTGTATACAAGAAACTTATTATTACCATAAGTATTCGGGGTACGAAAGTACCCTGATTTCTTATGTCCGAAACATTTGAGTAATCTAAAGAAGGAGGTTTGCCCAATGGCTAAAGATAAAGAGAAAAAAGAAGACAAAAAGCGCAATAATGTCATTCTTAAACTCATGGGTCTGACTCAAAGTGTTTCGGATAAATTATATCAGCAGACTAGATTCACTAATGCTGCAGATATGCATGACTTAGAAGCATCCATGAAGGATATGGATAATACTATTGATAAGCTTATTGCCTTCAATAAGAATGAAACTGGCGGTATAAGTTATACTAGTTCTATTATGGCTAGAGCTATGGCTTCTGCTGATCCAGAAGAATCAAAGAAATTCAGAGATGAAATGAATCATCTTCTGGATGATAAGAGTATTATCGATGGAGATTTAAACTCCCTGCTTAATAATGTAGACATTATAGATCATGATAGAAGAATTGATACTATATGTCACTATATGACTAAACTTGATCAGGCATTATCGGCTAAGAAAGACTGTGTATTATCTGCCGACCATTTCGACAAAGAATTTCTTAATATTATTTCAGAATCAAATGCTGAAAAGGCTGACGTATTCTCTAATAGATGTAAAGAGCTTAAAGAGATGTACGACTTTAATACTAAAGCTGATGAGTGGTATGATACAGCTGCAAGATATGGTGAAAGATTCATATACTGTATCCCATATAATAAGGGCGTAGCGAGATTACTCAAGACTAAATCAAAATCAGAATTACTTACTTCTGCTACAATATCATATAAAGGTATAGTATCAGAAGCAATGTCTTTTGATAATGAAACATTCTCGCTTGGCGATTCTGTTGTTCAGGAAATGAAGAATATTGATTTTGATATGGATATCGAATTCAATAGGTCTGCTATTCTTATTTCTGCTGTAGAAGAACAGGTTAGAATTAATCATTCTATGAGAACCGTTAATGAAATGTGTATCGTTAATGAAGATACTATTGTCGTTACAGAGGACATCGAAGATCAATTAGTACGAAGTCCCTCTCGAAAGATGCATCATACTTTCGACCATACAATTGCTGATGATTTGTCATTTGACAACTTCGAGTACTCCAAGGACGGATTAATCACGAAAAATGATTCTAAGGAAAAGAAGATTCCTGAAATAACCGTACCAGGGTCGATTATACGAGAGCTTGATAGAAAAAATATAAAGCCACTCTATATTAACAACACTTGTCTTGGTTATATTTATATTGAATGTGATGACGTTGCTCCAAACAATATCAGAAACATTCAGTCATTCTCAGATCCTAACGCTCTTATGAATACTACTAATTCTTATATCATTGGTAGTGGTAGTAAGAAGCATGTTGTATCTGATAAGATTGTCGACTTTGTAGCAAGAAGACTTTCTAGTATGATTGATGGTGAGTTTGTAAATAACAATCAGGATATCTCTCAGGATATTTATGCTATTCTTATGCATAATGATAAATTCTTAAACTCTAAGAATCCAAGAGTAAGAATCACTTACTTACCGCCAAACGATGTAGTTCATATCAAGTTTAAGACTGACCCTTATACACATAGAGGTCTTTCAGACTTAGAGAATGCTATCGTGCCTGCTACTCTATATTCCGCATTATATATCACTAATGCTATATGGAATCTTACAAGAGCGCAAGATAAAAGAGTATACTATGTAAAGCAGACTGTTGATACTAATATATCTCAGATTCTTCTTAATACGATTGAACAGATTAAGAAGGGTAATATGGGTATGCGTCAGATTGAAAACATCCAGCATATCCTTTCTATCACAGGACAGTTCAATGACTATGTAATTCCTACATCTCAAACTGGTGAAGAACCAATTAGAATGGAAGTATTACAGGGTCAGAAAGTAGATTTACAGACGGAGCTTATGGAAGTCTTATTAGAGAACTCTGTAGAGTGTACAGAAGTTCCATTAGATTATCTTGCCCAGAGATCGTCTGTTGAATTTGCTACACAGTTACAGATGACTAATAACAAATTCCTTATGATTATTTATAAGCGTCAGGAGCAGTATCAGAAGTTCTTAACTCTGATATTCTCTAAGCTCTATTATAATCAGTATGGTGAGATGGATAGCATTAAGGTTAAGCTTCCACCTCCGATGTTCTTAAATATCACTAATATCAATCAGATCATGATGAACTCTGCTGATATGGTACAGAAGATAATAGAACTCTATGGTACTAATGAGCCGGATGAAGTTAAGGCTAAAGTATCCAAATATCTCAACCTTATGTATATGAGCTCTTACCTCGACATCCCTGAAATTGAACGTCAGTTTAGAATTGCTAAACAGGAATACAATCAGGAGAAACAGTCTGATGGAGGAGAGGACGAAGGTTATTAATAAAAAAAATGAGGCGGTCTTGCGATCGCCTCATCTTTATTATCTTACAACTGCATAGCGAAGATCCATAAGGTCTTCAACTGCGGTAGCCTGAGCAGCTGTAAGCTTCTTAGCTCTATAGTTGTTGATTGTTTCGAGATCCTTTTCCGATTCCTCTTTATTGAGATATCTTCTGAAAGCTGCCTCTACCTTTTCATTATAGAGTTTGCTAAGAGCGTTTTCCTTTGTGTAGTGATAGGTAAGAGCTGTATACATAGTTATTCCGCCTTTCTTAAACGGCTGCGCCTATAGCATCATAGGCTTTGTCTTAAGCACGTCCTTGTGGACAATAGAGACATGTGCTTCATGAATCTCTATCACAATAATAATTCTAATTATAACAAACCAGTTTAACAAATAAAATCCCCGGTGGAATAAATCCACCGGGAATATATATATATTCTGAGGTATAGGTATTATTCGTTTGAAAGTGTGATAGCGTTGCTAGAAACTGCCTTGGATGTACCAATTGAGTGTTCTTCAACTGTACCGTTAACCTTCATGCTATCAAGAGTACCGCCTGTGAGACCGTAGCTGTTGATTGTAGCGCTGTTTACATTATCACCCATAGAAGTATATGTTGTACCTTCTGCCTTAATTCTTGAAGCTTCTCTATAAGCGAATTTAGTAGAGTTAACAAGAACACGGCTAGATGTTGAGTTGTTAGGATCTCTCATGATATCGAGACAAGCCTGAGCCTTATCATCGATAAAGTCGTTAGAGAGACATATACCTTGGAACTGGCATGAAAGTGTAGCGTTATCGATTTCACCCTTCTTCTGGTCAGCAATAGAGAGTTCTGCCTGTGTTGGCTGAGCTCCACAGATAAGGTGAGCTGCCTCAACCTTACTCATTGTATTGTCTGTTACGAAGTAAAGGAATGTGAATACTTCCTTATCAACACCTGGTTCGAATTCAAGCTGTGTTTCAGCAGTAAGTGATGAATTGAGAGTTGGTCCCTGAACACCATTACCGACTGATTGTCCTCTGAGTCTATCAATAAGACCATGGTAGTGCTTAACCTGTGTTTCAGAATCCTTAACGCCAGTAAGGAAGTACTTATTGAACTTAGTAATCGGCATACCAGCACGTTCTCTGAATTCCATAGTAAATGTACCTGCAGCCTGTTCTACCTTGTTGATGTAGTTTACAGTCTTGATACCATTTGTAAATTCACCGTTAGCTGATGTGATATTTTCAATACCTTCAAGGCCGATGAATTCATGTTCAAGAATATGGAGATAGTTCTGAACAACTTTTACTGTTGCCGGTGATTCGTACTGAAGATTGAGTTCGATGAACTTTGGATATCTGAGTACGAGAAGGAAAGGATATCCCTTTTCATAGTAGTCAAACTGCTTGAAGTTTGTCCAGTCTGTTACGCCCTTAAAAAGGTTGTACTGAAGAATCTGTCTTGGAGACTTAAGGTTATCAAACATTTAAAATTCCTCCCTTCTCATTAATTAAGGCTTCCGTTGATAACGGTTACCTTGAAGTATTCGCTCTGAGTAAAGTCTCTGAATGCAATACGGATTGCACCATAGAAGATCTTATTCTCGAGGTAATTAGGATCTTCAACGTATGTGAAGTCAAGCTGCTTGAACATTGAAACATACTTGTCGATTACTCTGTCCTGAATATCTTCCTGGAACTTTGAGAGGTTGTTGCCATCGATGAACTTGTAACGAGTAATCTCTGGGCAAGCCTTTCTGATTTCCTTTACGATAAGCTGAGCACCCATGATGTTGTTTACATATGAAAGTGCTGAGTCCTTCTTGTATGTTGTATAAAGTGTATCCATTGTGAGTACGCCGTTGTAGTAGGAAGCGTAGTTAACCTTAAGGTCACACATTTCCTGCTTTTCGTTGATGATAACAGCGCTGTCTGATGGATATGTCATATTGATATCTTCAGATGTGAATGTATCAAGTGGATAGATCTTAGGAATGTAGTTAACTGTACCAAGAATTGCTTCTGGGATAGTAATACCCATTGTCTGTCCAGCGAATGCTCTTTCTCTACCTGCAATGAAATGGTCAACCATTCTGTTTGAAAGTGAATATGGAGCTGTTACCTTGATCTGACGACCGTCAAATGGGTTTCTGATATCATAGTAGAGATCTGTTACCCAAACAGCCTGATCCTTGAAGTAATGGTACTTTGGATCCTGAGCGATAGAACCGCCACCACTTGCAGGAACACCGTCCCATTCGATGATCTTTCTTACGTCTTCGAGAGACTTACAAACGAAGCCCATGTCCATAAAGCATGTGCAGTCGCCACGATAAGCACAGAGCTTCTGGATGTTATCCTTAGCGTTCTTGTTATCGTAGTTAGCATCGAAGATGCAGTCGAATGTATAGAGATCGAGGTTGTAGATATCCATTGCAAACTTGCCTGTGAGAGTGTCGTTAAGTGAAGCATAGAATGCGTCATAAGCGGCACCTGCAACGTATGGCTTAGCGTGCTTCATATCAGGGATAGAACCGCTGTTACCATAAGCAAGTGAAACTGCTGTAGGAAGAGCTTCAGAAATATCCCAAGCACTAGCGCTACCAACAACCTTTGGATCCGCTGTAGGGTCTGCTGATGTATCTTCATACATTGAAGATGGAGCGATTGGTGCGATGTCTCTTGTAGCAATAGTAACTGTATAAGTTGTTTCTCCATCTACATTTGTAACTGAAAGTGTAGGGAGTGTCTTACCGCCAAGAGTTCTCTTACCAAGCATATCATATTCAGCAAAGAGTGTTTCGCTGAAACCGAGTTCTGCGATATCTGCTACAAGCTGATCGATAGCTTCATAGTTTGCCTTAACGTCGATAAGATATGACTTACCTGATACAACAGACTGAGCATCAAGTGAGTTGAGCTTAGAGTCTGTGAGTGATGGGTCGATGGCAACAGTATGTGTTTCGAGTGTAGCACCGCCGTTGTTAGCATCGATAACGTTAAGAGAGTAAACCATCTTGTTGTTTGACTTAGAGATTGTGTAGTTCGGAACAAAAGTGATGAGCTTGTCCGAGAGACCACGACCTGAGTCAAATATTGTATATATAGGATAGATCTTACCTGTTTCGAATGTAGCATCTTCATCTGTAAAGAACTTAGCTACAGAAGCTGAACCTGTTCCTGTTGAATCAGGGTTCTGGATGAAGAGAGATGTTGGCTTTGCTGCTTCGGAATAAGCATATGTGTCAGGATCGTTTACAATACCAGCAGCACGATTGTCTGGTGTACCAACAATATCTTCCTGAGCTGCCTGATAGTAAAGTTCCTTATCCTTACCTGTAGCATAATCACCCTGCCATGAAGCACGGTTAGCAGCAGAAATACAGATAGGTCTGATGTTGAGAACCTTATTTGTAGGATCTTCTGTTGTTTCGGATTCTACAATAGCTGTAGCCTTCTGTTCTTCTGTTGGATTAACGATTTCAGAACCCTTTGTCTTATTATAGTAATGAGGTTCATCAAGAACCATGTCAGCATCATCAGCAGTTGTTTCAACCTTCTGATAGTAGTGACCTCCATCTTCAATAAGGTTTGGAATCTGATCCTCAGTTGGATTCTGAACTTCTTCGCCCTTCTTATAATACTTATGCTCAATGATAGCATCAGCCTTTTCTTCGTCTGTAGGATTCTCAATTTCTGTTCCCTTTACTACTTCGTAATACTTATAAGTAGTTACTTCAGCAGCCTTGGTAGAAACCATGATAGCCAGAGAAGCATTTGCAATTGTTGCGTCATCCGCAACAATTCTCTTTGAGAAAAGCTTAGCTCCAGAATAAGCGTTCATAGTAGCCTGGAGAAGTGGCTGTCCATCTTTATTGAAGTTTGGCTTATTGTTCGAGAGGTAAGTCTTAGCCCATTCTTCGCCTTCAAGTACAGTGAACTTTTCAGGTCCTCTAGGGCTAGTAAAAAATACAGCATAGAGCGGTCTCGAAGCAGCATCAACTGTTGAGTTGGTGATGATCGGGGTTACTCTTGATTCATCAATTAATTGTATTTTAGTACCCGGATACATATTGATTTTTCCTCCTTTATAGAATGATTTTTATGCCTAAAATGTTAAGGCTTTACTTCAATGTTACATTGCTCCATCATCAGTTTCTCCAACGGTGAGTACGTTGAAGAGTCAGTTTGTTTATCCGAAAGCAGTATAGCATTCATTACAGCTTCATCCCAATTTGATGATGTAATTGACGTCTGAGGTGAAGTATATTTTGAAATCTTGTCTACTTGAATAGCAAGATAATCATACATATTATTCATATCCCCAAAACGGAATTGCTTAGTTTTATCTTTAGGATTTCTACAGATTCCTGAGATAGGAATACCAAGTAATTGCATTGTAGAGTCATATGCGGCATCATTGAAAGATATAGAATCCATGAATATATCTTGGAGTTTATCATACGAGATAGTCTGTGTCATAGTCAAAGAACCACCAAGGAATATTCTATAGATTTCTTCTATATTATCTGCAAGCATAGGAATCTGAATACAGCAGATGATTTCTGCGTCTTTCTTATAGTGAAGAAGTCTATAATCAAG
This sequence comes from Eubacterium sp., assembly GCA_017475235.1. Taxonomy (GTDB): domain Bacteria; phylum Bacillota; class Clostridia; order Lachnospirales; family Lachnospiraceae; genus Eubacterium_G. Next base: position 31,627 of record JAFVGA010000001.1, on the reverse strand, counting down.
TTTAGGCGAGTTCTTTGTAAGAACCACATCCTTCTTCTTTTCAATATAAGATGGTCTTGTAAGAAAAGCAGAAGGCCAATAAAACTTCTTGAGCTTTCCAAACTTACCAGACTTATCCATTATAGTATAATCCAATATACCGATGATATTAATTACGTCACCATTAATCTGAGCAACGTTATTGTCGAACCATTTCTCTGGAACAAAAAATACAAATTCAGACCCATCGGATCTATTGTATATAGCTGCGTCGTTTACCACATTAATAAAGCTAGGTTTAGCCATTTGAACTCCCTCCTTTATATATTTGTTTTTCCACAAAAAATAATGGAGGAGCTTTCGCTCCCCCAAAAAATTAAATGTGATAAGGATATGGATAAATGATAGGTTCAACCTGTCCTTTGATGAAGAGTTCGACATATTTTTCGCCGACTTTAACGCCATCAATAGGAGGATCGTTTTCTGTAAGAGTAGCAAATCTAGCAGAAGTAATATCAATCTCTTTCGTTTCTGGTGCAAGCCATTTCTTGACAATCCATATAAGTGGTATTCTAAGCGGATCTTCTACACCCTCAATGAATACTTCTAAATATGGGTCACCTACACCAATACCTTCAATAGGTTCATCTTCTTCTGTAAGAATCTTAATACTATATGAAAGTATAACTACTTCATCTGGATCTATATCCGGCTTATCTGGATCTGCATCTGGATCAACGTATTCTTCTACTGTTCTTAAATCAGATACATTGATAAGTCTTACCACAGACTTACAATCTGTAGAACAGTCTACAAGAATAGAAAGAATCTGAATATCTTCTTCAGTTGCATCAAGAGGTATAAAAGCATGATTCGGATTATACTTTATGGATACTCTTACTACTTTTCCTACATAGTCTAAGAGTTGTCCAGTTTCTTCGTTGTATGCTTCGAAATGATATTTCTTGTTTCTATCGATAACAACCTTCTTGATAGGATCAGAATATTCAGGAACGTTGCAATATGCTAATTCGAATACAGGTTCTAATTTACAGAACGCTTTTGAGTTAAGAAAAACTACAGGCATATGAATCCCTCCTTTTATAAAAATGTTTCGGAAGCAAAAAAAGGAGGGCAGGTCTTGCGACCCACCCTCCAATCAAGCGTAAGGTTCACGGATTAGTCTGTGAGGACATCCACCTTATAGTACTTGATCTTTGCGCCTTCCGGCAGAGTTGTTGCACCCTCTGGGAGTCTAGGGCCGATGTACTGCGCAACATAAATTGTTTCGCCCTTGACTAAGCTGTTGTTGATTCTGTTCGGAGCCAGCTCTACTCCGAGATCATTGCTGATTACTGCTGCGATATCCGCATGGCCGATTGCTGACTCAACGTCCTTCGGTATGTTCTGCGGATCGGTCGGTGTGAACTCTACTTTTACCTGACCAAGGTCGCTAATCATGTTGATTGAAAAAGCGTTTGTGATATAAGCCATCTTTGCATCTTCCTTTCTATCGAATAGGCTTACAAATTGAGCGTCCTTATGGACATCAGTAGAATGCTCCTTATGTTCTACTGACATAATGATAATATCTAATTATCTTTGACTTTACTCAAAGCCTTCTTGACGCTCCCTATTTCTTTTCTGTAAAAGCATAAACGCCATGGCCTTTCTATTATGGTATGCTTCCATCTTAGCATCCCATTCCTCGAAAACCACTTTGCCGCGAGCTTCGTATTCTTCTTTTTCTGGCGGCATAGGAATGTCGCCAATAAAGTCAAAAGTCTTTTTGGCTTCTTCATCGAGAGAGCTGAGAGACTTACGCAGATTATTTATCATGCGTATTTTTGCCTTGTACTCTTCGACTTCTTTCTTTGCTTGATCCTCAATCTGCTGTATAGCAATATGCTCAAGCATAAACTGAATCGATTCTTTGTATTCTTCTTCAGTTACGCTGTCTGGATCAGCCTCTACTTTCTCCCTGATCCTTTCGAATTCTTCAATATCCATTTTAGAATATCCTCCTTTTTAAATACGGAAGTACTTGTGCACTTCTTTATACTATAATAATATACAATAGTATTATCCTTTTCTATTCTTTCTTCTAGAAGCCTTTGCTTGTTTCTTTCTTTTCATCTTCTTAGCATGATTGGCTTCATAGAAAGCATGAGGAGTATATTCCATTCGAGAAGAACCGTAATCACCAAAAGCACTTAAAGAGCCTGCTGATGCCAGCATATCTCTAACCATTTCATCACAATTCTTTTCATATTCTTTTAAAAGCTCTATTCTCTTTTCTGCTGGATCATGCATTAGGAGTCACCTCACCAGTCAACAGTTTCGCAAAATGAGCGACAAATCTATCATGAGCTTCTTTCTTCTGTTCATCAGTAAGATCCTTACTGTTAATTCGCTTTGATATCACAGCATCATAGACTGATTCTGCTATACCATCAGCATAATTATCAATGTAATCATCAAAAAGTTTGTTTTCCATTTGTTTACCTCCACAAAACTCTATTAAAAAATACACTTTGATTTAATATTCGAAATCGTTATCTTTAGCGGTAGATTCAATCTTTTCGCATAATAATTTGACAGTTAATTGAATTGAATCCAAATATCTGACCTGAATAAATAGGGTGGCTTCTCTATAGCGTTCTTTTTTAATTAACTCAGCCAAAATAGTTGATTCTTCTTGAGATAAACGCAATCCAGAACCAAAGAATCTAACTGATACCCAGGCGAATGCTTTTTTCCAGTGTTTCTTCTTAATCCTCTTATTCATATTACTTCTTACCTTTCTTCTTTGACTTCTTATCAGCCATCTTATTTACAAGCATCTCTTCAAGAGTGTTTTCGAACCATCCAAGATTCTCGAGTGTTTCTTCAATAGAATCACCGACTTTTGATGCTCTATCTAAAACGTAGAGAGAATCTATTATAAAGTACAGAAGAGTGTATTCATGAATATTAGAAATATCTGTATCAGAATATATCAGATAGATAAGAACACAGAGAGTCTTGGCTGTATCTTCATTTGTAAATACTCCACTACGCATAAGAGCGTTATATACAGCATCAAGTGTCTTAATGCTAGGCATCTCAACTTCTTCACCCTGAGCATTCTTGATTGGTGTTACATTCATACAGAACTTCATAGAGAAGTCGAAAGCATACTGCTCATAATGTTTAATTTCCTTATATGCTCTATTGAGCAAAGATGGTCTTTCTTCAATAGCTTCTTTAAGCTTCTTCAGATTGTATGCATCTTTATAAGAAGCAATAAGCTTCTCATAATATACTGCAGTCTCTTCATCGCCATCAGCTCTGAGTTTATCTGCAATCTCCTGATACTTAGTGGTCATCGTTTCTCTCATTACGTCATTATATGCGGAAACAAGAGTCTTACCATTCTTAAGATCAGAGTTTACTGTTGACATTTCTTTATTGTATTCAGAAATAAGAGAATCGAAAGCGGTATTTCCTACAATATCCTGAATGAGTTCCTTAGCAAGGAAGTTACAGAATGTAGGATTAGCAGTGAATGCTGCGGCTTCGTCTATCTGACCCATCTGCTTTAAAATGTGTCTCTTAAATGTAGGTGGAAGTTCAGCAAATATATTGTTTATCTTTTCTTTACTTCTTACTCTCTTAATGAGTTCCATGAATATATGAACTTCTGAAACAGGAACTTCACCGACTTCAAGAATTTCTCCAATAGATTTTGATACTCCAGAGAAAGAAACTTCTTCTTTCATAATCTCGGAGTTGAATTCAAGGTCTTTCTCAGTTAATTTAGTGGTATCGAAAGTTTCGTCTTTAATTTCTTCTGACATAATTATTCTCCTTTTGAATTAAGATATTCTGCTAGTGTTGTCTGATACAACAACTGGTCTTGATGTATCTTAGACTTCATATTAGATATGAGTATTGGGCTAAACATATAATTGGTAAGTTTCGGAAAAACAAAAGTGTGCAGGAAATTATCCTGCTCTTCTATATACTGTCCAAACTCATTAGCGAAAGATGGAATACATCCGATAAAATCATGAATAGTTAAATCCATTCCTTGGATAACCGATATAACGGCATTGATATTGTTCAAGATATCAGCTACCTTTGGATTCTTATATTCTTGAATAGGCTTACCGTCACTTCTCTTTTTGATATTACCAAGAGCAATATAAAGCGAATCGATATTAGCTTCTATCACATTAGAGAAGAACCAGATAATATTATCGTTAATATCGCATATAAAGAACTGATACAGTCCATATGCAAGTCTTACTAGATCTGGTCCGATGTCTTCCGGGAATGTGACTATCAAATTGAAATTCTTAGCTATACACTGAATGATATTAGTGTACATCTCATTTCTAACGGTTGTAAGATTCTCAAGATCATAAGGATAGTTATCCTTAAGATAACTGTACTCTTCTTCTATAGCTGAAACTATATTCTGAATCTTTCTGGATGGATCCATAGGATTGGTATTGAATATTCCAATCTCCTGGTTCATAATACTGAGGACGTATTCGGAGGAGAAATGGCGTAAAATCTCCGACATAGCGGATTGATTTTCTGCTTTTGCTATATCTCCGTACTGTGTCATGTCTTGCATTTGTAAAACCCTCCTTAAAATGCCAATAATTACTAACAAGTTCAATATGTGTTAAAATTGTATATTATCAAAGTGAATAAGAATATTCACCCACAATCATTGAAAGGAACGTGTTATATATGACTAACAAACTAGATTTCCTGAAAGGAGTTTTTGGTGATTATCAACCGAAGTATGATACCATTAAAAGTATCAAATTGATAAGTACTGAAGACGAGGAAGAGGGATATCGAGCGGTATATTTAAATATCGAAAATGATAGCCCAGTTTTGACATTAATTTTAAAAGAACGTAAAACTGACAAAGAAAAAGAAGTGTATTCGTTTCCAGCATACATAGATAATGGTATGATCTGGCTACGAGTGCAGACAGAAACAGATTTTGCCGATAAAGATAATTTTAAGGCATATATGCTGTTGAAAGAATTTGAAGCGGATTTATTATTAGCTCCAGAATTATTAGAGATGATAAATAAGTTCGGATTCAAATACATTCCTCGGTCAGCAACAGAACCTGGCGGAGAACCAAGTGTATCTTTAGCTTCTTTAAGAAAAGCATTAAGGATGCCGGAAGATACAGAGTTGACTGAAGAAAATTTAATCGACTTCTCAATTTTAAAGGACTACCTATCAGATAAGAGTCCTGCAAGGCATAAGATCGCAAAGAAAAGTAAAGTAGCGGTATTCAATAAGTATTGCTTCTACGGATTTGGCAAAGCGAAACCTTGTGTGAATATCATCCACTCACCTTTACATCCATTACAATTTGAAACAGATGAAAAGGGAAATGAGGTAATGTATGGAAACCTCTACCATAAATGTAATGGAAAGAAACCATATTTCTTATTAAAGCGCAAGGAGGACGCTGAAGATGTTTTGGTTAAATATAAAGGCGAACCAAACATCGAACATGGCATGTTGATATCTACAGGTGTAGATTTCAAAAATAGGCCATATGCGTTTGTAATAAAAAATTCACGATCTTACGCAGAAGAATAAATAATAGGGGAGCATTCATGGCTCCCCTATTTTTTAGTAAAGATTACGTCTTTCTTTATCGTATTTTCTTTTTTCTTCTGCAATATGATCTTCTGTCTTGTAGAAGTTTAAGAATACATCATCAGGAATATTCTGAATCTCGCCATAATTATATTTAAGGTCAGTTTCAGTGCTATGATATGTTTCCATATAAGCTTTACGTCCTAATTTAGTATTGAGAAGTCTCTTTAAAGCTTCTTCATCTTTTCTTCGTTCTTCTGCAAAGTAATCATTATACAGCTTAGACTTATCTGTAGCGAGATATTGCATCTGCTGTTTAATAAGATCGTTTTCAAGATTTGCTAATTTCTCTACAATGTAGTCCTTATGCTCATCAAGTTCCGGATCAAACATCTCATCATCACAAGAATCAATAGTCTTGAATCTTGCTAAATCGATATTCCAGTTCTCCTTGATATTCTTACCATAGTAGAGTGGATACAATGCAAGCATATATCCAAATATAGTATCATCATGAGTATTTGTAGAGTGGTCGATCTTGTCTCCCTTACGCTCTAATCCTTCAAGCTCGTTAAGGATAAGCTTAGAAGTAATAAGATGCGGGAAATTCTGTACTCTGTTCATAAGGAGATCCATGATATCCAAACGAACTTCCTGAGTATTGTAAAGACCAAACTGCTTTACACGCTGTTTTGTTCTTGTGATATGTCCAGCACCATCATTACGTTCATCAATAACTTTGTCTTTGATTTCAAAGTACAGATTTCGTTTAATTGGTGATTGTACAAGTCTAGATAACAAGCCATGACCTACGCCATTTCGTTCTACTGTTACTACAGTATTATTCAATGGTAAGTACGACGTTACAACTTCAATGATAACTCTAGCGAATTCCATAATAGAAATGTAGTTACAGTTGAATTCCATCACGAGTTCGCTTGTACGAGCATCTACTACAACCATTGTAGAAGAGTCTGATTGTGAACCAGCAGAAACGTCACAGCCAACCGCAAATTGACTACTATGTAATTGCATAAGATTATCATACGTCTTATAGATATTGAGCTTATATTTACCAAATACAAGAATTGTAGATACTGGTTCTCTAACGAATCTTCCGACTGTTTCGAGTTCATCTTTAGAGAATGGACAGTTCTTAGAAGTAGCTTCCCAATTAAGGAGAACTTCTCTACGGATGGCATCATAATCGAAGCCCATATCCTTACAGAGGTTCTTGAACCAGTCTTCTGATTTACCGAGCTGTCTGTAGTTGTACCTAATCTTAACAAATGAAGACTTCTGATTAGCATTAAGAATTTCAAACAACTGATTCAATGTGAGGTCATACCATGACTCATCGAATTCTGTCATATCCTGTACTAATCTGTAGAAGTATTCTGCATCTGGGTTTGTAAGTGAACCTGGTGTACTTGTATAAATGATACCATGAGGAGCACCATTCTTCTTACATTGATCCATTGATGTTCGTAATGCAGGCATACCATTGGTGATAATAGAAGCCAAGTATGGAATAAATCCTGCCTCGTCTATCCATAGTCCTGATAACGATTTACCTCTTAATAGATTTGAAGCTTTTCCTTCAGATGTAGCCGAAGGCAAACATTTTATTCGGTTCTTATTAATAGGATTCGTAATGTACTCTACAGTATTAGGCGTCTTAAGAGGTTTGCCATCTAATCCATATACGGTTTCGAATCTAAGATAAGATGGTAATGCTTCTCTTTGGTCTTTAAGACGCTGTAAGTTTTCCTTTGTGGTTTCCATTTTCTTATTCAGGAATACTATATTACTAGACTGAGTTCTGAAGTTATACAACCACAAATAGAATGCAGCAATACCCTGAGTCTTTCCACACTGTCGAGGGATCTCTTCATATATATTGATATTGAACTGCAATAAATATAGTACAGCCATATTCGCTCTATCTAATTGGAACGAAGATGGCGGTCCGCCTGATTGAGGAATTCTAGATACTTCTCGTATGAAGTACCATAGATTTCTTCTAATTTCAATCAATATCTTTTGTTTATATAATGGAGAGAGATTAGGGTCATATGGGTCTACTCCTACTAAGTCTGTATCAAATAGTATAAGCATGAATGCATTGTTGTTATATCCCTTACTCTTTAAATAATAGTGCATAGTAAGGAATGATTGATTTCTTGTTTTAAAATCATAGATATATGACACCGGTGCTGGAGCTTGCTGTTGAGGAGCAACTCTTGTTGGCATCGGAGCCATTATTGTACCAGTAGGCATTACGGTCACCTCCTTATTATTTTGTTCAAATCACCTAAACATTCCAATATATAAAGGAGGATACTATATGGGTATACTGTATACAAATGACTTGCCTTTCCTAGAATATAAAATAGGAAGTTCGGAGTCAATGAATTTAACAGCAATCACTCTCTCATTCTCTAACCATACTGTTATAATTAAAATAAGCAAAACCGATCAAGATCTGGAAATCCAGAGATTGCTCGCAACCACTTTAAATGGCTGCGGGGAAGATAAATCATTCAATAACTATATTCACACGCTAATAAAACAATTCGTTATATATTATAAGGACGATGTAGTATCTATTATGATTGATAGTGTAAATATACAACCAGACCAACTAATAGATAATATGTCGTGCTCTTTATGAGCACTAAGAATTTATTTCGGGAGGAATATAAAATGGATTTTAATGGCAACAAAGACAATGGACAGCAGAAAGAAGCTTTTAGACCTACAGTCTACAGCAGTGTTTCTTTACAGAATCCAACAGGAAAAGTAGAAAAGTCAAGACTCGGAATCTCTTATTGGAAGGGTCTTATGAAACTTTCATTCGCAATTCCGAAGGCAAATGACAATAATTCCGAGTTCACATCTTGGGATATGGAGAATGCACAGATTGCTTATCTTACACCTCACAAAGCATTAATTCTTGCTAAAGGTATTGAGAGAGTAATTGACGGAACAGATAAGAACTACGGCGTTACAACAAAGAACGGAATCCTCTTCGTAGGTAAGGGTGATGAAATCGGTATCAGCAAAGATGAATACGTTCTTATTATTCAGGATGTAGACAGCAACGGTGTTGTGACTGCATCATCAGCATACGAATTTAATGCAGACTTCCACTTCGGAATTCATAACTATGATTCAAAGAAGATGAGTTTCGATAAGGAAGTAGCTACTAGCATTTTCGAACTCAACATATTTAAGGATAATCTTATAGCATTTGCTAATGCTACAAACAATGCAGTAGCTGCAGCTGTTTGTGATTCATGGCAGGTTGCTTGCGGGTATTATATTACTAAGAAGCTTGACGCTATTTCGGATAAGCTTGGAATCGAAAGACCAAGATACGGAAATTCAAATAACTCATTCTTCAACTCAGGCAATTCTAGCTCAGGTTCAAAGATGAACACAGGTTCAACAGAACCAGTAGAAGATCTTGAGTCTATGCTTAGCGATCTCGACATCTAATATTTCGGGGAGTCTTCGGACTCCCTGATCTTATTTTGTGAGGAGGAAATTTATGATGAGACCAGACATTCCAGTGGAACAGCGAACGGAACTGATAGTGGAAATTATTAATACAGCAATGTGTGAATTCGAAAGAGAATATCCCGACTTTGTTATGGAGATAAATTCAAATCCCGACTTCGAATATTCGTATAAGATGCAATTATTTGGTTCTTATATGGATAACACTTTAAACGATGTAGTTGATCACCTTGATGCTAAGGCCGAAATTATTTGTGGTTATGGACATGGTTGGGATTGGGGCTTTGATGATATTATCACATGTCTGGATTATACTGTTTTGGAAAAAGTGTACGAGGAACTTAAAAGGTTTATACGTAAAGCAAAAGTTGAAATGAAACATTTTGAAGTTTTGACATATCATCATACAGTAAGTAAATTAGCAGCACAGTTAAACGAAATGGGATACTTCGATGACCTTATTATACAAGACAAGTATGGTAATAGAAGACTATGATTAGAACAGAGAAGTAATTAATTTTAAGGAGGACTATGTAATGGTAATACACGCACACTTCGAAAAAGTTTCAGAAGAACAGTATATCAACGATAGACTCAATACTATTGTATTCCAGTCTTGCAGAGAATATCTTATAAATCACGGCATCTTTATAGATGAAATCGTGCCAGGATACGCATCTGTTCAGGATAAGGAAGATAAACTCAACCTTATAAAGAATCAGTCAGATTCAAATCTCAGAGCGCAGCTTATTCAGCTCTTTGTAAATGAATATAGAAACAACGTTAAGATTCCTAAGAGAGAAAATATGTTCTGTTTAGGATATGACTTCGTTATACCTTTCGATCTTGAATGCTTAGTTCAGCCTCTTACACCAATGAATATCCCTACTGGCATCAGATGCGTATACGATCTTAATGCATTCAACGCAGAAAACTTTTCCGGATTATTTGTATTCGATAGAAGTTCAACCGGTATCAAGAAGAATCTTGTACTTTCTAATGGTACAGGCGTAATCGAACCGGACTATTTCGCTGGAAATAATGAGGGAGATATATTCGTATCATTAACGCCAAATAACAATAAGAACGGCACATCTCTTCGAGTGGATTATAAAGCAGGGGACAGATTTGCTCAGGGTGTATTCTTACCTGTAGGAATGCTCGAATCAGAAGTGCAGGATTTTGAAATGAGAACTCCGGCTGATAATGAAGGGCTCAGAACAGGCGGTATGGGTTCTACTGGCAGATAATTAAAAGGGTTATGTTTAATAGAAGTTGGCATGGAGTTTTCCATGTCGATTTCTATTTTTGGTTGTATATTATTAAGATGTAGTGTCAAAAGACGCTATACGCATAGCAACAACGCTTTGTGGAAATTTTAAAGGGAGGTATTCTAAAATGAATACAAGATTTAAAAAGCTTATCACATCAACCGTTATTGCAGGTCTCGGAATACCTGGCATGACACATCAGGCTATTATGAATAGCTCTGACTATGGTATCGAAGAGTACTGCTCCACCTCTCCGATTATAATCGATTTACAGGAGCTCGGTATAGATGAACGCATCGCATCTGTATCGTTTAAGAGTGATGCAGACACAGAGCACTTAGAAACAGAGTACTTTGTGCAGGGGGTAATTTATTATCCTTGCGATGGACTCTATGAGTACCGAATCTTCAATGATGAGGTGACAGAAGAGTCTGAAGACTATGATGCTGTGGTCGGAAAAACATCCACAGTGTCGAAGTTCTACATCGGCGAAGAGCGACCTCTCGACGTTGATGCTGGAGCCGAGATGACAATCGAACTAACCTGGGTAACACCAGAAAAGATTGTTCTCAGTGACCTGACGCTCATTGGTGTCAGCGGTGAAGAGTATACAGTAAAAGACGGCGACTTCTATGTTGCATTTGCTGAGGTGCTCGACACAAATCTGGTAGAATCCGATGACGAATTAGCAGAAAGATGTCTCGGGTTCAATAGATATTTCGAAGTAGGTCCTGATGGTCCGGCTAACACCATCAACGAGGATGACTTCGGAGCGGTATCAATAGGTCTTATTCAAATGAGGGGAGTAAATGCACAGGCTCTCCTTCAAGCAATAAGATCAACAAACAAGAAGGAGTTCGATAGAATCGCTAATAAGTGGTCGTCGGATATTCTTCCTCTCGTAGAGGTGGATGATTATTCGTGGGAAGAGGTTACGGCTTATAGCGGAACAGCCCTTCATGCATTCCTGGAAGAAGTGTTGATCCAAGATTGGGCTATCGACGCTCAGATCAAATATCTTCTTAATCATGAAAAGAATGTGATTGCAGATGCACGGGAAAATGGTATAACCGACCATAGATCCATTCTGCTCTATGCAAGGGCAGTGAACTATGGCCCATATACCGGATCATCCGAGAGACTCAGAGAACTCGGAAACAATGGTGAATGCACATTTGAAAATGCGTGCTACACTATTGAATATAACCGTTGTGATGAGGCTATCGAATTAGTTAATTCGCAGAACTTCGATATAGTCACATTAGAAAATTCTAGGGGGTAATATAATGAAAACAATTTTACCAAAAGCATACACTCGCTGGATAGCGAGTGTTATCCGTAACATTTGCAAAGAAGTAAACGGCGAATACGAGACTCTGTTTCTCGTTGCCACATTCTTAATAGCCACTCTTCCTATTACAGGAATGATGGCTTTGCTCACTGGCATCGCTAAATTCATAGTTGATGCCGAAGAAAGGAAGCGTGCAAACGGTGGTAAGCTTCCGCTCGACTATAAAGCATGTGTTGTTACACTCGCCTTTGCCTTCTTCGGACTCTTATTCTTACTTGTGGATATGAGCAAAGGCGGGAGTGTATCAGCGGCAATCCAGTCTAAACTGGAAATACTTGATGGGGCAACCATAAACCCATTCTCTGCTACGGATAAAATTGTTTATCCAAGAACAGTTAAAGCCGCAATAGCAGACGAATTCATCCGTATAATTCACCAGTAACCTATATGTAAAAATATAGGGGGATGATAATATGGGTGACTTATTAAGGGTATGTCCAGAAGCAGAATTCGAACCGGAATACTGCGAAAATACATGCCCGTATAGATTTCGTACCAATTACACAAGTTCTAACGGTGATTGGTACTACTGTAGGCGTAAGTTTAAGGCTACTGAAGGGAAGCCTATAACGTACGCCGAACTTATAGCTATGCAAAGAGAAAATAAAACGGGAGCCTAGTGCTCCCGTTATTTTTTACTACCATATAAACATAAAAGTAATTCTAGCAGCTTAACCCCTTTCGCTGTTAGAATGGATCTGCAATCTTAATATACCCTATTTTTTCCGCAAAGACGTTATAAAGAAAATCTCCTGTAGAGATATTCTACAGGGGGTTTCTTTTATTTTTTATAGGAGAGTGATTTCAAATGATGAGTTGGTATGACTCTTTGAGACTACCAAACAGACTACAGGTAAAGCTCAATAGGCATTTCTGTGAATTAAACCCAGACAAAAAAGAGGAGTGTGAAGAAAATATGTTTAACGAGAATATGATAATTCCATTCTCGATGCTGTTTGATGTAGATGCTGCTCTGTTTCAACTTGTTAAAATGAACTATAATGCTACAGACTATTGGGAGTTTGATGCATATGGTTCACCTACAGATTTAGACAATGCATACTATAGAAATATTGCTACGAATCTGATGCTAAGAAAAGCTGAGAATCCGTTGGCTATTATCAAGGATGAATACTATAACGATAAAGAGTGTGCTAAGCAAGTTGATGATTTATACAGACAGATTCTTATTAAAGACTATGGTAAGATTTGTGGTATAGCTGCAAGTAAAAAGACTGCTTTAGTAGACCTTATTATCATGTGTCTTTCTATGGAAGGAAACGATGTTACTATTCTTTGTAATGGTTTAGATGACATGAAGTTTACTTCTAAAATGGAAGGCATTGATGAAGACAAAATTATACAAGCACAGGTTACACTTATAAAAAGAGTATTCGAAGAAAGATACAACCTCATGTTTTCTAACGAAGAATACGATTTAAACAAGCATGATGAAAAGAAACCTTTAATTCATGTACAAGTAGGCAAGATGATTGGCTGTGAAGCTTATAAAGACTACTCTACTATATTCTACAAAAATGTAAAGCAGATTGAAAGAGATCTGGATTATCCTACTGAAACCGGATATATGTTTAGACAGCAGACTATTCTCTGTGCTACTTATGGTTTTAATATGGATGAAGAAAAAGGTGGGGATGGTTTTCTTGATCTTAATGTAGCGGTAAGAGTTGGTCTAACTAATAACTTTGGTACTACTACTTTATATAAAGCAGAAGAAGTTTTCGGGCCTAATATATTATAAAAAGACAATGGTCTGAACTTTTATATATTAAATTTTATACTAGGAGGTTTCCAATAATGGCACTAAACAACATAATTCCAGCTAAAACTGTAAGAGCAGTACAGCTTGAAACTCTTAAAGTGATAGCTGACTGTCTTAGCATGACATTCGGTCCAAATGGATCACTCACTCAGCTCTATAAGCAGAATGCTTTTCCTAGATTTACAAAGGATGGTATATCTGTATTAAGAGAAATCAAATTCGATCAGCCTATTGAACAGTCTATTGTTGCTAATATCGATAGTATCTGTACAGAACAGGTAAAGGTAGTCGGAGATGCAACTACATCTATCGTTATCCTTTCACATATCATCTTCGAAAAACTCGACAAGTTATATCCGGCAGGTTCATACTTCGATGCTCAGATGGTTCTCAATGCATTCAGAAAAGTAGTTAATGAAGCTATTGATTATATTCAGCACCATAAGCAGGAAGCTACAATGGAGAACCTCAGAGATATTGCTACTATATCCACAAACAACAATAAAGAACTCACTGATTTGATCATGGATATCTATGAGAAGTTCGGCAATGACGTTCATATCAAGGTAGAAGCCTCATTAAACAATGAGACATACCTTAAAGAATATGATGGTCTTGTCCTTGAATGCGGATTACTCGATCAGGCATTCGCTAATATGCCTGACAATAAGACTGCTTGTATCGACAATCCTAAGATCTATGCTTTTGCTGATCCAGTTGATACTCCTGAAATGGGCTTATTCTTCGATACTATCGTTCACGACAATATCGTTAAGCCAATGCAGGAAGCTGTAGACAGAACTACTAAACTTAGAAAGACTGATCCTACAGCAGAAGAAATTAAGCCTGAATTCGTTCCTACAGTTATTATGATGCCTAAGCTTTCAAGAGACTTCTCTTCAAGAATAGATGCTATCATTGATAATGTATTCAGAAGATTTGCTAATATAGCTAAGCCTCCGCTTCTTATTATCTCGGATATCACATCCGAAGATTCTGGCGTATTTGACGACATCACAATTCTTTCAGGTTGTAAGAAGATCAGAAAGTATATCGATCCTAATATCGAGAAGACTGATATCAAGAATGGTGAAGCTATCGATCCTCAGAATCCAAGAAAGCTTATTCATACTTTTGCCGGTTCTTGTGACAGAGTTGAAGCGGATTATACTTCTTCGAAGTTCATCAAGCCTAAGTATTACTATGATGAGAATGATCCGTCTCAGCATTCAGAAGTATATATCAATCATATCGCAAAGCTTGAGTCTGAATACAATAAGGCTCAGGAAGAAGGAAAGAAGATTGTTGAAGTATATAAGTATCGTCAGAGACTTAATGCTATCAAGGGTTGTATGGTTGATATCTTCGTTGGCGGTATCTCAGCACAGGATAGAGATCAGAAGAGCGATATGCTCGAAGACGCTGTTCTCAACTGCCGCTCTGCTTGCGTTAATGGCGTAGGTTATGGCGCAAACTTCGAAGCATTAAGAGCTTTCAAAGACATTATGAACTATACTCGTCCTGGAACTGATGAAGCTGAAGTAATGCAACAGCTTGCTGTTATTCTCTTCGAATCATACAAGGAACTCGGTAAGAAGCTTTATATGACTCACTGCCGTGGTAATGAAGAAAATGCTCTTGATATTGTAGAACGAAATCTTGTAATGGGTTCTCCTATGAATATCAGACTTGGCGGTTGGCCAACAGAAAATGAAGCAGGCAAAGTTCTTTCTTCAATTAAGACTGATCAGTGCGTTCTCAATAGTATCGCTGAAATCCTGTCTATCATGTTTGTTACAAATCAGATGCTTATCAATGACTTTAACAGACATGATTACTTTGTTAAATAACTCCTGAAATAAACGATTCTATATAATCTCCCGAGGAGATTTCTATGTCTCCTCGGAATTATATTTAAGGAGGTATGTTTATGCATATTGAAGAATATATTAACGATCCGTCGAAGTCTAGACAAGATAATCTTATTACTCATGACTTCTATCTCGGTAAGTTAAATGCGATTATAGAAAGAGAAAAGAAGCTTCCTACAGTCGCAATCTACTATGAGAAAGATGATATATGGTTTCACGTAAAAGTTCCGGATGAAGAAATGACTGGATTCTACTACGATGTAGTTTTAGTATTCCATCCGAATTCTAAACTTGAAGTAGAGGCCAGTGATATTCTGGGTTATGAAGTACACTTCTTCTCTAATGACCCAGGATTCATATTTAAATTCTGCTATGAATTCAATCAGAATAAATTGTTGGTCGATCCACTAAAGACAAGACTCAATTCTAAAGCACTCAATATACCTGCAAATCAGACTAATCCGAATCATGAGCTTAGATATCCAAAGACGATATACTTTGCTTATCTTACTCTTGAGAAGATGAATCTATTTAAGAAGCCAACAATAAAAGCGTATAGGGTACAAAAACTTAATAGGTCTATCTTTGTCGCTAGTATTCCAAACGATACGTATATATATAATAAAAGACAAACAAGAACAAAGACTGTTAAGAATATAAATCGTGCTGTAACTAGGATAACCAAACCTTTAAATGACATTCGCTCTGCTGTTTCTAATACCAAAATTATTGGAGGTACTAAGACAACAAAGAGTGCTGGTCATTCAAAGACTGCAAATAACATTACTGGAGTTAAGAAAACAAAACGAAAGTAAAGTTATATATTATAAAGCGGAATAAACAACAAGGGGGTATTAAAAATGTTTTGGGCAGATCAAACGTATAAGCCGAAAATTGATGATTTTTGTTGTTCACCGTCAAGAGCGGTGTTCAGGCCAGGTAAGGAGTTTATAACAGCTCCTATTACACAAGTATTGAAAATGTCTGGCATCGATACAAGCAAACAGGAAGACCTGGATAGCTTTATATTGAAGCCAAAGAAGTGCTATCATCTTGATAAGCATAACGGGGTTAAAATTCATATCATAAGATATTTGAATTACTTCGAAAATTACTATGATCCTGAGAAGGAATTACTTGCTATATATGCAAGAATGAAAGCTTCGATGGATATCATCGGTGTAAGTACATACAACGATGAAGCATTCATGTTGGATTTAAAGAGGTATATCCTCTCTGACTCCATGCGTGCAAAAGTCGAAAGACTTATGAACGATTGTTTTGAGGTAGAATTAAAAAGATACCCATCACAGAATATGGTATTGTGTTATGAAGAAAGACACGTAAGACTCCTTATGGAACTTACAGTCTTCAGTAATATGATGATACCATTAATTATGCATTACGCATATAAGGCAAAGACTTTGGATGTCGACGGATTTACAGCAGCTTGTTTCCAGTTGGTTATGAAGCTCCATCCGGATATTGATATCCATGCTAAAATTCAAGAGACAGTGTTTACAAATGTAAATCGTCTGTCGAAGAATGACGAACTGCTTTGGGAAAAGTGTGCCATCAGAGGAATTGATAAGGTCATCAATACTATGTATACGATAGACAATATCATTCTCAATGTAATGCCAAAGTATAACTTCAACAACAATCCTATCAATATGAATATCGCTACTATAAAGAACGATATCAAGTATAAGGTTGTAGAAGTGCCGTATGAATATGATGTAAGAAATCTTAATTCTTCTAACAGAGAAGGAGAAGATAATGCATCACCATACGATAAGTTCGAATCTCAGTGTATCAGAACTGACGAAGCTTTAATGCTTCAGAATATCGTTAACGCTGAGTATACCATGAAGGAGATAATTGATAAGTGGGGACAGGATATCTCTAAAGCAGAGATGAACTACTATATCAGAACATTGACGTGTAATGGAAAACGACAATTGCAGGATTCATTCCAAAGATCACTTGTATTGAATTTATTCATGAAGTACTTTGGTGATACTGCTTCGATCAAGGAGATAGTTGCCAGTGATTATGTGCGACTCATGATTATTGGTAAGAGACTGCTAAAAGGAAAAGGGTTAATTTTCATGGCAGAAATATTCGGGGGATTCGTAGAACGCATTTCTAATAGAACTTCTATTAGCAAAAGGGAATTAGAAAAACTCGAAAGACTTGAATCTTTTAAATTAGTCAGACAGAAGTATATGGATCAGAAAACAATCGGCTATGTGATTGAAATAATTGCCACGATACTGACGTCAGATTTCAGAATTATAGACTTCTATGATTCTGAATTAGATGGTGTAAAGATACCAAATAACAAGTGTGACCTCGTAATCGACAGGATTATGGATGAAGCTTGTAATTTCATTCTGATGATATGACAATTGTATGGGAAGGGCACATGCTCTTCCCATTATATTTTAAATGGGAGGTTTCATTTATGAGACAAAGATTTAAAAAGAATGATCTGGTTCTAATAGATCCAGAAAACAGAGTAAGAGATAGAATGATCCAGGGATCTTTAACTGGAATTATAGTGCATGCTGGAATATTCAAAAGTAAAGTATTTTCCCAGCAGACATTCGTTATGTTTACAATTCCAAATAGATACCTGTATAATATAGAGAGAGCAAATAGTGCGGATTTATCTCACTTAGCTTTCATTCGAGATACAGCTCCTTTATTTTCTTTATCTGAAATCATACAGTTAGAAGCTGTTATGGGTGAACTGAATAAAGAGAGTTCTAAAGAAATAATCAAAAACGTTATAATCAAAGCACAGGATCATATGATTGGAAATGTATTTCTTGAAGTGGAGGCAGCTAAGAGTGATACTCACACATTCCAGTCTATTCCAAGTGTGTTAAATCGTTATCTTACTGATGACGTATTTGAACAGCTTGAAAGTTGTATAGAAGCAAGGGGTAATCTTGATCTAGCTAAAGAAGCTGGCGTATTTGAAAAAGGTAAAGAGGAATATTTGAAGCGTCATGTAGAAACTATATATGCTTTAATTGCTCAGAACTTTCGAGAGATTACAAAACTTAATCCGGATACATTTACATATATGAAGGTATTCAACGACATATTAGATGAAAGTGAACCGGCAGATATAGTTCTTGAGATATTAAGTTTAGTGGTTGACCTTGTTCCAAAATCACAAGTGGATACTGCATTTATAGCTCTCAATACTATTAAAGTACAAAAACAATCTGATGAGATTCTTGATGTAATAAGATATGGAATGTCTAAACTTAGACAGATGGGGGCTACAGCAAAAGAATTCGATGAAGAGGAATACTTCAATTCTGAAAATGAAGTTGATAGTGAAGCTACATACGATGCCATGAGAGGAATGTCTGAATATATGAAAAGATTCTTCTTTGGTTTTGGTGGAATGGATAATGATGAGGATGATGACGATGAAGAAGAAACCTAGAGAAATAAATATAAGTGAAATGTTCGTTTGCAGAGACCTACACGATATAAGACAGACTAAAGGTATATCCAGAAAGGATGTTGCTGAAGAAACCGGTCTGTCTGAATCAATGGTCAGTAACATAGAGAATGGACAGAATGTAGGCTTTCATAATATAGTAGCATATGCAGATTACTTTGGATATGATGTGATATTAAGAAAGAAGAAACCTACAAAGATAGTAGACACATCGGCTGAAGAAACTATAGGAGGAGTCAAATGTATTTACTTTTAATTCCGATTTTAGGATTAGTTTTAGGAATAGGTGGAGCCGTAGGTTTCACTGTTGGTTATAGAAATAAACAGACTATAGTTAGTCCTATGATAGAACTAGGATATGTGATGACAGAATGTGATTTAACAAATGGCAGAACTAATAAAAGAATAGTTTTTGAGAAACCTGTAACACAATCAGCTTATTCGTTTGATTATTACTTCTCAAATATCAATAATTATAGACAATCCATTTGTTTTATTAAAGATTATAGAAAAGGTATTACGGATTGGAGTGTATCTAAGACGATTAGATATGTTCCAGATGAGGATAAATTCTATAATAGCCATGTATTGACCGAAATACCTTTAAAGAAAGATAGGGAAGAATTCCATAAAGTTATTATGGTTTCTGGATATATCAATGGAGATGAACTTAAAGCTATCGATAAAGTTATAAAGCTTCTTAAGAAACAAGAAGAATCTGGAGACTTTATCGAAGATGCCTTACAGAGATTACCGTATTAAGGAGGTTCTTGCTAATGGATAAAGAGGAACTCAAGCAATTTCTATTAAACAATCTCCCGTTAGCAAGAGAGGCTAAATCGGGAGAGCAGATAGTATGTCAGTGTGCAGTATGTTCTACACCTGATACTAAAGGACATTGTTATATAGGACCATTCGATGATTCAGATAGTCCTATAATGTATAATTGTTTTAGATGTGATCCTACTGAAGAAAGACGAAAAGGAGTAGTCAATCAGGAGTTCTTAAATAGATATCAGTTATGGATGCCTGGAGATTATGGTAATAATCCTAACCGTTCTTATATAAAAAAGAAAAGAATTGGTAATCGTCAAGTATTAGATATAGCAAATAGCATTGAAGACACAAGAGAAAATCAATTGAAACTTCAATATATAAATAAAAGATTAGGTCTTCAGCTCACCTATCAAGACTTGGTTGGGCTGAAGATATTTCTTAATTTGCAATATCTCTTAAATTCTAATAATATCCACAGATATTCGAGAGATGAGTCTATAATACAACTTTTAGGCAGCAACTTCTTAGGTGTATTAGGAGTAAACAATAATATGCTTTCACTTAGGAGATTGATAGAAACTGGTTTACCGAATGTGGTGAATAAGAAGTACATCAATTATGTGATTACGGATAAGATAGATGCTGAGAAATTCTATATGATACCAAACAGTGTAGATATGATGAAGCCCGTTCATATTCATATCGCCGAAGGATTCTTTGATATACTTGGAATATTCTTTAACGTTATGAATTGTAATACTGAACAGAATCTTTATATTGCTGGATTTGGTAAATCATATGGAGAATCTTTGAAGTTCTTAGTTTGTAATTTCCCGATGCTTTATACAGTAGTACATTTGTATCCAGATTTAGATGTATCGGACTATGTGGTTCGAGGTATATGTAATAACATCCAACCAGTAGTGAATGAGTTATATGTACATCGAAATATGTATAGAGGAGAAGGAAAGCAAGAGAAGGATTTTGGAGTTCCAAGAGAAAAAATTATAACTTCGACACTAAAAATATAGGGAGGCATAAGCTCTCCCTATATTTTTTATCTAGTCTCTACAGCAGTTGTTATTTCATCAACTCTTTTTTCGAATTCAACCATATTTGTTACTTCAATATCATGCCTGTAGAAGATCTATGAGTTCCATCTTTACGAAATTTCTTATTTCAGACTTACTCATTGGCTGCTTACGAATCTCTCTAGTTAATCTTTCATGATAAAAGCTATTGCCGATGAAATCGATTATGAACTTCTTAGTTAACATAATACATACCCCTTTCATGAGTATAACTAAATTCGCACGTCCTTGTGGACAATAGAGACATGTGCTTAATGTGTCTCTATCACAATAATAATATACAATAAAAAATATATAGAATAACAAAAAATGAGGAGTCATAAAGACTCCCCATATTTTTCCGAAGTATCATAGCTATTAGTAGCTCTGAGCCTCGAACTGCACCCAATCATTGAGGAAGGTGTTTCCACCATCGTCATTCAGTGGGTAATCGAATAATGTAATAATGAGCACTCTATTGCCGTACCAGTTAGCTTGATCTCATAGTGAAAATCGTCTGAGTACTTCTTGAGAATTCTGTTAAGAATACTCTTAGTCTTCTTATGCTCATATAAGAGGTAATCGGACTGATCAATTTCCTCACGAATAAGGTACTCAATATAAGTATAAGATCTATCCTTACCCCTGTAGAGTTTTTGCAGAAGGTCTCTAAGCATTGTTATCCTCCTTTACCATAACCCCGACTGCTGAGTCCCAAACGCGCTTTTCATCGCATCTCTTCTCATTATCCATAAGAAGACGATGAATCCTACGACCTATTTCGGGGTCTACTGTTGGTTTTATACTTTCAACACTGGTTGCTTCCTCAAATTCCTTCCTTTCCTGGTCATCCCAGCTTTTCCGAAATTCTTCTAAGGCAGCATCCAGTGCTTTCGGGTCTGTTATGTCTATCATAATTCATATACCTGAATAAATGTGTACCCAAGATTTAGCCTTCTAGACATAAGCGCAATGTCTATAGGATTACCGGTATCATTTATTTCTTCTAGCATATTCTTTACTGATGTAATGGCGTTCTCCGTTTCATCATACTGTCTTTCGATTTCTGATAATGGTGTCATTTCATCAGTATCAAACGCTATTATTATTCCATCGATCGTTCTTTCTTTTTCTACATATCGTGGATAGATAAATTTAGCTACTTTGCAATCATGCGAACTTGCGAAGGCGTGATATTCCTTTAACGGAATCATCGCATCGTATTTCTCGATTGCATTATACATGACGTTTACCTTTTCTCTTAACCCTCTCAAAATAGAATTAGCATCATGCTTTATTTTCGAATAGGCGTCAGAGTAGTTCCAGAGCTTAGCGGAGAACTCGAGATCTTCTGTGTCCACTTTTAAGATGAACCTCTCTGCTTCGAGCTCTGTAGCGCCTTTTTCGATTCTGATCTTAACTTCAGGGTCCTCTTTCCAGGCTTCCCAGAATAAGTTCAGTATCATAGGATAGTTCGCATCCCCGAGCTGTGAAGATACCTTCGGGTCCGCTACACGAATATTTAACTTTTTGACCAGAGCCATATAAGCTCCTGCCATCGACTCGTATGGACGTTCCTTTCCATCGAGATTTAGAAAAATTCTCATTAGAATTCCACCTTCTTTACTCTGATGCCAAGGTGGTAATCAAGAATCTTTGTAATATCCTCGACGAACATCGACTCATTGAACTCGATAGATGGATTATTAGCATTAACGTTAAAGCAATTAATAATATAGTCTAATCTTCCGAAATCGGTATCAAGAGAGTTTAATGCTTCATCTACGTTTTCGAATTCGTCCGACTTAAAATCGCCATTGCCACAAATTACATCGGCCGGATCGAAGACCACGTACATCTTCCCCTCATGATGTATGAACTGCACGTATGAATATACCATGCAGGCTTCACTGATGTCTACAGACTCGAGCTCCAGCTTAAATGCATCTTCTGAAACGCATCTAGCTTTATCTGATGGATGCGTCTTAGTGATGTTGTTTATTTCTACTGAAGTGAGGTTCTTTTCCGTTTCATCAGCGGCATCCACCATAGAATTTTTAATTGCATTGAGCTCCCAGATGCGTCTCGCTTCTTCTCTAACTCTATTACATTCCTGCTTAATCTCTGCCCATGCCCAAAAAGCAAGCTGGTGGCTTGTCATGAGCTCTTCGCATCTAAGAATGTTATCGGTCTTGTCGAGAACGAGGAATCTTTCAATATCTAAGAATACCTCGCGAATGATGTTTCCATCTGCCTGAAATTCAAGTTCGGTACCACCAAGAAGATCATCCTTTCTTTCTGCAGCTGCTACTAAACCGCCCTGTTCGATCTCTCTGGTGTTAAGAGTTGCATATAATTTCATAACGTTATTCCTCCTAAGAATAATAAATAAATGATTGATAGAGTGATTTATACCACTCTATATACGTACATAATAATAATATACACTTATCCATACGTTTGCCGGATTGTACTTTCCGAAACATTTTCATAAAAGGAGGGAGTATTATGTCTAAATTTATAAACAAGAACTACGTTAATACCGTATCTTCTCTTATAGATAATTCTATAGAGATCATGCGTAATAATAGTTATGTATTTAACAATATGAAACCGGTAACTTGTGTAGTATATAATCCGGATGAAACCGGAACTACATTAGATGCAGGTGCAAAGTTTGAATATACAGCTTTAGGTCCAGACTCACCATTTAGATTCAATAAGATAAATGATGCTGTTGTGTATACTAACGACATGAAGATTATAATGAATATAGATCTTACAGAAGAAGGTCTGACAGCAGCTCCAATTGAATTTGAAATTGTGGTTATTCCAGATACATTTATTCCATTACCTAATGGATACATCATATTCGATCAGCTTACTAAGATGGATTCTACTAAGAAGTATCTCTTTATGATGGATCAGGTTACCCCTGATACTATTGATAATGGAGCAAACTTCTATAGAGTTCATTTAACTCTTAAATCTGTATTCGAAAAAGACTACCAGTATCTCGAAGATCAGGTTATCAATGAATACACAATGATTATAGATAATGCTGGCACTTCTATGAAGACTGTAGTTAAACAGAATGACTACGATCTGATTTCTAATATGGATAATGTGCTTACTCGTATTAAGACATACTATCTCGAAATGTTTTATAATGATGCAGTACAGACATTCACATTCGATAGTAATAGTGGATTATACTATGATCCTTACATGATCGAGTTCCTTATAAGAAACAATGTATTCAAATATACCGGTAATGATTATATCTTCGTAGATCATGCAGTTCCAGTTCATAGGACATTCTCTATAGATTATGATAAGACTATATTCAGAGCATTAGAGACTTGCGATATAGATCGTTTCAATCTCATGGAAGCTGTAGCTCAGCCTATAGAGAATAGAAACACTTTATTTGCTACTGTACCAGATGACTACTTCATGATTGATTATGAAGATAGAGCTACATTCGGCGTATTCATTCCATTTGATAATCTTATGATTAATATGGTGCATGATAACGTTATATTGGATATAGATGTTCCTCAGTGTAAGTATAATCCTTTGGTTACTTACTTCCATGGGGATCCTATGCCAAGCAATATACTCAAAATTCTCGAAGATATAGACTTATATCCTTCGGCATATAACTTCTACTTTATCCCAATGCTTATTTTTGTTTTAGAAAGTTACATGGGAAAACTCATGAAATCAACATGAGAATAATTACTTAGTATAGGAGGTATCTATAATGGGCATAGATGAATTTCTTTCAAAAGAAATTTTGGATGAAACAATAGATGACTTATTCGAACCATTCCATGATTCAGCATATGCTAGCATAGATGAAACTATCGACGATGTTGAACAGAATGGTGTATATAAAAACGATATCTTCGGTATTCATGAAAACGAATCAGAAGAAGATGACGATGATGAAACTCTTAGTGAAGACTTTGAGACTACACTAAGAAAACACATAGACAAACAGTTCAAAGAAAACTGTTACCAGTAAAGGAGGTAGACTTATGTCAATTCTTAGCGAAACTACTGTAGATCTTGCCGTATCTGATTTACAGTTTATTTCTTCTGTAAGAGAAGAAGCTGACGAAATAGCTCTCGCTAAAATGGATCTTGCTGTAGAATCAGAAGCAATTGATTCTTTAATTGAATGCGGAGATTGTGATGGCAAGTATGATTGCGAAGACTGCGAAGAAGATGAAGACTATGATGAAGACGATATCGATATCGACGACTTTGATGAAGATGATTATGATTCTTTTGAACTTGATGACGACGATGAAGATGTCGATCTCAATGACTTAGATCTTGATGATCTGGAAGGAGATTATGATGAATATAACTAATAATACTCTGCCATTCTCTGCTAATAAGAGATGTGCAATTGTAATGGGACCAAGACAGGTTGCTGTAGGAAGTGTTTGTATGCTTCCACATAGCAGACTCACAAGAATCCTTTCTATCAAGGATATCATTATGTGTCTTAATGCTGGTGCTAAGGTAGTA
Source organism: Eubacterium sp. (assembly GCA_017475235.1). Taxonomy (GTDB): domain Bacteria; phylum Bacillota; class Clostridia; order Lachnospirales; family Lachnospiraceae; genus Eubacterium_G. The sequence goes on along the minus strand of JAFVGA010000001.1, from coordinate 6,355 downwards.
GAATATATTTCTGAAACAGAAACAATGCCTCTTAACCAGAGCAATTTCGCTAATGTATTCAGCGAAGCACATTTAGAATTTCTTAAGAAGTTCAATACAAATGTAAAGACACCAGTTGAAAAAAGAGAGTCATATCTTATCGACGTTCCGGAAGCTCCAATTCCACCTGCTCCTGTTGAAGAAACTGCTAAGGAACTTACTCCACAGCAGGAAGAAGAGAAGGCTGAAGTGGAAGCTGTAAAGGCTGCTCACGAAGAATCTCTTCAGAAGGCAGCAGAACTCGGTATTGAAATTCCTTCAGAAGTAACTGAAGGTGGAGCGGATTTACAGGAAGAAGAAACAATAGAACCAGAAGAAGCTGTTGACGAAACAACAGAAGAAGATTCTGAGGAAGCTGAGGAATCTGCAGAAGAACCTACAGAAGAACTCGAAGAAGAGGATACTGTTGAAGATGAAGCAACAGAAACAGACGAATCTCCGGTTGAAACACAGCCAAAAGAATCAAGAAAAAATAGAAGAAGAAACAGACACTAAAAAAATTGGGGAGAGACCTATGGTGGTCTCTCCTCCTCTAATATCAAATTAGATAATCTACAAGCCATGCCGGGTAGATTGTTCGTCCGATGCAGTTTATCTATATCCTGCACCGGACGTACACCCGTCATCGCTTTCCTCGTGGATGTCCCAGTCTTCATCCATGACAGAACACCTCCTTTCCTTATACATAATACGACATAATGGATGAGTCATACTATGTATTGCTTACATAATGATAATATACAAGTAGGAAAGGTTAGAATTCCATTTTATTAAATTTCTTATTCCAAGTATCCTTATCTGGGCAGTTAGTTAATGAGTACAGACACAGAATACCTTCTTTATTAACTTTCTTTGCATTGATGCCATTAAGTCCATTATAGTTTCCTATATTGTTTAACTGCTTACGAACTTCAGCATTAGCCTCAATAGAGAATATAGGCTTGCAAGTTACTGTATCGCCATCGTAGTCACCACCAGCAGTGCCAATAGTAGCATTGTTGATAGATATAGTATCTACGAACATAGCTGAAGTATTCTTACCAATATCCTTATAATTGAACTTTGGATACCACTTATAGAACTTTCCATCTACTACCATGCTTACTGTTTCTGATGTAGTAATTACATTTATAAGCTGAGGGAACTGGTTGAAGTAACTATCCATAGGGAATCGAGTGATAAGTACAGATTTATCTGAAGTCATATCTACAGCAGCCATATAGAATAGGTCACACCATGTAAGAGGACGTCTAATAAGCTCATTGAACTCAAAGTTATTAGCTCTGGCTTCTGCTAATTCATTTCCCTTTATATTATAACCAGTAAAGTATAAGTAAGGTTTTCTTCCTTTGAGTTCTTTATACTTCTTTTCAGCTCCATCCACTATAGGGACCTGAATAGGAATAAGTCTATTATAACGACCTTTAGCAAATCTGTCTATCTGTTTTTCTAATTCAGCATCACTGAATACAGCTTGATAGTCCTTTATAGGGACTGTCACTCTTTTTTGATGAACTTTGAATGCATCATCATATAGGTCGATATTATAGAAGTTCTTTCCGGCGAATTCATTTTCAAAGAAACGTCTTAACCAAAATAATATAAATGGTTTGAAACAAGTTATAGCTATGGCTAATGGAATAGCAGCATGGTCCATATCAACCATTATATCATCTAAGTCTTCTACTTTATTATTAGGAGCTGTAATAACAGATCTACACGAATAGTCTGTAGTCTTGGCTAATACCGAGCGTCTAATAATACCGGTTTTTCCTGGAAGATTATTTGAAGTGACATCTCTTCCTATAGTAGTACCATTACCAAACCAGTTAAAGATAGAAGCCATCTGCTCTTGAATCAAACCTTCAGCATTAGTCATCATAGATAGACCATAATCCTGAGCTTGTTTAAGAGCGTTTGTATGCATAAGTAATCTCTGATATAATTGATTGAGTTCGCCTATAGATACACCTTTAGATGTAACAGTTACATCTCTGTATCCCGGCGGTATTATAGGAAATTTCTTAATCCAGAGAGTATTCTTCTTTTCTAAATCTTTTATATATTGCATACTCGTTTTAGCGATATCAGATTCAGAGTTACTCCACTTAATTTTATCAAAGTTTGTCTTTAACCATCTGATACCAGTATCTCCATCTGGATCTTCTATGAGTTCTCCAGATTTAATACTGAATGTCTGTGTGCCATATATAACTGCTTTAGCTTTAGCATTAAGTCTACATAACCGCTTATAAGCCAATGGTTGTAAGAACCAACCATTCAAATCTATATAAGCATATATACCATATCGTTCGGCATGAGTAATACCGAATATCTGTTCAGATAGTAAGCCATCTGGTGTAGGTTTGCCACCTTTAATAAATGTGACTGGATTTGTAACGGGCTGACAGTTATTGACTTTGCAGAACTTCTCAACGTCAAGCTCTTGTACAATTAATCTTTCGGCCATATAAGATTACCTCCTTTTATTATAATGTCAACAAAAGATATCCGTGGATTATACATCCACGGATAAATTTATCAGATTCTATCATAATCAATTAATATCATTGAAAGACATGATTCAGAAATCTGCTCATGTTTAACAATGTAAGTCTTATCATAACTTCTTATGACAGAAGAGGTAGATAGAATACTCAGGATATAGTCTATCTCATCCTGAGTAAGGTTATTAAGATCGTAACGCACACTACCGTCAAGCACTTCTGCTATGACAAGGCAGTTTGTTGTTTTGGTTAAATGAAATATGAGATTATTCTCGTTAAAGTACTGGACAAAGTATTGCCAGTAGTCCATATTCGGTACTCGGATTTGTTGCCCGAAATCTATAAGATTTCTCATAGCTGTTCTCCCTTTCTACTATCCTATACCTATTAACCTCCAGTGATCTCATCTTCTAAATGCTCACCAGCGATTTGGTGAGATTTGCTTTCTTCTTCAATACGCTTTGTAGCTATATTATGTAATTCATATAATACTCCAGCTGGTAACGACATCAATTCTAATACAGAAGTTCGTCCTCTAAATATATCACAGAGTCTCATACATAGAGCTATTAGCTCAGATGTGCTATGAGCTGGAAGCGGGTAAAAAGCAATTCCGCAGACTGGATTCGCTGCTTCTCGATTACCTTACCGCACTTTTCACATTTTGTTTCTGGACTCACATAATAGAATTCATCAGGGTCTCTATCGAGTTCTGATGTAGCAGCTAAGATAGCCTGCTTCTGGTCTGTGGTCATTGTGTTAAGAATATTTGCTATAGCCTTGAGCTTAAGCTTTACAGTCTTTGATGTATCGGCATATTCTTTAAATTCGATTTCTCTGAGTTCTCCTGCTTCTCTGTCGATATATTCAATCTTGTCGATATACTGATAGATATTGAAGAGGTTTGAATGCTTTCTGAGATTTTCCATTGAAAGACTTGTAGATTCTACCACCATAGTATAAAGACTTGGAGCCTTAAGAGTTACAACGTAATCTCTTGAAACCTGCTTTTCAATTCTCTTAGGAGCTTCGAGAACAGAGTTATCTGGAAGCTGCATGATCTTATTATATCTTTCTCTTGCAGCATCATCCTTAAATGCAAGCATATCCTGAATGTTGAAGTCTTGAACGAAGATATGTGAACACTTCTTATCTTCACATGAAACTGTAACCTTATTAGATACTACACCGTATGTAGCCTTGTATCCAAGGAACATAAGGTCTTCTAAGTCAGCCCAGTTGATTGACTTAAGCCATGTATTGTAATCAGGCTTTTCTGATGTAATGTGTTTATAGATAATATAAAAGAGCTTATTGTAAAGTCTGAATGAATTTACTGTAGCGATAAGTTGTTCTTCTTCTTTATCTCTGTGATAGAGTCTGATATTACGTTCAGCAATATTATAGATTTTTGTAATCTCGTTAGGGTTAAACTGAACGATTTCATCAGAATCAAGAGGCTCCATAGCAATAGATCTACCTGTAGTATAGAGCACATGGTCTGCTGAATACTTAACTGCAGGAGCTGTCTTATCGAGAGCTCTTGTTGAAGAAATCTTGTTTCCTCTCTTGAAAGCTGAGATATCAATAAGATCGTCATTTGCAATCAGATTGATGTTCTGCTTGATAGAATTCTTGTAGTCTTCATAAATGGCTTCAGTGTCGACTTCATCTTCGTCTTCTGATTCCTTAGCTTCGTCATCATCGACATCTAAGTCTGACAGATCGCTGTCATCTGAATCGAAATCTACAGCTTCATCGTTTTCAGGTTCTGCTTCTTCTTCGTTTTCTTCGACTTCCTTACTAACGGATTCTTCTTTTTTCTGTTCCGGAGCAGGAGTCTTATCTTTTGTATCAGTTTCTTCATCATCATCTGTAGTATACTCTTTAGTTGTGGCTTCAGATACTGTATCCAGAGTTATATTGTCTTCTATGTCATTCTCCGCTGCCTTTTCTTTGATATCGAGCATTTCTTCATGAAATTCATTTACATATCTTGCAATACCAGCATCGATAGAATCATATGCTTCCTTTTCCATTGCGTTTCTTGCGGGTGTATCTGGTGTTTCCTGTGCCTGATTAAACTGTGTTACATCTACAGGTTTAACGTCTGCTGGATTGATTGTTCCTCCCATTGGGATATTACCAGCAAGCTGATCGAGTGAAATGTTTTCTGCCATATTGACTCCTCCTTAATATTATAAGAGGGAAACCAATGTTCTGGTTTCCTCATTTACAGTTATAACAGTCTGTATCTGTTCTGATAATATAGATATAAGAATACAGTTCTGATTATCTTTGTATCCAAACTCTATGGTTATCTGTGGATCTATTATGTGAGGCAAATAATACGATATCTGTGTTTTAATTGCAGATGGAAGATTTGCCTTAATAGAATCTATATCTTTGTATCTATATTTAGATACTAAACCAACACCCATTTCTGGATGAGTTTCATATAGACCTGGTTCCATGAGAATAAGTCTCATGAGCATTAATTTATCAGCGTTTTCTCCTGTAACACGCTTAGGAGATTTCTTCTTATCTATACTCATTAAGTATTCTGTCATAATGAACCCTCCTTATTAATAGAAAGTTGAAGTTTAAAGTGGCTCGTAAACTTTTACATCCGGAACATTTGAATAATAATATATACTAAAGGAGGTAATATTATGAGTAATATGCCAAGAGGCACATTTATGCAAGTAATGGAAAAATATACCAAATCTTTAAAAGCATTCATAAGTGCTCAAGGATTTGGCCACTACTCCAAGCCTAATGGTGGTATACCAAAGACCGATTTAGACCAATCGGTTCAAACTTCATTAGGAAAAGCGGATACAGCTTTACAAAATTTTACTGAAACCGATCCTACTGTTCCAGCTTGGGCTAAAGCTTCATCGAAGCCTTCATATACTGCTTCTGAAGTTGGACTTGGAAAAGTAGGCAATTTTAAGGCGGTATCTACAGAAGCTTCTCAAGGATTATCCGATACAGAAAAAGCTAATGCAAGAGCCAACATTGGGGCAGGAACTGGTAATGGCACATATTCTAAACCATCTGGTGGTATACCAAAGACCGATTTAGCAAGTGCGGTTCAAACTTCATTAGGAAAAGCAGATTCAGCTTTACAGTCTGAAACCGATCCTACTGTTCCAGCTTGGGCAAAACAAACAAGCAAACCGTCTTACCACTCAGATGAAATATCTGACACCAACAAAACCCATAGATTTGCAACAGCAGAGCAGCTCGCTCAGATCGGTATCAACAAAAGCAATATTTCGTCGGTACAGAATGATGTAGCTGAGTTAAAGAAAAAGGCTGTAAAAATTTACACATACCATGTTAACCCAAATGAATCAGATCCAGAAGATGCCGTAACATATCTTGATGATGCTACAGGATTAACACCGGCTAAGATGGGAGCAAGTTCATTCAGCTATGGTTCATGGGCGAACGCTTGGTTTTTACCACGTCCGTGCGTGCTTAAATTTGATGGTACTGTAGATTATTATCTTAATCCAAATGATTATAGCAAGAAAGTAGACGGTACAGCTTCGACTATAGATAGTTCTAATTCAACAGGAAACGTTATGCTCGAATTCCCTAAGATTTGGGTTAAGCGAACAGATGAGGGTAATGGTGCAAGAACCGTTTCAATTGCTCCGGTAAATGTAGATGGAACTTACAAATGCTGGAGTAATATAAATGCTGAGGATAAGGAAGTGGATCACTTCTATTTACCAGCATACAACGGTACAATTCATAGCACTAAGATGCGTTCACTCTCAGGTGTAACACTTAATACT
>JAFVGA010000005.1 GCA_017475235.1 Eubacterium sp. | reverse complement strand
TGCTCCACCTTGTCCGTTATTACCATATCCAATAGCTAACACAAAATTAGCAGTGCCTGGTGTGACATCAGCTGTATATGTTAGCTCAGCGCCTGGACTTAGAGTCTTGCTAGTAGGTGCCATATCAGCAGTACCACCAGTAGTTCTAATATTAAGCGTTGTAGTCTGGGATGTAGTATAGTTGCTAGGCGCTTTAACATTGATAGTCATTGCATATGATGTGCCTGCTGTCAAACCATACACAGACTTCAAGTCTCTTACTTTCCAGTAAGCACCGTCCCAACCATAAACATCGTGTGAATAAATGAAGCCATCTACTTTACTAGCATCATTGTATGATGCGGCCTCATTATTCCACTGGTTTTGGACAATGTTATATGTCCATTGTCCAACTGTTGTGTCCGTTCCGATTACACAGGAATTGGTCTGTGCCGCGTCCACACTCTTAGGTGTAAACGTAATTCCTGTCACTGTCATCGCGACCGCTGAAACAATCGCAATCAGTCTTTTTAGGTTCTTTTTCATCTCATTTTTCTCCTTTCGAGTAAGAACAATTTTCCCCAAAAATTGGGTCATAGTAACACCACTTGGGCGTACTACGCCCAATGATACATACTAATGTACATTAAAGTTTACTATAGTATACTTTTTTTATAAAGTGGACATTTTTTACCAGGTATATATTTTAATTTCAGCGAATTAAAGTGTTATTAACACAAAAATACCCCGTTGACAGCCTTGCTGACAACGGGGTTTCATGCGTTTTACTTAAAAATTATTAAATTGTCTTAATTATTGACCATTTTGAGTAGTATTTCTTGTTTCCAATCTTCTTTCTAGCCCTAAATTTAACGAAATATTGTACTCCATTTCTCAAACCATTGAATTTATAATTTATCTTCTTAGTATTCACAGTTGCTGTGTACTTTTTCTTAAAGTTATTAACTGTAGAATACTTAAGTTGATATGTAGCACTCTTAATCTTCTTAAAAGTCGCTTTCTGTCTAGTTATGCTAGTAAATTTAGGTGTTTTGTACTTAAACTTAGCAATTTTTGTTCTTTTCGATGCCTTCGCAGCGGTCTTAGCGCTGTATGCCTTAGAAGCCATTGGTTGCTTGTAGTAGAAATAGTATTTTGAATAGTCTTTCCACCTTGTATGTCCCTTAAAAGAATCGCCCTTTAGGAAATACTCATAATTCTTATCAGCATTAACCAAAGTAGAATCCCATGTTGAATCAACATTATAATAGTAACTACCGATTTTTACGATGTTCCATCCGTGATCATTTCCACTAAATGTCGAATTGCCGGCAATCACCCTAACTGGAATTCCTAGCGTTTTATAGCATTTATATAAAAGTGTCGCATATCCTTGGCAAACTGCTTTCTTCTTAACTAGAGCTGAATATGCAGAATAAACTTTTTTATCACTTGTACTCTTCGCATATTTTACGTTTTTACAAACATAATCATATACTTTCTTCACCTTATCATACGCTGTTGACTTATTTGTAAACTTAAATCCCTTTATCATACTTTTAACTTTAGAATCCAGTTTATCTCGCTCGGCAACAGTCGTATAGTATTCTATATTCATAGTAAACGTATAGTAATAGTAAGAACCTGATTTTCTTACAGAAAAGCTTGTTTCTGCTTCATCTATATCCCACTTCATATAATCACCCTGGTTAGGGTTGTTAGTCTCTGCGAAAATCACTTTTTCTAGTTTTTCAAATAAGCTCTGTGGATCATTACTCTTACTTTTAACTTTTACAGAAACTTTTGAATTATGTTTATAAATTTTTCCTCGTGCTTCTACTCCCGCCTCCGTCAAAGACTTATAAGACGCCTTGTTAAATGCCGCCTCAGTCTTGGCAACCGGCAGCACTGACAGCATCATTACAAGTATTAAACTAAAGGCTACTATCTTCTTAAACATTTTTTCTCCCTTAACATTGATGAAGCTCTTCGTTTCCAAAGAGCTTCATTTTATTGTTGTTATTACTTTACTTTTCTCTTGTACTTCGTCTTAAACTTATCTCCACCGTATTTCCAAATCCTTACCATCTTGTTAGGTACTTTCTTGTTGTATGTGAACTTCTGGTCATCGTATCTCTTAAGTTTGAAGTGGATGTGACTTGGAGTTACTTCGATTTGTGTCACATGGTTTTTGTCGCTGATGATTGTCTCGAAGCCCAATCTCTTGTTATTTTGGTCCTTAATCCATAGACACATTTTACCTTTATACAAAACTTCTTTGATATAAATGCGATAAGTTTTCTTTTTGCCCTTAACTTTACCATGGTGTTTCCAAAGTCCTAGCCAACCTTTAACCTTGCGATCGAACTTGTACATTCTATCATTTAGTCTAGCTGCCTTTGGATATGACTTACCAATCTTCTCAAGCAATTCGCAAGCTGCTGCTATGTTTCCTTTTCCAGCCAAAGCAACTGCCTTGTTATATATTGCTTGGTTTAAGTTAGGTGCATTTGTAAGTTTTGCAACTCTATTGTAAACCTCAAGTCCTTTTTTATACTTCTCTTTACCTATCAAATACTTAGCATATTCATATCCATACTTAGCATATACATCTTTAAAAGTTTTTGGATCTTTTGAGTAAACGTTCTGGATAGAATTCCAAGCATCCTTGTAGTTTCCTTTTACGAATGATACTTGTGCAAAACCTACACTCGCCTTGTTTGCCAAGTTAATATCCGATGCAGAATCTGCACTCTTCTTGAAATACTTGTAAGCATCATTTATCTGATTATTCTTAAGCGCTTCCTCTCCCTTGTAGTAATCTAGGAAAGAACTTGCTGTTTCACCGTAGTCTGAATTAGGATCCGCATCATACGCCTTCTGGAAATTCTTCTTAGCATTAACTTCGTCGCCCTTCTTTAGATAAGCCACTCCGATATTGTAGTAGCATTCTGCTTCGTAGTCCTCGCTCTTCAAGAATCCGTTCAATTCATCAAACTCTTTAGCTGCCGCTGCGTAATTTTGCTGTTTCAAAAGTTTCTTTGCTTTTCCATATTGAATGTTAGGAATAAAGAATGAAACTACCGAAAGAACAACAAGTATAGCAACTGCAATCACAACTGCAATTGCAATCTTGAATCTCTTCTTAACGACAACCTCTCTCTTCTTGATTGAGTCTTCTTTGTTTCGCTTTCTTTCTTCTATCTGCTTAGCCGCCTCAAATTTCTTGTAAGCGTCAGCAAGTCTTTCATCGGAGTCTTTGTACCAATGAATCTTTTCTAGGATAGCGATACCCTCAGAAATATGATTTGTATCATCAGACTGAATCTCATTAAGACCTGCCTTGTAAGCATCTTCGTACTCTTTCAAGTTTTCTTCGGCGAAGGCTTCCACATCTTCAATCTCTCCTTGAGACTCGAGAATAGCATCTGCCTTCTCCCAAATGCGGCCGTCTTCAAAGACAACTCTATCTAGGCGAACCTTAAACTCGTTTGCCTCTTTGTTGTCGACAGTGAGTTTTGCCACACCTTTTGTAGATAGATACTTCTGGCCGAGTGCCTTGTATGAATGATCAATCTCACTCACGTTGCCCTCAGGGTCTTTCGCAATAACGGTTAGATATACATCTCTAATAGCCTCTGGGAAAATGTTAGTAAACTTTAGGTTAACTCTGTTCTTGTTGCTAACCTTGTCATTTTCCAACACGCCTTTTTCCACGATGATTGGTGAACCATGTGTCCAAAGATTCTTCTCCAGTTCTTGCAGAGTAGTATATCTACCCTCTTCTTCCGGTTTTGCGTTTTTCTCTTGCTTTGATTTAGTTTCCTTTTTTTCACTCATAATTTCCTAAACTTCCTTATTATTTATTGTGAATTATTTTTTAATCTTTTTCTTTTTAGCTGAACTCCACTTTCCATACTTCTTAGCGCCATTAACTTTTTTGAAAGCTCTAACTTTAACCCAGTATGTGGACTTCTTATCTAAACCTTTAAGTGTGAACTTAGCTTTCTTTACGTTCTTTTCTTCGTAGCCGTCGAATTTCTTGTTGTCACACCATCTTACTTGGTATCCTGCTGCGCCCTTGATCTTCTTAAGAGTTATTTTAAGTTTTTTCTTCTTAACATTCTTTAGTTTTTTGATCTTTGCCTTTGCTACTTTAGATACTGTGGTAGGTTTTACTGTAGGTTTAGTTGTTGGCTTAACTGTTGGCTTAGCTGTAGTAGGCTGAGGAACATATTCATATTGACGAACATAGTCAACATACATATGTGTATCCAAACTTGTTGAAGGCATTCCGCCTGCCAAGTTTCCACCACAAGCTATGTTTAATAGTAAGTAGTAATCATCATCTAGAACTGACTTTCTACCCCAAATACTGTTAATCCATTTATAACCATCTTTTGCAGAGTAAGCACCTGTCTTTCCATCATCAGTTGTGGCATGTCCGTATTCTTCTCTATCTATATAGAAAGCAATATCATTTCCATCTCTGTAACACCCATATGTGTGCCACTCTGTTTTATTAGGAACTATTTTTTGATAATAGTTGTAAAGATCTGTATCAGTTTCACTTGGATAATGAATAGTAGCCTGTAAGTATGTTTTTACATTGAAAGATTCCATAATGTCAATCTCTCCATTAGCAGGCCAATTTTTTCCATTAGTTCCAAGCATCCAGAATGCTGGCCAAATACCTTGCTCTGATGGAATTCTAATTCTAGCTTCAGTATATCCATATCCTAAGTGGATTCTGTCTTTACTCCAAAGTCTTCCCGATGAGAAATTGTATGTAGTATCGCCAACTTTTCCTGCATTTGGCTCATACTTAGCGTTAATATCTAAGTTTCCATCATGAACACTTATATTTTGATCTTTATAAAACTGCTTTTCGTTGTTGCCCCACTCCCAGATGCCGTAGTTTTGTCCGTTACCTCTCTGTGGTGCCCACCAAAGGCTCAATGAGTCTCCGTCAAACTCATCACTCCAAGTTACCTTAAATTGATTTTCATCAATCGTCTCTGGATAGTCAGCCATAACTACTGCACTCATTCCAAGTGTAAATGTTAATGTTGCTACCAATAATAATAGTTTTTTCATATAGGACCTCCTTAAAATATGTCCGTCCTCACACCTATTTACCTATCTTTATTGTAAATAACAATTTTTATGCAATATTGCTATTTTAAAACCTTTTTGATTGCTTCGAAGAAACTGTCGTAGTCTTCGAAGGCCTCGAACTGTGGATATTCTTTCTTTAGTTGATCTGTAGTTCTGAATAGGAATCCTTCGCGGCTGGCGAGAATCATGTCGATGTCATTAAAGCTGTCGCCCGCTGCAATAGTTTCGAATCCAATCGACTGCAAAGCCTTAACTGTAGTAAGTTTTGACTTTGGACAGCGCATCTTGTGGCTAAGGATTTTGCCATCTTCTGCCACCTCCAATGAATTACAGAAAAGTGTTGGATATCCAAGCTTTTTCATAAGTGGCTTTGCAAACTGTGTGAAAGTATCACTAATGATGATGACTTGCGTGATTTCCTGCAGCTTTTCTAGGAATTCTCGAGCGCCGTCTAGTGGGTCGATTCCCTCTATAACTTCCTGGATTTCCTTTAATCCAAGTCCGTGTTCGTTCAATATGTTGATACGATACTCCATGAGCTTGTCGTAATCAGGCTCATCTCTGGTCGTTCTTTTTAATTCTTCTATACCTGTATGCTCAGCAAAAGTGATCCAGATTTCTGGAACTAATACTCCCTCTAGGTCTAAACATACTATATCCATTCTATCTCCTATCCGCTTTAAGTGCATTTTTGCACAAAATAAGAAAACTTATCTTAAAGCATAAGTCCGTTTTTCTTCTATATAAATATATCAAAATATAGGTTTTTCTTCAATGACTTAAAAGGTGAATTTTTTGTGTTTTTTACTCGATTTTTATTGATTTTATAAATTTGTAGTTTAAACTAGATAATATGCAGAATAATTTCGATCAAGAGATTCTTGATCAGGACACATTTAAATACGGATTAACTAGTGAGCAGGTACAAGATCGTGTTGAGCGCGGTCTTGCAAACGAGCAAGTTGACAGCAATACACGTACTGTGGGCCAGATTATTAGTTCCAACGTGTTTACTTACTTCAACTTGGTCTTTGCCGTACTGGCTGCTCTTCTTATTATGGTGGGATCGTTTAAGAATTTGACGTTTCTTCCTATTATTATAGCTAACACCCTAATTGGTATCGTCCAGGAGCTTCGCTCGAAGAAGGTTTTGGATAAACTTAATATGCTGAACGCGCCACACACGAAGACTATTCGCGACGGCGCCGAAGTCATGATAGATTCTGAGCAATTGGTGAAAGATGATATCGTTATCTTTGAGGCGGGCAATCAGATTCCGGCGGACGCTATTGTAATAGAAGGAAATGTTTCGGTAAACGAATCGCTCCTAACAGGTGAGGCCGACGAAGTATCAAAGACTACGGACGATGAACTTATGTCCGGTTCATTTATCGTGTCTGGAACTTGTAAGGCTAGACTTGATAAGGTAGGTGCACAGTCTTATATTTCACAGCTTACTTTAGAGGCTACAAAGACAAAGAAAAAAGAGCAATCTGAAATGATTCGCTCTCTCGATAAATTGGTTAAGGGAATTGGTATCGTTCTAATTCCTATCGGCGTTATTATGGTTGTTCAGCAGTACTTCTTCAACGGTGCAACTCTTCAAAAGAGTGTCACAGGAATGGTTGCTGCAGTCCTTGGCATGATTCCAGAGGGCTTGTACTTGCTAGCTAGTATAGCGCTTGTTGTAAGTACTATGCGACTTGCCAAGCAGCAAGTGCTACTCCACGATATGAAGTGTATTGAAACTTTGGCTCGTGTAGATGTCCTTTGCGTCGATAAAACTGGTACTATCACTGTTCCTGATATGGAAGTAAGTGGTTTCAAGCTTATGGAAGGCAAGGATAAGGACGAGTGCTTCTGGCTCTTGAGCGACTTTTCATCGTCCATGGCAAACGACAATGCCACAATGGATGCTATGAAGAAGTTCTTCAACGGGGACGACGTTAAAAAAGCGGATGAAGTGTTCTCATTCTCATCTGCATACAAATATAGTGCTGCCAGATTTGGCGAAGACAATTATGTTTTGGGCGCGCCTGAGTTTATCTTGAAGGAAAAATACGAAGACTACGCCGAAGACATAGAAGAATACACCGACAAAGGCTACCGCGTAGTTGTATTTGGTAAGTACGATGGTGAGTTGGACGGAGAGGCTTTGAAGAAACCTGTCACTCCACTCTGCTTCGTGTTCTTATCAAACGCTATCCGTGCTGGCGCGGAAAACACTTTCGCATACTTCGCAAGATGCGGCGTGGAAATAAAAGTTATATCTGGAGACAATCCTAGAACTGTTTCCGAGATTTCTATAAAAGCGGGAATTGAAAATTCTGACAAGTACATTGATGCTTCTACTCTAAAGACTTACGACGATATCTACGATGCAATCCAGGAATACACTGTGTTTGGGCGTGTTACTCCTGAGCAGAAGAGATTCTTCGTTCAAGCTTTGCAGGAGCAAGGAAGGACTGTTGCTATGACTGGCGACGGTGTAAACGATGTGCTTGCTCTTAAGGATGCGGACTGTAGTGTGGCTATGGCCAGCGGATCTGATGCGGCAAGCAACGTAGCACAGATTGTACTTATGGATTCTGACTTCTCAAGAATGCCATCTGTTGTGCTTGAGGGACGCCGTGTTGTTAACAACATTCAACGTTCTGCTTCACTCTTCCTAGTGAAGAACATATTCTCACTATTGATGGCACTAATGGCTATGATTTTCGTATGGCAGTATCCTTTGGAGCCTTCGCAAATCTCTTTAGTTGGCGCATTCACAATCGGTATTCCATCGTTCTTCTTGGCGTTGGAGCCAAACAAGAGTCGAATACGCGGCCACTTCCTAACGAACGTATTCCTAAAGGCGCTTCCTGGCGGACTAACTACGTTTATAGTGATAGGCTCTTTCGTATTCTTCTGCTACGAATTCAAAGTGGATACTACTAATCTATCTTCGGCGTCCACCATCATTATGGCGATTGTCGGATTTATGATTCTTTATAAGATTGCGTTGCCGATGACAAAGTGGCATGCAACATTGATTGCAGCTTTGATAGTTGGATGTTTAGCTACGATGATTATATTTAGAAATATATTCTCAATGCATATGATTTCAGATTATAGAACGATTATGTTATTCGTAATCTTCGCAATTTGTACGGAGCCAATATTCAGGTATTTGTACCAGTTATGCTCCTACATTCAAAAGAAAGTGTCGAGCAGGTACACTCGATAATTAGTTGACAATACTCTTTAATTTGTGATATAAATATCTAGTGCGCTTTGGCGCTATAGGGGCGTAGTTCATCGGTAGAATAAGAGTCTCCAAAACTCCAGAGGTGGGTTCGATTCCTACCGCCCCTGCTATAAAGAAACTATCGAACAGATAGTTTCTTTTTTATTTTCAAAAAGAAAAAGCAGTGTACTCACTTGAATCGTTCGTACATCTGCTTTTTCTTTTTATAATTTAATAATACTATATCTGTTCGCTTGCCTCTTTTATGTTGTTAACACCTATCAATTCTACGCCATCTTCCTTTATAGTTTTAAGCGAAACCGCTGGCATTATCACTTTCTTAAATCCTAACTTTTTGGCCTCAGCCACTCTCTGTTCAGCCTGTGAGATTGCTCTCACTTCTCCGGCCAAACCTACTTCGCCGAAGACTATGGTGTCTGGACTTATCACTTTGTTCTTAAAGCTACTGATAAACGCCATAACCAAAGCTAGATCGAGCGCTGGCTCTGTGACCTTCATTCCACCAGCTATGTTTACGTACGCATCATAGTCTGCCATCTGAAGTCCTATTCTCTTTTCGATAACTGCCATAAGCAAGTTTACTCGATTGTAATCTGTGCCGACAGCTGTACGTCTTGGCTGTCCAAAGTTTGTGCGAGAAAGAAGCGCTTGAATTTCCACTAGCATTGGACGTGTACCTTCCATAAGACAAGCAACAACAGTTCCCGATGCATCTTTGGCGCGGCCTTCTAGCATATATTCAGATGGATTTAACACTTGGTTAAGTCCGTTGTTTCTCATTTCGAAAACGCCAATCTCGTTAGTCGATCCAAAACGGTTTTTCACTCCGCGGATTATCCTGTAGGCAGCCTGCTTGTCCCCCTCAAAGTAAAGGACAGTGTCTACCATATGCTCAAGCATTCTAGGTCCAGCAACGGTTCCCTCTTTTGTTACGTGTCCAACAATAAAGATAGGAATGTTCTCGCCCTTTGCTAGTTGCATTAACGAGTTTGTAGACTCGCGAACTTGTCCAACACTTCCAGGTGCAGTTCCAATATCTTCTCTATACATTGTCTGAATAGAGTCAACTACTACTGCATCAGGTTTTCTGTCTAAAACTGTTGCCTCAATAGTTTCTAAGTTTGTCTCAGATAGAAGTTTTAGGTTGTCATTGAAATCTCCCATACGATTAGCACGAAGTCTAATCTGTTTTAGAGACTCCTCACCTGAAATATATAAAACGTTTAATCCGCTGTTTGCCATATTTTGGCAGACTTGCAAAAGAAGAGTGGATTTTCCAATACCTGGATCTCCACCTACTAAAACTAATCCTCCTGGTACTACTCCTCCACCTAATACTCGGTCGAGTTCGCTGAAGCCAGTTGTGATTCGTTCTTCATCCTTTGCTGTCACCTCATTAATAGCAACAGGATCGTTTACTATAAGTTTTTTGCTTGCGTGTGCTTTCTTCTTCGAACTAGGTGCCTCTACGCAGGTCCCACCCGCGTGACAGGCAGGACATACGCCAAACCAAGTTGTCTGTTCATTACCACACTCACTACAATAAAATAAGTTTTTCTCTTTGGCCATTTGTTACCCCGCTTTTTAATTTATTGGCTTAGCAACTATTAAGTTGCTAAGCCATTGTTGTAATGTATTAGTCTAAATCGATAAATTCAAAATCGTCTTCGTCGTCCATATCATCTTCTTCGTCTGTCTGAAGCATAGACTTTAATGTACTCTTTAAGTCTTCTGGTTCATTTAGAGAATCAACGTCAATCTCTGAAGTATCAACGATTTCTCTTTGCTCTGCCATGTTTTCAATTGGATCTGCTAGCTCTGGTCCGTCATCTTCTGACAAATCAACTAGCACATCTTCTTCTGATTTGATTTCGCCACCGTAGAAGCCTTCAGTAGATTCTTTGTCTGTGCCAAATGTTGGCTCATCACCATAACCATCGTGAAGTTTGCTGAATTCTCTCTTCTTCTTGTGAGTTTCCTCTACCGGCTCTTCTTTAGGTTCTTCCACTGGTTCCACGGCTGGCTCCTCAACTGGTTCAGGCTCGACTGGAGCAACTGTAGGAACAACCTCTGGCTCATCTGGAATAACCTCAGGAGTCTCAACTGTCTCTGGAGCTTCTGCGTCAAAGTCTTCATCCAAGTCTAAGTCTAGAATATCATCTTCTGTTTCAACATCGTCAAGATCACCTGTGTCAATGATTTCAGACTCTGGAATCTCGTCAATATCATTTTCTTCAGCCTTCTCTTCTACAGGGACTGCGTCAATATCGTCTGGGTCAGCCTCAGCTTCTTCTGCTTTCTCTTCTGCTTTCTCTTCTGCCTTTTCTTCTTTGTCTTCGTCTGGCTTTCCGCCTTCGCCCATACCGGCTGTCACAAACTCTTCATTCTTAATCTTCTTTTCTTTCTTATTCAACTTGCTGTGAATTAGTAGGAAGATAAGGATGACAATAACTATAGCCATTCCAATAATGATGTAACGGAAGATGTTGTACTTCTTAGTCAAAGCATTCTTTCTTTCCTTCATATTGTCATATGCTTGGTTAGCTGCCTCAATCTGAGCGTTAACATCGTTGTCAATTAGGTATCTTTGCATACATTTTTCTTGGTCATCATATGTGTAAAGAGATGTATCTCCGTCCCAATTCATCGCATACACAAAGAATAATCCCTTTTCATCATCCAAAATCCATGCGTCAACTTTTTGACCATCAATCTTGATTGTCTTCTTGTCGTAGTTCTTCAAAATGTCGTCTGTCTTTTCAGGCTGAACAATTGTGTACATTCTACTCTTTACTTTAACGTTGCTCATTGGATAGAGTTTCTTTGAGTCTTTGTCGTAGATGTAGAATCCACTCTTGTCGCCGTCCAAGTAGAAGGCAGTTAAATCTTTTTCTTTACCTTTGATGGCATCGTAACTCTTGCCATCATATTTAGCAGTAGTCTTAACGAATCCTCTAGGGATATCCTTCTTTGAAAAAGATGTAATCTTATATTCTTTTCCGTTAACCTCTACCTTTGCAGACTTCTTCGAAGTCTTAGTTACCTTATCACCCTTCTTGTCAGCCTTTCCGCCTTCTTTGTACTGTGAATCCTCAGCAGGTGTACATTTCTTAGTGTTCAATCTGTAGACTTGCTTTGTACCATTAGTAGCAGTAACTGTCACTGTAGTTTTGTTTTTACCAGTGTCCATTCTTGTGTTTACTGCTTCTTTGTCCACAACTGCTGTAGAAGTTGGATCTTGTGTTGTAACCAAAATCTCTATTCTTTGACAATTCGACTTAACGACAAAATCGTATTTGTAAGTTGTTGGTTTGAATTTGAACTTAAGTTGTTTCTTTACTCCAGCATTATCCACACTATACACTTGCATAGTTTTTAGATCAGTAGCTGGCGCAGCATTGACTACCATCAAACTTGATGAAAATACAAATGTTAATGCTAAAACTGTTACTAGTAATCTCTTTAGACTTTTCATTTTCTTAGACTCCTTTATCTAAAATTTATAGTTCTTTTCCGATATCTGTTCTCATATATTTGTTATCAAAATCGATTAGCTTTGTAGCTTCGTAAGCGTTCGCTCTAGCTTCTTTAAGTGTATCGCCCTTAGCTGTCACTCCCAAAACTCTTCCGCCGTTTGTCACGATTTTGCCATCGTCCAACTTAGTGCCCGCGTGGAAGACATAGTATCCGTCTTTTCCATCGAACTGTTCTAGACCTTTAATCTCAAATCCCTTTTCATAAGAAACTGGGTATCCGTCACTTGCAAGTACCACGCAAACTGCTGCGTTGTCTTCAAACTGAAGATCAATCTCGTCAAGTTTTCCGTCGATACAAGCCTCAAACACGTCTATTATATCATTTTTCATTCTTGGTAACACTACCTGAGCTTCAGGATCGCCAAATCTAGCATTATACTCTAGAACCTTTGGTCCATCCTCAGTTAGCATCAATCCAAAGAAGATAATTCCAGTAAATGGTCTGCCCTCTGCAGCCATCGCATCAACTGATGCCTGGTAAATATATTTCTTGCAGAATTCGTCCACGTCGTCTGTGTAGAAAGGACTTGGTGAGAACGTTCCCATTCCGCCAGTGTTAAGACCCTGGTCTCCGTCCTTCGCACGCTTGTGATCCTGCGCCGAAGTCATAATCTTAATTGTCTTTCCATCTACAAATGAAAGAACTGAAACTTCCTTACCTGTCATGAATTCTTCGACCACGATTGTGTTTCCTGCATCGCCAAACTTCTTATCAAGCATCAAAGTTCTAACGCCTTCCATTGCCTCTTCACGAGTCTGGCAAATCAACACACCCTTACCAAGTGCAAGTCCGTCTGCCTTCAAAACGATTGGCATCTTTGCAGTCTCAAGATACTTCATTGCTTCTTCAGGTGAATCAAAGTTCTCATATCCTGCTGTTGGAATATTGTACTTCTTCATCAAATCCTTTGAGAAAGCTTTTGAACCTTCAAGAATAGCTGCGTTCTTTCTTGGACCAAACACGCGTAAGCCTGCTTCTTCAAACTTATCAACGACGCCGCCTACCAATGGATCATCCATACCGATGACTGTAAGGTCAATTTCATTTTCCTTTGCAAAGTCCACTAACTTATCGAATTCCATTGCTCCGATAGGTACGCACTCTGCTATTTGTCCTATGCCCGCATTTCCTGGAGCACAGTAAATCTTATCTACCTTTGGGCTTTTTGCAACTGATGCACAGATTGCATGTTCTCTTCCGCCACTTCCTACTACTAATACTTTCAATTTTTTCTCCTCGCTTTATTTATTTGCTAATTCGTTTATCACTTCAGGAAGAATTTGCCATTCGGCTTCTTCCATAACTCTTCTCTGTAAAGTTTCAGGTGTATCATCAGGTTTTACCTCAACCGCCTTTTGCTTAATGATTGGACCTGTGTCAGTTCCCTCGTCGACAAAGTGAACTGTAGCACCTGTAATCTTAACTCCGCGCTCCAAAGCTTTCTCGTGAACTTTTAGTCCGTAGAATCCATCTCCACAAAATGACGGGATTAGCGATGGATGAATATTTATAATCTTGTTCTCATACTTCTGTACAAGTTCTGCAGGAAGCACTACTAAGAATCCTGCTAGCACGATTAAGTCTAGATTATAACTATCGATTGTCTCTAACAATGCTTTGTTAAATTCATCTTTGGTCTCATAATCCTTTGGCGAAACCGCCACTGCTTCTATCCCTTTATTCTTTGCTCGCTCTAGCGCGTAAGCATCTTTTTTATTACTAATTACAACTTCCAGTGTAGCGTTTGTGATTTTTCCAACATCCATTGCATCCATAATGGCCTGCAAGTTTGTGCCTCCACCGGAAACTAAAACTCCAAATTTCATTATACTAATACCGCTTCCTTTTCTCCTTCTTCCACGTGGCCTACCAAGAACGCCTTGTCGCCTGCTGCTTCGATAGCCTTCATAGCCTCGTCCACATCTGCTTCGTCCACTGCAATAATCATTCCAAGTCCCATGTTGTATGTTGCATACATCATTTCTTCGTCTATACCGCCAACGTCCTGTAAAAGTTTGAAAATGGCTGGCACTTCGTAACTGTCTTTCTTTACGATTGCCTTAACTCCGTCTGGTAGCATTCTTGGAATGTTTTCATAAAAGCCGCCGCCTGTAATATGGCTACAACCCTTAATTGTAATCCCAGCATCTTTCACATTCTTTAGAGCCTTAACATATATTCTTGTTGGAGCAATCAAAGCTTCCCCAAGTGTAGTTCCAAGTTCGTCGTAATATGTATCCAATGACTCTTTTGTCATATCGAAAACTTTACGAACCAATGAGAAACCGTTTGAGTGAACACCGCTTGATGCGATACCAATCAACTTATCTCCCGCCTGAATGTTCTCGCCTGTGATCAAATCTTTTCTATCAACTACGCCTACGGCGAATCCAGCCAAGTCATAGTCGTCCTCTGGCATAAGACCAGGGTGCTCTGCTGTCTCACCACCAACTAATGCTGCGCCAGACTGCTTACAGCCCTCTGCCACACCACTTACGATAGTAGCAATCTTCTCTGGGTAGTTTTTACCACACGCAATATAGTCTAGGAAGAACAATGGTTCTCCGCCTGAACATGCAATATCGTTTACACACATTGCAACGGCATCAATTCCTATTGTATCGTGCTTATCCATAACAAATGCCAACTTAACTTTTGTTCCACATCCGTCTGTTCCAGATAAAAGCACTGGATCTTCCATGTTTTTAATTCCTGATAAATCAAAGGCTCCTGCAAATCCACCGATTCCACCTAGCACCTCTGGACGCATTGTCTCTTTGATGCTCTCCTTCATCAGTTCAACTGACTTGTAGCCCGCTTCAATATCTACTCCTGAACTTTTGTAATCCATAATTTCCTCGCTTATTTATTTATTTTGGCATCCTTTGCCATAACGTCTTCTTTCATTTTTTGTGCATAATCTTCTAGTTTGCATAATAATTCGTCGTCCTCAGTAGCTAAAATCTTTGCTGCTAGGATACCAGCGTTTAATCCGCCGTTAATAGCAACTGTAGCCACAGGAACTCCTGAAGGCATCTGAACGATTGAGTAAAGTGAATCAACTCCACCCAAGTCTGAAGTCTTCATTGGGATTCCAATAACTGGTAGTGGGAACAATGCTGCACACATACCTGGTAGATGCGCTGCTTTTCCTGCTCCAGCTATGATAACTTTCATTCCATTATCCTTAGCGCTCTTTGCCCAGTCAAAGAAGATGTCTGGTTCTCTGTGCGCTGAGATAATTCTCATCTCATAATCGATTCCCATTTCATCTAGGAATGCTGCTGCTTTTTCCATGATAGGCATATCTGAATCACTGCCCATAACTATTCCAACTTTTGCCATTTTCATTTTCCTCTTTTCTTTATTTTTATGCTTCATTCAAAGCTTCGTTTAGTAGTTCTGTTCCAGCTAATACAAATCTTCCCTGCTCGATGATCTTAATCTCCTCACCGTCTTTTGTGATAGCAACTATATCTCCAAGTTCATCGTATGGAATTGTCACATCCGTGTGGCATCCGAAGTATGCTTTCGAAATGTCAGTTTTGCGAAGTGCTGAAACCTCATTTTCTCTAGCAACGATTCTCTTACCGTCTGGATTGAATGTCTCCATATCTTCCTGGAAACTGAAACATGTATCGCCCACCGCAAAGTGTGGTCCCATCTTCTCTACTATCAAAATAGGAAGTTTGTATATACAATCATATTTGTTTGCAATCACGTACGCTGTAGTATTTGTTCCAATAGCAAACTCGCCTATCGGCAAAGTCTCGTGATTAAACATAACGTTTTCTTTAAAGTAGTTCTTGTTTTCCTCAATGGAGTCGAAGTTCTGGCATCTGTAGTCTTTGATCATTCCATCTTCAAACTCAATCTCAAGTTCTTTGAAGTTTAAACCTTTGAGGTAAACTGAGCTAACGTGAAGTAAACCGTTTGTACCTTTCAATTTTGGAGATGTGAAAACCTCGCCCAAAGGAATATTTACATCCGCCAAACAGTTTTCAAAGTTTGTTTCCTTAGTAGGGTCTTTCATCTCATGCATCGCCACTGTAAAGTCTGTCTTATTGTTTCCTCTACCAGTGATGTGTACAAACTCTGCCTTATCCAAAGCATCGATAAGTACTTGCTGAACTTTTCCATACTTTTCAGTATCAAGACTGTTAATCTTTACTGTTTCGTGGAAGAACTCTTCGAAGTTATCGCCAAACTCTGGGATAGGAAATGAGATAATTGTAAAACTTCTCTCCTCTCCCTTAATGTATGTTCTAACAATTTTTGTAAACTCTGTCTGATAGTTGGCAGTTAACTCCTGCTGCTCTGGTGTAAACTTGATTGCCTCTGGAGTACTTGCTGGCTCAAATGGTTTTTCGCCGAAGATTTCTAATCTAGCAGGACCAGCCATCTGAGATGCCATATCTTTTCTGCTCTCGTATGCTGCAGTAACTGTCTCAAGTTTTCTCTTCATGTATGCTTTGTCGAAGAATAATGCTGCATCTTGCTTGTGATCGAAAGCATATTGCTTATTCATATCCGTCGACTGGTAATCATAGTAACCAATCACTGGCTTTAGACCCATATCGGCAAAACGCTTGATAGCAGCCTTCACTATTCTTTCAAAGCCAAGCACATACATAAGCTGCACATTGCTCTTAATCGACAAATCTTTTCCTGTAGCCACAAAACCTCTTCTGTAACCCTCAGTATAAAGACTTGCAATTTCATCTATCTTTTCATCGCTAAGTGTATTTAAAAACTTAGCCATCTTAATTTCATTATCACCAATGTGATTTCCGTATTTGTAAAGATATCTAATGTCACTCAAGTCGCTTTCAGTAATAATCTTTGCAACTCTATCTTTACTTGGGTCAATCTTACTTCCCAAAACCACATCCATAAAGATTTCAGAATTATCTCGCTCAAATGTGTAGATAATATCTTTTAAATTCTTCGCCGATAATCCTTCCTCATCTTCAAATAGACTGTAAACCTCAATCAATAGTTCGCATCTAATCAATGCAACTTCCAAGTCGCCCTCAAACATATTTAAAATGCCTGAACGAAGCGATGCATAAACGTAGCAAAGCATCTGTCCATACTCTTCACCCAAAGTTTTTACTGCATATGTTGGGTTTGCGAAACTACTCTTGTAATTCTCAGGCTCAATCTCTTCGTACAACTTTTTATTGAAAGCTTCTAGATCTTCTAGGGAGCCTTCGTCGAAGAAGCCTGCATCCTTCTTAGTCTTTACCTCGTCGATTAAAAGAATTAGGCTGGCAGCGGCTTCAAAGTAAGGTTTGAACTGCACATCCACTGCTGCTTCGTTTAATATTTCATTTGCTTTTTCAATTGCTAGTGTGTATCTCTCTTCCATTTTGTCCTCTCTAAATGTATGCGATGTATATTAAAACTACAGAAATCCAAATAGCTGCGTTAATAATTGTTCCAATGTATGAAAATCTGTAAAATTTGTTATCTTCTGAAAAACTTCTAATGCCAATCACAAATCCCATAATCGCTGAGATAAATGTGACTATAACAATAATTCCAATGTACATTCCCGACTTTCCATCTTCCATAACTGACATTGTGATAGTTAGGAAGAAAAGTGCCAAGTTACAAAGTCCAATCGTACTTGAAATTCTTCCACCTCTCGCATATTTGCTTAGTGGAATTTTTCTATCTTTTTTATCTTCTCTTGTAGGCTTTGGCGCCTTCGCTCTCTTCTTAAACATTTTTCCCTCTTAATTTATTGCCTTTGCAATCGCATATACAATGTATCCGATTATCGCACCTGCTGTATTTAAAATGATATCGTCAATATCAAATGCTCCAACTTTTGTAAGTATCTGAACAACCTCGATTGCTCCACTAAACATCACTGCTAGTAGTGTCACAACAAAGAAGTTTCTGGTGATTTTGTTTTTTGAACTCATCGGAATCAAGAATCCAAATGGTACAAAGATAAGCATATTTCCACCTAAGTTCATAAGTGTTGTTTTCCATCCATATGTGTATCTCATTGCCCAAAATCTTCTGATTTCGTGGAATGGATGAGTGTTCATTCGTCTAACAATTGTTCCAGTTTTTCTTCCCAACTCATCGCTAAAGAACACAAAGAAAATGAGTAGCGCAAAATATGCTACTAGAAGTATTCTTCCAACTATTCTGTTCACTCTTTTTTTCTTTGCTTGTTGCATTTACTATTTTGCTCCGTATTCTTTATAATACTCGTCTATTCTTCCCTTTAACTCATCATCTAGTTTTCCTTCTGCTGTCAAATATTCTACTACTTCATCCATGCTAACAATTGCGTTTGCATCAAATCCGTATTTTTCCTTAATCTCATCTATCGCCGTCTTATCAGATGTAAGTCCCTTTTCCATACGGTTTAGTGAAACCATAAGTCCAAGAATCTCTACATTACCCTGTGCCTCGATGATTGGGAATGTTTCCTCGATAGATTTACCTGAAGTCGTAACGTCTTCAATAATCACAACCTTATCGCCGTCTTTAATCTTACTTCCGAGTAGAATCCCAGCATCACCGTGATCTTTTTCTTCTTTACGGTTTGAACAATATCTGATTTCTTTGCCGTAGAGGTTACTGAAAGCAATAACTGTGGCCACTCCCAAAGGAATTCCCTTGTAGGCTGGACCAAAGAGAACGTCAAAGTCATCGCCGTAATGCTCATGAATGGCTTTTGCATAGTACTCGCCAAGCTTCTTTAACTGAGAACCTGTAACATATGCTCCAGCGTTCATAAAGAATGGAGACTTACGACCACTCTTCAAAGTGAAATCGCCAAACTTCAAAACGTTGCTTTCAATCATAAAATCTATAAACTCATTTTTGTAACTCATCTATTTTACCTTTCCAATCAAATCATTAATATCTGATACGTTGTGCTTAATCATATAATCTTCAATTCCCTCGACCACATCTACTGTGGCGTTTGGATTGTAGAAGTTTGCTGTGCCAACTGAAACCATAGTAGCTCCCGCCAAAATCATTTCAATGGCATCTTCAGCTGTCTGAATTCCACCCATTCCAATGATTGGAAGGTCTACTGCGTTTGCAACTTGATAAACCATTCTAACCGCTACTGGGTGAATTGCTGGACCTGAAAGTCCGCCAGTCTTATTTGCAAGAACGAAGTCCTGCTTATCAATATCTATTTTCATGCCAGTAATCGTATTGATTAATGACAAAGCATCTGCTCCGCCACGCTCTGCAGCCTTAGCCATCTCTACTATATCAGTCACGTTTGGACTAAGTTTCATAATTACTGGTTGTTTAGCTACTTCTTTTACTTTTCTTGTGATGTCTTCCACTGCTTTAGGATCTGTTCCGAAAGCAATTCCGCCTTCTTTCACATTTGGACATGAGATATTGATTTCTAACATATCGACATCTTCGTCCGCCAGTCTTTTAACGCAATCCAAGTACTCTTCTTCTGAGTGACCACAAACATTAACAATAATCTTTGTGTCAAACTTGCGAAGGAATGGGATGTCGCGTTTTGCAAAGACATCTACGCCTGGATTTTGTAGTCCAACTGCGTTTAGCATTCCACCGTGAGTCTCGGCAACTCTTGGTGTAGGATTTCCTTCCCAAGGTTCGCTTGCCACACCCTTTGTTGTGACAGCACCCAGGCCATTAAGATCCACAAACTCGCTGTATTCTTCGCCGGAGCCGAAGGTTCCGGAAGCTACAGTGACAGGATTCTTAAACTCGACTCCTGCAATATTAACTTTCATGTTTAAATCATTACTCATTTATTTTTTCCTCTAAAAATCTATTTCTTTTGCATCAAACACTGGTCCATCTTTGCAGATACGTTTGTTGCAAACATTTGAGTGCTCGTCCTTTTCTTTAGTCTTGCAAACACATGCTAGACACGCGCCGATACCACAAGCCATTCTCTCTTCTAGGGAAATTTGGCACTCGATATCTTTTGCCCAATCCTTCAACGCCTTTAGCATTGGGATTGGTCCACAGGCATACATCACATCGCCACTCACACCATTTTCATTTAGTGCATCAACTACTGTTCCCTTTGTGCCTGTGCTTCCATCTTCAGTCGCTATTACAACCGTTGAGTATTTTTCTAATTCTTCAGTGAGAAATAGTTCATCTCTATATCCCATAACTGAGATTACATTTTCTTTTCCGTTTCTTTCTGACAACTGCTTAGCCAATTCAACCATCGGTGGAATTCCAATTCCTCCACCAACAAGAATCGCTTTACCATCTCTCATCGAAAAACCATTTCCAAGCGGTCCAATAATCTTGATCTCATCACCTTCCTGGTAAGAAGACATTATCTTTGTTCCACCACCAACTACTCTGTATACGATTCGAAGTCTGTTTTCTTTTACTTCACAGATACTGATTGGTCTTGGTAAAAGTTTTGAGTCGTCATTTACATACACATCGATAAACTGGCCAGGTTTCGCATCCTTTGCCGCACTCGTCTCAATCCACATGCTGTAAATTCCGTCTGCTATTCTATTTTGACTAATAACTCTTGCAGTTTCTTTTTTCATCTTAGTTTACTTTCTCTACTTCTTTGTTGCTCTCGCTAATAATGTAGTGTGGACGTTCTTTCACTTCCACGTACGTCTTCGACAAATACTGTCCGATGATTCCAATACAAAACATCTGGACACCACTCACGAATACGATAATACAAATGGTTGATGGCCAACCTGAAACTGGGTCACCCCATATAAACTTTCTAATCATAATGAATATGATTGCAATGAATGCAATAAATGTGAAAATAATTCCAAACACTGATGCAATCTGTAAAGGTGCATTTGTAAAGTTTACAATTCCTTCTAATGAATACTTAAATAGTTTCCAGAAACTCCACTTTGTTTCGCCAGCCACGCGCTCAACATTTTCATATTCAATCCATTTGGTTCTGTATCCAATCCAACCGAAGATACCTTTTGAAAATCTGTTTCTCTCACCCATCTTCACGATTGCCTGAACCATATCTCTTGTCATAAGTCTGAAGTCTCTTGCGCCGTCCGCAATATCAGCATCAGACCATCTGTTAATCAACTTATAAAATCTTCTAGCGAAGAATGAACGAATCTTAGGTTCACCTTTTCTAGAAACTCTACGTGTTGCAACACTATCGAACTCTCCACTCTCTAGGTATGTAACCATCTCTGGTAAAAGTGAAGGTGGATCTTGTAAATCAGCATCCATTATTGCCACATAGTCTCCAGTTGCATTGCAAAGTCCTGCATACATTGCAGCTTCTTTGCCGAAGTTTCTTGAGAACGCAAGATATGTAACCTTGCTGTCATATGCAGCCAAGTCTTTCAAGTGTTCCAAAGTCTTGTCCTTTGAACCGTCGTCCACAAACACATACTCGAAATCAAAGTATGGCATCTCGCCGGCAACCTTCTCAAGTTCCTTGTACAAATATTTGAGACTCTCTTCTTCGTTGTAACATGGAATTACTAAAGAAATTTTCTTCATAACTCTCTCCTAAAAAATAGATTTAATATCTTCTATCATATTTATTGTGGCCTGACGTGAAGCATCTGCAAATGTTGTCTCGTCAAAGCCATCCAAGTTTTTGTAAGCGCAAATGATTCCTCTAGATGAATTTACAATTGCTCCTAAACCGTCCTCGTTAAAGAATGGCTTAAGGTCAGCTGCTGTTCCACCCTGCGCACCGTAACCTGGCACTAGAATGTAACTCTTAGGCATAACTTTGCGAAGCACTTCGCCCATCTCGGGGTAAGTGGCTCCAACCACTGCGCCAATGTAACTGTACTCATCGCCCATACAGTCTTTGCCCCACTCATCTACCTTCTGTCCAACCATCTCGTAAAGTGGTTTTCCATTTATCTCTTGATCTTGGAACTCTCCGCTTGAAGGATTTGAAGTCTTAACCAAAATGAATAGTCCTTTCTTCTCTTCCTTGCAGACGTCGATAAATGGATTGATTCCATCTGAGCCAAGATAAGGATTAACTGTCACAAAGTCCTCGTTGAAAGGTGCAAACTCAGTGTTTCCAACTTTAATCTTTCCAATATGTGCTGTGGCATACGCCTTTGACGTAGACCCAATGTCTCCGCGCTTTGCATCACCAATCACAACCATATCTTTTGACTTTGCATAGTCCACTGTCTTCTTAAAAGCTACAAGTCCAGGAATTCCAAACTGCTCGTACATAGCAATCTGTGGTTTAACCGCTGGTGCTATATCGTATATAGCATCAATAATTCCTTTATTGTATTCAAAGATTGCATCGCCCACTGCTTCCAAAGTCTCGCCATGCTTCTCAATTGAAGCCTTCATAATATGACTTGGAACATACTCATACATTGGATCAAGTCCAACCACGATAGGCGCTTCCATCTTTTTAATTTTGCTCACTAACTTGTTAATCATTGTAAACAATCTCTCCATCTAAAATTGTGTATTTAACTTTTCCAAAAAGTTTATATCCATCGAATGGTGTGTTTTTACCCTTCGACTCGAAATCATTTTTATCAACTGTATATTCTTCGTCTGGGTCGAAGATAGTGATATCCGCCACACTTCCCTCTTTCAAAGTTCCCTTATCAATTCCAAGGATTTTTGCTGGATTGTAGCTCATCTTCTCAATCATCTGTTTTAAAGTAATGTGACCAGGCTTAACAAGTTTAGTCACTGTAAGTCCAACAGATGTCTCGAGTCCCACGATTCCAAACGGAGAATTCTCAAAGCCTTTAGACTTTTCATCCTCGCTGTGTGGAGCGTGGTCTGTTGAAATCACTTCCAAGATGTCTTCTGACAAGCCTTTGATTAATGCATCTCTATCCTCTGCTTTTCTAAGTGGAGGATTCATTTTGAAGTTTGCATCGTTACTTGGGATGTCGTCTGTAGTTAATGTGAAGTGATGTGGACAAACTTCGCCGGAAACCTTAACACCTTTTGCCTTTGCCACTTTTAGCATCTCCACAGAATCTCTTGTGGAACAATGACAAAGATGAAGTGTTGTTCCAAGTTTCTCAGCTAGGTTGATATCGCGCTGTGCGATAATATCTTCCACTTCGTTTGTGATTCCCTTAAGGCCAAGTTTTTCAGCGTTTGAATCTGCATTCATAACTCCGCCCTTAACTAAATTTATTTCCTCGCAATGTGCAAGCACTGGAACGTTTAGTTCTGCTGCTTTTGCCATTGCTTTCGCATAAACTTCTTCATCCATCACAGACTTTCCATCTTCACTGATTGCGCAGATACCTGCTGCTTTAAGTTCTTCTATGTCTGTGATTTCTTCTCCCTTCATGCCTTTTGTCACAGCACCTACTGGGAGCACGTTTGTGTATTTATCTTCTGAAGCCTTGTCGATAATATACTTAACTGTCTCTTCAGAATCTATAACTGGATTTGTGTTTGGCATGCAGCACACTGTAGTAAATCCACCTTTTGCCGCTGCCTTTGAACCAGTCAAAATGTCTTCTTTGTGAGTCTGTCCTGGATCTCTGAAATGTACATGCATATCGATAAGTCCAGGTGCTACTACTAATCCGTTAGCATCTATTTCTTCGTCGAAGTCATCTTCAATAGACGGAGCAACTTTTTTTATCACTCCATCTTCCACTAACACATCCAATACTTCGTCTGTGTTTGTAGCAGGGTCTATTAAATTTCCATTCTTGATTAATAGTTTCATATTACTTCGCTAACTTATATACTTTGACAACTACTTCGCTGCTTCCTTTACTCTTTCCTTCGTAAACTAACTCGTATCTGCCGCTGCCGATAAGTGTGTTAAATCTTTGCTGAGCAGTTTGGTCTGCGTTTGGATCTACCACAAGGTAATCTGTGTATTCAGGTGTGCCATACTTCTGGTTTGTAGCAGGATCGCCCACGCCAATGTCATAGCATTCCAAATTTTTGTAGATGTGAGGCATTATCATATAACTTGTGAACACACTCTTATCATTTGGAACTTTATCTATAGCCTTGTTAATCTGTTCAATCTTGTCACTGTTTTGATTGTATGTGTTTATATATTGTGAACACTTAGGAAGCATAAGCCCTACGAACATTATTGCGCATATGATAACCGAGCTTACGACCAGTGTTCTTTGTTTCTTAAATTTCATATCTGAAAGATTCAAGATAATTAGATACATCATTAGTGCTATATGACCAAAGTTGTACTGCCAACCAATGTTGTGCAAATATACGTATGTTGTCATTAGACTAAATAGAACGATGCTTCCAAGCAAAATGAATCTTGAATATTTTCTTCCAACTGAGAATAGTAAAACTCCTAGTGGAACGAATATAGCAATGATAAATCCAATCTTATCCATTTGGATATTTTCACCTGGAGCATTAGATACTATCTGAGTAATCACATATCCTGGATTAGTTATAAAAGTCTTAATCATTCCAAACATGCTGCTCTGTTCGTTTGGTAGTAAGTTTGCAAATCTAACTGTGTCCAAACTGTAATTGTCTAATGCTGCAAGACCAAAACTCTTAATCACTGTTGTTGAAATAATATACATTATTCCACTTGATACGATTGCGATAAGTCCTCTTAGTCTGCTTCTTCTTGATACTAGCCAGAACAATCCAAGAATTGCTACGTAGATCGCTGCATCTTCCTTGATCATAAATGTAAGTACCAAGAAAACAATTGCTGTTATATTCTTTTTCTTTTCAACTGCCCAAATGAGCATTAATAGCATAAATGTTAAGAAGCAGTTTTCGTGGAAGTCGTATAGAATTCCACCAACTGTTGCTGGGAATAATGCATAGATTGCCATTATTACCATTGTGACTTTGTCACTTAGTTTAAACTGTCTTCCTAATAGGAAAATTGGAATAACTGGCAACGCTACCATGATTGACTGGATAACTATTACAGTCTCTGGTCTTGAGAATACAAAGTAGATTGGTAGCACTACATAAAAGATTGGTGAGAAGTGAACTGCAAAGTGAGATAATTCATATCCTCTCTCTACTACTGTCTTGCACTCACCAGTTTGTTTCATATATTCGAACGCCTGAGAAAAGATTCCAAAGTCTGCTGTTGGCGCCGAGAAAGAAGCATACTTAAATACTCCAATAACTGTTGTCACCACAAGCAAGAAAATTCCAACAAGTACTGTGTAAGCAATCATTGTCTTGTTGCCTATCTTTAGTTTTTCTTGAATTTTATATACATCATTTTTCACATACAAGAATGCGATGACTGCTAAAAATCCTGATAGTGCCAAGAAGCATTCTTGCGCAATTGGATTTACTGTAGCAGTTCCGCCTATTAACGTAGTTGATGAATAACCTACCACCAAGAAAAACGCCACGACAAAGACTAACATTGCTAATCTCGCCCACATCTGATTAATGAAGTAAATGACTCCCATCAATACTAACGCGATTATCAATATAATTATCGTTTTAACTAATGATGTATTGGCTGCGTAAGTTCTGTCAGTCAAATAGTTGAAAGACTGTGTAAACAAAGATGTGATAGCAAACGCTCCCACTATACTTACGACAATTCCTTCAATAATCTTTTTCTCATTGTCTATTAACTTTTTGATAAATCCATTTTCCTTTAAGGATTTCATTTGTTTACTCCTCTTTATCGTCTACATCTTCGTATTCAACGTCTATAACTTTTGGACTTCCACTCTGAGTCTTTGTCCATCTCTTAATCTTTCCTGAAATTGCAAGCGTTGTAATCAAGTTCACAAATCCCACAAACATAAATACAATTCCTGCTGCTGCTACTAGTGTCTGTCCCTTATCTTTGCCCTCCTGAGGTGGATAAATAAAGAATACGACTGCTAGTGATATGAATATCAATGCAACAACTAGCATTGGAACCCACTTTAGACCCATTCTCTTTAAATCAAATGCATTTTCTAGTTTCATAAGACCGCTAACTAAAATGATTATTGCCACAATGTATGCAAGCAATGTTGTTAGCTGCTGTCTGTAGACTATAACTACAATTCCTAGCAATAGAAAAACTACTCCAAGCACTAACTCGTATGCTGTAAAGCCTTCCATTTTTCTTCTTCTGAAATACTCTGTGAAATGTCTAATAGAATAAAAGAACATTAGGATTCCTAGAGCAATACCAAAAATGTCTCTTGCATCATTTGGGAAGAATGCCATAAGAATTCCCATTGCTATACATCCAAGTGAGAATACTACCATTTCCCATTTTAAACTTTTTAGATAGTTCATAATCTACTCCTTATTTGAAGAACTCAACACCTGACTCGAAAACTTTCATGTCTTCTTCGCCGTAGATGTTCTTGTTTACGCTTCTACCTTTACGCTCGATGTGAGCCATCTTACCGAAGCATCTACCGTCTGGACTTGTGATACCTTCGATAGCCATATATGAACCGTTTACATTCCATTCTTCATCCATTGTTGGAACGCCAGCTTCGTTCACGTACTGTGTGGCAACCTGGCCGTTTGCGAATAGTTCGTCCAATACTTCCTTAGGTGCTACGAATCTTCCCTCACCGTGTGAAGCTGGGTTTGTGTAAACTCCGCCCAACTCAGCCTTCTGCAACCAAGGTGATTTGTTTGAAACAACTTTTGTGTATACCATCTTTGAAACGTGACGGTTGATTGTGTTGTATGTAAGTGTTGGCGCCTGCTCATTCTGTCCTGTGATCTGTCCATTTGGAACAAGACCAAGTTTGATTAGAGCCTGGAATCCGTTACAGATACCGAGTGCCAAACCATCTCTCTCGTTTAATAATTTTGTTACTGCTTCTTCAATCTTTGGATTTCTGAATGCTGTAGCAAAGAACTTAGCTGAACCATCCGGCTCATCACCTGCACTAAATCCACCAGGGAACATTAGAATCTGTGACTCGTTCAAAGCATCCACGTATGCATCAACCGAATCTCTAATATCTGATGGTGTAAGGTTTTTGAATACCTTTGTTATTACATCAGCTCCAGCCTGTTCAAATGCCTTTGCTGTATCGTACTCACAGTTTGTTCCAGGCATAACTGGAATAAACACTTTAGGTCTAGCAACTTTGTTCTTGCAAACATAGATTGAACCTTTATCATAAATTGGAGTATCAAGGTCAGAAGTGTCATCGTAACTTCTTGTTGGGAATACGCCCTCAAGTGGTGCTTCCCAAGTCTTGATAGCATCTTCAAGGTCAATCACTACATCGCCCTT
Organism: Eubacterium sp.; assembly: GCA_017475235.1. Lineage (GTDB taxonomy): Bacteria > Bacillota > Clostridia > Lachnospirales > Lachnospiraceae > Eubacterium_G. The sequence continues at coordinate 1,519 of JAFVGA010000005.1, read as the reverse complement.
CTCCAAAGTCTTTGTATCGTTAGTCTTTCCAACTACATCGCAGTCGATTGTAACTTCTTTATCCGCAGCAACTTCTGCCACAATGTCACCAAATGCTGGTGCGAACAATTCGTTATCGTCAAAGTCAGCGTCAATTGTGATACCAATCTTGTTACCAAATGCCATCTTCGAAACGGCTGGGATAATACCCTTGGCATCAAGCGCGTATGCTGCCACGATCACACCATCTTGGATCATCTGATTGATAGCATCATACATTTTCTTAATCTGCTCGTAGTTAGGCTTCTCAAATTTGTCTTTTTGAATCTTGAATCTAACAACTTTATCTCCTGCCTTCTTAAACTCAGGAGTGATAATGTCTTTTTCTTTTGCAACGTCCACGGCAAAGGAAACTAGTGTTGGAGGAACATCAATATCATTGAACGTTCCTGACATACTGTCCTTACCACCGATTGATGGAAGTTCAAATCCCATCTGCGCATCGTATGAACCAAGAAGTGCTGCAAATGGCTGACTCCATCTCTTTGGATCTTCGCTCATTCTTCTGAAGTATTCCTGGAATGTCATACGAATCTTTTTGTAGTCACCACCTGCTGCCACAACCTTTGCGATAGAATCGATAACCGCATAGATTGCACCGTGGTATGGACTCCAGCTTGATAAGTATGGGTCAAATCCGTAACTCATAATTGTAACTGTATCACAATCACCAGTCATAACTGGAAGTTTTGCAACCATACTCTGAGTCTCTGTAAGCTGATACTTACCACCGTGTGGCATATATACTGAACCAGCTCCGATAGAGCCGTCGAATTTCTCAACCAAACCTTTTTGTGAACACTCATTCAAGTCTGCTAAAGTGTCCATCCATTTCTTCTTAACGTCTGTCACTTCTTCAGTCTTGAAGAAATCTTTGTTCTCATCTGGCATATCAACAGCCACTGAAGTTTCCTGATGAGCTCCGTTTGTGTCTAGGAATTCTCTTGAGATATTTACAATCTCTTTTCCTCTCCACTCAAGAACAAGTCTTGGACTCTCTGTAACCTCAGCCACTACTGTAGCCTCTAAGTTTTCCTCTTTTGCGTATGCAAGGAACTGATCAACATCTTTAGGATCAACTACAACAGCCATTCTCTCCTGAGACTCTGAAATAGCAATCTCTGTTCCATCAAGACCTGCGTACTTCTTAGGAACTAAATCTAAATTTACATGAAGACCATCAGCCAACTCACCGATAGCAACAGACACACCGCCTGCGCCAAAGTCATTACACTTCTTAATCAAGTAGCTAACTTCTTCACGTCTAAACAATCTTTGTAGTTTACGCTCTGTTGGTGGATTACCCTTTTGTACTTCAGCACCACACTCTTCAATAGATTCCTCTGTGTGAATCTTTGAAGAACCTGTAGCTCCACCACAACCATCACGACCAGTCTGTCCACCAAGTAGCACGATGATGTCTCCTGGATCTGATGTAAGTCTTTGTACTGCACGACGAGGAGCCGCACCCATAACTGCA
>JAFVGA010000004.1 GCA_017475235.1 Eubacterium sp. | reverse complement strand
GCTAGAAGATTCAACCAAGTGACGGATTGGGGAAAGATGCTAGATCCGATTGCGGACAAGATTACAATTGGTGCTATTATAGTGGCTTTGGCAATCAAGTATCCAATAGTTATTGCGATGGTTGCATTATATATAGTAAAAGAAGGTTACATGTCAATTATGGGAATGATTCTTCTTAAGAAGGGTCAGAAAATCGAGGGAGCGATGTGGTACGGTAAGGTTTGTACGTTTGCGACTTACGTTATTATTATCATCTTGCTCGTGTTCAAGGAAATGCCAAGATTGTGGGTGGACATTTTTGTGTATATCAATATGGCGATTATGCTTTTTACTTTTATTATGTACATCCCATATCATATAAAGAAACTGAAAGAAGCAAAATAAATGAGAGATTACACTTGTGTCGATATAGAAACGACTGGCATCTCGCCACAGCACGCACAGATTATTGAGATTGGTGCACTTAAAGTGCGAGATGGCGAAGTGGTAGACACATTTTCACAACTTATAGATCCGGGCGTGAGAGTTCCTGAAGAGATTACAGAACTTACGGGCATTACAACAAAGATGGTAGAAGGAGAGCCTTCTATTTCTATTGTATTGCCGGAGTTCATTGACTTTGCAGGGGACGATGTGTTGCTCGGACACAATGTGCGTTTTGATTATAGTTTTTTGAAGCAAAATGCGATGGATCTAGACTTGGAGTTTAAGAAGAGTGGCATGGATACGCTTACAATTGCTAGAGCGAAGTGCCCGGACCTTCAGAGCAGAAGTCTGGATTTTTTGTGCAACCATTACTGCATCAACGACGAAAACCACCACAGGGCCTTCAACGATGCCAAGGTTACTAGCGAACTATATCTAATGTTTTACGATATGTTTAGAGATGACAATCCTGAACTCTTTCAGCCGAGGGAGTTTATATATAAGCCGAAGAAGTCGGCACCTATCACAGAGAAGCAAAAGAGATATTTGCTCGCATTGATTTCGTATCACAATTTGGGGGTAGAGTACGATATCAATGAGTTATCAAAGAGTGAGGCATCCAGGAAAATTGACCAGATTATTTCTACAAAAGGCAAGATAATTCGTTAATTATTCCAACAAAAACCGCATAACTACTATGCAAAGAAAATGTTTTGTGTTATATTTAATAAGGTTAAGGGGTATTTTTTAAAAATCCCCTACAAACCCTATAAATACTGACGATTCAGACAGTTAAAATTTGGAGGAATTATGGGATTTTTCTCAAACAAAAGAAACTTAAGAATCATCGCTGCAGTTATCGCAATTGTACTTGTGGCAGCTATGGTTGTAACAACAGTAGGATTTTTCTAAAGTAGATTTAAAAGAGGGACATCATGAAAGTTTTAAAGAGAATCACATTTTTAATAACGGCTCTTACACTTATGTTTTGCATAAGTGCTTTTGTGATGAGCGCAGAAAAGAAAGATGACAAGACTGTTATAAAAAGAGGCGTTCAGATTAACGGCGAAAACGTTAGTGGAATGAAAAAGAAAGAAGCCACTGTCGCGGTTAAGGATGCAGTAAAGAACAAGACAAATATTAAAGTTAAAATAAAAGTTGGAGCAAACACATGTGAAACAAGACTAGTTGATTTGGGTTACGAGTGGTCAAACGTGGATATTGTTGATGACGCGTTGGAGTACGGTAAAGTTGGTAGCCCTATCACTAGATATGTGAACAATGCTCAACTAAGAAACGGCGGAAAGAACTTCAGCATCGATATGAAACTTAATGTTAAGAAGATGAAGAAGAAGTTCAAGAAAGCTGTGGAACCATACGAACTTCCAGTTTTGAATGCAGAGCTTAAGGCTACAGGCCACGGCTTCAAGATTTTGAAGGAAGACGATGGCTACGAAGTTGACCAGAAAAAATCAACTAACGATTTTGCCAACTATATTAATAAGAAGTGGGATGGAAAATCGGATATTAATTTTACAGCCACAACAAAAGTTACAAAACCAAAGTACACAGTTAAGGATTGTATGAAGGTTTCTAACAAACCAATGGGATCATTCACTACATCTGTGTCAGGTGGAGAGATTAATAAGACTAGAAATAAAAACATCAAGTTAGATGGATATACTATCTATCCGGGCGAGCAGTTCTCATGTAACGATCATCTCGCACCTTGGACAGAGGACAATGGATGGTATAACGCTGGAACTATTGTAGGTAGCAAAGTGGAAGACAGTTTAGGTGGAGGTATCTGCCAGGTAGCTAGTACACTTTACAATGCATTGCTTCGAGCGGAGATTAAAGTGGTTAAAAGATTCCCACACTCATTGTCAGTGGGTTATGTGGACTTTGCAGCGGACGCTGCATTGGCTGGAGATTATAAAGATTTAGTGTTTGAAAATAATACAGATGCGCCTATTTACTTGCAATCACACTTCGACGGCGTCTCGCTTACTTTCAATATTTATGGACACGACACTCGCAAGAAGTGGCACAGAGTTGAATATGTGAGTGAGCTTATCAAGACAATTCCTGTTAAGAAAGAAGTGGTGAAGGACCCTACAAAGCCAGTTGGATTTGTGGAAGTGGAAGAAGGCCACGTTGGACGTGTTGCTAAGTTATGGAAGATTACTTACGAGCACGGCAAACAGGTTAGCAAGGAATTATTGCATGAGAGTAAATACAAGATGGTTCCGACAAAGACTATCAAAGGTACAGGCAAGAATGTGAAAGAGACTACGGCTGAAGGCAAGAAGAAGAATGAGGCCACTAGCGCGGAACATTAAGGATTTAACAATGGGAAAGAATATCGGTAATTATATTTCAGAAGACACTACAATCGTGGTGTCTTCTTATTGCATTAAGAATAATGACGAGCTTGAGAGACCTGCTGTCAGTTCAGGGATGGATATTGTGATGGTTGGTTCGATTGGCATTGGCGCTACGCTAGCGCTCGCGTCAAAGTACGAACATGTTTTACGCGAGAAGTTTAGTTCGAGTTTTGTGGATGACGTTTTTGCGCTTGAGAAGGTTGCGGATACTGATAAGTATTTGGGGATGATTCAGGATGCGGCATTGGTCTACAAAGTCGGGAGCGAGGGTACCTTTGCCGGGCTCTACGAGACTTCAAAGTTTATGAACAAAGGGATTGAGGTTAAAATTCCAGACATTCCGGTTTGGCAGGAAGTGGTGGAAGTGGCCGAGGTCTTCGACGCTAACCCATATAAGGCGGACGGCACAGGAGCGCTAATAATTGTGTGCAATAGCGGCGCTGATATGGTAAAATGTTTTACAGATGAGGGCATTTTGGCGAGTTTGATTGGTAAAGTCACGGACAATAATGACAAGATTGCCCGAAACGGCGACGAGGTTAGATATCTCGAGCCAACAAGAGTAGAAGAACTTGCAAATCTTTTATAGGAGAATTGTTATGAGAGAAGAGATTTTAAGATTAATCGAAAACAAAGGAAGAATTGATTTAAAAGAAGCCGCGGTACTTCTTGGAATGGAAGAGGCCGAAGTGGCCAACGCCATTGCAGACATGGAGAAGGAAAAGGTTATCTGTGGTTACTACACAATGATTGACTGGGACAAAACAGATGACACTAGAGTGACTGCTCTTATTGAAGTGCGCGTAACTCCACAGAGAGGTACAGGCTTTGATGATATAGCAGATCGCATTATGAAGTACGACGAGGTTAAAGCAGTTTATTTGATGTCAGGTGGATTTGATTTCACAGTTATTATAGAAGAAAAGAGCATGAAGGAGATTGCACAGTTTGTAACTAGCAAGCTTTCAACTCTCGATTCTATTTTGAATACATCAACACACTTTGTTTTGAAGAAGTACAAAGATTACGGAACTGTTTTATCAGATGAGAATGAAAGGATTTTGGTGACACCATAATGAGGGATCCGTTATCGAATACAATTAAGGATATTAAGCCTTCAGGCATTCGAAAGTTCTTCGACATTGTAAGTGAAATGAAAGACGCTATTTCGCTTGGTGTGGGAGAACCTGATTTTGACACGCCTTGGCACATCCGCGAGGAAGGTATTTTCTCTTTGGAACGTGGCAAGACTTTCTACACATCTAACACGGGCTTGAAGGAGTTAAGAGTTGAGATAAGCAAATATTTAGAGAGAAAGATTGACGTTACTTACGATCCGCTAAGCGAGATTATTGTGACAGTGGGAGGTAGCGAGGCTATCGACTTAGCTTTCCGCGCTATGCTAGACCCAGGTGATGAGGTTTTAGTTCCACAGCCAAGTTACGTGTCTTATGTTCCTTGCGTGGAGTTGACTCACGGCGTGCCTGTAACTATTTGCTTAAAAGAAGAAAACCAATTCAGACTTACAAAAGAAGAATTGTTAGAACATATCACTGACAAGACTAAGATGTTAGTTCTTCCTTTCCCTAACAACCCTACGGGAGCTATTATGGAGAAGAAGGACCTAGAAGACATCGCAAAGATTTGCGTGGAAAAAGACATCTACGTTTTGTCGGATGAAATTTATTCTGAGTTAACATATGGAACCGACCATGTTTCAATCGCATCATTCCCTGGAATGAGAGATAGAACTATTGTTATCAATGGTTTCTCAAAGGGATTTGCTATGACTGGTTGGAGACTTGGTTACGCAGCTGGTCCAAAGGTTATTATGGAGCAGATGCTTAAGATTCATCAGTATGCAATTATGTGTGCTCCTACCATGAGCCAGTACGCTGCTGTGGATGCTTTGCAGCACGGCGAGAAGGACGTACAAGTTATGCGCGAGTCTTATAACCAACGCAGAAGATTTTTGATGAATGCGTTTAAGGAGATGGGACTGGAGTGCTTCGAACCATTCGGCGCTTTCTATGTTTTCCCTAACATCAAGAAGTATGGATTGTCTTCTGAGGAGTTTGCAACTCGCTTACTCCAGGAGGAGAAAGTGGCTGTAGTGCCCGGAAATGCCTTTGGCGACTGCGGCGAAGGATTCCTAAGAATTTCTTATGCTTACTCTTTGGATAATTTAAAGATTGCTTTAGATAGAGTTAAGAGCTTCATCGAGAGATTAGACGCTGAAAAATAATTTGTAATTTAACTGGCCTAGGATGACTGGGCCAGTTTTTGTATGAGAGGATTTATATGAATATCGTTTTACTTGAACCGGAAATACCACAGAATACTGGAAACATTGGACGTACTTGTTGTGCCACAGGAACAAAGCTTCACTTGATTGAACCAATGAAGTTTAGAATTACTGAAAAGAATTTGAAAAGAGCAGGAATGGACTACTGGGAAGACTTGGACGTAACTATTTATGATTCTTATGCAGATTTCTGTGAGCAGAATCCAGATGCTAAGATTTGGTATGCAACAACTAAAGCTCCTAAGAAGTATACTGATGTAGAATATGGTGAAAATGATTTTATAATGTTCGGGAAAGAAAGTGCAGGTATACCAGAGGAAATATTAGTGGAGCATAAAGAGGAATGCGTTCGAATTCCTATGAATGAAGATATAAGATCGCTTAACTTATCAAATTCGGTAGCTATCGTATTATATGAAGGTTTAAGACAATTAAAATTCGAGGGTATGCAAGATGAAGGCGAGTTGCACAGACTCGAGTGGAAATAAAATGTCACATATTTAAAACAAAAATCCGGCGGGAGCCGGATTTTATCTTGTTTACATGCATAAAGAGACCGCCAACCCTATAGGTCGGCGGTCTACGTCTACTTAAGGGTAACCGTCTATCGGTAGTCCCTTTACATTTATAAGTTACCACATTGATCATCACATTTCAACAGTGTAAATAGAAAAATAATGCAAAAAATAATTAAAAAAACCACAATATATGGTATGCAAACGACCATTTTTATGTTAGAATTATACAAGATTTAGGGTGTTGAGGAAAAACCTAGATTGAATCGGATGGGGCGGAAGCCCAAAAAAATTTTGTCTAAAAGGAGGAAAAAGAGAAATGGCAAAGAGTCAAATTGGTTTAGAACCAATCTATGATGCTAGAAAACTTGGTTATCCTAGAATGGGTATCTTAGGATTCCAGCACTTATTCGCTATGTTTGGTGCTACAGTTTTAGTACCAATTCTAACTGGATTAAATGTTCAGACTACATTGCTTATGGCAGGTATCGGAACACTATTATTCCACTTACTTACAAAGTTTAAAGTACCAGCTTTCCTTGGATCTTCATTTGCTTTCCTTGGTGGATATGCAGCTATAGCTCCAATGGTAGATGGTAAAGCAAACACTGAAATGTTACCATACGCATGCTTTGGTGTTGTATGTGCAGGTGTTCTTTATGTAGTTCTTGCAGCAGTTATTAAGATTGTAGGAATTAAGAGAGTAATGAAATTATTCCCACCTGTAGTTACAGGACCTATCATCATTGCAATTGGTCTATGTTTAGCACCATCAGCTTTGAACAACTGTGCAACTTGCTGGCCACTAGCACTTATCGCTTTGGCAGTAGTTATTGGATTCAACATTTGGGGAAGAGGAATGTCAAAGATTATTCCTATCCTTATCGGTGTTGCAGTTGCTTACGTATGTGCAGTTATCTTTGGTAACTTGTTAGATATTCCAGCATTCACAAAGGTAGAATGGTGGAAGATTAGAGACGCAGCTTGGGTTGGTCTTCCTGTAAACTGGAATGGCACAGTATTTGGCGGTGTTGACTTCTCACAGAAAGCTAAAGTTATAACAGCTGTTACTACAATGGTTCCTATCGCTATCGCGACTATGATGGAACACATCGGTGACATTTGTGCTATCAGTGCTACTTGTGATAAAGATTATATCAACGAGCCAGGTCTTCACAGAACACTTCTTGGTGATGGTTTAGCTACATCACTTGCTTCATTGTTCGGTGGTCCTGCTAACACAACATATGGCGAAAATACTGGTGTATTAGCACTTTCAAAAGTATTTGACCCTAGAGTGGTAAGAATTGCTGCTTATATCGCAGTGCTATTATCATTCTCACCTAAGTTTGCGATGGTTATTGAGGTAATGCCAGCGGGAATTGTTGGTGGTATTTCATTCATGTTATACGGAATGATTGCGGCTATCGGTGTACGTAACGTAGTAGAAGCACAGGTTGACTTCTCAAAGAGTCGTAACGTAATCGTGGCAGCTATTATCGTTGTATCAGCGCTCGGTATTAAGTTTAGTTCAGGAATGGGCGCTGACGTAGTCAAGAGTTTTGACGGTTCAGTTAAGTTCAGCATTGCAGGAGTAGGATTTAGTCTATCAGGACTTGCCGTAGCAGCTATTGCGGGTATTGTTCTTAACCTTCTATTCCCAGATAAGGATGAAGTTATCATTCAAGGCGGGGTAGAGCCAAAGAAGGAAACTGAAGAATAAATAACATAAAATAAATTACTAAAACGGTAGGGAAAAATCCCTACCGTTTTTTGTTGTTTTTTTACCGTTTTACTGTTGATATTTTTGCCAAAAGTGTTATACTTACTAGGTTAGTGAACTCATATACATGTGTGATTGATTTTGACAGTCAGTTCGCTAGTAATTAAGGCATTTTGGAGGTGTTTTAATGGATACAAAAACATGTATAAAAACAAGAAGAAGTGTTCGTAAATTTACGGATGCGCCAGTGTCGGAAGAGACGATTAAAGAACTGGTTAGTTGTGCGGCATATGCACCTTCTTGGAAAAACTCGCAAACAACACGTTATATACTAATCAAAGATCCAGAGATTAAGAAACAACTAGCAGAGGAATGTTGTGCAGAGCACAATGCAGGCATCATTAATGGATCAGCAGCACTAGTTGCTACATTGATTGTTGATAAACGTTCAGGCTTTGAGAGAGACGGCAGTTTCTCCACAGTACGTGAAGACAATTGGCAAGCGTTTGATAATGGAATCGCTACCCAAACATTTTGTCTAGCGGCAGCAGAAGAGGGCTTGGGCACAGTAATAATGGGGTTGTATGATATAGAAAAAGCTTCAAACATTTTACAGGTTCCTGAGGGACAGTTGTTGATGGCTTTGATTGCAGTTGGACATCCAGCAGACGAGCCGGAGGCTCCAAAGAGGAAGACTGTAGAAGATTTATTAACTATTAAATAGGAGGAGAAAGAGAATGAGAGCAGAATGGGAAGGATTTAATAATGGCGCTTGGCAAAAAGAGATCAACGTCAGAGATTTTATTCAGAAGAACTACACACCATATGATGGTGATGAAAGTTTCCTAGCAGGTCCTACAGAGGCTACTAAGGAACTTTGGAGAGAAATTCTAGAACTTCAGAAGAAGGAAAGAGAAGCAGGCGGAGTTTTAGATATGGACACAAAGGTTGTTCAGACTATTACTAGCCACGATGCAGCTTATATCGACAAAGACAAAGAAACTATTGTAGGTTTCCAGACAGATAAGCCATTTAAGAGAGGTCTTCAGGTGAACGGTGGTATCCGTATGGCAATGAAGGCTTGTTCAGACAACGGTTACGAAGTTGATCCTGAGGTAGTTGATTTCTATACAAACTATAGAAAGACACACAATGCTGGTGTATTTGACGCATATACTCCAGAAATTAGAACATGTCGTTCAAACCATATCGTAACAGGTCTACCTGATGCATATGGACGTGGACGTATTATTGGTGACTACAGAAGAGTAGCGCTTTATGGTATCGACAGACTAATCGAAGACAAAAAGCAACAGAAGGCTAACACAGATCTTATGACTATGACAGCTGATGTTATCAGAGATAGAGAAGAATTCTCAGAGCAGTTAAGAGCTTTAGATGAATTAGCAAAGCTAGGTGACATCTATGGATTTGATATCAGAAAGCCAGCTAAGAATGTACAGGAAGCTATCCAGTGGACATACCTTGGATACTTAGCAGCAGTTAAAGAGCAGAATGGTGCTGCTATGTCACTTGGACGTACATCTACATTTATCGACTGCTACGCAGAAAGAGATTTAGCAAACGGAACATTTACTGAAGAGCAGATTCAGGAATTCATCGATCACTTCATCATGAAGTTAAGATGCGTTAAGTTTGCACGTACTCCAGAGTACAACCAGATTTTCGCTGGTGACCCAGTTTGGGTTACAGAGTCAATCGGTGGTGTTGGTATTGATGGACGTCACATGGTTTCAAAATCATCATTCAGATACCTACACACACTAGAGAACTTGGGTGCAGCTCCAGAGCCAAACCTAACAGTTCTATGGTCAACAAGACTACCAGAAGCATTCAAGAGATACTGCGCTAAGATTTCTATCGGTTATTCTTCAATTCAGTACGAGAATGATGACTTAATGAGAGTTACACACGGTGACGACTACGGTATCGCATGTTGTGTATCTTCAATGAGAATTGGTAAGGAAATGCAGTTCTTCGGAGCTAGAGCTAACCTTGCTAAATGTCTACTATACGCTATCAACGGTGGTATTGATGAGAAGACAAAGGTTCAGGTAGGACCTAAGTATAGACCTATTACATCTGAGTACTTAGATTATGACGAAGTAATGGATAAATTCGACGATATGATGAAGTGGTTAGCTAAGGTTTATGTAAGCGCACTAAACTGTATCCACTACATGCATGATAAATACTGCTACGAAAGAGTTCAGATGGCTCTTCACGATGCAGAAGTTAAGAGATGGTTTGCTACTGGTGTAGCTGGTCTTTCAATCGTTGCTGACTCACTTTCAGCTATCAAGAACGCTAAAGTTAAGACAATCAGAGACGAAGACGGTCTAGTAGTAGATTACGAGATTGAGGGAGATTTCCCTAAATATGGTAACGATAACGACGAAGTTGACGAGTTAGCAGTAGAAATCGTTAACAAGTTCATGAGTTACCTAAGACAACAGCACACATACAGAAATGGTATTCCTACACAGAGTATTCTTACTATTACATCTAATGTAACATATGGTAAGAACACAGGTAACACACCAGATGGACGTAGAGAAGGTAAACCTTTCGCTCCAGGTGCTAACCCACTACACGGTAGAGATACTCACGGTGCTGCATCATCACTAGCATCAGTTGCTAAGATTCCATTTATGAATGCACAGGATGGTATTTCAAATACATTTACAATCATCCCTGATTCATTAGGAAAAGATGACAAGGTTATCGCTGGTGACTTAGACGCTGACGAACTAGGCATCGATTTAGAAGAAGTAACAAAATAATAAAGGTGTAATATGGTAGGTAAGCTTCATTCATTAGAAAGTTTTGGTACAGTTGATGGCCCAGGCATCAGACTTGTAGTCTTCCTTAAAGGTTGTCCAATGCGCTGTGCGTACTGCCATAATCCAGATACATGGACTATGGAGGGCGCCAAAGACATAACAGTGGACAGAATCATGGAAGAGTATGAGAAGAAGAAACCTTTCTATAAAGAAGGTGGAATCACAGTTACTGGTGGCGAGCCACTTATGCAGTTAGATTTTGTAACTGAACTGTTTACTGAAGCACACAATAGAAAGATTCATACTTGCTTAGATACTTCGGGAGCACCATTCAAACCAGATGATCCAGAGTATTTGGAGAAGATTGATAAGCTCTTAGAAGTTACAGACTTGGTGATGTTAGACATTAAGCATATAGATCCTAAGAAACACAAGGAACTAACAAAGAGACCTAATGATAACATCCTAAAGTTTGCTGAGTACCTTAACGAAAAAGACGTTACCATTTGGATAAGACATGTGGTGGTTCCAGGCATCACAGATGACGAAGAGTCGCTACTTGACTTAGGCAGATTTATTGGTAAACTTAAAAATGTAAAGGCACTCGATGCACTTCCATATCACGATATGGGTAAAACGAAATATGAACAACTGGGTATCGAATATCCGCTAGAGGATGTGGAACCAGCTACCAAAGAACAAGCGATGGAAGCTAGAGAAACTATCCTAAAGGGATTTAAGGAATCCAGATTAGAACTAAAGAAACAGGCCCAAGAAGCTAAGAAAGCTCAGGCCGAAGAAGAGACAAAAGAGACTGAAGAAGCTGAAGAGGCTCAAGAGTCTGAAGAACAATAGGAGGAAAAAAGTTATGGCAGCAAGCAATAATAAAGTTGATAACTTAGTAGCTTTACTAGATGGTTATGCAGAAGAAGGTGGACATCACCTTAATGTAAATGTTTTAGAGAAAGAAACACTTCTAGATGCTCAGAAGCATCCAGAAAAGTATCCACAGCTTACAATCAGAGTTTCAGGATACGCTGTTAACTTCATCAAGCTAACAAAAGAACAGCAGGATGACGTTATCTCAAGAACATTCCACGCTAAACTTTAATCATTAGCGTGATATAAAAAAAGAGGTTGGCATTTGCTAACCTCTTTTTTTGTGAAATATGATATAATTATTCGCGATGAAAGAACTTACAAACATATTGCAAAAAATAGATGACTTTGTATGGGGCCTGCCGTTAATTATTATTATAATGGCGACGGGTCTTTTCTTGACTATTCGTTTAAGAGGTCTTCAAATAAGAAAACTTGGAACTGCATTTAAATTGATGTTCCAAGAAGAGGAAAATGGTAAAGGAGAAGTCAGCAGTTTTGGTGCGCTTTGTACTGCATTATCGGCCACTATAGGAACAGGCAACATAGTGGGTGTTGCCACAGCTATTGGAATACTGGCAGGTGGACCAGGTGCATTGTTCTGGATGTGGATAGCAGCGCTTTTGGGAATGGCCACCAAATATGCAGAAGGTTTCTTAGCCATTAAATATAGAAATATTGATTCAAATGGTCATGTGTTAGGTGGACCTTTTTACTATATTGAAAATGGTATGGGACAAAGATGGAAGTGGCTTGCGAAAATATTCGCTATCTTCGGTTCTTGTGTGGCCTTGTTTGGAATAGGAACATTTACACAAGTTAGTGGTATTTCGAACTCTGCTAAAGCTATTTTTGATCCTAAACTAAAATATACGATTAACATTTTTGGACATGACTATTCATGGGCAGTTATAATTACAGGAATTATTGTAACGATTGTGGTTGCGCTTGTTGTTATTGGCGGAATAAAAAGAATTGCAATGACATCGCAGGTTATAGTACCTTTTATGGCTGGATTATATATTCTGGCAGTAGTTGTACTTATCATTTGCAATATTGAAAAACTACCTTCGACGATCGCGGAGATATTTAGCTATGCATTTGGATTCAAGGCAGTAGCGGGAGGAACTCTAGCTTCCGTGGCAATCGCGATGCAAAAGGGTGTGGCGAGAGGAATATTCTCTAATGAAGCCGGACTTGGATCTGCACCAATAGCAGCAGCTGCGGCCAGGACAAAGGAGCCAACAAGACAGGGTCTAATCTCAATGACAGGAACTTTTATAGATACAGTAGTAGTTTGTACGATGACTGGTCTTGCCATAGTTATGACGGGCGTTTGGAAAGACACCAAACTGGAAGGAGTGCAAGTAACTATAAAAGCATTCCAAAAAGGACTTTCATTTATTCCAAGTGATGTGGCTGCAATAGTTTTGATGGTGTGTTTGTTCTTCTTCGCATTCACATCTATTCTAGGATGGAATTATTATGGAGAAAGATGTGTTGAGTATCTAACTAATAAGAATAAAAAAATGGTTTTGATATACAGATGCTTATTTATACTTGCTATCTTTATTGGACCTTATTTGACGGTGACTGTGGTATGGACAACTGCGGATATCTTTAACGGTCTCATGGCAATACCAAATATTATAGCCTTGCTAGTTTTAAGTCCGATAATAGTACTGGGCACAAGAGAGTATTTAAATAGAAATAAATAGTAAAGAGACTAGATTGCTGGTCTCTTTTATTGTGCTTTTTTTTATTGTATAATCAATACAAGTGTTTTTGAAACACTATGTATAAGAGAGGTTAACGATGGATAAAATAGCCGTACTAATTCCTTGTTATAACGAGGAAACAACAATTGAAAAAGTAATTACGGATTTTCATAAAGAATTACCAGAAGCTATCATCTATGTTTACGACAATAATTCTACCGACAAGACGGTTGAAATTGCCAAAAGCATTTCTAACGAGTGCCATGTGATTGTTAGACATGAGTATAAGCAAGGCAAGGGAAATGTTATACGCAGAATGTTTAGAGAAATAGATGCTGAATGCTATATCATGACAGATGGAGATGATACTTATCCCGCAGAGTTTGCTAGGGAGATGACGGATAAAGTCTTGAATGAAAATGTGGATATGGTAGTAGGAGATAGATTATCAGCCACATATTTTAAAGAGAATAAAAGACGCTTCCACAATTTTGGAAACTCAATTGTAAGAAAGAGTATTAACCGTTTATTTAAAAGCGACATTAAAGATGTTATGACAGGATTTAGAGCATTCAGTTATAACTTTGTTAAGACTTTTCCTATATTATCTAAAGGCTTTGAGATTGAGACAGAGATGACTATTCACGCTGTAGATAAGAATATGAGTGTTGCAAACACTATTATTGAATATAGAGACAGACCTGAAGAATCGGAGTCAAAACTTAACACATACGGTGATGGAATAAAAGTAATCTTTACTATAATGAAACTTTTTAGAGTATATAGACCTTTTGCATTCTTTGGTCTTGTAGCACTTATTCTATCTTTGATCAGTACGGGATTTGTTATTCCTGTTTTAATTGACTATGCAAAAACTGGTCTAGTAGAGAGATTCCCCACATTGATAGTTTGCGGCATTGTTTATCTAGCTGCTCTATTGAGCTTATTTAGTGGACTAATACTGGGAAATATAAAACAAAAACATCGCCAGGATTTTGAAACAAGCTTAATAAATACTGAATCACAGTATAAGATTATGAAACAACTTGATAGGAGAAACTAAAATTGAAAAGTGTGAAAGAATATATCTTTAAAAAAGGAAAAATCACAATAATAATTCTAGTTGCTTCTATTGTATTAGCTACTGCTTTGCAGTTTTTAGCATTTTCATTACCAACAGGCCCAATTAGAAAAAATGCAAAAAAATCTATTGAGTCATTTCAAAAAGAAGGCAAGTATCGTGAGATTATTCCAGGAATTAATTATTCAATGTTAGATAATTTCACCGATGCGTGTATGATTGCAGGAGCCACTTATAATGGAAAAGAAGCATTGCATAAGAAGGCTATGAATATATATACTTGGCAGACTGCAGGAGGTATTGTTAACGGTGTAGATCATTATGACTATTATCAGTCTTTAATAGATGAGTGCAATGGTGTCAAAGCAAAAACGGCACACCCATACTTTTGGTATTGGCATGGATATATAGTTATTCTAAAACCGTTGTTGACATTTTTTGATTACAACAATATTCGTATTTTAAATATATTAGGCCAATTAATATGCTTAATATTGTTGGTTGCCCTATTATATAGTAGAGGTTTTAAAAAATATATTTTACCGTTTGCAGTTGCATATATTTTAATAATGCCAGTTACTGTGAGTTTATCTTTACAGTTCTCAGCATGTTATTATATGATGATGATAAGCAGTATCGTTTTGCTGAAATGGAAAGAATACTTTGAAAAGACTAATAATTATTGGATAGTTTTTTTGATCACAGGTATAGGTACAAGCTTCTTTGATCTTTTAACATATCCAATAGTGACGGTTGGAACACCATTGATTATCTACTTTATCATGAATAAAGAAGATTCCATTAAAAAAATGGCAGGAAGTCTGTTTGAAAAAGTTGCGTTCTGGGGAATAGGGTATGTTGTTTTTTGGATAGGGAAATGGGCCGTTGCAAGTTTGCTATTGCAAGAGAATTGTTTTGTAAGAGCTCTTTCAAAAATAAATCAGCATACATCCATGGATGCTAGTGGTCTGGTAGACAAGTTTACAATAGGAGAGGTGTTAAAAAGAGGATTTGTATGGTTACAAACACCTATGCTTGTCGTTATAATTGTGTTAGCACTAGTTTATCTTTTGATTATGCTATTTAAATCACACGGGATTTCAAAAAAAGGTTTAAAACTATCTATTCCTTTATTTGTAGTTTCGTTGTTTCCGGTTATGTGGTTTATATTTGCAAGTTCACATGTTTATTTCCATTATTGGATGGAGTATAGAAGTTGTTTTGTGTTAGTTTTTGGGGGACTAGCTGCCTTAGTAAAAATGAGGAGAGTATATGAATAATATAGTTTCAAATTTATTGTTATATGGAGATTTGCCAGAGGATTCTATTTTAATGGAGTTGTCTGATGTGTTCGCTACGTTTAATTCTAAAAAGTATGACGCTGATAAGTTAAGAACAAAGATTTATCATCAGATGAAAAGAATTCTAGACATCTCAACTGATTACGGTTTTGATGACAACCTTTGGCACAACTATTTGACGTATCTTCTTATTACAACTGAGAATTCTTTCAGTTTGACTTGTGAGAAGGTGGGCGCGTCAGAAGGCAGCGTGAATGACTTTGCAAAGAATGATTTCAAAGCATTCAAAGAATTGTTTGACTACGATTTTAGCAAGATTGAAAAAGAATTAGACATAGATTGCTTTAGCAAGATTGAAGATTACACAGCAATACATAAGCCAGAGTTTATGTATAACAAAAACGTGAGCGAGAAAGTTCGCAAGCTTAGTAGAGAGTTGGAAGAGACTAAAGATGAGAATGAGTTCTTTGATGCAGTCTCAAACTTCTACAAAGACTACGGCGTTGGAATGTTTGGTCTAAACAAGGCGTTCAGACTTGAGTATACAAACGGCAAGTTAGGATTTAAGCCAATCAATAACATGGAGCAAGTAACGCTCGATGATTTGATTGGATATGATATTCAGAAGAAAAAGCTTATCGATAATACAGAGGACTTTGTGGAAGGCAGAAGATGTAACAACTGCTTGCTCTTTGGCGATAGCGGAACTGGAAAGTCGACAAGTATCAAGGCGATTGTGAATCAGTATTACGACAGAGGCCTTAGAATGATTGAGATTTACAAGCATCAGTTTAAGGATTTGTCGAATGTGATTGCGATGATAAAGAATAGAAATTATAAGTTCATCATTTATATGGATGATTTGAGTTTCGAGGACTTTGAGACTGAATACAAGTTCTTGAAGGCTGTGATTGAGGGTGGAGTTGAGACGAAGCCTGACAACATTTTGATTTATGCAACATCAAACAGACGTCACATCATTAAAGAAAAATGGAGTGACAGGGATGACATGATTGTGGAAGACGGATTGCACCAGTCAGATACTATGGAAGAAAAACTTTCATTAGTTTATCGTTTTGGTGTTACGATTAGTTTCTCGAAGCCTTCGCAGAAGGAGTATTTCGAGATTGCAAAAGCACTTTGTAAGAAAGAGGGAGTGGAGCTTCCTGACAAAGTGATAGAAGAAGAGGCAAACAAGTGGGAGTTGGCGCACGGCGGATTGTCGGGACGTACAGCTAGACAGTTTGCAAATTATATGGCGGCAAAAGAGGAAAAGAAATAGTGAAGAACACTTACAAGTTTGGAGACATTCCTGTAGAAATCACATATAGAGGAACTTACTTCGAGAAGAAGGCAAAGGATTACGAAACTGACGAAGAACCTTTGTTTTCTATTTGCGCAACTGACGAAGATTTGGAGTACGAGCAAGCAAATTCGGAAGAAGAGATTCAGTACTCGAAACCATACCTAGAGTATATTGCAATTTACAGACTGTTCTGTGAAAAGGCGATAGACTTTGGAGTGGCATTGTTCCACAGCAGTGTGGTGGAAGTGGACGGCGAATGCTATTTGTTCGCGGCAAAGAGCGGAACTGGAAAAAGTACACACACTAGGATGTGGAGAGAGGTCTTTGGCGAGCGCGCAGTTATGATAAATGACGATAAGCCTTTGATCAGAGAGATAGATGGAAAGTTTTATGCTTACGGAACTCCTTGGGATGGAAAGCATGAGTTGTCGGTAAATAAAAAGTCACCAATCAAAGCAATCTGCTATATTGAGCGCGGCGAAGAAAACGAAATCAAAAAAGGTGATGTAGTTGAGACAACATACAAGTTGATTGCACAGATCTACAGACCACGAAGTGAAGAGGGAACAGTTAAGGTTTTGGATTTTGCAGATAAGATGCTAAAATCAATTCCGATGTATGAAATGAAATGTACCATATCAAATGAAGCAGCACAGATGGCTTACGATATGATGAAGAATGGAGAATAAGATGAAGATTAGAGATGGATTTATTTTAAGAGAAGTTGGTGGACAGCCAGTTGTAGTAGCAGTGGGAGCAGCTAGCAATTATTTCAATGGAATGGTAAGACTAAATGCAACAAGCAAATTTATGTTTGAAAAGTTGCAGGATGGAGCTTCTGAGAAAGAGTTAGTTAAGGCAGTTACAGAAAAGTATGAGGTTGATGACAAGACTGCTAAAAAGGATGTAAAGTCCTTTGTAGAAACTTTAGTAAAACCGGGTATTATTGAAGAATAAAATACTATACTAAAAATATATACTTATAAATGTTAATGAACCTTGATATACTACGCATATCAAGGTTTTATTATATATTGACATATATAATAAAAGTATTGTTCGAGGCGAAAAATGAAAATTAAACAGCATGGACTAATTAGCAATTTTATATATGCATGGAAGATGTCCATAAAGGGTGGCAAAGGAGTGTTGATCGCCACACTTTTTATTGGTATTTTTCAAGCAACAAACACAATTATTTGGACTTATGCTCCTAAGATGATTGTGTCGTTTGTTGAGCAGCATTACCCAGTAGCCAAGTTTATTTGGTCTACTGTATTAATATGTTCAATTTTATTTATTGCAAACGCCCTAAATAGATATGGTTATACAAAACTTGATTATGAATTTGTAAAGACTAATGCATTCCTAGAAAGACTTCGTATGCGCAAGATGTTTAAGACCGACTTTAAGAATATGGAAAATCCGGACTTTCTTGATTTTGGCCAAAAAGCAAAGAATGCCTTATATCAAGGAAATGGTTTCCACGGAGTTCTTTATGAATCACATAACATTATTTCGAATTCTATTGTTATCATTTTTTCTGCGGTAATGATTGGAATGAGAAATATTTGGGTGCTAATCGCCATTTTGTTTATGGCAATAATCGTTGGATACATTCTTGGATGGTTTGGAAAGCGAGACAAGATTAAGTTCCTAGATGTTATGGCACCAACAAACAGAAAACTAAATTATTTGGAGAGGACATCTAAAAACTTCGACTTCGCCAAAGACATTAGACTTTTCAATATGTCTGGAGTTTTCAAAAGAGAGTTTGAAGTTCTTAACAATTTCTTCTTTAAGAAAAACAGACAACACCACAACAGATGGATTATTGGCGCTATGTGTATGGAGACGGTTTTGCTAGCCGAGACCTTAGTGATGTATGGCTGGCTAGTTTGGTCTGTTTTAAAAGGTGGAATGCCTATTTCAGATCTACTATTGTTTATCGGTTTAGTTAATGCCCTACACAGAAATATCGGTTTTATGTCATGGATATATTCTGCTGTTAAGACTAACACTTTAATGATCAATGATTATAGAGAGTTTGTTAACTGGAAAGAGGATAGTGAATCCTTTGCCGAAGGCGAAGGAGTAGAAAAGAACTTAGATTTCGATTCATATGAGTTTAAGTTTGAAAATGTTAGCTTTAAATATCCAGGACATGATAATTATGTCTTGAAAAATATTAATCTGACAATAAAGAATGACAGCAAGTTGGCTGTGGTTGGTATTAATGGTGCAGGAAAAACTACACTCATTAAACTGATTATGAAACTTTACAACCCAACGAAAGGTCGAATACTTCTCAATGGTAGAGACTTAAGGGATTTTGATAGAGATGAATACTTTAAGCTTTTCTCTCCAGTGTTCCAGAACATAGAGTGTTTTGCACTTCCTATTTTTGAGAATGTTTCTTTTGAAGTGGAAGAAGAGACTGATATGGATAAGGTGACAAGTGCGCTTGATAGAAGTGGACTCTTAGAAAAGATTGATATGTATGATGCTGGAATAAAAGTTAATCTTCTAAAGATTTTTGATGAGAAAGGCATCGACCTATCAGGTGGCGAAAAACAAAAACTTGCTCTAGCGAGAGCCTTGTATAAAGATGCACCAATTGTCATTTTGGATGAGCCTACAGCTGCGCTTGACGCTTTGGCTGAGGATAGAATGTATAGAGAGTTTAACAATATGGTCAAAAACAAAATTGCCATATTTATTTCACATAGACTTGGCAGTACTAGATTCTGCGATCAGATTGCTATGTTTAAAGCAGGCGAGATAGTGGAACTTGGTACTCATAGCGAGTTGTTGGAGAAAAATGGGGAGTATGCAGAAATGTTTAACATCCAATCCAGCTACTACAAGGATGAGGAGGTGATTTCAAATGGCTAGAAAGTCAGATAAATTGATGTCACCGAAAGATCTTGGAAGATGTTTTAAATATTTTACGAAGTTTGCTTGGCAGACTAACAAGACATATTACTTCTGGTTAATTCTAGGATTTGTGGTGGGAATTGTTTATCCATTCATCTCAATCCTTGGTACTGAACAACTAGTAAATGAGATTGCACCAGGTGGACCAAGAAGAGTGAGTTATTCAATCCTTTGGATTGCTGTTATATGCGTGGGTACTTGGCTTGGAAAAGTATTAGCAAAGGCCTGCGACGAACACAAAGGAAGAATAAATGAAAACTTTTATAAATATCTAAATACAAGAATCTGTATGAGTTCAATTCAAATGAAGTTTGCGAATACAGAAAATAGAAAAGTGTTAGATATAATTAAAAATGGTGAAAGAGCATTGAACGAGACTGACCATGTGAACGGTTTGGTCACGCCTATATTCACCATAATTCAACAGACAGTTGTAGCCATGGGTGTAATAGTGGTAGTGGCTACTAGAGTTCCTTGGATGATTATTCCTATCGTTTTTGCGTTTACTACTAACTACTTCCTATCTAAACTCGATGTGAAGATTAGAAAGAAATACTTTGAAAAGATTGGTAACCTTGAGAGAGGTAGCGACTACTATAATACTGAACTAATGGAGCCAAGATATGCAAAAGACATCAGACTTTATGATGCTGATGATGTGTTTGTAGATCAGTACAATGGTTTTGTAGGAAAACTTTATAAACTAGGAAAGCATTTTGCGAGAAAATTTATTATTCTTAGAAATACAAATGCATTTTTGAGAGCTGCAGCCAATATGGTTATTTATCTTTTGATTGGCTACTATGCTATAAAGAAATGGATTAGCATTGGTACATTCGCTGCTCTTTTCCAGGCAGCTAACACATTTAATGATGCTTTAGGTGCCATTATTGATTCAACTATGCAGTGCTCATATACGGTTTCAGTTCTTAAGTTTTACATCGACTTTATGGAACAAGTTTATGTGGAAAAAGAAACTGGAGATTTGGATGTAGAAAAGCAAGACTGTAAAATCGAGTTTAGAAATGTCAGCTTCAAATATCCAAACACTGATAGATACATTTTGAAAAACATTTCAACTACTATAAATAAAGGCGAGCATCTATCGATTGTGGGAAGAAACGGCGCAGGTAAGACTACGTTTATCAAACTTCTTTGCAAACTATATGATAATTACGAGGGCGATATACTTGTCAACGACAAAGACATCAGGGATATGAAGTTTGAAGAGTACGTGGAATTATTGTCTGTGGTATTCCAAGACTTTAGATTGTTTGCGTTTAAACTAAAAGAAAATGTTACTAACTTCCGCGACAAAGACATAGATCTAGATTACGTATATGAGACATCAGGAGTAGCGGATTGGGTTAACAGTCTGAAAGATAAAGATGATACTTACATATATAAGATGTTTGAAGAAGATGGTGTAGAGCCATCTGGTGGACAAGGACAGAAACTTGCTATAGCAAGAGCACTATACAAAGATTCGCCTATTGTAGTTTTGGATGAGCCTACAGCTGCACTTGATCCGATAGCAGAGAACGAAGTTTACATGAACTTCGACAAACTAGTTAATGACAAAACTGCTATCTACATCTCACACAGACTTTCTTCTTGTAAGTTCTGCGATAGAATAATTGTGTTTGAAGGAGGACAGATAATAGAAGAGGGAAGCCACGATGACTTAATGAATTTAGAAAATGGCTTTTATGCAAATATGTTTAACACGCAAGCGAGCCAGTATAAAGAAGCAGAAGCTTAAAATAAAAACACCACTTCGTTAGAAGTGGTGTTTTTGACTGCCGCACTAGGATTCGAACCTAGAAATGCTGGAGTCAGAGTCCAGTGCCTTACCATTTGGCGATGCGGCATCGTATTTTTGCGATCCATCAGCATTACTTTGATTTCGCGTTTTACCAATAGTTACCGCTTCAGTCTCGCAACAGAAAACATTCTATCACATAGATTTTTCTATTGCAAGTAGGTATTAGACTCTATCTTATATTTGTTAAATGTTTAATGTTGTAATAATCTGGAAGCCCGTCTTTGAAGTTTAAATCAACCTCGCCTTGGATGAGTGGCTTAGCATAAGTGACAAACTCTTCAGTCACATCATTGCCTCTTTCGTTGATCCATTCCCTAGGAACGTGTTTAACTAATCCTGCCACGTCATTCACATCCGTTGTTCCAAGAGTAGTAGCGTAAGGGAAATCTGAAATACGATTAATTGTAATCATTACTCCAGTTTCACCGTTTAATGCAACTTCTGTTGCGTATTTTCCTTCGTCGAAGGCTTCGTCAATATCCGTATATGATGTAAGGTGTCCGGCTGTACGTTGAGGAATGTTTATCTCAACTGAGCGAACCTTTACATCGATGTTATCTTTAATGATATACTCGAGTGCTTTTCCAGCACCGCTCAACTGGCTGTGACCGAATTTATCTTCGGCGGCCACGCCTGCAGTTATGTATGTGCCATCTGCATCTTTAATACCTTCAGAGATTGCAATCACTACGTTGTGGTATTTATCGATTGCAGCTTTAACGTCTTCAATAAACTCATCCTTATCAAATGCAGCCTCTGGCAAGTAGATTAGATGTGGAACTGCACTATATTCATTTCTAGCAAGAGCAGCTGCTCCAGTGAGCCAACCTGCGTCACGTCCCATTATCTCAACTATAGTTACACTGTTAATTGGATAGATTGCTGTGTCGTGGCTAACCTCTAGAAGAGTAGTAGCGATAAACTTAGCAGCAGATCCGTAACCTGGTGTGTGGTCAGTCACATTCAAGTCGTTATCGATTGTCTTTGGAATGCCAACATACTTAATATCGATTGAATTCTCTGCAGCATACTTACTTAACTTAGCAACAGTATCCATTGAATCATTTCCACCGATGTAGAAGAATGCCTTTATGTCATACTTTTCAAACTGATTAAAGATAGTTTTGTATGTGTCTGGATCCTCACTAGCATCAGGTAGCATGTATCTACATGAACCAAGATACATTGAAGGAGTGTTGCGAAGCAATTTTGTGTCGATATCGTTTAAAGACACAACTTCATCGTTCATAAATCCTTGAATACCGTGGTATGCGCCGTATACTGTATCAAAGCCGTTTTCTTTGGCGCCGGAGATTACTCCAGCAAGACTGGCATTGATAGCAGAAGTAGGTCCACCTGATTGTGCAACTATACAATTACTCATAATTATCACCGTTTCTTTCTATATAAATAGTTTTAAAAACCATAATTAGTATAACCCACATCGAGGTAAAAACCAAATGGAATTAACACCAATTTCGTATTGAGAAAATCACTAGAATCTACTATAATAATGTGGAACGCTAAAAGAAAAATTAAGCGAGGAAAATGGAGGTACAAAATGTTAGTATCAGCAAAAGAAATGTTAGATAAGGCTAAAGCAGGCCATTATGCAGTTGGACAGTTCAACATCAATAACTTGGAGTGGACAAAGTGCATTTTACAGACAGCACAAGAACTTAACAGCCCAGTAATCCTTGGTGTATCTGAGGGCGCTGGAAAGTATATGACTGGTTTTAAGACAGTTACAGACATGGTTAAGGCTATGGATGAGGAACTTGGAATTACAGTTCCTGTAGCTCTTCACCTAGACCACGGTACATACGAAGGATGTTATAAATGTATCAAGGCTGGATTCTCATCAATCATGTTTGATGGTTCACACTATCCAATCGAAGAGAACATTGAAAAGACAAAAGAGTTAGTAGCAGTTGCTCACGGACTTGGACTTTCAATCGAGGCAGAAGTTGGAGCTATCGGTGGCGAAGAAGACGGCGTAGTAGGTAAGGGTGAATGTGCAGATCCTGATGAGTGTAAAGCTATTGCAGACCTAGGTGTAGATATGCTTGCAGCAGGTATCGGAAACATCCACGGTAAATACCCAGAAAACTGGGAAGGACTAAGTTTTGAAACTCTTGACGCTATTCAGCAGAAGACTGGCGAGATGCCATTAGTTCTTCACGGTGGTACAGGAATTCCTGATGACATGATTGCTAAGTCAATCGAACTTGGAGTTTCAAAGATTAATGTTAATACAGAATGTCAGTTAGTATTCGCAGAAGAGACACGTAAGTATATCGAAGCAGGAAAAGATTTAGAAGGTAAAGGATTTGATCCTCGTAAACTTCTTGCTCCTGGTTGCGAAGCTATCAAGGCTAAAGTAAAAGAAAAGATGGAACTTTTCGGTTCAGTTAACAAGGCATAATTGTAGAACAAAATTTATGAAACAAATTTGGCGAAGTCCCAGCGGCTTCGCCAAAATAATTTAAGGATACACAATGAAAAAAATCCCAGCAAAAACTTTTAACATAATACGAATTGTAATTTTATGTGCAGCAGCAGTTGCACTAATTTACGCGTCTTATAGTTTGACGGATTCGTACCTAGGCTACAAAGAGGACGAAGCAAAGTATGCTGAGATTGACAAAATGTTTGAACAGACAAACACTGGAAATGGTGGAGTAGATTTTTCAAGCAAAAGTAAAAAGTGGTATTGGAACTACAAGGCTATGATGAAGTACAACGACGAAGCAGTTGGCTACATCAAGTTAGATAATTCAAGAATTCAGTATCCAATCGTCTGGCACGAAGACAACAAGTTTTATTTAACTCACGGTTCAGACAAAGTTTCAAACGGAGCGGGTTCAATCTTTGTCGACTATAGAACTGCAGGACTTAACTCGAGAGGTTGTATCATTTATGGACACAACATGTTAGACGGTTCAATGTTTGCTGATCTAATGAAATATAGAAAGAAAAAGTTTGCTAGAACCCACAAGGTCTTTGACGTGTACTCGGGTTACAGACATTACAAGTACTATGTGTTTAGCGCTTTCTCTACGCAGAAGACAAACGAGAGTATTTACAAGTTTGGATTTAAGACAGATGAAGATTTCAAAAAGTGGATCAACGATTTGAAGAGCAAGAGCACTTACAAATTTAAAACTGGAACTCCGGGAGTTCACGATAAGGTTGCATTACTCTCCACATGTGTGGATGATTATGGAAACAGACAGCTCGTTGCAATCTACCGCGGCGAAGAAGTGGTGGACTAAAAATAAAAAACGTTTATAATAGAAGAAACTAATTACAAGGAGGAAATAATCATGGCAAAAGTTACAAAGGATATGATTATTGCAGATATAGTAGCAATGAATATTGGTTGCGTTCCAATTTTGATGGCAGAGGGAATGCACTGCGTTGGTTGTCCAGCAGCTCAAGGAGAAAGTTTGGAAGAAGCTTGTATGGTTCACGGTATTGACGCAGACGAAATGACAAAAAAACTAAATGAGTTTTTAGAAAACCAAGAAGACTAAAAATATTTTTTGAAAAAATTTTTTAGAGAATAAAATTTTTAAAACTAAAAAAGTGCAACAAAATTTTTGAATAAAATTTGTTGCATTTTTTTATAAAAGTGGTACACTTATTCAAGATTGTAAAAAACAAATTTACAATAGCTATTTTAAATTTTTTGAAAAGATTTTAGGAGGAAAATGATCATGGCAACAGCAAAGAAAACTACTGCTAAGAAAACAGCAGCTAAGAAAACTACTGCTAAGAAGACAGCAGCAAAGAAGACTGCAGCTAAGAAGCCAGCAGCAAAGAAAACAGCAGCTAAGAAGCCAGCAGCTAAGAAGAAAACTAATAACGTTTACGTTGAGTTCGCTGGAAACAAGTTCAACGTAGAAAAGATTCAGAAGGCTGTAAAGGCTGACTACACAAAGAAGAGTGGTAAGAAGACAATGACTTCAGTTAACATTTATGTTAAACCAGAAGACGGAAAAGCTTACTACGTAATCGACAGAAAGAAAGGCGATGTAGCTCTATAAGATGTCGATTTGACTTAAGAAATCAAAGTCGTAACTTCGTGTTACGACTTTTTTCTTGCAATAAAATAACGACACTAATGCAAAAATCCTAATAATTGACAACGTCTATTCATAGTGATAAAATCTTAACCACTATGAAAAGAAATAATAAAAACATTTTTAGAAATACATTTCGCAGACACAGTAATGGAGTGTTATTCGCGATCATAATAATATTAGTGGTACTTATTGCAGCGGGCGCTATTCTAATGAGTAATATTGAAACTAAAAAACTAGAAGAGGCAGATACTACAGTGACTACTGAAGCCCCTACCACAGAAAAGAAAACTGAAAAGCAGACTGAAGAAGCTACTACAGAAGAAGAGACTACTGAGGAAGAGACAGCAAGCGCTGGCAAACTAAAAGTCACTACAGAAACTCTTAATATCAGAAGCAAGCCTTCAGAAGATGGTGATTTGGTTGAACAGGCAGAGTATGATCAAGAATTAGAAATCATCAAAAAATCTGGCGACTGGTATAAGATAAGATACAATGGCGTAACAGGTTATGTAAAAGGTGATTTGGTAGAAGAGATTGAATAAAAAGTGGCGCGAGAAAATCGCGCCCTTTATTTTTTAGGAGTAATGATGGATAAAGATTTGATGCAAAAACCAGAAGACTTTAACGAGACAGGTGAAGGCACAAAAGTTTTGTGCGGGGCATCTGCTTATGAAAAGAAGTTCTATTTGAATGAAGAGTTTAATAGTCTTCCTGAGAGAGTGAAACAAGAGTTGCAGATTATGTGTGTGTTGTTCACCGAGGACGTAGGTGGAGTTTTACTTTTAGAGTTTGACGAAGGCGGAAAACTTACACTTGTCACTCAGGCAGACGAGGGAGATTTGCTTTACGATGATATCGGAAGCGAGATGAAGATTAGAGAAATTCAAAGAGATAAAAAAGAACTTTTAGAATCAGTGGAACTTTACTATAATGCACTTAAGGAATTGAAAGAGAAGGAATAAAAATGTTATTAGTTATCGATGTTGGAAATACAAATATTACGCTTGGACTTTTGGAAGGAAAGAATGTTGTTGCAACATTCAGACTTACAAGTCAAGCATCATGTACATCTGATGAGTACGGCTCACAGATTGCCGAGATGATTGAGAAGAAAGGACACGACATTAAGGACATAAAAGATGTTGTGATTTCTTCGGTTGTGCCTAAAGTTATGTATTCACTAAATAGTGGAATCATCAAATACTTTGGCATTGAGCCAATGGTTGTTGGTATTGGTACAAAAACTGGAATTAAGATTAACAGAACTGATCCAAGAGAAGTTGGTTCAGATCGTATTGTTGATGCAGTGGCTGCATATGAGTTGTATGGTGGACCATGTATCGTTATGGATTTTGGTACAGCGACTACTATCGATTTGATTGGACCTGAGGGTACCTTTGACGCGGGCGTGACTGTGCCAGGAATTAGAATTAGTGCGAAGGCTCTTTGGGATGAGACTGCAAAGTTACCTGAAGTTGAAATTAAAAAGCCAGAAACTATTCTTGCGACTGATACTATTACAAGTATGCAGGCTGGAATTGTTTATGGACAGATTGGTCAGGCAAAATATATTATTGATAAGATGAAAGAAGAGTGCGACTACGAAAATGTTAAGGTTGTAGCATCAGGCGGACTTGGAAAGATTATTTACGAGAACACTGACTTTATTGATGTGTATGATCAGGAACTAACTCTTCAGGGAATGAGAATTATTTACGAGAAGAATAAGAAATAAATGGCTAACGAGATTTTCAAAAACAGAATATCATTGGCACCAATGGCAGGGACAACGGACCTGCCATTTAGATTGTTGTGCAAAGAACAGGGCGCAGATTTGTTTGTATCCGAGATGGTGAGTGCAAAAGCTATTTACTATGACAATAAAAACACTGAGCCTTTGTTAGAAATTGCAGAAAGTGACCATCCAATTGTTAAAAAGTATTTTGACACACCAGTTGATGATCATCCAATTGGAATCCAGCTCTTTGGCGCGGACCCGGATATTATGGCTGATATGGCTGCGAAGGTGTGCGAGGGTAATTGTGACTTTATTGATATTAATATGGGTTGTCCTGTACCTAAGGTTGTGAACAATCATGAGGGCTCATACTTGATGACAGATTTGAAACTGGCTGAGGAGATTATCACAAAGGTTGTTAATGCGATTGATAAGCCAGTAAGTGTTAAATTTAGAAAAGGTTTTAAGTTGAATGACAATCAGGCTGTTGAGTTGGCAAAGGTGGCTGAGGCATCTGGTGCAGCAGCGCTTTGTATTCACGGAAGAACGAGAGAGCAGTATTTCAGTGGAGAAGCTGATTGGGATGTCGTTCGTGATGTTAAAAACGCAGTGAGTATTCCTGTTATTGGAAACGGAGATATAAAGTCTGCCGAGGATGCAAAGAGAATGTTTGATGAGACGGGTTGTGACTCAGTTATGATTGGTCAGGCAGCTCAGGGTAATCCTTGGATTTTTGCGCAGGTTAAGGCTTATATTGAAACTGGCAAGCTAATAGAGAAGCCTACTAGAAAAGAAATAAGAGATATGATTATTAGGCACGGAAAGATGCTTTGCGACTATAAAGGAGAGTACACTGGCGTGCGTGAAATGAGAAAACATGTGGCTTGGTACACGCATGGATTGCCACATTCTGCAAGCCTAAGACAGGAATGTAACCTTGTAGAATCAATGGACGAGTTAGAAAAATTGACACAGAAAATCTTATAGAAAATGGCCGTTTGGAACAGTGTCCAAATAGCCATTTTTTAGTTGACGATGAGGGGTAAGTAGAGTATTATATTCAGTGGTGCCTGGAGGAGGAAATTCGGGTACAACATAAGAAAAATCGATGAATTTACATATATGGAGGTTTCAAAATGGGAGAGGATAAAAAACTAGTATTTACCAAATCACAGGTTAAAGATTTGGAAAACGAGTTGAAAGACCTAAAATTAGTAAAGAGAGATGAAGTGGCCGAAAAGATTAAAGTGGCTAGAGCGCAGGGTGATTTATCAGAGAACGCTGAGTACGATGCTGCTAAAGATGAGCAGGCAAAAATCGAGGCTAGAATTAGAGAGATTGAGAACATGCTCAAAAACAAAGAGGTCATTAGAGATAAAGATATGGATGCCAGCGTGATTGGTATCGGCAGAGCTTTCAAGATTCGTGACATGGAACTTAAAGAGACTATGGAATACGAAATGGTTAACTCTACAAACGCTAACACTTTGATGGGTAAGATTTCAGACGAGTCACCTGTAGGCGAAGCTTTAGTTGGACACAAAAAAGGTGAGACAGTTAAAATCGAACTTGGAAACAGAGAAGTTAGATATAAGATTTTAGACGTACAGAAGGCGTAAACAATAACCACAAAAGTGGATGGAGATTATAATGGGAAACGATAATCAAAACAATAACAATAATAATCAGCAGCCAGTAAACGAGAAGCAGCTTTTAAAAGTAAGAAGAGAAAAGCTTACTGATCTTCAAGAGCGCGGAAAGAATCCTTTTGAGGTGACAAAGTACGATGTTACAAATCACACTCAGGAAATCAAGGATAATTACGACGAGTTTGAAGGGAAAGTTGTAACTGTTGCAGGTAGACTAATGCTTAAGCGTGTAATGGGTAAAGCATCTTTCTGTAATATCCAGGACCGTGAGGGAAACATTCAGTCATATGTAGCTAGAGACAGTATTGGCGAGGATGACTATAAAGATTTCAAGAAGTTCGACATTGGTGATATCATCGGTATCAAGGGTGAAGTTTTCAAAACAAAGACTGGCGAGATTTCAATTCACGCTAGCGAAGTAAAACTTCTAACAAAGAGCCTCCAGATTCTACCAGAGAAGCACCACGGACTTACAAATACAGATTTAAGATATCGTCAAAGATATCTTGACCTTATTATGAATGCAGAAACTAAAGAGACATTCATTAAGCGTTCAAAAATCATCAGTGAAGTAAGAAGATTTTTAGACGACAAAGGTTTCATGGAAGTTGAGACACCTATGCTTGTACACAATGCGGGTGGAGCAGCAGCTAGACCTTTCGAGACTCATTACAATTCACTAGATGAGGACGTAAAACTTAGAATTTCTCTTGAACTATATTTGAAGAGACTAATCGTTGGTGGACTTGAGAAGGTTTACGAGATTGGTCGAGTATTTAGAAATGAAGGACTTGATACACGTCACAATCCTGAGTTTACTTTGATGGAGTTGTACCAAGCGTACACTGACTACAACGGAATGATGGATTTGACAGAAGAAATGTTTAGATATTTAGCTGAGAAAGTTTGCGGAAGCACAAAGATTTCTTACAAGGGTCAGGAGATGGACCTTGGAAAGCCATTCGAGAGAATTACAATGGTGGATGCAGTTAAGAAATATGCAAACATTGACTGGAATGAAGTTAAGACTCTAGAGCAGGCGCAGGCACTAGCTAAGGAACATCATGTTGAATTCGAACCACATCACAAGAAGGGTGATATCCTAAGCTTATTCTTCGAAGAGTTCGTGGAAGAACATTTGATTCAGCCAACATTTGTTATGGATCATCCGATTGAGATTTCACCACTTACAAAGAAGAAACCTGACAATCCAGAGTATGTGGAAAGATTCGAGTTCTTTATGAATGGTTGGGAAATGGCAAACGCTTACTCAGAGCTTAATGACCCAATCGATCAGAGAGAAAGATTTAAGGCTCAGGAAGAGTTGTTAGCAGCAGGAGATGAAGAAGCAAATACTACTGATGAAGACTTCTTGCATGCATTAGAAATCGGTATGCCACCAACAGGCGGTATCGGATACGGTATTGATAGAATGGTAATGCTTCTAACAGATTCTGAAGCAATCAGGGATGTATTATTATTCCCAACACTAAAGAGTTTAGATTAATGAGCAGAGTTTAGCTCAAACGAGCGCAGCTCGTTTTCGCTCAGGGCTTCGCCCAATATATAAATATAAAAATAGGGAGAATAATAAATAGATTTATTATTCTCTCTATTTTTATATTTACAAACTCTGCTCAGATGGTGATATAATAATACTAGTGAGATTCGGAAGGAGAATTTTTATGAGCAAATTACTCTACATTAATGCTTGCTTTACAGATGACTCTAGAACCAAAGTGCTAGCTGATGCGGTGCTTAAGAAGTGGGACGGAGAAATAGAGGAAGTAAAACTTAATGACGGAAGTATTAGGGCATTAACTAAAGATCAACTTAGCAAACGTATGCAATTACAAGAGACGAGTGACTTTAGTGATGAGATGTTTAAATACGCAAAACAATTTGCATCTGCTGATGCGATTGTAATAGCTGCGCCATATTGGGATATGAGTTTCCCTGCAGCGTTGAAGGATTATATTGAGCAGGTAAACGTTTGTGGTATTACATTCGATATGAATACTGAAGGTGTAGTCACACCAAAATGTAACGCAGATCGTATGGTTTACATAACTACAGCCGGTGGAAAGAACGCAGATTTGCAGTATGGAATGGATTACCTAAAAGCTTTAGCAAGAGAGTTTTTTGGCATTACAAAGTTCAATACTTTCAAAGCCGAAGGGTTAGATATAGAAGGAGCTGATGTAGATAGTATTTTATCTGAGACATTAAAGAGAATTGAGAAGTTCTCATTTATTACAAAGACTGTTGTTCCTGGAGAAGAGAACTACATCGTTGAGAGTAAGGACCTTACAAAAATGTATGGAAACCACGCAGCTAACGACAAAGTTTCACTTCATTTGAGAGAGGGAAGCATCTATGGACTTATCGGTAGAAATGGTGCTGGTAAATCGACGTTTATGAGATTGCTTCTTGGAATGACTCCTATAAATGAGGGTGAGATTTCAGTTTTTGGTAAGACAGGAAATGAGATGGCTAAGGTTAGAAATAGAATAGGATTTATTATTGAAAATCCTACATTCTACAATTATATGTCAGCTTATCAGAACCTTAAATATAGAGCAGAACTAATAGGATTAAAGGACCCAGACTCTGCTATCAAAGAAGCATTACAAAAGGTTGGCCTTATGAATAAAATGAAAGACAAGGTTAAGAGTTTTTCAATGGGACAGAAGCAACTCCTTGGAATTGCTAATGCGATTATGGGAAACCCAGAGCTTTTAGTTTTGGATGAGCCAACAAACGGTCTTGATCCAATCAAGATTGTTGAGATTAGAAAAATGCTTCTAGATATGAATGCTAATGGCACAACAATCCTGATCTCAAGTCATATCCTTGGCGAGATGGGCAAACTATGTTCATGCTATGGATTTATTTTAGACGGAAAACTTATCAAAGAAGTGACCGAGGAAGAAATAGAATCAGAGGCTATCGACGTGGAAGAATTCTTCGTCGAGATGGCGAAAGGAGGTCAAAATGGGTAGGTTTTTAAAAGCGGAATTAAACATAGTTTATAGAAAACCAAAACTTTATGTTTTACTAAGTATCCTAACAGCAGCATTCATTCTTGGAATTGTTGTTAATTTCCTTACACATGGAAAAGTGGATATTACGATTATTTTGATTGAATTTTTCCACCCATTCCTAGTTATCATTTTGGTTTCTGACGTGACTCACAAAGAGTACAAGTTCAACACAATGAAAAATTTGATTGGAAGTGGCTTTACACGTTCGCAGATTTATACTGGAAAGTTAATAGTTACTATGATTGTAGCTTTTATGTTTATTCTTATTGAAAAGGCTATGCAGATAATTTATTTGCTAATAAAACACGACTTTGCAAAGAAATTCTTCTGGAAAGCTGAATTGGTTGATATGGTAAGACAATTCTGTATGTTTGGAATTATCTTCATCATTTGTATGTTGATAACATCAGATGCTTTATCGTTACTTGCATCATTTGGATATGGAATACTATTATCTATGTTCTTAGGTATGGTTGGAATATTTGTTCCTGGTATTTCGGATAAAGTTGCTGAAAGAATATCAGCAGCGTGCTTGGTATCAAGCAGTGCTTACGTAAAGAGTACTTTGTCGAAAGATGGACTCGTTATAGGCAAATATATAGATAAGGGCGAACTGATATGGTGCGGAGTTGGAATTATCGTAGCGTTACTTGCCCTTCAAGGTGGATATATGTTGTTTAAAAGAAAGGAATTTAAATAAGCTGAGGCGAGTTCAGCAGTAAAAAAGAAATGGAAAAACAAATTTATTTGTTTTTCCATTTCTTTTTTAGTGATGTATTTGGCGAAGCCAAATAGCGAGAACGAGCTTTGCTCGTTCGAGCTAAGTAAAGCCGAGGCGAGACCTCTTTATATTGGATAAAAACTTGTCAGCCACAGTATAAGTGGTATCGCAACAATCGAAGCTAAAGTTGAAATAAAAATGGCCTTTGCAGTAAACCTGCTGTCTAGGTCATATTCATTTGCCACAATAGTGGCACTGTTTGCTATTGGCATCAAAAACTCAATAAATAATACAGTGCTTAGCAAACTATCTTTAATAAAAATCTTAAATACTGGGAATAATAATAGTGGAATTATAATCTGTCTTATGAAAATAAAAACATATATTCTCCATTCACTAAACACTTCCTTTAATGCAACACTTGCCAAAGTAGCACCGACTATAATCATAGCGAGAGGTGGTGTTAGATCTCCAATTGTTCCAAACAACCCCTCGATCACATCAGTTACCATATTTCCTTTGCCGGTGGCTGGATAGTGAATTCCGAATGCGTAAAGCGCGATTCCAACAAAGGATGAAATCATACCAGGGCTAATAAATTTCTTCCACGAGATCTTTCCCTGAGCCTCAGTGCCATATCCCACAATCATAATACCGTATGTAAAGAATGCAATGTTAAAGAAAATGTTTAGAATGGCTGCGTAGAAGACCGCAAGTTCTCCGTTTGATCCGCAGGCAGCTTTAAGAATTGGGAATCCCATAAAGCCGACGTTGCCGAACACCATCATTAACATGTACAAACCTTCACGGTATTTTTTGATGTGAATAGTCTTCGCCAAAAGCTTCACAACGACAAAAGCAATGATTGGCATAACTACATAGAATAAAATAGATGCGACAAATAAAGTGACAATAGTGGAAGTACCAGGCTTCTGAGTATTATCTAGGCTTAGCACCGCATCTATGATCATGATTGGCATAGTTATTTCAAGCACGAATGTTGATAAGTGCTTGCACACTGTATGATTTATAATTTTTGCTTTGAACGCAATATAGCCAACAGCCATTACAAGAAATAGCTGGATTAATTGCGTTATTAATACTGACATATCAAAATTATTCATACGTAGTATTTTAATGTGAATAGGTGATTTTATCAAGAAAAAGAGCAAAAACAGCGTTTGGTGTATATATTTCCACAAGTATTTCATATTACTTTTGCTATATTTTTCCTACATTTTTTATGTTAGTATATTATCATTAGAAGTTCGGAAACATTTTAATGGGGAAGTGAGACTAGGAGGAAAAACTATTATGAGACTACCAAGATTCTACGCAAAGATTATTTCAGTTGTTTGCGCACTAGCAATTGCTATAGCTAGTTTTGTTTTTGTGCCTTCAGGCCATGTTAAAGCAGCAGAGCCAGACTGGAGCACAATTGATTGGGCTGGAGACGGCGCAGGCGGTGGAGCCTATTCAAATAAATATAAGTTCTATTCTGAAGACGGAAGTTTAGTTAACATTCAAAAGCCGGACTTTGCAAGCAAGCCAGGTTTTTATGTTACGTTTCCTGGAGGTATCAGCGAATGTTCTTTGAGCGGATATGATATTCAAAATAATGGTATCATTATACATCTTGAAAACTTCACTAAGAAAGTGACTGAGTTTACTGTTACACAGGGCGGAAATGCTAGCATTTGCTACGTTTACTACGCTGATGGAACTGAGGAGCCAACTGGGGAAACTAGTTCTCAGGCTCCAACACAGACTCAAGTGCCTACCACTACTTCGGAGCAGACTTGGATTTCGATTACAGGCGGAAACGACAAGTGGTTCTACACAAAGACTACTTGGAGAGGTATTAACGAAGTAGTGAGTGTTCAACACCCAGGCTTCGCCGAAGAAGACGGAATCTATATGTCGACTGGATCTGCCATCACAGAAATTAGAGTAAATGGTCAGACAGGAAACGTGGGCGCTATCCAGGGAGCTGGAGCATGCGTGTACCTTTCGGCGATGACGAAATATATAAATGAAGTTGAACTTGTTCACGGAGATGAGACATCTTATGTTCAGATTAAGAACGTGGATGGATCGCAAGACGAGCGTATGGATGTTACACCATACAAGGCAAATAACACATATCCTACAAAGAGCGGAAAAGTATTTGCAGGATGGTTTGAAGATAGCGAGTTTAAGACTCCATATATGGAAACTACAGGAATGGCTTATGCGAAGTTTATTGATGAGAATGTTTTGACAGTAAAATTCCAGAAGTCAGATGACAATACCGCAATTAGATTTGTAAGTACAGTTGATTCTATTCAATATAAGAATGCTGGATTTATTTTCACAGGAACTTATGGAAATAGAATAATTACAGAGAAAGATAAGGAAACGACAAAGGTTTATAGTTCAATTATTGCAGGTGGACAGACTAAGAAACCGAGTGTCTTCTGCGACGACTCAAAATATTTCTTTATTTACACAGTTAGAAATATGGATCCAAATGTTGGTTCAACTTGGAATGTAACTCCATACTTTGTGACATTGGATGGAACAAAGGTTACTGGAATATCCGCAGATTATAGCAAGGAAGATCAAACTACAACTTCAGCCACAACTACCACAACAGTTGCACCAACAACTACAGTTAAACCAACTACCACAGTAGCACCTACTACAGTGAAGCCAACTACAAAACCTTCTGAGGACTTTGTAGTAGACCCATCACTTCCAAAACCATTTGGTTTGGTGACTGAAAATCCAGATGCTGGAATTATTAGAGTGGTTTGGGGTGCAGGAGAAATAAACTGTTATAACTTATATATTGATGGAAATAGAGTTAGAACAAAAGTTACAGCACAAGAGTTCAGAATCCCTGTATCAACTGAGGGTGAGCATACAATTTCAGTGGCTACAGTTAATTCCAAGGCAAAGACAGAGTCGGAGAGAACTTCACAGGTAGTAAATGTTCAAGGAACTGCTGAGACAGAAGTTCAAACAACAGCTATTCCTGAAGAATTGATGCCAGAAATAGATGATTCAATCCAGAAGGAAGATGGCAAGATGATTCTTCAGCTTAACAACAAGACTAATGGACAGTATTCTAACGATCAGATTTATTGGATAATTGTGGGACGTAATCCACAAACACATAGAATGGCTTATTTAACAGCCGACGGAAACTTAGTAGAAGCAAGCGCTGCAGATAACGATGGAACTATTGGCGGCAGACAGTACGCAGCAAAGATTGTGCATACTTTGGCGCAGAATAAATCAGTTCAGCTTCCAGCCATAGAGTCGGGGAGAATGTATCTAAGCTACGGCGAGCCAGTTTATATCACATTTAATGGTTCAGGACAGGACGTTGGATACGCAGGACCAGACACAAACAATTCAAGTGATGCCAACGCGCATACATTGTTTGAGTATCTAGAGTTCACTACTGAGTCAGTTAATGATTCGATCACGTTCCACGGAAACGTTACAAGAGTAGACTTCTTCAGTTTCCCAATGATTGCAAGACTTACTGACGAGTATGGTGCGTACGATAGATGCGTAGGTGATATGAAGACTCGATCAGAAACATTTGAGTTATTTAGAAATACAGTTTCCGCTCCATTTAAGACATTGATCACGGATGAGAGAATTATGTGTCCAGCCAAGATGACCTTTGGCGAGGGCAAACAATACGGAAACTACTATGATGATTACATCAATAGATTCTGGAGCAAATATGAGAGTCAAGATTTGACGTTCTCTTCAGAGACTGGAACATTCACGGGTAGAGTTTCAGGAAACAGAATTATATTCAATAACAAGTATTACATCGACAAACCAAGTACACAGGATGTGCTAGAGGGAAGAGGAGCATTTAACAGAATCAGCTCGGAAAATGAAAACAATCCACAAAATGCTAGCGTTGAATTAGCAATAGAAGCACAACTCTGTGCAGCATTTACTAGAGGTGTGGCTATGACTCCAGAGAATTGGAGCAAGCCAGAGACATACTACAAGACAGGAGAAATCTGCAACGAATACGCAGCATTCTTCCACCCAATCTCGGTAAGTAACAGAGCATACGGCTTCTGCTACGACGATGTATTTGATCAAAGTACTTTGGTTGAGTGTGGAAATGCAGAGCGATTTACTATTGATTTAAAATGGTAGACAAAGTATACCAAGAAAGTTGGAAAGAAGTATTACTTCAAAGTTAAGGCTTTCGTAAAGGTTGGAAAGAAGAAGTATTACAGTAAGGGTAGTGTGAAGAAATAAATTAATAAAAGAGTACATCATATGATGTGCTCTTTTTTACAAATTATTATGTCTCTTGATATGATAAAAATATTATATTAAAATGATATATAGAAAATGGTTCGGATAAAAAGGAGGAGTTATTATGAAACAAATAATTAAAAAAATAGTTTCAGTTGCATTAATTATTGTAATTGCTTTTGGAGCAACATATGCTGTTGGAGAGGCGGTTCAACAACCAAAAACTGTTAAGGCTGCTTCATATGGTAAAAGAATGGCGAAACAAAAAGCTAAAGAATATCTTAGAGCGATGGCTTTTTCTAAAAAAGGATTATATGATCAATTAAGATTTGAAGGTTTTACTAAAAAGCAAGCAAAATATGGTGTTAAACATTGTGGAGCTA
Organism: Eubacterium sp.; assembly: GCA_017475235.1. Taxonomy (GTDB): domain Bacteria; phylum Bacillota; class Clostridia; order Lachnospirales; family Lachnospiraceae; genus Eubacterium_G. Next base: position 28,911 of record JAFVGA010000004.1, on the reverse strand, counting down.
ACTGGAAGAAGCAGGCATACAAAAAAGCAAAAGAGTATCTTCGTTCGATGAGTTTTTCTAAAAAAGGATTATATGATCAACTAAGATTTGAAGGCTTTACTAAAAAACAAGCAAAGTACGGAGTTAGGAAGGCATATAGGTGATTAACTAGTATTTATAAAAGCCGGCTAACATAGCCGGCTTTTATAATGTCATTTTAACATTCCCAAGGCAAAATATATGCATTATAATAAAATGCAGAGGTAAGTTATGGCAAACATTGACATTAAAAACCTAGAATACAGAAAACCAAACGAAGAAGAATTAAAAGAAATCAGAAAGAATCTTTCTATTCATAATAGAAAAGTGTTCTTTATACGATTTGCAATTATATTCCTTGGATTTGCAGTGTGTATGCTATTCCAATACTTTGGACAGTTCCATAGATACACTTATAATGTGTGGGCAAGATTTATTGCGGATCAGTGGTTAATCATTTTGATTTTCATCGTGTTAAATGTAATATCAATTATCCCGTTGATTTATGCTCGGATTACTGTTAAGGACATTGAATTTCATAGATTTAAAGTTCTTAAGAAGATAAAAGTAGCCGAGGTTCAAAATGCAGGAGAAGATATTGGAGATGGAATGACAGGATTCTTTGGCGGAGGCAAAGTAAGATATAAGTATTTAATGGTGGAAGATGCTGAGACGGATGAAAATGTAGTGGGTAAGGTTTTTATAAGTGGCCCAATGGAATTTTCTTCAGTGAAAGAGAGCGATGAAGTGATAGCAGAAAAGGTTCCATATGAAGACCACCACAGATTCTATTATGTGACAGCATTATATACAAAAAGAAAGTAATAAAAAAGCTGATTGGAAAATCCAATCAGCTTTTTCTAATGCGTATTAAAGATTAAACTACACTGTCTAAATACTCTAACACTTCAGCTTCAGTAGTCATGCTCATGACTTTGTCAGCTACCTTATCTGCTTCATCTTTCGTCCATTTAGCGATTGTTCCACGTACCTTTAGTACTGAAGGAGCAGAAACACTAAACTCTGTTAAACCGAAAGAAATGAGCAGTGGAATCATTTTTGGATCAGCAGCAGCCTCACCACACATTCCTACTGGAATGCCTGCATCTCGTCCGTTCTCAATAATGCTCTTAATCATTCTTAGAACACTAGGTTGGAATGGAGAGTAGAGGTAAGCCACGTCGCTATTTCCTCTGTCAGCCGCCATTGTGTAACCTGTAAGGTCATTTGTTCCGATACTGAAGAAATCAGCTTCCTTAGCAAGCAAATCTGCTATTACACCAGAAGCAGCAGTTTCTGTCATAACACCCACAGGGATGTCCTCGTTAAACTCCACTCCAGCTTCCTTAAGTTCTGCTTTACATTCTTCCACCAAAGCTTTTCCCTCGCGAAGTTCCTCTACAGCAGTGATAAGTGGGAACATTATTCTCACATCACCAAAAGCACTTGCACGTAGGATTGCCTTAATCTGGCTCTTGAACATATCTTTATTCTTCAAACAATATCTGATAGCTCTAAATCCCATAAATGGATTTTCTTCTTTTTCTAATCCAAGATAAGGGATTTCTTTGTCGCCACCGATATCGAGCGTACGAATAATTAAACCTTTGCCCTTTAATGTAAGAGCAGCTTGTTGATATGCTTCAAATTGCTCGTCCTCAGTTGGAATAGCATCTCTGTCCATAAATAGGAACTCTGTTCTGAATAATCCAACACCTTCGCCGTCGGCTGCCATAGCTTTCTTGGCGTCCTCTGGGTTTCCGATGTTACAGAACAACTCGTATTCTGTGCCGTCAGCTGATTTTGTAGGTTGGCCGCGGAAGTTCTCCAACTCAGCCTTCTCTTTAAGATATTCCTCGCGTTTCGCAGTATATTCCGAAACCTCATCGTCTGATGGGTTTGCAATAACCACGCCCTCGCTGCCGTCTACAATCACCTGGTCGCCATCGGCCACAGAAGTAGTAGCGTTTTCCACGCTGAGTACTGCTGGGATTTCAAGCGCTCTAGCAAGAATAGCAGAGTGAGATGTTTGGCTTCCTGTCTCAGTGATAATGCCAACGATGTTGTCTTTGTTGATGCCGGCTGTCATTGATGGTGTGACTTCGTTCGCAACTACCACAGTGCCAGCAGGAGCATCGCTAATCTTCACGCTCTTAATTCCTAGCAAAATGCCAAGCATTGCAGTTTTGATGTCTTTAACATCGGCCGCACGTTGCTTCATCATTTCATCAGGAATCTGCGAAAACATTTCCATATACTTTGTATATGTAACATCTATAGCTTCTTCGGCGCACTTACCGTCATTTATCATCCCAGTTACTTCGCCATCCATCATTGGATCTTTTGCCATCTGGATGTGGCCTTCCAAAATCTCGGCTTCCTTTGCACCGGCAGATTCTTTCAAAGCCTCAGCCTGTTCCACAGTTTCCGTGCAGAAATCCTCTAGCGCATCTTGATAGCGCTTGATTTCCACATCTGTGTCAGATACATCCTTTGGTGTATAGTCTAAGGAATGCTCCTCAATAATCATTACTTTGCCAATTCCGATTCCTTCGGAGGCAGCTACACCTTTTAACATTTAGTCACCTCGTTTCCTTATTCGCCAAAGCCGCTTTCGATCATTTCACAAGCCTTCGCCAAAGCCGCCTCTTCATCAGGACCTTCGCAAACAACTTCTAGTTCATTACCACATTTGATGCAAGCAGCCATTATGTTCATTAGACTCTTTGCATTAACATCAACACCATTGTGTTTTAGTGTGATTTCAGATGTGAATGCACCCATTTCTTTGGCGAAGTCTGATGCTGGACGCATGTGAAATCCTTGAGCGTTAACTACTGTTAGTTTCTTTGATACCATATTGTTTCTCCTTTGTTGTGGATGCTGTCAGATTTGAAACCTGGCAGCTCCAGTTTTTATTTCTTATTTTTACCTTTCAAGAATGTAAGTATTAGACAAGCAACAACTGAACCGATAATCAATGCTACGAAGTATAGCAATGGTTGTTTGATTGTTGCGATTACGAAAATACCACCGTGTGGTGCCATTAGCTGACATCCGAATACCCATGATAGTAAACCAGCAATACCTGAACCAATCATACAAGCTGGAATGACTTTTAGTGGATAGGAAGCAGCGTATGGGATAGCACCTTCAGTAATGAATGATAGTCCCATAATATAGTTTACTGGGCCGCTCTTTCTCTCAGCCTCTGTCCATCTACTCTTGAAGAATGTAGTTGATAGTGCGATTGCGATAGGAGGTACCATACCACCGATCATAACTGCAGCCATTGCCTGATAGCAAACAACTACTGTAGGGTCTGTAACAGCAGCGCCTTCTTTCAAAAGTGCTGCGGCAGATGTAAGCATTCCCGTACCAAATACATATGCAGCCTTGTTAAATGGACCACCCATATCGATAGCCATCATTGCTGCTAGAATGAATCCAAGGATTACACCATAGTTGTGACTTCCTAGCCAACCAAGTCCGTTGTTAAGACCTGTGTTGATGATACTCATAATAGGGTTAACTGCACACATCATAACGCCTACTATACCAAGTCCCGCTAATGGATAGAGTAGAATAGGTTTTATTCCCTCTAGTGAATCTGGTAAGTGATCACATAGTCTTTCGAATAACTTCATAATCCAACCAGCAAGGAAACCAGCTAGCAATGCGCCTAAGAATCCAGATGGAACTGTCTTTGCAGCGCCAGGATCCATAAATGTAGCACCACTAGATGCTAACAAACCACCGACAATACCAACTAACAAACCAGGTCTGTCTGCTATCGACATTGCGATAAATCCAGCTAGTACTGGAAGCATAAAGTTAAATGCATATCCACCGATAGTCTTAAACCATGCTGATACAGGAGTTCCTGTACCAAAGTTTCCGTCCATCTTTACGCCAGCGATACTATCAATCAAGAATGCGATAGCGATAAAGATACCACCAGCTACTACGAATGGTAGCATGTGTGATACACCATTCATCAAGTGTTTGTATAGTTTACGTCCGAAGCTGTCGCCGTTCTCTGCTTTAGAGTCAGCTACTTCAGCTTTGTCAGCCTTAAATGCTGGAACATCTCCACTCAATACTTTTTCAATTAATTCTTTTGGTTTGTGAATGCCATCAGCTACCTTTGTAGATAGAACAGGTATTCCGTCAAATCTAGCTGTCTCAACACTCTTGTCAGCCGCTATGATAACACCATCACAGTTTTTGATATCATCAGCAGTAAGTGCATTCTTAACGCCGCCAGATCCGTTTGTCTCTACTTTAATGTTAATGCCCATGTCTTTGCCGGCCTTTTCTAGGTTCTCGGCAGCCATATATGTATGAGCAATACCAGTAGGACAAGCAGTAACAGCCAAGATGAATTTTTCATCAGCTGGAGCTTCCTCTGCAGGAGCAGCCTCAGCTTCTTTCTCAGCCTCTTTGTCCTCAATTATCTGCAAGAACTCTTCTGGAGTCTGAGCAGCTTTTAGTTTTGAAGTAAACTCTTCGTCCATCATCATTCTCATTAGATTTGCCAATACTTCTAGATGAACATCTCCATCAGTAGTAGCAGCAATCATAAAGAACAACTTGCAATCAGCTCCGTCTGGTGCGTCATAATCAACGCCACCTGGAACAGTGATAGCTGTTAGTGCTGGAGCCTTTACAGATTCACTTTTTGCGTGAGGAGTGGCAATCTCATTTCCAATCGCTGTTGTGCCCATATCCTCGCGCGCCAAAATGTCTTTTGTAAAAGCCTCTTTGTCAGTTAAATTTCCACAAGCATCGTGCAAATCAACTAACTTTTCAATGACAGCATTTTTATCTGAAGCCGCAAGCCCCAGTTCAATGCCATCAACCTTCAATAAGTCTTTAATACGCATAAAATTCCTCCTTTAAAATTTTTCTAGTAGTTCGTTTATCTTCTCTTTAGTTGCAAGCCATGGAAGGAATGCAGTAGCATTTCCACAGACACTACCTAAAGTTAATGCATAAGAGTAGCTGTTCTTCATTTCGTAGCCAGCCACAAATCCGGCCACCATCGAATCACCCGATCCCACAGTGTTAACAACCGGTTCATTTATAACGCCTGCCTCGTGAATCTGTCCGTCCTCGTCCACAAGCATAGCGCCGTCTCCACCAAGGGAGATTAATACATTCCTAGCTCCTTTCTCCTGAAGCTTCTTCGCGTAAGTTATGATATCTTCCTTCGTCTTAACGTCCGCGTCAAAGATTTCGGAGAGTTCCTGTCTATTTGGCTTAATTAGGAATGGTTTATATTTAAGTGAATTAACTAAGAGTTGTTTTGTAGCATCAACAACAATTCGCACGTCTTTGTCGGCGATGCGCTCAAGCATCCTCTCGTAAGTGTCATCCGGCAAAGTGTTAGGAATACTTCCTGCCAAGATTAGAGTGTCGCCATCTTGAATATGGTCAACCTTCATCATCAAAGCCTCAAGTTCATCCTCAGCAATGTCTGGACCCTGTCCGTTAATCTCAGTCTCGTCACCGTGTTTCAACTTTACATTGATTCGTGAGATTCCACTTTTAAGTCTAATGAAGTCTGTTGTCACGTAAGTGTTTGCAACCCATTTGTCGATGGCGTCACCCACGAAACCGGCAATAAAACCGAGAGCAGTGCTAGGAATATCTAGCTCCGCCAAAACTAATGAAACATTGATTCCTTTTCCACCACAATAATACTCTTCGCTATTCGAGCGATTAGTTATTCCCGTCTGGAGCTCGTCCATACGCATTATATAATCGATAGCTGGGTTAAGTGTTACTGTATAAATCATTCGATCACCTCGATATTTAATTTTTGATTGAATAAAAAAGTCCGTCGCTATTCAACCATTGCTAAGTCAATTATCTCACATAATGCGACAAAATGACAGTTGATATTTGCTCTTTGTTTTTGAAATGGTGGGGTTTTTGCAACGGCTTTTCCTTGATATACACATTCATAATGGTATAATAGCAACGATGAGTTTTTAGGAGAAAAAATATGAGTTGTTTTTATCCGGCAGATATACTTTTGCCGAAGAATGCTACAAAGGAAGATATGGAAAAGTGGGCGGTTATCGCCTGCGATCAGTACACTTCAGACGAGGAGTACTGGGAAGACGTGAAGGAGATAGTGGGCGATGCACCATCTACTCTAAACATTATGCTTCCTGAAATCTATTTGGAAAAAGATAATACAGAAAAGATTAAGAAGATAAATGCCACAATGCAGGAGTACTTGGACAACGATATGTTTGAAGAGTACAAGGACGCAATGATTTACGTCGAGCGTCAAGTCGGCGACAAAGTCCGCAAAGGCTTAGTGGGAATGGTTGACTTGGAGGAGTACGACTACACACCAGGTAGTCAGACTTTGATTCGTGCCACAGAAGCTACTATCATCGATAGACTTCCACCTCGAATTGAGATTCGTAAGAATGCTCCGCTTGAGATGCCACATATCCTTATGCTTTTCAACGACGCCAACAAAACTATCGTGGCACCACTCGAGGCCCGCAAAGGCGAACTAGAAGTGGTATACGACTTTGACTTGATGAAAGACGGCGGTCATGTAACTGGCTATTTGTTAACTAAAGAGATGCAACAAGATGTGGAGAAAGCGCTAGATAAGTTCGCCGAAGAAAACGACGGCTTACAGTTTGCCGTAGGCGATGGAAACCATTCATTGGCAGCAGCTAAGGCGTGCTACGAGAGAGATAAGAATCCGCTAAACCGTTATGCGCTAGTTGAGATTGAAAATGTGCACAACAGTGCTCAAGAATTTGAATCAATCTTCCGTGTGTTGTTTAATGTAGATGCTGACAATTTCCTAGAGGAGTTCAAAGACTACACAGACAAAAACGGTATGGGCGGAATGCAAAAGTTCAAATACTACATGGGCGAAGAAGAGGGCGAGTTTGAAGTTAAAGCCACAGCGAAACTCCCAGTTGGAACACTCCAAGGATTTATCGACCTTTATATAGAAGAAAACCCTGAAGTGAGAGTGGATTACATCCACGGACAAAATGTGGTTAAGAAGTTAGCGAAAAAAGAAAACACGCTCGGCTTTATATATGAAGGAATTAAGAAAGACAACTTCTTTGACGCAATCATCCAGGACGGATCGCTACCAAGAAAGACATTCTCAATGAACGAGGCGGATGAGAAGAGATTTTACATTGAGACTAGAAAGATAAAATAATATTTAGTATAATAAATGGGTTGATAATCAGATTATCAATCCATTATTATATTAGTTAGAATGGTATAGAAATGAAGAAAAAAGTGACAATCGTTATCGTGACAGCAGCAATAATTGTTTTGATTAGCATTCTTGCTGTTTTTTTAGTTAGTAATAAGAATAAGAGTAAAAATGATAGTGCGACTTCGACGCAGATGACCGATCAGAAGGGGCAAAAAGTCACCAAAAAGACTGGAGACAAGGTTGAAAATGTTTCAATCGAAGCTCCTAACAAAGACAATTCGTCTGTTAGCAAAAGCAGCAAGAAGTCTTCGTCCAAGAGTGATAAAAAATCGAGTAAAGATGGGGGCTCTAGCAAAAAAGATGGTAATATAAAAGACAAGGGGAGCAAGGACAAAAAGTCCAGTTCTCAAAAAGGATTACCAATCGATTGGTTCGATGATTAAAAGGGGATGATTCATATGAAAAGAAGAATAGCAATACTTGGTTTGGCAACAGTTCTATGCTTAAGCTTAGTGTTTGGCGTAGGGGCTGCCACAAAGCCTAAATTGAATGCAAAAAAGATTACAATCACAAAAGGCGAGCAATACAAACTAAAGGTTAAAGGCAAAAATATTAAAAAGAAAACATTCATGTCCACGAACAAAAAAGTGGCAACCGTAAGTAAAAAAGGCGTTGTTACGGCTGTGAACGTGGGATCTTGTAAAATAAAGGTTATTATAAAACTTAAAAATAAGAAGAAAAAGAAACTTACATGCAAAGTTACAGTCGTAAAGAAACAGACACCAAAGACAGTGCAACCAACAAAGAAACCGGCTGCAACACAAGTGCCAACAACATGTGATCCTGATGATATAATTATTCAGAGACCAACTAGAAAACCTACCGAGACAACACCGGCACCAACAACAAAAGAGAAACCAACATTTAAGTTACCAGATATAAATGTTTAAGTGAGGAGAAACAAATGAAAAACATTATTAAGAAAAGTTTAGTATTCGTATTAAGTGCAGCATTGGCACTTTCATTTAGTATGCCTGCGAAGAAGGCAGGTGCTGATACATATAATCAAGTATTTAACGTATCTAATTTGGCAGAATTAACTCAAGCTCAAGAAGCTATTAAACAAGATACTAGCGGTACGGGAAAGTATCTAGTAAATATTACTGATGATATTAGAATTATTGGTGGTGACTATAGCACAGCGTTTGGATTTGCTGTTACTAGAAATAAAGTTACTCTTGACGGTAATAATCACACTATGGAATGCTCTCATGGTGGTGGATCGGTTTGGGTTGAAGGAAGTACAAGTGAATTAACACTTCAAAACATTGTATTGAGTGGTGATAATGTTCAAGCCGATGGACCAGGATTAGTTAATGTAATGAGTAGTGCAAAAATTGTGATCGAAGACGGCACTATTATTCAGAATAGTATAGGCAATAGTTCTTTTGGTGGCGGAATTGCTGCTACAAATAGCGAAATTGTGATGAATGGTGGCATTATTAGAAATTGTGGAATTAGGGATGGTTCTTGTTGCTACGGTGGTGGAGTCGGAATTAATTATGGCTCAACATTTACAATGAATGGAGGAACAATCACAGAATGTTTTGCTGATGGTGATTGGATAAATGAGCAAGATACCCGTCAACAAGCAGGAATGGGTGGCGGAGTTTTCGTTACTGGTGGATCTCTATTTACGATGAATGGAGGAACAATTAGCAACAATTACGCAACACATTTTGGAGGCGGTGTCGCAGTGGCTGTTAATTCTTACGCAAGCGAAAATCTTGGTAGAATGAGGAGCAAAGTTGTTATTAATGATGGAACCATCAGTGGCAATAGCGCTGAAAATGGTGGTGGTATTGCTGCTACAGCATACTATTTTTCTAATTCAAGTCCATTTGGTCCTTCATCTGGTGGAGGAAATATTAATGATGCCGGATTATACGTTAATGGAGGAACAATAGATAGTAATGAAGCATATGATGGCGGAGGTATATTCCTTGCATTTGTAAGAAACAATTCATATGTATCGAATGTTTATTTAAAAGATGCCACAATAAGTAATAATCAAGCAGACGAGTTTGGTGCAGGAATAATGGCAAATGGATATTGGACTCAAACAAATATTGAAGGATGTACTATTACGGGTAATAGTTCACAAGAAAATGGCGGTGGTATAGCAGCGTTATATACACCTAGTGGTGGATTTACATCTATTAAAGATACTACTATAACAGATAATACTTCAGGAGAGATTGGTGCAGGAGTGTATTATGATGCAGACGCTCCATTAAGAATTTCTGGTGCCAATAGAATCCAGGATAATACATACGATGGAAAGAAAAACAATTTAAATATTTTAAGTACAACAAAACTAGTTTCTGTAATTGGCGATTTGACAGGCTCAAAAATAGGTCTATCAGACCCAGTACTTTGGGGAGATGGAATTAGTGATGCACAAGCAACGACAGCTGCTGCAAAACTAACTAGTGGATATATCACATACAATTCAGAACTAGTACCAAAGGATGCGTTTACAAGTGACCATGCTACATGGTATCCAGATTACAGCGCAGATGGAAATGAAGTTAGACTAGTTCAGAAAGTTAACAACAGTAAGATTAAAGGTGGAAACATCTTGGTTGATGGTCTTATTGGTGTAACATTGTGGGTAGATCTTGATGCTTCTACAGAAGCAGAAAGAGAAGCATACAGTATGCAGTTTACTCTAGATGATCACACAGGATCAGGCGAAGTTCAAACTGCAGAGTATGACAGCACAAAGACTGTAGAAAATCCAAGCACAGGAGATACTTACTATGGATTTACATTTGAAGATGTAAAAGCTCCTCAGATGGCAGATGAGATTACTGCAGAGTTATTGCAAGATGGCGATGAAGTAGGAGTTGAAAAAGTATATTCAGTTGAGCAGTATGCTGAGAATATGATAAATAAGGATAACACTAAGCAAGACTATAAAGACTTCCTTAGACCAATGCTAAACTATGGTGCGTTTGCTCAGAAATACTTCAACTATAATAAGAGTGATCTTGCAAACAAGAATAATGATATGTCAGATACAGTTTACGAACAGACTGTTGATCCAAAATATGAAATGTCAACAGAAGGCGGATTATCTGGTATAGCAGTTAAACATTTTGGAATGGCATTAAACGATGGCGTAGATCTACACTTTGAGTTTACTGCAGACAGTAATGTAAACATGGATGAGTACACAGCTGTTTTGAACGATGATCCAAATAAAGAGCCAATGTTTATTGATGATAACGATCAACCAACCCATGAATTGGTAATGCCATTTACAGAGTTAGAGACTCAGGGAGTTAAGACATACTATGTAAATGTTTATAACATTCCAGCACATAGATATGATGACACAATGACAGTAACTCTTTATAAGAAGAGCGACCCTGCTACAACATTTAAGATTCACTTTAGTGTTCTAAGTTATGCATATGAGATCATTGAAAAGGATGCTGATGTGCCAGAAGGCATAGTTAAAGAGGATCTTGTAAATCTATTAAAATCAATGGTTCTATACAATGTATGGGCTGAGAAATACTTTAATAAGTACCCAGGTGAATACATTAGAACAAAGAGAGTTATAACAGAAAAAGCATAAAAACAGTTGATTTTATAGAAGTTGTCAGTTAAGATATTACATTCGAGAGGAAGTTATTAGAGGGATAATCATGAAAAAGAGTTATAGAAAACCAAATTTGTATAATGTGACATTTAATGTTGAGGACATTATTACTACGAGTGACGGTCCAGAGTATATCGATACTCATAATAGTATTGTCCAAGAAGCTTTAGATGGAGGAATTGATTGGTTTGATGATTAAATCGTTAGCCAATTAGTTTCGCTGTATAAAAAAGTCCTATTCCAAAGGGAATAGGACTTTTTTAATGCCAAAATGAAATGCGATAGAATTTTTACAGAAATCTGTGTACATATTACTATTTATTTCAAATAATGATATAATATACACGTAAAAATACGAGGAAAGGAAGTATAGCCATGAAGAAATTATTGGCAATTTTCTTAACATTAGCTATTGTCATCTGCGGTTCGTTTGCAGGTGTTAATACTTATGCCGATCAAGATCAAGATGATGATTACGGCAATGCTATTTCCATGTATTTAACAGATAGTACTGGCGATATCATAGAGGGTAAAACAGGCTTGTATACTGTGGGTCAGGACTATTTCTACTTCAAAATTGATGTATATGCATATAATTTGAAAAACCGTAGTGTAGTTCGTAAAATTAACTTTATGAATGATGACGAAACAGCTACTAACAGCGTTTCGAATTTTGAATACTTTGACGGAACTGATTGGGTAGATGCTACTCAGAAATATAGAGGAACTAAGACGGATACATCTCCTACAGAAGTAGTACAAAAAACTGGTGATAACTACATTAGATATAGAGCAAAGTTTAACAATACTCAGCAGTATCTATTAGAGTACTCTGTATTGTGTCAAAACCCAAGCACTTCTATAAATACAAGAAAATATATTAGATTTAAAGATGGACAGTTTACAATAAGTAAGACATATATTCCAGAGGAAACACCTCAAGAGATCACTCATACTATTTATATAGATGGAGAAGAGGTGGTTGAGGTAAATGACGGTGGAAAATATTTGACACCATCATCATCTGACATTGCTGAATATGGATTCTATGAAAAAGTTACAAAGAAATTGTATAGAAGAGCATTTCAGATTAGCAATATCACTACAGATTTATCTTTTGAGTCCATAGATGAAATTAATATTTCTAATACATATGGTGCAAACATTAGATGTGATGGAGTTCATGGAATTAGATTTGGAGATCAGCTATCTGTAAAAACATCATCTTATTATAGACCTCAGAAGGATATTACTGAAAAACTATTGAAAGATGAAATTATGCAGATGGGTACTATCCTTATGCCACAGAATGAATATGTCTATTACTTTGACGAAATCATCAATAAGCAAAATGTTGATAATATGGATCCAAACTGTGAGCATCACTACGATGTACTAAATCCATCTGATGATTGGCCAATAGATGCTACAACACATTTACCAAAGTATGGAACTTGCTATGCAGGAATAACTCATATCAAAGAGTACAATATTGATAGAGTATTCATGGCATCGGCTTATGTTCAGATGGAATATCAGGATTACGGTGGAAGAACATATACAGAGTATCGCAACTCTGATAATTATTCACAAACAATTAGATCAATCCAGCAGGTAGCCACTAATATGAAAAATGGTGGTTATCAAGGAACTGAACAAGAGATGTATTGGATTAACTGGTATTATAACTGGGATTAATTAAGGAGAATAAATAATAAATGGGCATGTATATTTGGTACGGCTTTCTCATCTCAATGATTGTTGTGGAAGCCGTATACTTTCTTTTTAGAGTTAGAAGATTCTATTTCGTTCAAAAACTATCTAAGGGAAACAAAAAGATCCAATATGCTATAGCGTCTATACCAGTGCTAGTGCTAATTGTGCTAGCACTTTTTAAAATGGTACCAACCGCTATCGTTGGAATGTATTTGTTGATTATCTGGCTTCTCTGTGATTTAGTCGGAGTAATCATCAGAAAGTTCACGAAGAAGAGCTGCAAAGTTTATATAGCAGGAATTGCGGCAATAGTAATAACTGTATCATTCTTCGGCTACAGTTACTACAACGCACACAACATTCAAAAAACTGAGATTACAGTTAAGACCGACAAAAGCGTGGGCGCCAAAGGTCTAAAAATCTGTATGATGTCTGACTCACACGTTGGAACTATGTTTGACGGCAAGCAGTTTAAGAAGATAACTCAGGATATTATGAAAAGTAAACCTGATGTGGTTGTTTTTGTTGGCGACTATGTGGACGATGACACTTCTAAACAGGATATGATTGATGCTACAAAGGCTTTGGGCGAGATGAAACCAAAGTATGGAACATATATGACTTTCGGAAACCATGACGGTGCATATTTCCACTACAGAGATTTTTCAACAAAAGACTTAGAAGAAGAGTTGGCTAAAAATGGAGTTGTTTTGTTGAGAGACGGCGTGAAAGAAATCTTTGATGGTTGCTATGTAATAGGAAGAAAAGATAAGTTCGACAAACCTAGAAAGACTACAAAGGACTTGATGAACTTTATTGATAAGAGAGATTATTCTATTGTGTTAGATCATCAGCCTAATGACTTTGACGCGGAAGCGAAGGCTAAACCAGATTTAGTTTTGTGCGGACATACACACGGCGGACAGTTGATTCCTTTGGGATGGACAACAGAAATTTTCCACACAAATGATTGCAGATATGGAATGGTGAAGAGAGGAAACACTACATTCTTTACAAGCTCAGGAATTGCAGGATGGGGAATGCCATTCAAGTCAGGAGCTATCTCGGAATACGTAATTGTAAACGTGAAAGAGAAATAAAATAAAAAAGTGATATTATATGAAAATAATGTTATTTAATATTCACTCTATGATATAATACTAAAGAATGATTTTATAAATTTCTTTTAGGAGGAAATAAAAATGAAATTTACAAAGAAAATTATGGCGGCTTTACTTGTTGTAGCACTTACAATCACTGCAGTTCCAGCAATGGGAGCTACTGTTGATGCTACAAACACAATACCTAACAAGAAAAGCTTTATGAAACTTGTGGACGAGTTTTCTACTCCTATTGGTGTAACAGAAGAGTACATCATGAAGGCTGGAAAGACTATGACATATGACTTTAGCAAGGTAACTGCTAGAGCTGATATGCTTCGTTTCAAGGCTGAGAAGAAGAAACAGGTTAACAAGATTTCTAAGAGAATGTTTGGAAAGAAGACTTCGAAGGTGACTCTTTACCCAGGTGAGTGGGGAGATTCAGAAGTAGTAATGGAAGTGGACAGTATTAAAAAGACTTCTAAGAAGAATTACTACGCTAAAGGTCAAGTTTACTTTGCAAGCAAAGTAGGTGGAAAGAAGCATCTTGTTGGTACATATAGACTTTATGTTTTAAGAAAGAAAACTGCTAAGTATAAATATGTTGCAACTGCACTTAAACTTACAAAATGGAAGAAAGCAACAACAAAGGCAAGCAAGGTGAATCTATTCTCAAGTGCTAAGAAATATAAAAATATTAAAGCTACCATGACATATCAACTAATCACTGTAAGTGGAGTTGATGGTGCAAAAGCTATTAATAAAGCACTTAGAGCTGATATGGATGGATTCCAGAAATCTAATAGTGCTAATAACTTCTATAGATGGGTAGCAGAAGACGATGCCAAGAAGATTAAGGATAACTACTACTTCACAGCTACTTCAAAGGTTAAGTACAATATGAACAATATCTTGAGCGTTCGTATCACACTTAAGTGGTATGCTGGTGGAGCTGAGAATAGTGACGAGTATGGTTACAACTTCGACGCTAGAACTGGTAAGCAGATCGGAATCAAGAGTGTTGTAGCAGGTTCTACAAATACTATCAAGAAGAAGATGTACACAGCTATCAAGAAAAAGAACTGGTCAAAGGCTTACAAGAAGAAAGCTAAGAAGGTTATTAAGAAAACTAAACTAAAAGATTTAGAATTCTATATGAAGAACGATAAAGTTATCATCTGTTTCGAGCCATACACACTAGGCAAAAAGCAGAGAGAATTCAAGACATTCTATATCTTTAGTAAATATTTCTAAGATGGAGGAATTAGAAAATGGCAAATAAGTATGCAGGTACAAAAACTGAGCAGAATTTAAGAGAAGCCTTTGCAGGCGAATCACAAGCTAGAAACAAATACACATACTTTGCATCAGTTGCAAAGAAGGCAGGCTATGAGCAAATTGCAGCATTGTTCTTAAAGACAGCTGACAATGAGAAAGAGCATGCAAAACTTTGGTTTAAAGAACTAGAAGAACTTGGAACTACTGAGGAAAACTTAGCAGCAGCTGCTGAGGGTGAAAACTTTGAGTGGACTGACATGTATGACAGAATGGCTAAGGAAGCTGATGAAGAAGGTTTCCCAGAGTTAGCAGAGAAGTTCAGAGGTGTGGCTGCTATCGAGAAGGCACACGAAGAGAGATATCGTAAGCTTCTAGAGAACGTTGAGACTAAGCAAGTATTCGAAAAGTCTGGTGTTACTATGTGGGAGTGTAGAAACTGTGGACATATCGTTATTGGAGAAAAGGCTCCAGAGATTTGCCCAGTATGTGCTCATCCACAAAGTTTCTTTGAAGTGAAAGAAGAGAACTACTAGAGTAAATACTCTATATTAAAAAAAGAGCCATTTCGATGGCTCTTTTTTGTTATTTTATGTTATAATCTAAAATGGTGAGTTATTATGAAAGATGCTAACAAAGACATTAAAAAAATAGTAGATAAGATTTTAAAAGACTATCAGGGTGGTAGAGATATTGATCAAATAGAAATTTTTGATCAGCCAGATACCAAGCTAGTTCAAGAGATGATTAGTAAACTTTTGACAGTTGTTTTCCCTGGTTTCTTTAGAGAGAAACATTATAGATTCTACAACATGGACAACAGACTTACAGCGTTGATAGAAGATGTAATGTTTAATTTAAATAAACAGATTGCAATTGCACTTCTTCAAAGAGATGATATGAAAGAATCTAGCGAAGATGAAAGACTAGAAGAAGCGCAAAAGATTTCTTTGGAATTTTTCGATAGAATTCCAAACGTTAGAGAATATGTGGATACGGATGTAGAGGCCTTTATAGAGGGCGACCCTGCAGCGTATAACAAGAATGAAATTATCCTATCTTATCCAGGATTATATGCGATTACAGTTTACAGACTTGCTCATGAGTTACAGCAGCTTGGAGTTCCTTTGATTCCAAGAATTATGACTGAGTATGCTCACAGCAAGACAGGAATAGATATTAACCCGGGTGCTACTATCGGAAAGTATTTCTTTATCGATCACGGCACAGGTATTGTTGTCGGAGAGACAACTATTATCGGAGACAGGGTTAAGGTTTACCAGGGTGTTACAATCGGTGCGTTAAGTACTAGGGATGTGATTGGACTTAAGGGCGAAAAGAGACATCCTACTATTGAAGATGATGTAACTATCTACTCTGGAGCATCTATCCTCGGTGGCGAGACAGTGATTGGCAAAGGTTCTGTTATCGGATCTAATGCTTTTATTACTGAGCCTATCCCACCGGGAAGTAAAGTTAAAATGATGAGCAATAAACAGTCGGAGGAATAGAATGAAAAGAATTCTCGCAATTGGACTAATTTTAATAATGACAACATTAGCTCTTGCCGCATGCGGTAATGAGTACGATTTTGTCGAGCTGGGAGATGACAAAAAGTCTCTCGATATAGAACTGGATGCTAACAAGAAGGGGTATTCGTGGAAGACCACTATCGGCGAATTAGATAAGCTAGTTCTAAAGAAAGAAAAAGTTAAAGACGGAAAATATATTGCAAAGATTGGAACTATCATTAAGTCAGGTAAAGGTAAAAAAGGCGGAAGAGCCTCAGTTGCTTTTACTTATGTAAATGATAAAGATCCTAATGATGTTTATTTAGGATACGTGGTTGGAGTTGGAATCAACCCACAAGGAAAAGCAGAGATTAGATCTATTGACGAATACAAAGTAAACTTCGAGACCACACTTAAGGAAGATGATTAATAGACCATAAGGAGTCTATATGTTAAATAATGAAAAGATAACTTTGATGACAAAGTTATCGTTGTATGAAGAAAAACATTTCAATGATGAAATCAAAACGAGTAAGCTTTTTAAGAGCGATTACCTATCCTCTAAAATGCTTGGCTCTTTTGCGTGCGTAACAATTGGATATATTTTGATAATGGTTTTGTTGTTCTCATATTTGCCAGAAGTTATGTTTGGTTTAATGACTACAACCACCAGTTTCATAATTATGATGATTGCTTTAATACTTATTTATATTATTGTGGTCGTCCTTTATCTCATTTACAGTTACGCTTTTTATTCTCACAAATTTAAAGAGATTCGCGGACATTTAAAAGAGTACAACGGTGATCTGAAAACACTACACCGTATTCAAGAGCAAGAGTATGACGCGATTATCGATGAGTTAGAGGAGGAGTTAGAAGAATGATTGGTTTAATGACTTTAAAAGAAAAAGTGAAAAACATTTACGCTGAGCATGAGTTTATCTTACAGCCAGTGTTAAAGTTTATCTTTTCATTTTTAGCGCTTGTCCTATTCAAACTCAATATTGGTTACGCTCCAGTTATCAACAACTGGGCAGTGATAGCAGGTATGGCAGTTATTATGGCGTTCTTGCCAAAGAGAGTGGATGTAATTATTGCTATCTTCGTAATGATATTTGATATCTATTATGTATCTTTGGAATTAGCTGGCGTAGTAACAGTAATATTTATTGTTTTACTAGTATTATTCCTAAGATTTACACCAAAGCAGGGAATCTTCTTAGTTTTAGTGCCATTGGCATTCTATCTAAAGATACCTTACGTGATTCCAATCGTAGCAGGAATCGTTTCTACACCTGTAGCTATCGTTTCAGTGACATTCGGAACTATCATCTATTTCCTAATAGATGTTGTTAATAAAAATTCAGACGCAATTGCGACTATTTCGAAGAATGCGAATGGAAGTAAGGAAACTATTTCCGCAGTTTCTTCTATAGTAAACATTGCAACTAGCAATCCAAATATGTATTTGACGATTATTGCATTTGCAATCACTATCGCACTAGTTTATGGAATCAAGAGAAAGTCTATGGATCACTCTTGGGAGATTGCAGTAGTGGTAGGAAGCATCTTCGAATTAGTAGTATTTTTAGTAGGTGGAATTTTGTTCGACGCAAAGTTCTCAATATTGTGGGTTATTATAGGTTGCGTTCTCTCGTTTATAATTGCATATCTATTGCAGTTATTGGTATTCTCAGTGGACTATTCCAGAACCGAGAATACGCAATTCGAGGACGACGAATACTATTACTATGTAAAAGCTGTTCCAAAAATTAATGTGACAGCTCCAGAGATGAACGTTAAGAGAATTAACGCTCAGCGCAGAAAGAAAAGTGCACCAGTTAGAAGGGAGAGATAATTGAGCGCTATATTTCACAACATATACGATTTCTTTGATAAGTACTTTTCTATTCCAAACATTTATATTAGTGACATTATCGAAATCATTATTATTTCGATAGCGGTTTACTACATAATTCTTTGGTTTAGAAAGAGTAGAGCATGGGTTCTTATGAAGGGCCTTATTTTGCTATTTATCTTTATGTTTATAGCGTCTGTTTTCCATCTAACAACTCTTTTATGGATTATCAATAAAGCGTTAAGCGTAGGTATCATTGCAATGGTTATTATTTTCCAGCCAGAACTAAGACGTGCGCTAGAGGCACTTGGTAGAAAGAATAAATTGTTCCAAGTGTTCAGAATTGGTGGACCAACTTATGAGGAGAGATTCTCTGATAAGACTTTGGATAACATTTTGAGTGCAGTTAAAGAACTTGCTGCTACAAAGACAGGTGCTTTAATTGTTATTCAGCAAGATTTTGACTTGATTGAATTTGTCGAGACTGGAATTAGACTAGACGCTAAGGTTACTAGTCAGTTATTGATTAATATATTTGAAAAGAACACGCCACTTCACGATGGTGCTGTTATTATAGATGGCGACGAGATTGTGGCAGCTACTTGCTACCTTCCTATGTCAGAAAACTTTAACTTAAGTAAAGAACTAGGAACTCGCCACAGAGCTGCAGTAGGACTATCTGAGATAGCAGATTGTCTCGTTATTGTAGTGTCAGAAGAAACAGGAACTGTTTCATTGGCTAGAGACGGCGAACTTATTAGATTTGCTGATCAGCCTACCATCACTTCAGAACTTCTAAAGTCTCAGGACAAAGAAGAGGTTAAGGGTGGAAAAATATTTAAGAAAGGAAGTGACCGTAATGTCAAAGGGCAGTAAGATTAAAGACGCGTTTACAAAAAACATAGGTCTTAAGATTATTGCAATAGTCATTGGTGCAATCATTTGGCTTGCAATCGTAAACACAAGTGACCCTTCAAAGACGGTCACTGTTCATAATATTCCTATTACTATTACAAATGAAAATGCCATCATAAAGAAAGGCTTGGTTTACGATGTAACTAGTAAGCAGGATGTAGATGTAACTGTTTCAGGTAACAGATCTGTTGTCAGCGATTTGACTGCAGAAGACTTTGTTGCTACTGCATCTTTGAAGGAGTTGTCTATGGTTAAGGCGGCACCGGTCAAAGTGAGACTTAAGGATAGATCAAACAGAAGACGTGTGGATATCATTTCACAAGATGTGAACACAGTTACAATTGATGTAAATAAGGTTATAAAAGAAAAGTATCCAGTGGAGGTTCAGTTTGAAGGTGAGCCTGCTGAAGGATATGTTGCAAAAGTTAAATCACTAAGCTTTAACAACGTTTTAGTTAAGGCTTCAGAGACTGCTAACAAGAAGATTGATAAAGTGGTAGCTGTTTGCGATACTGACGGAGCCGACGAAGACTTCTCAGCTACATGCAAACTTAAATTCATCGACAAAGATGGAAACACTATAAAACCTAAACACGCAAAACTTTACAAGAAGAATGTTAAAGTGTTTGTTCACTTAAGTCAGGAGAAGGAAGTTCCAATCAGTCTTGATACAGTTGGAAAACCTAAGAAAGGTTTTGTTAAGAAGAGTATCGAGTTAACACCTGACAAAGTGAAACTAGTTGGCGATGCTAAGAAACTTAAAGATGTTGAACAGTTGAATATAACTGATCCAATAGACATTACTGGAGCAAGCAGAGATATTGAACTAGAGATTAACTTGGATAAGTATGTGAAGAAAGACCTCTTCATCGAGGGCAGCCATACTGTCAAAGTTAAAGTTAACATTGAAAAGAAATAGAGGATTATTATGGGTAAGATATTAGTGACAGGTGGAGCTGGATATATTGGAAGCCACACTGTCGTTGAACTGTTGGATAACGGTTACGATGTGGTAGTGGTAGATAATCTATCAAATTCATCTAAAGAGTCGTTAAATAGAGTGGAGCAAATTACTGGCAAGACTGTTAAGTTCTACGAAAATGATATTGCAGATATGGATGCAATGGACAAGATCTTCGAAGAGAACGACATTGATGCAGTTATTCATTTTGCGGGACTTAAAGCAGTGGGAGAAAGTGTTGAGAAGCCACTCGAGTATTATAAGAATAACATTTCAGGCACACTAAATATGTGTGAAGTGATGAGAAAACACAATGTTAAGAACATTATCTTTAGTTCATCAGCTACGGTTTACGGAGACCCAGAGACAGTGCCTATTACAGAGGAATGTCCAAAGGGAACTTGCACAAATCCATACGGATGGACTAAATCTATGTTGGAGCAGATTTTGATGGACTTCAACGTGGCAGACCCAGAGTGGAATGTGATTTTACTTAGATACTTCAATCCTATTGGCGCTCACAAGAGCGGAATGATAGGTGAGGATCCAAATGGTATTCCAAACAACTTGATGCCATACATCACTAAGGTTGCTACAAAACAGTTAGAGAAACTTAATGTTTGGGGTAATGATTATCCTACACCAGATGGAACTGGCGTGAGAGATTATATTCACGTGGTTGATTTGGCGAAGGGTCACGTTAAGGCGTTAGAAAAAATAGTTGAAAACCCTGGCGTTAAAATATATAATCTAGGAACGGGCAAAGGATACAGTGTTTTGGAAGTTGTTGAGAACTTCAAAGAGGCAAGTGGAGTAGATGTTCCATATGTGATTGGTCCTAGACGTCCTGGAGATATTGCTGAGTGTTACGCAGATCCAAGTCTTGCTAAGGAAGAACTAGGCTGGGAAGCAGAGTTTGGAATTAGAGAGATGTGCGCAGACTCATGGAATTGGCAGAAAAACAACCCAAGTGGTTATAATAAGGAATAGTTATGGCTAAAAAAGAACAAACTAAATGGGAAAAACTAAAAAGTGTTAGAAGAAAGAAGAAAATCCTTATAACATTCGAAGCTATCTTTGCAGCGCTCGTTATTGCGGTTGGTATTATTTGGTTTGTACCACCAGTAAAGGCTGCATTTATCAAAGGCATTTCACAGACTTGCATCGGCAAGGAAATAATGAAATGGTTTGGTAGCGAGGCTTTCGAAAAAGGTGTCTTCGACGACGAATTCGATAAGAGCAAACTTATCAAGAACAATTTGAAGTACAAGTATAATGGTGAGTATTTGAACTTCGTATTGTTTGGCGTTGACTCAAGACAGAAGGAAGTTGATACTTCGAACAGTGACTCTATTTTGATTGTAAGTATTCACAACACAACAGGAAAAGTTAAGATGGTTTCAGTTTACCGTGATACGATGATGGCAATCTACAACAAAGATGGAGAGCAGAAGGATTACTTTAAGGTTAACTCAGCTTTTTCAAATGGTGGTGCTGAAGCGGCCATCAACACTTTGAATAAGAACTTGGATTTGGATTTAACTGACTACGTCACAGTGAACTTTGGCGGAGTCGCTAGAATTATAGATACGCTTGGTGGAATTAAGGTTAACTTAACGAAGGATGAGAAGCGTCAGATTAATCATCATATGAAGAGTACAATCAGTTCCACAGGAAAGCGTGCGAAGAAGGTTAAGAAGGCTGGAAAGAATATCAAGCTAAACGGTATTCAGGCAGCAACTTACTGTCGTATACGTAAGGCGACATTTATAGATCCTGAAACTCACGAGAGAATCAGTAACGACTTTGGTCGTGCGGCTAGACAGCGTAGTGTTATCATGAAACTCGTTGATAAGGCTAAGAAGGCTGGCGTGAGTGAGTTGGAGAGTATGGTTGATGAAGTTCTAAATGCTGATGCAGAGAAGAACAGAATCATCTCTACAAGTTTTAACTTCGATTCAATCATCAATATGATTCCAGTATTGTTCGACTTTGAGTTGAACGGCAGTGAGGGATTCCCTTCAAAGCTTCAGACTGGTACATACAACGGAGCAAGTTATGTTGTGCCACAGACATTGGCTACAAATGTTAAGAAGCTTCATAAATATTTGTACGGCGAGAAGAATTATCAGCCAACATCTACGGTTAATGATGCTAGTTATACTATTACTAGTAGAACTGGGGTTAATGAGAATTCGGAGGGATTTGATCCGACGAAGATTGAGGGAATTGATAAATCTCAAAAAGGAGATCCAGATGATTATGATTACGATGATCACTGGAAGAGTCCATATTATAAATAATAAGACAGAGAGGTGTATGACTCTCAAAGAAGATATTTGATAGTAATCACTATTCAATGATTTTTAGAGCACGAGCTCAAAAAAAGGAGTTTTCTTGATGAAAACTCCTTTTTGTTCGCTCCAAAAAGTTTTTTGGTGAAAACTTTTTGTCTCTAAAAATCATTTCATATTGATTAATCAAATATTATCTTCTCCTCGAAAGTCATACACCCCTCTGTCTTTTCATTTATATGGGCTCTTCCATTTTTCATCATAATTATAATCATCTGTACACAAATTGGACACATATTATCTTTACAATGATTATCAGAATAAATAATTCGAGGAGGTACGAAATGTATTACGAAGAATTTGATAATAGAGATAGGGAAAACAATGAATTTGTTGATGCCGAGTATGAGGATATGAATGGCGGAAACGGTTCATCAGGTGGTAATAAGCCACCAAAGAAAAAAGGTAATGGACCAATCATTGCTTTGATTATAGCTATTGTAGTTATCGGATTAGGAATCTGTATGGTAGGGGGTTATTTCTTACTAAATCAGTTAGGACCTAGTAAAGATATAGTTTCAAATCAGAAAGAGACAACAGCTGAGCAAGATATTGGTTCAACAAAAACTGGAAACAGCTCAACAGACAATTATACTGTGACAGATGTTTCTGGAGTGGTTGAGGAAGCGATGCCTTCTGTTGTTGCTATTACAAGTACTACCTTCGTCGAGAGCAGTAGTAATGATATTTACGACTTCTACTTCGGCAATGGTTATGGTAATAGCAACGGCGGAAAGCAGAAACAAGAGCAAGTGGCTGCAGGTTCAGGATTTATTGTTGATCAGAACAATAATGAGTTATTGATTGTGACTAACAACCATGTGGTTGAGGATGCAGATAAACTTGCAATTCAGTTCTACGGACAGAAGAAAAAGGAAACTGTTAAAGGCGCTATCAAGGGTACAAACGAGAAACTTGATGTGGCTATAGTATCTGTGAATATGAAAGATATTCCTGCAAAGATTAAGAGTGGAATCAGAAAGGCAACTTTGGGAGACTCTACTCAGGTTAAAGTTGGAAATGGAGCTATTGCAATTGGTAACGCGCTAGGTTTTGGACAGTCAGTTACATCTGGTGTTATTAGTGCTGTTAACAGAACTGTAGAAATTGATGGTAAGAAGATGACTTTGATCCAGACAGATGCACCTATCAACGGTGGAAACAGTGGTGGAGCACTTCTAAACAAGGACGGCGAAGTAATCGGCATTAACGTTGCTAAGTATTCTTCAAACAGCACTTCATCAGGAAGCGTTGAAGGAATGGGCTTTGCAATTCCTATCACTACAGTAAAGAGTGAGATTGCAAAACTTGAAAAACAGAAAACTCGTCAGAAACAAGATGAAAACTCAAAGGGTTACTTAGGAATTACCGGTAGAACAGTGGATGAGCAAGCAAGCGAAGCATATTCAATTCCTAAGGGAGTTCAGGTGAACGATGTTATTGACGGTGAGGCTGCTGATAAGGCTGGAATCGAAGAGAATGACATTATTACAGAAGTCGATGGCAGAACTATTGAATCTTGGGAAGATTTAACAAGCGCACTTGATTACTATAAGGCTGGTGAAACAGTAAAAGTTAAAGTAGCAGCTAGAGATGATGGATATAAAACAAAGACTATAAAAGTTACTTTGGGTGAACAACCTAAGGAGACAAACAATAACCAGAATAACAACTACAACAATGACAATAATTACAATAATGGTGATGACTATGGAGAAGATAATGATGATAATATGTTCGGTTTTCCCTGGTAAATAGCCAAAATTATGAGGGGTCGCACTAACAATCGTTTGACCCCTCATAATTTTGTAGAGGGTAATATATTTACGCTAAAAAATAATGAACAACGAACGATTCAAGTGAGTGTTCATTATTTTTTGTTTTTTGCCCTTTACAGCGATATATGTTAAGATATTCGGTGGAGTATTTTATACTTTTGGAGATGAATTATGAGTGAAAACAAAGACAAAAACAATGAATTTGAAAATGAAAATATAGTTGAAACTGACGAAGTTAGTACTGAGGATTCTTCGGCGAAGACTACGGAAAATAGTGATTCTAACGATGAATCTCAGTATGAGAAAGTTTGTTATGTTTGCCGCAGACCAGAGAGTAAATGTGGCAAACTATTTGACTTGCCCGGAAATGTGACAGTGTGTGAAGATTGTTTGCAGAAGAGTTTCCAGAGCATGCAAAACATGGGTATGGGAGTTAGCATTTCCAAGGAAGAATTGGAGAAGCTTTTGAACACTCCAGGTGTGCATATGATGACACCAGATGAACTTCGAAATGAAGTTCCTAACAAACAAAAGTTGAAGAAAAAAGAGAAGCGCGAAGAGCCTTTGATTGATATTAACAAGATTCCTGCGCCACATAAGATTAAGCACATGCTTGATGACTATGTGATTGGACAGGATCACGCGAAGAAGATTATGTCTGTGGCAGTTTACAACCACTACAAGAGAGTGGCTACAAACACTATGGACGAAATCGAGATTGATAAGTCAAACATGCTTATGATTGGACCAACTGGTTGTGGTAAGACATATCTTGTTAAGACTTTGGCTAGACTTTTGGATGTGCCTTTGGCGATTACGGATGCTACATCTTTGACGGAGGCAGGTTATATTGGCGATGATATCGAGAGTGTGATTTCAAAACTTTTGGCGAATGCCGACAACGATGTTGAGCGCGCAGAGACTGGTATCGTTTTCATAGATGAGATTGATAAGATTGCGAAGAAGGACACTACAAGAAGTCGTGACGTGAGTGGCGAGTCAGTTCAGCAGGGCATGTTGAAACTTTTGGAAGGTTCAGAAGTGGAAGTGCCTGTTGGAGCAACAAGCAAGAACGCTATGGTTCCGCTCGCTACGGTTAACACCAGAAATATTTTGTTCATTTGCGGTGGCGCATTCCCGGATTTGGAAGACATCGTCAAAGAACGTTTGAATAAAGAAGCAGCTATCGGATTTAAGAGTGATTTGTCGGACAAGTTTGACAAAGATCCAAATGTAATTCGAAATGTGAATGCGGATGACCTACGTAAGTTTGGTATGATTCCAGAGTTCTTGGGAAGACTTCCAATTATGTTCACACTTGATGAGTTGACAGAGGATATGCTTGTTCAGATTTTGACGGATCCGAAGAATGCGATTATTGCACAGTTCCAAAAACTTCTAGAACTCGACGAAGTAAAGTTACAATTTACAGATGAAGCACTTCACGCTATTGCAAAGAAGGCGATGGAGAGAAAGACTGGAGCGAGAGCGCTCAGAGCAATTCTAGAAGAACTTATGCTTGATATTATGTACGAGATTCCAAAGGACGATAATATCGGAACAGTTACAATCACTGAAGAGTACATAAATGGAAATGGTAGTCCTAAGATTGAGATGAGAGCGACTCACCATGAGGAGGCTCCAGACCCCAAACCTAAAAAAGAGGCACAGGCATAAAGTTAAAAGAAATTAGATTGGAGAAATAAAATGAAACTAGCAAATATGGTAGGCGATAGGTTTAAAGAAAGACCAGCCAGTTGTTTAATAGATAGCCATGCGTTAATGGTTAGAGGTGGATATATCAAAAATGTAGCAAACGGAGTTTACTCACAGTATCCACCAATGAATAGAATTTCAAGAAAGATTGAAGAAATCATCCGCGACGAAATGGACAAAGCGGATGGACAGGAAGTTAAGTTCCCTGTAACTCTTCCAGCTAGTCTTTGGGACGAGTCAGGAAGATATGAGAGTGTTGGATCAGAACTTCTAAGATTTACAGACAGAACAGGTTCAAAGATGGTACTTGGTATGACTCACGAGGAAGCAGCAGTGCAGTTGGTTCGCGAGTGGGCAAACAGTTACGCTAAGTATCCATTTATGATTTATCAGATTCAAACAAAGTTTAGAGATGAGGCTAGACCTAGAGCTGGTCTTATCCGTGTGCGTGAGTTCACAATGAAGGATGCTTACTCATTCCATACATCACAGGAAGATTTGGAGAAGTATTATCAAGTTCAGTATGATGCTTACAATAGAATCTTCGCAAGATGTGGAATTCCAGAAGTTAAGGTTGTGGCATCTGACTCAGGTATGATGGGTGGAAGTATTTCGCACGAGTATATGTTGTTGACTCCAGCTGGAGAGGACTCAATTGCAGTTTGTCCAGAGTGTGGTTACAGCGCAAACGTGGAAGCAGCACCAAGCATTATTGAAAATGAAAATAAGATTGCAAAGGCTGACTTGGAGGAAGTTGAAACTCCAGGTACAGGAACTATCGAGGCTCTATGTGAGTTCCTAGATATTCCAGCAGAGAATACTGCAAAGGCTGTTGTATATCAGAGAAACGAAGATGACACATATATTGTGGCATTTATTCGTGGAGATTTAGATGTGAACGAGACAAAGTTAGTGAGAGCAGCAGGATGCGAGATTCATCCAGCAGAAGTTACTGACGATAGTGTGCTTACAGCAGGATTTATTGGACCAGTTGGAATCAACGAAAAGGTTACAGTTCTTTTTGACAAGTCACTAAAGGACATTGACTATTTGGTAACTGGTGCAAACAAAGTAGATTACCACTACAAAGGATTCAACGTGGACAGAGACTGCGATAATCCAGAGTATGTTGATATAGCTAAGATTGCTGAAGGTGGAATTTGTCCAGAGTGTGGCAAAAAAGCCATCAAGATCGAGAGAGGTATCGAGGTTGGTAACATTTTCCAACTTGGAACTAAGTACTCAGAGGCTATGAACTTCACTTACCTAGATGAGAATGGTAAGGAACAGTATCCAATTATGGGATGCTACGGAATTGGCGTGGGCCGTATGGCTGCATCAATTTGTGAAGTGAACCACGATGACTGGGGTCCAATCTGGCCAATCACAATCGCTCCATGGCAAGTACATCTTTGCTGCTTGCGCTCAGACGATGCTGAGGCGAAGGCAAAGGCTGATGAACTATACAAGGCTCTACAAGATAAGGGTATCGAAGTTATCTACGACGACAGAGATGTTAGACCTGGCGCAATGTTCGCCGATGCCGATCTTTTGGGCGTGCCAGTTAGAGTAGTAGTTAGTCCAAGAAACTTGGCTGAGAATGCAGTTGAGATTTCAACTAGAGATAAACAGATTGATAAAGAGATGGTGCCAGTAGATGAGGCGCTAGATAAAGTGGATGAAATAATCCAAATGCTTACAAATCAGATTTACGAAAAGGTAAAATAAATTTTTAATGACACAAAGTGAATTCTACGAAAAACTGAACAATCTTTTTGACGAAAAGGACATCGAAAAAGTTGATGCCTTTTTGGATAGTGAGTTAAAGTCTGCCAAAGTATCAGGAGATGATGAGTTAACGCTAGTTATCTTGAATGAGGCTATTGGTTTTAACCGTGATACAGGAAACTTTGACAAAAGCACATTATACTGCGATGAAGCACTTTCACTTATGAGAGATATGAATATGGAAGGAACAGTGGAGTATGCCACTTCCTTGCAGAACATTGCAAATGCGTATCGTGCAGCAGGCAAAAAGGTTGAGTCACTTGGATATTACAACAATGTGTTTAAGATTTACCGCGAAAAGCTAGACGAAAATGACTATAGATTCGCTAGTTTACATAACAATATTGCGCTTTTGTACCAGGAGATGGGTAATTTCCTTATGGCGACAGAGCATCTCAAGAAATCTTTGTCGATTATTGAAGGTATAAACGGTGCTGAGATTGAAGTAGCAACTACTTTATCAAACCTTGCAGCGAGCGAGATTGAATTGGGAGACTTATCCTCCGCCAAAGAACACCTCGAGAAATCTTTAGAGATTTATCGTAGAGATGAGGAGAAGAACTTCCATTACAGCGGAGCTTTGGCAGCATACGCTTCGCTTATGGTTAAAGAGGGAAATACTGACGAGGCTAAAAAGTACTATGAGGAAGCCCTAGCTGAGATTGAAAAGAATATGGGCAAAGACTCAGGTGCTTATGCAACAGTTCTTGCAAATCTAGAAGAGATTGGCGGAAGCGTAAGTAAATCAAAAGAGGATAAGAAGGCTCGCAAAGAAAAGAAGAAAGAAATAAAAGAAACTAAGAAGCTCAAGAAAAAAGAGCGAAAGTTAATAGATAAACAGTCAGAGAATATTATAGAGGAAGCGACTGAAGTAATAGGAACAGAAGTTGAATCTATAGAGGCTGACGGTTTGACTGGAATGGAAATCTGCAAGAAGTTCTATGAGGAATATGGTAGACAGATGATCCATGAGAAGTTCCCAGAGTACGAAAACCAGATGGCAGTTGGATTGGTTGGAGAAGGATCCGAGGTCTTTGG
>JAFVGA010000026.1 GCA_017475235.1 Eubacterium sp. | reverse complement strand
CATGAATATGATGGTCTATAATAAGGAGACAGCACTACTTATTCCGGTAGACAGTATACCTATGACAAAGAGAATCTCTAAGGGTTCTATGTCTATGAAATCGGATTCAGTTGAAGGAATGTGTGCTATTATTCCGGGTATGACAGATCTCTTAATTGTAACTTCAAAGGGATTTATCAACCGAATAAATCCTGCATCTATTTCACAGGGAAGAGCAAAGAAAGGCTCTACTGTGGTACGATTAAAGCAAGGAGATTCAATTAAATCGATTATCGGAACTACATCTGACCATGTGCTCAGAGTATATTGCGTGAACGAAATAAGAGATATTCCTGTAGCTGAAATCAAACCAGGTTCTACTATCTCGGGTGGAACCAAGATGATAACTAATGCTTCTGGTGATATAATCAAGGTTGCATTATTATAAGGGGGAATACACATGAGTACCGAAACGATGAGAGTATTTTGCTGGTTAATATTAACTGGCTGCGGTATTTTGATAGCCAAAGAATTGCTCCGTAGTTTCCTGTATGGCATAGCTGATGCCGCAGAAAGCAAAGTAAATAAAATCAAAAAGGCTGAGTCGGATAGTAATTCCATTTCTATTCCGACTAAGTGTCTTCCAAATGGTATGGTTAGAAATAGTAAAGACCGTGCCGTTACTGTTGTTTGTAAGACAACCAATGAGAATCAAAGAGTAATTTTTAATTTATGTGCTGACGTAGACTTCATGCACTTAGACGGTAATATGGTTAGAGTATATGATGAATTCGGTCATGCAATATTAGCATTTAATAAAGAGGCGGTGAAAGGTCATGAACAAATCTTCAAACGAAAAGATAACGATGAAGCCTCTGAGTAATATAACTATCCCTTTAAGAAATCCGAATGGATTTAATAAGCAGTACAATCTTCCGTATAAAGGATTAGAACCGGCTCTCCAAAGATACTTAGAACGAAATAAGGGAAGAGTATTCTTGGCTGGTGATAATTACTACAGTGGTATAGGTGCTTCTTTAGAAGATAGAATATACAACGATCTAACGGCTGTTGTTGGAAGAGTTAAAGGATTCACAGACACTCATGCTATTATCGAATCGCTTATAGATATGAACGTAGAGTGTGATACACTGGAGGTGTTTTTCTCAATTCTAGGGCAACTTTATACAGACCATATAAGTGTGTCGGAAGTAGTGGGGGTATACATTGGAGAAAAACAAAGTGGAGCAAATTCAAAGTCAGATCATACTGAATAATATAGTTATAGATGCTTGCATTGAAAAACTATCTGATAAAACCCAACCAAACCCAAAGAACTCTGGTTGGTTTCTATTAGCAATGATTAGTACTTTGAATGAGAAAAATGCTGAATTAAGAAAAATGATTGGAGAGGCATAAAGCCTCTCCATTTTTTTATATCTTAATGACATTTCCTTGTGCTTTACTACGCTCATAAGCTTTCTGCTTTTCTCCAGAGTGATCCGATCTGAGGAGATTATACTTGAAACCGCCGCCGGAATTATAGATAAGGCTAAGCATTGATGAGCTAAATATTTGTCTGTATTTAAATGGATGTGCCCTCATATCATCCTCGAAATCGACCACTGTCTTTTCTAAAGCCTTAATATCACGTTCTAAAGCTTTCTTGGCCTTAGGATCGAAGTACCCTTTCTTAAGGTCATTTTCCATAATATCGACCATACCACGAATTCTAGCGCCATCAGTTGGATGCTCATCAAACCCTCTGATAATCATTTCAAAAGGTAAACACCATAAGTCTACAACAGCATTCAATACCGGTATCTTATTTACGATATCTAAGTCATGACCGTACTTAGAAGTCTTTAAAAATGCTGAAGATAAATCCGGACCAAATCCTAAATCTCCAGCAAAGCTATCAGCCATCTGTTCCCCGCCATATCCATGAACCAGAATCGTAGGGAATAAGAGCTTTGTTATAGAAGCGACTAAGTTAGGAATGAAGCTGGCTGGAGTAAGAACAGCTCTAGCAGCGAAAATTACCCCATAAAATACATCATCAAAGATACCACTAAAAGCTCCTAACACATTCACAAGAGCTTTTCCTACAGGATTCTTTACTATGGCTTTGTATCCATGACTAACCACTCCCATTACTCCATTTGAAGCGAACATCAGTTCAAGCATTTCCTTTACTCCTTCTACAGGATTATTAAGGAGATCTAAGAACATGCAGAAATACATGATAATATTGTTTACTTGATTTAATGAGTTCATTTGACCATTCGTTGCTGACTGGAAGCTATGTCCGACTTCATGTAAGAATACAGCAAATACTTCTCTATTAGTAAATTTAGCATTCATTAATAATCCTGTAAAACCTATTGTTACGAGATGTACATGATATTTAGATTTAAATCTAACTCCATTAGGACCGTATTCAACCATACTTTCTTTATCCGAAGGAAGATCAACTCTCATATCTAAAGAGAAAGTCGCAAATTGGAAAATATTTGCTTGTTTTATAATCATAGAACAAGATTCAAATCCCCATAGTTCAGCGCAAGCATCACAAAATGCTTCCAAGTCTTTATCTCCAGCCATATTTAGTGACTTTCTTACTATATTATCCGAATACTTATCTCTGAATTTACAGAATAAATCATACACTTTCTTTAATGCTGGAGTTTCACCAACGTATCTTTCATCTAATGCCACCTCAGTATCATAGACTTTATCCATGACTGGTGTATCAAAATCTCTTATTCGCATATGTCCTCCTTATTTCTTTAATGCGTCGATTATAGTATATACAATATAAGCCTTGAAAGCTCTATTATATGCTAACTTAGTTTGAAGTCTAGACTTTCTTTTTCTATAAGATGGAGAGTTCTCATCAAGGAATCCCTCAATAAGTTCTTTCTCTCTTAAGATAGTCTTGCTATTACTATTAGGCTTAGCCGATATTGAGTATTTAAGGAAACCGATAGGATCATCAATAGATCCCTTATCGCAGTCATGCATATAGTTTATGATTATAAGCCTTATAAGCTCCTGAAGTTTATCAAGATTATCAGGATTCTTTACTACGGTTTCTATAATAGACTTGAGTTCTTCAGTCTTTATAAGATCATTCGATGATCTCTTACAGTTTACGTAAGATACATCTTGAGTAGTAATGATATTCATTGTTTTTTGTGTAAGCAATTCAGCACGAGATAAGTCCGATTCTGCTATTCTGAATTCAGCCGCATTGTCGGAGATATTATCTCCACTGTATGTCATATAGAGTTTCTTATCATAGCACTCATAGTATGCTGTAGCACAGTTCTTAATCATGGATTTGATACGAGTATGGAGCTGTTGGATTACATATACGTAATCATCATCCATAGTAGTTCCTTTTAAGAGTTTAGAATATGATTCAATCCATGTATTGCACAAAATAGTAGTGGCTCCAATCAAAGAGCCAGTAGCTTTGATATCGTATCTCATGTCCATATACTCATTTACAACGTAGTCTATTACATGTCTATACTGAGATGGTTCTATTGGAAAGAAACCATAATGTATAGATGGATAAAAGTTTCCTGAGAAAGCCATGTAAGTACAAGCAAGTTCAAGATTCTTCTTATCATTCTTATTTAAGAAGTACTTGATTATGCATATACACAATATAGTCTGAGGATTCTTTGCAGCTCTTGGATTGAAGTTTGATATAGGATAATAATATGTCTTGGATACAGCATCCATTATTTCTGATTCTTTTATTCCTACAGAAGCATATAGATCATCTATATCTTGCTGTCCGTACAATATTCTTGTAGAAGGAAATGTATCGTATAAAGACTGCTGTCTTTTATTGATAAATCTACCAATCATCTGTTTCCATTTGGAAAGGTTCTTACTCATAAGAGAAGATACTTTAGGATATAGCATTGAATCTATAGCTTTAGTATTGGTCGCACCCATCTTAAAACCTCCTTTTGTAATAAATTACTAAAATGTTTCGTCCGATACAACCACCGAAACATTTCTATAATTTATTGCTTTAAGCAGAAAGGAAGATAATTATGATATACGATGAAACTCTTTGTCGCAAGATTAAAGAGGGTTCTGGAACAGATGAGGAAAAACTCGAAGTTCTTAGATATGACGGTTCGTACCTTCAGTATTGTACGAATGCAACCTATGAAATGAAACGAGTCGCTGTAGAACAGAATGGTTATGCTATCAAATATGTACGTAACCCATCGTTGGAGTTAGTGGAGATTGCGGTAAAACAATCGGCTACTTATGCGGGGATGATTAAGAAACCTACACGAGAGCAGATTGAGACTATGCTCGAAATAGCTCCAGAGGCTGTACGATACATTGAAGATGGGGTAACAGAAGCTGACTGGATTAGATGTATCAAGAAAGATACAAGACTTATTAGATATATTCCAAGAAGGTGTTTAACCACTGAGATATGCACTCTTGTTGGTGAAAGCGATTATACACGAATTAAGAATATTCCTGAGTCTATGATTGATGAGGATATGGCTTTCAAGTTTGTAACAAAAAGTGGTTTGGCTTTACAATACTTACCTGAAGATGTATCCGATGATATAAAAATACTCGCTATCAGTAATAACGCTGAGGCAGCTAAGTTTGTTAAGGATATAAATGATCTTGATAAACTTATGGTATGTGTAAACAATAACGAAAAGGTTATTCAATATTTAAATCCTACATTGCTCAGGCGAGTAGCAAAAAAATATAGAGACGATTATCTAAACAGAAAATTTGATTGCTAAACAAAAAATGAGGAGGTCATTGCTGACCTCCTCATTCCTTTTCGGAATAGATGCTATTATTACTTTGTACTTCTACCTTTGAATTTTCTTATCTCGTCTTCAGACTTTGCGGTGCACTGATTG
Organism: Eubacterium sp.; assembly: GCA_017475235.1. GTDB lineage: Bacteria > Bacillota > Clostridia > Lachnospirales > Lachnospiraceae > Eubacterium_G. Next base: position 158 of record JAFVGA010000026.1, on the reverse strand, counting down.
ACTTCTGCTGTTTCTGTTGTTCTTGGCTTTGAAAGTTCCTCGTGTACTGTATCCTTAATCGTGTCCTTAATCATTGTGCTGATTGTTCCGATAAGGTCAGGACGTATTTCGCTTTCGCGAATATGCGTCTTCTGTACGTCAGCGTTAACTGCTGACTG
>JAFVGA010000025.1 GCA_017475235.1 Eubacterium sp. | reverse complement strand
TAGGAACACATACAGAAGAAGAAGGCGGCGAACAAGTAACAGTCAAGGATACTCTTGCTGCTCTTATCACTGCTCTTAATGGTAAGACTGTTAATCTCGATGCAAACGGCAAGCTTGCTGCAGCTAATGTTACTTATTCTAACACAGATGCTCCAGCTGCTGTAGAAGATGCAGATGCCGCACTTGATGATCTCTACACAAGAACAATTGCTACAGAAGCTAACATCAGAAAGATCGCTGCAGGTGAAGCTCTCAAGCCAGAATTCACTTTTGCTTCTTCACAGACATCTTACCTTAACGCAGTAGGAACAACTGTAACAGCTCCTGTATTCACAATCACAAATACAGAAGTTGGTATCGCTACAGCTTCTACATTCAGTGTATCAGCCACATTCACAACCGGCGGCTCATCAACAGAAGTTGGTCCGGCTACATTCACAAACAATGTCGCTACAATTACTGCACCTGCTAATATCACAGCAGATACAACAGTAACAATTGTTGTTTCATACAAGTTCCCTGGCGATACATCATTCAGAACAATCACAAAGACATTCAGCTACACATTCGTATCACCATCTTATGTTGGTACAGTAGCAGAGTCTGCTGATCTTACTGATGATACAGTAATCACAGCTCTTACATCAGTTGTAAAGAGCTCTAAGGCTTACTCATACACAAGCATCACAGGAACAAACAAGAAGGTTGTATATGCATATCCTAAGTCATTCGGTGCTATCTCTAGCATTAAGGATGAAAATAACTTCTCAGTTACAGATGCATTCAATCTCGCAACAGAACTTACAATTGACGGCGTAGCTTACTACATCGTAAACTCAAAGGCTACAATGACACTCAGCGGTGGTTCACTCATCTTCAGCTAATAAGACAACTTATTAACTATAGAAAAAATTATGAGGGAGTAGTCTATGGCTACTCCTTCATCTTTAAATATTTATATCAAAAGGAGGGAATTAGTATATGCAGATAATCTCTAACTTTACATCATCTCAGGATAACTTCCTTGATGGTAGACAGAGATGGGCTTCTAAGTCTGCTCTTGAGGCAAATAATTCTGTAATTATGCCTAATGGTTTCCGGGCTTTTTGTGTATCAGAAGGAAAGTGGTATAAGCTTTCTACATCAAACCCAAAGAACTTCGCTACATATACATGGACTGAAGATATATCTGCTGTAGATGCGGAACTTCAGAGTATCACACAACAAGATATGGATGCTTTGTTCGAAGATGAAGAGGAACAGAATCCTTAATAAAATATTACAAACCATATAACTGTATAGTAATCCGATTGGGTTACTATACTTACTAGGGCATAGCCAAGCGGTAAGGCAACGGACTTTGACTCCGTTATCCTGGGTTCAAATCCCAGTGCTCTAACCAACATCTTCTAATATCAAGCATAAAAACGTATTGGTTTTATTATTTGCCGAAACATAATGAAACCGAAAGGAGCGAGAGTGCGTAAAGCACTCTCACTTCTTTTTATTTCATTCTTCTCTTGTTCAGATAGTTAGCCTGTTTATCATACTTATCGTATAATCCTTCTAAGTATGATCTGATACCAACCATATCTCCATCTTCTTGATATTCTTTCTGCATAAGCACTTCGCCAATACCTCTAAGTAAGTTTTCGAGAATACTGTCTGTATGCTTTATGACATCTTCAAGTTCATAGTCTTCATCCGGATCAGCTTCAAACATATCTAACTCGATATCTTTCTTAGCTTCATAACATTCCGGAGTAGATAATGGTTTGATATCAACTCGCATCATTACTTCTACTATGTCATCAATATCATCACCGAGCATTTCATAATAATCTCCAGCTAAAGCATGAGCTCTATCAAAATCTTTACCACAAGCTTTCCAATGGAGCATTCTGAAATTGTCAGCGTGTATTGTAAATAGCGCCTGAAGAAACTGGAAGTTCTTCATATTAACTCCTCCTTTATATAGGTTTAAATTACTAGAATGTTGAGTTCAACATCTATGTAAAGGGGATGATAATATGAAATCTTTAGGTAATAAACTTGTTGCTTTACTTGATGTAAAGAGTATCGTCACTATCATTCTTACCGTAATCTTTGGATATCTGTCATACCAAGATAAGATATCTTCGGATCAATTCCTCATGGTATTTACTATGGTGATATCATTTTATTTCGGGGTACAAACAGAAAAGAAGACCAGCAGTAGGACTACTAGTGATGCTGTATCTAGTGAACCAGCTGTAAAAACAACTAAGACCAAATAAAAAATATGGGGAGGCATCCGTGCCTCCCTATAGTTATTTTGTCACTATTATATTATTTATTGTTTATGAAATCTGAAGGACTCAGATCTAATATATAAACCATGATGTCGTTTCTTGCTTCAATACCCAATAAAATAGTATCCATTGGAATTAAGAAGTATCCATCGATTGGGGTTCCATCTTTAAAACAAAACTCTTTTTTCACAGATGTAATAGCATAACCAAACATTTCCGAGAAAAGTTTGTATGTTTTTGGTTCTTCTGCATATTTTTGACGTTCGGTTTCTATACTATTATTGATCTTTTGTTGATTTATGACACGGGAAACCCAAGGTTGGCTTCTACCTAAAGCTTTAGCTATATCTACCTGTGAACATCCTTCTTCTTTAAGGGCTATAGCTTTTTTAATTAACTCTTCTTGTTCTTCTTTATCTAAACCACTATCTAGCATTATCATGCCTCCCTATTAGATTTGCATTTAGTAAATTCTATTTCTACATTCTGTGCCACAACACGGACACTTACAACGGTATTCGTTGTGGTCAGGGCCCCATGAAACTTCTTCGCTATATTCGACTTCCCTGCGTTCTGCGATGAATTCGCATCCGCAATTATCGCATTCGAACTCTAAATTAGGGTCAGGAGCTTTAATATACCCTTGCCTTAAAATGGTCATAATATCACCTTTCTATCACATTTAGTTCGGTTTATTTTCTGGCATTTTGTCTTTGTCACATAGAAATCTATTCTTAGACTTTCTGCCAGTTGCTTCTGCTGTCTTATCTATAAACGGAGATGCGTAAAACCTATTAGTTTTTACGGTTGGTGTGAATGACTTTACCGTGAAAAGATTTATTCCGGTCTCCGTTGCTTCTTCGTTCAGCGACTTTTCATAAAGTTCTGATTCTTCATCGGTCAAACAACGCATATCCATGCTCTTCACCTCAATCAAATTAAAAATTACTTAAATACGAAATGCATCCGTAGAAAGTACATCGTTTACGGCATTGTATAAAGCATTAGAACCGAAATATATTGTGTGACCTATTTTTTCGATACCATTAAGATCTATAATTCGGCCATTATAATTTTTATAATAACCGAGATGGTCATCTGAAAAAGCCATATTCCAATCTAGCATACGATCCTGCATTTTCTCCATTGCAATTTTAGCACATTTATATGCTACATCAAGTTTTGGCATAATGCCTACTTCATTATTATACCTGATTTCGCTGTATAAACACTCATTGTATTTCTGAATCCTAGGTATAATTCTTGGATCAAACTCACGCTCAAATCCGACTTCCGACAATTCATACTTGTCAAATATACCGTACGGATCTTCTTCATAATTATTCATGATCCGTATAGCTGTTTCTTCAGGATAATATGAGCAAAGAATATGCTGTAGCTCATCATAATCCGTATAGAACTGGCCGCCAATGTATGTGGTTTCCTCTTTAAGATGTTCCTCAAACTCTTTACGAGCCACTTGGTATTCTCTGCTCTGGAAACACTCTTTGAAATTTAACTCCATTATTCTTCACCTCTTTCACCATCGTCATTGTAGTACCAATCATCACGAATCTTCCATAATGGATAGTTATCATGTATCGAACATAATTTATCATCAAGAACATTAAGATGCTCCTTGGTAACTAAGTACTTATCATAGAGAACCACATTCGCATGTAATTCGTCCCCAAATACGGGATCGTTCCAACCTGCTTCAGTATGAGGAGACCACTCCTGTATAATCTCATGCAGAGTCTGAACTCGTTCTTCTACATCCTCTAGTGCCCCTTTAATACAAATAGTATTCATTGTCGTGATTAAAGTTTTGAGCTGGTCACATTCTTCAGAATCACCCATATCACGCTTCATAGCTTCATCTAAAGTATAACATCTATACATATATGATTCCATAATACTAATCGAAACTTCTTCCGGATAATTCGAATCGAGAATGTTTAAAGTCTCTTCTTTATCTGGATACTGATCCAGACCTTTTGCTGTGGCTTCTTCGTCTACGAATTTAACAAACTCTCTACGAGTTTTTACATAATTTGGCGATTTAAGACACGCCTTAATATTGATTTCTTTTTGCTTGCTCATGTGTCGTTCCATAAAAACTACTCCTCTCAACTAGCCTAATAAGGGATCGTTGAACGACCCCTCTTTCGGCATTTGCATTATTAGCTCTTTTCTGTGTAACTAATCATCTTGTAAAAACTTTCTTCCTGAGCATCAGAATCAAATACAACTTTGAATCCGAGCTCCTCCCAAATATTAAACCCTAAATCTAAAATCGAAACAATTGCGGTCTTGGCAGAAATAGACTTCTTTACATCTGAGTAGATAGTCTCATTGAACTGCCTTAAGGTATCCTCGAAAAGCTTAGCGTTTTCGCAAGTTACCTCAATAATGTGAATGTACACTACATTATAGATATCAGTGTAGTGTAAGTATGATATTGATGGAGTTCCGGCTTCAGTTCCAGAATTAACGGTACAATGTAAAACCTTTCCTCCGCTTAAAAAGTTTTTAACGTCTCCCATTTGAAGACCTCCTGAAAATAATATTATTGCTTACGTATGTATGCAACACATATCGATAATATACAATTAACACAAATAATACACTGTGCCTTCCAGCACAGTGTATTTTATGATTTACATATCTCCTATATCCCTGATTACTTTTCGTTCTTACCGAGAACGTCTCTTTCGATTCTGTCAAGTACTCTCTGATTAAGAGCCTGTAAAGCAGCTTCTACATGAGTAAGAGCTTCTTCATTGTACTTACTTGCAAATGGACCAGCCTGGAAAGACTTGAGTCTGTCTCTTGCGATTTCAAGAAGGTCTACATCAAGTACACCAGGAATAGAACCTTCTTCTTTTCTTGGACCATTCTGATGCTGAACTGTAAGAAGAACTTCATCTGTATCTGCTCTTACAATTTCGTATTTGTGGTTTGCGTTGCCAGGACCGATTTCATCTACGGCTCTAACGTAGTTAAGGTTTTCTTTTGTCTGAATTGTTTCAAGTTTGCGCATAATTGTACTTCCTTTCAAATTATATATTTTATAAAAAAGTTAGACTTGATGTAAAAAAAAAATATGGGAGCCTTGGGGGAGGCTCGCCATATTT
>JAFVGA010000024.1 GCA_017475235.1 Eubacterium sp. | reverse complement strand
CCAGTTGGTGCTGTGGCAGTTCATATGGTAAATGGTATTTGGGGAACAATCGCAGTTGGTTTGTTTGCAACAGGACGTGGTGAGACAGTACAGGCCTTCGCCGACGGCTCTGTGTACGCAGGCTTGTTCTACGGCGGTGGATTCAAACTTTTAGGAATCCAGGCGCTTGGTATTGTAGCTATCGACATTTACGCAGCAATTTGATGTTCCTAGTATTTAAGTTGATTAAACACACAATCGGCCTAAGAGCATCAGAGGAAGACGAATTAGCCGGCATGGATATTTCGGAGCACGGCTTGGCTTCAGCTTACGCAGACTTCTTGCCAATTGCTCCTGCTTATATGGGAGAGAGTACAGGCCCCGTTGATATTACAGATATCGAACCTGCGCACCTCAACTTAAGTAGTACAACTACTGGAAGTACTTTGACGAAGATAGTTATCGTCTGCGCCGAAGAAAAATTCACAGTTCTCAGAGACACAATGGCCGAAATTGGTGTAACTGGTATGACAGTTATTCAGGCTATGGGCTGTGGTGTCGAGCAAGGAAAGACAGGAAGATATCGTGGTGTTAGCATGAGCATGAACTTGAAACCTAAAGTTAAGGTTGAGATTGTGGTTTCTAAGATTGATCCTAACCTAGTGGTAGCAGCAGCTAGAAAGGCTCTATTTACTGGAAAAGTTGGTGATGGTAAGATCTTCGTATCACAGATTCAAGACATCATGCGAATACGTACAGGAGATACTGGATACAAGGCTTTGCAGGATGAGAACTAAGATAAATTAATACAAAAAAAGAAAAACACAAGGGGATGAACGATTGTTAGTGAAGCCCCTTGTGTTTTTCTTTTTTGTAATTATTCAACCTTGATATCTAATGCAAAGCATTGTAATGTCGTCAAATTGTTCAGCGCCTTTGATGAAGTCATCTATTGCATTGTGCATCTCGCTAATTACTGCTTCTGGGTTAGTAGAGTTGATACCGTTTAGCGCATCTATCATATATTCCATTCCCATCTGATTTAAGTCTTTATCTGTGGCTTCTGGAACACCGTCTGTATAAACATAAAGCACATCGCCCTTGTCCAATTTAATGGTGTATTCCGTATACTTTGACTCGGACATACCACCGAGTACAAGACCATGTTTATCTTTGAATAATTCGTATTTTTTGCCTTCTCTGCAAATAACTGGATATTCATGGCCGGCATTTGCGCAAGTGAGGTTTCCACTTGATAGTTCTAAAATTCCAAACCAAGCAGTGACAAACATATCAGCATTGTTATTATCGGCTATCTGTTTATTAACTTCCTCTAATACCTTTGCAGGGGCCGTAGGATATGTTTTAGCAGTGTTGGCAATTAAAATCTTAGTAGACATCATTGTAAGTGCTGCAGGAACACCCTTTCCTGATACGTCTGCAATAACTAAACCTAAGTGGTCGTCATCTAGCAAGAAGTAATCATAGAAATCTCCACCTACTTCCTTTGCGGCATCCATTGATGCGTATAAGTCAAAGTCTTTATGGTCTGGGAATGGAGGGAAAGTGCTAGGCAACATTCCAGTTTGAATATCTCTTGCGATATCTAACTCCGCACCGATACGCTCTTTTTCGGCCGTGAGACCTTCCACCTGATTAATGTAGTCTCTGATTTCTGTGTTCATATATGTGAATGAATCTGCCAACTCCTCAATTTCGTCATGAGTATTTATATTAATTTCAACTTTTGAATCCTCTTCCAAGTTTGCAACCATGTTCTTAGATGCATCGTTTAGAGTGTGAAGTGGAATGATTAGTCCCTTCTTCATGTATCTAAACCAAGCAATCTCAGCAATCAAAGTCACAACAATAACTGCCAAAATAACGGCAATAATAAAGTGAAGTAGTCTTTCAATAATATATGGAGTTGAAATGTCTACGCCTACCAAAGCGACTGGATCGCCTTTGCTGTTGTAAATAGGGTAGAATGATGAAACTATTTTGCCGTACTCCTCATCATCGAAATATCTGATATCTATTTTTGGATTCTTTTTAAATGCTTTTTGAGAAAAAGCTTTACCATCTGTCATATAGTTTTCATCACTTGTAGTTAAATCGCTAGCTTGTTCTATGGTATCCGAGTCCCACAAATATTTTAAATATTTATCACGTGGTTCAAAGACATAGTAGTACTTAATATCACTGTCTTTTTCAACAGTATCTAAAAACTTTTTTACTTCTTTGTAGTATTTATCGTCAAAGAACTTTCCTCTGTCTTTGTCGGGGGTTTTGACAATCTTTTCTACATAGTCACCATCAATAAAATCTGAAGCAGATTTACCATAACTCTTTGTCAAACTTTTATAATTTCTATCTAACTGATTCTGGTAAATGAATGCCACACAGGCAGCCACGCAGATAATCATAAATAAACCTAGGAGTGTTAATCCAAAGGCCGTTTTTTTACTGATTGTCTTCTTATATTTTTTATTTTTCATAATTTCCTCCGTATGAAAAATTATTTATTAAATCCAAATGCTTTTCGCGCTCTATATTTTTTCCAAGCAAATGCGGTAGCAATTCCAACAATATCAATGCATAAACCGATGAACATTACCCATCCGATTGAAATAAAGTCCACTTTTCCGACTTTGTTATAGTCTCCATGAGGGGCGCCAAAGTTAAATAGGAATAATTGACTAATTACTATTACAAGCACCCAGTGAACGCAATAGTATGGAGTGAGGACTTTGCTTAAAGTCTCAATCCAACCTTTAAACTTCATTGGAAGTATTTTTCCTAAGAAATGATAAACACCCAAAACGGCAATAGCTGCCACGATGCAAATGAGAGCATCCTCTATTCGGATGTGGTAGTAGCAGTTTTGGCCTTCGCCAAACATACCGTGTTCGTATTTAATTCCAAAGTAGAAGTAAATGATGCTAGCCACTAAGCAAATAGGAGTAAAGATAGCATAAAACTTATCTTTGTTTTTCACCTTAAGTAATTGTGAACCAAAAATATATCCACAGATTGGTATGAGGAGCCAACTAAATACTGGAAAATCTGAAAATATAGTTCTAGTGTGATCTTCAGTTGGGATGAAGTATCCCAAAAGCATATTTAAAACGTAGTTTCCTGTATCAATGTCGTTTGCTGGCTGTCCTATGAGCACAGGAATATTTCCGATAAGAAGGGAAATAAAACCTATCAAAAGCATTACTTTCTTTGAAACATTAAACTTAACAAAAATAGCAATGATTATTAGCGCGAAGAATGCAAATTGAAAAATATCACTTGTAAGCATCCTGCCAGGCAAAGGCTCTAGATAGTAGTCGTAATTCTTTGTAGTAAAATATCCGATAAGTAGTGGAATTAAAAATCTACAGACATTAAGAATGATTCCTGCAATACCAATTCCTACAGCATGCATTACGTAATGTCTAGGCTTCCTAATTCTCGCATAGTTCATTCCAAATCCCATAGCGAACATAAAAACTGGTGCCGCCAAAGGACCGCCGATTATTGTATCAAAAAGATAAGGCAAACCGCCCTCTAGTGAAGCATCACTACAAAGCTGAATTACGAGATGAATAAATGGAAGACAAAGTAAAATCATTGCCTTTGCCATATCAAACTCAAACTGTCTGCCCGTATTAATTTCGTCTACTGAAAATATTGATCGATAAAACTTTTTCAATTCAAAATCTCCAAATTCTTTAATCCTAATCATTATACCAAATAATGTGGTTTATATGTAAAAGACTTAATTTAAAAAAAGTATTTGAAATTTTAAAAAAATTGTTGACAAGATATTTTTCATAGTGTAATATACTCTCAAACCGTTGAAGAAGAGTAAGTAAGTTTTAAAGTTACGTTACAAGAGAGTCGCAGGCGGTGGGATTGCGATAATAGTATTTAAAACCGAATGGACTTCTGAGGGATCGCTGAAATTACAGTATGCGATACGGAGTAGGCGCTTCGTTAAAAAGGGTCAGCATATGATAGTATGCGTGAGAGGGCATCAAAAGATGTCAAGCCGGGTGGCACCGCAGGATTAAGAATTTTCATCCTGTCCCAGCATTTGTTGGGACAGGATTTTTTTATTGTTTCAACGAATCGTATAATTATATTTTATGAAAGGAGGCAATTATTATGCCAAACACAAAAATACCTTACAAAACATACTTAGACGAATCGGAGATGCCACAAAAATGGTATAACCTTAGAGCAGACATGAAGAACAAACCAGCACCATTACTAAACCCAGGTACTGGAGAGCCTATGAAGGCTGAGGAACTAGAAGGAGTTTTCTGTAAAGACTTAGTAGAACAGGAACTAGATAACGATACAAAATACTTTGATATCCCAGAGGAGATTAAAGAGTTTTACAAGATGTATCGTCCATCACCATTAGTAAGAGCTTACTTCCTAGAAAAGAAACTAGGAACACCTGCAAAGATCTACTACAAGTTCGAAGGAAACAACACAAGTGGAAGTCACAAGCTTAACTCATCAATAGCTCAGGCTTACTACGCTAAGAAGCAGGGCTTAAAGGGAGTTACTACAGAGACAGGAGCAGGTCAATGGGGTACAGCTCTATCAATGGCTTGTTCATACTTCGACTTGGACTGTAAAGTTTACATGGTTAAAGTTTCATATGAACAGAAACCATTTAGACGTGAAGTTATGAGAACATATGGTGCTTCAGTTACACCTTCACCATCTATGAATACAGAGGTTGGTAAGAAGATTAACGCTGAACATCCAGGAACAACAGGAAGTTTGGGATGTGCTATATCAGAGGCTGTAGAAGATGCTGTAACACACGAAGGTTACAGATACGTACTAGGTTCAGTACTTAACCAGGTACTTCTTCACCAGTCAGTTATCGGTCTTGAGACAAAGGCTGCACTTGATAAGATTGGCGAGAAAGCTGATATCATTATCGGTTGTGCAGGTGGTGGATCAAACCTAGGTGGACTTATCGCTCCATTTATGGGCGAGAAACTACGTGGCGAAAACGATTACCAGATAATCGCAGTTGAGCCACAGTCATGTCCATCATTCACAAGAGGTAGATATGCATACGACTTCTGCGACACAGGTGCTATTTGTCCATTAGCTAAGATGTACACACTTGGTTCTGACTTTATTCCAGCACCAAACCACGCAGGTGGACTAAGATACCATGGTATGAGCTCAATTCTTTCACAGCTATACGATGATGGTCTAATGGAAGCTAGAACAGCAGCTCAGACTGACGTGTTCAAGGCAGCTGAAGAGTTTGCTAGAGTAGAAGGTATCCTTCCAGCTCCAGAAAGCTCACACGCTATCAAGGTAGCTATCGACGAAGCACTTAAGTGCAAAGAAACTGGCGAAGAGAAGACTATCGTATTTGGTCTTACAGGGACTGGTTACTTCGATATGGTTGCTTACGAGAAATACCACGATGGTAAGATGGATGATTATATTCCATCTGATGAAGAGCTCGAAGAAAGTTTAGCAAAACTACCAAAGGTTGAAGCTTAAATAAAAATAATAGTGAGACTGTCATATGAAAATATGGCAGTCTTTTTTTTATTGTGAAAAAATATTGACAAATAGAAAAGATTGTGTATAATTAAATTGTACACAATCTAATTCAAAGGAGGATGAAAAGATGAGTATATATGATTTTAAAGTAAAAGATATGTTCAACGAGGAAGTTGATATGGCTGAATATAAAGAAATCAGGTGACAAAATGAGTAAGTACGATTGTTTAAAATTAGAAAACCAGTTATGTTTCCCGCTTTATGTTTGCTCAAAGGAGATTGTAAGAAAGTATAAGTCTTTCTTAGATGAAATTGATCTAACTTACACGCAGTACATTGCGATGATGGCTCTTTGGCAAAACAGTGAGTGTAACGTCAAAGAGTTGGGTGAAGCTCTTTATCTGGATTCAGGAACTCTTACTCCTTTGCTTAAGAAACTTGAGGTCAAGGGGTACATTCAAAGAGTAAGAGCAAAAGATGATGAGAGGAATCTCGTAGTGAAACTTACAACAAAGGGAAAGAAACTGGAGGACAAAGCATCAAAAATACCTGCCCAGATGGGACAATGTGTAAACTTAAATCCAAAAGATGCTAAGGAACTTAAAAGACTCCTAGACAAAGTTCTAGGTGGATTAGAAGATTAGACTTTAAACGAAGTCGAAGATAAGGAGGTTTTTATGGAACCAATTAAAGTAACATTAGATAATTTTGAAGAGGAAATTTTAAAATCAGATGTGCCAGTGCTAGTGGATTTTTGGGCTAGCTGGTGTGGACCTTGCCAAATGCTTGGACCGGTAGTGGACGAAGTGGCGCAAGAAGCTGATGGTTTCAAAGTAGCAAAGATAAATGTTGATGACGAGCAAGGACTTGCTGTCAGATACAATATTGCATCAATACCATGCTTGGTTGTATTTAAAAACGGTGAAGAAGCAAACAGAAGCATTGGTGTTATTACAAAAGATGAGATTTTAGATCTAGTAAAATAACTTTTACATATGACAAAGTGGGTGTGTTATCACCCACTAGTCTTTTTAGGAGAATATTATGTACGATATTATAATTATAGGCGCTGGTCCAGCAGGACTGTCAGCGGCAATATATGCTAGAAGAAGTGGAAAGAGCGTGCTTGTGCTAGAGGAAAAAACTTATGGCGGACAGATTGTAAACACACCTAATATAGAGAATTATCCAGGAATAGCACATATCTCTGGTTTTGAGTTTGCTACTAATCTATACAATCAGGCCAAAGATTTTGGCGCAGAATTTAAGTTTGAAAAGGCAGTAGGTATTGAAGATAGAGAAGATTCAAAATTAGTAAAGACTCCAAAAGATGAGTATGAGGCTAAAGCAGTAATTATTGCCACAGGTGCTAAGAATAGAAAACTAGGAATTGATAACGAGGATTCGTTGGTAGGAAAAGGTATTTCCTACTGTGCAACTTGTGATGGAATGTTTTTTAGAGACAAAGATGTGGCGGTGAATGGTGGTGGAAACACTGCAGTGGAAGATGCTATGTTTCTTTCAAATTATTGCAATAAGGTATACATCATTCATAGAAGAGATGAGTTTAGAGCGGACGACAAAGATGTAGAAAGATTAAAAGAAAAAGACAATGTTGAATTAGTTTTAGACTCCACAGTGTCAGAGATTTTGTCTGATACAGACGAAGCCGGAAATGAACATGTATCAGGAGTTAAAGTTAAAAACAAAAACACTGGTGATGAGAGAGTTTTAGACGTGAATGGCTTATTCATTGCAATAGGACAAGTTCCTGATAACGAAGATTTTAAGGATATAGTTGAATTAGAGAATGGCTATGTAAAAGCTCTGGAAGATTGCAAAACAGACACTCAGGGTATTTATGTGGCTGGAGATTGCAGAACAAAGTCTGTAAGACAATTAGCTACTGCGGCGTCTGATGGAGCGATAGCAGCGATAGCCGCTAGCCAAGAAGTTTAATTATAACTATTTATATAGAAGAAAAGCCATAGGGAATATTTTTCCTATGGTTTTTTTATGTTTTTTAATTCACATTTAGTTCGATTTTTGAACACAAGTTGTTCACAGATCAAATTTATGATATTAGACATAAAGCTTAAGGAGGTAACTAATTATGAAGGAATTTTTTAAAAGTGGAAAGAACATAGCAATTTTGGTTTTGGCGATTGTCTTGGCCGGATCCGTAGCTTGTAATATATGTTTAGCTACAAGGAGATGTGCTCCTAGAGGACCAAAGGGAAATGACAAGCAAATTGAAAAGTTCCATGGACAGCAAGGTGGACCTCAGGGTCAAGCCCCTCAAGGAAATGACAATCAGCAAGGTCAACCGCCTCAAGGACAGCCACCTCAGGGTCAGCCACCACAGGGCCAACAGCCAAACGCTCAGGCACCACAGGATGGACAGAACAGTCAGAAAAAAGATTCTGACAAAAAAGGCAACAATGACGACAAAAAAGATAACGACGACGATGATGATGACGAAAAAGCAAAAGCACAGTAAGAATGTTAATTAGTTTTTTCATCAAGTTTTTCTCCGAAAGAAGCCCTAGTGATAGGGCTTCTTTTCCTTTATAAATATAAGAATGTTTTGTATAATAGTGGGAGTTATGAAGAAATACACGAGAACTTATAATAAGAAGAAAAAGAATAATAAGAATACACTATCCACAGCACAGGGGTATATTGTGTTGGCAACACTTTTGTTGATACCACTTATTTTCTCGTACCTATATTTCAATGGAAGACATGTCATTAACATCCCAGAAGGCTGTGGTTGGTATGCCACAAGAGAGTGGGATTTGAAATATTATGATTGCGCAGTCGGCTCTAACCAGTATAAGGTGGATCAGCTTTGGCATAAGGAGGGAACTGAAGATGCTCAGGGCTTCCAAAAGTTAGATGGAAGATACTTGATTGCGTGCACCAGAACCTTCGGCGAAGTCGGCGACAAAATCGACTTTGTTATGTCGGACGGAACAGTGCTAAAGTGCATCATTTACGATAACAAGAGTCAAGAGAAGACTTTCTATGATCAGAACCCTGCAGATAAGTGGGGACATCATCATGGAGCGGTTGTTATGGAGTTTGTCGGTACCGCAGCTTTGGAGAGCAATCCTTACAAAAACCTTGGCCTTCAAAAAGAGCATACAGTGAAGGCAATTAGGTACGATAATATTTTGGACAAATAATTCATAAAATAAACACAATTAGTTGGTAATTTAATATAGTAGAAACTAAAAAATGGGTAGTTTACATAAATTATTACACGTTATATAATATGTACGGTATGAATTCAAAAACTAGAACGGAATCAAAACTTAAGATAGTAGTAGCTTTGGCGGTTGCGGCCGCTTTGTTCTTCGCCCCAGCTGTGGGCGTGGACGCTGCAAAGACTAAGAAAGCTACAGCCAAAAAGACAGATGCTAAGAAGGAAGCATCTGTTTATGATGTGAAAACAAATTCCGTAAAGGTCAAATTAGACGGATACAAGGGTAAACAGGACGTTGTTATAAGTTTTTATGAAAAACAGGACAATGGTAAGTATAAAAAGATAAAAACAGCTAAGAAAAAGCAAATCAAGGGTGATACCTTCAAATTCAACCAGACTTTGAATGAAAAGAGCGACTTTGACTATGGCAAGACATATAAATATAAGATTACTAGCAAAGAATGCTATGTGGAGCAGAAGAATTTGGCTGACTACTTGGCTGTAGACAACACAATTAATTTTGGAAAGAACAAGTTCTTAGGTGAAACTAAGAAAAAGTTGTCAGACGGCGACAAAATAAACTTCAAAAACTGTGGAAAGATTCTTGCGTTCAAGCATAAAACAGATAAACAGACTAAGAAGTTTAAAACTATTACTAAAAAAGAACGTTTGCTTCAATTCTCTAAGAAATATAAGAAGTATACATACTCACAGGCAAAGAGACACCAGAAGGGATTTGCCGATTGCTCATCGTTCGTTTACGCATGTTACAAAGACATTGGAATGAATATGGGTGGAGATGGAGCAAACACAGAGACAGAGCTTAAATGGTGTGAGCACAATGCCCTAAAGGTTAAGTTAGGCAGTGCGAAGCTTGGAGATATCATTTTCTATTCAGATGAAGATGTGGACACCTTTGAAGATCACTACAAGCACGTAACGCACGTTGCAATGTTCAAGAACAATAAAGAAATAATGGAAATGTCTGGCAAAGGTGTGGACTTTAGAACTAGAGCAGTATCTGCTAGAGATCACGACTGTATAGCTGTTTATCGTCCAATTTACGACTCTAAGGATATGGTGGACAAAGACCACCACAAACAGAATATCAAGAAGTCTAAGAAGGAAAAAGAAGAGAAGAAACACTTAAAGAAAACTCTTAGAGCTAGAAAGAGAGCAGCAGAGAAAGCTAAAAAGAAGAATAAGAAGAAAACTACAAAGAAAGAAGTAGCAAAACCACAGGAAGAGACAGTAAAGATAGAAGAAGAAACTGACCAAGACTCCTCATGGTAAAAATCGATGGACATCAAATAATTAATACAATAAAAAAAGAGCAAGGGAATGAACGATTTTAAGTGAATCCCTTGCTCTTTTTTTATTATATATTTAATTATTTAAATTGATGTCCGTCGATTTTCAACTTGCATCCTGCTACATAGCCTGAGAAGAATTTGAACTTCTTCATATTAATAGTCTTGCCATGATACTTAACTGTCTTACTTCCACTTAGAGCAGAAGCGGCAGCCTTCTTAACACTCTTACTCATCTTACCTCTGTCATAAAGTCTGAATGATCTAGCAAGTGAACCATTTCTTACAGGAGAGAACTGACCTCTCTGATAAACTACGCCTTTAACGCTGTTTGGGAACTGTCTAGATTTAACTCTGTTCATAATAACGATTCCTACAGCCTTTTTACCTGCGTAACTCTGGTTACCAGCTTCACTGTAAATGATTGCTGACATAAGTCTTAGAGTAGAAGCCTTGTAGCTCTTGGCCTCAACTGTCTTAGTGGTTGGAGCCACAAACAATGATGCGCCAAGCATTGATATTATTAATGCTGTAATAACTATTTTTTTCATTACTTTCGCTTTCAAAAAATCGCCTCCAAATATTACATAAATGTTACAATTTCTTTTCACGGTTATTAATTAAACCATTATTTTTGTAATTTGTCAACCGAAAATTGTAATAAATGTGATGTCACTCGAACATATATTTGGGTGCATTTTTTGCCGTTTTGTGCTATATTTAGATAAGACGAATTGGTCGTAAAAAAGGAAGGTGTTTGCTATGAAGACTAGAATTAAACAAATGATATGCATGGTTGTAATAGCTGCAATGGTCTGTACATATGCGCTAGCAACCACAAACACGAGGGCGGTTCTAAAAGATCCTGAGATTTCGCCTAATCAGATGGGAAATTTCCTAGCTGGACAGGTTAGCAAGAAGGATTCTAAGACCGGTAAGATGAAAAAGACAGAGACGGTATACGCTGAATTGAACGGAGATGGTTCGGCCAAAAAAACTACTGTAAGCGATATCATAACGGTCAAAGGAAACGAACCTATTGAAGATGTGTCTATTTTAGATAACATCAAAAACCTTAAAGGTGACGAGAAATTCACTAAGAAGGACGGCAAACTTGTTTGGGAGAACAAGGGTAAGGATATTACATATCAGGGTACTACAAAGGTAGAGCCCCCTATTAGTGTGGATATTTCTTATTCTTTAGACGGAAAAGACATCTCCGCCGAAGAACTTGAAGGACAGAGCGGAGAACTACAAATCCAGTATAAATTCAAAAACAACGCTAAAGCTAAGGGACATGACTTTGTTCCATTTGTAGTTTTAGGCGGATTTATGTTAGATGATGAGACATTTGGCAACGTTAAGATAGATCACGGTAAAGTAGCAGACTATGGTGATTCAAAAATAGTTTTAGGTTACTCAGTGCCAGGACTTGATGATTACTTGGACAATACTTTCAAAGATGCACAAGAATATCTAAACAAAATTGGTTTGCCAGATAGTTTTACTATTTCCGCGGACGTAGCAAACTGCACAATGAGTATGGGACTTATCGTAGCAACGTCAAATCTTGGAAATTTCAATATTAAAGATTCAATCGACCTTTCAAATATAAAATCAAAGATAAATCAGCTTCAAAACGGAGCGGATCAATTAGTGGACGGAGCAAATCAGCTATCAGATGGAACTGATAAACTAGCAGGGGCTTCGCCAAAGATAAAGAATGGAACAAGCGACCTTGCAAATGGACTTAAGAAAGTTAAAAAAGGCACAAAGAAAAACTACAAGGGAAATAAAAAGTTCCACAAAGAACTTAACAAAGGCTTGAAAACTGCAAAATCTGGAGCAAAGAAGCTTGCAGACGGAACAGATTCTTTGGCAAAAGGTGCAAAGAAGGTAAAGAATGGTGCAAAAGACCTTGATAAGGGAGCTGGAGACATTAACTCTGGAACTAAAGATTTATCTGGTGGAATCGAGCAGATATTATATGGTTTTCAGAAAGATGGCGGAATTAATGATGGCTCAAAAGCACTTAAGGATGGAACAAAGGAAGCAAACACTGGAGTAAACAAACTTATTAATATGCTTCAGGCTACTCCGGATTCACTTGATCAACAAATATCACAGATTATGACGCAGGTTAAACAAGCATCAGGTGGAGCAATTACTACAGAAGCTCAGCTTGCTGCATTGATTAATGGAATAAATAGTGCGGTTGAGGGAGGAACTCCTCTGGAGACTGTATTGGCAGCTAAGGGACTTAATGCAAGTACTTATTATAAATTAGTTCAAGCAAATGACAGCGTTCAGACTTTGGAGAGTGTGAAGTCTTCTCTTGAAAACACAATAGCATCGCATGCGAAGGAAATAAAAGATCTTAAAGATGGTATGCAATCATTAGAAGATGGATCATCTGATTTAAAAGAAGGATTATATAAGGTATATACCGCTTTGTATACTTTGAATTATGGTGCATCCAAGTTGAAAGATGGAACAGATAAGTTGAAAACGGGTACTGGAGAATTGGCTAAAGGTACAAGTTCATTGTCAGATGGCGCAACCGCTTTAAACGATGGTTTCATTAAACTTTACGACGGAGTTAAAGTAATGACTATTAAAATCGGAGCGGCTAGTCCACAGCTAGTTTCAGGAGCAAGCAAACTAGATCAGGCTATAGCAAAGGTTTATGCTGGATCAAATAAACTAGCAAACGGAACAGCAACATTCTGTAACGGAATTGATACATTGGCTGACGGTACAAAGAAACTTCGAGACGGTGCACAGAAACTTAACAACGAAGGAATTAAGAGGATTACATCTTTGTTTGGCGGCAAAGGTGAAAAAGCAGTAGAAAAAATTCAAGATTTACTTGATGCAGGTAATGCATATAAGGCATTTAGTGGTATTTCAAATAAGATGGATGGACAAGTGAAGTTCATCTACAAGACACCGGAGATTGGCGAGAAGGAGTAGGCTTATGATGGACAAGTTTGGACACGGAGTCGTAAAATACAGAGTCATTATCCTAATTATCGCAGTGGTGTTATTGATACCAGCGGCTATCGGATATTTTAAGACAGGTGTAAACTATGATCTTTTGTTTTACTTGCCTAAAAACATCGACACGATGAAAGGTCAAGATATCTTGATGGACGACTTCGGCTCGGGCGCATTTGGACTAATTATGACTGATGGACTAAATGATAATAAGACGACCGAGTTAAAGAAAAAGATTGAAAAAGTGGATGCTGTTCAAAAAGTATTATGGTATGACAGCGTGGCAGATTTGCGAATACCAAAGAGCATGCTTCCAAAGAGAATATACAAAGCTTTCAACAAAGACGGCTCTACAGTAATGATGGTCATATTTAATGACACAAGCTCTGCGGAGCGAACGATGAAGGCAGTTACACAAATAAGAAAGATTACGAAGAACCAGTGTAAGGTAACGGGTATTACCGCTATAGTAGAGGACACCAAAGAATTATCTGAACACGAGACACCTATATATGTAGGAATTGCGATTGTTATCTCGATTATTTTGCTATCGCTTTTGATGGACTCTTGGGTAATCCCATTTGTTTTCATAGCAAGTATCGGAACAGCAATCATTTACAACTTGGGTTCCAATGTTTTCTTTGGACAGATATCGTATGTCACAAAGGCACTAGCAGCAGTACTGCAACTTGCCGTCACGATGGACTACTCGATATTCTTATGGCATAGTTATGAGGAAAACCTTGCCAAGACGCCTGAGGATAGGCATGGCGCGATGGGAAGAGCCATAAAGGAAACTCTTTCTTCTATAGTAGGAAGTTCGGTTACTACAGTTGCCGGCTTTATAGCACTTTGTTTCATGAGTTTCACTTTGGGACTCGATCTTGGTGTTGTAATGGCGAAGGGAGTTATAATAGGTGTAATTGCTTGTGTAACGATTCTTCCTTCACTAATACTCGTCTTCGACAAAGCAATAGAAAAGACAAAACACAGACAGATAATGCCTGACTTTAAGAGATTACCAAAGTTTATTACAAAATATTTCTATGTATTTGTAATAATCTTCATCATCCTCTTGATTCCAGGAATATATGGATATAATCACAACGAAGTTTATTATGATCTATCAATCTCTTTGCCAGAAGACTTGGAGAGTGTAAAGACTCAAAAGATTTTGAACGAGGACTTTAAGATTGGATCTGCGAATATTGTTGTTTTAGATAAGAAGGCAGATGACAGACAAGTTAAAAATATGATTGAAGATTTGAATAAACTTAAAGGTGTAAAGAGAGCCTTAGGTTTGGAGAGTTTGGTGGACAGCTCTATACCAGAAGCGTTTATACCTGATAGGTTGACGAATGAGCTGAAGAGTGACGAACATCAGATGGTAATCTTTTTATCTGAATACAAGACCGGCTCCGATGAAGCAAATCGCTTGGCAGACCAGGCCGACAAAGTCATAAAGAAATACGACAAAGCAGGAATGCAAGTGGGAGAAGCGCCTTGTACTCGTGATTTGATTAAAATCACGGATAAGGATTTCAAAGTTGTAAGCTTTGTATCAATTTTCCTTGTATTTTTGATTATATTATGTGTATTCAGATCGGTGTCTATTCCAGTATTCTTGGTAGCACTGATTGAATCGGCCATATTTATAAATATGGGTACAGCGTACTTTACAAATACCACGTTGCCGTTTGTAGCGTCCATTGTAATAGGAACGATACAGCTCGGAGCCACGGTGGATTATGCCATCCTTATGACGAATAGGTATAAGGTTGAGCGAAACCTCGGCAAAGACAAGAAGGTAGCGGCAAGAGATGCCTTGGCGTTCTCGATGAAATCAGTTATAGTAAGTGCGTTGACATTCTTTGGCGCAACCTTCGGCGTAGGCATCTACTCAAGTATCGATATGATTGGTTCGCTATGTATGTTGATGGCACGAGGCGCTATTATAAGTATGCTTTGTGTAATATGCGTACTCCCAGCATTGTTTATCATCTTTGATAAGCTAATCGTAAAGGGAAGTTATAAATTTATTGGAGAGAAGAAATGAAAAGTTTAAAACTGTTATCTTTAATATTGGTTTTCACAGTCGCTTTTAGCACGGTTGCTTTTGCGGATGACCCAATTGATATTGGAAGCGATGCTATTGAAAAGGATGATAAAAACTTTGTGAAAACAATGTATTACGAACCTCGTGATAGAGTGAATAATATCATTTTTATTGATAAAGATAAAAACTACAGACTTAGTTCAGTTAAAGATTACATAGTTGAATATAAAGATAACTGGTTGCCTGGTACAGCCACTGTTACATACACAGGTGTGGGCGACTATACAGGAACATACTCAGCTAATTTCACAATACTGAAAGCATCGATAGCAACTATTACTACTAAAGCTAGTTTTGATAAAAATGGTAAGTTGACGGTGTCAGCAAACAGCGGTAGTGAAGATTTAGTGTATGGAACGGATTTCTACTGTACGCCAAAGACTGATGTTTATGGAAACGTTACAGTTAAGTTTTTTGGTATTGGACAAAAATATAATGGTTCATGTACAAAGACAATCAAGGCAAAGAAAAATCCAAACACACCAGCTATTTCTTATCTAAAAGACGTTGTTATAAAGAAGTGTAAAAACGTTAAGGGTAAAAAGATAGAAATAAAGTGGAAGAAGATTAAAAAGATTGCAGGATATCAACTTAGATATAGCAAGAAGGCATCATTCAAAGGACAGAAGAAGATAACGCTTGGTCCTAAGACAAAGAAGTATAAAACAAAGAAACTTAAGAAAAAGAAAACATATTACGTGAAGATGAGATGCTATATCATTTACGACAATAAAAAGTATTACGGTGATTGGACATATGTACGTAAAGTAAAGATTAAGAAATAAAAAATAAAAGGTAGCCATCAGGCTACCTTTTTTATTTGAATAAATTGTAATAATCTAAGATTCTGTAATCGCCTATTTCTTTGGCGTAGTCGTCTATTGTTTCTAGATCGCGATACTTTCCATCGGTTCCCATATATCCTTGTGAACAAATGACAGGAACTTTAGCTCTTAGCTTTTCTAGGAAATTCTGGTAAGCGCTAGTCTTACATCCAGCCAACTTCGTAACCATTCCACCCATATAGTTTGCACTAGTGATTAGCTTGTTGTCCTCAGGTATATCATAGTTTGCCCACATGATAACTGGGACTTTGTAGCGCTCGAAACGGTCGGCACCTTTCAGTTCAGTGACAAGTCTGCCTTTATTGGTATATATAGGCTCAACCACGTAATCATTTGGTTGGTGATCGCCAAACATTACCACGATAGTAGGTTCTTTACGAGTCTTGAAATATGCTATTAACTTTTCAAATTGCTCGTCTGACTTTTTGATTAGTGACAAGTAGTTGTCTGTAGGTTGATTGTTTGCATTTGTCATATGAACATTTGGATTGAAGTTATCAAATGTTCCAGCATAACCACCGTGGTTTTGCATTGTGACATTGAATGAAAAGAATGGCTGTCGTCTGTAGAAGATATGATTCTTAAGGTATTTATAGTAACTCTCATCGTCAGTATAAATCCTAAGCTTTTTTAACCCTGTCATATCTATAGCAAATCTCATATAGCCAAATCCCAAACGAGGATACGTCTTTCTTCTGTTCCAACCGTAACCAACATATGGATGTGTTCCAATAGTGGCATAACCCTGCGACCTCAAATCAGAAGCCATACTTTCAGTGTCTTGATCTATGAATTGCTGATAAGGAATACTGCCAGGTGGCAAGAATGCCATAGTATCACCCGTTAAATATTCAAACTCTGTATTGGCGGTAGAGCCAGCGATAACTGATGAGTAGTAGTAACCGCTTATAGTATCTTTGTAGCCCTTCATCATTTTCTTTGTGAATGGCATATAGTCTATATTTGTCTTTAAGTCTCCCAAAATACCAATATCTGAGAAACACTCGTTCATTATTACGACAATATTTGCCTTTTTTGCTTTTGTATTAAAAGTGTTTTTATCTGGTGACGTCTTCGAAATACTTGAAGTCTTCCAAACAGAATCATCTTTGTTATCGTCTAAGATTTTCTTTGCTTTTTCAGGTGAATAACCATCCGGTTTATCTACATTTGTGTATTGAATGGTAGAAGCAAAGCATAGAATTAAACCATCTTCCTTTGCCATAACATTTCCTGTGAATAGTGTTGCATTAAAATCAGGGATAATCTTTCTGATATCTTGTCTGGAAATGAAACTTGTAACCCCAAACATCACGCAGATGCAAAGGATAGCTGGAATAACGCGTATTAGAATCTTGGAGTATATTTTCTGCATCTTTTTAAGTTTGAATTTAAAAAAGATATTTACGACAGCTACGGCCAATGCACAAACAAATATAATTATAACTTTGCTAGTAGGCATATAGGAGTAAGTGCCACTCACTGCAAATGCAGTGCGAAGCGCTTTGAAGTCTGATGCTGTGATAGGATTGCCTCTAAATATCATTATATAGTAGTTTGCTAGTCCGATAATAAATGAAAAAGCAATAGTTATATAGGAAGCAACACTAGATCTTCCGATTATTGAAAAGCAAATACCCCAAAATGCATAGAAGAGAAGCAGATTGAGAATGATTAGCTTTGTAGATATTGTGACAAAAGGATTTGAATTGAGAACTCCTTTTGAATCAACTCTCCAAGTGAATTCAGTTATAATGAAACACAAAAATGGAGTGATTAAAGGAACAAAGTAATTTGCTACCTTTCTCACCATTTTCCATGTTATTTTTAGGCGTTTCTCTTTCTTTTCAGTAGTATTTGCAAGTTCTTCCATATCATTACCTCATCGGGTAAAATTATAGCATAAAAGTCCCTTTTTTTACTAACAAAACATCGTTATTTTTTTATCAAATATCATTGACTATACTCGGCTTAAAATGGTATTATAGATGAAAATCGCAATTTTTTTTAAATGAGGTTTTAGGCATGAAAAAACTAGTATTAGTAACATCTCCACCAGCTTGTGGAAAGACATTTGTAACAAAGAAACTAGCAAAAGCTATGGAGAATTGCGTGTATCTTGATAAGGATTCTTTGATTGTTTTATCAAAGCAGATTTTCAAGGTAGCACATGAAGAATATAATAGAAGTTCTGATTTCTTCGAGAGAGAAATTAGAAACTATGAGTATGACTGTATCATGGAAATTGCTATGGACGCTTTGGAGTACAATGATACAGTGTTTATAAATGCACCATTTACTAGAGAAGTTAGAACAAAGGGATATATGAAGAACCTTCGTCGTGAGCTTCTAAGAAAGAAAGGTGCAGAGCTTGTTGTCGTATGGGTTAAGTGTGACGTGGACGTTTGCAAGGCTCGTATGATCAAGAGAAACTCTGACAGAGATACTTGGAAGCTTGAACACTGGGATGAATACATTGCAGGACAAGACTTCTCGTTGCCAGAAGGTATTAAGAACCTTTTTGTTTTTGATAACTCATCAGAGGATAAGCTTTGGGATTCAATTCATAAAGCAGAAGATTATTTGAAAAATTTGAAGTAACAAAAAAGGCTACCGGATGGTGGCCTTTATATATGAAAGGAAACGTTATGAAAGTAAGAACTAGATTTGCACCAAGTCCAACAGGAAAAATGCACGTAGGAAATTTGCGTACAGCTTTGTACGAGTTTTTGATTGCAAAGCATGCAGATGGAGATTTCGTACTTAGAATAGAAGACACTGACCGCGAGCGTTACGTGGAAGGTGCTGTTGATATTATTTATCGCACACTTGCAGAGACTGGATTAGTGCACGACGAAGGCCCTGACAAAGACGGTGGCTATGGTCCATACATCCAGAGCGAGCGCCAGGCATCAGGCCTATATTTGGAGTATGCTAAAAAGCTTATCGAATCAGGCCATGCTTATTATTGCTTCTGCGACAAAGAACGTTTAGAGTCACTTAAAACTACAGTAAGCGATGATGGAAAAGAGATTACAGTATATGACAAGCATTGTTTGTCGCTAACTCCAGAGGAGATTCAGGCAAATCTAGATGCTGGAAAGCCATATGTTATTAGAATAAATATGCCAACTGAGGGAACTACAACCTTCAACGATGACTTGTACGGCGAAATCACAGTTGAGAACAAAGAGTTGGACGATATGATTTTGATTAAGTCTGACGGATATCCAACATACAACTTCGCAAACGTAGTGGATGATCATCTACAGGAAATCACACACGTTGTGAGAGGAAACGAATATATTTCGTCCTCGCCAAAGTACCAGAGATTGTACGAAGCTTTTGGCTGGGACGTTCCAAAGTATGTGCACTTGCCACTTATCACGGACGAGGAGCACAAGAAACTTTCGAAGCGTAGTGGACATTCTTCATACGAAGAGTTGGTAGAGCAAGGATTCTTACCAGAGGCAATTGTAAATTATATTGCGCTACTTGGTTGGAGTCCAGAGGACAACAGAGAAATCTTTACTCTAGATGAGCTCATTCAAAACTTTGATTATTTGAAGATTAACAAGAGCCCATCAGTGTTTGATATAAACAAACTTAAATGGATGAACGGTGAGTACATCAAGGCGATGGACAATGAGAAGTTCTACGAGATGGCACTTCCATATGTTAAGGAAGTTATCAAGAAAGACTTAGATCTTAATATGATTATGGATATGGTGAAAACTCGTATCGAGTTGTTCCCAGAGATTCCAGAGATGATCGACTTCTTCGAAGACATGCCAGACTATGACATCGAGATGTACACTCACAAAAAGATGAAGACTAACAGTGAGAATTCACTTGAGGTTCTTGAAGAGTTACTTCCTATACTAGAAGGAACTGACGATTACTCGGTGGATGGACTTCATGATTTAGTGTTCGAGTACATCGCAAAGAAAGAGTGCAAGAATGGTCAAGCATTATGGCCACTTCGTACAGCAGTGTCAGGCAAACAGATGACACCAGCTGGAGCATTCGAGATAATGAATGTGATTGGAAAAGACGAGACACTAAACAGAATTAAAATCGGAATTGAAAAATTGAAAAATGCATAAAAATTTAAAGAGTCAACGGTTGTTGGCTCTTTTATTTTAACTTTATATTATGTATAATAGACCTAGCGAAAAGAACGGAGGTAATTGAATATGTTTATTGGATTAGGCACAGGAGCAATCATTGGAATTGTTGTTGCTGTTATCGTTTTCTTATTAATCCTTTGGTTTGTTGCTACATATAACAAACTTATTGGTAAGAGAAATACTTGTGAAGAGGCATTCTCAACTATGGATGTATATCTAAAGAAGAGATTTGACCTTATTCCAAACCTTGTTTCTACAGTAAAGGGCTATGCTAAGCATGAGTCAGAGACTTTGGAAAAAGTTATTGCTGCTAGAAACTCAGGTGTTACAAAGACTACTGAAGAAAGAATAGAGGAAGAGAATCAGATTACTGGAGCTCTTCGTCAGATTTTTGCTTTGAGTGAGAATTATCCAGATCTTAAAGCTAACCAGAATTTCCTAGATCTTCAGGGACAGTTAAAGTCTATTGAAGCAGACATTGCTAATGCTCGTAAGTATTACAATGGCGCTGTTAAAGATTTCAACAATTCATGCGAAAAGGTTCCTTCAAATATCGTAGCTGGAATGTTCCACTTCGAGAGAAAACCTATGTTTGAGGTTACAGAGGAAGCTGAACGTGAAAATGTAAAGGTGGAATTCTAATGAGATTAATTAAGAGTTTATTCTTAATAGGCACAATTTCTATATTGTGCCTATTCTCATTTGTGTTTGTAGGCGCAGATGAGGGTGGATACAGAATAGAGGACTACAAATTCGAGGGTACTTACCACAAGAATAATACCGTGACCGTCAAAGAAACTATCAAAGTTCAGTTTACTGAATCACGTCATGGTATTTACAGAACTATGCCTCTTTTTATGGATGTAAAAAGAGATGTGGGCAATGGTAAAAAGGAAGTACTCAAATATCAGAATGATGTTAAAGATGTAAATGTTGAAAACTGGGATTACGACACAGATAGAGAAGACAATTACTTTGATATTAAGATTGGTAGCAGAGGTACGTATGTAGATGGAGATCAAACATACAAACTTTCTTATACATATGTGATGCCAGACGATAGAGTAAAAACAGGAGATCTTATTTTCTATTCAGTGCTAGGTGCAGATTGGAATGTTGATATTGAACACTTTGCGTTTGATATGAAATTTGAAGAACCACTCACTGATAAAGAAAAAGATGGTTTTAAGATTTACAGTGGAACATATGGCGGACAGACAAATGGTTTAGATGTTCAAACTGATCTTACAAACAATGAGATTTCAGGTGAAGCATCAGGCATTGCTCCTAGACAAGCCATTACACTTTATTGTCCAGTTCATGAAGGATACTTTGTCGGAGCAAAGACAGTTAGCAAAACTATCCCTATGGTATTAATTATAGCAGCAGCAGCGCTTGCAGCATTGTTGCTATTGTACATTCTTTTTAAGAAACAGAAGAAAGCAGTACAGACGGTTGAATTTTATCCACCAGAGGGCATGAGCAGTGCCGAGGTTGGTGTGATTATAGACGAGATGGCTGACGATATTGATTTAATATCTCTTATTCCTTGGTGGGGCGAGAAAGGTTACTTAACTATTGAAGAAGTCCCAGATAAAAAAGGAAGAGAAGGAAAACATGCAG
Organism: Eubacterium sp.; assembly: GCA_017475235.1. GTDB lineage: Bacteria > Bacillota > Clostridia > Lachnospirales > Lachnospiraceae > Eubacterium_G. The sequence goes on along the minus strand of JAFVGA010000024.1, from coordinate 58,953 downwards.
CATTATTGCTACATAAGGTTAAGGAGTTGCCAGCAGATGCACCACTTTATCAGAGAACTTTGTTTGATGCATTGTTTGCAACAAACCCTAGAAACCTAGATGATTTGCCAAGAAGTTTTTCAGACAGTTTTTCTTCGGCAAAGCAGAGTTTAGGTGGCGAGTTTAGAGGTGAAAAGCAGTTATCAACTGGTAAAGCCAAAGCGGCAGTATTATTGTTCTTGGCATGCGCAGCATACTTTGGCGCACTCGCAACAAGCAGTATGGTTTCTATGAAAGAGAACTTAATTATGGGCGCTATCAGCGCGGGAGCAGTTTTCGCACTTGGATTATTCAGACTTGCTACGCATGGACAAGATAAAGTTAGAACAAAAGGAAAATGGATTACATACTGTATCATCCTTTTAGTTTTGGCTGGTGCGTCAATTGGAACAATGTTAGCTGCAACTTTGGGAGATGATACATTCTTCAAGTTTCCGGTTTACGCTGGAGTATTGGCAGTGCTAATTATTAACGGAATCTTTATCGGAAGATTAGTCGTTCCAACAGATTTTAAACTACAATACTACGGAAAACTTTTGGGATTAAAGCAGTTCATAAAGACAGCAGAAATTGAAAAACTACAAATGTTAATAGATGAAGATCCATCGTACTTCTTTAACGTATTGCCATACGCAATGGTATTTGGCCTTTCAGATCACTGGGCTAAACAGTTCAAGAATTTGAAGGTTAAACCACCAACATGGTACTACGGATACAATGCGATGTATTGGAACGCATTCTACTTCAACACAATGTTGCTATCAGGACTACGAGATCCAATTCAACATTTGAGAACAGAAGCGATGGTGAAAGCAGCAGCGTCTGCAGCCTCAAGCGGATTCTCCGGCGGAGGCGGCGGAGGCGGTGGAGGCGGCAGCTGGTAAGCTGGCTAGCAACGAGCCTGACCGAAGCCAAAAAAGAGACAGTCGAGAATAAATTCTCGACTGTCTCTTTTTGCTTCGATCTGGCGACTGCCACCATTCAAAGGCCGAAGGCCTTTGAATGGTGGCTCGTTGCGTACTTACTTCAAAAGTATTATACTAACTCTTGGAGAGAGGCACAGCGGAAAGGTTGTGCAATGTTTAGTGAATCTCAAGAAATGGCAATCGCTCATTTCAAAGGGCCAGCAATCGTGTTGGCAGGTCCCGGTTCCGGGAAAACCACAGTTATAACCCACAGAGTTAAAAATTTAATACAAAAAAACAAAGTAGATCCAACAAAGATTTTAGTTGTCACTTTCACAAAGGCGGCAGCTGAAAATATGAGACTTAGGTTTAAAAGTTTAATGGCTGGAAGAAGTCTTCCGGTTTCTTTTGGTACGTTCCACAGCATCTTCTTTCGAATCCTAAGAACTGAAAAGGACTATAGACCAGACAGCCTTCTCTCAGATATGGAAAAAATCAACATTATAAAAGAGATTATCATCCGCTTAAAGATTGATGTCGCATCTAAAAATGATTTCACACGAAGCATTATGGATGATATTGGAAAAGCGAAAGGCAATATGGAAAATGTTAGGGACTTTGAGCCAATCACCTGCGACAAAGAACTCTTCCTAAAAGTGATGGATGAATACGAGCGAGAAAAAATGCTTTCCAACAAAGTGGACTTTGAAGATATGCTGAGACTTTGCTACGAACTCTTCAAAGAAAAACCACACTTGTTAGAAAAGTGGCAGAGTGTGTTTGAGTATGTGTTGGTGGACGAGTTTCAAGATATAAACAAGTTACAGTTTGAGATTGTGAAGATGATTTCTGCTCCGGAGAACAATATCTTTGTGGTGGGGGATGATGACCAAGCAATCTACGGTTTCAGAGGCTCGCACCCAGAACTTATGTTTGAATTTGAGGAGTACTACAAAGATGCTGAAGAAATATTGCTTGCAAACAATTATCGCTCCACCAAGGCGATAGTTGATATGGCAAACGACTTGATAGTCCACAATAACGCAAGGTTTGATAAAAACATAGTGGCTGTGGGTGAAGATGGGATTGCGCCAGACATTAGAATTTTCAAATCTCAAAAAGAGGAAATTGAATCGACTGGTCAGATGATTAAGGAATACATTAAGCAAGGTGTTAAGCCGAGCGAGATAGCAGTTCTTGTTAGAAACAACATTTTTATTCAAAACATAAGAACGATCTTCGAGAGTATGGACGTTAACACTTACACAAAGACCAAGTCGGATGTGCTTGCCTCAAGCATGGTGTATAAAGATATCATCTGCTATTTGAAATGCGCTAACAGCTGGGAGAACGGTGAATGCTTCGACGTGGAGAGCTTCATCAACATACTAAACAAACCAACAAGACTGATTAGCAGAGATAGTGTTTTGGAGTGTGGAGCAAATTTAACAAAACTAAAAGAACTATATTCGCACGATAAAGAGGTACTTCGCAATATAAGTGATTTAGATTTTCATATGGAGATGATTAAAAAACTAAATCCGTACGGAGCAATTAACTATATAAAAAACGTGGTCGGCTACGAAGAATACCTAATGCGATATGCAAATGATAAAGGACAATCTCTGAAGAAACTTAAGTTTGAACTCGATAGAATTCAAATGGAAAGTGAAAACTATAAGACCATAAAGGAATGGGTAAGTCTTTCGGAGCAGAAGCAAACAGAAAAGAAAGAGATAAAGACTGAGGGTGTAAATATAATCACAATGCATGGTTCAAAAGGACTGGAGTTTAAAGTTGTTTTTATCCTAAATGTGAACCAGGGAATCATACCAACGTCCAGGGCAATAAGAGAGCAAGATTTTGAGGAGGAAAGGCGCGTGTTTTACGTAGCTATGACTAGGGCAGAAAAGTATCTTCATATCTTTCTAATAGGCGAAAACTTGGGCTTTCCGATGGAACCGTCCATGTTTCTGAATGAGATAATAAATTGATGAATTGTATTGTATTTTGTTAGTAAATTTGGTAAAGTATTTCTGTGTATTTTTCTATAAAAATAGGGAAATTCAAGGAGGAATTATGAGTATCGATCGTTTAGAAGAAGGGGACGATTTATTCGTCACTTTAGAATTAGAAGACGGAACAGAAGTAGAGACTCAGGTTATCACAATTTTCGAAGTGGAAGGACAGGACTACATTGTTCTTATTCCTGAAGATCAGGTTGAGGAAGAAGAAGGTGAAGTTTATATCTACAGATACTTTGAGAGTGAAGATGGTGAACCAGGTCTTGATAATATAGAGACTCAAGAAGAGTTTGATATGGTTTCAGAAATCTTTGACCAGATAGTTGAAGATGGCGAATTCGACGAAGAAATAGAAGTAGAGTCTTCAGATGTGGAAGACGGCGGCTACTTAAGCTAATAAAGAGGAAAGAGGAGAAAAGAGATGGCAAACAGATATGACGATGAAACAATGAAATTCATTGAAACAAGAAAGCGCGTTGCTCATATGAGACGCGAGGAAGCTAGAAGAAAGCGTAATATTATGATTGCAATTATCGCTGCAGTTGTTATTTTGGTAGCGGTTATTGCTATAGCAGCTACTTCATGTAGTTGTGGTGGTTCAAAAGAAGAGGCTACTACAGTAGAGCCTACAACAGTTGAGGAAACTACCGTAGAGGAGACCACGGAAGAAGAAACTACTGAAGCTGAAGATGGTGAGTTCTCAGAGGGCTCAACAGCTTACACTAACGATGGTGTAAATCTTCGTGCAGAGGCATCTGTAGACAGTGATGCTTTAGACGTACTTGATAAGGGTACAAAGGTAACAGTTGTTGCTAACGAAGGCGACTGGGTTAAAGTTGATACTGGCAGCGAAGAAGGATACGTAAAGAAAGAGTTCTTATCTAAGGAAAAAGTTAAGAGTGGAGATTCAGAAGACACTGAAGATTCAAACTCAGACGATAGTTCAAATGACAACGAGAGAACTATTGAGACTAGAAAGAGAACAATCAACGCTGAAACAAAGAAGAGTTCAAGCAGCAGCAGTTCAAACAAGAAAAAGAATACGAACGATAAGAGAACACTTTACTAAAAAAGGTATTAAAGAGGAGCTCGAACAGAGCTCCTTTTTTTACGTTTAAGAGATTATGGATTATACAAAGGCAAAAGAATATTTGGATAGCACAAACAAATACGGAAGTGTTTTGGGAACAGAGACTATTAAGGAATTACTAAAAAGACTAGACAATCCTCAAGACAAACTAAATGTCGTACACTTTGCTGGCACAAACGGCAAAGGTTCTACGATGGCGTATTTGGAGAGCATTCTTTTATGTGCTGGATATTCTGTTGGAAAGTATAGTTCACCTGCTGTTTTTGACGAGTGGGAAATAATCACAGTTGATAGAACACCTATCTCAAAAGAGGATGTGGCAACTTACATTGAAAAAATTAAGTCTGTCTGTGAGGAAATGGTAAAAGATGGACTTAATCATCCAACCAGATTTGAGATTGAAACAGCGTTGGCATTTTGTTTCTTCGCCGACCTCGATTTAGATGTATGCCTAATTGAGTGTGGAATGGGCGGAAGAGACGATGCCACAAATGTGTTTGAGAAAAATCTTTTAGCGGTTATTACAAGTATTAGTCTAGATCACACAAATGAACTTGGTGAGACAATAGAAGAGATTAAGGAAAACAAAGAAGCTATTATCAAGAGAGATTGTCCGGCAGTTTATGCGGGAACTCTTGGAAGCATTGATGATATTAACCAAGAAACTGCAGTTCATGCAGCAGAAGAACTTCAAAAACATGGCTTCAAATTAAAGAAATTTATAGACGAAGGAATAGAAGAAACTTACTGGCCTGGTCGTATGGAAACAATATGCGAAAATCCATTGTTTATCATCGATGGAGCACATAATCCAGGCGCGATTTTAAAACTTCGTGACTATATTGATTTACATTTTACAAATAAAAGAATTACCTTTATAATGGGTGTATTGGCCGACAAAGATTATGGCGAGGAGGCGAGTATAATTGGAAGCAAAGCTAAAAAAGTTTATACTATTACTCCGAATAATAATAGGGGTCTTGACGCGAATAAGCTTGCTGATATTATGTGCGAATATAATCAAAACACTGTTGCAAGTAAAACGATCGATGAAGCAGTTAGACAAGCCTTCGCCGAAGTAAAGACAAACGAGTCGGATATGATTATCGCTTTTGGTTCTCTTTCGATTTTGAAAGACATCAAAGAAGCGCTAAATAAAATATTAAACAGTTAAAGCCGAAAGGAGAGATTGACATGTTTGATAGAGGGAAAATCGAAGAAGCAGTAAAAATGATGCTTGAAGGTATTGGGGAAGATACCGAAAGAGAGGGACTAAAGGATACTCCAGCGAGAGTAGCCAGAATGTATGAAGAATTGTTTGCAGGAATGAACCAGGATTCAAAGGAAATTCTTTCTTGCACATTTAGTTGTGATAATAACAACGTTGTAATCGAAAAAGATATAACATTTTATTCCACATGTGAGCACCACATTATGCCTTTTTACGGAAAGGCGCACATCGCCTATGTTCCAAAGGGCAAAGTGGTTGGTATTAGCAAACTTGCTAGAACTGTGGAAGTATATGCTAGAAGACTTCAGATTCAAGAGCAGATGACAGAGCAAATAGCACAGGCTATTTACGATGGTTTGGATGCAGAGGGAGTTTTGGTTTTGGTAGAGGCAGAGCATATGTGTATGTCTGCTAGAGGAATCAAGAAACCTGGAAGCAAGACTATTAGTATGTCAACAAAAGGTGTCTTTGAAGAAGACGCAAAGTTAAAGGAAGAGACTTTAACTTTGATTAAGAGTGGAGAATAAGAATGGCACAGGATTACAGTATTAACATAGATAGAGAACCCGTTATTATGGGAATCTTAAATGTCACACCAGATTCATTTTCTGATGGTGGCAAGTTTTATAATAAGATCGATGCGGCGCTAGCTCATGTTGAAAAAATGACTAATGAAGGCGCAAAGATTATTGACGTGGGCGGAGAGTCAACTAGACCAGGTTATACTCCAATCACAATCAAGGAAGAATTGGATAGAGTTATTCCAGTTATTGAGGCAATTAGAAAGCGCTTCGAAGTTCCTTTATCTATTGATACTTACAAAGCAGCAGTTGCGCAGGCAGCAGTAGATGCCGGATGCGATATGATAAATGACATTTGGGGATTCAGAGGTCATATGGCACTTAAGCATATGAAGTTTAATGATACATCTCTAGAGACTCCATTTGTTAAGTCTATGGCAAAGGTTGTGGCTGAGACTGGAGTGCCAGTTATAGTTGGTCACAATAGATTCAAACCAAAGTACGATGACTTTATGCAAGACGTTCTAAACGATCTTCGTGAGTCTATTGATTTGGGACACGCAGCAGGCGTCAAAGATAGCCAGATAATTGTGGATCCAGGTGTAGGATTTGCAAAAACTTATAAGCAGAATCTATATATTGTTAATCATATAGAAGAAATCAGAAAGATGGGATATCCAGTCTTGCTTGGATGTTCAAGAAAGTCAGTTATCAGAGAAACTTTGAAGGTGGAAGATACTGACGTGCTAGGTGGCTCTGTTGCTACAACAGTTATTGGACTGGATCGTGGTGCTAGAATTTTCAGAGTTCACGATGTAAAGGAGAACTATCAAGCAATGATGACTGCGTGGAAGTTTATGAATTCGCAGAGGTACTAAATGGATTGCATTAAAATAGAAAAACTTGAAATATTTGCATATCATGGCGTTAATGAAGAAGAAAAGGAAAATGGACAGACATTCTTTATTAACGCTAATATTTATAGTGACATAGTTACTCCAGGTCTAACAGATGATTTGGAAGATACAGTTAACTATTCAAAGGTATGCAAGTTTATAAATAAGTTCTTTACTGAGAATCGTTATGATTTGATAGAGGCAGCAGCTATTCAGACTGCCAGAGCAGTACTTAAGAACTTTCCAAAGATTAGAAAGATTGATTTGGAAGTAAACAAGCCAGAGGCTCCAGTGTCACTTAGTTTTGAAAACATTTCAGTTAAGGTGACTTGCGAGTGGAAGAAGGCATATTTGAGTATTGGCTCAAACATGGGCGACAAAGAAACCTATCTAAATGAAGCGATTCAAAGTTTTTACAATGATGACAATTGCAGAGTGAATGCAGTTTCAAACTTTGTTGAGACAAAGCCTTATGGTCCAGTGGAGCAAGACAATTTTTTGAACGGATGTGTTGAGATTGAGACAATCTATTCAGCCAGAGAATTGCTCGATAGAATCCATGAGATTGAAAATGACAACGACAGAACAAGAGAAGTTCACTGGGGACCAAGAACTTTAGATATCGACATCGTTATGTTTGGCGATGAAGTGATAGATGAAATTGATTTAAAGATTCCACATATCGAGATGCATAAGCGTGCGTTTGTGCTTGAACCTTTAAATCAAATTGCACCAAATGCTGTACACCCATTGTTCAACAAGTCAGTGGGTCAGTTACGCGATGAGTGTGATGATGATACAGTAAGTAAATGTGAAGGATGCGGGGGATGTCCTGCAGGTAAGTGATTATGGATGATTTAAAAAAGTATAGAAATCGAATAGATGAGATAGATGACGAGATAGTAAAACTCTTTCTAGAGCGCATTGATATTTCAAAAGATGTGGCTGATTATAAGATCAAAACTGGAAAGCCAGTTTTAGATAGAGAAAGAGAACTATCAAAGTTAGAAAATCTAAAGAGCAAAGCCCCTGAGAAGTTTGAGGCTTTGGGTATTGCCGAGCTCTTTGAACAGATAATGGCGATGTCTAGAAAGTATCAATACATCAAGATGGGCGAAGTTGGCGAGTTGGAAGACTTTGGTTTTGAGATAGTCGATGAGATACCAAAGAATGATGTTAAGGTTGCATACCAGGGAATTCCTGGAGCTTATTCTCAAGCAGCGGCTAGCGAGTACTTTGGCGAAGGCGCTGAATATGTTCACGTTACAACATTTAGAGAGGCAATCGATACGGTAAAGAAGGGCGAAGCAGACTATGCGGTTCTTCCTTACGAGAATTCGTCGGCTGGGATAGTGGCGGACGTTTACGATTTGCTAGTAGAGTACGACACTTATATTATGGATACTTTTGATATCAAGATTAAGCATTGCTTGTGTGGTATCAAGGGTTCAACTATTGATGATATAAAAGAGATTTATTCTCATCCTCAAGCATTTATGCAGAGTAATGAGTTTATAGAAGAACACAAATTTAACAAGATTAATCTTGCGAACACTGCAATAAGTGCTAGGTATATTTCGGAACAGACGGATATTTCGAGGGGATGTATTTGTAGTGAGAATGCGGCTGAGATTTATGGACTTGAAATTTTGGAACGAAACATAAACTTTACTGCAAAGAACACGACAAAGTTTATTATTATTTCAAATAAGAAGATGGCTAGAAAAGATGCTAGCTTAGTGGGTATTAGTTTTGAGATGCCTCACGAGAGCGGAACACTTTATCAGATGCTATCTCATATCATTTACAACAACTTGAATATGACAAGCATTCAGTCGAGACCTATTCCTGACAAGAAGTGGGAGTACAGATTCTATGTTGAGTTTGAAGGGTCGATTACAGACATGGATGTGATGAATGCTTTGGCTGGAATAACAGGTGAAGCGCTAAATGCAAAAATATTAGGAAACTATTAAAAAAGAGGATTCATACGAATCCTCTTTTTATTTCAAATCATCTAAATAATCTTTTTCTTTAAGTGGTCCTTTGACCTTCAAAAACTTAACTATATCGTCAAACACTTCGTCGCATCGTGGTTCATTGAAAACCTCGTGTCTCATATCATCGTAAAGTGTGTAGAAAACATTTCTAAATCTTCTATGTCTTAAGAAGTTGACTGATTTCTTGAATGCCGCATCATTTACCCTACATGGATCTTCGGCACCTGATACAAACATAATAGGAAGCTCCAACTCTTTAAATCTCCAACCTTGCTTGCCATAAACAGACCCCATAAGATTGAATAGAGTGAGATATCCATTCAGTGTAAATCTAAAACCACACTTTGGATCTGCGTTGTACTCGTCCACCACATCTCTGTCTGAACAAAGCCAAGCATTTAGGATACCTTCTTTCTTAAAAGCTCTCTCATATGGACCAAAAACAAGATTTGTTATAGTAGGGCTTCTGTATTTCTCGCCCTTAAAGAGTTTTATAAACTTAGTATAGAACTTAGCAACCCCAAGACCAGCCTTCATAGAAGGAGAGCCAGAAAGGATTAGTGCATCCACATCTCTAGAACGTTTCTTAATGAACGACCTTGCAATCAATGAACCCATACTGTGTCCCAAAAGAATAAGTGGGAGCTTAGGAAATTCACGACGCAAATACATAGTGAAGTTTTCCACATCATCAGTAAGACCCCTATATCCGTCTGGGCCAAAGAATCCGTAATCATCTTCAGTCAAAACATTTTCGCCATGACCGCGGAGATCCGAAATAGCACAAATAAAGCCACGCTCATTGAATGCTTTCATAGTATCAATGTAGCGCTCTTTGTGTTCGCACATACCGTGGATTATCTCTATGACACCGATAGGCTCTGTGCCTTCAGGTGGATATGTAATCATACTGCCTTTCATAAAAACTCCTTATTTCCATAGAAATTATATCAGTTTTAAGAAGAATAGGCAAAAGAATTGCGTGAGTAAATAAAAATTAGTAAAAAGTGTGTTTTTTTAGGTCCAAAAGTATTATAATCTTTGTTGAGACTAGGGAGAAGAACATTGGCGAGTTTTTATAAAAAAATCAATTCATTTCAGATTATTTTGATGGGATTTATAGCAGTAGTGCTAGTAGGATCCCTGTTATTAATGTTGCCAATTTCTTCTAGAACAGGCCAGGTAACACACTTTAAGGATGCTTCCTTTACAGCGGTCTCCGCAGTTTGTGTTACAGGATTGGTAGTAAAAGATACTGCCACATATTGGTCAGAATTTGGGCAGGCTATCATTCTTATTCTAATCCAGATAGGTGGATTAGGAGTAGTCAGTGTTGCAGCTATTTTTGCGATGCTAACTGGAAAGAATATTAACCTTAAAACTAGAAGCCTAATGCAAGAAGCGATATCTGCGCCAAAGGTTGGCGGAATAGTAAGAATCACCAAGTTTATCGTAATACTTACTATCTGCTTAGAGACAGTAGGTGCGCTTGCAATGATGCCAACTTTTTGTAAGGATTTTGGAGTGAGAGGCGTTTGGATGTCTTTCTTCCATTCAATATCTGCTTTTTGTAATGCAGGCTTTGACATTATGGGTAGCGAGAAAGCTCAGTATGTTTCTCTTACACAGTATGCGGCAAACCCAGTTATAAACATCACGGTAATGGTTCTTATCGTGGTAGGTGGTATCGGATTCTTGGTACTACACGATATTAAAGATAATAAATTACATTTCAGTAAATATTCATTGCACACAAAGATAGTGTTAGTTACTACAGGTGTTCTAATACTAGTTCCAGCAATTATACTTTTCCTTAGACAGTATAATGATTTGCCTATGGCTAAAAGAATCATGGCCTCGTGTTTTCAATCGATTACACCTAGAACAGCTGGTTTTAACACTATGGATATGACAAAACTTACTGATGGAAGTAAAGTTGTTACAACTATGCTGATGTTAGTTGGTGGATCCCCAGGATCTACAGCGGGTGGTATGAAAACTGTCACTATCGCCATATTGTTAGTTAATACATATTGCGTAATACAAAGGCGTGGTGAGGCAGAAATATTTAAGAGAAGAATAGAAGGCTATGCCCTAAGAACGGCATCTGCTCTATTTTTCTACTATATAGGTATGTTTACTTTATGTAGTGCTATTATAAGTTCTATAGAAAAACTCCCAATAACACAGTGTATGTTTGAGTCAGCGTCTGCTTTGGGAACTGTAGGATTAACTTTGGGAATTACACCAAGTTTAAGTGTTGTATCACGTGCCATACTTATGATGTTGATGTTCTTAGGAAGAGTGGGAGGATTAACTATTATCTTTGCCGCCATATCAAAATCAGGTGTTAATTCAAAGTTACCTAAAGAAGATGTAATTGTAGGATAAGGAGAAGAAATGAAAACATTTTTATTATTAGGTTTGGGTCGACTAGGATCCAAATTAGCGAAAGAATTAAGTGAAACAGGACATGAGGTAATGGTTGTTGACAGAAATGAAGATAGAGTTAACAAAGTTATGCCATATGTTACTAGTGCGCAAATTGGAAATGCCATAGATCCAGATTTTTTGGAGGGCTTGGGCATAGGCAATTTTGATGCTTGCTTTGTTACAATGCATACGGATTTCCAAAACTCTTTGGAGGCTACATATCAGCTTAAAGAACTAGGTGCAAAAATGGTTGTATCTAGAGCAGAGAGTGATACCCATGAAAAGTTCTTGCTAAAGAATGGTGCAGATAGAGTTATTTACCCTGAAAAACAGGTGGCTAAGTGGACTGCTGTCAGATATATATCAGAAAATATTGGTAACTTTATGGAATTAGATGATGAGCATTCTATTCTAGAAGTACAAATTAGAGATGAGTGGATTGGTAAGAGAATGGATGAAATCCATATCCGTAAAAAATATGATATCAATGTCTTGGCAGTCAAGAAGGGTGATGAAATGAATATGAAAATTGGCCCTGATACAGTATTTGAAGAGGGCGATTTGCTAGTAGTTCTTGGCTCAATCAAAAAAATCAAAAAATGTTTTAAATACTAATAAAAAGTTCTTTATAATGTTATAATAATAAGTGGCGTTTTATGTAGTGTATAACGAAAGGAACGACTATGAGTAAATTTGAAGTGTCAAAGGGAAACCCATTAACACTTGGTGCTACAGTGTGCTGTGGCACTGTTAATTTTGCGTTTGCGCCAGACGGCGGCAAAGAAGTAGAACTATTGCTTTACAAAAAAGGTGGCAATAGAGTTTCAAAGCGCATTCCTTTTGAGGGAAAAGTTGGAAATGTCTTTTGCATGAATGTTAAAGGCATTGATATAAATGAATATGACTATAACTTCAGCGTAGATGGAAATGTTGTAACTGACCCTTACGCAAAAGCAACTGTTGGCAAGAAAGAGTGGGGCGTTGCTCCAAAGCTTGTCAAAGGTGCCTTTGTAGCAGGCGATTTCGACTGGAAGGGTGATAAGAAGTTAGACATTCCGTTTGACGAGACTATTATGTATCGTATGCACGTTCGTGGTTTTACTAAGTCAAAGACATCAAAAGTTAAGAACAAAGGTACATTCCTTGGAATTATCGAAAAGATTCCACACTTGAAAGATCTTGGCATCAACTTGGTTGAACTTATGCCTGCGTATGATTTCAACGAGAAAGAAGTTAAAGAATCTACATCTATGGTCACAAGCAAATCCATTACTAACCCAACGCTTAACTATTGGGGATACACTGATGGATATGCGTTCGCGCCAAAGGCTTCATTTGCCGCAGGTGGTGAGGGAGCAGAAGTAGATGAGTTTAAGAGTCTAGTTAAAGAACTTCATAAAAATGGAATTGAAGTTTCTATGGAGTTTTACTTTACATACGGAACTAGCCCACAGTACATTTTGGATGTGCTTCACTATTGGGTTATGGAGTATCACATTGATGGTATCCATATAAACTGCGAAGACACAGTTATGAAGATGATTGAAAGAGACCCACTTCTTTCTGACACAAAAGTCTTCACATACGTTATTCCTGTGGCTGATTCTGTTTACGGACAGATTGAAAATAGAAACTTTGCGGACTTTAACGATGATTTTATGGTAGCAGTTCGTAAGTTCGTTAAGGGCGATGAGGATATGCTAGGAGACATCGCTCAGAGAATTAAGAAAAATCCTAACAGCACAGCAGTTGTAAATTATGTGGCAAACCACAACACATTTACTTTGTACGATGCTGTATCCTACGATAAAAAATACAACATGGAAAATGGCGAGAATAATAATGACGGCGCCATTTACAACTATAGTTGGAACTGCGGCGAAGAGGGCGACACTAGAAAGAGAACTGTTATGGACCTTCGTAAGCATCAGATTAAAAATATGCTCTCACTAGTTTTCCTAAGCCAAGGCGTTCCAATGATTTATGCTGGTGATGAAATGTGTAACTCACAAAAGGGTAACAACAACCCTTACTGTTTGGACAATGAGATTTCATGGACAAACTGGAATGCAACAGCCATCGCCAAAGAAATATTCGAATTTACAAAGAGTTTGATAGAGTTTAGAAAAGCCAACAAGGTTCTACACTTGAGTGAGGAGACAAAGCAGATTGACCATGCATCTCTTGGACTTCCTGATTTGTCATATCATGGAACTCGTGCTTGGGCAGGTGACTTTGCTCACTTTAACAGACACCTTGGCGTAATGCTTTGCGGAGCATATGCTAAACTTGATAAGAAAAAAGCAGGCGACGATATTTATATCGCTTACAATATGTACTGGACTCCAATGACATTTGGAATGCCGGCCGCTGGAAAAGGAAAGATGTGGCAAGTGGCGTTCTCAACTGACAAACAGGGAGCAGCAGAAAAGAAAATTGACAAGAACGCTACAGTGCCAGCTAGAACAACCACGGTCTTTGTAGCGGTCGATGATAAGAAATAAACGGAGGCAAAAATGATTAACGACAAAAAAGTAATGTATAGTGCTATGCAATCGACGGGAACTCTCACATTGGGTAACTACTTGGGAGCACTTAACAACTGGGTAAAACTATCAGATGAATTTGAGACATTCTATGCAATTGCAGATTTACACTCGCTAACGGTTCGTCAAAATCCAGCAGACCTACGTAAGGCTGCAAAGGATCTATATACTTTGTATGTGGCAGCAGGATTAGACCCAGAGAAGAATTGTATTTACTATCAATCACATGTATCAGCTCACGCAGAGCTAGCATGGATTCTAAATTGCTATACATATATGGGCGAGTTAAATCGTATGACTCAGTACAAGGATAAATCAGCAAAGCATGCAGATAATATCAATGCTGGACTTTTCACATATCCAGTTTTGATGGCAGCAGACATTTTGCTTTATCAGTCAGAATTAGTGCCTGTGGGCGCAGACCAGAAGCAGCACTTAGAGATTGCTAGAGATATTGCAAACAGATTCAACAATGCATATTCACCTACATTTGTAGTGCCAGAACCATACATTGGTGAATCAACTGCCAAGATTATGAGTCTTCAGGACCCAACTAAGAAGATGTCTAAGTCAGACGAGAATCCAAACGCTAGCATCTTATTAATGGATGATCCAGACACAATCATCAGAAAATTCAAGCGTGCGGTGACAGATTCTGACACAGAAATCAGATACTCAGACGATAAACCAGGAATCAAAAACCTTATTGATATATATTCAAGTGTTACAGGAAAGACTGTAGAAGAAGTGGAAAAAGAATTCGACGGCAAAGGCTATGGCGACTTCAAACTAGCTGTAGGTGAAGCAGTAGCAGACAAACTAAAACCACTTCAGGACAGATTCTATGAACTACAAAAAGATAAAGCATATATCGATAAAGTAGTGAAAGAAAACGACGAAAAGGCTGCTTACTACGCAAACAAGACTTTGCGTAAGGTTAAGAAAAAGGTTGGTTTGGTCGAACCCGTAAGATAAAAAATATGATATTTAGAGCATCTAGTGAAAACTAGGTGCTTTTTTTATGCCAAAACCACTGAAAACCCCATTATATAAGGGTTTAGGTTGCCATTAACCCCAATATGTTGTATAATGTAAGCGTTAAAATGGCTAAAAATGGGGTAAAAGTCACCTAAATTGGAAATAAACCTCATAATAAATAGAAATGGAGAGCAAAATGGCAAGTAAATACGACGGAAAAGGGAAGAATTACGATGGCGATAGTATTTCGGTCTTGAAAGGTCTAGAGCCAGTTCGTCAGCGTCCTGGAATGTATATTGGTAGTGTTGGAACTAAAGGTCTTAACCACCTAATATATGAGATTATGGACAACTCAGTAGATGAGCACTTGGCTGGCTACTGTGACGAGATTTGGGTAACTCTAGAAAAAGACGGAACAGCTACTATCGAAGATAACGGTCGTGGTATTCCTGTTGATATGAATAAACAAGCTAAGAAATCTGCCCTTGAAGTAGTTTTTACAACACTTCATGCCGGTGGTAAGTTTGGCGATGGCAACTATAAGATCTCTGGTGGACTTCACGGTGTAGGTTCATCTGTTGTTAACGCGCTTTCTGAATGGATGGAAGTTTGGGTTAAGAGAGATGGAGTTGTTTGGAACCAGAAATATAAGCAAGGTAAAGTTAAGTCAAAGGTTAAGGAAGTTGGAACTTGTAGAAAGAATGATACAGGTACTAAGGTTACATTCCTTCCTGATCCTGAGATTTTTGAGAAGACATACTTTAAGGCGGACGCCGTTAGAAGTAGACTCCACGAGACAGCATATCTAAACCCAGGTCTTACTATTCATTATGAAAACAAGAGAGCGGGCGAGGAAGAGACTGTTGAGTATCACGAGCCAGACGGAATCAAAGCCTTCATCAAAGACCTAGATAATGAGAAAGAAGCAGTGACAGATATCATCTACTTCAAACGTGAGGTGGAAGGTATCGAGTTAGAGATTGCTTTCCAATATATAAACGAGTTTACAGAGAACATCCTTGGTTTCTGTAACAACATCTTCACACAGGAAGGTGGCGCGCACATCACTGGATTTAAGTCTACACTTACACAAACTATCAACCAGTATGCGAGAGAACTTGGAAACCTTAAGGATAAGGATGCAAACTTTACTGGTGCTGACGTTCGTAACGGACTTACGGCGATTGTTGCTATCAAGCATCCAGACCCAAGATTCGAAGGTCAGACAAAGACAAAGCTTGATAACCCAGATGCTGAGAAGGCTACAAAGGCTATCGCAAACGAGCAATTGACACTTTACTTTGACAAGAATCTCGAGACTTTGAAGAAGGTAATCGAGTGTGCTGAAAAATCTGCCAAGATTAGAAAGGCAGAGGCTAGATCAAAGACAAACATGCTCACAAAGAGCAAGTTTTCAATAGACAGTAACGGTAAGCTTGCCAACTGCGAGAGTAGAAAACCTGAAGAGTGTGAAATCTTCATCGTTGAGGGTGATTCGGCCGGCGGTTCAGCTAAGATGGCAAGAGACAGAAAGACTCAGGCTATCATGCCAATCAGAGGTAAGATTCTAAACGTTGAGAAAGCGTCCATGGATAAGGTTTTGGCTAATGCCGAAATTAAAACAATGATTAATGCATTTGGATGCGGCTTCTCCGAAGGCTACGGAAACGACTTTGATATAGACAAACTTAAATTCCACAAAATCATTCTTATGACGGATGCCGACGTGGACGGTGCGCATATCGATACATTGCTACTAACATTCTTCTATAGATTTATGCCAGACCTAATCTCAGGTGGTCACGTGTATATCGCAACACCTCCGCTTTACAAGGTTGTTCCTAAGAAGGGTGAAGATGGCGAATACTTGTATGATGACAAAGCGCTTGAGAAGTATCGTAAAAAACACAAGGGATTTACATTGCAGAGATACAAAGGTCTTGGAGAGATGGACCCAGAGCAACTTTGGGAGACAACGCTTGATCCAAAGACTCGTATCTTAAAGCAAGTAGAAATAGAAGATGCAAAACTAGCTTCACGAGTTACAAACATGCTTATGGGAACAGAAGTGGCACCTAGACGTGAGTTCATTTATAAGAACGCTAGAGACGCAGAGATTGATGCTTAAAACACTAAGGAATTAGGAGAAAATAAATGTCAGAACAAATAATTAAAACGGAATATTCGGAGGTAATGCAAAAGAGTTACATAGATTACGCGATGAGTGTTATCTGTGCTAGAGCATTGCCTGACGCTAGAGATGGTTTGAAGCCAGTTCAGAGACGTGTGCTTTACGCAATGGACCAGCTTCATCTAAACCACGATAAGTCCCCTCGTAAATCAGCTCGTATAGTTGGTGATACGATGGGTAAATATCATCCACACGGCGATAGTTCAATTTATGAAACTCTTGTAGTTTTGGCTCAGGAGTTCAAGAAGGGTAAAGCGTTGGTGGATGGCCATGGAAACTTCGGATCAATAGAAGGTGACGGAGCAGCGTCCATGCGTTACACAGAGGCTAAACTCCAGAAGTTTACTGAGGACGTTTACTTAGCAGACCTGGACAAAGACATAGTAGATTTCGTCCCTAACTTTGACGAGACCGAGAAAGAGCCAGAGGTTCTTCCAGTTCGTGTGCCAAACTTACTTGTAAACGGTGTAGATGGTATCGCCGTAGGTATGGCAACATCTATTCCAACTCACAACTTAGGCGAAGTTATTGATGCTGTTATGAAATATATGTCAAAGAACAGCATCAGCGTGGAAGAGTTGCTTGAGATTATGCCAGGTCCAGATTTCCCAACAGGCGGAATCGTTGCAAATAAATCTGAACTAAAAGAGATTTACGAAACAGGAACTGGAAAACTTAAACTTCGTGGAAAGATTGAGTTCGAAAAAGGAAAGAGCAGAGGACATGACAAACTTATCATTACAGAGATTCCTTACACAATGATTGGAGCGGGCGTTGGTAAGTTCTTATCAGACGTTGTGTCACTTGTTGAAAATAAAGTTACAACAGATATTGTTGATATTCAAAATGCTACTAATAAAGATGGTGTTCGTATCGTGCTTGAACTTAAGAAGGGCGCAGATGTTGAGAAGATTACGAATATGCTTTATAAGAAGACAAAACTTGAAGACACTTTTGGCGTAAATATGCTAGCAATTGCTGATGGTAGACCAGAAGTTATGGGAATCAAAAAGATTCTCAAGTTCTACGTTGAGTATCAGTACGAACTTGCAACAAGAAAGTATAAGACATTGCTAGAAAAAGCGATGGAGCAAAAAGAGATCAAAGAAGGTCTTATCAAGGCTACAAATATAATCGATTTGATTATCGAGATTATCCGCGGTAGTGAGAGCCAGAAGCAAGTAAGAGATTGCTTGACTAAAGGTGTGACTGAAGGTATCAAGTTTAAGAAAAAAGAGAATGCAGTTCTTGCAGGAAACTTGAGTTTTACTGATCGCCAGGCTACAGCTATCTTAGACTTAAGACTTGCTAAGTTGATTGGCCTTGAGATTAAGGCTCTTGAAAAAGAATACGAAGAGCTAACTGAAAAGATTGCTGAGTATGAAGATATTCTTCAGAACAAGCGCTCAATGACAAAGGCTATTAAGACTGACCTTAAGGCTATCAAAGAGGAGTACGCAGAAGAGAGAAAGACTTCTATTGAAGATGGTAAAGAGGCTGTCTTTAACGAGAACGAATTTGTAGAGCAAGAAGTTGTTTTTGTACAGGACAAGTTTGGATACGCAAAACTTCTCGAGCCAGCAGCTTATGATAGAAATATTGAATCTGTGAATAATGATTACAAATATATTTACAGATGTATGAATACAGACAGTGTTTTGATCTTCACAAACACTGGAAATGTGCACCAAGTTAAGGTTCAACAGATTCCTCTAAAGAAGGTGCGTGAGAAGGGAACACCTATCGATAACCTTGGAAACTACTCAAGTGCGGGTGAAAATATCGTGGCGTTGTTCACTTATGATGAGATTAAAGACAAAAAACTCTTATTTACAACAAAATTAGGGCTTATAAAGTTAGTAGACGGAAGCGAGTTCGAAACTAACAGAAAAACTATGGCTGCAACCAAGTTGGCCGACGGCGACGAACTAGCTGCAGTTAATATGACTAGAATTTCCGAAAAAGTTTACGACGACGAAGAATCAGTCGAGATTACTGGCGGATCTGATGAGGATATGGAATCATTAGACTTCGAGCAGACTGAACTTCCTATCGATGGAGATGACAAGCAAGAGACAGAACTTCAGTATACTCGCGAGATTCTTGTTATCCAGACAGATGGTGGTATCTTCCTAAGATTCCCTATCAGTCAGGTGCCTGAGCAGAAGAAGGGTACAAAGGGAGTTATTGGTATTCGTCTAAACGATGGTGACTGGGTATCAAACGTTTATGTTCTAGATACTGGCGATGATATTACAGTTAAGGCTAACGGAAAGAACGTTGAACTACGTAAGCTTAAGATTGGTAAGCGTGCGACAAAGGGCGTAAAAGTACGTAAGAAATAAATACTAGTTGTTTTTGCTAAAACTAAAGTTTGAGGTTTGATTATGCAAAACAAAACAGTAAAAAGAATAATTGTTATGATTTTGGCTATGGCGCTAGTGGTAGCCAGTGTTAACTTTGTGCCAAAAACAGAAGTTAAAGCTGATGCCTTTGAGACTAGCATTAAGAACTTCCCAGCAAGTTACAAAGCTAGTCTACGTGCTTTGCATAAAAAATATCCAAATTGGAAGTTTGTTCCATATAAGACAAACATTAAATTTGCAACAGCAGTCAAAAAAGAAGCTGCAAACAATAACAGTTTGATTGAAAACTACTTTAGTAAGTTCTTCAAATCAAATGCAAAGGGAAATTACTTCCCACAGACAAAGAAATATGTAGCAAAAGATGGTGGAACTTGGGTTTCAGCAAACAGGAATGCTGTGGCATACTTTATGGATCCAAGAAACTTCTTAAATGCTTCATCTATTTATATGTTTGAATCACTAGCTTATGATTCTTCGACGCAGACGCAGGCTGGAGTGGAAGCAGTTCTCAAGGGCACATTTATGTATAAGACAAACATTTGCTATTTGACTAGCAAAGGTAAATATACAAAGACAAATACTAAGTATTCGGCGCAGATTATTGCGGCGGCCAAGGCCAGCAAGGTGAACGCATATTATATCGCTTCAAAGATTCGCCAGGAGATTGGTGGCTCTAGAAATGCGAAGTATGCTGGAATGGGCGGAAGTGGAAGTGTTTCTGGTTCATACGGCTCCTACAAAGGGGTCTACAACTTCTATAATATTGGCGCATTTACTGGTGCTAACCCAGTTGCCAGTGGCTTGAAGTGGGCGAAGAGTGGAAAGAGTTATTCGCGTCCATGGAATACACCTATGAAGTCTATCAACGGTGGCGCGCAGTACATTGGTGCGAAATACATTAACTGTGGACAAAATACAATCTACTTCGAGAGATTTAATGTAAACAGATCTTCAAGCTATGGATTGTATTCACATCAATATATGACAAACGTTTACGGCGCAGCAGCAGAGGCTGACCTAACTGCAAACGCGTACAAAGCGATGGGAATTGCAGGACTCACTAAGAAGTTCGTTATTCCTGTTTTCAAGAGTATGCCAGCAAGGAGCCAGAGCGTAACTCTAGGCTCTGCAGCCAAGAACGGAAAGACAGCAGATTCAATTATGATTCGTAAGGGTCCTGGAACTGGATACAAAGGACTTGTGACTTTGCCAAAGGGCACAAAGGTTACTGTTTATAATGGAAGAATTAGTAACTCTGGTTACGGTGTAAGACTTCTAAAGAACCCATATTGGCTATATGCAGTTGCCAAGTATAAGGGAAAGACTTATAAGGGTTATTTGTCGGCGTCGTACACTACAGTTACTTCAGCAAAATACGTTACAAAGAAAGTGAAGACTAAGTTGCCTGTTAAAGTTTCGGGAGCAGGCACACTTTACTATAGATCGAACAACCCAGCTGTTTGTACAGTTGATTCAAAAGGATATGTGACTGGCAAGAAGAAGGGTGGAACAACAGTTTATGCTATTTCTGCAACTGGTTGTATCAGTGCGATAAAGATTAGCGTTGTGACAAGCGGCGTTTCGATTTCACCTACGTATGTTGCACTTTATTCGGGCCAGACAAAGAAGCTTGCTACTAAGCTTTTGCCTTCGGCGAAGAAAAATTCAATTAAGAGCTTCAAGTCGAGCAACGGAGCTGTGGCATCAGTTTCAAAGAGTGGTGTTATTACTGCAAAGAAAGCTGGAACAGCAGTTATCACATGTACTCCTAATAAGGGATTCAAATCTAAGTGTACAGTTAAGGTTACAAATGCTACACCAAATCAGCCGGTCGTAAAGGCAAAATCTACAGGTTATAAATCAGCTTCAGTTTCTTGGAATAGTCAGTATGGCATTAGTCAGTACCGTGTTTATAGAAAAGCACAAGTAGGTGACCTTAAATGCGTCAAGATTGCAGCTGGAAATGTGACATCATTCAAAGATACTAATCTTGAGACTGGCGTAAAGTATACATATCATGTATTAGCATTTAGAAAAATAAATGGTAAACTTCATAAAAGCACTCTATCGAAGGGTGTAGTTGTTCAGCCTGTTCCTGGCAAGAGCAAGATTAAAAAGATGAAAGCCAAAGGAAAAGGTGTTACATTTAATCTTAAGGCAGTAGCAGGAGCGACTGGATACAATGTATTGAGAAGTACCAATATAAAAACTGGATATAAAAAGATTGCTTCTATCAAGACAGGGGCAAAGTTAACTGTTTACGATAAGAAGTTGAAAAAAGGAAAGAAATACTATTATAAGGTTATTGCTTATACAACAGTTAAGGGCACACATTATGTAGGAAAGTATTCGAAAATCAAATCTTATAAGAGAAAGAAATAGTTTGGGGAAACTATGATTAGATTAGTTGTAAGTAGTTTGGAAAATATAATAGAGCTGGATGAAGATAGGAAAGTCAAGGAAGACATTCTTGATTTAATTGTGCGCCTAAAAGAGAAAGACATAAAGTTTGCTATCGCTACAGCACAAAACTATGATTCAGTGAAAGACATTTTTGGAAGACTTAAAGACGACATCATCTATATTTGTAATGATGGTGGCGTTGTAATATACCGAGACAAAGTAATCAGCAAAACGCCAATTGACAGACTAGTTTGTCTGGGCGTGGCCGACGAATTAGGTGATAACAGAAGTTACAAACTTGTTTTGGCGGGCGAGAGAAATGCAGTGTTACTAAAGGCTAATGCTACATTTGAAAGACGCCTTAAGAAGATCGGAATAATCCCTGAATTTGTCAGCAGCACTCAGGAAATGAGTGGAGATATCACTAAAATTACTATTGTTAAGGACAAAGGTTTTACTGAGGCGGAATACAGCGAATATGTCGAGAAATGGGGTAATAGAGCGAATATTTCGGCCACAGATGAGACGCATATGTTCGTTACAGGACAATATGTATCGAAAGGTATGGCCTTGGCTGTTATTCAGCATTTATTCGACATATCTGAGGAAGATACAGTGGTCTTTGGCGCGGGCTTCAGTGATATAGATTTGTTTGATCATTCATACTTCAGTTACGCTATGATGGACAGCGCATCACAAGTAAGAGATGCGGCTCAGCATATAGCAGAGAGTGTGAATATGATTATAGAAGACATTTTAAGAATGTAGTGGAGAATTAAATATGAGATTTAAAAAAGTAGTAGCACTTGGTTTGACTTTGGCTATGTCGTCCACCATGCTTTTCGGATGTGGATGTTCTGTGGATTCAGACACACCTATTATCGGAACGCTGTTCGGACTAGAAGATAACGAAGTCTTCAAAGTGGACAAATTGATCTGCAAAAAGCCTGAGTATATGGTTCAACTTTTGGATACAGCAAATAAGCACAAGGCAGGTTTTGGTGGAACAGTAGACTGGAATGCCAAAGTTACAAAAGAACAGACTTTGTCACAGTATGTTTTCGATAAAGTGAAAGAGTCTATGAGTGTCAAATACACAATGGCAGCCATGGCTAAAGAAAAGCTAGTTTCACTTTCAAACAGTGAAGAGGCGGACGTTAAAGATGCAGCTAGGGAATATTACTCTGGACTGACGGAAGACGAAAAGAAATTCACTGGTGCCAAAGAAAAAGATATAGTCAAAATCTATAAGAACTATAAGTTGGCTGACAAAGTATATGAAAAGGTTACTGAAGAACAAGATGCGACCGTGAGCGACGAAGAAACTAGAGCAGCCAAGATTAGTTACATTCATATGAGCGCTGACAAACACGACAAGGCTTACATCGATAAATGGATGAAGTTCGCAAGAATGAATATCAAGAATCAGTATCAACCATTCTCAAGAGAAGCAAAGCAGTTTAGCGACGATGACATATATGAAAAAATCATTTACAAGAACGAAGCAAAAAAAGACTACGAGAAAAAAGTATTTGATATGAACTCAGGTGAACTTAGCAACATCATTCAGGATGGAAAAGATTATTACTTGATTAGATGCGAAGATAATTACTTGAAGAAAGAAAGTCTAGAGAACAAACAGAAACTAATAGACAAGAACAAGAAAGAATACTTCAACAAAGAGTATAAAAAGTATTTAGATGACGTAAGCACAGACTTCAACTCAAGCGCAATCAGCGATGTAAAACTACCAACCACAGGCGACTACGTTAATTACAATTTGATGACAATATACAATAAAGAAGTTAAATAATTAAAATAAGACAAAGAGATTAGCGGATTACGAATAGAAGATGGAATTCGATTAATCAATATGAAAAATATTTCAGGGGCAAATTTTGTTCACCAAAACAAAATTTGGAGCGAACAAAAAGGAGTTTTCATAAAGAAAACTCCTTTTTTTTGAGCTCGTACCCTAGAAATATTTTGAATAGTGATTACTATCGAATATCTTCTATGAGTTTTAGCTAATCCTTTGTCTTAGATTAATTATCTAAAGTCTTTTTTCTTTTTTTGTTGTCAAACCAAAGTAACCATTTTTCGCGTTTCGCAAGTACTATCAACAATACTAGTGATACTAGTGTAATGATTATACCCGGTACAAATCCCTTTGGACAATAACTAAACTCGATTGTGTGTTTACCAGGTGTAACTGAGATACCAATCAAAGCACCCTTACAAATCTTTCCTGGCTCAACTTCGTTGCCGTCTATAGTTATGCTCCAACCTTCTTCATATGGAATAGAAGTGAATAGCAATCCAGCTTCTTTTGCGTCCACAGTACCAGTGATTTCTGTATCTTTCCACTCTGTAACATTAAGTGGGCTAGAGTTTAGAATATCAAATGCTTCTTGCCAAGCTTCTTCGTCGAAGGCGTAAGCATAAGCTGTTGAAACTGTTTTATTGTCGCCACCTGTAATAGAGATTTTTGATCCTCTCTCAACCTCTCCGATATGACAGATGTAGTTTTGGTTTGTAGCTGAGAATGAGCAAGTCTTTTCAGTCTTTCCAGAAACAGTAGCAGTCAAGTTTTCTGCCTCAGTCTGGCAGTATACGTAAACATCTAAAGTGCCTGCTCCGTCATCTTTGAATGAATCATCGCTTTCTAGTGAATAGTCAACATTGAAGTTTCCAGCTTGGCCATTGCCTTTAAGTTGGTGGAAGATATGATCATCTAATCCAGTCGCACTCTTGATGAAACTGTTTTGACAAGTGAAAGGATTTCCTGAATCCAAATTCCAGCTAGACATTGTACCTGAATCTATTACAAATCCTAATGGAAGTGTTTTGTTATATTCGTAGAGGCCTAAACTGCCGTCGTTTGCCTGTCCGTTTGCATTACTTGTTGGTAGTGTTGTGGAATTGTCAATTCTAGACATATCCTTTGGAATTGAAGGCTCACCCTTTGCGTACTCATACTTAACTGCGAACATAGCTGCAGTTAGTGGAGTATGTCCCAAGTATGAATAAGCGTTGAATGAAGTCTGCATACCAATATTTGAATAGAAATCTTGGATAGCTGCAGATGATACAGACGAGAACGTCGAAATACTATTGTAGTGGTAACGTGCACCGTTGTTTCTTGTATCATGTTCCTTCATTTCACATCTATAGAAGCCGACACCTTCTTCTTTGGATTTCTTATCGGCTATCTTGCTGAGCCTTTCAATAGGCGCTTTGTCGGCGTAGTATCCAGTTCTATCTGATGTTGATGGGATAGAAGTCTGGTTCATATTTAAAGTTAACTCGCAGAATAGAACGAGAATCATTATGTATGCAAAGAAACCTTTCATCTGTGGTTTGCGTTTGTATAGACACATGATGAATGCGTAGATAACGATGAAAGTAATACTTAAGAATATTACTCTAACCATTGTGATGCTAGTAGTTGGCTTTGTGAACATCTCAATCTTTTCTGTATCGAAGATTTGCTCGAATAGAAGAAGTAGAGCAACAGCACCACCGGTAGCACCAATGATGTGTTTGTATTTGAATTCCTTGATATGTGTCATAGCCTCATAACCCATAGTCAAAATCAAGAAGATATATAAGAATGACTGTCTACATGGAAGACTGTTAGGGAAGTGGAAACCATGCCAAATATAATCAAGTATGTTGATGTTGAAACCAAGTAGCATAAAGAGCATAAAGATTGTTTTACCAACACGCTCTTTGATGCTGATGCTCTTACATAACCAGAACAATGGAATCACGATAAACACAGCTACTGAAGCATAGATGTTAGGGTCGTGATAGAAGTTAAGGTCCGCTACAGGAATAGTGATTAGCGATCTAAAGAACGCATAAACTAATGAGAAGTACTCAGTAATCTCTGTAGGGAATGTTGTGTCCGCTGATTTTGTAAGCATCAAGTTAAAGTACTCTGGAAGAATAACAATCATTGCAAGTCCACCACTGATAAGTGAGTAGAGCGCATATTTTCCTAATACTTTAAGTCTTGCTAAAGCCTTGCTTTTGAATGTGTCCTCTTTTCCAGGAATATCTGTTGTTGCAAACAAGTAGATGAAGTAGAACACACTGAATAGGCAAAGCATAATACCTATATAATAGTTTGAGAAAACGCCAAGAGCTAAAGCTACACAATACATAAGGACTTTGCCTTCTCTTACGAGTCTTTCAAGTCCTAGAATAATAAATGGAAGTAGCCACATACAGTCAAGCCACATAATGTTCCAGCTGAACGCTGCAAAGTATGCTGACAATGCATATGCCATTCCGAATGCAACAGGAAGAGCACCTTCCTTGTTAAATCTCTTTGTTAAGAAGTATGACATTGAGAAACCTGCAAGACCCATCTTAACTACGATAAAGAAATCTGTGATATCAGCCATGTTACCAGGCCAGATCAAAGTTAGGATATTTGCAGGGCTGGCTAGGTAGTATGCCATGATAGCGATAAAGTTCATACCGCCACCAATCTCCCATGTATAGAATAGACTGCCAGCACTACGCAACTTCTCTTGTAGTATTTCAAGATAAGGTGTGTATTGGTGATAGCAATCACTCCTTAGATATGTCATATTTCCAAATGGGAAAACTCCCTTAATTGCAAATACAACTAGCATTGACACTACAGGCAAAATAAAAGCAAGTAAATAGAATTTATTTGCTTTAATCCAATTCTGAAGTGAAAATTTCTTTTTAGCTCTCTTCATTTTCTTTAGTCTCCTTTTTACTAAATATAAATAATTTACTAAATATATAATTCAAGATAACGGTCAAAACAAGACCGATCATTTTAGCTGTTTTTGGATGATTAAAAGTCATCTTATCGATGAATAGAATAAGTAGAGTCATAAAGTAAGTTCCGATTCTAGCTTCGGAAAACTTCAAGAACTCGAAAAACATTTTCTTGAAACCGAGTTTAGGACTCTTAAATACCCAAATTCGGTTTGTAATATAAGCGAATAGAATTGCGAGGATAGTAGAAACAGTATGAGCAATCATAGGCTCAACGCCAAATACTGCCTGAAGAATAGCAAAAGTTGCGAAGTCGACAATAGCAGTGCCCGCGCCGAAGAGCATATATAAAACCATTTCAGCACTAATCAGACCCCAGATAAGGGTTCTGATTTTTTCGTTCTTGAAATGTCTTAGGAGAAATGTTCGAAATCTTACAACGTTTCTTACGAACAGGTTATTCTCCGCTAGTTTTTGTTTGTCCAAGTGTAACTGCATTATTTAACATCCTCTATATTAGATTCTTTAGTAATATAAATAGGTCTATCTTTTGTCTCTAAATAAATGTTTGCAATATATTCACCTAAAATTCCAAGTGACATCTCGACAATACCACCTAGGAATAGGATAGCGATAAGAATAATAGTAAATCCGTCTGAACCTGTGATGCCAAAAGCAAATCTTCTAATCAAAGCAACAATGATTGCCACAAACGCCAAGAATGAAATAAACAATCCTGAAACTGTTAAGAAACGTAGTGGTGAGATAGAGAAGTTTGTGATTCCTCTGATTGCATATTTGAATAGAGAACCAAAACCCCATTTAGATTCACCAGCTGGACGTTCAACGTCTTCGTGCTCGATCCATGCAGTCTCAAAACCAACCCAAGCAAAGATTCCTTTGGTAAATCTCTGTGTCTCGGTCATCTGAAGAATAGAATCAACCATCTGTCTAGTCATCATTCTATAGTCTTGAGTATTCTGTTTCATCTCAACATCTGTAAATCTATTACTTATCTTATAAAAAAGAGAGGAGAATGCCGATTTAATACCGCGTCTACGTTTGTTACGCATAGCAGCTACTGAATCGTATCCTTCCTCGATCTTCTCAAGCATTTCTGGTATTAACTTTGGTGGGTGCTCTAAATCAGCATCCATAATAACTACTAAGTCAGCAGTAGTATTAACTAAACCTGCATACATAGCAGACTCTTTGCCGAAGTTTCTAGAAAATGATATGTACTTAACTCTGCGATCTTTTTGAGCAAGTGCTCTTAATACATCTAGAGTCTTATCTTTGCTTCCGTCATTCACAAAGATATATCTAAATTGGTAGTTTGAAAGAGAGTCAAAAATCTTACTTGACTCATCATAAAACATATTTAAAACCGCTTCCTCGTTATAACAAGGAATTACCACATCAACTGTGTTCATATCACCCTCCGTGCGAGATTTTCCAAATCCCATAGTCCCTATTATTTTACTATAAATCTTGCTTTAATTCTACACTTATTGGGCAAGGAAGATGAATAGAAGAGTTATTAAAAATAAGAGAAACAAGTTATTAAAAATAATCTGCAGAGATGATATAGTTCATTAATCAGTGCGAGAAGAAGCATAGAGGCGAAAAGTTTTCACCAAAAAACTTTTCGGAACGAACAAGAACGAGTATTCATCAAGAATACTCGTTCTTTTGAGTTCTGTACCCGTAATGGTTTTTCGAGCAGTGATTACTATGAAGTATCATCTCGAAGCCATTTTTAATCACTGTTTCTGCTGTTTTTTATTTATCTTCCAATTTAGCCTTTTTCATAGCACGAACTTGAAGTGGCAATCCGAATAACTGGATAAATCCTTCTGCATCGTGGTGGTCGTATAGATCGCCAGTAGTGAATGATGCAAGTGATTCGCTATATAGTGAATATGGAGAAGTAGTACCAGCTTTGATAATGTTTCCTTTGTAAAGTTTGAACTTAACTTCACCAGTAACATTTTCCTGAGTCTTCTCAGTGAAAGCCTGAAGTGCTTCACGAAGTGGAGTGAACCATGTTCCCTCATATACAACCTGTGCTAACTTCTCAGCAACAGCCTTCTTGAAGTTCATAGTAGCACGGTCAAGTACTAACTCTTCTAACTGGTCGTGTGCTTCCATAAGGATAGTTCCGCCTGGTGTTTCGTATACACCACGAGACTTCATACCTACTACACGGTTTTCGACGATGTCGATGATACCAATACCATGCTTTCCGCCAAGTTCGTTAAGTTTTCTGATGATGTCAGCAACCTTCATTTCTTCGCCATTGACAGAAGTAGGAACACCCTTTTCAAATGTCATTGTTACGTATTCACCTTCCTCTGGAGCTTTCTCTGGAGAAACACCAAGAACAAGTAGGTGATCGTAGTTTGGCTCGTTTGCTGGATCTTCTAATTCCAAACCTTCGTGGCTAATGTGCCATAGGTTACGGTCACGGCTGTAGCTTTGGTCTGCGTTGAATGGAAGGTCGATGCCATGAGCCTTACAATATTCAATCTCTGACTCACGAGAATCCATATCCCACTTGTCATCACGCCAAGCAGCGATAATCTTTAAGTCTGGAGCCAAAGCCTTAATTCCTAATTCAAAACGAATCTGATCGTTTCCTTTACCAGTAGCACCGTGGCAAATAGCGCTAGCACCTTCTTTTCTAGCAACTTCAACTAGTTTAGCAGCGATACCAGGTCTAGCCATTGATGTACCTAGTAAATATTTATTCTCATATACTGAGCCAGCCTGAACACAAGGCATAATGTAGTTTTCTGCGAAGTCATCACAGATATCTTCAATATAAAGCTTAGCAGCGCCTGAGTATTTTGCTCTTTCCTCAAGACCGTCTAACTCTTCTTCCTGTCCACAGTCTATGCAGCAGCATATAACTTCGTAATCATAGTTTTCCTTTAACCAAGGGATGATAGCAGTAGTATCAAGTCCTCCTGAATAAGCTAATACAACTTTTTCTTTAGCCATTTTTCTTTCCTCCATAAAAACGTTTTTCTTACAACGGTGATTAATATACAACAATTATGCATAAAATGCAAGTGAAAAATGAATATTTTTGTATAATATTCATAAATTATGCATATTTTATGCAAAAACCTTGCATAATATACATAAATAGTGTATAATTCTCGCAGTGTGTTCATATAATAGAAGAAATTTTTGCTTGTATATAGTAGGAAAATGGTTTATTCTTTGTCGGGGACACATAGGAGGTTACTATGATTAAAGTAGGTATTATTGGTTCAACAGGTTACGCTGGAGCCGAAATTGTAAAGTTAATACAGAACCACCCAGAAGCGGAAGTAGTATGGTTTGGCTCAAAGTCATTCGAGGGCGAACCTTTTGCTAGCGTGTATCGAAATATGTTTGAGTTGGTGGATGAGAAATGCCTAGGTGACAATATTGACGAGTTGGCTGACAAGGTGGATGTGATTTTTACAGCTACACCTCAGGGCCTATGTTCAAAGATTATTAACGAGGACGTTTTAAGTAAGTGCAAGGTAATCGACCTTAGCGCTGACTTTAGAATAAAAGATGTTGAGACTTACGAGAAGTGGTACGGAATCAAGCATGAGAGTCCAGAGTATATTGAAGAGGCAGTATACGGACTTTGTGAGATCAACCGTGACAAGACTAAGGATGCAAGACTTATTGCTAACCCTGGTTGCTACACAACTTGTAGTATTCTTTCAATTTATCCATTGGTTAAGGAAGGACTTATTGATCCTAAGTCAATCATTGTGGATGCTAAGTCAGGAACTACAGGCGCAGGACGTGGTGCAAAGGTTGCAAACCTCTTCTGCGAAGTAAATGAGAACATCAAGGCGTATGGCGTTACAACACATCGCCATACACCAGAGATTGAAGAGCAACTAAGTTACGCAGCAGGAAAGAGCGTTGTGATTAACTTCACTCCACACCTTGTTCCAATGCAAAGAGGAATCTTGGTTACAGCTTACGCTGATTTGACTGCAGATGTAACTTACGATGAAGTTAAAGCGATTTACGACAAGTACTACAAAGATGAGAAGTTCATCCGCGTGCTCGACACAGACCTTTGTCCAGAGACACGCTTTGTAGCAAATAGTAACTACACAGACATTAACTTCAAGATAGATGAGAGAACAAACCGAATTGTAATGATGGGCGCGCTTGACAACTTAGTTAAGGGAGCAGCAGGACAAGCGGTTCAAAATATGAATATAATGTTTGGACTACCAGAGGAGATGGGAATCGACTTGGTGCCAAGCAGTGTGTAAAGGATTAGATATGCATTTTAAAACAGAAGGTGGCGTGACAGCACCACTTGGCTTTTCGGCAATGGGTGTTCACGCAGGGATTAAAAAAGAAAATACAGATATGGCTATGATAAAGAGCCACGTTCCAGCGAAAGCAGCAGGAACATTTACTACAAACGTAGTAAAGGCTGCGCCAGTATTGTTTGACCAAAAGCAAATCTTTGAAAACGATTTTGCTCAAGCCATCGTTTGTAACAGTGGTGTTGCAAATGCTTGTACTGGTAAAGAGGGAATGGACTACTGCGAGCAGACTGCCAAATTAGTAGCTGAGAACTTGCAGATAGATGAGAACGAAGTTTTGGTTACTTCGACGGGCGTGATTGGTCAGCAGCTTCCAATGGATAAGATTGAAGCCGGAATCCAGATGCTTAGCATTACTCTTGATGAGTCAGAGGACGGTGGACACTTGGCGGCTGAAGCCATTATGACTACTGACACAAAACCTAAGGAAGTGGCATACGAGTTTAGAGTAGCAGGAAAGCAGTGCAAGATTGGTGGTATGTGTAAGGGATCAGGAATGATTCATCCAAACATGTGTACAATGCTATCTTTCCTAACTACTGATGTGAATATCTCAAAAGAGTTGCTATACGAGGCTCTATCAGACAGCGTGAAAGATTCTTACAATATGATTTCGGTGGATGGCGACACATCAACTAACGATACAGTTTTGATTCTCGCTAACGGCCTTGCGGATAACAAAGAAATAACAAAGAAAGATAAGGACTACGAAGAATTTGTAAACGCACTTCACGCTGTAAACGTTGAACTAAGTAAAATGATTGCCGGCGACGGCGAAGGTGCCACAGCACTATTCGAAGTTAAGGTAAGACACGCTGACACAAAGGAAAACGCTGTTAAGTTAGCAAAGTCAGTTGTTTCATCGTCTCTTACAAAGGCAGCAATTTGTGGACACGACGCAAACTGGGGAAGAATTATGTGCGCACTAGGTTATGCTGGTGTGGACTTTGATCCAGAAAAGATAGACATCTTCTTCACTAGTGCGGCTGGACAAATAGTTATAGTAGAAAACGGCGTGGCTACTGATTACAGTGAAGAAACAGCCACTAAGATTTTGTCGGAGGATGCTGTTACAGTAACTTGCGATATGAAGATGGGCGAAGAGAAGGCTACAGCTTGGGGTTGTGATTTGACACATGAGTATGTAAGCATAAATGCAGACTACAGAAGTTAATTGGAGGATTAAGCCATGATAATGAAGGGCAACAAAGATATAAAAATGGATAAGTTGATTGAAAAGGCGGACGTACTTATTGAGGCGCTTCCTTACATTCAGCGTTTTAATAGAAAAATCATTGTGGTGAAATATGGCGGAAGTGCAATGTTGGACGAAGACTTTATGACAAATGTAATCCAGGACGTTACACTTCTTAAACTTGTTGGTTTCAAACCTATCATCGTGCACGGTGGTGGCAAGGCTATCAGCAAACACATCGACAAGATGGGCATGGAGACTGAGTTTGTAAACGGTCTTCGCGTCACCGACGAAGAAACACTAGAAGCAGCAGAGATGGTTCTTAACAAAGTGAATAAACAGCTTGTTCAGATGGTTGAAAAGCTTGGTGTGCGTGCGATCGGTATCAGCGGTAAAGATGGAAACCTTCTAAGCGTTGAGAAGAAACTATCTCACGGTGAGGATATTGGATATGTTGGAACTGTAAAATCAGTTAGTACAGAAATTTTGCTAGACTTGATTGAGAAGGACTTCCTTCCAATTGTTTGTCCAATCGGACTTGATGATGACTTTGAAGCATACAATATAAACGCAGACGATGCTGCATCAGCTATTGCCGAAGCGGTGAAGGCTGAGAAGTTAGCATTCCTAACAGACACTGAAGGTGTTTTGATGGATCCTGAAGATACTGATTCAGTGATTTCGGAGATGACAGTTACAGAAGCAAAGAAATTAATCAAAGATGGAACAATTTCAGGTGGAATGATTCCAAAGATTAAGAACTGTATAGAAGCAATAGAAAACGGAGTATCTCGTGTCCATATCTTGGACGGACGAATTCCACACTGTATCTTACTTGAGATCTTCACTAACAAAGGTATTGGTACAGCGCTTCTAAACGATGACGATGAGAAGTTCTACAAAGAAGAGATAAAGGAAAAGTAAATGAATTATATAGATAAAGCAGAGCAAAACTTAATACACACATATAACCGTTTCCCTGTTGTTTTTGAAAAGGGCGAGGGTGTGTTTTTGTACGATGAAAACGGCAAAGAGTACTTGGACTTTGCATCGGGCATCGGTGTTTGCTCATTAGGTTATGGAAATGAGAAGCTAACTAGTGTGATTAAAGAGCAGAGTGAACTTTTGCTTCACACATCAAATCTTTTCTATAACAAACCACAGGCAGATGCTGCTGAAAAACTTGTGAAAGCTACAGGCTTGAAGAAAGCATTCTTCACAAACAGTGGGGCAGAGGCTGTGGAAGGCGCGCTAAAAGTTGCAAAGCGTTATGCTTATGACAAGAGTGATGAAAAGACTAACGATGAGTTTAGTCAAGGTTACGAAGTTATTGCGATGGACAATTCATTCCATGGTCGTACGAAGGGTGCGCTTGAGATTACTGGAACTGACAGTTACCGCAAGCCATTCTTAACTGATTCAGATAACGTTAAGTTTGCAGAATTTAATAACCTAGACAGCGTCAAAGAACTAGTGACTGATAAAACTTGCGCAATTATAGTTGAGTGCGTCCAAGGCGAAGGTGGTGTGACACCAGCCAATGAATCTTTCATCAAAGGTATCCGCGAGCTTTGCGACGAAAAAGACATCCTAATGATTTGCGATGAAATTCAATGTGGAATGGGCAGAACTGGAAAGATGTTTGCCTATGAACACTTTGGAATAAAGCCAGACATTGTGACTTGTGCTAAGGCACTTGGTTGTGGTGTACCTGTAGGTGCATTCGTGTGTGGCGAGAAATGTATGGACACCTTAGTTCCTGGAGATCACGGAACAACTTACGGTGGTAATCCATTAGTTACATCAGTTGTTAGCAAGGTTTTCGACATCTTCGAAGAGGACTTGATAGTGGAACACGCTAAGGTGATGGGAGATTATTTAGAGCAGGAATTGGAGAAACTAGTTTTCGAATTTCGCTCGGTTGAAAGTCGTAAAGGAATGGGTCTTATGCAGGGTCTAGTTCTACGTGATCCAGTGGGTGATATTGTGAATGAGGCAATCGCCCAGGGCCTAGTAGTTATCAGTGCTGGAGGCAATGTGCTACGTATGCTTCCTCCGCTAATAATTAATGAAAAAAATATAGAAAATATGATTGATATTTTAAGAAAAATATTATAAATTATATTAGTTAAGTGTTTAATAATTTTGGAGATATAAAAATAGTGACAAGCGGGGAGCGTAAGAAAAAATTAAAGATTAAAATCATTGTGACTGTAAGCGTAGTGGTAGTAGTTTTTGTTGCTGCGCTTATTTTGTTGTCAGTGTTCGGACGCGTCAAAGTAAATGGCGTTTATTTAAGCAATAAAAACATAAAACAAGAGTTCCAAAATAAGATAATGTCGACGCACACTGTCTTCATGGAGGACAAATATAATAAATTTATCAAGTATAAGTACAACATTAAGGACATCGAAGATAGAAACATTTTCACAAAGGCAATTGATACTCTTACTGGAAGAAATAGAAGTGTAAGCATCACTTACGATGCAGATTACAAGAAAATTAAAAAGACTTTAAAGAAAGACAACAAGAGAAACAAGAAACCTAAGAATGCAAAGATTGTTAAAGGTAAAAAACTCTATAAAATAAGACCTGCCGAACTTGGAACAAAAATTGATGTTAAAGGTTTGGTTAAGAGTTTGAAAAACAATGCTGAGAATATTTCAGTTTATGATTTCTTGGAGCAGCCTAAGATTTTGGACGAGGACTTAGAGCCAACTTTGAAGAAACTTAATAAGCCTTTGAAGTGGCACATTACATATAAGAATGGTGCTGAGATTAGACATAACTTCAACACTGTTAAACTAGTTAAGGGCAAAGTGAAAGTAGATGAAACTCAGATGCAAAAGATCATCTACAAGGCACTTGCAACTTACGACACTATTGGCGGTGTCTGGGAATTCAAAGATCACAAGGGCAAGAAGCGTAAAGTTAAAGGTGGAACTTGGGGTTCTGCTGTAAACTATGAGCGAGAGATGCCATATATCCAGCGCGCTTATAATAAGAAGAAGAGCCACGACAACAGAAAGCCTTATCTTCTAAGAGAAGCTCCAAAGCATTACTCGAAGATTCAGATTGAGGTTAGCATTCCAAAACAGCATATGTGGATGTACAAGGGCAAGAAGATTATTATGCAATCTCCTGTTGTTACTGGACTTCCAAAGAAGAAGAGACAAACACCTGTCGGTGTGTTCTATATATCAGAGAGAAAGCCTGGAAAATACTTGAAGGGTAGAGGCTACAAGACTTGGGTAGACTACTGGATGAGACTTACTCCTACTGGGGTAGGCTTCCACGACGCCCCTTGGCAACCAACATTCGGAGGTACAAGATACCTAGTTGGTGGCTCACACGGCTGTATTAACCTACCACCAGCTTTCGCTAAAAAACTATACGGTAAAACAGAGTCAGGAATGACTACTTTTATACACTAAAAAAATCGGCACCAGTGCCGGTTTTTTTATGAAATACTTTATTTTATTAATTGAAATGAAATGTTGAAATTGATATTATATTAAACGTGGGAAAAATCGAAAGGAAGTGGGCTAGATGAAGAAAATAGGTTTTGATAATGAGTTGTATATCAAAAAGCAAAAGGAAAATATCTTAAAAAGAATCGATAACTCTAACGGTAAGTTATATCTTGAGTTTGGTGGCAAACTCTTTGACGATTACCATGCATCAAGAGTTTTACCAGGATTTGATGTTAATGCAAAAATAAAACTTTTGCATGAACTTAAAGACCAAGCAGAAATTATAT
The DNA here is from genome assembly GCA_017475235.1 of Eubacterium sp. Lineage (GTDB taxonomy): Bacteria > Bacillota > Clostridia > Lachnospirales > Lachnospiraceae > Eubacterium_G. Next base: position 23,259 of record JAFVGA010000024.1, on the reverse strand, counting down.
TTGTAATCTCTGCAGGAGATATTGAAAAGACAAAGATGAGAGCGGACTTAGGTATCACTTATGATATGGATGTTCTCAGACTTATCGACAACATCACAAAACTTGGAATCGAAGTTAACAGTGTTGTTATCACAAAGTATACAGGTCAAGTAGCGGCTGATGCATTCAGCGCAAAACTTGATCAACACGGAATCAAAAACTATTTCCACAAGCCTATTAAAGGATATCCAGTAGATATCGATTATATATGTAGTGAAGAGGGATTCGGAGCAAACCCTTATGTAGAAACTACAAAGCCACTAGTAGTGGTAACTGCTCCAGGACCAGGTAGCGGAAAACTTGCCACTTGCTTGTCTCAAGTGTATCACGAGAACACTCGTGGAATTCCAACTGGCTATGCTAAGTTCGAGACATTCCCAATTTGGAACGTTCCACTAAAACATCCAGTTAACCTAGCTTACGAAGCAGCTACAGCAGATCTAGATGACGTTAACATGATTGACCCATTCCACTTAGAGGCATATGGTGAGACAACAGTTAACTATAATAGAGACGTAGAAGCTTTCCCAATTGTTCAGAGTACTTTGGCAAAGATTTCCAACGAAAACTTTGATTATAAGAGTCCAACAGACATGGGTGTAAACATGGCTGGCTACGCTATAGTAGATGATGACGTAGTAAGAGATGCTTCAGAGCAAGAAATTATTAGAAGATTCTTCGCAACAAAATGCGATTATAGAAAAGGTAAAGAAAAGAAGAGCGCAGTTGATAAGATTAAGCGTATCATGCAGGAGCTTAATATTTCACCTGACGATAGAAAGGTAGTTAACATTGCTCTTGATAGAGAAAAAGAGACTGGAGTTCCAGCAGCAGCTATCGAGTTGGAAGGTGGCAGAGTTATAACAGGTAAAGCCAGTGAGCTTATGAGTGCTTCTTCATCAGTTGTCCTTAATGCTATAAAAGCGATTATGGGTATAGATGATGACTTAACACTTCTAACTCCAATCATTCTAGAACCAATTCTAGCAATGAAGACAGAAATCCTTGGAAGTAGAAGTACAATTCTAAACCTAGACGCAGTACTTACAGCCCTTTCAGTATCAGGAGCTACAAGCTCGCTTGCGACAAAGGCAATGGAAGGCCTAGAGAAGCTACGCGACTTAGAATTTCACTCAACCCAGATGTTAGATTCGAGTGATGAGTCAGTACTTAGACAGTTAGGATTAAGGGTAACGTGTGAGCCTATCTACCCATCAAAAGATTTATTCTTTTAAAGGATACTGTATATATATATTAAATAGCAAACAAGAAAACGATGTTGTGCGAACGCTTTTTAGTGAGCACGCATCGTTTTTTGTTTGCGAATTAAACTTATATAAAGTATAATATAAAAGAACAAATGTTCGGAGGGGAAATGAAAGAGGATCGCAGTTACATTTGCATAGACTTAAAGTCTTTCTACGCATCAGTCGAATGTGTAGAACGAGGCATGGACCCTATGACTACTAACCTAGTAGTAGCAGATCCAACAAGAACAGACAAAACTATTTGTCTGGCGATAACTCCTGCCATGAAAGCCCTCGGAATAAAGAATAGATGTAGAGTTTTTGAAATACCAAAAGGAGTGGACTACATAATGGCTCCACCAAGAATGCAACTCTACCTAGATTACTCTAGAGAGATATATGAGATTTATCTCAAATATTTTTCTGAAGAGGATATTCACGTTTACTCGGTGGATGAAGTCTTTATAGATGTAACAAACTACACAAAGCTATATCACTTGGATTCAGAAGAGGCTTTGACTGAAGATGCAGACGAGATTACAAGAAGATTCTATGATAGAGATGATTTGGATGAGGATGAAAAACAAATTGCTAAAAACTTGCTCGGTGCAAAGCGAATCGGAATGATGCTTATGGATGAGATACTTGCGCAGACTGGCATTATGGCGACTTGTGGAGTCGGCACAAATCTTTACCTTGCTAAGATTGCTTTGGATATTACAGCAAAGCATGCAGAAGATAGAGTAGGCGTCCTTTGCGAAGACATGTTTAAAGAAAACCTATGGAAGCATAAACCACTAACCGATTTTTGGGGCATAGGTCCAGGAACTGCAAAAAGGCTTGCGAGATATGGAATGACTTGCATGGAAGAAATCGCCAAAGCCGATGAAGATTTGATGTACAACATCTTTGGAATAAACGCAGAAATAATGATTGATCACGCTTGGGGCGAAGAACCAGTGCAGATAAAAGATATAAAGAGTTATAAGCCAAAGGCAAACAGTATTTCACATACACAGATTTTGCCGGTGGATTATTCTTTCGAGGATGCGCTTATTGTAATGAAGGAAATGGCAGATGTTTTGTGCTTGGAATTAGTAGAGCAAAGCTTGGTGACTAAAACTATCACGGTGATAGTTGGTTATTCTAATCTTTATGATGCCAAGATGATTAGGCAGAGTTTTACTTTGCAGGAGCCTTCCAATTCATATTTAATGCTGTCAAAGGAAATTGAGACAGTTTATAGAAATATGGTTGATCCAAAGATTCCAGTTAGAAGACTTGGGCTTTTCTTTGGCAAGGTTTCAAAAGAGCAGTTTAGACAGTACGATATTTTCACAGACCCTGAAGAGTCTGACAGAGAGCGAAAGATTCAAGAGGCTGCTATAAAGATAAAGAAGAGATATGGAAAGAATGCTATCTTAAGAGGAACTGACCTTCAGGAGAATGCTACTATGAAAGATAGAAATGAGCAGATAGGAGGGCACAAGGCATGATGGATAAAGAGTATAAAACAAGAAAGCCTAGTAAGAGAAAAAGAGCAAAGATGCCTATGGACCAGCGTGCAAAAATATTCCTATCTTTTAAGGCATTAAAGGATGATACCGACGAAGATGGCCCATTGACTAATAAAAAGAATTTAAACGAAGACCAGTAACTTAAATTTTAATATTGATTATATTGTTTCATATAATTAACAAAAAACAAAAATAATGTTTGGACGAACGATTGTTAGCGAGTCCAACATTATTTTTGTTTTTGTAAAAAAATATTGAAAAAATAATTGTCAATATGATAAAATTTAAGGGATTTCGCGTTTAATACATTTATTAGAGGAGAAACCGAATGAAAGCAGATATGATACCTTACATTTTTAGTTTGCTTAGCGGTCTAGCTTTATTCCTATTTGGAATGAAGTATATGAGTGAAAACTTACAACAGGCTGCAGGTCAAAAACTAAGAAGTGTGTTGGACAAATGTACTAAGAACAGATTCATTGGAATCTTAGTAGGTACAGTGTTTACAGCGTTCATCCAGTCATCAGGTGCTACTACAGTAATGGAAGTAGGATTTGTAAACTCTGGACTATTAACGCTTGAAAGATCAGTTGGTCTAACACTTGGTGCCAATATTGGTACATCAATCACATCACAGTTAGTTTCATTAAAACTAACAGCTGTCGCACCTATTATTATCTTTGTAGGTGCAGCAATTATTACATTTGTAAAGAGACCGTTAGTTAAGAGAATAGCAGCTATCGTGTTTGGATTTGGTGCATTATTCTTAGGAATCAGTTTGATGACAGATTCTTTGCAGACTCTTGCACAGTACGAGGTAGTTCAAAACGCAGCTACAGTTATGAGTAATCCAATTCTTGCTATTTTGATTGGACTTGTAATAACATCACTTGTTCAAAGTTCATCAGTTACAGTAAGTACACTAGTATTATTAGCTGATATTACAGTAGTAACTAATGGAAAAGAACATCAGTTATTAACACACACTACATGTTTATTCTTTATTATAGGTGCATATGTAGGTGCGTGTACTCCAGCTGTTATCGCATCACTTCATGCGAACAGAAATGCAAAGAGAACAGCGTTTGTTTATCTAATGTTTAACGTAGTTGGACTTGCGGTTTTGGGAGTAATACTTGCGTTCTTTGGAAAAGAAATCATTGGATTTATCGAGAGCATAAGTCATGGTCACAAACGATTCGTGGCGAATGCCGATACTATATTTAAACTTATCATTTGTGTGGTTGGTTTATTTGTTGCAAATCCACTTATTGCTTTGTCGAAGAAGGTTATTCATAAGAGAAAGAGCGCCGACGACGAAGACGAAGAAGAGAGAACACTTAAATACATCGATGAGTCAGGTACAGCAGTGCCAGCTACAGCTATCGTAGAGATTGTCTCAGAGATAGAGCGTATGTCTAAGAAGGTTCGTAGAAACTTTGTTGGATCTATGGAAGCGCTACTCAATAACGATAGAAAGAAATCAGAAGAAATTCTTGAGAGAGAAGAGTATATTGATTATCTAAGCCATAAGATTACAGAGTATATGGTAAAGGCTAACAGATATGACTTGCCTATCGCCGATAGAAATAGATTGGGTGGATTGTTCCACGTAGTAATCGATATTGAGCGTATTGGTGATTATGCTGTAAACTTTATCAACGATGCTTGGAAAGAGAAGAAACAAAATATTGAATTCTCTGAGGAAGGTACTAAAGAGATTCAGCATATGTACACGAGCGTTCTTGAACTATACGATGATTGTATTGAAGTATTCCTAACAATGGACGATACAAGATTTGCTGAATTGGAAGACAAAGAAGCAGCAATTGATAAGATGGAAATCGATTATCAAGAACATCACGTTAAGAGAATGGCAGAAGAAAAATGTAGTATTGAGTCAGGCCTAATCTTTACAGACTTAGTAGTAGGTTTGGAGAGAGTGGGAGATCACTCAATGAACATTGCATATTCAATCTTGCCAGAGAAGAAAGATCTATAATAATAGTATTTACAAGGGCAGTTGCAGGGAGCAACTGCTCTTTTTTGTTGTAAACAATAATAATTAATATTTGTTAGAAAATTGTCAATTTTGTTATTGAATAGTAATATTTTTTAGAGTACAATGAAAATAGCATTCGCAGGGAACTCCGAAAGGAGTAAGAATGTTAAAAAAGAATATTTTATTATTAATTATGGGAATTGCGATTTCCCTAGTATTTATGGGCTGTGGAAGTAAGTCTAAAAAGATATCTCTAGATGATACAAAGCCGAAAACTTCTTTGGAGGAGACGCAGAATAGCGGAGATATTTTTGTACACGTAGTGGGCGAGGTTAATGCTCCAGGAATTGTAAAAGTTCCAGAGGGTACGAGGCTCTACAATGTCATTGAGAAAGCCGGTGGCATGACAAAGAATGCACAGACCGATTACTTAAACTTAGCTGATACGGTAAAAGACGGACAGCAAATTAGGGTGATTTCAAAAAAGGAATATAAGAAACTTAAGAAAAAGAAATCATCTGGGAGTTCACCTAATGAAAGCCAAGGTGGTTCAGACTCATCGGGTTTAATTAATATAAATACAGCCACTGCTGAGGAACTTCAAACTTTGTCGGGGATTGGCGAAGTGAGAGCGAAAGCAATAGTGGAATATCGCACACAGAATGGAAACTTCTCTAAGATAGAAGATATCAAAAATGTTTCTGGAATTGGAGATGCGACATTTAATAACATCAAATCACAGATTTGTACAGATTAGGAGAAAAAAATGAAAGCTTTAGTAGTTGATGATGAAAAATTAATCGTGAAAGGACTTAAGTTTAATCTTGAGCAGGAAGGTTATGAAGTGGACTGTGCTTACGATGGCCAGGAAGCTGTAGACCTAGCAAAGGAAAATGAGTACGATATCATTTTGCTTGATTTGATGCTGCCTGTCTTTGACGGTTACGAAGTTTGTCAGCAAGTACGCGAGTTTTCAGATGTGCCAATTGTGATGCTTACTGCAAAGGGCGAAGACATGGATAAAATCCTTGGTCTTGAATATGGTGCAGATGACTACATCACAAAACCATTCAATATATTAGAGGTTAAAGCTAGAATCAAGGCTATCACTAGACGTAACAAGAAAAAGGTTCAAGTGGAAGAGACCGCCAAAGTAATCGAAGCTGGAGATCTAAGACTAGAAGTTGAAGCTAAGAGACTTTATATAAAAGATGAAGAGATAAGACTTACAGTAAAAGAGTTCGATATTTTGAAACTTTTGGCGGAGCATCCTGGTAAGCTTTACTCAAGAGAAGATCTTCTAAATATCATTTGGGGTTCACATTATCCAGGTGATGCTAGAACAGTAGATGTTAACATTAGAAGACTAAGAGAAAAGATTGAGGAGAATCCAGCCAAACCTACATACATTCAGACTAAGTGGGGAATGGGATATTACTTTCAAGGATAATTAAATGAACAAAAGTAAGCTTGACGCATTTAAAAATTTTATAAAGAGCCTCGAATTTAGAATATTCGTGGTTACGTTGATTTGTATTATTGTGCCTGTACTTGCGATAGGCACAATATTTCTTAATGTGTCAACTTCAAAGTACTATAACAACCGTTTAGAAGAATATAAGTCAAACAACATAATGCTAAAGAACAATATCATTAGCAGTGGATACCTTACCAAGAAACAATCTGAAGCTGTAATCGCGCAGATGAATCTTTTGTCGAACGAGTTTGACGCGCGCATTCAGATTATAGATACATCAAACATTATTAGAGAAGATACAAAGAGCACCGATATTGGACACACAAGCATTTCCAAGGATGTGTTTAAGGCGCTCAAAGGAAAAGACGTGATGGAAGAAAACTCTGACTTAGAGTATATTGAGTTTTCAATTCCGCTAGTTGCGACTGTCACTACGGCTGACGGCGGAAACCAAAAGAAGACGGTTGGTGTTTTATGTACAAACTATTCAACAGCCAATATCGCTGAATATAGAGATGAAGTGAAGAGAGTTGTCTGGATTGCGTTTGCAATCGGAATCATCTTTGCGTTAGTTGTGGCAGGAGTTTGTGCAAGATTCTTCGCTAGACCAATTAAGCGTGTTGGAGAGATTATCAAAGATGTTAAACACAGACGAGGTGTTGAGAATCTTGATGAGATTAAAGACTACACAGAGGTTAAACAGATACTTAGCGATTTCAACACAATGATTGATAACTTCTACGCAGAGCAGAAGAAGAGAGACGACTTTGTATCGAACGTATCTCACGAGTTGAAGACGCCTATTACTTCGATGAAGGTGCTTGCAGACTCACTTGTTGGTGCAGAGGGTGCGCCTGAAGAGATGTATCAAGAGTTCTTGGTAGATATATCAAACGAGATTGAGCGTGAGAGTCAGATTATTAATGATCTTCTCGAACTTGTTAATACAGAAAATGTTGAAAATGAGATTAACATTTCTCAAGTAAATATAAACGATGTTTTAGAGTCAGTGCTTAAGACAGTTAAGCCTATCGCTGAGGAGAAAAACATCGAGGTTGTATACGAGAGTTTCCGTCCAATCATCGCCGATGTGGACGAGCTCAAGTTTGCTAGGGTTGTTACAAACCTTGTTGAGAATGCTATCAAATATAACCAGGTTGATGGAACAGTCACAGTTAGTCTTAACTCTGATCACCAATACTTCTACGTCAAAGTACAAGACACTGGTATTGGTATCCCAGAAGAGGACCAGGACAGAGTGTTTGAGAGATTCTTCCGTGTGGATAAGGCCAGAGCTAGAGAAACAGGTGGTTCAGGACTTGGTCTTGCTATTACTAAAGAGATTGTTAAAAAGCATCATGGTTCAATAGGAGTACACAGTAAAGAAGATGAGGGTACAACATTTACAGTTAGAATACCTCTAAAATATATTGAAGAGTAATTATGAAAAAGTTTAGAAGAGTTTTAAGTTTAATACTGATATCCATTATGGCGATTTCTCTTGTCGGCTGCGGCGAAGACAAACAAGAGAATACGTCTGGTATGTATGTCTATTTTATTAACAAAGAAGGCGATGAGTTGGCTAAAGAAGAATATCGTGTTAAGTCCGATAATGTGACTAGTCAGATAACCGACCTTCTTGATGCTTTGTCAAAAGACGGTGATGACAAAAACGATAAAGCAGCAGTGCCAGAAAACGTAATCGTTAATGGATTCAAACTTGAAAACGGAATAGTAACTGTTGATTTCAACAGTGAGTATAATCATTTGGAGAATCAAAGAGAGGTTATGTGCCGAGCAGCAGTTGTTCTCACTTTGATTCAGGTAAACGCAGTGGATGGTATTACATTTACTGTTAATGACAAGCCATATGAAAAAGTGTCTGGCACAAAACTTGGAGTTATGGATGCTTCTAGTTTCGTATCAATGCTTCGCGGTGGCGACGACCAGTTTGCAGTAGCTGATTTCCTACTATACTTTGGTAATGAAGAGGGAACCAAGTTGAAGAAGTACGAGCTCAAGAACGCAAACTATGGAAATAAGACAAAAGAAGAGTTTATCGTAGAGAAATTGATTAGTGGACCAAACAAGGATGGATACACACCAACCATCAACAAGAATGTTAAGTTGCGAAGTGTATCATCATCAAACAACATCTGCTATGTGGACTTCGACAGTTCATTCTTAACAGAGCGCAGTGGAGTGTTGGATGAAGTATGTATCTACTCAATTGTCAATTCACTCTGCGAGTTAAATGATATCCACGAAGTTCAAATTACCGTAAACAAAGATTCAGATATTGTTTACCACAAAAAGATTTCACTTCGTGAACCACTAATAAGAAACTTAGATTTAGTAGAAGTAGAATAGAGAGGTGCAATTATCAAACGGCCAATATTAATTATGTTTTTGGCCTTGTTACTTGGAGAGATAGTTGCAATGATAAATGGGGGCATATGGGTATTATTACCTATTGTAGCCACGTCCATAATAATAAAAATCATCGCAAGAACACAGTTGAAGTTCGTTGCGATGATTTTTTTGTGTGTCACAATTGGATTTTTGATTGCTTCAAATGAAGTGAAAGTGCGAGATCAAGTTTGGGACTTTGATGAGGGTGAAATAACTGTCTGCGGAACTGTAAAAAAGATGTCTAATACAAAGAATGCTTTTTCTGTGCAGTTAGAAGATGCTTGGAGTAAGAATTCTTTGTTAGGTGATGTGATTGTCTATTTCTTTGACGAGCCCGATGTTCAGATTGGAAATGTCGTGAAAGTGGAAGGAGAGTTTAAGCACTTTGACGAGGCCAGAAACCCTGGAAACTTTGATTTGCGAGAGTACTATATGTCGCTTGGAATTTATGGAATGGTTTATGGAGACTCTTACGAGGTGGAAGATGCTGGTTGTGATTACTTAAGGCAAGGACTGCATGAATTGAGGCTCCATATAAAAACTGTTTTAAATGAGATTTGCTCAAAAGATAAAGCCGATACTTTCTCAGCCATAATGCTAGGGGACAAGTCCGATATGGATGATACTACAAAAGAATTGTACTCAGTATCTGGTATTGCGCATTTGCTAGCGATAAGCGGATTGCATATCAGTTTTATTGGACTTTTCTTTTATAGATTGCTCAGACGAAAGTTTGGCTACGTTTTATCTGGATCTATTTCATTTTTAGCTGTAATTGCCTTTGCGATAATGTCAGGAATGAGTGTTTCAACAATTCGCGCAGTTGCAATGTTTGGCGTGATGGTTCTAGGGCAAATATTTGGAAGGAGGAGAGACCAAGTTACAAGCATAAGTTTAGCAGGAATATTTTTGTGCTTGTGGAATCCATTCGTAATCTTTAACTCAGGTTTTCAAATGTCTTTTGCAGCAATCATCGGAATACTAATTGTTTGGCCAAAAGTTTTTTACTTGCTTGGGTTAAAGAAAAAAGTAGATGTTCATAGTTTAGATAAAAATGCTAGTGAAAAAGAGAAAAAACATCTAGTTTACATAATTATTAAACACAAAACCATAAATGCAGTGTTGTTTAGCTTGAACATCAGTGTGTTTATGGCTCCGATCATTGCGTATTACTATTACCAACTACCTACATTCTCATTTGTCCTAAATCTGATAGTAGTGCCATTGATGGGTGTCGTAATGGTATCAGGTGTACTAGGAGTGCTAGGTGGTATGGTTGCCAAGTGGATTGGATCTATATTGATTATTCCTGGTTGTTTGATATTGGATTTGTACACAGGTCTTTCGAAACTGATAAGTATGATTCCTTTTTCTAGTGTAGTGATAGGAAAACCATCAGTTTACATAATTATTTTGTGTTACTTGCTTCTTTTTGGAATAATATTTTTCTTTTCTCATCTAAAAAAGGTTAAAGAACTTTCTAAGAAATCGTTTGCTAAAAGTGGTAATGATTTGAGGCAAATTAAAAAAGAAAAAAGAGCAGAACTTCTTAGAATTAAAAGGTACAGGCAGATTGTAATCGTGCTATTTATTATTTTAGAAAGTTTATTGTACTTGAAACCTATCATAGTTCATCTAAATGTTTTCTCGCCTGGATTAGAAACAATGTTTCTCGATGTTGGACAGGGAGATGGGATACACATCAAATGCAGCGATGGAACAAACATAATGGTGGATGGTGGAAGTACAACTGTAAAGGAAGTCGGAAAGTATCGAATTATTTCGTATTTAAAATCTCAATGCAACTCCACAATAGACTACTGGTTTTTAACTCATGGAGATTTGGATCACATCTCTGGAGTTGTCGAGATTCTAAATAATGACATTAGCGGAATCAAAATAAAGAATATAGTCCTTCCATATATGAAAGAATATGATGAGAATCTATTAACAGTACAAAAAGCTGCAGAAGATCGTGGAATAGATGTGCATTCAATAAAGAAAGGAGATTCGCTAGAGTTTGGCGATACAAAATTCAAATGTCTTCATCCTACGTTAGATACTTCGTCAGATGATTTAAATGATTATTCAATAGTGTTAAGTGTTGAGTATGGGAATTATTCAATGCTGCTCACCGGAGATCTTACTTCGACACAAGAAACATATATGAAAGATTTGAAGCATTATACTTTGTTGAAAGTTGGACATCATGGATCAAAGTATTCTTCGTCGGAGGAGTTTTTAAGTGTAATAAAACCAAAGATTGGAATACTATCATCTGGAAAAGGAAACAGATATGGACATCCAACTCCAGAGGTTATAAAAAGATTAGAGGCTATTGGATGTAAGTACATAAGGACTGATGAGAGTGGTGGGATTAGTGTTGTTTCGGATGGAGAAGATTTAGAAATCGAGTCGTATTTGAACTAAAAAATATTTTACTAAAGCCCTTAATTTCTTTATAATAAAAAAGGTAGAAGAGGACGGAATATGTTTGGTAAAAAGAAAACAAAAACAGTAAAGCCATTATATGATACGGAAAAGAAAGAGCCTATTATTAAAGCTAGCATTTGTAATGGAGAACAAGTTGCTGGGTTTAGAGATATAGAGTCTGGGGTATTTCATGAGGTGATGTTTATTCGTAATAACGAAGAACTAGAAAGTTTTAAAAGACAGTATGGAATTCAAGGAGATATTAAGAAGATATATTAGGAGGATACAAAGATGAGTAAAATTAGTGATTTTTTAAATGAAGCAGGAGTATTTTTCTTAGCAACAGTAGATGGAGATCAACCTAAGGTTAGACCTTTGGGATTGCACTTAGAAGTAGATGACAAAGTGCTTTTTGGTATTGGAGATTTCAAGGAAGTTTACAAACAGCTTCTTGCTAATCCAAAATGTGAGATTGTGGCAGCAAAAGAAGATGGACATTGGATGAGATATACGGGAAAAGCTGTCTTCGAGGAAGACGATAAGTACGCAGAGATGGCTTTGGAGAGTGCGCCACATCTACGTCAAATCTATAATGATGAGACAGGTAACAAAATGATGATGTTCCATCTAGAAGATGCAACTGCCTATGATATTGAGGTCATGGGCGAAGGTGTTGACTTGATGGAATAATAGGGAGACTTCATTGAACAAAAAGAAAAAGACAGTTTTAATAGGATGCTTAAGTGCCATAGGTTGTGAGACAATCTATGGCTTAAGTTATGTGTTCACTAAAAAAGTAACAAGCACATCTAGTGAATTGTTCTTATTAGGCTGGAGATTTTTGCTTGCGTTTGTTGTGATGAGCATATTGGCGTTAGTAGGCATTATTAAAATAAACCTTAAAGGGAAGAAATTGATGCCGGCGCTTATAGTGTCTTTCTTTAGTCCCGTTTTATATTTCATAGGTGAGACATTTGGAATAAGTTCGACCACAGCTACAGAAAGTGGAGTGTTTCTAGCCTGCATTCCAGTGGCAACATTGGTGGCATCCACATTGATTTTGAAAAAGAAACCGAGCAAGCTACAGATAGCAGGAATTATAGTAACAGTGATTGGTGTTACAGTAACTGTTGTGGCAGTGGGAGTAGAATATAGTTTATCTATTGTGGGCTATGGCTTCCTAGTGTTAGCAGTTTTGGGATATGCGTTATATGCAGTCTTCGCCGACAAAGCCAAAGGATACACAGGAATGGAAATAACATACATTATGGTGGCAGCAGGAATGGTTGTCTTTGTCTTGCTCGCGGTAGGAGAAGCATTTATAACGAACAATTTTAATGAGTTAGTGACATTACCATTTAAAGATAAACATTTCATGGCAGCAGTTTTATTCCAAGGAATTGGATGTTCGGTTATTGCATTCTTCCTATCTATTAATGCAATTAATTTAATAGGAGTAAATAGAACAGCAACTTTTATCGGATGGGCTACAGTTGTTTCTGTTTTTGCAGGAGCAATATTCCTTCAGGAGCATTTTTCAATTGCTCAGTTCATTGGTGCGATAATCATTATTGTTGGGGTTTGCATTGCTAACGCAAAAAGATATAATAGAGAAGATAAAGTTTAAGGGGAACGAAGATGAGAAAAGATAGGTTTGAAGCATTCTTTGATGCCGTGATGGCAATCATAATGACAATAGTAGTTTTGGAATTTGCTATTCCAAAAGGAACAGACTGGAGCAATGTTAAGGGATTGATGTTCCAAGTTGTCGTGTATGCAATTTCATTCTTCTATTTAGGAATGATGTGGATGAACATCCATACACTCTGGCACAATGTTGAATACATTACTAGAGGAGTTATGTGGGTCAATATGATTATGCTATTCTTCTCATCTATGCTTCCATTTTGGGTAGTTTATCTAGGACGTAATTTCTTTGCGCTAGTTCCACAGTTACTTTACGGAATAGATGTATTGCTAATTACAATTACTAACTTCATAAGTGCGGAACTTTTGAGAAAACACAATTCAGCACTAAACTACGGAGTGGAATATCTTCGTTGCGGAATGATTTTAGATATTTCGACAAAGTTGATCGGTATTATAGTTGCACTTATATGGTTCCCACCAGCTATCACAATATCAGTAATTGTTGCTATGGTGATATTATCATTTAACTTTACATTACTACGTAGAAAAAAACGAGCTTATAAACAGAGGAACAATGAAACAGCTAACGAATGATATAAAAAATAAAGAATTTAAAAAAGTCTATCTTCTCGTCGGCGAAGAAGACTACTTAAAGAGCGTTTATACAAAACAAATGGTTGAGGCTATAACCGACGGCAATAATATGAACGAGTCTTATTACAATGGAAATGACATTGACGTGAACGAGATCATAGAAAATGCCAAAAGCTCACCTTTCTTTGCAGAGAAAAAGACAATAGTGGCAGAGAACACTAACCTTTTCTCTGGTGAAGGTGAACCACTAGCAGAGTTTTTGCCAGAACTTCCAGACACAACAGTTATGGTTTTTGTGGAGAGAAAGGTTGATAAGAGAACTAAGCTCTACAAAGCGATAAAAGAAGTAGGATATATAGCTGAGATTGAAAAGCAGGGCGAGCAGGAAGTATCTATATGGGCGGCAAAGGTTTTGGCGAACAGCAAAAAGAAAATAACAAAAGCGGATATGTCATATCTAATCTCAATGGTAGGAGTAGATATGGAGATTCTCTCTAACGAACTAGAGAAACTTATCTGCTACTGTATGAACAAACCAGTTATTAAGAAGGAAGATATAGATGCAGTTTGTACAAAACAGTTAAGCATTAGGATATTTGATTTGATGGATCAGATGTCATACAAGAATCAGAAGAAAGCGCTTGATTGTTACTATGAACTGATTACAGATAAAAATGAACCATTCGCGATTTTAAGAATGATTTCAAGACAGTTCAACTTGCTTCTTCAAGCAAAAGACTTGAAAGGTCGAGGAATGAACAAAGGAGACATTCAAAAGGCGATGGGCCAGCAGTACTTCATCGTGGACAAATGTATTAAACAATCACAAAACTTTACGATAGACGAATTGAAGGAAGGCTTGAAAGATAGCGTAGAGACCGAAGATAGTATTAAAAAAGGATTGATTGATCCAAACATAGGAGTGGAACTACTAATCGTAAAATATTCCACAAAATAAAAAACTCAGATTCAAATGAACCTGAGTTTTTATTTGGCTTAAAATCTTTAAGCAATAGTGTTAACTAACTGAGCTAATCTAGAAACTTTTCTAGCAGCATTGTTCTTGTGGTAAACACCCTTTGAACAAGCACTATCGATAAGCTTTGTAGCATCGTTAAGAGCTACCTTAGCCTCATCAGCGTTTTTGTTTGCTACTGCATCCTCAACACGCTTGATAGCTGTCTTTACTTCAGACTTAACTGCCTTGTTTCTTTCATATTTAGTTCTGTTAACTAAAATTCTTTTCTTAGCTGACTTAATATTAGCCATTGTCCACCTCCGTGAATCTGTTTGAAACTTCCGTTGAGAGAGATTGGAAGTTTATTTCGCTTTCATCTGTGCCCTTTGGAATGCGGACGTCGGACACAGACATCAGGAAATATTGTAGTAAAAATGTGTGCTGTTGTCAATACTAACAGGCATTATTATGCTATAATAAATGTCAAGTTTAATAGGAACGGAAGGTTAAAAGATGAAGAAGTTTATTTTGGTAACAGTAGTAGTTTTGTTGGGCGCGGCTGCCTTTGCCGTAGGCAAAACAAATGTAGAGGCAAAGACTTATACAGTTGGTCCAAACTCAAGGCCGCTAAAAGGATTTAATACTAATGCAAACAATCACGGATATTTTTTGATTCGTTCATATATGCAAAAGTTCGAGCATGGTGGTGGAACACTAGTGCTTAAAAAAGGTACATACAAAATTTCAAATGCCATTTTTGTACCATCAAATGTAACTATCAAATTTAAGAGTGGGGTTAAACTGGTTAAGACTAACGGCCCATCTTCGTCTATGTTCCAACTTTTGGCTGATTCAAAATACAATTCAGGTAAAAAGAATATAACTAGCAAATACAACGGAGAGCACAACATAAAGTTCATAGGAAAGGGCAAAGTTATTCTTGATATGAAAAACAAGAATCCACACGGTGCAAATGCAATAGGCATTGTGATGGGAAACAATAAAAACGTCACCATCAAAGGAATCACTTTCCAAAACGTAAAAAAAGGCCATATGATTGAGATGGATGGCTGTAAGAAAGTAACGATAGAAAAATGTACTTTCAAAAACATGAAGACAAACAAATACAAAAACAAAGAAGCCATTAATTTGGATACAAACGATAAAAAGACAGGTTCATTCACGCAGGAGTGGAGCAAAAAAGATAAAACACCAAACTATAATGTAACGATTAAGAATTGTAAGTTCCAAAAATTGATGAGAGCAGTCGGAACGCATAGATATTCTGGTGGAAAGTATCATACAAAGATTAAGTTTATTAATAACAAAGTAAAGAAAGTAAATACCCCGCTTGGAATGCTTAATTGGAAAAACTCCACCGTTAAAGGAAACACCTTTACTGATTGTAAGGTAAACTCAAAATTCAATTATGTAATAATGATGGCGGGTGTTAAGAATGTGACATTTACAAATAATTCATTTGTAAATTGTAAAGGTAAGTACATACTTAAGATTTATCCATCTTACCAGACTGTGTACAAATCATATCCGGCTACTGTATCAAAACTAACAGCAGCCAACCTGAAAGCACTAGAGAAAAACTACAGCAAAGGCAGTACAAAGAAACATATAGATACTCCAGAGTATAGTTTTAAATGGTAAATAAAAAAGGCTTGAGGTAATCTCAAGCCTTTTAAAATGCAATAATTATTTAGTGCCAGTAGAACCAAATCCGCCAGAGCCTCTAACTGTGTCTGATAGTTCATCCACTTCGTTAAACGAAACTGCCAAGAATGGTGCGATAACCATCTGTGCGATTCGCTCGTTCTTGTCGATAGTTTGTGGCTCTGTGCCGTGGTTGTGAAGTGCAACTGTTACCTCTCCACGATAGTCAGCATCTACCACGCCAACTTTGTTTGCAGGAGCCAAGTCTCTTTTACATGAAAGACCAGATCTAGCATAAATCAAACCTGCATATCCTTCTGGAACTTCCAAAGCGATACCAGTTCCAACAAAAACTGTCTCGTGAGGGTTGATTGTCAAATCCTCATCTAAGCAAGCATATAGATCTGCGCCTGCAGCATAATCACTTCCGTATGTTGGGATGATAGCATCATCTCTTAATTTCTTAATATTAATTTCAACTGCCATATTTCCTCCTATTTATCCTCTGTCGATTTCTCTTTCCCAGAGAACTATCGAGCCTTCTGCTCGAGTTTTATTCATGTCTATTAATCTTTGGTTTTCAGAACCGCGGAAGAGTAGCATTAAATTCTTTTGGTCCTCGATGAAGGGTCCATCAACCAATACATCAACCAAAGATAGAATCTCTTCCAAGTCTGGACATTTTTCAGCCATCTTACCAGTCAAATCTTCATAAAGGTAACCAGTAAATAGCCAAATGTCTTTGTCTGGGTAAGCGTCCTTTACCTTCTTCGCGGTCTTAAGTACTTCCGACTGATTCTTTGGATCAAGTGGCTCGCCACCTAAAAAGGTAATGCCGCGATATGCGCCAAAAGACATAGTATCAATTATCTGGTCAATCACTTCATCCGTGAAGGGCTTACCGTAGTTAAAGTCCCAGGCTTCTTCGTTGAAGCAGCCTTTGCAAGCGTGAGTACATCCGCTCACAAACAAAGAGACCCTAATTCCAGGGCCGTTTGCCACATCATAAGTTTTTAGTTCTGCGTAATTCATAGTAGAAATTATAAAACAAATGGAAGTAAAAATAAAGGGCATATGGTATAATACTAAATAGAGTTAGGTACGGAAAATACTCTAAAGTGAATATAGGAGGAAGTCATTATGAAAAGGATTATTAGCTTAGTATTATCACTAGCCCTTGTTGTAGGTTTAGGTTTTGGAACTCAAATGAAACCTGCAAAAGCTGATGCTTCACTTGATTCGTGGTATATCACAGTCACACCAAAAATGAAGAGCATTAAACTTAATTGGGAAAAATGCAATCATTGTAAGAAAATAGTGATTTATAGGGCAGACATAACTAAAAAGTACAAGAAGTACGGAGAAGCTTTTAGATTATCAAAGAAAAAGTTTAAAAAGATTTATACATTATCTGGAAAATCTACATCTTTCCTTAACACAAAGGTTAAAAAGAAAAGATGTTATGCATACTATGCTGATTTTTATTTGAAGGTAGATGGAAAACTCGTGAAAGAGTTCACGTCATATAGTTCCTTTAAAGATTGGGGATATGTGGGCTTTGAAAGACCAGAAGTAGTTGAGAGTAGCAATGATAATTATGCTACATCTGAAAACCAGATTTTCTTTAGAGCAGACTACGGCAAAGGAGTTAAGCCAAAGAAGTTCTTTATCTACAGAAAAGGGCCAAACGATAAAAAGTATAAGAAGATCAAATTAAAAGCTACATCAAACTCAGATGACTACGATTTCTTGTATTGTGACACTAATGTAGAAGCTAACAAGTATTATAAGTACAAAGTTCGTGGATATTTGAAAAAAGGAAAGAAGAAATACTATACAAAGTATTCGAAAGTAGTAAAACTTCAAGCAAAAACAAAACCAGAAGAAGAATAAGTAGAATAATAGAAAGGATTGATGTGAAAGCATCAATCCTTTTTAAGGTGGCGAAAAACATTGACAAGTTAGTTACAACTAACTAAAATACTATTGAGTGATATTTCTTATAATGGTAAAATTACTATTTAGTAAGACTATTATTTACGAAAGGAAACTATTATGAGTAAAATAGACACAAAATGCGTACAAGGTGGATACACACCAGGAAATGGAGAACCTAGACAGGTACCTATTTACCAGTCCACTACATGGAAATACGACACTAGTGAGGATATGGCCAAACTATTTGACCTAGAGGCAGCTGGATATTTTTATACCAGACTTCAAAATCCTACTAATGATTTAGTGGCAGCAAAGTTAGCCGAGATGGAAGGTGGAACAGCAGCAATGCTTACATCATCTGGTCAGGCGGCAAACTTCTTTGCTCTATTTAACGTGTGTGAAAATGGAGATCATATCGTATCTTCATCATCTATCTACGGTGGCACATTTAATCTAATAGAAGTAACAATGAAGAAGATGGGGATTGATGTGACATGGGTATCACCTGATGCTTCTGAAGAAGAGATAGCAGCAGCTATTCAAGATAATACAAAGGCTGTCTTTGGCGAGACTATCGCTAATCCAGCGCTTACAGTATTAGATATTGAGAAGTGGGCTAAAGTAGCTCATAATCACGGAATCATCTTCATTATTGATAATACATTCCCAACACCAGTTAACTGTAGACCTATTGAGTGGGGCGCAGATATCGTTACACACTCTACTACAAAGTACATAGACGGACACGGAGTAAGTGTGGGTGGTGCTATTGTCGACGCTGGTAAGTTTGACTGGATGGCTCACGCCGACAAATACCCTGGACTAACTACTCCAGATGAGTCATATCACGGAATTACATACGCTGAGCAGTTTGGAAATGAGGGAGCGTTTATCACTAAGTGTACAGCGCAGTTGATGAGAGACTTGGGAAGTATCCAATCTCCACAGCATGCGTTCTATATAAACAACGGACTTGAGTCATTACACGTACGTATGCCTAAGCATGTTGAAAATGGACAGGCAGTGGCAGAGTTTTTGAATGACCATCCAAAAGTTAAGTCAGTTACTTACTCAGGACTTCCAACTGATAAATATTATGAAATCGCTCAGAAATATTTGCCAAATGGTGGATGCGGAGTCGTTTCATTTGTCTTGGACGGCGGAAGAGCAGAAGCTGAGAAGTTTATGAAGAGTCTTAAACTAATCGCTATTGAGACTCACGTAGCTGATGCTAGATCATGTTGTTTGAACCCTGCTACATCAACACACAGACAACTTACAGACCAGCAGCTAGAGGATGCAGGAATCCCAGCTGGACTAATCAGAGTTTCTTGTGGACTTGAAGATAAAGAAGATTTGATAGCAGATGTAAAACAAGCATTAGAGCAAATATAAAATATGGGGCGATTTAATCGCCCCTTTAAAATGAGGTAATACAATGGGACACGAACTCAATCACGAACACGAACATAATCACGACCATGAACATAACCATGACCACGGTAGTTGCGGTTGTCACGATCACGACTGTGGATGTGGACACGAGCATAGTCACAGTTCGAACAAAATCATAATTGCAAGAATCATTACGGCTGTTGTTTTGACAGTTATTCTTGAAGTGCTAGAAGCCAAAGGTTTACTTCCAGAAAACGTTTGGATTAAGAGAGCATTTTACGTGGTGCCATATTTGATTGCAGGATATGACATCATCTTTGGCGCGTTCAAAGGATTGCTTAAGAAACATATCTTTGACGAGAACTTCTTAATGTCGATTGCCACTATCGGTTGCTTTGCCTTGGGCGAAGAATTAAGAGAGTGCGTGCTAGTAGTAGTTCTTTTCCAGATTGGTGAATTGTTTGAACACTACGCAGTCGGAAAGAGTAGAGATAGCATAAGTAAGCTTATGGACATAAGACCTGACTATGCAAATATAAAAGTGGATGGCGAGATAAAGCAAGTAGATCCACATGAAGTAAAGATAGGCGATGTTATTATTGTGGAGCCTGGCGAGAAAGTTCCTATCGATGGAACAGTGGTTAGCGGAACATCTACACTTGATACAGCAGCGCTTACTGGTGAGAGTGCACCAGTAGATGTGGCTGAGGGCGACGAAGTAATTAGCGGAACTATAAACGTAAATGGCGTTATTGAAATAAAAACTACAAAAGAGTTTGGTGAGTCTACAGTTTCAAAGGTATTAGAATTAGTAGAAAATGCGGACGACAAAAAAGCCGACTCAGAAAACTTTATTACAAAATTTGCGAAGTACTATACACCTATCGTTTGCGCATTGGCTTTGGCGGTAGCGCTCATTCCACCTGCTGCCAACTTAATTATGAGCCATGACCCATCATGGAGAAACTGGGCATATAGAGCTCTTACATTCTTGGTAATCAGTTGTCCTTGCGCAATGGTTATAAGTATTCCACTAAGCTTCTTTGCGAGTATTGGTGGTGCCAGCCGTCAGGGTATCTTGGTCAAAGGCTCAAACTTTATGGAGAGTCTATCTAAACTTAAATACATTATGTTTGATAAGACTGGAACAATGACAAAGGGCGTCTTTGAAGTAAACGGCGTTCACCATAACATCGTGGATGACGATGAACTAATAGAACTAGCGGCACTAGCGGAGATTCACTCGAGTCATCCTATTAGCAAGTGCTTGATAGATGAGAGCGAAAAGCGCGGTAGAGCCCTAGACGAAGAACGTGTAAAAGACGTACAAGAGTTGGCTGGATTTGGAATTGAAGCTAAGATTGACGATAAGACTATCTTGGTTGGAAATGACAAACTGATGAATAATAAAAATGTAGAGTTTAAATCATGCCACGATGATATTGGAACAGTAGTTCACGTGGCTATAGATGGTACGTATGCAGGTCACATCTTGATTTGCGATGTGCTAAAAGACACAGCAGAAGCGGCCGTCAAAGGACTTAAGAAATACGGAATGAAGAAGACTATAATCCTTACTGGTGATGCAAAGAATGTGGCAGACGATGTTGCAAAAACTTTGGGAGTAGATGAAGTATATGGAGAACTTCTTCCAAATGAGAAAGTAGATAAGGTGGAAGAAATACTTGCTGCCAAGGGCAAGAAGGAGACTGTCGGCTTTGTGGGCGACGGTATAAACGATGCTCCAGTGCTAGCAAGAGCAGATGTTGGTATTGCTATGGGTGCTCTAGGATCAGACGCAGCCATAGAAGCAGCAGACGTAGTGTTGATGGACGATGAGCCATTAAACATTCTAAAGTCAGTTAAGATTGCTAGAAAATGTATGCGTATAGTATATGAAAACATTTACTTTGCCGTAGGCATCAAAGTGATCTGTATGGCACTAAGTTTCTTTGGAGAGATTCCAATGTGGCTAGCGGTCTTTGCCGATGTCGGTGTTATGGTGATAGCGGTTATCAATGCTATGCGAAATATGATTAAGGTAAAAGTCTAAAAAAGATTATTTAGGCGTAAAACCACACTATATTGTGGTTTTACGCTTTTTTTATTGCATAAATCCACAATACTTGGTAAAATTATAGAGGAATTAATTCCGGAAAAATTCATTAATGAAAAGGAGAAAAATGTTATGAAATTTTCAAACGCAGCTAAAGGTGTTAGCAAACTTTTCACAGCCGAGATTCTTGGCCTTATAGGTTTTGTTCTAACAGGAATCGGTGCTGTTGCAATGGCAACTGGTGTTGTAGGTAGTGATCAGAAAGTAATGTCAAACAATGCAGCAATCGCAACAGCTGGTGGCGGTGCAGTTTTTGCTACTATCGGAGCAATCATTTTGCTTGTTGGTGCAATCATTAACATCGTAGGTTTAGTACAGGCAGGAAAAGACGAGAAATTCTTTAAATATGCATTGTATGCTATGATTATTTTCTTTGTATTCTCATTAATCGTTAATATTGCATTAGCAGCATCAGGTTACAAAGATTATGCAACTAGTGGTGGATCATTAATCAATTTGATTGTAAACATCCTAGTTATCCAAGGTATTATCAACCTTGCAAATGCTAAGCAGGATGCAAAAGTTGCATCAAAGGGCTTACTAATATTTAAGTTAATCATTGTTGTAACTGTTCTTGAGATAATTGTTTCAATTATTGTAGCAGCAACTCAAAACACTGTTGCAGCAACTATCGCAATTGTATTAACACTTGTAGCACTTATACTTGGTATTGCTAGATACATCATTTACTTGTCAATGCTATCAAATGCTAAGAAGATGTTAGCAGAAGATAAGGAATAATTGATTTTAATTTAATTATTAATTAAAATGAAAGAGGCTGGCGTATGCCAGTCTCTTTTAAGGAGAAGGATATGAAATTTCCAAATGCAAAAAAAGGTATAAGTAAAATATTACTATCTGAGATAATATATATTATTGCCACTGCAGTGTCTTTGATTGGCGTTCTTGTTTTGATAATTGCGGGCAAGACATCTGAGGGCTTAGCGGCAGGTACTGGATTAGTCATTTTAATAGGAATGGCTGTTGTTACAGTTTCGAGTATTATTCAGTTGGTAGGAATTATTCAGGCTCGAAAGGATGAGAAATGCTTTAAATACGCGATACTAGTTTTAATACTTAATGTTATTCTTGCTATATTTGCTTCGGCATTCGAACAAAACGCAGTTTTAAATACTATTTTTGCTACTTTAGAAACAATATCAGAACTTGCTGTTATTATTCTTATAGTAAAAGCAATTGTTAATCTTGCAAATCACATGCAAGAACCAGAGATAGCAGATAAGGGAATGCATCTAATAAAAAACATTATTATAGTAAATGCTATTGAAATCATTGCTAAGTTGACTGAAGGGCTCACAAAGGACACAGTGATGGAAGGTGTCACTATAGCGCTATTGGTTTGTACAACAGTTGCAGCCATAATTAAGTATTTTATTTATATCAATTTACTTTCGAAGACAAAGAAGATGTTATCAGAGGATACTGAATAATAGATCTATGTTTAATAAAGATTAAGAGGAGATATCGTTGGATATCTCCTTTTTTGTGCGTTGAGATTGAAACATCCTTGCTGTATAATTTAATTAAATTGGAATAGAACGGATACACTTAAAACTTACTATTTGAAGGAGGATTATTTATGAAAAGACATTTGAAAAAAGTAGTGAGTATAATGCTTACAGTTGCTTTGTGTGTGACAATGATGGTTTATGTGCCAGCGAAGTCTTCTAAAAAATATGTTAAATCAATTAGCATAAAGAAGAAGGCTACTATTGTAGTACCTATTGACCAAGAAAAACTCACTAAATCTTACAGTGTTAAGGTTAAGGTAAAAGGAAAAGCAACTAAAAAGTTT
>JAFVGA010000023.1 GCA_017475235.1 Eubacterium sp. | reverse complement strand
TATAGATTATATATTATAACGATAATTCTACTCTCTGTTCTGTTTTATCTGAACTAGTTCTAACACCTATAGTCTTTATAGTCTTCATTATACCATCGTCCCATTTCCATAGATATCCATCACCAACTTCTTCTTTAAGCTTAGTTAATGTATCGATGATTTCTGATATTTTTAAAGGATTTTCTCCATTGGTGTATACAACATAATCGTCGTAAATTACTTTCTTTTCCACTGTGTACTGTCTTTATATTTCTTTATCCTATCATGCAGATCAGGTCTATCTTCAAATAACTCATCTAACATTGACCAGTATCTTGAAGGAGTCCATTCATATACATCTTCTACTTTAAGCGTCACAGGTTCGGCTTCTTTTATCCAATCCCATATACCGTTGCCTACGTATATCCCATCTGTATCTTTATTCTCCGTACTCATCTGCTTCAATATCTTCGTATTCTAGTACATTCCACCATCCGTCAACAGACTTTGGGACTCTCCTCACCGGACTCCAGTGTTTTATCTTGTATGGACTCTTCATGGTTAAAGAATTTTATAAAACCTCCTTTAACATCTTCTGGTATACATTCTAGGATATAAGACCAGTCATCACTCTCTTTCTCCCTATGCAATATCTCCTGTTTTTGGTCCTCTGTTAGACCAAATTCATCATTATCTGCACTTATTATGCATACAAATACATAGGATTGTATATCATTCAAATCTCTCATCTTCAGCGTCTTTGTGACCTATGCAATAGCCTATAACAAACATAACAAAGCCGTATATAACGCTTATTGCAAATATTATTTCTTGCTCTTCCATGGTGTGTACTTATTGAATATCTCCTTCCAGTTGATCTTATTTGGCTTTTTGAGAGCCTCTGGGACTACTTCTTCTGTAGGTTCTTCAGAGATAACAGGTTCCTTATCTGCCCAAGGACCAGCATCCTCATATTTACCCAATTCTACGTTATCTAGACCTGCGTATTCCTCTTCAGCATCGAAACATGGGCATTGTTTCTTCCATTTAGCAGGATTTTTACCCCAGATGTCTCTATGGCCCATGATATGAGCGTTAGGATAACGTGTTTTAAGCTCTTTTAGGAGGTTACCGAGAGCTACTTTTTGGGCTTCTGTGCGGTTATCTTCAGCTTTTCCATACTGATTTATACCTCCTACATAGGCTACGTTAATACTTGTGCTATTATAGCCCTGTACACCGTTAGACACCTTCTCTTCGCTTAAAAGTTGCTCAACTTTGCCGTTTGGGAAGACTACGTAATGGTAGCCTGGGTTGCTCCAACCCTTAGCTTTAAACTCCTGTAGAAGGTCCTTCAGTGTCTGTTTCTGACTCCCCGCTGTGCAGTGTATGAATATTCTCTGTATGTCTCTCATATCAATCCTGTTTATTTATAAATCCAAATACACACATCAATCCTACAAGGATTACTATGCCAACTGCTAATATATCTCCATTCATGCGACAATTTCTTCAATTGGTTCAACATATTCGTCCATAGTTACCTTATTGTACTCCTCTTTGAGCTCTTCTACTGCCTTGTTTATCTCATCTAATTCCTTCTGTTTAGCCTCGTTTACCTCATCTTTAGCGTTCTGTACACTATCTTTTACAAGATTCAGGCGTTTCATAAGGTCTTCCCTACTCATCTCATTGTAGAGCTTATACAACCACTTTTGGGCGTTAGCTAAGTAGACTTTGTAGGTCTCATTATCAGGGTTTTCCTGTACTTTCTTGGTTAAATCCTCAACAAGCTGCTCAGTCTCTTCAAGGGTGAAGGTGTGCTGGGGGGATTTATTGATGATATTACCGTCAATATCGTATAAATTACTAAATTTACTCATCGTCTTTACTAGGGTTTATATCATCCCAATCGCAGGGATCAATTTCATTCTTCATCTGAGCCATATTCTCCATTTTTATAACGAGTATTCTCCATTCTCTCCATTATATCCAGGGCTCTTAAGTAAGCCTCGTCTTGCAAGACCTGTTTCAGCGTGCTTGACATACTATGTGCATTCTGTTCGTTGGGGGTTTCCATCTTCATTGAGTGTTATATGAGTATAAGCTTGTTCTTTTTTCCAGTTTTTGTAGGCATTAAATGCCATCTTACGCTCATATTTCGTACTGTACTGGTGTATACATTTTAACATCATTTCTGCGTCAACTGATCCGCAAGCCTTAAGACTACATATATCATCAATGAAGGATAATGCTCCATCTTCTTCATACTTCTCTTCTAAGACTTGATACTCCTAGTATGCTTGTATTAGATATGGGTTTTCTCTATCGTATTCAGGTTCTAGGTCTATGATATACAGAGCATTTATAGGGGCTCCGTTAACAAAGAAATACTTACAGTTATCAGTAACTGGTTTATTCTCTGCCTTTAGACTTAAGAAATCTGCATAATAGAGTATGGCATTCAATTCTATTTGTGTCATTTCTTAGTCAGTGTTTTATATACACATTCTGCAATATAACCAATAAGATAACAAGCAGGCTCTGAACTACATCCACATAATTTCTGATCCATGTAGTTTTCGTATATATAGAATACCGCATGTAAAGCTTCGTGAGCTATGGTATTTATACGATCTACTTTTTTGTCTACACCTTTAGTAGAACTATCTTTATTGTCTTTAATCAGTACACAAGTCTTATTGTCTTTTATACGTTTTACTATTGCAGAAGTAGCCATAGCTTCAATTATATAATCATCTAACACGGCTCCATCAGCATATACATATAACTTCTGTAAATCCTTAAGAGTTGTGTTACGATTAGCTACTACTATGTCTACTCCGTATAAGGTTTCGTAAGTATCTATTATAGCTTTCTTTTGTTTCATATTGGTTGTATTTACGACTACATAACGTATTTTTACTTCAAATTGTTGCATTTTCGCTAATTTTTTATCAAAATTGCAACCATTCGATATAAAATTTGCGTTAAGGGGTCGTATTTAATGAAAATTCAGAAAATGGCAAAAACATTACGTGTAATTGAATCATTCTTCATAATGGAGTTGGGTGACTTGTTCACACTCTCTGAGGATGGTAAGTTCTATATCGCTGAGCATAATGAAGAGTTTCATAAGGGAGGTGATACAGACGAACTGAATTCTGAGTTCTCTTCTACATTCCGCATCTCAGTCGACTACGCAAAGCAGTTGGTTAAGGATGGATACCTTGAGGAGGTAGATGCAGAACCTAAGAAATTCGTTAACGTATTTGATGAGATAGACAACCTCATTAACCGTTATCAGGACGAGCTCAACCGCATTGATACAGACCTTGCTGGTGAGCCACAGTGCTTGAGAGTTGAGAAGACAACAGTTCTTACAAACATCTTGAGCGTATTGAACCATCTTAAAACACTGAGAAAGTAATGGAAGAGGATAAGTTAATAGACCAATCGGTGCTTGCAGAGGACGTAGCTAGTAAGATTCCTTACAGCTTTAGAGACTTCTTCTTGGTTAAGCCCCTGGATCCGGTCAAAGTAAAGAAAGAGTTTAGTACTCCCGTCGCAAAAGGTGAGCCTAAGGCTGACGAGAACGGCATTGAAGCACAAGACTTCGATGAAGTAAAGACGGAGGTTAAGGAAGTTGATTCTGATTATCGCAGAGCTATTGTCTTGAAAACTCCTGTTTGGTATCCTACAGATGATATGAAGGAGAACGAGATCATTAACATTGGTGATGTAGTTCTTTTCAAAGATACCACAGGATCATTCTTCGATCTAGTAAAAGACAGCAAGATTATTCGTTTATACGATATTGTTGCAGTTGAGCGATGATTACTCTAGAGGATGTAATTAAACAAGTCTCAAAGAACTTAGATATAGATAAAGAAGTCGTAAACGCAGTATGTAAACATGTATTTCAACATACAGTTGATGTCATGAAATCCGATGATACTTCGGACATACTATTTAATGAAGCCTTTAAGTTTAAGCTTAAGAGACGATTTAAAGAAGATAAAAATAGACAATACTCAAAATGAAAACATTATACTTAACAAACAGTTCTGCTAATATTGCTATCGATCCTGAGGAGAATACAGCTCAGCATATTGAGAGTGAGGATCGTTATGACATTCGTAACATCTACTACGCTGAAGAGCCAATGCATGTAATATACAGCGGCACTAATAATGGCGAGCCTTTCAAGGAGGAGATCGATGCTAAGAAGGGAGACATCATTATTGTATTCTATACAAATCGATTCAACAAAAAGCTTCTCGCTACGATAAAGAGTAAGGAGTGGGTTGCTAACATTAAGAATCGTCACAAGATTGAGCAGAAGGAGCGTGAAGAGTGGGCTCTTAAGAACGCCGATAATGGTGAGGTCCCAACCTGTGATTGTTGTTGTAAATGTGAAGGATAATCAGTAAATTTATACATATATGAAAAAGAATATTAAAAAGCCAGTAATTGTCGTCGATCTTACAAATATTGAGACATGTGACGATATCCGCTTCGAGTTTACCCGTGCTAAAGCAAAGGCCGGTGTACCTCTGACAGATCAGGAGATTAATCAGGTTGTAGCTTACGGTGCACACCTTGCACTTGATACAATTGATCAGTTCTGTGAGCAATATGCAGCAGAGTTCCAGTCTGTAAAGATTACTGATAAAAAGCAGATTAAGAAGGCTATTAAGGCAATTGAGTCTATTCTGAAGCCAAAGACACCTTGGTATAAGAAGGTTTGGAATTGGATGAAGAAGCCTTTCGTAAAGAAGTGATAACAGCTTGGCAGTGCTGTAAACTGCTAAACACAACGTTTTTCATGTTAAATTGAAACAATTTAGACGTATAAAAGATTAATCTAAAGAGATATCAAGCTAGGGGACTCTTTAAAGCCCCTGCGCCGATACAGCCAATACAGGCGAGGCTGAGATTCAGGTGGCCGCCTGGAAACCTGTGCATTCATAATAATAAAATGTTTAGTTGGTAGCCTATGTTTAGACTTTAGGGAGGAGCGTTACCTCCCATAGGCACTGAGTTTAAGAAACTGCTCCGTGGTGTAGTGGTAGCACGGGAGGCTCTTGGAAAGTTCGATGATTAATTGAATGTAAAAATATGACAAACAAAATATATGAAATAACAGACGAACAGTTTGTTGAATTAATAAAAAGTAGTACAAATATTTCTGAAGTTTTATTTAAACTCGGTTATACAGTAAAAGGCAATTCGTGGGGATTTTCAAATGTTCGAAGACGAATGGATGATTTAAACATACCGATGTCAGCATTTAAAGGAAAGTCCGCGATGCTTCAATCGTCAAGAGAAAAAGACCTGACAGCAGAAATGCTGTTTAAAGAAAATTGTAAACATAACAGAAATTGTTTACGAAGGTTTATAATAAAGAACGGTTTGTTGCCTTACAAGTGTGCAATATGTGGCGCTAAAGAATGGAATGGCAAAACGCTAAGTCTTGAATTAGATCACATAAACGGCATAAACAACGATAACCGATTAGAAAATCTAAGATTTCTTTGTCCTAATTGTCATAGCCAGACTACGACATATGGAAGTAGAAACCAACAAAGAAATGAGTCTAAGTATGAAATAACAGAAGACTTAAGACAACTTGTTGAATCTACTTATGAAAAAGAAAAAAGTGTAAAACGGGTTTCTGCTGTATTAGGAATACGTAGAAGTGTTGTAACACAAATAGTAAACGAGTCTGGACAAAAACATTCGAACCAGCAATATGTAATCAGATATGATGAAAATCATAATGAATTAGCAAGATATGGAAGTCTTTCAGAATGCGCTAGAACGCTGATTGAAAGTGGCGAAATTAAAACAAAGCACGTAAGTACTGGAAGACGTTCTATACAAGCTAATGCGAACAAAAATATATTGTGGTTAAATAGTTATTGGACTGTGTTGGATGGCAGCGGGATAATAAATAATCCGTTGTTAGAATCTTCTCTAATTGACTCGGAAAACAACGTTGACGAGGCGCAAGCGAAAGCAGCGTGACAGACTGAATGAGAAGACTGGGTTTAAGACCTGGATGCAACAGTCGTAC
>JAFVGA010000022.1 GCA_017475235.1 Eubacterium sp. | reverse complement strand
TGAGATATCCCATTCGTAAGAAGTAAGACCCCTTGAAGACTACGAGGTTGATAGGTCAGAGGTGGAAGTGCAGTAATGTATGCAGCGGACTGATACTAATAGGTCGAGGGCTTATCCATAAAGGAAGAGGAGTTATCTGAAGGATACGTCTTAAATTTACTTTTCAGTGTGTGGTTTTGAGTGTACAATACTCATATATTTCATTTACAAAATGAAAAAGTATTCCTCGATAGCTCAATGGTAGAGCATTCGGCTGTTAACCGAAGGGTTGTAGGTTCGAGTCCTACTCGGGGAGTTTTTTCTTTAATAAACACATTTTATTAAAGATTTTTATATGGCTCCATGGTCAAGTGGTTAAGACACCGACCTTTCACGGCGGTAACAGGGGTTCAAATCCCCTTGGAGTCATTTTTTTTATCTAAAAATTGAGACCTGCCGACGTGGCTCAATTCGGGCTTATTGCCCGAAGGGCAATATGAGGCAGAGCAGTGCTGATTACAAATCAGCTGCTCGTAATAATTTAATATGCCGACGTGGCTCAATTGGCAGAGCAGCTGATTTGTAATCAGCAGGTTAGCGGTTCAAGTCCGCTCGTCGGCTCTAATTAGGACCTGTAGCTCCGTTGGTTAGAGCAACCGGCTCATAACCGGTTTGTCCGGGGTTCGAGTCCCTGCAGGTCCACTCGAGATTGGGATCTTAGCTCAGCTGGGAGAGCATCTGCCTTACAAGCAGAGGGTCACAGGTTCGAGCCCTGTAGGTCCCACTAGCGCTAGTCGTGGTAGGCGCGTTATAAATCCACGTGCCGGCGTGGCGGAACTGGCAGACGCGCAGGACTTAAAATCCTGTTGTGGCAACACAGTACCGGTTCGATTCCGGTCGCCGGCATTAAAAGCATCCGAGTTCGGGTGCTTTAATTTATATAACAATTGAATGGTATTTTATTTGAAGTTATGAAAAAGATTATATGTCTAGTTTTAAGTTTAATATTGATTGGATCGCTTGTGCCTTCGACGAAGACACAGGCCGCTTCGTCTGTCACAATAACTAGCGTTAAGAATACAAAAACCGGTATTACTTTGAAGTGGAAGAATTCGAAGAAGGCTAGTGGTTATAAGATTTACAGAAGCGAGGACGGCGAAGGATTTACTGCGTATGACATTACTAACAAGAAAAAGTATGTAGATCCAAATGTGGAGACGGGCGTTGTTTATCAGTACAGAGTTCGTCCATACACAATCAAGAATTATAAGAGAAAGTATAAGGCGACTAGTGCATCTTCTATGCAAGTGGTAGCAGTGCCAGCTGCAGTTAAGAATGTTGTTCACCACGCATATACCGACAAAGTGGATGTTACTTGGAATCAAAATGCCGACGCATCTGCTTACTTGATTTACCGCTCGATTGACAAAGTTAAATGGGAAGCGATTGATAAGGTATCTTACACTGAAAGTAGTTACTTAGACAAGAACATTAAAAAGGGCGAGAACTATTTCTACAAAGTTCAAGAGTTAAGATATATTGACGGTGTAACTTACTATGGAATCAAGTCTGATGCTTCAACGTCATACGATGATGATGCAAACATTTATAAAAAGAACAAGATAAATATTAAAATCAAGAAACTTCATCCTTACTTGCAGTTTAAACTAAAGCAGGCATTGAAGAAGTGTAACGCTAAAGGTATTTATTTGATTATTACAGAGGGCTTGAGAACGAAGAAGTATCAGGATTCTTTGTATGCTCAAGGTCGAACAAAACCAGGCGCAATTGTTACATATGCTAAGGGTAAGAGTTATTCGTCGCAGCACCAGTGGGGTATTGCGTTTGACATTGCGATTAACGGACCTAGAAAAATAAATTATAATGTCAATATGCTCGCGAAGGCTGCAAAGATAATTAAGAAGACTGGACTTGCTTGGGGCGGCGACTGGAACGGTTTCAGTGATATGCCACATTTCTATTTGAAGACTTGGGGTGCAACACCTTCTAAACTAAAAAGAAAATATAAGACTCCAACAAAGTTTAAGAAATATTGGTACAGATATACAAAGAAAGAAACTGTAATGTACGCAGGCACAAACTTGAAATACGGAGCGTCTGTCACAAAGATTCCAAAGAATGCGAAAGTGACAGTGTACTATTATAAGTCGCTTGGCTACTCAAAAGTTGTTTATAATGGCTTTAGCGGATACGTTTATACAAACAGTTTCAAGAAGGTTAAATAAATTGACAGAAACACCCTAGTGGTGTAAAATAAACACCGTCGCATTGCGACATATGTGCATGTAGCTCAGCTGGATAGAGCGTCTGGCTACGGACCAGAAGGTCGAGGGTTCGAATCCTTTCATGCACGCTAGAGGCGATTTGTATCGTCTCTTTTTTCTGTTATAATACTTAATTGAGAGCGAAAAAATGAGAGAATTAACATTGATGGCTCCATGTCATTTTGGCGTGGAGGCCGTGTTAAAAAGAGAAATAACTGACCTCGGATACGAGATCGAACAAGTGGAAGATGGCCGTGTCACTTTTAAGGGAGACGAACTAGCGGTTGCTAGAGCGAACATTAACTTAAGGACTGCTGAGAGGGTCATGATTGTTGTGTCTAGATTTAAGGCGACCACTTACGACGAGCTCTTCGAAGGAGTCAAAGCATTGGACTGGGAAAACTATATTCCAAAGGACGGCAAGTTCTGGGTGAAGAAGGCTAGTTCAGTTAAGAGTCAGCTTTTTAGCCCGTCGGACATTCAAAGCATTGTGAAGAAGGCTATAGTCGAAAACTTGAAAAGTAAATACAATGTTGAATGGTTTGATGAGGACGGAAATGAGTATCCAATCAGAGTGTTCCTATATAAAGACGAAGTGATAGTGGCGCTCGACACATCGGGAGAGTCGCTACACAAGCGTGGTTATAGAAAGAACACTGCGAAGGCACCTATATCTGAGACTTTGGCGGCAGCGCTCATTATGCTTACACCTTGGAGAGACGATAGAATTTTGGTTGATCCATTTTGTGGATGTGGAACGTTTCCAATTGAGGCGGCAATGATGGCTGCAAATATCGCGCCGGGATTGGAGCGAGAGTTTACTGCGGAAAAATGGACTAACATTATCGACAAGAAGTGTTGGTATGAAGCAGTGAATGAGGCAAACGAAAAGATTAACATGGATGTGGAGACAGACATTCAAGGTTATGATATAGATAAAGAAGCAATTGAGATGTGCAGAAGAAATGCGCACTTGGCGGGAGTGGAAGACTTGATTCATTTCCAAGTACGAGACGTGGGGGATTTGAGTCATCCTAAAAAGTATGGATTCATTATTACAAATCCGCCTTACGGAGAGAGACTTGAGGACAGAGAGCAGATAAAAGTTTTGTACGAGAAACTTGGAAGACAGTACAAGCAGTTAGATAGTTGGTCAGCGTTTGTGATTACTTCGTACGAGGACGCGCCAAAGGATATGGGCGTGAAGCCAACTAAGAACAGAAAGATTTATAACGGAATGATAAAGACTTACTTTTATCAATTCCTTGGACCAAAACCACCAAAGAAAAAGAAGGATTAGAAACTAAATGAAGTACAGAAATACAAAGTTAATTACAACAGTAATAGTGTTATGCGTAATCGCTCTTGCGGTTGTTTTTGGCTTGGTTACTTATCAGTCTGTACAGCAGGGGAATGCAAAGATAGAGTCGGATGCGGACTTTGCAAAGGCAAAGGCGCTATCGATCAATAAACACGACATTACCCTAAAGGTGAATAAAAAAGAAGTTTATCCTAGCAAGGGTAAATACTTTATGAGCCAAAACATGAACCTTATGATTCCTTCGGATGTGGTTGAGAGGAGTCTAAACTGTGCTTGCCTAAATTACAAGGGAGGTACTGTTGTTGTAATTAAGGGAAACACGAAGGCAATTTTGAAGAAGGGCTCGGACAAGGTAAAGATAAACGGCAGTGATTACACTATAAAAGAAAAAGTGATAGAGAAGGATGGAGTCATATATATTCCATCGAGTCTCTTTGAAAACTATTTGGGATTTGCGTACAAGTGGGATAACGAGACTTACACAGCTACACTTACAGATACAGCGCTTGGAAACGCACTTCCAACTAGATACAACTACGCCGAAGAAGGCAGACTTCCTAAAGTCCAAGACCAAGGACATGAGGGAACTTGTTGGGCGTATGCAACGCTTTCGGCTATTGAGTCATCACTTTTGCCAAACGAGAACTACGAATTCTCAAGAAAGCATATGATAAAATACTGTGGCCAGATTAATGACATTAAAAATGGTGGAGATTATGGATTCTCAATGGCATATTTGAATTCATGGAATGGCCCAGTTTCGGATAATGCAAATGGATTTGGAAAGGTGAAGAAGCACCTTCAGTCGGCGCAGATTCTAACTCCAAAAGATCAAGAAGAGATCAAGAGAATGGTCTTTAAGTATGGTGGAGTTGAGTCTTCGATCTACTTGCAAAGAGCAGTGTCAGCTGATGGCTCGCCATACTACAATTCAACTTCTGCATCATATGCATATCAAGGTGATAGTCATGCTAACCACGACATCGTGATAGTGGGCTGGGATGATAACTTTGCAAAAGAAAACTTCCCAATCCCTGTAAAACATAATGGAGCGTTCATTTGCCTTAACAGCTGGGGTGAGAACTTTGGCGACCACGGATTATTTTACGTATCGTATGAATCCGAAGCCTTCGCCGAAGTAGTCGTATGTTACACACAAATAGAAGATGTGGACAATTACGACAATATTTATCAGAGCGATTTGTTTGGCTGGACTGGAAGAATGGGCTACAAGAATCAGTCTTCGGTGTACTTTGCAAACAACTATAAAGCAAGGAGCGATGAGAAGATAAAAGCGGTAAGTTTCTATGCGACAGAGGAAAATTCAGACTATGAGGTATTTATATGCGAGAACTTCCAGGATGTGAATTCGCTAAATGCAAGGAATCATGTGGTAGCAAAATCATCGTTTGAAAATAAAGGTTTCTATACTTTGAACTTAGATAAGGCATACAATGTCAAAAAAGGCAAAAAGTTTAGTATAATAGTTAAAGCACACAACATTGATAAGAGAGCAAAGCTTGTGCCGGTTGAGACGACCACTAAGTCGATGAAGAAAAAAATCGATTTGAAAGATGGCGAAGGATTTATAAGTCCAGATGGAAAGAACTGGCAATCAGTTGAAAAGCAAAAGTGTAATGTCTGTCTAAAGGCATACACAGATAAGAGGTAATATATGAAGAAAATAGTATTTGCGACTACTAACAAAAACAAGATACGAGAAGTGAATATGATGATGGAAGGGTTCGATGTTAAACTCATTCCTATGTCCGAGTTGGGTATTGACGTGGACATAGAAGAGACAGGCACCACCTTCGAAGAAAACGCCATTATAAAGGCTAAGGCTATCTGTGATTTGACTGGAGAGATTGCTTTGGCGGACGACTCGGGACTAGAAGTGGATTACTTGGACGGTGCGCCAGGTGTTTATTCTTCTAGATTTTTGGGTGAGGACACTCCATATGAGATTAAGAATGATTACATTATTGATAAATTGAAAGATGCGAAAGGTGATGAGAGATCGGCTCGTTTTGCATGTGCAATGGCTATGGTCTTCCCCGATGGCGATGTGGAGACTTGCTATGGAACAATTGAGGGGCTAATTGGCTATGAGCAAAGAGGCAATAATGGTTTTGGTTACGATCCAATTGTTTACGTGCCAGAATTTGAGATGACTACTGGAGAGATGACACCTGAGCTAAAGAATAGTATTAGCCATCGTGGAAAAGCTTTAGAGCAGATGAAAGAAGTAATGAAGAGGAGATTTAAGTAGTGTATAAAGTACTAGTGTTTAGTGATTCGCACGGATCTCTTCACAATATAAAAAAGGTACTAAAAAAGAATAAAGATATAGATTTAGTTATCCATTTAGGTGATGTTGGACATCAAGAAGAGGAGTTGAGGATGCTTGTTCCTTGCGGAGTGAGGATTTTCAGAGGAAATTGCGATTGGGGTTCTACATATCCGGATTCTGATGTGATAAATGTGGGTCCAATTAAAATTTTTGCTTCACACGGTCACCAATATGGTGTAAACTTTACTTACGAGAAATTGTACTATACAGCCCTTGAAAATGACTGTGATGTGGCACTGTTTGGACATACTCATGTGCCAGTGCTAGAAGAGGGTGAAAAGGTGACAATTGCCAACCCAGGAAGTATTGAAAGACCTCGTCAGTATGAGGCCAGGCCTACCTATTTATCGATGGAAATTGATGATGATGGGGAGTGCAATTTCGAGATAAAAACAGTATAAAGTTAACGTCGAGAGATACCAAATTAGGGCTAAAAAATGTGTTGACATTGCCCCCTCGTTCTTTTATAATAACAGTTGCGCTGTGAATTGGCGCCGTTTAACGGGGTGTGGCTCAGCTTGGCTAGAGCGCCTGATTTGGGATCAGGAGGTCGCAGGTTCGAATCCTGTCACCCCGACGTATCTGCGGGTGTAGTTCAGTGGTAGAACACCAGCCTTCCAAGCTGGATATGTGGGTTCGATTCCCATCACCCGCTTAATTATATGTTAATAACATATAATGTGTGTTCGTAGCTCAGCTGGATAGAGCAACGGCCTTCTAAGCCGTGGGTCGGGGGTTCGAATCCCTTCGAGCACGTTCACTAGCTACAGCTAGTCATGGTGGCTATAGCACAGTTGGTTAGCGCGCCAGATTGTGGATCTGGAGGTCGAGGGTTCGAATCCCTCTAGCCACCCTAGATACCATCTGGTATCACACTGGGCTATCGCCAAGCGGTAAGGCAACGGCCTTTGACGCCGTCATTCGTAGGTTCGAATCCTACTAGCCCAGCTAGATAACTTAATATTGATATGGGCCACTAGCTCAGTTGGTAGAGCACTTGACTTTTAATCAAGTTGTCGGGAGTTCGATTCTCCCGTGGCTCATTCGGGTGTATCATGTGATACACCTTTGTAATGCGCAGGTGTGGCGGAATTGGCAGACGCGCTAGATTTAGGTTCTAGTGTCCCTTCGACGTGCAGGTTCAACTCCTGTCACCTGCATGATATAATGGTATAGTCAGTTGGCTATGCCATTTATCATTTTTAAGAGGATGTTATGGGTAAAGCATTTTATCAAAAGAAAAAATACAATAAAAAATATATGAAAGCTTTGGCGATAGTTTTGATGAAGCCAATCGCTGTTCATAATGCGATAATAGATAAAAAGATATGTGGAATGTCTTTAAAGAAAGTTATTTTATCAAAGTATCGTGAGAGCCATGGTGCAACGAGTGCTACAGCAACTAGTTATGCGGTTCTTGGCCAGGTAATAGATACTAAAAAGATAAATGAAAACTCAAAGTTTATTGACGTTGGCTGCGGCAAAGGCAGAGTCATCGCATACCTACTAAACAAAAAAGTGAACTGTAAAATAGTAGGAGTGGAACTAGATTCTGAAGTGGCTGAGATTGCAAAATCTTGGACAAAGAAATATGAGAATGTAGAAATAATACAGGACAATGTATTTGATCTTGATATAAGTGAATATACAGATTTTTGTCTCTCGAGACCTTTTGAGAGAGAAGCATTCATAAAGTTTTTAAATAAAATTGAGAATGAAGCAAAACAGAAAGTAAATGTATACTTGATCTCAGATCAGCAGATTGGAGATTACTTAGACAATAGAGAAGGTTGGACATTAGAAGAGAGAGGAATTCTCTATTTTAAGAAAGGACTCTTTGTTTATTACGCACCACAAAGATTCTCAGTCCTCAGTTTTAATCCAAAAAAAATAGGCCATCAAGTGATGACCTAAGTTTTATAAATCGTTTATATTAAATTCTTTTAATTTCGATAAATAACTATTGTGATATCTTTTATCGTTTGTCACATCCTCGTCAAACCAATCTGGTGGAGTAAAAGCAGTGGCATCATCTAGAGATTCAAATTCCACTTCCACGAACACTAATCCGTCAAACATACCTTCAAACACATCTAATTCAGCGGTTAACCCATTATCTATAGGAATAAAATATCTAGTCTTTGTGATTATGTTTCCATCAGCTTTACCAAGTAAATTGTCATAACCTTCTTTTCCGAGAGGAAGATTATACTCAGGATGTGCGAGGAATCCACCACCTTTGTAAGTTAGAATATAGTCATCGTCTTGCTTTCTAATACGAATGACAGGGGCATAGTTAATGTAAGCCTGTTCAATCTTGCAAGACTTATACTGATCTAAATCGTTTGGAATAGATTTAATCTTAAATTTTCTCTCAATCTCAACGTTATTCATAAATAACTCCAAATGTTAACAATTTACTTTATATTAATATTTATTTTACATTATTGCAATAAAACTATCATAAAAAGATGGTATTTTATATATCGTGTGAGTATGAAAAAAGCCTATTCTTTACATATTTTCCCAAGAATTATGATAAAATAGGAACGATAATGCGAAAGGAGATGTCTAGAGCATTCTAGACGATATTAAAATGAAAAAAGTTTATGCATTTTTAGCAGATGGATTAGAAGAAGTGGAAGCTTTGATGGTTATTGACCTACTTAGACGTACTAAAAAGCTCGATGTAGTGATGGTTTCAATCAAAGATGACCTATTGGTAGAGGGATCTCATGGAATAAAGGTTTATGCCGATAAAACTATAGATGAGATTGACTTCGACGAAGGCGACTGCATATTCCTTCCAGGAGGAATTCCTGGAACGCCTAATTTAGAAGCATGTGATAAATTGACAGAGCAAATAGTAAAATATCACGACGAAGGAAAGCTAGTTGCAGCAATCTGTGCAGCACCAAGTATTCTAAGTCATTTAGGTATTTTGAAAGATAAAAAAGCTACGAGCTACCCTTCATTTGAAGAGGAAATGGACTGCCTAGAATATGGCGGAAAAGTAGTGTGTGATAAAAACGTAATAACAGGCAGAGGACTTGGTGTAGCGCTCGAAGAAGGACTAGAAATAATCAGCTATTTAGTGGACGAAGAGTGTGCAAAATCTGTGGCAGATGCCATCCAAGTATGATATAATAATTGTCTGCGCGACCCTTTAAAAAAGGGCGTTAAAATGAAGAAAAAACCAAGCAAAACTTGTTAATATAAGGAGGAGTTAAAAATGAGTTTTAAAGTAGAAAAGACAAAGGATAATGAAGCTAAGTTAATTATCGAAGTGCCTGCAGAGGACTTTGATAAAGCTATTGACGAGGCGTATGAAAAGAATAAAGACAGATTCAAAGTTGATGGATTTAGAAAGGGTAAAGTTCCACGCGAAATGATCGAAAAGGTTTACGGAGTGGGCGTATTTTACGACGACGCTGCAAACGCAGTTATTCCAGAAGCTTACGCTGAAGCTGCAAAGGAATCAGGACTTGAAATCGTTGCTAGACCAGAAATTCAGGTTACAAAGATTGCTGCTGGAAATCCAATGGAATTTGAAGCAATCGTAACACTTAAGCCAGAAGTTAAGCTTGGCAAGTACAAGGGTGTTAAGGTTGAAAAGGTTGAAGCAGAAGTTACTGATGAAGATGTAGAGAAGAGACTTGAGCAGGACAAAGAGCAGAATGCTCGTTTGGTGGCTGCTGATGATAAAGAGATTGAAGAGGGCGATCAGGCTATTATCGACTTCGAGGGCTTTGTAGATGACAAGCCATTCGAGGGCGGCAAAGGTGAAGATTACCCACTAGTTATCGGTTCACATTCATTCATCGATACTTTCGAAGACCAGTTAGTTGGCAAGAAAGTGGGCGATGAAGTAGATGTAAACGTAACTTTCCCAGAGCAGTATCAGGCAGCAGAACTTGCAGGAAAGCCAGCATTGTTCAAGGTTAAGATTAAAGAAATCAAAGTGAAAGAATATCCAGAGATTGACGATGAGTTCGCTCAGGAAGTTTCTGAATTCGATACACTAGATGAATATAAAGAAGACATCAAGAAGAAACTGCAAGAAGCTAAAGAAAACGAGGCTAAGAGAGAGACTGAGAGCAGAATTATCGAAGCTATCATCAAAGACTCAAAGATGGACATTCCAGAGAAGATGATTGATACAGCTTGTGATCAGATGGTTGAAGAGTTCGCTAGAAATATGCAGATGCAGGGTATCGCTTTTGAGCAGTATTTGCAGATGACAGGTTCTACTCTTGAGCAGATGAAAGAACAGGTTAGACCACAAGCTGAAGCTAGAGTTCAGAGTAGTCTAGTTCTAGAAGCTATTGTAGAAGCTGAGAACATCGAGGCTAAAGATGCTGATGTAGATGATGAGATTTTGAAGATGTCAGAACAGTACGGCATGGAAGTTGAGAAGATTAACGAAATGCTAAGAGATGAAGACAGAGAAAACATCAAGAAAGACATCTGCGTAAAGAAAGCAGCAGATTTAATTATGGACGAAGCAAAATAATAGGAGGTAGATTATGGCATTAATACCTTACGTAATTGAGCAAAACTCCAGAGGAGAGCGCTCATATTATATTTATTCAAGATTACTAAAAGACAGAATCATTTTTATTGGTGAAGAGATAAATGACGCTGTTGCGAGCACAGTAGTTGCACAGTTGTTGTTCTTAGAATCAGAAGATCCAGGAAAGGACATTCACATGTACATCAACAGTCCAGGCGGATCTGTGACAGCCGGCATGGCTATCTACGATACTATGAACTACGTTAAATGTGATGTAGCTACAACATGTATCGGAATGGCAGCAAGCATGGGAGCGTTCTTACTTGCAAGCGGAGC
This sequence comes from Eubacterium sp., assembly GCA_017475235.1. Lineage (GTDB taxonomy): Bacteria > Bacillota > Clostridia > Lachnospirales > Lachnospiraceae > Eubacterium_G. Next base: position 67,774 of record JAFVGA010000022.1, on the reverse strand, counting down.
TAAGGGTAAGAGATATGCACTTCCAAATGCTGAAGTGATGATTCATCAGCCAATGGGTGGCGCTCAAGGTCAGGCTTCTGAAATTGAAATTGCAGCAGAGCACATTGTAAATACAAAGAAAAAGCTAAACGAAATCTTAGCAGAGTGCACAGGCCAGAAGTTAGACGTTATTGAAAAAGATACAGACAGAGACAACTGGATGAGCGCAGACGAAGCTAAAGATTACGGAATAGTTGATGAAGTAATCAAAGACAGAAAATAATACATTTTAAGGCACCGCAGTAGTGGTGCCTTATAGACATCTATAAATTGTTTTAAGGAGACAAATAAATGTCGAAAAAAGATACAAAAAATGAAATACCTAAGTGTTCGTTTTGTGGAAAAACAGGAGATCAAGTTAAAAGACTTATAGCCGGTCCAGACGGAACATATATCTGTGATGGATGTGTAGAAATCTGTGCAGGTATTGTAGAGGAAGAACTTTACACTGCTCCAGAAGAACCAAAGGCTGATAACGAAATCAATCTTCTTAAGCCAAAGGAAATCAAGAAGTTTCTTGATGAGTACGTAGTAGGTCAGGACGAAGCCAAGAAGGTTTTGTCGGTGGCTGTTTACAATCACTATAAGAGGGTTTTGGCAGACGAAGATTTAGATGTTGAACTTCAAAAGTCAAATATTTTGATGCTTGGACCAACAGGTAGTGGTAAGACATATCTTGCACAGACTTTGGCTAAAGTATTGAATGTGCCATTTGCTATCGCAGATGCCACCACCCTTACTGAAGCTGGATACGTGGGCGAAGATGTGGAAAACATTTTGTTAAAGATTATTCAAGCAGCAGATTACGATGTGGATCGTGCACAACACGGAATCATCTACATTGATGAGATTGATAAAATCACAAAGAAGAGTGAGAACGTTTCAATCACTAGAGACGTCTCCGGTGAAGGCGTTCAGCAAGCACTTCTAAAGATTATCGAAGGAACTGATGCTTCAGTACCACCACAGGGTGGAAGAAAGCATCCACAGCAAGAATTGATTCCAATCAACACAACAAACATTTTGTTTATTTGTGGCGGAGCATTCTCTGGATTGGATAAGATTATAGAGAAGAGACTAGACCAAAGCAGTATTGGTTTTGGCTCAGAGATTAAAGAAAAGACTGATGAAAAGACAGATGAATTGTTCAAACAAGTAATGCCAGAAGATTTGACAAAGTTTGGATTGATTCCAGAGTTTATCGGTCGTGTGCCAGTAACTGTTGCACTTGATTCTTTGGATGAAGAAGCCCTAGAGGAGATTTTAACTACTCCAAAGAATGCTTTAGTAAAACAGTACGAGAAGCTATTTGAGTTAGATAATGTTGAACTTGAATTTACAGATGGCGCATTAGATGCTATCGCTAAAAAAGCGGTTGAGAGAAAGACTGGAGCAAGAGGTCTTCGCTCAATTATTGAAAATGCAGTTATGGATACAATGTATGAGACTCCATCAGATGAGAATATTGCAACATGTATCATTACTGAGGAAGTGATAAATGATGGTGCAAAACCAGAATTAAAATATCACTCAGATTCAAAATCAAAAAAGAAAAACAAGAAAGCTGATAAGACAGCATAAAGGAAAAATATGTCAGAGAAGATTTATTTAATCCCGGTTATCCCTCTAAGAGGTTTAACAATTTTGCCGGGGACTACAGTACATTTTGATATAAGTAGAGAGACTTCTATCAATGCTGCGGAAATAGCAATGGCTAAGGGTCAGAAGTTATTTGTTGTGGCACAGAAGGATCCACAAGAGGACAATCCTTCTTTTGATTCAATCTACAAAGTCGGAACTGTAGTTAAAGTTAAACAAATGAATAAATTGCCTGAAGACGTTGTGAGAGTGATGGTGGAAGCAGAAGAGAAAGCAGAAATCATTTCTTTCGATAATGTCGGATCACACTATGAGGCTGAAGTTGTAGTCAAAGAAAAGCAAGATGACGATCTGGATGATCTTAAAAGAGAAGCGTTCAAGCGTGAACTTCAAGATATCTTGAAAGACTATGACTCTTATTCTCATGAGTTTTCGACGAAGACTCTTCAGACACTACTTAGCATTGCAAGTTTGGATGAGTTGATGACTCAAGTTATCAGACGAATTCCACTTGATTATAAACTAAAGCAATCTTTCCTTGAGGAGGATAGCACTTTAGAGAGATTTATCTTTATCTCTAAATTCCTTCGCACAGAGAATGAGATTAACTCGATTCGTGGAGAGATTGTTGAGAAGGTTAAGATGCGCCTTGATAAAGCTCAGAGGGAGCACATCCTAAGAGAGCAAATGCAAGTTATCCGCGAGGAATTGGGTGACGACTATATGTCAGAGGCTGAAGAGATGGAAGAGAAAATCAAAAATCTCAATGCTGAAGAGTATGTAAAAGAAAAACTATTAAAGGAACTTGCTAGATACAAAAACTACGGCAACAACGGCGTGGAAGGAAATGTTATTAAGACATACCTAGACACAATGCTTGAGATGCCTTGGAATAATTACACAGAGGAAAACCCAGACCTTGATAATGCGCAAAAGATTTTAGACAGAGATCACTACGGTCTTGATAAAGTTAAAGAGCGTATGATTGAGTTCTTGGCAGTTAGAAATCTTACTAAGAAAGATGGAAATAGCCCAATCGTTTGTCTAGTTGGACCTCCGGGAACTGGTAAGACATCTATCGCAAAGTCAGTGGCTGAAGCTCTAAACAAAAAGTATGTGAGAATCAGTCTTGGTGGCGTGGATGATGAATCAGAAATACGTGGTCACAGGAAGACTTACGTGGGAGCTATGCCAGGTAGAGTTGCTGTGGGTCTTAAGAATTGCAAGAGTGGTAATCCTTTAATCCTCTTCGACGAAGTCGACAAATTAGGCAGAAGTATGCACGGAGATCCTGCTTCAGCGTTACTTGAGGTTATGGATTCTGAGCAGAACTTTGCGTTTAGAGATAACTACCTTGAAGTGCCAATTGATTTGTCAAATGTGTTGTTTATTGCTACAGCAAACAACAGAGACACAATTCCAGAGCCACTTCAAGATAGAATGGAAATCATTGAAGTAAGTGGTTACACTTCAAATGAGAAATATCATATTGCCACAGAGCATTTGATTAAAAAACAGTTAGAGAAACATGGCTTACAAAAAAGCCAATTAAATATTACTGGTGATGCTATCAATGCTATTATCGATTACTACACTAGAGAGTCTGGTGTGAGACAGCTCGAGCGTGAAATCGCAAAGATTTGTCGTATCGCTGCAAAGGGTATCGAGAAAGATGGCAAGAAGAGCATGAAGGTGACAGACAAGAACATCACTAAGTACCTTGGCCGTAAGAAGTTTGATATGGAGATGGCAAACAAGAAAGACGATGTAGGTATTGTACGAGGTCTTGCTTGGACACCAGTTGGTGGCACAACACTTCAGATCGAAGTAAACACTATGCCAGGCAAAGGTAAGCTTAAGATTACTGGTCAGCTTGGCGAAGTTATGCAAGAGTCGGCTGAGATTGCGTTAACTTATGTTAGAAGTATCGCGTCAAAGTATGGTGTGGACAAAGAGTTCTTTGCCGAGCACAACATTCACATCCACGTGCCAGAAGGAGCAGTTCCAAAGGACGGCCCTTCAGCTGGTATCACTATGGCGACAGCACTTTTATCAGCGGTTGCTAATATAAAAGTGGACTGCAAGGTTGCTATGACTGGTGAGATTAACCTAAGAGGCGATGTAATGCCTATCGGTGGTGTGAAAGAAAAACTTCTTGCAGCAAAGAATGCTGGTATCGAGAAAGTTTTAGTGCCATTTAAGAATAAGCCAGAAGTTCAAGAACTAGATAAAGAGATTACGGATGGACTTGAGGTTGTATTTGTAAAGACAATGAATCAAGTTTTGAAGAATGCTTTAAAGGAAAAATAATGAAAGTTAAAAATGCAGAGTTAGAAACTGTATGTGGAGTTACTAGCAAGCTACCTCAAAATACTATGCCTGAGATAGCTTTCGCTGGTAAATCCAATGTTGGAAAATCATCCCTTATCAACGGCCTTGTAAACAGAAAGGCTCTTGCCAGGACATCATCTTCCCCTGGAAAAACCCAAACGATTAATTACTATAATATAAATAAAGAGTTATACTTTGTGGACTTGCCTGGATATGGATACGCCAAAGTTTCTAAAAGTGAAAAAGAAAAATGGGGTGTGATGATAGAAAACTATCTAAACACATCAGAGCAGCTAAGGGCTGTATTTTTGCTTGTCGATATAAGACATGAGGCTTCGAAAAACGATGTACAGATGTATCAGTGGATGTTGGAGATGGGATTCTACCCAATCATCATCGCCACAAAGTTGGACAAACTAAAGAGAAGCCAAGTGCAGAAGAATTTGAAGATTCTTAAAGAGAGTCTAGGAGTAGTGAAAGATACAATTGTTATTCCTTTCTCGGCTGTTACAAAGCAGGGTAAGGATGAGATATTAGATTTAATTGAAGAGATTTGCGAGGATTAGTTATGGCATTAGACATGGTCGTGCTTTACAAGTTAATAATAATGCACATGTTGGACAAAGTGGATTTTCCTTTGACGAACTCACAGATTACACAGTTCTTTACTGAGAATGAGTACACAAACTATTTCACGGTTCAGAAATGTTTGAATGAGTTGATCGAGGCTGGATTTGTTTTCTCGAATGAAAACAGAAACACCACTTACTATCATTTGACAGCAGAAGGAAGAGAGAGTTTGAAATTCTTTGAGAATAAGATTTCTAACTCGATTGTGGACGAGGTCGATATGTACTTGATTGAAAATAAGTACGAGCTTCGTAACGAGATTGGAACAACATCCGATTACTATCAAGCTTCAAATGGAGACTACATTGTTCATTGCCAAGTCAAAGAGGGTGACGGAACTCTAATCGAGATTAATATAGCGGCACCCGATAGAGAGACTGCATCTCATATGTGCGGTGCGTTTGATACAAAAGATAACAGTCAGGAAATATATCAATACATTATTGAAAAATTGGGTAAGGTACCAAAGGAGTAAAAATGAAAGAAAAACTATCAGCACTTCCTGTAAGTGAACTTAGAGAAATTGCAAAGGAAAAAGGAATAAAGGGTGTTTCATCTTTACGCAAGCAGCAGTTAGTTGATATGCTAGCTGAGCTTGATTCAAAGGATGATGGGGTCACTCACAAAGATGAAGTACCTAACGAAAACGGCGAGACTACTACAGGTATCTTGGAAGTTTGCCAGGATGGATATGGATTCTTGAGGTCTGATAACTATTTGTCGGGCGATGATGATGTGTATGTTGCGCAGTCACAAATCAGAAGATTTAGACTTAAGACTGGTGACTATGTGACAGGCCGTGTTCGTCCTAAGAGAGAGGGAGAGAACTTTGGCGCAATCTACTATGTAGACCAAGTGAACGGCGAAGACCTAGACAAAGTTATAAACAGACCAAGTTTTGAGGATTTGACTTCAGTATTCCCATCAGAGCGTATTTCGTTGGAGACTGATGGACATAGCATCGCGATGAGAATGGTTGATTTAATCAGTCCAATCGGTAAGGGACAGAGAGGTATGATTGTTTCTCCTCCAAAGGCAGGAAAGACAACACTTCTAAAAGAGACAGCAAACGCGGTCCTAAAAAATAATCCAGAGATGGAAATTATCATTCTTCTTATAGATGAAAGACCTGAGGAAGTTACGGACATCAAGGAAGCGATTCAGGGCGACAATGTTGAAGTTATTCACTCGACATTCGATGAGAGACCTGAGCATCACAAGAAGGTTGCCGAGATGGTACTTGAGCGTGCAAAACGTTTGGTCGAGCACGGCAAAGACGTAATCATCCTTCTAGATAGTATTACAAGACTTGCTAGAGCATACAACTTAACAGTTAATGCTAGTGGGAGAACATTATCAGGTGGTTTGGATCCAGCAGCATTACATATGCCTAAAAAGTTCTTCGGCGCAGCCAGAAATATGAGAGAAGGCGGAAGTCTTACAGTTCTAGCTACAGCGCTGGTTGATACAGGAAGCAAGATGGACGATGTGGTGTATGAGGAGTTTAAGGGAACTGGTAACATGGAACTTGTTCTTGATAGAGCACTTTCAGAGAGAAGATTGTTCCCGGCTATAGACATTACAAAGTCTGGTACAAGAAGAGAGGATTTGCTCCTATCTGAAGACGAGATGTTCGCTGCAAACTTCATCCGCAAAGAGATGAGTGGAATGAGAAAAGAAGAAGCATTAGAGCAGATTGTGGACACTTTTGCGAAGACTAAAAACAACGATGAATTCGTGCAAAGAGTCAAAGCTATAGCTAAAAAATAACCCGTTTTCGGCTATAAATTAGGTGTTGCATAGAAAATACTCGTATGCTATAATAATTTGGCTATTGAATTGTCGAACTAAGTTCGGGATATTCGATATTTCAAAGCAAACAATTGGCGAAAGCTAAAATACATATATTTGATGAGGTGAAAATTATGAGAAAGGGAATTCATCCAGAATATCATGAAGCAAAGGTTACATGTAACTGTGGTAACTCATTTGTAACTGGTTCTACAAAGGAAGATATCCACGTGGAAATTTGTTCACAGTGTCATCCATTCTATACAGGACAGCAGAAAGCTGTTACAGCTCGTGGTAGAGTTGACCAGTTCAATAAGAAGTATGGTATCAAATAAGATTAAAGATTACGGGTTGAGAAAGTTTCTCAACCCATTTTCTTTTGAGTATCTTTAAGGAGTAGTTAGATGAGTAAGAGATTACCTTGTTCAGGTATTGGCGGACAGGCAGTACTTGAGGGTATAATGATGAGAAATAAGAATAGGTATTCTGTAGCAGTCAGAACAGGCGATAAAGATATCGACTGTAAAGTTGGACAGCGTAAAGATATATCTGAGAGAACTGTTTTTGCTAGAATTCCATTTGTTAGAGGAATCTTCAAACTAATCGATTCATTAGTTTTAGGAATTAGAGCTTTAACTTATTCTTCGCAGTTTGTTGAGGAAGAAGAACTAGAGCCAGATAAGTTTGAAGGATGGCTAAACAGAAAGTTTGGCGAGAGAGCAGAGAAGATTATTATCGCATTTACGATAGTTGTATCTCTTATTTTGGCGATTGCTTTGTTTATGATACTTCCATTGTTCATTGCAGATCTTATGGAGAGACATATTTCATGGGTTACAAAGCAGACAGTGCCAGTTATTGAAGGTGTCTTGAAAGTCATTATCTTTATTGTTTACTTGATGCTCACAGCATTAATTAAAGATATTAGACGTACATATATGTATCACGGCGCAGAGCACAAGTGTATCAACTGCGTTGAGACTGGACACGCACTAAACGTTGAAAATGTTAGAAGAAGTTCTAGATTCCATAAGAGATGTGGAACTAGTTTCCTATTCGTAATTATCCTAATAAGTATTATTATATTCTTATTAGTTAGACCAGAAGCTATTTGGCTTAGATATTTGATTAGAATTCTTTTACTTCCAGTTATCGCTGGACTTTCATATGAGTTCATTAGATATGCCGGAAGCAAAGACAACTTGTTTGTTACTATTTGTAGTAAACCAGGTCTTTGGATGCAGAGAATTACTACAAGAGAACCTACTAACGATATGATTGAAGTAGCAATTGAGGCTACAGAAGCAGTCTTTGACTGGGAAGCTTATCTAGAGAAAAACGGTATTGAAGTGGAAGGCAGAGTTAGACCTAGACCACAGGCAAAACCACAGTCTTACGTTAGACCTACACCACATGATTTGCCACAGAGAGATAGCAATACAGGATCAGGATTCAATTGGAAATTTTAGTTAAAGATTTTGTAAAAGAAAATACAGATAAACTTGATGCGGCTGGTATTTCAGACGCATCAGTTGATATATGGCTTCTTTTAGAACACTTCGCAAATATCAAAAAAAGCGACTACCTAGCTAATCCAGATATAGTGTTAAGTGTGGTGGACGCCGAAGAAATAGAAGAAGCAGTTCAAAAAAGAATCAATCACATTCCAGTACAACACATTATTGGAGAAACAGAGTTTATGGGGCTTACATTCATGGTTAATGAGAATGTCTTAGTTCCTAGATTCGACACTGAAATACTGGTGGATGAAGTTGTAAAGTATGTGGGCGATGAATACTTAAAAGTTCTAGATATGTGCACAGGCTCTGGATGTATCGCAATCACAATCAGTGATATGTGCGATAATGCAACTGTTGTAGCATCAGACATTTCAAAAGATGCAATTGAAGTTGCAAAGGAGAACAACCAGATTAACTGCACAGATGTAACATTTATCGAATCAGACTTATTCGAAAATGTGGAAGGCATCTTCGACGTAATCGTCTCAAATCCTCCATACATCAAGACAGAGGAGATTGAGAATTTACAAGAGGAAGTGAAACTCCACGACCCAAGACTTGCGCTAGATGGTGGAGAGAGCGGTTTGGATTTTTATAGCAGAATAATTAAAGATTCAAAAGATTATTTAAAGACAAATGGAATGATTTTCTTTGAGATTGGTTTCGACCAAGCCGAAGAAGTATCAAATATACTAGAGGAAAATGGTTACCACGATATTGTCGTGAAGAAAGATTTATCAGGGTTAGACAGAGTGGTAATAGCAAAGAACTAGAGAGGAAAAGTTATGTTTGACAAATTAGAAGCAATTGTTGAGAGACTTAAAGAGATTACTGAGCAGCTTAATGACCCTAATGTTGTCAGTAATCAGAATAAGTTCAAAAAATTGATGAAAGAGCAAAGTGATCTTCAACCAATCGTTGAGGCTTACGAAGAGTACAAGAAATGCAAAGAGACTATTGATGAGAGTCTAGCAATCCTAGAAGACGAGTCCGACGAAGACATCAAAGACTTGGCAAAAGAAGAAATGAACGAGGCAAAAGACCGTCAGGCTGAGTTGGAAGATGAACTTAAGATTTTGCTCCTTCCTAAAGATGAGAATGACGACAAAAACGTGGTCGTAGAAATTCGTGGCGGAGCTGGTGGTGATGAGGCAGCACTTTTTGCCGCAGAATTATATAGAATGTACTGTATGTACGCTGACAATATGGGATGGAAGACTGAACTTATCTCACTAAATGAAAATGGAGTGGGAGGATTTAAGGAAGTAGTCTTTATGGTTAACGGTAAGGGTGCTTACTCAAAGCTTAAGTATGAGAGTGGAGTTCACCGTGTACAGAGAATCCCAGTTACAGAGTCAGGCGGAAGAATTCATACATCTACAGCTACTGTTGCAGTTATGCCTGAGGCAGAAGAAGTGGATGTTGAGATTGATATGAACGATTGTAGATTTGATGTGTTTAGAGCGTCAGGAAACGGTGGACAGTGTGTAAATACTACTGATTCAGCTGTTAGACTTACACATATCCCTACAGGAATTGTTATTTCATGTCAGGATGAGAAATCACAGCTAAAGAATAAAGATAAAGCTTTGAAAGTACTTAGAGCTAGATTATACGAACTAGAGTGTCAGAAGAAGCAAGATGAGGAATCAGCTGCTAGAAAGAGCCAGATTGGTACTGGTGATAGATCAGAAAAGATCAGAACTTACAACTTCCCACAGGGACGTGTTACAGACCACAGAATTAAGCTTACATCGCACAGATTAGAGCAGATTCTAAACGGTGATATTGAAGAATTGATAGATGGTTGTATAGCAGCAGATCAGGCAGCAAAATTAGCACAAGTTGAATAAAAAAATGATATAAAAAGTACCCCTTCAGGAGACTGGAGGGGTACTTTTTATGTAACCTATTTTTATTGTTTATTTGCTTTATTTTTGGTAAAATGTAACTGAAGTATGGGGTTTTAGGAGGACTCACATATGCAAGGGTTTATAGATATACATAATCACATACTTTTTAAGGTCGATGACGGGTCAGATTCAATAGAAAAATCTATTGAAATGATTCGTGAAGAGTACAAACAAGGGGCTAGAAGTCTTATTTTAACCCCTCATTATGATGAGGAAAGTTTTAATCTTTCAGTTGAAAGATGGAATAACCATTTTGCTGAACTAAAAGATGTAGTAGCAAAGGAATTTCCAGATGTAAAAATGTATCTTGGAAATGAAGTATTGCTCTGCAACGATATGGTTGAAAAGTTGAATGCTGGAAAGATTTTGACGATGGCAAATAGCAGATATGTACTCATCGAGTTTTATCCAACAGAGGATTATGCCACAATCGAGAGAGCAATCAGTCAACTTGTAAATGGCGGATATATTCCAATCATTGCCCACTGTGAAAGATACAGAGCGTTTAGAAAAAGGATTGGAACTATAAATAAAGCGAACTTACAGCATGTGGTAGATATGGGATGCTATCTTCAAGTAAATGCCACATCAGTATATAGAGAAGATAAAAAGTTTGTTACAAAACTGATTGAAAATGAGATGTTGCACCTTGTTGCAACGGATGCCCATTCGCTTGGAAGAAGAGGCATCCATTGGGAAAAATGTATTGAACATCTTTCGTCGAAATATGGTGAGAGATATGTTGAATGGTTATTAGTAAGAAACCCAGAGATGATTATTTCGGGAGAATATATTTAATCGAAAGGAAAAGACATGGGAACACAGAATAACAAAAATGAAATAGAGATAGACCTTCGCGGTTTGCTCTTAACTATTCTGAGCAGGTTAACTATCATCATTTTGGTAGGTATACTTGTGGGTGGTATTGCGTTTGCGTATACTGAATTCTTTATTACACCACAGTATTTATCAACTACTAAAGTGTATATAGTTAGTAGACAAGATCCAAACCAACAAGGGTTGACTTCAAGTGACTTGGCTTTCGCATCGGACTTGGCGAACGACTATCGAGTACTTTTAACTAGTGAGCCTGTTTTGAGAAAGGTTAAAGATGACTTGAAACTTGATCTTTCAGTTGGCCAGTTGGCCGGAATGGTAGACGTAGAGTTGGAGGAAGACACTCGTGTACTAGATATTAAAGTGTCGAGTCCTGATCCTAAGCTTTCGAAGAAGATAGCTGACAAGGTTAGGGACGTCGCCAATGAAAAGACAAAAGAGGTTATGGAGGGAGTAGAAGCTGTCAATCCAGTTGACGAGGCCACACTTCCTAGAGTTCCTTCAAGTCCACATGTGGAAAAGAACACAATGCTAGGTTTCATCATAGGATTTGGTTTGGCATTGCTTGTGGTAATTCTAATGTTTGTACTTGACGATACGATTAAGACTCCTGATGACATAGAGAAGAAACTGGGCGTTTCCGTTTTAGCATCGATTCCGCTTAAGAGCGCGAAGAGCAAAGGCTATGGCTATGGTTACGGATACGGCTACGGTTACGGAAGTACAAAGAAAAATGATGATTCAAATGAAGAATCCACAGAGGGAAAGGAGTAAGGTCATATGTTAAATATTAATTTAGATAAAATATCTGATTTAGATTTTAAGACAAGAGAAGCATATAAGACACTTAGAACTAATGTCCAATTCTGTGGAGATGATGTAAAGCTTATTTCACTAACTAGTTCAGTTCCAAACGAAGGAAAGTCAATGGTAGCATTCAACCTTGCAGTTTCAATGGCTGAGTGTGGAAGTAAGGTGTTATTTATCGATGCCGACCTTAGAAAGTCAGTTTTGATTGGTCGTTACAAGATTAATAAGGCTATAAAGGGACTTACTCATTATCTTTCAGGCGTGGAAAGACTAGATAGTATTAGATACAGAACAAACATAGACAATCTCGATATGATTTTATCTGGTCCAGTTCCTCCAAACCCAGCGGAGTTACTAGACAATGAGAGATTCACAGAGATGCTTAGACTTACAAAGAATGCTTACGATTATGTAATTATTGATACACCACCTATTGGACAGGTAATTGATCCAGCTATTGTGGCTCAGCAGACAGATGGAGTAATCTTCCTTATTTCACAGGCTAACGTTAGTTACAAATATGTTCAAAAGCAAATTGAGCAGTTGAAGAAATCAGGATGTAGATTACTTGGTGCTGTACTTAATAAGGTGGATCCAGATGGCAAGGGCGCTTACTACAGTGGATACTACGGCAAATACTACAAGCGCGGCTACGGTTATGGATACGGTTCAAACGATTATTATAAATAATTAATATCAAAGATGCCTATGTTTTAACCACATAGGTGTTTTTGACATTTATTGGGAGAGTTAATTAGTGTCTGAAGTTAATAAGTTTACAGCTAAATATGAAATAGCAGGCCTAAAGGTTTTGATGACTACTTACTACAACAGAACAAAGGACTTGGCGAGTGAGTACCTTGCAAAGACTGATTGGGATGAGCCAGACTATGAGATTGACTTAGGCTTAGAGTTCTATGAGAAAAGAAAAGCAAGGGGAGTTGGACACTTAAGTGATGAAGACATAGAGTATGTGACAACAGGTGCGCTATTTAACAGAATTCTAATTGCCGAACAGAGTATAATGCTTCATTCGTCAGCAGTGGTTGTGGACGGATATGCATATTTATTTTCAGCAGACAAAGGAGTGGGTAAAACTACACATACTCACCTCTGGCTCGAAAAGTTTGGCGACAGAGCATATATAATTAATGATGATAAGCCCGCCATCAAAAACATAGATGGTGAATGGTTTGTATATGGCACTCCATGGTGCGGAAAAGACAATACAAACAAAAATGCAAAAGTAAAACTTGGTGCTATTGTTTTCATAGAGAGAAGTGAAGAAAACTGGATAGAGCCAGAAAATGTAGTGGAAGCTGTTCCAAAGTTTTTTAAACAGACTATAAGAAAACTTCACCAAGAAAAAAATATAGATAAAGTTTTGTCCACTATGGAAAAAGTTTTGAATGAAAACCCTATTTACAAAATGGGTTGTAATATATCAAGCGAAGCAGCAGACATGGCATACGAGAAGATTAGGAGAGTTTAGATGAAGATCAAAGAAGGATATATTTTAAGAAATGTTGCAGGATCATTTGTAGTTGTTCCGATTGGAGAGGCTACATTAGAGTTTAACGGAATGATGAACCTAAATGAGACAGGAGCATTTCTATTTGAAAAAATGATAGATGGCATTAGTAGAGATGACTTGATTAAGGCGTTGACCGACGAATATGATGTGGACGATGAAACAGCCGCAGAGGATGTGGATGCATTCATTGAAAAAGTTAAAGAGCAAGACTTATTTGAAGAAGAGTAGGAGCCAGATAATTGAAAGTATTTAAGAAAGAAAATTCAGCAGGATTAAGATGGATAATTAAAAACTGCAAGAGGGATATCCCTTATGTAGTTTTAATTAGTGTGTTCTATATTATCTTGGCTTTAGTAAATACAGTTGTTGCGCTACTAAGTAAGTATGCGATTGATGCAGCACAACATGCCGCAGAGACTGAAGGAGCCGCTAGAGATGCATTCATCCATAAGATATTTTTCTGGGGTGTAGTTATTCTAGTAGTTATTACAGCGCGACTAGTGATTAGAGTTCTTGCTTCAGCTATTGGTATAAAAGTAACAGCAAAACTTACAATGAGATTTAGAACAAAATTGTTCTATGGCATTTTAAATAAAAAGTATGAAGATATAAATAAGATTCACAGTGGTGAGTTAATCAACAGACTAACTAGTGATATCAACATAGTGACAGAAGGTGTGATTGGAATTATTCCAAACTTGCTTTACTACATTACGCAGTTTGTTGGAGCGTTTGTAGTACTAGTTGTGATTGCGCCAAAGTTCACAATATTGTTCTTAATCGCTGGTGTACTCATCTCAATAATCACATTGCTTTTGAGAAAGAAGTTCAAAGGCTTGCACAAAGAAGTTCAATCTACTGAAGGTGTGGTAAGATCATTCTTCCAGGAAGCAATCGAGAGTATGCTAGTTGTTAAGACCTTCGGCGCGGAAGACACTTTCAGAGAAAAAGGTGATGACTACCAGGAGATTAACTACTGGGCTAAGATGAAGAGAAGAAGAGTTAGCATTTTGGCAAACGCTGGTTTCTCATTTGTGTTTAACGCAGGATACTTAGCAGCATTGGTTTGGGCAGCAATTAAGGTGGCTATGGGTGCACTTACTTACGGTACACTTACAGCGATGCTTCAGCTTATCGGCCAGATTCAGGCGCCATTTGTAAATATCACAAAGGTTGTGCCAGACTACTATGCGATTATTGCATCAGCAGAGAGAATTATTGAGATTGAAGAAATTGAAAATGAAGAAAAAGATGTTGAAGAGATAAATGCACCAGAGTTTTATAAAAACTTTAACAAAGCAGAATTTGCAAACATCAAATTTAACTATGGAAGAGAGAGCGTCCTCGAAGAAGGAAACGCAGAGTTTGACAAAGGCGACTTTGTTGCAATCAGAGGTATTTCCGGAATTGGTAAGAGTACTCTAATGAAGATGCTTCTCGGAGTGTTTACGCCAAATGAGGGAACGATTAGATTATATGAAAACAATGGTCAGTTTGTGGATGCAAGCCCAAGTACGAGAAGCTTGTTCTCATATGTGCCACAGGGTAACTATTTGTTCAGCGGAACTTTGAGAGACAACATTAAACTTATCAATCCATATGCTACAGATGAAGATATTCATAAGGCACTAGAGATTAGTAGTATTGATGATTTTGTCGATACATTGCCAGATGGACTTGATACAGTATTAGGTGAGAAAGGAACGGGAGTTTCTGAAGGACAAGCGCAAAGACTTGCTATTGCAAGAGCGATTGTATCAGACGCGCCTATCATTCTTTTGGACGAGGCCACATCGGCACTTGATGCTGAAACTGAAAAGAGAGTGTTAGATAACATTAAGTCGCTTAACTCAAAGACTTGTGTTATCATTACACATAAAAATGCAGCCCTACAGGTCTGCAACAAAGAATTCTTGATTGATAACAAGATTCTAACTATGAGGGAGTTATAAAACTTACTTGGAGGATTTAAAAATGGGAAAGTATTTTGGCACAGATGGATTTAGAGGTGAGGCTAACAAAGATCTAACTGCTATGCACGCTTTTAAAGTGGGCAGATTTTTAGGTCACTACTATAGTCAGAAGGGCGATTGCTCAGTGGCTATTGGAAAGGATACAAGACGAAGCAGTTATATGTTTGAGGATGCCTTGGCTGCAGGACTTACTTCGACGGGGGCGGACGTATACCTTTTACACGTTACAACAACACCTTCCGTTTCATATGTTGTAAGAACTGAGGACTTTGACTGCGGAATTATGATTTCGGCTAGTCACAATCCATTTTATGATAATGGTATAAAACTTCTTAACGCAAATGGTGAGAAGATGGAGCAGGAAGTTATCGACCAGATAGAAGATTATTTGGACGCTGACTTTGATTCTATCCCATATGCAGAAAGAGAAGATATTGGTAGAACTGTCGACTACTTTGCAGGACGTAATAGATACATGGGTTATCTAATGTCTTTGGCAAAGCATTCATTTAGAAATATTAAGGTTGGACTGGACTGTTCAAACGGTAGTGCTTCAGCAATTGCTAAGAGTGTATTTGACGCGCTAGGTGCTGAGACATACGTAATCAATGATCAGCCAAACGGTACTAACATAAATATGAATTGTGGTTCTACACATATTGAAGTTCTCCAACAGTATGTTATTGATAATAAGTTAGATGTCGGTTTCGCATACGACGGCGACGCTGATAGATGTTTCTGTATAGACGACGAAGGAAAGATAGTGGATGGTGATTTAATTTTGTATGTAGCAGCAGTACATATGAAAGAAAAGGGCGAACTTAAGAACAACGCCGTAGCAACTACGATTATGTCTAACCTTGGACTTTACAAGGCCTTTGAAGAGGCCGACATCGCATACGAGAAAACTGATGTTGGTGATAAGTTCGTATACGAGTGCATGAAGAATAACGATTACAGACTCGGTGGCGAGCAGTCAGGTCACATTATTTTTAGTAAGTATGCAACAACAGGTGATGGTGTTCTTACATCAATCAAGCTTATGGAGTTTATGCTTACTGCTAAGAAGAAAATGTCTGAGCTAATCGCGCCAGTTACTATTTATCCACAGTACTTAGAAAATGTGCGCGTCGAAGACAAAGAAGTTGTATTAAACGATGAAGACGTGCTAGCAGCAGCTAAGAAAGTAGAAGATGATTTGGAAGGCGACGGAAGAATTATCCTAAGAGCTAGTGGAACAGAGCCAGTAGTTCGTGTTATGGCTGAGGCTAAGACTGATGAGATTGCACAGAAAGTTGTTAAAGAAGTGGTAGAGGTTATTAAGAGCAAAGGTTATGAAGCTTAAAGTTTGGATTATTAGAATAGTTTTAATAATTTTAATCTTAGGTTGGATGTATGTAATTTTTGGATTTTCAGCAGACGACGGAGATAAATCTCAATCTTTAAGCGATAAGATTACTTTCAGAGTAATGAAAATTATTAAACCTGACTACAAGAAACTACCAAAGAAAGAACAACATGAATTCTTTATGACGGTTAGTAAGACTGTGAGAAAGATTGGTCACTTCGGCGAATATGGCATTTTGGGAACGCTAGTTACTGGGTTGTTGCTTACGTTTGAAAGAATTAGAAACGTTTCGAGAAAGTGGTATATATACTTGATGACAGTTGGGTGGTGTTTGTTATATGCCATATCGGATGAAATCCATCAAGGCTTTGTGAAGGGTAGAAATGCCCGACCAATTGATATTGTGGTGGATGTTTTAGGTGGATTTGTAGCAGCAGTTATTATGGTTGCTATTTGGAAAGCTATAAATAAAAGAAAAGAGGCGAAGGCTTCGTAAGGAATTGAAATGAAAAAGTTTGAAGAAAACATTAGAAAAGTCACACCATATGTCCCAGGTGAACAGCCAAGTGGAAGTGACATTATAAAACTAAATACAAACGAGTCACCATTTGCACCATCAACTATGGTACAGATGGCTATCGCAAGTATGATGCCAGATGCACTTCGCAAATATCCAGATCCTGATGCTTCGGATTTGGTTCGCGAGATTGCGTCTTATTATGATGTGGATGAAAGCAAAGTATTTGTGGGTGTGGGCTCAGATGATATTTTAGGAATGTCGTTTTTAACATTCTTTAATTCTGATAAGCCAATATTGTTCCCGGACATTACATATTCATTCTATGATGTTTGGGCAGATTTATATGATATTAAATATGAGACGATTCCTTTGACGGAAACGTTTGAAATTAATCCTGACGATTACAAAAAGGAGAACGGTGGAATAGTTTTTGCTAATCCAAATGCTCCAACGGGAATTGCACTTCCTAAAGCACAGGTAGAAGAGATTATCTCTGCTAATCCAGATTCAGTAGTGATAGTGGACGAAGCTTATATAGACTTTGGTGGTGAGACAGTTTTAGATTTGATTGATAAGTATGAGAACTTTTTAGTTGTTAGAACATTCTCAAAATCACGAGCACTTGCAGGAATGAGAGTGGGATATGCATTTGGTAGTGAGACTTTGATTAAGGCGCTTAAAGATGTGAAGTTTTCATACAACTCATACACATTGAATGTGGCAGCTATTAGAGGTGCTAAGGCGGCTATTAAGGATGATGAGTACTTTGTCGGACTGGTTGATGAGATAAAGAAAACTAGAGAAGAGACAAAACGCAAATTAAAACAAATGGGATTTGAGTGTACTAATTCACAGACAAACTTCTTGTTTGCAAAACACGAAACAGTTCCAGCTAAAGAAATATTTGAAAAATTACGCGAGAAGAGTATTTACATTAGATACTTTGATAAGCCAAGAATTGATGAGTATATAAGAATTACAATCGGAACTAAAGAACAAATGAATGCCTTGATTATGGCATTAGAAGATATTTTAAATTAATAATTAGGAGGAATGATATGTTTTGTACAAATTGTGGTGAGCAGATGCAAGATGGCCAGGCGGTCTGCACGAAATGTGGCTTCGCCAAAGATACAGGAAATAAGTATTGTGGAAACTGTGGAGCAGAAATTCAACCACAGCAAGCAGTTTGCACACAATGTGGTTGCGTAGTTAACGAAGCCAAAAAACAGGCAGAGGCTAATAAGGCTAGTGCAGGAGATCAAGTTGGCGGACAGGATAAGATTGTTGTTATACTTGTTGCTATTTTTATTGGAACACTTGGTATTCATAATTTTATAATGGGAGAAACAAAGAAAGGTGTATTCAAACTTGTTATGTCATTAGTTGGCGGATGGTTTTGTGGATTAGGCGTTTTAGTTTCATTAATATTAACTATTATGGATATTGTGAAGATTGCATCAGGAACATATGTTGTTGATCCAGACAAACTAATATAATAATAAGCCCGGCACCTGCTGGGCTTATTTTTTATGTATAAAAACAGCTTTTTTCGTTCATAATTAGTTAACATTTATTTTAAATAACATACGGAAAAATTACACAATTTTATAAGACAATATAAGAGTAGAAATGAGTATTTCGGGAGTACCTGGAGTACTTATTTTACGATTAGAAAATAAGTGGTGGAGGTGAATATTATGAATGTAAATAAATTCACACAAAAATCAATTGAAAGCATACAGGAGTGCGACAAAATTGCCATGGAATATGGTAATCAAGTAATTGACCAAGAGCATTTCTTGCACAGCCTGGTGACTATTAATGATAGTCTGATTGCCAAGCTGATTGAGAGAATGGATATTGATATCAATTACTTTGATAATCGTGTTGTTCAGGCTATTGAAGCGCTTCCAAAGGTACAAGGTGGCGAACGACATATGAGCCAGGCGCTCAATGACGTTTTGGTTAGTGCTGAGGATGAGGCAAAGAAGATGGGAGACGAATACGTGTCAGTGGAGCACCTATTCCTTTCGATGCTTAAAAAACCTAACAAGGCAGTGAAAGACATCTTCAAAGAATTCGGCATTACACGCGAGAGATTCTTAAGTGTTCTTGAAACTGTAAGAGGTTCTCAGAGAGTTACTTCTGATAATCCAGAAGGAACTTACGAGGCATTGTCTAAATATGGACAGGATTTGGTTGAGAGAGCAAGAGACCAAAAATTAGATCCAATCATTGGACGCGACAACGAAATCAGAAACATTATTCGAATTCTTTCGAGGAAGACAAAGAACAATCCAGTTCTAATCGGTGAACCAGGTGTTGGTAAAACAGCAGCTATAGAAGGACTTGCACAGCGAATCGTAAAAGGCGATGTGCCAGACGGTTTGAAGGATAAAAAGATTTTTGCACTGGACCTTGGATCATTGGTGGCTGGTGCTAAATACCGAGGAGAGTTCGAGGAAAGACTTAAAGCTGTACTTAACGATGTGAAAGAAAGCGACGGAGAGATTATTCTTTTCATCGATGAGCTTCACACAATAGTTGGTGCTGGTAAAACTGAGGGTGCTATGGATGCGGGCAATATGCTTAAACCTATGCTTGCAAGAGGCGAACTTCACTGTATCGGTGCTACCACACTAGATGAGTACAGAGAGTACATTGAAAAAGATAAGGCGTTAGAGAGACGTTTCCAACCGGTAATGGTAGGAGAGCCAACTGTGGAAGATACAATTTCAATTCTTCGTGGTATTAAGGAAAGATACGAAGTCTTCCACGGAGTCAAGATTCAGGACGGCGCATTGGTTAGCGCAGCTACATTGTCAGACAGATATATCACTGACAGATTCTTACCTGATAAAGCTATCGACTTGGTAGACGAGGCTTGTGCGCTTATCAAAACCGAGATGGATTCAATGCCTACAGAACTTGATGAGTTGAGACGTAAAGTAATGCAACTTGAGATAGAAGAGGCTGCTCTTAAGAAAGAAGAGGACAACTTGAGCAAGGAAAGACTTGAGGAGTTGCAGGAAGAGTTGGCTGAACTCAAGAGTGATTACGACAATAAAGTTGCTCAGTGGGAGAATGAGAAAGACAGCATAAACAAGGTTGGCGAGTTGAGAGAGCAAGTTGAGGGAGTTAAGAAAGAGATCGAGAAAGCTCAGAACGACTACGACCTAGACAAAGCTGCTGAACTTCAATACGGAAAACTTCCTGAACTACAGAAGCAATTAGAAGAAGAGGAAGAGAAAGTCAAAGGCAAAGACCTCGAGTTAGTACGTGAGAGCGTAACTGAAGAGGAAATTGCAAGAATCATCAGTAGATGGACTGGAATTCCTGTTGCTAAGTTAACCGAGACTGAACGAGACAAAATCTTACATTTGGACGATGCACTTCATAAACGAGTTATTGGACAGGATGAGGCTGTTACAAAGATTTCAGAGGCAATCCTTAGATCTAAAGCAGGCGTGGAAGATCCAAACAAGCCAATCGGTTCGTTTATGTTCTTAGGACCTACAGGTGTAGGTAAAACAGAACTTGCTAAGTCTTTGGCGCAGAATTTATTTGACGATGAGAGCAATATCGTTCGAATCGATATGAGCGAGTACATGGAGAAATTCAGTGTGTCTAGACTAATCGGAGCGCCTCCGGGATACGTTGGCTACGACGAAGGTGGTCAGTTAACTGAAGCAGTTAGACGTAAACCTTACTCTGTTGTATTGTTTGACGAGATCGAGAAAGCACATCCAGATGTGTTCAACGTATTGCTTCAGGTGCTTGATGATGGACGAATCACAGACTCGCAGGGTAGAACTGTAAACTTTAAAAATACTATCCTAATCATGACATCTAATATCGGTTCTCAGTACTTGCTAGAGGGAATCGACGATGATGGAAATATCAAGGAAGAGGCAGAGAAAACTGTAATGGATGATTTGAAGAATCACTTCAGACCAGAGTTCTTGAACAGACTTGATGAGATCATTATGTTCAAGCCTCTAACTAAGGAAAACATCGCTGGAATAGTAGATCTTGTAATTGACGAACTTAACAGTAGACTTAAAGAGAAAGAGCTTAAAGTTGAGCTTACAGATAAGGCTAAAGATTTCGTAATTGATAGGGGATATGACCCAGTTTACGGTGCTAGACCTTTGAAGAGATTTATCCAAAAGAATGTCGAGACGCTCGCTGCGAAGACAATTCTAGAGGGCGAAATTGGCATTGGAGATACACTAGTTTTCGATGTTAAGAACGACAAGCTAGTTATTAAGTAAAAAGTAGTGAAAAAGGGGCAAAAACCCTTAAAATATCACTAAATCGACCTTTAATCTCACCATAAAATTTGTTATAATTTTATGGTGAGATTTTTACATTGGGAAAGTGTGTTCCCACATAAAACTATGCAAAAATAGAGGACAATATGTTTAAAGCATTATGGATGAAATGGGTAATAGTTTTTCTAGTTTCTATGGTTCCGTTAGTGGAGCTTAGAGGAGCTATTCCTATAGCAGAAGGTTTCCATTTGAGACCTGTCTGGTTATATATTTTAGTAATAATTATTGGAAATATGCTTCCAGTTCCAATCATCTTTTTCTTCGCGAGAAAGGTGCTTCTTTGGGGCAAGGATAAAAAATATATTGGTAAGTTCTTTACTTGGTGTCTTGAAAAAGGAGAGCACGGTGGAGAGAAACTTACACAAAAGACTAGGGGTGGCGTTTACGTTGCGCTTATGCTTTTTGTTGGAATCCCGCTTCCTGGAACAGGCGCTTGGACGGGAACGCTTGCGGCAAGTATCCTTGACTTGGATTGGAAGAAAAGTTGTATTGCATGTATGGCAGGAGTGCTACTTGCAGGAACAATAATGCTACTATTAAGCCTTGGAGTTTTCACTGGGCTTAGAGCAATGTTTTAGAGGTAGAAATGGCAGATTATTATAAGTTTAAAAACAATCAACCACAGAAAAGAGCACAGTATCAATCAAGTGTATTTGGAAAAATTGCAATTGGTATAACAACACCAGCTGTAATCATTACAGTCATTTGTTTGTTACTTTCATTTGCAAACATAAAAGTATTTGGAATCAATCCTTTTGCAATAGTTATTATTGCTTCGGCGGTGACGGTTGTTGGCTGTATTATGATTGCCATTGATATCGTAATCTTTAATCGCAAGCAAGCTAAAAACTTAAGCGATGGTAAGCGCGAACCAAAGGCAATGGACATTGGAAGAATGGTTCACTTGCTTATCGGAATCGTGGTTGGAATTATTATTGGATATTTGATTTGGGGCGCAAAGTTTGGCCCAAGATAGATAGAGGAAAACTATGGATCTATTTGATTACGCAAGAGACGTAAATACAAAAAAAGAATCCCCACTAGCTAGTAGAATCCGTCCTAAGACTTTGGACGAAGTGGTAGGTCAGGAACACATCATAGCTAAGGATAAACTTTTATATAGAGCCATCAAGGCAGACAAAATTAGTTCTGTCATTTTTTATGGCCCACCGGGTACTGGTAAGACCACTTTAGCCAAGGTGATTGCAAACACTACTAGTTCAAAGTTCACACAACTTAATGCGACAGTATCTGGAAAGAAGGATATGCAAGACGTAGTTGCAAAAGCAAAAGACGAACTTGCAATGACTGGAAAGAAAACAATTCTATTTATCGACGAGATACATAGATTTAATAAAAGCCAGCAGGATTACTTGCTACCTTTCGTGGAAGACGGCACAGTTATCTTGATTGGAGCTACTACAGAAAACCCATACTTCGAAGTAAACCGCGCTTTGATTTCTAGATCAATTGTCTTTGAACTTTATCCACTAAGTGAAGAGAATATCAAGACACTAATCAGAAGAGCCGTGGAAGATGAAGAATATGGAATGGGTTCATACAATGTGACAATAGATGATGAGTCAGTTGACTTCTTGGCAAACATTGCAAATGGTGATGCAAGAACAGCACTCAATGCCATTGAGCTTGGAGCATTAACTACAGATCCATCGGATGATGGAAAGATTCACATCACATTGGAAGTGGCACAGGAATGTATCCAGAAGCGTGCGCTTAAGTACGACAAAGATGGAGATAATCACTACGACACAATCTCAGCTTTTATTAAAAGTATGAGAGGCTCAGATCCAGACGCAGTAGTTTACTACTTGGCAAAGATGCTACAGGCTGGAGAGAGTATAGATTTTATCGCAAGAAGAATTATGATTTGCGCATCAGAAGATGTTGGTATGGCAAATCCAAATGCTTTGGTGGTGGCTACTTCGGCGGCGGAGGCTGTCAGGCAGATAGGCATGCCAGAGGCAAGAATTATTCTTGCAGAGGCTGCAGTATACGTTGCGATGTCGCCAAAGAGCAATGCATCTTACATGGCAATTGAAAAAGCAATTCAGGCAGTTGAGAGCAATGTTCAGGCTAGAGTGCCAGCACATTTGCAGGACGCTCACTATGATGGACACGATGACTTGGGACACGGTGTTGGATATAAATACGCACATGACTTTCCAAATCACTGGGTTGATCAGCAGTATTTGCCAGATGAATTGAAGGGTGAGAAGTTCTACGAGCCTGGAGACTTAGGAGTAGAGAAAGACTTAAAAGAATATCAGAAAAAAGTTAAAAATAATAAATAAATTTTGCACCGGAGGTGCTTATGAAAGCATTAGTCGAAAGACTTGCAACAGGTATTTCAGTTTACGAAACTCCTGATGCAGAAATGTCAGAAAATCAAATAGCAGCCACTCTAGATCAGGGCGAGACAAAGGAAGGAGAACTTACTATAAAGAGTAAGAACGGACTTCCTATTAAGGGTGTGGTTTGTAGTACTGATTCACATGTAAGTTTTGAGAACGATTCCTTTGACGGAACCGACAATACTATTCACTACAGAATCACAACTGAGAATCTTGCTCCAGGTCAGGTAGTCAGTGGAACTATCAGTGTGGTAACAGATGCGGGTGATTACGCAATTCCTTTTGGTATCACTATGAAGGAAGCAGCTATTCACACAAGCGCTGGAGATATTACTGACTATGATTCTTTCGTAAAGGCCGTGAAAGAAGGCTACGACGAAGCACTAATTGTTTTCTTGTCAAAGGAATTCAAAGACTTCTTCTTGCAGGACGACCTTAAAGGCTACGCTCTTTACAACCAGGTAATGAAAAATGGTAATAGAGATATTGCTTTGGAAGAGTTCTTGGTTGGAATGGGACTTAAAGAGCGCATCCAGATAAGACTTAAAGATAGTTACAGAGAATATGCTGACATTACTGAAAACTACAGTGATGTTATTAAGATTTATAAAAACACTTGGGGTTACACTGAGATAGATGTGGAAGTGGAAGGAGACTTCTTCTACGGATGTGAGCCAAAGATTGGTGGAGAGCAGTTCAATGGAAATACTGTTGAGTACACATACTTTATCAACGCATCAAGACTTCATGGCGGAAGTAACCACGGAAAGATTACATTCAAGACATCTAACGAGACTTTAGTTTACGACATTATTGTGGTGAACGAAGCAGTTAAGGATGATGCATATATTAACGCAAAGAAGAGCGCAATCAGTTTTGTTAAGAATTACTTAGCATTTAGAACTGGACAGATTGACGGTGAAGAGTGGAAGAAGAAAATGGTCCAGACTGCCGACGATCGTTTCGACTGGGACGAAAATGACTTTATGGGACTTGCGGCTACAGCACAGGTTGCAATTCTAGATAATGACGAGTCAAAAGCGCTTGAAACTCTAAACACAATTTCTGGCATTATGGCCCAGAAGGGTGATGAGAAAGATATCAGTGAATACTGCTATTACTTGTACTTGAGAAGCTTGTACAAGAATGATGCAGCCTTCACCGAAGACATAAAGAAAGAAATCAAAAACTATTTCGAGAATGGTTATGACACATGGCAAGTGCTTTGGGTGTTGTTCTACACAGATGATAGATACAACAACAATCCATCGCTTAAGTATACTTTGGCGAAGCGTGCGTATAACCACGGAACAGTCAGCCCAATCATTTACTTTGAGGCAGCAAAGGTTCTGCTTGATGAGCCAGCATTGCTAAAAGAGATTGGTGATTTTGAAATTCAGGTAATAAACTTTATCGCAAGGTATGATATGGTTAAGCGTCCATTTGCTAAGCAGGTGGCGTTGATCCTTGAGAGAGAAAAAGGATTCAACGAGAAGATTTTTGATACGCTAACTAAGTTCTATGAGGTTACAAAACTCAAGGACGTTCTCACAACAATTTGTAAGATGATTGTTGGTGGGGACAAGAGAGATAAAAAGTATCATCAGTGGCTCAAGGCTGGTGTGGCAAAAGATATAAATGTCACAAACCTATTTGAGTACTATATGTACACTATTGATACATCAAACTATGAAAAGTTAGAGAAGAATGCATACAAGTACTTTGAACTTGGAACGGAGTCTTTGGAGGAGAACAGAGATTACTTCTTCGCAAACATCGTTAACAACTTTGCGCCAAAGGATAAGACTTACGCTAAGTGCTTGGCAGATATGGAAAGATTTGCCACAGAAGAACTTATGGCAGAGCGAAACAACACACATCTACAGTATGTATACAGAGCTGTTTTAGATGATGAGTTTATAGTGGGCGACTTGGAAGATCACCTTCCAAACGTACTTCACACTTATAAGATTGAAGTTAAAAATCCAAACATCAAATCTGTTGTGGTTGCTCACAAGGAAGTGGAAGCGGTACAGGAAGTGGACTTTATTGATGGCGTAGCTTATGTACAGCTTTACACAAAACATCCAGTGATTATGTATGTTGACTACAGAGGAAGATTCCTCGCCAAAGTGGACGCAGAAATCACTAGCATGTCAGAAGGATTTAAAGTTACAAAGACTGGTTTTAGCGCAATGCTTAAGCTTTGTGATACAGAAGATTTACTTGGTCATCCAAGCAAGCGCAAGGGTGAGGCTAAGACTCTCAAAGATACAATGGAGATTAGAGGAATCTCTGAACACTATAAGCGTTACCTTGAGGAGTTTGCAGTTAACTACTTCTACAAAGGCTACGATATGGGTGAGATTGATATTTATCCACTTGATTTTAATTTGGATACAATGTCTATACTTGCCAAGAGAAAAGTGATAGAGATTTTGCTATCAAGAAATCATTTGAAGAAGACTTATCCTTATGTGGCTAAGTACGGCTACAAGGGAATCGACAAGGCACTATTAGAAAAACTCTGTGCCGAGTTAGTTAAAGATCCAGACTATGACAATAATGAGATAGTAGTCGAGATGTGCGGCAATGTTTTCAGAAACGGTTGCAGAGACAAAGATGTTCTTAAATACCTCGGAAAGCATTACGACAGCGGATCGCTTGAGCTATATCAGTTGTTCCTAGCTTCTAAGTCATTAGAGCTAGATGACAACACAATAGCAGAGCGACTACTTATTCAGTATATGTTCGAGAACGATACATCAGATAAGATTTTCGACATTTACACTGAGTACTTGAAATATCCTACTTCGTCGAAGGTTAGAAAAGCTTTCTACACATACGTAAGTTACAACTACTTCATTAAGAAAGTTCAGTGTCCAGACATTGTTTGGGAAATCTTGGAAGAAGAGTATGCAAATGGATTTAACACTCCAATGATTTGTAAGATTGCCTTCATTGAGGTTATGTCTAAACAACATGAGCCTACAAAGAGACAGATTACTATTGTTGAGACGCTTATCAACGAACTTGCAAAGAATAGTATTCACTTCGAATTCTATAAGAAGTTTAGCAAGTGGATTAAGATTCCATTCGGAATGGTTGATAAGACAATCATAGATTTCAGAACAAATCCAAACCACAAGGTTGAGATTAAGTACACAATCACAACACCTGAGGGCAAACTTGATCCAGTGGTTGAGGAGATGGGAAGTATCTACCAGGGAGTATTCACAAAAGAGATTATTATGTTCTACGGCGAGCAGATAAACTATAGCATTAGAGAGTACTCAGAAGAAGCGCCAAACGGCAAAGTGGTAGATAACTACTCAGTAAGAATTTCTAAGAAAGACATCTACAACGACGAGACTAGATTTGGAATGATAAATTCAATGATGGTTTGCAAAGAGCTCGGCAAAGATAAAGAGTGCAAAGAGATTATGCAGACTTATGAATTAGATAAAGTAGCAGGAAAAGAATCATTCAAACTGCTATAAGGAGGAAATAAAGTGGGCAAAGGTATAATTCTTGGAATTGATTTTTCCATGGACTTTACACAACTTGCATATTTGGAAAATGATGTGACTCCTAAAAATATTCATACAAAGAATAAGGACACATTTCAGATTCCAACGACAGTTTGTTACAACAAAGAATTGATGGAATGGTCATCAGGTGACGAGGCTGTCAGCAAAGGAAGACTAAACAATAGTACTTCCTATACAAACTTGCCAAAAATGTGCAACAAAAAAATGCGCAAAGATGACAGAGAGGTCGTCAAAGTATTTATGGAATACTTACTTGATTTGGCAAGACGTCGTTGCAAGACAAGAGTAATCAGAAACATTTTGATTTCTGTGGAAGATCTAAATCCAACAATCGTGGATAATATTAAGAAGATTTTTGTGGAGATGGGATTTGAGAAGAAACAAGTTCGAATCGTTTCACACACAGAGAGTTTTGTTTACTTTATCCTTAACCAGAACAGCGATATTTGGGTAAACAAGGTATTGTTGGTAAATTACAACAAATACGACTTCTCTTTAAGAAAACTAAGCGTAATGAAGAGCAGAAAGCCTTATGTGGCCGATGTAGAGGAGAAGGATTACTCATTCTTAGAAAATAAGATAAAAGAGAAGTTGTTCAACGCTGAGATGGATGATAACGCAATGGTTCAGCTTGATAAGGCTTTGGCGCGTCAGCTTGCTAAGGAACTTAAAGATGATGTTGTGTCAGCAATCTACTTGGTTGGACAAGGATTTATAGATGCGAACTGGGATAACACAATCAAAGAGATTTGCGAAAACAGAAGAGTATTCCAGGGTAACAACTTATTTGTAAAGGGCGCAGCTTATGCGGCCAAAGAAATCTTCCACATTCCAACACTTGAAGAGTTTGTTATTTCTTGTGAGGGAAGAACTCGTGTGAAGATTACAATGAGCCTTAAGAAGAAGGACAGAGACAGTGCAATAGCACTTTCAGATATTGGTCAGCACTGGTACGGTTCAAACAAGACAATCGAATGTATCATGGAAGAGCCAACGGTTGCTGAGTTTACAATTCACGACATTATTAACAAAAAGACAGATCACTTCGAGTTGGATTTGACGGGCTTCCCTAAGCGTCCGCCAAAGACTACAAGACTAGAAGTGAATTTCAAATACTTAACAGAACATGAGATTGAAGTTGAGATTAAAGACTTAGGATTTGGAGAGTTCTTTGAAGCTTCAAATAAATCAGTAAAGAAAACATTAAAAGTATAGGAGGGTACAATGAATAAACTTTCATTATGTACTAACCACATCGAAAAACCATTTTATATCAGAGAGATAAATAAGAGTATCTACTCAATAGAGGAACTTGGATACTATCTTTACAATTATCTATACTTGATTGATGATGAGTTTTTTGGTGAATCACTAATAAACTACATAGAAAATGAGTTGGAGCAAAGAACTATAGCTTCTGGACTTTATCAGATTATTGAGAACAGAGGATCGCTAGGCGAGAAGATCTCCTTTGTTATAAAGAACTGCGGTTACTACACTGAGAAAGAATCTGAAAAGTTAGAGAATCACTTGGTTATGCTAAGTTCGAAGACCGCTACTGAACGAGTCAAGGCTAAGGCTGATATTTTGATGGAGAATGAAAAGTTCAATATGGCCATCAACTACTACAACAGTATTTTGAACAAAGCTGTGAACACTGACTTGGAAGATGAGTTCTATGGCAATGTTTACAATAACTTAGGAGTAGCGCTTGCAAGATTGTTCGAATACGAGAGAGCTGCAGTGGCATTCAGAATGGCATATAGACTTAACAATTCGCCATATACTCTTGAAGCTATAATAAACTGCGACTTGATTTTGGATGACTTAGAAAGACTAGAGCGAGACGTCAAAAAGTATGATGTGTCAGACGCAGTCGTCAAACGCTTAAGAGAAGGACTAGAATCAAAGAAAAAACGCATTAAGAAGAATTGGTCAAAAGCCAAAGAGAATAAATACATACAGAAATGCAAGAAAGAATACATAGTAGAGGTTAACAGTTAAAATGAAAGAATTTGAGAAGAATTATAATCCTCATGAGATTGAGGACAGACTATATGAGAAGTGGGTGGATAAGGGATACTTCCACGCAGAAGTAAATGAAGACAAAGAACCATTTACAATCGTAATCCCACCTCCAAACATCACAGGTCAACTTCATATGGGACACGCACTTGATAACACATTGCAGGATATCTTAATTAGATTTAAGAGAATGCAAGGTTACGAGGCACTTTGGGTTCCTGGAACAGACCACGCATCTATTGCCACAGAGGCAAAGATTGTTGAGAAGATGAGAGAAGAGGGCGTTACTAAGGAAGACATCGGAAGAGATGGATTTTTGGAGCGCGCTTGGGATTGGAAAAAGCAGTACGGTGGAAAGATTGTTTCACAGCTAAAGAAGATGGGTTCATCACTCGACTGGGATCGTGAAAGATTCACAATGGACGAGGGATGTTCTAAAGCTGTAAAGCATGTTTTCGTAAAGTTATTTGATAAGGGCGCAATTTATCGAGGTGAGAGAATCATCAACTGGTGTCCACATTGTCTAACATCTATTTCCGATGCAGAGGTAGAGTACGAAGAGCAACCAGGTAAGTTCTGGCACTTACGCTACAAACTTACTGATGGCAGTGGATATGTTGAACTAGCAACAACTCGTCCAGAGACAATGCTAGGTGATACAGCGGTAGCAGTAAACCCAGCAGATGATAGATACAAAGACTTAGTTGGAAAGACAGTTATCCTTCCGCTAGTTAATAAAGAAATTCCTATCGTAGCAGATGACTATGTAGATATGGAATTTGGTACAGGTGTAGTTAAGATTACACCAGCGCACGACCCTAACGACTTTGAAGTTGGACAGCGTCACGACCTTCCAATTGTAAACTGCATGACTGACGATGCTAAGATTACAGAGGACTTTCCAAAGTATGCAGGAATGGACAGGTTTGAAGCTAGAGATGCTATCATCAAAGACTTAGAGGCAGAGGGTGCATTAGTAAAGATAGAAGACCACGTTCACAACGTTGGAACATGTTATAGATGTCATACAACAATCGAGCCTAGAGTTTCTTTGCAATGGTTCGTTCATATGGATGAACTTGCAAAGCCAGCTATCGAGGCTGTTAAAGATGGCGATACAAAGTTTATTCCAAAGCACTTTGAGAAGACATATTTCCACTGGCTAGAGAACATCAAGGATTGGTGTATCTCAAGACAACTTTGGTGGGGACACAGAATCCCAGCATTCTACTGCGACGACTGTGGAGAGATGGTTGTTACAAAAGAAGACAACCCAGTATGTCCTAAGTGTGGAAAGCCAATGAGACAAGATCCAGACACACTAGATACTTGGTTCTCATCAGCTCTTTGGCCATTTAGTGTTCTAGGTTGGCCAGAAGAGACTGAGGAGATGAAGTATTTCTATCCTACAGATGTTTTGATCACTGGATATGACATTATTTTGTTCTGGGTAATCAGAATGATGTTCTCAGGAATTGAGCACACAGGACAAGTTCCATTTAAAAATGTTTTAATTCACGGATTAGTTCGTGATTCACAGGGACGTAAGATGAGTAAGTCTCTTGGAAACGGAATTGATCCACTTGAGATTATTGAAGAGTATGGTGCAGACGCTCTAAGATTTACTTTGATTACAGGTAATGCTCCTGGAAACGATATGCGTTTCTATATGGAGAGAGTAGAGGCATCAAGAAACTTTGCAAACAAGGTTTGGAACGCATCTAGATTTATCCAGATGAATATGCCAGAAGATGGCATCGATCTTGATAAGAAACCAGAAAACTTTACTGACGCAGATAAATGGATTCTATCTAAGGCAAACAAGGTAACAAAAGATGTTACTGACAATATGGACAAGTATGAGATTGGTATTGCCGCAGACAAGATTTACAACTTCATCTGGGAAGAGTTCTGCGACTGGTATATCGAGATGGTTAAACCAAGACTATACAACGACGATGATGAGACAAAGTATGCAGCGCTTTGGACTTTGCAAAAAGTTCTAATTGACTCGCTAAAACTTCTTCATCCATATATGCCATTTATCACTGAAGAGATTTTCTGTAATCTACAGGATAAAGAAGAATCAATTATGGTTTCAGATTGGCCAGTGTTTACTGACGAGTTTGACTTCGAAGAGGAAGAGGCAGCGGTTGAGTTAATAAAAGAAGCTGTACGCGCAATCAGAAACGTTCGTAGTGAGATGAATGTGCCACCTTCGAAGAAGGCGAAGGTATTCGTAGTATCAGAAGATGCGAACGTAAGAGATATCTTTGAGAAGGGCGAGGTGTTCTTCGCAACACTCGGATATGCTAGCGAAGTTGTTATACAGGAAGACAAGAGCGGCATAGATGACAACGCAGTTTCAGTAGTTATTCCAAATGCAAATATTTACATTCCATTTGCGGAATTGGTAGATATAGATAAAGAAATTGAGAGACTTGAAAAAGAAGCCCAACGACTTGATAAGGAACTTGCTCGTGTAAACGGAATGCTTTCAAATGAGAACTTCGTATCAAAGGCTCCTGAGGCTAAGATTAACGAGGAGAAGGCTAAGAAAGAGAAATACGAGCAGATGAAAGAGCAAGTTGAAACTCAGCTTAAGAATTTCAAAAAGTAAGAAAATTTAGCCAGATTTATGGTAAAATATCAAAAGTATCATTTAATGATGAGAGGAGAACAAAATGATTAATTTTGACGATGAGATTAAGAAATTCCATCCAAGTTTAGAGATTGAAGAAGCAGAAGATGCTATTTACAACAATAACATCTCTGATATTACAGATGTGATGGTCGAAATGGTAGGAGAGTTAAAGGGAGACAAATAAATGATTTGTTATAATTGTGGAAACATTCTTACCAATAGCGACTACTGCAGTCACTGTGGAATGGATGTTAGTGTGTATAAAAGAATAGTTAAGCTATCTAACACTTACTACAATGCTGGTATTACAAAGGCTCGTAACAGAGACTTGGCTGGTGCGGCAGACGTACTTCGTCGAAGTGTTAAGCTTAACAAGAGAAATGTAGATGCTAGAAACTTACTTGGTCTAGTTTATTTCGAGATGGGTGAAACTGTACAGGCATTCTCAGAGTGGGTAATGAGTACAAACATCCAACCTGACAATAACCCAGCAGATAGATATTTGGTGGCTATTGAGCATGATAAAACAAAGGTAGATGAACTAAACCATACAATTAAGAAGTTCAATATAGCTCTAGAATATGCGAATGAAGGCACAGATGATATGGCTATCATTCAGCTAAAGAAAGTTCTAAATCAGAACCCTAAATTCATCAAGGCTTCACAGTTATTGTGCTTGCTTTATATGAAGAATGGTCAGTACGAGAGAGCTAAGAGAACAATCCTTAAATCATTAAAGATTGATAAGTGTAACCCTCTAAGTATTCGTTACTTACGTGAGGTTAACATGTATATGGAAGAAGAGCGTAAGAACGATCCTGAGAAGAGAATGAACAGGAGAAGAAGGCTCAAGGGAACTATGGTGGATAGACCTTATCTAAGTGGTGATGATGTAATCATGCCAAAGCATAGTTTCAAAGACGCTATTACAGGTGGCCAGAGTATCTTGTATGTAATCATCGGTTTGCTACTTGGTGCAGCGCTTATATACTTTGTAGTTACACCAGCTAAGATGGCACACGTTACAGATACAGTGAACGAAGCTAAAGTTGATTACAACAAGAAGATGGCTGTTAAGAATACATCGATGGGTGAACTTCAAGACAAGGTTAAATCTCTTGAGAAAGAGAAAAACCAACTTGATTCAAAGCTTGCGAAGTTTACTGATTCAGATAACACTATTGCAGATAACTACAACTACTTGTTAGAAGCAGTAGATGATTATTTGCAGGAAGACTATGACGCTGCAGCTAAATCACTTGCAAAAGTGGATGGCGATATGAAGATGAATTCTGAAGCGTTTGATAGTGTTTATAAGAAGATGAGTAAGAAGTTGTCGGGCAAGATTTCTGGTAGTGCATATGACGCCGGAATGGAAGCTATGAACACAAATGACTACAACGAAGCAATCAAGCAGTTCAACAAGTGTCTAAAAGTTGACAAATCAAACACTGAGGCTATGTACTATTTGGCTTGGGCTTACAAGCATAATGGTGATGATACAAACGCTAAGAAGTGGTTCAAGGAAATTGCCGAGAACTACGAAGGCTCAGACTACTACGACGAAGCTAAAACCCAATATGAAGATATGGGTGGCGGAAGCAACTCAGAAAACTAATACTAAAAGGAATTGCTTATGGCAATTCCTTTTATAGGTAAATGGAGAGAGAAATGATAAAAGGATTCAAACCAGATTTAACTGACAAAAAATCAAAAGTATTGTTCGGCACTAAAATAGTAGTGGCGCTTGTATACACATACTTTTTAATTAGTTTTTTTGTAAATAAATATTTTATTGTTTGGACTGTCGTGGACAATAAAGAAGTTACTGAATTTGAGATAGGAAGAATAATAATTGTTGTTCTTCTTTATATCATTGGATTATTCTTTTTGTTTGTGAACATTGAACTAACCAATAAACAAAACACTATAGCAACAATTGTTTTGGCGATTTTATCTGTTATTATTGTTTTCTTTAATACACAGTTTTCAGTATCTACAACTACATTATCTAAAACATTTTCACATATGATCCATATGAGATTCATTCATATAGTGTTTAACTTATTTATCTTGGCAACAATATTCTTGATTCTCTATGCAATAACAAACAGTTTTAAGATAACAATAATCGCAATGGCTGTAATGTCATTTATCATAGCGACAGTTAACTACTTTGTTACCGAGTTTAGAGGAACATCGCTGATTGCAGTTGATTTGAATTCGGCGGACACGGGATTAAATGTGGCTGGCGGATACGAATATAAGTTCCTATTTAGGATGATAGTGTGTCTGTTTGTTACTCTGATATTAATAACAGCAGCACTTAAACTTGGAAGAAACCCTATCAAGTTCTGGTGGTTAAGAGTGGCAGCACTTATCCTTGCAGTTGTTTTTGTATTGGTTGGATATACAAGGATTTGGAATTCAGATCACTATGATAAATTGATAAAACTAAAATACTTTAAACCTCAACACACGTATATGGAAAAAGGTTTCTATATTTCGTTCTTGAAGAGTATAAAGGATACAAAAGTGGAAGCGCCTAAGGGATACTCTGTTAAGAAGGTTGAGGGCTTTGCTAAAAAATATAAGGGAACAAAAGCAACAACAACAGATGTTCCAAACATTATTGTAGTAATGGATGAAGCATTCACGGATTACACAATGCTTTGTGACTTAGATATAAACAAAGACAACTGTTCATTCCTACATAGTTTGAAAGACAATACAATTTCGGGTAGATTGTTCACTCCTGTGTTTGGTGGTGGAACTGTTTCTACGGAATTTGAGTCGCTAACTACTAACACAATGACATTTGAGCCATACGGTGTAACATCATATACAACATTTATCCATGAGCCTATGGAATCGCTCGCATCTAACTTAAAAGAGCAAGGCGTTGGCAAGGCGGAAGCAATGCATCCATTTATAAAGGAAGATTACAACCGTGATAAAGTATATAAATACTTTGGCTTTGACAGCTTCTATGGCATGGAAGACTTCGGCGAAGACCCAGAGATTTGTGGAACATTTATCTCGGATAATGCCGATGTGGAAAAAGTAATTGAGAAGTATGAAAAGTACAGAAAGACTTCTAAGAAACCATACTTTATGTATAATGTAACAATGCAAAATCACAGTCCTTTCCTAAGTGGAAAAGTTAGTGGTGGATATAAGTTGGGATATAAGGGCAACTTGAAAGAGGCTAACGAATATATGAATTTGATTAGTCATTCGGATGCTGCGGCAAAGAAGCTAATTAACTATTTCAAGAAAGTTGACGAGAAGACAGTAGTATTGTTCTTTGGAGATCATCAGCCTAAGCTTGAAGATTCATTCTTTACAGATATTGATAAGACATTTAAGTTAAAACAAATTCCATATGATCAAAGAAAACGTATTTCTTCATATTATTTGTGGGCAAACTTTGATATAGAAGAAAAGCAAGGATATGATATTAGTTCAAACTTCCTAGAGGAATTGGTTCTAAAAACAGCAGGACTTGGAATGAGTGGCTATCAACAAATGGCAAGTGATATTATGAAGGATGTTCCAGTAGTTTCTCTATATGGATGTTTGGATAAGAATGGCAAATCATTTATGGCGACTGATAAGAAGTCGAAATACTATAAACGATTAAATGATTATCATATTGCTCAGTATAATGATTTGCATGATGTGGAAAACAGAGTGAATGGGTTTTATAAAGTTAAATAGGTAACAAAAAAGAAGGTGTCAATTGACACCTTCTTTTTTTATGTATTAATGCTTAAGAATGCATTTCTTTCTTAACTGCTTCAAAGTCATCCACAATAGATTTCTCTGGCTTTGGTGTAGCAAGACTTACGATGATGATTGTAAGTAGTGCTAAGATGAAAGCTGGAAGTAATTCGTAGAAGTCTAATGCAGCAACATTAGGTCTAACTGCAAACTTCCAAACGAAGATTGTAATAGCACCAACAATCATTCCAGCGATACAACCGAATTTGTTTGTTCTCTTCCAGAACAATGAACAAAGCATTACTGGTCCGAATGTTGCACCGAATCCACCCCAAGCGAATGATACAATCTCAAATACGCTACTGTTTGGATTCCAAGCAATTAGAACACCGATAATAGCAATGCCGATAACTGCAACTCGTGCAATAAGCATTTTCTTTGCATTAGACAACTTAATGCCGAACACACCATCTAGAATGTTTTCTGAAACACTAGATGAAGCAGCAAGTAGCTGTGAGTCTGAAGTAGACATTGTTGAAGCAAGAATACCTGCCAAAACTATACCAGCTACGATAGCAAAGAAGATGCCGTATTTACTCATCAAGTTAGCAATCACTACGATGATAGTCTCAGAACCGTCAGCTCCTAGGAAATCAATCTTTCCTGCGATTGACATTGCAAGACCTGTAATACCGATAAAAATTGCTATGAACATTGAGATAAATACCCAAACACTTGCGAATCTTCTTGAAGTTTTAAGTTTCTTTGGATCTTTGATAGCCATAAATCTAAGTAGCACGTGAGGCATACCGAAGTAACCAAGTCCCCAAGCTAGAGTAGAAATGATGGCGATTATTCCAAATCCACCGGCTGATCCTATGCCGGCCTTTTTCATATCTGCAGTTATATGAGTTAAACTCAAATATCCTGGTATATCTTTAACTGAATGATAAATGTTTGCTTCGCCGTGCATTTCGTGAACGCCAAACAAAACGATAGCAACTAATGCTGTTGTCATAATGATACCCTGAACAAAGTCAGTAGTAGAAGCTGCCAAGAAACCACCTAATGTTGTATAGATGATAATAACAGCGGCACTTATAATCATTGCTGCATGGTAGTCCACGCCGAATAATGATTTGAACAACTTACCACATGCTGCAAATCCTGAACCAGTATATGGTACAAAGAAAATGATAATAATTAAAGCAGAGATAAGTTTAAGTGCATATTTGTCTTTGAATCTGTTTGCGAAGAAATCTGGAATAGTGATAGCACCAATCTTGTTTGAATATAGTCTCAAACGCTTAGCAACGATTAGCCAGTTGATGTAAGTACCAACTCCCAAACCGATAACTGTCCAAACAGCTTCTCCACAACCTGAAATATATGCTACACCAGGAAGTCCCATTAGAAGCCATGCACTCATATCCGAGGCTTCAGCACTCATAGCTGTTACAAAAGGTCCTAACTTTCTTCCTCCCAAATAAAAGTCGCCTGTATTTTTGTTCTTATTAGAAAAATACAAACCTACGATTATAGTCATTAGCATATAACAAACGATAGTAATCAAAATTGTTAAACTTGCTGAATTCATATAATACTCCTAAAAAAAATAGTAGTATATTTTGATTCCTCTCCAGGAATTATTTAGTTTTCATACGATCTCTTCATATAATATGAAGCCACAACAGTAATAATTTTACTTGATAAAGCGCTAAATGGCAAGTTTTACTTAACATTATTAAGTTCACACTTAAGATACTTAAAAAAATAAAGATAATAACGGGTTTTTGTTGAAAAAATTAAGGTTTGCAAGTATAATATTGAAAGTTATTGCGTGGGCAGAAATGCTCTAGCAATGAGAGTAGATAACTTGAATTAGTTGTGAGGAAGTTGCTAATTCATATATACATAGGGAGGTTATATTATGTCATATGTTGATGAAGTGCTAGCTAAGTTAAAAGAGAAGAACGCTAGCGAACCAGAATTTTTACAGGCAGCAGAAGAAGTACTAGATTCTTTAAGACCTGTTATTGATGCTAACGAAGAATTATACAAAAAAGAAGCTTTACTTGAAAGAATCTGTGAGCCAGAGAGACAAGTTAAATTTAGAGTACCTTGGGTAGATGATGAAGGTAACGTTCAGGTTAACACTGGATACAGAGTTGAGTTTAACTCTGCTATTGGACCTTACAAGGGAGGTCTTAGACTTCACCCATCGGTAAACATTGGTATTATCAAGTTCTTAGGTTTCGAACAGATCTTTAAGAACTCACTAACATCACTTCCAATCGGTGGTGGTAAAGGTGGTTCTGATTTTGATCCTAAGGGTAAATCAGATAGAGAAGTTATGGCATTCTGCCAGAGCTTTATGTCAGAACTTTACAGACATATCGGTGCTGATACAGACGTTCCTGCCGGAGATATCGGAACAGGCGCTAGAGAAATCGGTTATATGTTTGGACAGTACAAGAAGTTAACAAACAAATTTGAAGGTGTTCTAACAGGTAAGGGACTTACATATGGTGGTTCTTTAGCTAGAACAGAAGCTACAGGATATGGTCTTCTATACATCACTAACGAGCTATTCAAAGATCACGGTGATTCACTAGATGGAAAGACAGTAGTTATCTCAGGTGCTGGTAACGTAGCAATCTATGCTACACAGAAAGCTCAGCAGCTAGGTGCTAAGGTTGTTACATGTTCAGATTCAACTGGTTGGATTTATGACCCAGAAGGAATCGATGTAGAACTTCTAAAAGAAGTAAAAGAAGTTAAGAGAGAAAGACTTACAGCTTATGCTGAGGCTCGTCCATCAGCTGAGTACCACGAAGGTCGTGGAGTATGGCAGATTAAGTGTGATGTAGCTCTTCCATGTGCTACTCAAAACGAGTTAGATATTGATGATGCTAAGCAGTTAGTTGAAAACGGATGTAAGGCAGTTTGTGAAGGTGCTAACATGCCTACAACACTTGAAGCTACTAAGTACCTACAGGAAAACGGTGTATGGTTCATCGGTGGTAAGGCTGCTAACGCAGGTGGTGTTGCAACATCAGCTCTTGAAATGTCACAGAACTCTGAGAGATTGTCATGGACATTCGAAGAAGTTGATTCAAAACTTCAGGGAATCATGGCAAACATCTACAAAAACATTAGCGAAGCTGCTAAGAAGTACGGTCATGAAGGCGACTATGTAATGGGCGCTAACATCGCAGGCTTTGAAAAGGTAGCAGAGGCTATGCTCAGCCAGGGCGTTGTATAAAATAAAAACAATATGCCGAAACCCTTATACATAAAGGGTTTCGGCTTTTTTTATTGTTTGAATAAATGATTAGCTTGAGATAGATTGCGATAGTTACCTACAGATAACCTATAGGTTGCCTATTGGTTATCTACAATTTTTGAATAAAAAATGAGATGTTTTTTGACTGTTTATGTATTAGGAATGTATAATATCAATTAGCTAAAGGAGTTTAATTATGAAAAAGGTAATATTTTGCTTATTAACTATAGTGTTTGGATTAACGATGCTTATTGGGGCAAGATCGATTGTTAAAGCAGAAGATTCTATGACCAAATTGCAAGAAACAAATAAGGTAAATTGTCCGAAGTTTATCAAGGGAATTGACAAAGGGAAAAGCATAAAGCTTTCATGGACAAGGGTAAAAAATGCAAAAGGTTATATTATCTACCGCAATGGTAAAAAGTTAAAGACTATAAAGAAAGGCAAAACCTTAAAATATACAGATAAAAAAGTTAAATATAAGAAAATATACAAATATTATATAAAAAGTTATACAAAAGCATCTGAGGGGAAAGTAAAAAGTAAAAAATCTTTTACAATTAGAGTAAAGGTTTGTAAGAAGAAATATAAAAAACAAAATGTTAGAGATATTACATTTTATAGTTTGAGTCATAATCCAATGACATATGGCGAAAAGGAAGATATTGATATAAATGTTTGGGGGAAATATGATAAAAAACCGCTTATAAAAAAAGTGAAATGGTATTCTTCTAATGAATCTTTGGCAACAGTTGACAGTAAAGGAGTAGTTACAGTAAACCAAAAGCGAAAAAACGGTATAGTAAAAATATATGCAATAGCTCATAATGGTTATCGTGAATATAAAAAAATAAAAATCGTAGACATGATGCGTCCAACTAAATTTGAAAAGGATGTATATATAAGCAAGTTTATGGATCCTTTACTAAAAGAGCATTTGAAAGATACACAAGACATTGCATCTTATTTCATGTATGATAAACCAAATACTAAAGTAAAGTATGAACTAGGAACTACTGCTGAAGAGCAATTGAAAGAAACACCTAAAACGGAAATAGATGAAAATATAAAAAAGAAAATATATATG
Source organism: Eubacterium sp. (assembly GCA_017475235.1). Taxonomy (GTDB): domain Bacteria; phylum Bacillota; class Clostridia; order Lachnospirales; family Lachnospiraceae; genus Eubacterium_G. The sequence continues at coordinate 27,904 of JAFVGA010000022.1, read as the reverse complement.
CTTGTGGTCAACGAAAGTTATACAATAGAAGTTAAGGGTGACCATATAGTGTTTAGTACCAATGAATATTTTACAGATGGATATATTGAATATAGGGTGGCTGTTGCTTTTAATCAGAAAAGAGCAGAAATATTCGGCTACGCAAGTTCATCATATGTACAATGTGCACCTAGATGGTTTTATGATGAAGTTGACCATTGATTGATCATTTGAATTAAATGGAGTACAGTGGAGAAAGTGGCTTACAAGTGGCATACACTTAGTGCTTGTAACCCCCATAAATAAAGCAACCTTGAGCAAGGGCTATGCTTGCACAGGGCGTTGTATAAAATAATTTAGTATATTAATAAAAAGAAACACAATAGGTCCTCACTAACAATCGTTCGGTACCTATTGTGTTTCTTTTTTTATGCACAAATTATATGCAACACTCTGTGTAAACATGCATTCGTTTCGGCTTTTTTTATTGTAATTGCTTGTATTTTTGATAATATAAAACTAGAGTTTTTTGAGCGGAGGAAAGCGATGTTATATCCAATTGAAAACAAGGTAAGAGAAGTTAAAAACCTAAATGGCATTTGGAATTTTAAGATTGATACTGACAATGTTGGAATAGAAGAAAAGTGGTATGAAAAACCGCTTACTGATACTGTGCCAATGGCAGTGCCTGCTAGCTATAATGATCTTTTTACAGATCAGGAGAGCAAAGAGCATGTGGGTAATGTCTGGTATGAGCGCGAGTTTATTATTCCAGATAGCTGGGAAGGTAAGAGGATAGTACTTCGTTTTGGAAGCGCTACACATCATGCAGTAGTGTATGTAGATGGAGTGGAAGTCGTTCATCATAAGGGTGGATTTACTCCCTTTGAAGCGGACATCACGGAGCTAGTAGAAAAGTCCGATTTGGAAGAGCATAGACTTACTGTTGCGCTAAGCAATGTCCTTGATTGGACGTGCATTCCTTGCGGTGAAGTGATAACTGAAGATGATGAAAAGCATCCGGATGGATATCATTATCAAGAGACTTACTTTGACTTTTACAATTACTCGGGTATTCATAGACCGGTCAAACTGTATACTACGCCAAAGAATTATATAGACGACATTGTTATTAGAACCGACAATGATGGCAAGGTAGAAGCGTTTGTTTTTGCTACTGATATTATAAAGAAGATAAGCGTAATAGATGAAGATGGAAATGTAGTTGCGTCTACAAATGAGATTGATAAAGCAGCAGTGGAAAGCGACCACAAAAAAGATGATGAGATGTATGTGGCAGGGCTTAAGGTTGATAATCCGACTCTTTGGAATCCTGGCGCAGCATACTTATATAAATTAAAAGTAGAGGGCGAAGAGGATACTTATACCGAAGAGTTTGGTTTTAGAAAAATAGAAGTTACTGATAAAGAGTTTTTAATTAACGGAAAAGCATTCTATTTCAAAGGATTTGGAAGACATGAGGATAGTGACATCCACGGCAAAGGCCTAGATGAAGCGCTAAATGTAAGAGATTTCAATATGCTTAAATGGATAGGTGCTAATTCGTTTAGAACATCGCATTATCCATATTCAGAGGAGCATATGAAACTAGCTGACAGAGAAGGATTTGTAGTGATAGACGAAGTCCCTGCGGTTGGAATGTGTTTCTGGGATGGAAAGAGCGTCTTTGGCGGAGACAGAGTGAACAAAGACACATTAAAGCATCACCTTGATATGTTGAAAGAGATGTATGAGCGTGATAAAAACCACCCGTCTGTTGTGATGTGGTCTATTGCTAATGAGGCAGCTACTCATGAAGAGGGAGCTGTGCCTTACTTTGAAGAGGTCGCAAAGACTATGAGGTCTTTGGATGATACTAGACCTATTACAATAGTTCATACAACAGGACCAGAGGGCGACAAAGTAAGCCAGTGGGTGGATGTGATTTGTGTGAATAGATATTATGCTTGGTATACAGATCACTCTCATATAGAAGTAATAGGACAACAGTTAGAACTTGAGATGAATAAGTGGTATGATAAATACCATAAGCCAATCATTATGAGTGAGTATGGGGCGGACACAATAGCTGGTTATCATAAATTGCCGGCGGTTGCGTTTACAGAAGAATTCCAGTGTGATTATTTGGATGAGTTCCATAAGACTTTTGATAAACTAGACTTTATGATAGGTGAGCATGTTTGGGCATATTGTGATTTCCAAACAAAACAAGGTTTAAACAGAGTGGATGGAAATAAAAAAGGAGTTTTCACAAGAAATAGACAACCGAAAGCAGCAGCTCATCTTTTAAGAAAACGCTGGAATAATTAATAATAATTAATTCATACAAAAGAAAACACAATAGGTTCTCACTTAAAATCGTTCGATACCTATTGTGTTTTCTTTTTTTATATTTAAATATTTATTAATTATTCCAGTGATTTCTTTGCGTTTGTTCTTGCGCTTGTTTCTTTGTTGGTGCCACTGTGTTTATCTCTGCCTTTTTCTTAGTAGCAGCTACCGTAGTTTTTTGAGTTGTTTTCTGTTTCTTTGTAGTGGTGCGGTTGTTATTGTTATTATAGTCGTAATCATAATCATAACTTGAAGTCTGGTGTTCTTTGTCGTCATCAGCATATGAACCGTCTGGTTCGGTTCCTTTAGCGAAGTATTCGCCGCCAGCGCCACCGCCATAGTATTTCTTTACGTCTTTAGAAATCTTAAAGTCTTTTTCTTTGAACTTTTTGAGTTCATCTATTCTATCCATAATCTTAGCCCAAAGTCTTTCGTGATAAGATTGATCTCCGGCTAATTCTTTGTTTTCGTCATAACCAGTCCAAATAGAAGCAGTAAGGTAAGGAGTGAATCCGCTAAACCACAAATCGTATGAACTAGAAGTAGTACCTGTCTTTCCTGATGCAGGCATATTATTAAGCTTACATGCTTTACCAGTACCTTCTGTGATAACACTTGTCATTCCCTGTGTAAGAAGTGTAGCAGTAGAAGACTTAAGTACTGTGTGAGTGATAGGTTTAGTGTTATCTAGAAGAACGTTTCCTGAGCTATCAACTACTTTTGTGTAGAATGCAGGTCTTGTGTATATGCCGTCATTAGCAATAGTAGCATAAGCGCCAGTCATCTCTAAGTTTGTAACGCCTCGTGTGATACCGCCAAGAGCTAGAGGTTGTCTGTTATCTTTGCCCTCTACCAAAGTAGTGATACCAAAGTTACATACATAGTCATAGCCTAGTTGAGGAGTGATCTCTGTTAAAGTCTTAACAGCACAAACGTTCATTGATTGAGCAATTGCTTTACGAACTGTAACTGTTCCCCTATATCCACTGTACCAGTTCTTAACTGGACGTCCTGTCGAATACTTGAATGGTGAATCCACAATCTTTGTGGCGAGAGTGTATCCCATAGTGTCGAGAGCAGGAGCATAAGTAGATAAAATCTTGAAACATGAACCTGGTTGTCTAGTTGAATCAGAAGCACGGTTCAAAGATAGGCTGGCTGTCTTTTTACCACGACCACCCACGATAGCTTTAACATAACCAGTCTTTTGATCCATAACTGTAAGTGAAGCCTGAGGTTGAGGTGTATAGTTGAGTGTCTCAAACTGAGTATAGCCATCTTTTTCTTTGATGCCGTTCTTGTAATACTTCTTCATCAAATGTTTCTTATATTGTTCAACACAATCTTTGCAGCCTTGTTTAGAACTCCAAATCAAATTGAAATCTTTTTCTTTTTTAACTCTTCTGTGCCAATCTGCAATGTCATTTTCACTGTAGTTGTCTACTGTGCCGTCTGGGTTTTGTACAGTCCAAGCCCAGCTAAAAGAGTATGAGGTGTTGTAAGGGTAGTTGCTAGGATTTGACATCTCCTCATTACAAATCTTTTGAATCTTTGAATCCTGAGTAGAGTGAATCTTTAAACCACCACTGTACACTGCATTGTATGCTTGAGTGTATGTGTAACCCTTTTGATTCTGCAAGTCTTCCATAACTTGTTTTATAACTTCATCTACAAAGTATGTATAAACATTGTTTGTATTTTTCTTTGTAAGTTTTGTATTAACTTTTTGGATACGCTTATAAACATCATCCTTCAAAGCCTCATCGTACTGAGCCTGAGTGATGTGTTTTTGCTTAAGCATATTTCTTAAGATTTTTTTACGTCTTTTACCGTTAAGTTTTGGATGCAAAATAGGATTGTAGTTGGTTGGGTTCTGAGTGATGCCCGCTATAACAGTTGCTTCAGAAAGAGTCAACTTATTAACGCTCTTATTAAAGTATCTTTGTGAAGCGGCCTGAACACCCAATGTGTTTGAACCCAAGTTAATACTGTTTAGATAGTTTTCTAGAATAGTTTTCTTGTCTGTCTTTTGCTCTAACTGAACAGCTAAGTATTGCTCTTGAATCTTTCTCTTCATAGAAGCAAGGAAAGATGATTCCTTTGTCCAGTCAGTAAATACATTATTCTTTAGTACCTGCTGAGTAAGAGTAGAAGCACCCTCGGATGCGTTCTGTGTTGTTAGTGCAATCATAGCGGCACGGCCAATACCATAAATATCGATACCGTTGTGATCATAAAAACGAACGTCCTCAGTATCGATAACCGCCTGCTGCAAATACTCTGGCACATCATCTAAATTAACACGGATTCTGTTAGAACCTGTGGTGATAAGCTTTGCAACTTTCTTTTCTTTAGCGTCATATACGGTGGAAGAGTACGACGAAGGGAGCACAGAGACATTATCGATATTTGGTGCACTCTTAATGATACCGTGAACTATTCCGAGTCCAAAGAACATTGTGGTAGCAAATACCAAAAATACAACAAAAAGACAGATCTTAATGACTGTCATTTTTGATTTCGAGATGACCTTATTCTTAATAGAAACTAGGTCTTCTTGCTTCTTTATGGTCTCTTTGTATCCGAAATTCATAGCTTTCCTCCACTTCCCGTATTATACCAAATAAGTATAATTTTATAAAGTGAAAAAAGTGTGTACTAACACAACAGATGGTGATGTAAATGTGTTCATAAACTATATAAAGTATGTTATAGTATTGCGTGAGGTTTGTTATGAAGGAATACTTTATTACAAGTGAAAAAGGCCACGGCGAAGTGGTAGAGAAGAAGTCTAGATTTATAGCTCATGTTATTCCGGTAAACTCTGAAGAAGAGGCTCTTGAAATCATTGAGTCTTTGAAGAAGGAGTACTGGGATGCAAGGCATAATTGTTATGCGTTCGTTTGTGGCGCGAACAATGAGGTGCAAAGATTCTCTGACGACGGCGAGCCACAGGGAACGGCTGGAAAGCCAATCTTGGAAGTGCTACTAAATAAAAATGTTCATAACACATTGATTTTAGTTACAAGATACTTTGGTGGAACATTGCTTGGAACTGGCGGATTAATCCGTGCATACGGCCAGGCAGCTTTGGAGGGCTTGAAAGATGCCAAGATAGAAGAGGTCTTTGAAGGGGTCGCATTTGAGCTATCCGTAGACTACGAAAGTATTGGAAAAATAAAGTATAATATGGTACAATTTGGCGTTGGTGACGCCGAAGAAGAATACGGTGAAGAAGTCACTCTTAAAATACAGATGAAAAAGGCTGACTTTGAAAAGTTTAAGACGAGCGTGATTGATGCGACTAGCGGAAAAGCAGAGTTTTCAGATGTTGAAGAGTGTGAGTATAGAGAGAAGGCAGAATTAGATGGTTAGAGAAGATATTAGAAATATTGCGATAATTGCACACGTCGACCACGGAAAGACTACATTGGTCGATGAGCTGCTAAAACAGAGCGGTGTGTTTAGAGAGAATCAAGAGGTTGCTGAGAGAGTAATGGACTCAAACGATCTTGAGAGGGAACGTGGAATCACAATTCTTTCTAAGAACACTGCTGTTTCATATAAGGATACAAAGATTAACATCATTGATACTCCTGGACATGCGGACTTCGGCGGAGAGGTCGAGCGCGTGCTCAAGATGGTTAATGGTGTTGTTTTGGTGGTTGATGCCTTTGAGGGCGCTATGCCACAGACTAGATTTGTTTTAAAGAAGGCGCTTGAACTTGAACTTCCGGTTATTGTTTGTGTGAACAAGATTGATAGACCTGAAGCCCGTTGCGAAGAAGTAGTGGATGAAGTTTTAGAGTTATTGATTGACTTGGATGCGAACGAGAGCCAGCTTGAGTGTCCATTTGTTTATGCTTCAGCCAAGTATGGATATGCTTCTATGGATCCAGACGAGAAAGCAAATGATATGAAGGCATTGTTTGAGACTATTATCGATTACATACCAGCTCCAGAGGGTGACCCTGAGGCTGATTTGCAGATGCTTATCAGTACAATCGACTACAACGAATACGTTGGAAGAATCGGTGTTGGTAAAATCGATAACGGAACTTTGCGTTTGAATCAGGATGCTTTGCTTGTGAACCATCACGAGAAAGATAAAAATGAAAAAGTTAAGATTACAAAGATGCAAGTCTTTGAAGGTTTAGATAAACAAGAAGTTAAGGAAGCAACAGTTGGTGATATAGTTGCGATTTCTGGTATTGCAGATCTTCATATTGGAGATACAATCTGCGATGTGGATGCACCAAAACCAATTGCATTCCAAAAGATTTCTGAACCTACTATATCTATGACATTTATGGTTAATGATAGTCCGCTTGCTGGACAGGAAGGTAAGTTTGTAACTTCTAGACATTTGAGAGACCGTTTGTTTAAAGAGTTAAACACTGACGTTTCACTTCGAGTTGAAGAGACCGAAGGAACAGATGCGTTTAAAGTATCTGGACGTGGAGAACTTCACCTTTCAGTTTTGATTGAAAACATGCGCCGTGAGGGGTATGAGTTTGCAGTAAGTAAGGCTGAAGTTATTTATAAGGAAGAAGATGGACAAAAACTAGAGCCAATGGAGAGATGCTTTATCGATGTGCCTGAAGAATTCTCGGGTTCTATTATAGAAAAACTAAGTCAGCGTAAGGGCGAACTAAAAGGTATGACTGCTGGACAAGGTGGTTACTCAAGACTAGAGTTTGAGATTCCTTCGCGTGGACTAGTTGGTTACCGTGGACAGTTTATGACCGATACAAAGGGTAATGGTATTATGAACACTATCTTTGACGGTTACGGTCCATACAAAGGTGACATTACATATAGAAAGCAGGGTTCGCTAATCGCTTTTGAGGCGGGCGAGGCTATAACATATGGACTTTTTAATGCGCAGGAGCGTGGAACACTATTTATAGGAGTGGGCGAGAAAGTTTATTCTGGAATGGTTGTCGGCGAAACTGGAAGAGCAGAGGATATTGAGATAAATGTTTGTAAGACAAAGCATTTAACAAACACTAGAACATCAAGTTCGGACGAAGCACTAAGACTTACACCTAAGAAAGAGTTGAGCCTTGAGCAAGCACTAGAGTTTATCGATACAGATGAGCTACTTGAGATTACTCCAGAGAATTTGAGAATAAGAAAGAAAATATTAGATCCTACTTTGAGAAAGAGGGATATGATAAGAAGACAGAACGAAAAGTAAAGTTCCATTCGTATTTTGCAAAGCAAAATACTCATGTAGTTTTGGATTGAAATAGAAAAATAGGTGTATTAGTATTTTGTAAAACAAAATACTAATATCGCGCAAGCGCGATATGATAAGAATAAAAAAAGGCACAAAGGAGAATGAATTCTTCTTTGTGCCTTTTTTTATTCTTACATACACCTATTTTCTTTTGAAGACATTTTTCTATTGCGAATTCGTTTGTCACATAGTATAATATGTTAAGTCGGTATATATCATAAGTTACATTCTTTGTTTTGAGACTAAAGATATGTATTATGAAGAGTTTACGGAGGACATCCGTGAGAGAGTGGAAGATTTAATTCAGGAGGATGTCCCTGAATGTATTGTTACAGTAAGAAATGTTGTGAAGAACAACGGCGTTAAGAGAAAAGCATTAAGCTTTGTAGTTAAGGATGAGAAAGCGACACCCACTATTTATTTAAGAGAGTTTTATGAAGACTACAGAGAAGGAAGAGACATAGATGATATCTGCGAAGAAATCATCGATACTTACAAAAGAGGGTTGTCGCGTTTTCAAAATGAAATAGATGTGGATGACTTTACAAATTATGAGAAAGTCAAAGAACAAGTTTTCTTAAAGCTGGTTAATCAGGAAATGAATCAAAAGTTGCTTAGAGATGTTCCGTGGAGAGAGTACCTTGATTTGGCAGTTGTCTACTATGTGGCAGTGTCCACGGATGAATGTTCTGCCACAGTACTGATTCACACTGAGCATTTAGAACATTGGGGCATAACTGAAAAAGAGTTGTACGATACAGCTTGGAAAAATACTCTAGAAAAGAAGAAGCCAGAAATTTTGAGAATGAAAGATGTTATCAAAGATATGATTATTGAGCGAATTACTGGTAGCACGGATATACTGGCAGAGGATGTGGAGTATGACGGAAAGACCAAGCAGGAAGTCGAGGAAATGGTCAACGAGGAAATAGAAAAGGTTGAACGTCAAAAGCCGATGGATATGTACATTTTGACGAACGATACCAAGACGAATGGTGCGGTTTGTATGATGTATCCAAACGTTTTAAAGGACTTTGCCGAAGACAAAGGTTTCGATCTATTTATTATTCCGAGTTCGATCCATGAAGTGCTTTTGGTTCCTAAAAAGGCTGGAAGTGCGAAAAGACTTAATGAAATATTAAATGACGTTAATAAAAACAGTCTAGACAGCGTCGAAATACTATCAAATAAGATATATTCGTACGATAGAAAAGAGGATAATATAAAAATAGTAGAAGTATAAAAAAGTAGACACATAAGTGTCTACTTTTATGTACCCGGCTAGAGTTGAACTAGCATTTCCGGCTCCGGAGGCCGACGTTCTATCCATTAGACTACGGGTACAATCGTAACAATTCTATCGTAAAGATATGCAATTATCAAGAAGGTCATTTTGTTGAATTTTTACCCTATTTTTGTTATGATATTAGGGATTAATTTAAGGGAGAAACCTATGGATAATCAAGAAAGAAAACTATCTAGTGAAGAATTAGAAGCACTACTGAAAGAAGTCGAGACAGAGCCAGAAGCGAAAATTCTTCCAGATGTTGAGAAACCAAGAAGAAAAAAGAAAAAAACGAAGATTCGTATCGATATGATAATAGCAGCTATTGTTGCAGTTGTATTAGTTGGATGCGTTATTTTTATGATTGTTCACTTTGTTGGCAAATCTAACGTTAATTCAGCGCGTGAGGCATCAGAGAATGCATTGCAGGATGAGAAGTATCCTGAAATCTCGGAAGTTGTTTCCAATTATATGAGAGCATTCTTGATTAAAGACCCAGCTAAACGTCGTGCAGAGATTTCAAAGTATGTGGACAACATGGGCGCTATTGATGACAAAGAGATTGGCTATAGAGACTATATAACATCATATTCAGATATTGAGTGCTATACAAAGAATGGTTTGAAACCAAACACTTATGTAGTATATGCATACTATCAAGCGAAGTTTAAAAACATTGCTACAGCAGCACCATCTTTGGATGTATATTATGTAATTATGGATCCAAAACCTGAAAAATCTACAGTGTTTATCCATAATGGTATTAAGAGCAATGATGAAATCGACCAATACATTAAAGAAGTTTCAAAAGATGACGATGTAGTGGCATTAAAGAATGACGTTCAAAAAGAACTTGATGAGGCTTGTGAGTCTGACAGATATTTGAAGGACTTCATTAATAAATTAAAAGCTAGTAAGCAGAAAGCTACACAAGCAGCTACTAAAAAGAAATAAGAATTTATTGGTGCCAGACTTATTCTGGCACCTTTTTAATAATTACTGTCGGGAGGCAGAGATGAGATTAAAGGGAAAAACAGACAATAGGGAAGTTAGGCTTAACAAGTTTTTAAGCGATGCTGGAGTTTGCTCTAGAAGAGAAGCGGACAGGTTAACTGAGGCTGGCAAAATCACTATCAACGGTGAAGTGGCAGTTTTGGGTAGTAAAGTAACTGATACCGATGTGGTAAAAGTTAACGGTGAAGAGGTTTCTCGTGAAGAAGAGCAAATTATCATCGCTTTTAATAAGCCAGAAGGTATTGAGTGCACAGCTCAGAAAGATAATCCTGATAACATTATTGACTATATTGGATATGAGAAGCGTATTTATCCAATAGGTCGTCTAGATAAAAACTCAAGAGGGTTAATTCTTCTCACAAACGATGGTTCTATAGTAAACGGAATACTAAAGGCATCGAACTTTCATGAGAAGGAATATATTGTAACGGTAGACAAAGAAATCACCGGTGAATTCATCGAAGCCATGTCTAGCGGAGTTACGATATTAGATGGAGTAAAGACTCGTCCCTGCGAGGTTAAGAAGACTAAGAAGCATGAGTTTAATATAGTTCTTACACAGGGTCTTAACAGACAGATCAGACGTATGTGTAAAGCGCTTGGTTACAATGTGACAAAGCTACAACGTGTGCGTGTGATGAATGTCGAGTTAGGCACTCTAGGTAAGGGCAAATACAGAAACCTTACTGATAAGGAAGTAAAAGATTTATTGGATCAAATTAAAGATTCAAATGGAGATACAGATGGACAAAACTAAAAGGATTAAAGAATTAGTTGAATTATTGAACAAGGCTAGTAAAGCGTACTATCAAGATGCAAAAGAAATTATGCCAAACTACGAGTACGATAAGCTTTACGATGAATTAGTGAGCCTTGAAAAAGAGACTGGTATTGTTTTGGCTAACAGTCCAACTGTAAATGTAGGTTATGAAGTGCTAAGCGAACTTCCAAAGGAGAAACACGCATCACCTATGCTCAGTCTAGATAAGACAAAGGAAGTGGATGAGTTAGTAGCCTTCGTCGAAGACAAAGAGGCAGTATTGTCCTGGAAGTTAGATGGTTTGACAATAGTTCTTACATATAATAATGGAACGTTGGAGAAGGCAGTAACTAGAGGAAACGGAACTGTGGGAGAAGTGGTAACTGCTAACGCTAAGACTTTCAAGAACATTCCAGTAAGTATTCCATATAAAGGGAAACTAGTTCTTCGAGGAGAGGCTGTGATAACATACAGCGATTTTGAAGAAATCAATAAGACAATAGAAGATGCAGATGCGAAATATAAGAATCCTAGAAACTTATGCTCGGGATCGGTAAGGCAGCTTGATAGTAGTGTGACAGCTGAAAGAAATGTAAGGTTTATTGCGTTTGCACTTATAGAGTCAGACGATGATTTAGGAAACTCAGTTAACGGACAACTAAACTGGTTAGACGAGCAAGGATTTGAGACGGTTGAGAGAAAGATGTCAAATGCATCAAATATGCAAGAGAATGTTGATTACTTTGCTAAGGCTATTCAGACATATAATTATCCATCAGATGGATTGGTTTTGGTATACGATGATATTGCATACGGATTGTCGCTTGGAACTACAGCTAAGTTCCCTAGAAACGGAATCGCGTTTAAGTGGCAAGATGAGATTGCTAGCACAAAACTACAGTATATTGAGTGGAGTGCGAGCAGAACAGGACTTATTAATCCAGTTGCAGTCTTTGACCCGGTCGAGTTGGAAGGAACAACGGTATCTCGTGCGAGTGTTCACAATGTAAGTATTGTGGAAGAGTTAGAACTAGGCGTGGGAGATGAGATTGAAGTTTATAAGGCAAATATGATTATTCCTCAGATTGCCGAGAATAAGACTAAGAGTGGAACAATAGAAGTGCCAAAGGTTTGTCCAGTATGTGGAGAGCCTACAGAGATAAAGAATGAACTAGGTGTTAAGACTTTGCATTGTGTGAATCCAAATTGCCCTGCAAAGAATATTAAGAAGTTTACTTTGTTCGTAACAAGGAACGCTCTAAACATTGAGGGCTTGAGTGAGGAGACTTTGGAGAAGTTTGTTGATGCAGGTTTTATTCATGAGTTTGCTGACATTTATCATTTAGATAAGTATAAAGATGAGATTGTGACTATGGAGGGCTTCGGCGAGAAGTCTTATGAAAATATAATCGAGTCTGTCGAGAATTCTAGAAAGGCGGAGCCAGCAGCAGTTTTATATGGACTTGGAATTCCACATATTGGTGTTTCTAATGCTAAGATGTTATGCAAGGCCTTCGACGAAGACTTAGACAAAGTAAGAAACGCAACAGTGGAAGATTTGGTTGTGATAGATGGAATGGCAGAAAAGCGTGCAGTTCCGTTTGTGGAGTACTTCCAGAATAAAGAAAACAGTGATGCGTTTGATAGACTTTTGGATGAATTAGAGATAGTTAAACCAGAGGTAGCATCAGAGCAGAATATGGACGGTTTATCATTTGTAATTACCGGATCATTAAATAAGTTTGAAAATAGAGATGAGTTAAAGAGATATATCGAAGATAGGGGCGGAAGCGCTAAGGGTTCAGTAAGTAGCGCGACTAACTATTTGATTAATAACGATATAAATTCGAACTCGTCAAAGAACAAGAGAGCGAAAGAACTTGGCATTGAAATTATTACCGAGGATGAAGTTTTAAGCAGATGGCCATAATATTGACCACGGGGGAATTGGTAGTATAATTATAAGAAGTGAATAATACATAACGGTTTTATATATAGGAGGAAAAGACAATGGGCAAAAATATTGATTGGGAGAATTTAGGATTTGATTATCTCCCTACAGACAAGAGATTTGTTGCAAATTACAAAGACGGAGCATGGGACGAAGGTGGATTAATTGATGATGCAAATATCACAATGAGTGAGTGTGCTTGCGTACTTCAGTATGCGCAGACATGTTTCGAAGGAATGAAGGCATATACTACAGCAGATGGAAGAGTAGTTATTTTCCGTCCACATTTGAATGCACAGAGAATGATTGATACATGTAAGAGATTAGAGATGCCAGTATTCCCTGAAGATAGATTTGTGGAAGCGGTAGCTGAGACAGTTAAGGCAAATATCGATATGGTACCACCTTACGGATCAGGTGCTTCATTATATATCAGACCATTTATGTTTGGTTGCGGACCAGTTATCGGTGTTGCACCAGCAACAGAGTATCAGTTTAGAGTATTTACTACACCTGTAGGACCTTACTTCAAGGGTGGCGCAAAACCAATCACTTTGACAGTTAGTGATTACGATAGAGCAGCTCCACACGGAACAGGTCATATTAAGGCAGGTCTAAACTATGCTATGAGTTTATATCCAACACAGGAAGCTCACAGAAATGGTTTTGCTGAGAATATGTATCTAGACGCAGCTACACGTACAAAGGTTGAAGAGACTGGTGGAGCAAACTTCATCTTTATCACAAAGGATGGAAAGCTAGTTACTCCTAAGTCAGACACAATTCTTCCTTCTATTACAAGAAGATCAATTATGTATGTTGCTGAGCACATCTTAGGTATGGAAGTTGAACAAAGAGATGTATTGTTTAGCGAGGTTCCTGACTTTGCCGAGTGCGGTCTTTGCGGAACAGCAGCAGTTATCTCTCCAGTTGGAAAGATTAACGACCACGGCAAAGAAATTTGCTTCCCAAGTGGAATGGATGAGATGGGACCAACTATCAAGAAATTATACGATACACTTACTGGAATTCAGATGGGAACTATCGAAGCTCCTGAAGGATGGATTTACGAGGTTAAATAAATGAACTTTAATAGAATTTCGTTAAAAACTAGAGCGAAAAGGATTTTGAGAAAGAATTGGGGCTGGGCTGTTTTAGTAGCGCTAATTCTTACTCTAGTTACACCTACGGCATCTAGTTCATTTGTATCAAGTGAAATAAGAGACGAGTTGAATTTTAAAAGGAATACTCAAGTTGTTCAAACTGAACAAAGCGAAGACATTGATGCACAAAATAGATTTAATTTGTATAACTATAGACCGGACGTAATAATTAAAAGATACAAAGAAGAAGTGGATACGATGGTAAGAAGTATAATGCCTAATTATCCGGGTTCGACGTGGACGCTATTTGTTATGGCTTTAATGATTGCTCTCTTTACATCGTTCGCTTTGAAGGTATTTGTTCTAAATCCAATTCATGTAGGATGTAAGAAGTGGTTCTTAAAGAATAGAACTGAGGACAAACCGAAACTAAGAGCGATAGTGGAAGTCTTCACGCATGGATATATAAGAATAGTAGGAATTATGTTTTTGAAAGACTTGTACACATTCCTTTGGTTCTTGCTATTGATTGTTCCAGGAGTAATAAAGGCATACGAGTATAGAATGATTCCATTTCTTTTGGCAGAGAATCCAGACTTAACAGTCAGTGAAGCATTTGGCAAGACAAAGAACATAATGTATGGAAACAAAATGGATGCATTTGTTTTGGATCTATCATTCTTGCCTTGGATTATACTGGCAGCAATAACATGTGGAATTCTATCAGTATTGTATGTGTCACCTTACATTGAGTTAACTAATACAGAGTTGTATGTGTGCTTGTGTCAGGGTAGAGACAGATACGAAACATCAAATTAAAAACTTAAAGTTATCGGCTAAAAATAGTCGATAACTTTTTTTGAAATAAAAAAGATTGGAGAGACTGAAATGAAAAAAATGATGAAAAAAGTAGCGGTAATTGTTTTGTCACTTGCAATGGTAGTGGGAATGCTTCCTGCTATGACAAGTGTTAGCGCTTCGAAGAAGACTAGCGCTATTAAGAGTGGAGCAAAAAACAGCGACGACGTTTTTGATTTTTCAAAAGGCGACAAGGCTGGCAGAAATGCTTTGAAGAAAAAGATAGCTGATGCTCCAGCAAAATTTGATTTAAGAAATGTAGATGGCAAGAATTATGTCACACCAGTTAAGTTCCAAAACCCATTTGGAACTTGTTGGGGGTTTGCTGCTACAGCTGTAGCTGAGACTAGTATTCTAGGTTCTAACTTGGCACTAATAGATGGATTAGATGCTGACACTTTTAATTTGTCTGAAAAACATTTGACAGTATTTAGTGCAAAGCCAATAAGCAATCCAAACAATTCTCAAAATGGAGAAGGTAGATATTTCGTAGATAAGAATCTTTCTGTATCAGATAAATTGAATATGGGTGGATTTATAGTGTATGCTTCCAGTATGTATTCATCAGGAATAGGTCCTGTTGAGGAAAATGTGGACCCATCATTTGAATATCATGGAAAGAATAAGTGGACAGACAAGTTATTCTTCGATGGCGCGTGGCAAAATTATTGCTATAGCGATGATGACGATTGGGATATTCCAGAAGACAAACGTTTTGCTCAGTCATACGAGATGAGCGAATCATTTATGCTTCCATCTCCAGCTAATATTAAAGAGAGCGACGACGACTATGCCGACAAGTCATACGAGTATAATCCTGAAGGAACTATGGCTATAAAAGACCAACTTATGAAAAAACGTGCGGTGGGAATAGGCTTCTGCGCAGACACCAGCATGCCAAACCAAACAACAGAAGGAAAGTACATCAGCAAAAACTGGGCACACTATACATACGAAATTGCAGATGCCAACCATGCTGTAACAGTAGTGGGATGGGATGATAATTATCCTAAAGAGAACTTCGTCGAAGGCAAAGAACCACCAGAAGATGGTGCATTCCTAGTTAAAAATAGTTGGGGTTCTGGAGAAAATGAATTCCCAAATAAAGGACGAGGAAACTGGGGAATTCCAAATAATGAAGGAAAAGGAACAGGATATTTTTGGTTGTCATATTATGATAAGTCGATTGATTTGCCAGAGGCTATGGCCTTCGAGAGAGACAACACAGATGGATATAACATAGATCAATATGACTTTATGCCTGTTGATGATTTTGTAGATACATGCGCACCGGATGAGGCTAGTACAGCCAATGTGTTTAAAGCGGAGAGTACACAATCATTAGATCAAATTGGTTTTGTTACTGCATCGCCTGGTACAAAAGTTAAATACAACGTATATGTTCTCCCTGATAAATTCGATAGCCCAATTGATGGCGTGAAAGTGTTATCGGGACAGACGGATCCTTATGAGTATGGTGGATTCCATAAACTCAAACTACCAACAAAAGTTAGACTCAATAAGGGACAAAACTATTCAATTGAGATTGAGGAAATTACTGCTGATGGAGAATACAATATTAACTTAGAAACAGCAGAGAATGAGGTTATGGCAGCGTTATATGAAATGCCATCATATATAAAAGGCGTTGTAAATAAAAAAGAGAGTTTTGTAAAATATAAAGGCAAATGGAATGATATGACAGATAAGAAGTTTATGGATGAGTTTTTCCCAGACATGAACACATTCATGACTTTTGATAACTTCCCAATCAAAGGTTATTGTTCGCCGGAGGAAAATGTCAACACAAATCTCTACTATGGAAGTAATGTAACACTTGATCCATATGACCCAGAACGCTCAGAATTAAATATGATATTCAACTTTAAAGGTAATGAGGAATCGATTCCTTCAAACTGTAATGTGAACTGGGAACTAATGCCAGGCGGAGAAAAGTATATTACGCTAACTCCAAACGAGATTAATCCATACTATGCAAATGTTAAGTCTATTCGTCCGGGAACAGCATACGTTAAAGTGACAGCTGAAGGATATGGAACACAAGTTGTTAAGGTAGTAGTTGCCAAAGATGGTAAGTATAAATTTGACTTCGAAGATTACGCTAAGGTTGCGTGTGGCGAGTCACAAGAAATGACTATCTATGAAGACGGCGAAAGTATTGATGATTATAAAAGTGTAATCTTGAAATCGGACAATCCAAAGATTGCTACATTTAAAAATGGAATATTAACAGGTGTAAGCGTTGGAAAGACTAATATATCAGTAAGTGACGCTGAAGGTTACGAGACTACTCTTGAAGTGAGAGTAACACAGGGTAAACAAAAACTTACAGCCAAGGGAAAGAAAGTTAAGGTTAAGTACAAGAAGCTTAAGAAAAAGAAGAAGACTTTCAAGCGCAGTAAGATAATGAAGTTAAGTGGTGTTAAAACAAAGGCTACTTACAAGATTACAAGTGTTAAAAAGAAGAAGTTTAAGAAGTACTTCAAGATTAATACCAAGACTGGAATACTTACTGTTAAAAAGAAGTTAAAGAAGGGCAAATACAAAGTTAAAGTCAAAGTGTCTGCAGCTGGAACAAAGGACTACAAGGCCGCGACAAAGACAGTGACTGTAACAGTAAAAGTTAAGAAATAAAAGCACAATTTAAGGCTTCTCGCGATTTGCGGGAAGTCTTATTTTTATTGAGAAAAACGCAATTTCTACTAGACAAAATTAGTCCAGTTTGTTATAATTTTAACAATCGTGGGCGCAGTGCGTTCACATGTAAATTTTCATGACAAAAATGGAGGAAAAGTATTATGTCAAAGAAAGTAGTTTTAGCAGGTGCATGTCGTACAGCTATCGGTAAAATGGGTGGCGGACTTAGCACAACACCAGCTGCAAAGCTTGGTTCTATTGTTATAGAAGAAGCACTTAAGAGAGCTGGCGTACCAAAGGATAAAGTAGATCACGTATACATGGGTTGCGTTATTCAGGCAGCTCAAGGACAGAACGTTGCTCGTCAGGCATCAATTAACGCAGGTCTTCCTATTGAGACTCCTGCAGTTACAATCAACGTAGTTTGTGGTTCAGGTCTAGACGCTGTTAACCAGGCTGCGCAGATGATTAAAGCTGGCGATGCAGATATCGTTGTTGCTGGTGGTATGGAGAACATGTCAATGGCACCATACGCACTTACAAAAGCACGTTTCGGTTACAGAATGAACAATTCAACAATGATCGACACAATGGTAAACGACGCTTTGACAGATGCATTTAATCAATATCATATGATGATCACTGCTGAAAATGTAGCAGAGCAGTGGAATCTAACTAGAGAAGAACTAGATGAGTTCTCAGCAAACTCACAGCAGAAATGCGAGAAGGCTATGAACGAAGGTAAGTTCAAAGACGAAATCGTTCCTGTAGAAGTTAAGCAGAGAAAGCAGACAGTAGTAGTTGATACAGACGAAGGACCAAGAGCTGGTTCTACAGTAGAAACACTTGCAGGCTTGAAATGCTGTTCAGGTAAAGAGGGCGGTGTTGTCACTGCTGGTAACGCTTCAGGTATCAACGACGGTGCTGCAGCTGTTGTAGTTATGAGCGAAGAGAAGGCTCAGGAACTTGGAGTTACTCCAATGGCTACATTCGTAGGCGGAGCACTTGGTGGTGTAGCACCAGAGATTATGGGTGTTGGACCAATCGCTGCTACAAACAAAGTAATGGAAAAGACAGGTTTAACTGTTGATGATATGGACCTTATCGAAGCTAACGAAGCTTTCGCTGCACAGTCAGTTACTGTAGCAAAAGACCTTAACTTCGACATGGACAAAGTAAACGTAAACGGTGGTGCGATCGCACTTGGTCACCCAGTTGGTGCATCAGGATGTCGTATCCTTGTAACTCTACTTCACGAGATGCAAAAGAGAGACGCTAAGAAGGGTCTTGCTACACTTTGTATCGGTGGTGGTATGGGTTGTGCCACAATCGTTGAGAGAGACTAATTAAAAACTATTAAACCACAGTGGGAGACTGCTGTGGTTTTATGGCGTTTATAAGGAGATAAAAATGGAATTCATTAAATTTGAAAAAGAAGATTTTGTAGGCATTATTACAATCAATAGACCTCAAGCTTTGAATGCTTTGAACTCACAAGTACTAGACGAGTTAAATGAAGTACTAGACAGTATTGATGCTAACGAGACAAGAGCACTTATCCTAACTGGTGAGGGAGACAAGTCCTTTGTCGCAGGCGCAGATATTGGAGAGATGAGTACACTTACAAAGGCAGAGGGAGAAGCCTTCGGCAAAAAGGGTAATGATGTATTTAGAAAGTTAGAAACTCTTGAGATTCCAGTAATCGCTGCAATCAATGGTTTTGCATTGGGTGGCGGATGCGAAATCTCAATGAGCTGTGATATAAGAATCTGTTCAGCGAATGCTATCTTTGGTCAGCCAGAAGTTGGTCTAGGAATCACACCTGGTTTTGGCGGAACACAGAGACTTGCTAGATTAGTTGGTCCAGGAATGGCTAAGCAGATGATTTACACAGGCAGAAATATCAAGGCTGATGAGGCTTTCAGAATTGGTCTTGTAAATGCAGTTTATCCACAGGAAGAACTTATGGCTGCTGCAAAGAAAATGGCAAGTGGTATCGCTATGCAGGCACCTATTGCTGTTAGAGCTTGTAAGAAGGCTATTAACGATGGTTTAGATGTAGATATGGATCAAGCAATCGTTATTGAAGAGAAACTATTTGGAAGTTGTTTTGAGACAGAAGATCAAAAAGCAGGAATGGGTAACTTCCTAGAAAAAGATAAGGAAAAGAAACTTAAAGTAGTTCCTTTCCAAAACAAGTAATTAACGGAGGAAAATGAAATGAAAGTAGGAGTAATTGGCGCAGGTGTTATGGGTTCAGGTATTGCTCAGGCATTTGCAATGACAGATGGTTATGAAGTTTATCTTTGCGACATCAAGCAGGAGTTTGCTGATGGCGGAAAGGCTAAGATTGAAAAGAACATCAACTTCTTAGTTGGTAAGGAAAAGATTACAGCTGAGAAGGGTGAAGAGATTCTAGGAAAGATTACAACAGGTCTTAAAGATATCTGTACAGATGCAGAACTTATTGTTGAGGTTGCACCTGAGAACATGGAAATCAAGAAGACTACATTCAAAGAGTTAATGGACATCGTTCCAGCTGATTGTATTTTTGCTAGTAATACATCATCTCTTTCAATCACAAAGATTGGTGAAGATTTAGACAGACCTATGATAGGTATGCACTTCTTCAACCCAGCTGACAGAATGAAGTTAGTAGAAGTTATCGCTGGTGAGAACACACCTGATGACTTAGTGGAGAAGATTGTTGAGATTTCTAAAGAAATCGGAAAGACACCTGTAAAGGTTAAGGAAGCTCCTGGTTTCGTTGTAAATAGAATTCTTATCCCAATGATTAACGAAGGTATTGGAGTATTCGAAGCGGGCACAGCTACAGCTGAAGATATTGACACAGCTATGCAGCTAGGTGCTTCACATCCAATGGGACCTTTGGCTTTGGGTGATTTGATTGGTTTAGATGTTTGTCTTGCAATTATGGAAGTACTACACACTGAGACTGGTGATGACAAGTATGCTCCAGCTCCACTTCTAAAGAAGATGGTAGAAGAAGGCAACCTAGGTAGAAAGACTGGTAAAGGTTTCTACGACTACAGTAAATAATTAACGACTCTAAGTTGTTTTTTATAAAGTTATAAAGTATTTATGGAGGAAAAGTATTATGGATTTTACTTTGAGCGAAAAGCATAAAATGGCGCAGACTCTATTCAGAGACTTCGCTGAAAATGAAGTAAGAGATCTCGCTCAGGAAGTCGACGAAGAAGAAAGATTTCCAAAAGAGACAGTTGAAAAAATGTCCAAGTACGGTTTCATGGGAATTCCAATTCCTAAGGAATACGGCGGACAGGGTTGTGACATTCTTACATACGCTATGTGCGTAGAAGAGTTGTCAAAGGTTTGTGGTACTACAGGCGTTATCGTTTCTGCACACACATCACTTTGTGCAGATCCAATTATGAGCTTTGGTACTGAAGATCAGAAAAAGAAATATTTGCCAGATCTTGCATCAGGTAAAAAGATTGGTGCTTTTGGTCTTACTGAGCCAGGTGCTGGTACAGACGCACAGGGACAGCAGACAAAGGCAGTATTAGATGAAGAGACTCACGAGTGGGTTCTTAATGGTTCTAAGTGCTTCATCACAAACGGTAAGGAAGCTGACGTTTATATCGTTATCGCTGTTACTGGTAAAGTTGAGAAGCGCGGCAGAATGATGAAAGAAATCTCTGCCTTCATCGTAGACAAAGATGCTCCAGGATTTACATTTGGTACAAAAGAAAAGAAGATGGGTATCAGAGGTTCATCAACTTACGAGCTAATCTTTGAAGATTGCAGAATTCCAGAAGAGAACATCCTAGGCAAAAAGGGTCAAGGATTTAAGATTGCTATGCACACACTTGACGGTGGACGTATTGGTATCGCAGCACAGGCTCTAGGTCTTGCTGAAGGTGCACTAGAGAGAACTGTTGAGTATGTTAAGGAAAGAAAACAGTTCGGTAGAGCTATCGGCGCTTTCCAGAACACTCAGTTCCAGCTAGCTGATATGGCTACAAAGGTTGAATGTGCTAAGTTGTTAGTTTACAAGGCAGCATTGAAGAAAGATGAGTACCAGAAAGATGGTAAGACATCATATTCAGTAGAGGCTGCTCAGGCTAAACTATGTGCTGCAGAGGTTGCTATGGAAGTAACAACTAAGGCAGTTCAGTTACACGGTGGTTATGGTTACATTAGAGAATACGATATTGAGCGTATGATGAGAGATGCTAAGATTACAGAAATCTACGAAGGTACATCAGAAGTTCAAAGAATGGTAATCTCAGCAAATCTATTAAAGTAAGGAGGAACTCAAGATGAAAGTTATAGTTTGTATTAAGCAAGTACCTGATACAAAGGGTGGCGTTGAGTTCAATCCTGATGGTACGTTAAACAGAGCGGCAATGCTTGCTATTATGAATCCAGATGATAAGGCAGGTTTAGAGGCAGCTCTTAGATTAAAAGATGAGTATGATGCAGAAGTTACAGTTCTTACAATGGGTCTTCCAAAGGCTGCAGAGGTTCTTCGTGAAGCTTTGGCTATGGGAGCAGATAAGGGCGTACTAGTAACAGATAGAGTTTTAGGTGGTGCCGACACATGGGCTACATCTACAACAATCGCTGGTGCTATCAGAAACTTAGAGTACGATATCATTATCACAGGTCGTCAGGCTATCGACGGTGACACAGCTCAGGTTGGTCCACAGATAGCAGAGCACTTAGATCTTCCTGTTATTTCATATGCAGAAGATATCAAGATTGACGGTGATGACGTAATCGTTCAGAGACAGTATGAAGATAGATATCACAGCATCAAGGCAAAGACTCCATGTCTAATCACAGCTCTTTCAGAATTGAATGAGCCAAGATATATGACACCAGGTGGAATCTTTGACGCAATGGAACAAGAAATTACTACTTACTCTAGAGCAGAGCTTGTGGACGTAGAAGACGGAGACCTAGGTCTTAACGGTTCTCCTACAAAGATTGCTAAGGCATCTGACAAAGTTCGTAAGGGCGCTGGAGAAAAAGTAGAATTAGATACACCAGATGAGTCAGTTGACTACATCATGGATAAGCTTTTAACTAAGCACGTAATATAGGGAGGAGAAAGTTATGCAGAATATTAATTTAGAAGATTATAAAGGCGTATTTGTCTTCGCTCAGCAAGTAGATAACGAACTTAGCCCTATCGCATTCGAGCTTATTGGTGAAGCAGGAAGACTAGCCGAAAACCTAGAAGAGAAAACTGTTACAGCAGTACTTCTTGGTAAAGACGTTAAAGGTTTAGCTGATGAATTAGCTAAATACGGTGCAGACAGAGTTATCGTTGTAGACGATCCTGCACTTGAAACATATATGACAGAGCCTTATGCTCAAGCTCTTACAGCAGTAATCGAAGAGTACAAACCAGAGATTATGCTAGTAGGTGCTACAGCAATCGGTCGTGACTTAGGACCTACAGTTTCAGCTAGAGTGGCTACAGGTCTTACAGCTGACTGTACACAGTTAGAGATTGGTGACTTCCCACTAGTTGCTATTCCAGGCAAAGAGCAGAAGCACAATCAACTTCTTATGACACGTCCAGCGTTCGGTGGTAACACAATCGCTACAATCGCATGTCCTGACAACCGTCCACAGATGGCTACAGTACGTGCAGGTGTTATGGAGAAGAACACACCAGACGACAGCAAGAAGGCAGAAGTAGTTGAGTTTAACCCAACTATCGAAAAGAACGACAAGTTCGTAGAAATCCTAGATATCGTTAAAGCAGTTTCAGATGTTGAAGATATCATGGATGCTAAAATTTTAGTATCAGGTGGTCGTGGAGTTGGTTCACAAGAGAACTTCAGTATCCTTCAGGATCTTGCTGATGCAATTGGCGGAACAGTTTCATGTTCAAGAGCTGTTGTAGATAATGGTTGGATGCCAAAAGACCTTCAGGTAGGTCAGACTGGTAAAACAGTTCGTCCACAGGTTTACTTCGCAATTGGTATCTCAGGTGCTATCCAGCACGTTGCAGGTATGGAAGAAGCAGACATTATCATCGCTATCAACAAAGACCCAGATGCACCTATCTTTGAAGTAGCAGATTACGGTGTAGTTGGAGATCTTAATAAGATAGTACCAATGCTTACAGAGCAGATTAAAACTGCAATCGCTAACAAATAAGAATATAAAATCTATAAATACTATTTAGGGATTACACATATGTGTAGTCCCTTTTTTATGCGATAATCTCGTTATCTTAGAGTAAAAATTGAAACACCTATGTGATAATATCTACCTAATTAAATCATACTTTAGTGTTACAATTATAAAGTAAGAGTGAGCGCATTTTATGCGTACGGACAACAATTATATATGGAGGAAACTATCATGAAGAAACTTATGAGAAGTACTATGACGTTTGTTTTGGCTATTGCACTAGTTGCAACTAGTCTTGCTTTTATGCCAACGAAAGCTAAAGCGGCAACAGCCATTACATCAATGGACTATTATGACAATGGTGGCAATGGTCCAACACAATCTAAAACAGGAGTAGCACCAGTTAGTTTTGGTACGGTTATGCCAAAGATTAATGGAGCTGCTTTAACAAAGGATTCTTTTGCACAGTATGAGAATGATTTGGAATTACAAGTTTCAATGGCAGATACTACTGGCGGAGAATACAAGGACATCAACAAAGTTGATTATTTCAAATTCAATGACACTTGGGGCTGGGAATGGCAACAGTGGACTCCTGATGTAGGTGGTTGGATTCTTTGGATGAAACTACCTGAGACTACAAAGGTAAAATTCCACGGAAAGACTAACAATGTTGATTTGGAATATACATGGACTTTGAATGAACTTCCAAAGACAGAGTTAACAAGCATTTCAACTACTGAGACTTCGCAGAATGCGGATTCTACAGGTGCTGCAGCTACACACTGGAACCTTTGGTCCTTCAATGGTGGAGCAGCAACATATGATCAGATTAAAGACGATGTAAAAGTTTTAGTAGATAACAATGACGGCAAGGGATTTGTAAACTTGCTTGGAAACGCAGATTCTGGATTTATTTGGGATACAAACTTCGGTTATTATTCGGATGGATATGGTGGATATTGGTTCACAGGAGTAGATCATTCATTCACATTTAGAATTCAAAAGAAAGATGATGCATCAATTTATGCGGATGCTGTAATCAATTTCATTCCACCTCATAGAGATAACTACAACCTAACACCATATGCAGATACAACTGCAACAGCAGATGCAAATGGAGCATTGGGAATTGTTCTTCCTAAGATTGGTGGAACTGAAGCAATCAAATCAGATGTTGATATGTTTACATACGAAGTAAAAGTGGGAGATGATTGGATTCCGCTAAACGATATTGCAGCAAGTGGATTTGTCTATGAAGGTAGTGGATACAATAGTGCTTCATTGTCGCAGCAATGGGGATACTTTATCGACCACGTTTACGGACTATGGTTCCAGCCAGTTAAACAAAATACTACACTAAGAATTGGTTATCCAAAGAATGGTGAAAAAGGTGGAGCAATTGATGGAAACTATGTTACATATACACTTATTGGAAACCCTGATGCAACAGGAAACCTTCCAGATGATATGTTAACAGAACTTACTGTTGATGATGAGACAAACTCAGATGGATATACACCAGCTGGATGGAAGATGATTTGGAATGACGAATTCAGCGGAAACGCACTTGATACAAATAAGTGGAATGTAATTGAAGGATACTTATTAGAAGAAGATAACATTGATACCTTCGGCTGGGGCAACCAGGAGCTTGAATGGTATTCAAAAGATAATGTAAAGGTTGAGAATGGATTACTAAATATTCATATGAAAAAAGATAAAAAGACATTCTACGCTAAAGGCGACACTGCTCATGCAAACGGAAGAACTGCTGAGTATTCATCTGGAAAGATTACTACTCAGAACAACTTCTCAGTTAAGTATGGTCGTGTAGATGTTAGAGCAAAATTCCCTAGCGGAAATGGGATTTGGCCTGCAGTTTGGATGCTTCCAAATGATAACCTATATGGTGCTTGGGCATACTCAGGCGAGATTGATATTGCCGAAGGTAGAGGAAGAGTTCCAAACAAAGTATTCGGTGCTATGCACTACGGTGGAGCTTGGCCAAATAACTTAAACACAAGTGATCTTCTTGATATCACAGCAGATGGTAAGAAGAAAACTGATACAACAGATTGGCACGTATACAGTGTAGTTTGGGAGAATGACAATATCAAAGTTTACTGTGATGGTAAAGCATTCTTCAAATGTACAAAGGATCAGTGGAAGTCAAATTCAGATATGGGCAACTCATATGCTCCATTTGATCAGAGATTCTATGCAATTATTAACCTAGCATGTGGTGGTACATTTGATAGTGGAAATAAACCTGGTGATGATTTCACAGGAGCTGACCTTTATGTAGATTACATTAGAGCATACCAGAGAATGGTGGGCGCTAATGATGATGAGCAGCCTGATCACAACCCTGGTATGAAGACTGATGGTGTAGATGATAATCTTTACGGAGATTATAAGATTGGTAAAGGTGTAACACCTGTAGATCCTACTACAGAAGCGCCTACAGATAAACCAACCGATCAACCTACAGTTAAACCTGATGAAACTACAAAGGCACCAGTTAATCCAACTATTAAGCCTACAAAGAAAGATAATTCTAAATTGATTAATCAGATTAAAGTTAGCAAAGTAACTGTTAAGAAAGCAGTGAAAAAGAAATCTGCTAAGAAGATTAAGATTACTTTGAAGAGGACTGTGAAGATAGCAGATGGATATCAAGTTAGAGTTTATAAGTCTAAGAAAAATGCCAAGAAGAATAAGAAGACAGTAGTTAAGAAGACAATAAATGTTAACAAGAAGAAGTTTACAGTTTCTAAAAAGAAGATTAAGAAGCTAAAGAAAATCTTTGTAAGGGCAAGAGCGTTTAAGAAGATTGATAGTGTAATGTACTTCGGCAAATGGTCAAAACCTAAGAAGGTTAAAATAAAATAGTTTATTGTAAGATTTTTCAATAAAAAAGACCGGTCTATTCAGTTATTATAACTGTATAGGCCGGTTCTTTTTGTTTTGACATAATTAATAAGTTTTAGCTTCCTCTTCGCCGTTCATTACTCTTAGTGCACCTTGTGCAAGAGCAAGGAGTTCATCTTCTCCAGGATAAACAGTGATAGGAGCGATAAATCCGCAGTGGTCTTTGAAGTAGTCGCATGTAATCTGGTTATACGCAATACCACCTGTTAGGATGATTTGGTCTACCTTACCATCTAATACAACGGCCATAGAGCCGATTTCTTTTGCTAGTTGATAGTGGAACGCGTCTCTTACCAAAGCAGCCTTTTTGTCTGTTTTAGCCATTTCAACAACCTCACGCATATCGTTTGTTCCAAGGTATGCGTTGAAACCGCCGTTTCCGTTTATCATCTTTCCAACCTCAGCCTGTGTATAGTCACCGCTGAAGCAAACCTTCATAAGCTGTCCTGATGGAAGACCACCTGATCTCTCTGGTGAGAAAGGACCGTCACCATCTAGTGCGTTAGCCACGTCAATGATTTGTCCATTCTTATGAGCTCCAACTGAAACACCGCCACCCATGTGAACAACGATTAGGTTAAGTTCATCATAAGCTTTACCAGTTTCTTTTGCATATCTCTTTGCAACAGCCTTCTGGTTGAGCGCGTGGAAGATTGAAACTCTATCCATCAATGGATGACCTGAAAGTCTAGCAACATCTTGTAACTCGTCTACAACAACAGGGTCAACAATGTATGATGGAACATCAATCTCTTGTGCGATATCATATGCAAGTAATCCACCAAGGTTTGATGCATGCTGTCCTTGCTTTCCAATCTTAAGATCTTCCAATAGCTCAGGAGTAGTAGCGTATGTACCACCTGGAATTGGTTTAAGTAGACCACCACGTCCAACGACAACGTCAATACTGTTTAGGTCTACATTCTTTTCTTTTAATACATCTAAAATAACGTTCTTTCTGAAATCTTTCTGGTCATAGATTGTATCGTACTGTGCAATCTCTTCTGTAGTGTGACGAAGTGTCTCTTCCATAAGTTGAGTTTCATCTTCGTATACACCAATCTTTGTAGAAGTAGAACCAGGGTTAATAATTAAAATCTTGTAACTCATAATTTCCTCCTAAAAAAATAGCGCTGCAAAGACAGCGCTAATTTAAAACTTATTTATTCATTGCTTCAGCTACAACAGCGCCAAGTGCGATTGAGTTAACTTTTGCTTCAAACTCATCTGAACGTGATGTAAGAATAACAGGAGCTTTAGTACCTGTTAAGATGTTTCCGTTCTTACATGGTGCAGTGTGAACTAAACTCTTATATGTGATGTTACCTGCTTGAATGTCAGGGAATAGAAGAATGTCAGCGTCACCAACAATCTTTCTATCAGTTGTTCCTTTGTGGAACGCAGCCTGTGGCTCAATAGCAAGATCAAGTGAAAGTGGACCATCCACGATACAATCTTTAATCTCGCCAGCCTCATTCATCTTTGTAAGTTCTTCAGCATCAACTGTACAAGGCATCTTTGGATTAACAACTTCAACAGCTGCAAGTGGTGCAACCTTAGGGTTATCAACTCCACAAGCCTGAGCAATCTCTACAGTGTTTCTGATAATGTTAGCCTTTGTCTCAAGGTCTGG
>JAFVGA010000021.1 GCA_017475235.1 Eubacterium sp. | reverse complement strand
GTCGTAAATATGGAATTTGTTATCTACTACGGTAACTGCGACATTTACTAAAATACCTGCCACTGCACCTATGATAAATGCACCGAGTGCATCCACAGAGGCACATCCTGCAGTGATTGCTACCAATCCTGCTAAAGCGGCGTTTAATGACATACCAACGTCTGGTTTCTTATTTTTAATCCATGTATAAATCATACACACAACTGTTGCTGAAGCTGGAGCTATAGTTGTGTTTAAGAAAATAACTGCGAGCGAATCGTTATTTGTAGCGGCCGCACCGTTAAATCCGTACCATCCAAACCAAAGGATGAATACACCAAGTGCGCCCAGTGTAAGCGAGTGACCAGGGATAGCATTTACTTTTACTTTTCCGGTCTTTCTTCTTACAGTGTATTTACCGATACGAGGTCCAACAATAATGGCACCGATTAAAGCGGCCACACCACCTACTGAGTGGATAACTGCTGATCCTGCGAAATCGACAAAGTGTAATTGCTGTAACCAACCTTTGCCTGCCAAGTTCCAAACCCATCCTGCACTGATTGGATAAACAACTAAACTGATTAATGCTGAATATATACAGTAAGCGCTGAACTTAGTACGCTCTGCCATAGCACCTGAAACTATAGTGGCTGCTGTAGCACAAAATACTAGCTGGAACACAAACTGTGAATAGTTGAAATGGTCAAAGTTCGAAAAGATATCTAGGTTTGGAAGACCTATAAGTCCCATAATGTAGTCTTCTGACATCATCAAACCATATCCTAAGAACACAAACATAAATGTACCAATACAAAAGTCCATTAAGTTTTTCATTATGATATTGCCGGCACTCTTCGCTCTGGTAAATCCACTCTCCACCATCGCGAAACCACATTGCATAAAGAATACCAATGCTGCGCCTATCAAGAACCAAATAGCAAAACTATTCGATGTTGCCTGTTCCAATATCTTAGCTGCCCCCGATACCGCTAAATACATATAAATCACTCCAATCTTTTTTAAAACTTAATTTCAATTATTTTACGCCAAATAGCATTTCTCCATATGAAGGATATGGCCAATACTCTTTAGCTACAATCATTTCAGCCTCATCACAAGCTTCTCTTAACTCTTCCATTGTTGGAAGTACTTTGTCGCGGATAGCATAACCCTGCTCAACAATGTCTTCGATAGCCTGCTCTTCCTCTAACACTTTTTCTAAAGTATCTACTCCAGCAAATATTATGTCGTTGAGGCTAGATAACTTATTCATAATATTTTTTTCATACGATATGGACATCTTAGAATCAACTTTCTGTTTAAGACTAGCAGTCTCGGCCACTTTGCTGAGATACATCTCAATAGATGGTAGAATGTCTTTTCTAACCATATCAACCAAAGTGTTACCCTCGATTGTTATAGTCTTACAGTAGTTGTCTAACATTATCTCCATACGGGAATTTAATTCTGCTGGAGTAAATACCTTTTGTTCTGTAAGCATTTTTACGTTTTTCTCATCTAGCAAGTGAGGCATACAATCGGCTGTAGTTTTGTAGTTCACTAAGCCTCTCTCCTCTGTTGCCTCTTTAATCCATGCTTCGTCGTATCCGTTACCATTAAAGATAATACGTTTGTGATCTTTAATAGTTTTCTTAATCATCTCGTGAAGGGCCTCTTCAAAGTTATCTACGCCCTCTAATCTATCTGCATATATCTTCAAACTTTCTGCTACTGCTGCATTAAGCATAATGTTTACGCATGAAATACTGTTTGAAGAACCAAGTGCTCTAAACTCGAACTTATTACCAGTGAATGCGAATGGTGATGTTCTGTTTCTGTCAGTGTTATCTCTATTGAACCTTGGAAGAACATCTACGCCCAACTTCATTTTCTTTGTCTCAGTTCCTTCGTAAGGCTCATCATTCATAATAGCCTTAAGAATTGCTGTAAGCTCATCTCCTAAGAACATTGAAACAACTGCTGGAGGTGCTTCGTTTGCTCCCAGTCTGTGGTCATTTCCTGCTGTGGCAACTGAAATACGAAGAAGATCTTGATAATCATCAACCGCTTTGATAACTGCACAAAGGAATAGTAAGAACTGTGCGTTTTCACTTGGTGTATCACCAGGGTTAAGTAGGTTTTCACCAGTATCTGTTCCAACTGACCAGTTGTTGTGTTTACCACTACCGTTGACACCGGCAAATGGTTTTTCATGTAGCAGACAAACAAGTCCATGCTTTGATGCAACCTTTTGCATAATTTCCATCATTAACTGGTTGTGGTCTGCTGCAATATTTGTTGTGTCATAAATTGGTGCCAACTCATGCTGTGCTGGAGCCACTTCGTTGTGCTCAGTCTTAGCATAAATACCAAGTTTCCAAAGTTCGTCGTTTAAGTCTTCCATATAAGCTGCAACTCTTGGTTTGATTACACCAAAGTAGTGATCGTCCAAATCCTGTCCTCTTGGTGGTCTAGAACCAACCAATGTTCTACCTGTATACTTAAGGTCAGGACGTTTGTCGTATTCTTTTCTATCTATAAGGAAGTACTCCTGCTCTGGACCAACTGAAGTACTTACATACTTAACTTCTTCATTACCAAATAGTTTTAATATACGTAGCGCTTGCTTGTTCAATGCTTCCATTGATCTAAGTAAAGGTGTTTTCTTGTCTAATGCCTCACCGCCGTATGAACAAAACGCTGTCGGAATACAAAGTGTTGTTCCTTTTATAAAGGCATATGATGTTGGGTCCCATGCAGTGTATCCTCTTGCTTCAAATGTTGCTCTAAGTCCTCCTGATGGGAATGATGAAGCATCCGGCTCACCTTGAATCAATTCCTTGCCTGAGAATTCCATCAAAACTCCACCGTCTGGTGCAGGTGCGATAAAGCTGTCATGCTTTTCTGCTGTAACACCTGTCAAAGGTTGGAACCAATGTGTATAATGAGTAGCTCCGTTTTCTACAGCCCAATCCTTCATTGCAACTGCAACAGCATCTGCTACATTACTATCTAATTTTGCTCCCTCGCTAATCGTCTTCTTCAAAGAATTGTAAATCTTACTAGACAATCTCGCTTTCATTTCTCTGTCATCAAAAACTAGTTTTCCAAAGTTCTCTTTTACCTGTTTCATAAAAATCTCCTTTTCTGCCAAATCCCCGATTAATACTAGCCTCGGGGCTTAGCCTCAACTATTTTGACAAAGAAAAAAGGCGCCTCCAAGCTTTCGCTTGAAGACGCCATTGCCTTCATCAATTAGGTGCATTATAAACCCACCCCAAACACTTGTCAAGCACTTTTCTTAACTTTTTTAAGTTTTTGCTGCGTTAACTTGATTTTTTTAATTATAATTACTTGACATTTAATTTTATTAAGTGTATAGTATTATCTGATGAGCAAAGGCGTTCATTATATACACGAGCAATTCGTGTGTGTAATGAGCGCCTTTTCTTTTTTACTAATTTACATTACGAAGGGAGTTTAATAATGAGGTTAGAAGGAGATATCCGTATTCCATCGGGTTGTGCTATCGCGGCCATTATTTCTAAAGAAGGAAAAGGAATACGAGGAGATGTGATTACTAATGCAATGAAACCAATGCACGATCGTTCAAACGGTCTGGGCGGTGGTTTTGCTGCATACGGAATATATCCAGAGTATAAAGACTTTTATGCTCTACATTTCTTTTTTAATAATCGAGATACTAGAAAGACTACTGAGTCTTTCTTAAAAGAGCGCTTTGAAATAGTTAGAGCTGAACAGATTCCTACTAGACAGGTAAAAAGTATTTCAGATGTTCCTATGATATGGAGATACTTTGTTGCACCACTCAAGTCTATGATGAATCACTTGCAGCTAGATGAAAAGACATACGTCGCTAGAACTGTTATGGAGATTAATAACAATATAAAGAATGCATATGTATTTTCAAGTGGCAAAAATATGGGTGCCTTCAAAGCGGTCGGCTTCCCAGAGGACGTTGGTAAGTTCTATCGCCTAGAGGAATACGAAGGTTATTCTTGGACGGCACACGGCAGATATCCAACAAACACACCTGGTTGGTGGGGAGGCGCTCATCCATTTACACTCCTTGACTACTCTATCGTACATAACGGTGAGATATCCTCATATGACTCAAATAGAAGATTTATCGAAATGTTTGGTTACAACTGTAATCTTCAGACAGATACAGAAGTTATTACTTACATATTTGATTACTTAATTAGGCGCCAGGGATTGTCTTTGGAGGAGGCGGCAAATGTTGTGGCTGCTCCATTCTGGCAGACTATTGATTCAAAGCCAAAGAAAGAGCGAGAAAAGCTAACTTATCTTAGAACTGCTTTTTCAAATCTTTTAGTTACTGGTCCATTTTCAATTGTTCTTGGTTTTGACCGAGGCTTGATGGCTTTGAATGATAGATTAAAACTTAGATCTATGGTTGTGGGCGAAAAGGATGACAAAGTGATAATCGGCAGCGAGGAAGTTGCAATCAGAATGATGGAACCTGATGCCGAAAATATTTACGCTCCAGCCGGCGGTGAACCAGTAATCGTAAAACTAAATGACGACGTACAAATATAGAAAGGAACTATTATGAGTATTAATTATATATACCCTGAATTTGAAGTAGTCAGGGACGAAAGCAAATGTATACATTGTAAAGTGTGTGTGCGCCAGTGCGCAAATGAAGTTCACTCATACGATGAAGATTTAGATGTAGTAAAAGCTGATGAATCAAAATGTGTGAACTGTCAGCGCTGCGTTTCACTCTGTCCAGTTCGTGCTCTAAAAATCGTAAAGAGCGACTGCAAACTTCGCGAGAATGCAAACTGGCAAAATGACACAATAAACGAAATATATAAACAGGCTGACACAGGCGGAGTTCTACTCTCCTCTATGGGTAATCCAAAACCAATGCCTGTTTACTGGGATAAGATTTTGATTAACGCATCTCAAGTAACAAACCCTCCTATTGATCCACTGCGTGAGCCTATGGAGACAAAAGTTTTCTTAGGAAAGAAACCATCATATGTGGAGAAAGATAAGAACGGAAACTTGAAATGCGAGTTAGATCCTCAGTTAGAACTATCAATGCCAGTAATGTTCTCAGCTATGAGTTACGGCTCAATCAGTTACAATGCTCACGCATCTTTGGCGAGGGCGTCAAAGGAATTAGGCATTTTCTATAACACTGGTGAAGGTGGACTGCACGAAGACTTTTACGCATACGGCGATAACACTATCGTTCAGGTTGCGTCAGGACGTTTCGGCGTGCACGAGGAATACCTTGAGACTGGTAAAGCTATCGAGATTAAGATGGGACAAGGTGCTAAGCCTGGTATTGGTGGACATCTTCCTGGAAAGAAGATTGTGGACGATGTGTCGAGAACTCGTATGATTCCAGAAGGTTCGGACGCTATCAGTCCTGCTCCACACCATGATATCTACTCTATTGAAGATTTAAGACAGTTGGTTTTCTCTTTGAAGGAGGCTACTAATTATAAGAAGCCTATTATCGTAAAGGTGGCTGCTGTTCATAACATTGCAGCGATTGCCAGCGGTATTGCTAGATCAGGCGCAGACATTATTGCGATTGATGGATTTAGAGGTGGTACTGGTGCTGCTCCTACTCGTATCAGGGACAATGTCGGTATTCCAATTGAACTAGCGCTAGCTTCTGTTGATTCAAGACTGCGCGAGGAAGGCATTAGAAATAATGTGTCCTTAGTAGTTGGAGGAAGCATTAGAAGTGCTGCCGATGTGGTTAAGGCTATTGCTTTGGGTGCTGATGCTTGTTATGTGGCAACTTCTGCTCTACTTGCAATGGGATGTCATCTTTGCAGAACTTGTCAGAGCGGTAAATGTAACTGGGGTATCGCAACTCAAGATCCAGAACTTGTTAAGAGATTAAATCCTGATATCGGAACAAAGAGACTTGTTAATTTGATGACTGCTTGGAAGCACGAGATTAAAGAAATCATTGGTGCTATGGGTATTAACTCGATTGAAGCGCTTAAAGGTAACAGATTGATGCTTCGAGGCGTTGGCTTAAATGAGAAAGAACTTGAGATATTAGGAATTAAACATGCAGGAGAATAAAGATGAAGAAAGTATATGTTAACGAAAAATGGTGTTTAGGATGTCATCTATGTGAATACAATTGTGCATTCGCAAACTCTGGGTGTGAAGATATGGTAAAAGCACTTAAAGATAAACCAATATATCCTCGCATCAAAGTGGATGATAAAGATCAGATACATTTTGCCGTGTCTTGTCGCCACTGCGATGATCCAATCTGTGTGAAGAGTTGTATTGCGGGCGCTATTTCTAAAAAGGACGGCGTGGTTGTTATAGACAAGGATAAATGTGTGGGTTGTCACACTTGCGTTTTAGTTTGTCCTTATGGTTCTTTGACGGTGGGTGAAGATGGCACGATGACTAAGTGCGAACTTTGCGTTAAGAATTCATGCGGCGAGCCAGCCTGCGTCAAAGGATGTCCAAACAAGGCTATAGTTTTTGAGGAGAGATAGATTATGAGTAAATATGTAATTATTGGAAACGGCATTTCTTCTATTGGATGTATTGAGGGAATCAGAAGTGTGGACAAGGAAGGTTCCATCACTGTTATTGCTAAGGAAAAACACATGACTTACGCAAGACCTCTTATCTCCTACTATCTAGAAGGAAAGACTACTCTAAATAAGATGAAATATAGAACAAATTCGTTCTACAAAAAGAACAATGTGGAAGTTTTGCTAGACAGTGAAGTTACAAAGATTGATAAGAAAGCTAAAAAGGTTAGTTTTAAGTCTGGTTCAAAGCGCGGTTCAAGAAGTTTTGAGAAACTTTGTATTTGTACTGGCTCTACTCCTTTCGTTCCACCTTTTAAAGGGTTGGACACTGTAGAAAACAAGCATTGCTTTATGACTTTGGATGATACTTTGGGACTTGAAAAGTCTATTGATAAAGATTCTAGAGTATTAATTATAGGCGCGGGTCTTATTGGTCTTAAATGCGCCGAAGGATTAGCCGAGAGGGTTAAATCAATTACAGTTTGCGATTTGGCTGACAGAGTTCTATCAAGTATTCTAGATAGCGTTCCAGCTAAGATGATGCAAAATGTTTTAGAGGATGCTGGAGTTAAGTTTATGCTTTCAAATTCAGTTGCTGAGTTTGATGGAAATGTCGCTACTATGAACGATGGCTCAACTGTAGAATTTGACGTTTTAGTTTTAGCAGTTGGTGTTAAGGCAAATACCTCTTTGGCATCTGAAATTGGTTGCAAAGTTAATCGAGGAATCTTAGCAGATAATCACTGTATGACCAGTGTCAAAAATATTTATTCAGCTGGAGATTGTGCTGAAGGCTATGATTTAAGCTTGGGGGATCACAGAGTATTGGCGATTCTGCCTAACGCGTACTTCCAAGGAGAATGTGCAGGCAAGAATATGGCCGGCGAAATTTTAGAATTCACCAAAGGCATACCAATGAACTCAATCGGATTCTTTGGTCTTCACTCAATATCCGCTGGATCTTATCCTACCAAAGAACAAGGAGCTACCGTCTTTGACGAGACAACTTCTACTTCTATCAAGAGGTTCTTTGTAAAGGACAACAAGCTAGTTGGATACATGCTAGTGGGAGATACTGACAGAGCAGGAATTTTCACTTCACTGATTAGAGAGCAAACTCCACTAGACAGTATAGATTTTGAAACTTTAATGACTACTACTTCTCTAGGCGTCTTCGACGAAGACACACGTGCAGAAAAATTAGGAAGTAGAGTTTAGGAGGCATTATGAATATTGTAGCAAATGATATAGATTACAAATTACTAAATGACAAAATTAGAGAGAAAGGCAAAACAATCACTGTCAAAAACTGTTTAGGACAGAGATTTATTGCTGCCGGCATGAACGGCAAAAATATTACTATAGAGGGTATCCCAGGAAACGCGCTAGGCGCTTATCTTAATGGTGCAAACATTACAGTTCAGGGAAATGCGCAAGATGCCACTGGTGATACTATGAACGAGGGTAAGATTGTTATCCACGGCAATATTGGCGATGCCGCAGGTTATGCAATGCGTGGCGGAAGCATTTTTGTAAAAGGCGATGCTGGATATCGTGCTGGCATTCATATGAAAGCTTACAAGGAAAAAGTCCCTTCTCTTATCATCGGTGGTAAGGCTGGAAGTTTCCTTGGCGAATATCAGGCAGGTGGTACTATTATCGTGCTTGGTCTTGATAGTGAGGATGATCGCATTGTTGGAAACTATGCTTGTACTGGAATGCACGGCGGAAAGATGTTTATCCGCAGCAAATGCAAGGGCGTGCACTTTCCACATCAAGTTACTACCAGAAAAGCCACTTTAAAAGATAAAGCAGAAATCGAAGAATATATAGATGAATTTTGCAAGCTTTTTGATTATAATAAAAAAGACGTTATGGATTCAGACTTTACAGTCGTAATTCCTGACAGCAATAATCCGTATCAGCAAATGTATGTAGCCAATTAAACATATAAGAATACGTACTCGAATAACTACCTACATTATGTTGGTAGTTATTTTTATTTACACATGAATTAATTTTGGAGGTTATTATGATTTACACCAAAGAAGAAGTTATGGAATACGTGAACGAGGAGGATGTGGCATTTATCCGCCTCGCGTTCTGCGATATTACCGGCAAACAAAAGAATATTTCTATTATGGCAGGAGAATTGGATCGAGCCTTCGACAAAGGCATTGCTTTCGACCCATCTTCTATAGAAGGTTTTGGAAATATCACTAATTCGGACTTAGTACTTCATCCAGACCCTTCTACTCTTATGTTGCTTCCTTGGAGGCCTGAGCGTGGAAAGGTTGTAAGAATGTACTGCTCCATCACTTATGCTGATGGTTCTCCGTTTGAGTGCGATTCTAGAACTTTGCTTGCTAATGCCGTGAAAGAAGCCGCCGACAAAGGGCTAGAGTTTTCTTTCGGTTCTGAGCAAGAGTTCTACCTATTCAAGTTGGACGAAGATGGAAATCCTACAAAAGATCCATATGATTTTGCCGGAGATATGGATATTGCGCCAGAGGATAAAGGAGAAAACATCCGTCGTGAGATTTGTTTAACTTTGGATCAGATGGGCATTAAGCCTGAGAGCTCTCACCACGAGGAGGGCCCTGGTCAAAACGAAATTGACTTCAAATATGCTGATGCTCTTTCTACTGCAGATAACGTAATGACTTTCCAAACTATAGTTAAGTCAGTTTCTGGACGAAATGGTTTACACGCAGACTTCTCTGCTAAGCCACTTGCTAACCATCCAGGAAACGGCTTCCATATAAATGTTTCAATAGATAAAAACTATACAGACGAGGCCTTCGAAGGAATGTGTGCAGGCATCTTAGAAAAGACTAAAGAAATGACAGCGTTCCTAAACCCAACTGAAAATTCTTACGAGAGATTTGGCGACGACAAAGCGCCTTCATACATCACTTGGTCAAAGGAAAACCGTTCTCAACTAGTTAGAGTAACTGCTACTGCTAGAGATAACGCTAGAGTTGAGCTTCGCTCACCAGATTCTATGGCTAATCCATATATTGCATTCGCTCTAATTATTAAGGCTGCTCTGTACGGTATTGAAAATGGTTTGAAGCTACCTGATCCAGTTGATGTTTCAGATTTGGATAAAGACTCTACTCTTTCGAAGAACACAGATAAACTTCCTAAGTCACTTAAGGAAGCTAAATCTATTACTTTAGATAGTGATTTTGTTAAGAGTAGTTTAAATAACGGAATACTTGAGTATTTGAAATAATTTGTCGAGGGTTATATGAGT
This sequence comes from Eubacterium sp., assembly GCA_017475235.1. Classification (GTDB taxonomy): domain Bacteria; phylum Bacillota; class Clostridia; order Lachnospirales; family Lachnospiraceae; genus Eubacterium_G. Next base: position 79,044 of record JAFVGA010000021.1, on the reverse strand, counting down.
TTAAAGGAAAAAACTTACAGCGTTCTAGTTGTAAGTGCTTCTCAAAACTTAATAACGAGCATGCATGATTTACTTTCTAGTTCGAAATTTGAGACTGTGAAATATACAGCCTCTGTTTCTAGCGCTAAGAGAGCAAATCTAGAGAAGGCATACGATATTGTAATCATTGACACTCCTCTCCCAGATGAAACTGGTGATGATTTGGCAATCGATTTATCGACCAATGAAGCATCTATTGTTATGATGCTTGTTCACTATGATTTGTACGACGAAATACACGAAAATTACTCAAAATACGGCATATTTGTAGCATCTAAGCCTACTTCTGACGAAATACTAGCCCACTCATTAAACTGGCTAGAAAGCGCTAGAGAGCGAACGAGAAGTTACGAGAAAAAAACATTATCCATCGAAGATAAGATGCAAGAGATTAGGCTTGTGAACCAGGCTAAATTGAAGTTGATAACTGAAAAAGGTATGGATGAGGATGAAGCTCATAAGTATATATCAAAACAGGCGATGGATAAATGTGTAACGAAAGGTGATATTGCACAAGAAATACTAAAATAAAAAAGAGCCCTAAGGGCTCTTTTTTAATTGTTTGCGACAATCGCTTCCACGAATTTTCTAAATATTGGTTGTGGTCTGTTTGGTCTCGATTTGAATTCTGGATGGAACTGAACTCCGATAAAGAAAGGATGATCTTTCACTTCTACTGTCTCTACCAGCAATCCATCTGGAGACATTCCCGATAATACTAAACCATTCTCTGTTAGCACATCTCTATAGTCATTATTAAACTCATATCTATGCCTGTGTCTCTCGCTTATACTTAAATCTCCGTAGCACTCCTCCATAAGTGTACCCTTTGCAATCTCGCAAGGATATGCTCCAAGTCTAAGTGTTCCACCTTTGTCTACCTCATCTGATTGACCAGGCATAAAGTCTATTACCTTATTATCTGTTGTCTTTTCAAACTCTCCCGAGCAAGCATCTTTAATGCCAGCTACATTTCTAGCATACTCAATAACTGCAACTTGCATTCCAAGACAAATGCCGAAGTATGGAATATTGTTTTCTCTAGCATAATGTGCTGCTAGTATCATTCCTTCTACTCCACGGTTTCCAAAACCACCTGGAATAATTATTCCTTGAATATCTTTTAATTTCTCTTTGTAATTGCTCTCATCCAAACTTTCCGAATCAATCCACTCAATATTTACATGTGCATGATTAAAGAATCCCGAATGATTAAGTGCTTCTACTATTGATAGGTAAGCATCATGTAGTTGAACATATTTACCAACAAGACCAACTGTGATTTCTTTTGATCTATTTTCAATATTACTTACAACATTTTTCCATTCTGTTAAGTCTGGTTCTGGTGCTTCAATATTTAGTTCTCTACAAACTACACTTGATAGGTTAGCATCTTCTAGCATCAATGGAACTTCATAAAGATTGTCTAAGTTTTTATTTTCTATTACACAGTCCTCTTTTACATTGCAGAACATTGCAATCTTCTTAAAGATTGATTCTTCCATTGGCTCATCACATCGCAAAACTACAATGTCTGGTCTTACTCCCAAGCCCTGTAACTCTTTTACTGAGTGCTGTGTAGGTTTTGTCTTGTGCTCTTTTGATGCATGTAAGTATGGAACAAGCGTTACGTGAATAAACAAGCTATTCTCTTTTCCGACTTCTAACGATACCTGTCTTACTGCTTCAATAAATGGCTGTGATTCAATATCACCAATCGTTCCTCCAATTTCCGTAATAACAACGTCTGCATCTGACTCACGTCCTACTCTGTAAATAAAATCTTTTATCTCATTTGTTATATGAGGAATAACTTGAACTGTTGAACCAAGGTACTCTCCCTTTCTCTCCTTATTCAAAACATTCCAGTAAACTTTTCCGGATGTCAAATTTGAAAACTTATTTAAGTCCTCATCGATAAATCTCTCATAGTGTCCCAAGTCCAAATCTGTCTCTGCGCCGTCCTCAGTCACGTATACTTCGCCGTGTTGGTATGGGCTCATTGTTCCTGGATCCACGTTGATATATGGGTCTAGTTTTTGCGCAGCCACCTTGAGGCCTCTCGCCTTAAGAAGTCTTCCCAAAGATGCTGCTGTTATACCTTTTCCTAATCCTGATACTACTCCGCCTGTAACAAAATGTACTTTTTCATGACCTAACCTCTCTTTTACTTTATTGGGTACTCATTTGTAAAGCACGCCGTACACAATGGCAAATCCCCAACCATTGCCTTGAAATCTTCAACTCTCAAATACTGTAAACTGTCTGCTCCAATATTTTCTCTCACTTCCTCCGTCGAATGTTCAGATGCAATCAGTTGTCCAGCCGTTGGCACATCCGTTCCATAGAAACATGGATATAGGAAAGGTGGTGAACTGATTCTCACGTGTACTTCCTTCGCACCGGCCGCCTTTAACATTTCGACTAATTTACGCATTGTAGTTCCACGAACGATCGAGTCGTCGATTAGGACGATGCTTTTGCCGCGGACCACATTTTCAAGAACGCTAAGTTTCATCTGCACTGCTACCTGTCTCTCGTTCTGAGTTGGCTTTATGAAACTGCGTCCAATATAGCTGTTCTTATAAAAAGCCATGGCAAAGGGTATTTTGGATTCCTTAGAATAACCCCATGCGGCAGCTAGTCCAGAATCCGGAACGCCCACCACAATGTCAGCGTCCACTTTTTTTACCCTCGCCAAAGCTTCTCCCGCTCTCACTCTTGCCTCATGAACTGATATCCCATCCATCACCGAATCATTTCTCGCAAAGTAAATGTATTCGAAGATACAATGGGCTTTAGTACTAGACTGCAAACGTGAGATCGTTTCTATTCCATTTTTTGTGATAGTAACAACCTCTCCTGGCTCAATGTCGCGGACAACTTCGCCGCCCACTGCCTTAACAGCAGCGCTCTCCGATGCCAGAATATAACTATCACCTCTCTTTCCAAGAATAAGCGGCTTGATTCCCAATGGATCTCTGGCTCCAATTAACTTTCTTGGACTCTTAACTAGAAGTGCGTATCCACCTCTTAGTTTCTCGCAAGCCTTTACCGTGGCTTCCTCTATATCTTTGGAGTTCACACGCTCCTTAATAATTTCATAAGCAATCACTTCCGTATCAGATGTGGTGTAATGCGCAGATCCTCTCTTCATCTGCTCCACCTTCAACATGTCAGTGTTAATAATGTTTCCATTATGCACCACCGCCAAAGTTCCCTTGATATAGTTCATACCAATAGGCTGTGCATTATGCGCATTGCTCTCACCTGTAGTTGAATAGCGAACATGTCCAACACCGATGTTACCTTTAAGGTTTTCTAAGTCATCTTCGTGGAAGACCTCGCTCACCAGGCCTATGTCTTTCTTAATCGCCATGTTATACATACCGCCTTTAAAGTCTGAAAGAGCCATACCTGCTGCTTCCTGACCTCGATGTTGTAGTGCCTCTAAACCGTAGTAAATGTCCTTTGCCACAGGCTCGCCTGACATTGAATAAATGCCAAACACACCACATTCTTCATGCAACTTATCTTGTACTTCTACGCAATTCTTCATCATCTAACCTCATTTTTCCAATAAAAAAAGAGAGACTTAGAGAAATTTTCTCTAAGACTCCCTTGCCTTACCTTTATATTTTACTCTTATGAGAGATAAAAGTCAATCTATAGAACTACATCTTCTTCCTTAACATTGTAGCCAGAATCATTCAAATCTTTTATGATTTCTGCCTTATGCTCGTGACCGAAACACTCTAGTGTAAGTTTAAGTTCCACTGCTGCGTTTCTGTTTACCGATACAAACTGGTTGTGCTCTAGCTTGATTACATTACCCTTTGCCTCGGCTATCTTTGTCGCAACCTTAACTAGTTCGCCTGGCTTATCTGGAAGAAGAACTGAGATTGTGAATACTCGTCCTCGCTGAATCAATCCGTGCTGCAAGATAGATGACATAGTGATTACATCCATATTTCCACCACTAAGGATTGATACAACCTTTTTGTCTTTGCAGTCTAAGTGTTTTAGAGCTGCCACTGTAAGTAGGCCTGAGTTTTCTGCAATCAATTTGTGGTTCTCAACCATATCTAAGAATACGTCAATCAATTCTTCATCTTCCACTGTGATGATTTCATCAACGCATTTTTGAACGTAAGGGAAAATCTTTTCACCCGGAGTCATAACTGCTGTACCGTCGGCGATTGTGTTTGCACTTGGAAGTGTAACAACCTTTCCAGCCTCAAGTGATGCTTTCATACATGCTGCATCTGCAGGCTCAACACCAATCACTTTAACTCTAGGGTTAAGAAGTTTGGCCAATGTTCCAACACCAGTAGCAAGTCCGCCACCGCCAATAGGAACCAAGATCACATCTACAGTAGGAAGTTCTTTCACAATCTCCATAGCTATTGTTCCCTGTCCTGCTGCTACATCCAAATCGTCAAATGGATGAATGAATGTGTAACCTTTTTCTTCGGCTAACTTTAGTGCGTAGTCGCATGCTTCGTCATACACGTCTCCGTGCAAGATTACTTCAGCACCATAACTCTTTGTGCGCTCAACCTTCATAAGAGGTGTAATGTTAGGCATAACGATTGTAGCCTTTACGCCATACTTCTTGGCAGCGTAAGCCACGCCCTGCGCATGGTTTCCAGCTGATGCTGTGATGAAACCTTTCGCTCTCTCCTCGTCTGAGAGTGTGCTGATTTTGTAATAAGCACCACGCACCTTATATGCACCTGTAAACTGAATGTTTTCAGGCTTCAAATAAACTTGGTTTCCAGTCTGCTCACTAAAATAGTCGCTGTAAACCAAGTTTGTTTCTTTTATAACTTTATTAACTACTTCACTAGCTTGTTCAAATTGTTCTAGTGTAAGTTTTTCCATAAGAATTCCTCCAATATTATACGCAAGTATAACCACCATCTACTGGAAGTGTAACACCAGTTACATATGTTGACTTGTCTGAAGCCAAGAACAATGTAGCTGTGTCTAGCTCTCCTTCTACGCCGTAGCGCTCAACAGGGATAACTGTCTGTGCGTACTGTTTGAAATCTTCAGTATCGAGAGTTTCTTTTGTAAGTTCAGTATAGAAATATCCTGGACAAATACAGTTAACTGTTATGCCCTTTGTCGCCCACTCTGCTGCGAGCGCACGAGTAAGGTTGATCAAACCACCCTTTGCAGCATGGTATGGTGAAGAACCTGCAACCTTGTTACCAACGATTCCGTACATAGACGCAATGTTGATGATTCTTCCGTAACCTGCAGGAAGCATAGCATCTCTAGCCACTTCTCTTGCTACTTTAAAAGCACCAGCAAGGTCTACTTGCATCTCCCAGTCAAAGACTTCATCTTCCACCATCTCCGCTGGAGCAATAGCACCTGTACCTGCATTGTTGATCAATATATCTATTCTTCCAAAAGTATCCATTGTTTTTAGGACTACTTCCTTAATGTTCTCAGTGTCAGTGATATCACACTTGATTGCCAAAGTTTTCACGCCAAACTCATCAGCAATCTCCTGCGCAACCTTCTTCACTAGTTCTTCTCTTCTGGCGATTGCAACAATACTACAACCCTTGCTGGCTAAGGCTTTTGCCATCTGCACACCAAGTCCACTAGAACAACCTGTAATAATAGCTACTCTGTCTTCAAAATTAAAATAATCTCTCATACCGCACTCCTTTTTCTAACTTAAAATAGTTAAGCGTTTGTTAAATTATTAACACAAGAAATATTATAAAATAAAAACAGCCATTTTTCAATGACTGTTTTATATTTTTACTATTCTTTTATTTCTTTTTCTTCGTTCTTTTCCTTCTTTGGTTTAGGCACTATAACTGGTCCAAACTTCTTCTCGAATTTCCATTTATATACGAACCAAACTGTAAGTCCTATCGCTATTCCCATTAGCATTCCACCCAAAACATCTGTTGGGAAATGCACCTTTAAGTATAGTCTTGAGAAAGCTATTAGTATTGCTAAGATCAACGCTGGTATTCCAAACTTTCTCTTCGCCATCATAAGAATTGTAGCTGCAATAAACGATGCCTGCGTGTGCCCCGATGGGAATGACCTGTCTGTCGGCTTATCTATTTTAATGAAGAAGTTTCTATTGATACTATCCGCTAGTTCGAATGGTCTTTGTCTCGAAACAAGGTTCTTCACTATTCCATTACCTATAATTACCCCTAAAATAAGACCAATAGCCATTAGAATTCCAAGTTTTCTGTACTGCTTCGATATAAGCAAGCAAAGAGTAATAATAATCCATATAATTCCAGCATCACCTAAATGGGTAATACCTTTCATAATAGTGTCCATTACATCATGCTCAAAAAGATCTTCAATTTTATCTAGTATATCTAGTTCAAATACCGAATCTGCTAAAAACATACTGCTCTCCTTTTCAATCTTTATATATATTATCAAAATTTTTAGCATTTATAAAGGTTTGACCGAGCGATAATTATTTGCTATTATACTTACGAGTAAAACGGGTGAGCACCTACCGACAGTCAGGCTATTTGAGTCTGGCTTATTTTTTTGCTCACGGTATAAAGGAGTTATTATGTTTAATTATATTTGGCCTATAGGAATGATCGTAATTGCAAACATTGTATATAACATTACGACAAAGGAAACACCACAAAGCGCAAATGCTTTTCTATCACTATCAGTTACATATGGTGTTGCCATGATAGCAACGTTTCTAATATTCTTCTTCACTAGAAAGGGTGAAGCTGTAAGCGTGGCCTTCGGCAAACTAAACTGGACTTCATATGTTTTAGGTATAGTTGTTATTGCGTTGGAATGTGGATATATATTTGCATTTAGAAATGGATGGCAAGTAAACATGACATCAATCGTGGCAAATATCATACTTGCTATTTCACTTTTATTTGTTGGATTTCTTCTATATCATGAGAAAATATCATTCACTCAGTTGATAGGAGTTGCCCTTTGCTTGGGTGGATTAGTGCTTGTATTGAAGAAATAAAATGGCTGTTTTCAGCCCTCTATTTTGTTGACAAAAGTACTTGGTTAGTGTATTATATTTCTTGCGTGTAAACGCGTCTAAGCGCGAGTGGCTCAGTGGTGGAGCACCTCCTTGCCAAGGAGGGGGTCGCGGGTTCGATCCCCGTCTCGCGCTCTTTTTATGCCTTTATTTATTGGGTTTTTAGATGTTATTTTAGCTAAAAGTAATCATAAGTAATCAAAAAAGTAATCAAAAATCTAGTAAAGAAAGGAGACGATTAACGGTATCTAATTGATTGTCTAATGAAAAAAAGCCCTCCTTACTGGCTCCCCAGTAAAGAGGGTATTTTTTATTTAGTTAAATATGAATTTGCAACAAAAACAACGATAACTATAAGATAAATAATAGCAAATATAAGCATTGAAACATTATCATTATTAAGTGCCATTTTTATTGCTAGCCCAAAAAATATTATACCTGAAACTAGTCCTATTATAAGAAACATGTTTCTCTCCTTACAACAAACTTATCATCCTTTTGCTATTTCAATTAAAAATACCAATAAACAAATAGCAAGCGCAGAACCAACCATAACTGCTCCTATTATTGTTTTATATTTAGTTGATTCAACTTGACGAACTATGTTTCCTTTTTCATTATAATATACATTAAATTCTTTATCTTTCAAATCTTCTTCAGTTTCCTTATTGTCCTTCATATGTAGTTCACAATCTATGTCTTTGTTATTATATTTAAAAGTTGCATTTATATAGATGTATTCTTCATCCCTATATTTAATATTCACAAATTTCGCTTTACATTTTGTAGAAACACTCTTTATAGCCAAAAATTTTAATCCATAAATAATAATCATTGCAAATCCTATTGTAAATATTATTACAGCAGCCACTAACATATTTATCTCCTTTCAAATAAACTAATATTATTGGTTTTTATCGTCTTTTAAAAGCGCTGAAATCCAATCACCTATGGTGAAAACCCATTGATTAATTTTACTCCTTAATAAGAATACTTGCATTTCAATTTCAAGACTCTCTGGAAGCAGTTTTAATGGATAAGAGAAGTAGTTTTCATAATCGTCAATACTCTCTGGATAAAAAATACTATCTCCCCAAACAAGAATCATTTTCCCATAAATGTCGGAACCGAATTTTTCATTATCCATTGATATCCAAGAACCACCAATTCTAACACTTCCAGATAAGACATTATCATATAATTGTAGTCTGTTACGAAAAACAGGTATTAAAGCCTCAAGTTCATTTTTCTTATAATCATTATAAACGTATTCATCTAGCGTTTTTATTATTTTTTCTCTTAATTTAATATGATAATCGTTATCGTAATCTAGTCCGACAAATTTCTTTAAAATACCCTTTGAATTATAATTAAAAATAAATTTCGATATTATATGCATAACAAAAACATATGCAAAAACTTCGCTTTCTAACCCTCCACCTTCTTCAAAGTTTTTGAAATCAAAGCAAAAATCATTTATTCTTTCAGAAAGTAAATTATATATTCTAATCACATCTGCTTCCAAATCTTCGATATAAATATCTGATTTTAGTATTTTTTCAAATTCTAAATTGTCAATTTCAAATTCATTAGTCGTTTTAACCATAAATTCTAATTCATCTAATTCATCTTTGGTTAACATTAAATTATCAGTTTCTGGATTGATGAAAATATAATCTATTTTTCCTGCATCAGAAATAATATCAATTATTTCTGACATTTCAATAACTCCACCAACTAAATCAAGAGAGGTATTCAAAAATTTATCCTTAGAAGTAAAAATCAATAAGAATCTATTACCGTCTATTTCATCTGCCAAAATAGAAGCATTTTCATAATTATATAGATAATCTATTTGCTTATTGTTGTTATTTGAATCTGAATCATATAATCCAACAATTATCCCACCATAATTATATACTCTATTAGCTATCATTTTTGACAATTCATACATACAGGACCATTCATTTCTATTTTTCCTATATTTATCTATAGATTCTTCTAGCTTTGTATTTTCGAGCATAGATTTTATTTCACTCATAAACCCTCCTATTTTATGACTCTGATAACTCCTGATACATTTCCATAAGTTTAGCAACACAATCTTCAGGGGATGTATTCTTTATATCTAATCCGTATGCTTTCATTACAGCAATGTCATTTTTAGTATGGGCACTTTTTAATTCAGGTGGCATAGATTTTTTATTATATAAATCCGCCAAAGAGCTATTTGGGTATAATTTTCTAGCATCTAATATTCCTTGTGCTGTTTTCTCTATCATCTTCTTTTGTTCATCTGTAGGGGAAGGCCATGGAAATGTATTATACACAATGTCAGTAGAGTATCTATAATCACTCTTTAATCTTCCAGCAAATGTCACCATCCACGACATATGAACATTTGAATTAAGAATGCCAAAATCGTATATAGTAGCATCATCAATATAACCCGAAGCATTTGTATAGATCACTTTATGTGTTAAAAAGCCCATAGGAATATAAGCTCTTCTTTCAGAAGACACAATAGGCAGCAAAATACTATTTCCTTTAGGTATTCTAGTAACATAATATTCGGTTGGTGTTTCTGCCAATTTATTAGCATATTCCTTTTCGCTGTTTTTTCTCCATTCATAAACTAGGTTTACTCTGTCAGCAATACCTTTACACGAATTAATTAGTTCTGGTGGACAACCTTTAAGGCATAAGCAATATTTTTGTTCTCTATTATTTAGAAATCCATCAGCATTACAGTATTCAAAAACATAGTCTTCTGATTCAGGATACTTGGAAACAAATTCATCTCTTTCAGATTTATTTTCAAAGATATAATGTCCTCCATCTATGAATTGTGAACCTTTACCCATTAAAGGAACATTATCGCAAATAGGTTTGCTTCGCTTTTCAACAATAACATTTGGGGCATCTAACAAATATGGATTTATATTATTAACGATTGAAACATCACCGTCAGAATAAATCTTTTTATTATCTACTTTGTAGCAACAGAATCCAATAATTACACAATGAACATGTGCTTTGTCTGAAGCTTCACTATCCCATATAAAAGTTTGGTGAGCAAATATTATTTCTATTTCATAATCCTCAATGAGTTGCTTCCATAGTGAAGGAACCTGTACACCTTGAGTTATAGAATTAGTTGATACAAATGCACACTTTGTTTTTTTACCTTGAATATATTTACTTGCTATTAAATACCAAGCAGCCACAAAGTCTAAACGACCTTGTTTATTATTAAACAGTCTTTTCATTTCTTTTTTTTGCTCGTCATTAACATTAAGGTGTCCCAAGAATGGTGGGTTACCCATTATGTAGTCGCATTCTCTGTTTGATATAACATCATTCCAATCAATGCTAAGAGCATTCGCTTCTTTGATATTTGTATAAGACTTCAATGGCAAGAAGTCCAAATTCATCATTAGCAAATCTGATGTTTCTTGCATCATTTGGTTTTCTGCTATCCACATGGCAGTTTGCGCAACAGTAACAGCAAAATCATTTATCTCAATTCCGTAGAATTGATTGATAGATACTTTTATAGGATTATCAACTTCTATAAATCCCTTTTGACCTTCCATCTGTGTTTTGTCTGCAACTTGGATGGCTTTTAATATTTTGTTTTCTAATTTACGCAGAGATAAATATGTTTCTGTTAAGAAGTTCCCAGAACCACAAGCAGGGTCTAGGAATTTCATTCCCGCTATCTTATCTTGGAATTGTTCTAGTTTTCTTATCCTTGTTTTAGGAACTTTGGTTTCATTTACTATTCGTTCGAACTCTTCGTTTAGTTCGTCCATAAACAGAGGGTCAATAACTTTGTGAATGTTTTCAACGGAGGTATAATGCATTCCTCCAGACCTTCTAGTTTCTGGGTTTAGTGTTGATTCGAATACAGCTCCAAAGATTGTAGGACTTATACCACTCCAATCAAATTCCTTTGATGATTTCTGGAGTAATAATTCTTTAATATCATTGTTGAAAGGGGGTATTTCAACATCACCGCTAAATAGTTCTCCATTCACATATGGAAATGCTTCTAGTTCTGTATCTGACTTAAATAATCTTCTCTCCTCAACTGGTGTATTAAGTACCTCAAATAACTTATCTAAACGTAGATGCATGTTTTCTACATTACAGTTACTTAAATAGTTGTAGAATGCATCTGCCTCAAATAGTCCTGCATCTTCTGCATATAGACAGAATACTAATCTTACACAGAGTTTATTAAGCTCGTGCAACTCTTCCTCGGATGGCTCATCACCATATTCTTTTAGGAATGCATCATATATTTCACCAACAATTTTACCAGCATCAACTGATACATCTTCTTCAGTTTTTATTTCTTCAACATCCTCTTTTATTAAAAAGTCCAATTGTTTGTTTCGTTCTCTTAAATCCTCGATAGAAACCTTGATAGGTTCACGTTCCCTATCATTTTTTTCCATATCATAAATCCATATTTCTATAAAATTAGATGTGACAATCCATCTAGCTTTTTCACTAAATGGTAAGTGCTGATTATATCTAAGTGCCTGTTCGTAAGGTGTTAGGCTTTCGCCATCACCCTGAGGTATCTTTTCGTCTAATTTTTTAGTTTTGCTTTTTTGTTCAATTAAGACTCTAGTTTCAGGAATGTATGCGTCAATCCTTTTAGTAGTGTCTTTAACAACAACTCTCTTTTGAAAATCTATTCTATCTGTTGCATCTTGAATATCTAGCACATTTTGAAAAAGGTCAATCCAAAAAGAACGGTCATCTTTATCTTCCTGACCTTTACCTTTATCTAACCATTTATTGATAAATTTTCTTATTGACTCATTAAGTTGCGATTTATTCATAATACTTCCTTCCGTTCTAAATTGTTACTAGAAAAATTATACCATATTATGCTTTTATTTTGTTTAACACATCATTGTTTTTATCTTTACAATCTTTATTTTAGGAGGTACAATATAAATGAAGTTTTATTTTTATGATTAAAGCTTTTTTCAACTATTTTTATAGTTGACCACGTGAGAGTATGTCGTGGGATGATGCTACATACTGATTATGTTTTAGGAAATATATCCAGTTGCGGATATATTTGAAAAGATTAAAAGGAAAAGTGTGCCTCATGGCATACTTTTGTTATATTTAAGGTTAGAAAAGAAGTGTGTTTTTTACACGCTTCTTTTGATTATGAGAAAACTGCAAATGGTAATTTTTCTATAAAAGCTACTGTTAACAGGTTACGCCAAAAACGACCGATGGGCTGATTTATAATAGAAGGTCATCATTAAAACGAAGGGAGGTTTTATATGAAAATTTTTGTTTTTATTTATAATTTAAACCTACCTTTTGCAGTTGTAAGGTAAAAAAATGATATTTCTCGATCCGAAGATTGAGGAATATTACCTAAATGAGTTAAAGGAGGATATTAAAAATATTCAAAAAAGATGTGAGGATTTTAAGACTGGCAAAGAGCATCCTTTTCAGCTTAAACATCCATATGATAACGGAAAAATTAGACAATCAAAAGATTCATTAATAGAGTCATTTGATTCAAGTAGACTTATTAAGTATATTGATGCTTTAATAAAAAAAGACATCGACTATAAGCCAGCAAGGTTAATACAACAAGAATTTTTCAACTATTTATTATTGAAAATGAAATCTAAAAAAATAGGCTATAACTGGTTGAGATTACACACTGATATGAGTATCAGTTATAACACTTTCAATAATTACATTTATGAAAATGCTCTACCAGTTAAATGTATAATTAGTTTATTAGATAATGGTTATTTAAGTATCGGTGAATTATTATTCTTATTAAAAATCAATGGTATTGATTTTAATGGACTACGTAAAGAATTAATTGAATTACAAGGAAAAATAAGTAACATAATAGAATAAAAATAAATATTCTAACACATCCAAGTGCAACTTTCTTTCATTTTTTTGAAAGAGAGTTGCACTATTTTTTTACATAATTGAGGTATCAAAGGCGTTAGTCTTTAAACGTCTAAGAAGAGAGGTGATGAATATGTTCACAATTAAAGACATTTTAGTCGACGCTAAAGCAACTGTCGGCAACAAGCTTTTACTCACTGACATAACAGCCTACTACCGTTACTCAAACGGTACTAAAACTGACGAAGTTGAAGGCTATAAATATACCGTTGCTTGCGAAGACAAGAACTACGAAAAAATCGCAGTCAAAGTTCCTGGAGCAAAACAACTTGAGAAACCTGACAAAAAACAATACGTTGAGTTCAAAGACTTAGAATTATATGTTTACTTCTTTGACGGTAAGTACAACGTCGGAGCTAGAGCTGCGGCAATTAAAGAGGTTTAATATTGACCTCTATTTGGGATGGGGATAAATACCGAAGGTATTTTCCCCTCCCAAAAATCAAAGTGGGTTAGTATTACCCCACTTTGATGTATCATGTATCAGCTTTATTGCAAAGCTTGCACCTTAGTTGTTTATAGTAAAAAAGTAGAGATATACAATAAGATATTAAATTCTTATTATTATTTTTTAGTATTTCATAGTTGTTTAATCAATATTTTGACAAGATTATTTCTATTTCTTTCACCGCAAGCAACGGTGTATTTGTAACATTCAAATTCTTTTGTGAGGTTTAACGATGGCAAAACAAAATTATTCAACATCTAGAAAATTTCATATGGTAATAAATAATTTTGATAAACACGGCTATAGCAAAGAATCTATTATTGAAGAACTACGGTTATTATTTCCAACTTATTTTTGCTTTGCGTTTGAAATCGGTAAAAATGGAACTCTCCATGTTCATATTTTTATTTATCGAAAATCTCCTATTCGATTTAGGACGTTAAAAAAACATTTTCCTGAAGCTCATATTGTAGCTTGTTCTGGAACATCATTGGAAAACAGGCAATACATTCGTAAAGAAGGAAAACATGCAAATAAGTCTCATACTTCTGTTGAAGATTCCTTTTATGAAGAAGGTGATATTCCAATTGTTGAAGATAATAAACCTGACATAGAAAAAGCAATTGACCTATTAAAAAATGGTTCTGATATAAATGAGATTATAGAAGAAATGCCAAAAATGGGAACTCGTGTAAGACAATTAGAAGATCTAAAACAAGTACTGTTAAAAAAAGAGTATATGAATAATCGGCGACCAGTCGAAGTATATTATATAAAAGTTTTAGATGGCTCTGATGGAATTGAGGGAGTTTACTCATATTTTGATATGAGGGATGTTTGCGAGATTACGGAATATGAATCAAGTGGAACATTCGATGAATATGACACGCACAAAGTAATTGTTTTTAACGATTTTTATTCCAGTTTATCTTTAAGAACTTTGCTTAAATATATGAGTGGAAAGCCAATTGCTTTACCTGCTAGATTTCGCAACAGAGTAGCTTGTTTCACAGATTTATTCATCATTTCTGAAATAGCTGCTGATGAACAATTTAAATCAGAAAAATACAAATCCCCAAAATTATATGAGAAATATATCAGGTCAATCGACCATTATTTTGAATATGAAAATGGAAAACTATACGAGTACATTCAAGAAGGAGATATAGATGATAACAAATAGACAAAAAATAATAAATATTGAGGCAAGAATAAAATCTGCCGTATATAACATGAAGTACAACTCGTTTCAGAGAAATTTTAGTATTATTTTTTTACTGATTTCTATCGTAGGATTAATATTGATTTATGATGAGTTTATACTTGTCGTTCTTTTCTATGTCGTAGTTTGTTTAGCATTTCTAATATGCTTTATCACTCAAGTTTTCGAGTCTTATATCTATGATGGTTATTTGCGAAGTAAAAAAATGTGCAATGAAAATGGTGAGTATCCTATTTTAATCTTCTCAAGGCAAATAAATAGAAATCAAACAGAATTATTATTTAGAAATATTGGTATTCCAAGTCATAAATGGCAGGAGGCAAAGATAGGTTTAAGTTCATCTTTTCATAAGGAAATTGTCTCTATAAAGAGTAGTAATAATAACAAACATATTCATATGATTCTTTATAACGGTTTCTACGATTATGGGGAAACGATTTATTGGAGTGATGATTATATGATTGATGGACCGAATATAGTTTTAGGCGATAAAATGGGGGAAAAGTATTATATTTCATTAAAAGATGAGCCACATATTCTCTTGGGGGGCAGAACTGGAAGCGGAAAAAGCCAGGCATTGATACTGCAATTATATCAATGTATAAAAAAGGGATATCAAGTTTATTTGGCTGATTTCAAACTGGGTTTAGATTATAACCCTTATATTCAATCACATTCTAAAATGTTATTTAATAAGGCTGCTGTTCTTTCATCCTTACGGACAGTAAGAGATGAAATGCTACAGCGATTCACAATTCTTGCTAACACTCCATATAACAATATAGATGATTATAATAAGCACTCAGAAGACAAGATACAACACATTATTTTTGCCTGCGATGAATTAGCAAGTTTAACTGACCTAAAATCATTGGATAAAGATGAAAAACAAATGACATATGAAATTATTCGTCTTCTAGAAGAAATAGCTGAAAAAGGACGTGCTGTAGGTGTTAATTTGTTTTTATCTCTACAGCGCCCAGATGCAGATGTACTGCCTGGTCGAATCAAAAATAATTTAGGTTATAGAATGGCAGGAAAATCAGATGGTACTTTGTCTGGAATAATTATTGGAACAACAGAGGCTTCAAAAGAAATTGAAAACTTCGATGTCGGAGTTTTCTATGATAATTACGGAGTCAAATTCAAAGTTTATATGCTCCGCGATGAAGATTTTAAAGATTAAGGAAAGGAGGTATTGTGAGCGCCTTTACTCGTGAAGAATTGCAAGCCTTTATTGATAATGGTATGATTGACGAAGATACCGTTAATCAAGTTAAAGAATTGCAAGAAAGGAATGATTTATTAAAACTACATAAACATAAGGTTTGGTATGGTTCTGACGGGTATTGGCACACTTACTACTTCCCTAAAGGAGCTACTAAAAGAAAACCTAAAAAACTTAAATCCGAAGAAGATATGAAGGATTTTATTGTTGAACATGTTAGAGAAACAATGTCAAACAGTTGTACTATTGAATCTCTTTATCCTATTTGGTTAGAAAATAGAGAGAATCAAACTGATAGTCCTGCTACTATCGAAAAGATTGAGTATAACTGGAAAAAGTATTATTTGTCAGATCCTAATTTTATAAAAAAACCTATAAATGAAATGAATAGAGTTTACTTGAAAAATTGGTGTTATAAAAAAATACATGATTTTAAACTGACTAGTAATGCTTTTACCGATATGATGCTTATTGTTAGAGAAATAATGGATATCGCATTTGAGGATTGTAATATTATTGACGGCAATTATGCAAGAGAAATACACATTAAAAAGACAGCTTTTACAGTTCGTCCAAAACCAAAGAGCGAAGACACTGTTTTAACTGTTGAAATGAGAGTTCTTATGATTAAAGAATGTATGAAAATGTTTATTTCAGAGAGCGATGTTCTCGCATTAGCAATAGCAATTTGCTTATATACAGCTTGTAGAGTGGCTGAGATATCTGGGGCAAAATTCGAAGATTTTACAGGTAATAAATTCTCTATACAGAGGCAAATAGTAAGGAACGGGAAGCTAGTAAACGGAAAATACAAAAGACTCGGTTATAAAGTTAAAACAAGTCTTAAGGCTGGAAGCGAAAGAAGAACTATTGAAGTTCACGATGATGTTATTAAAATTCTTGCTTTAATTAAACAGTATAATATAGGACATAATTTGCCGACTGATTCATTTCTCTTTTTACACAAGGGTAGTTTTGTTAACCCTAAAATACTTAATGATGAACTTCACAAAGTATGTGACAGATTGGAAATGAAGTCAAAGGGTTTCCATGGCATCAGAAAGACAATAGCATCGCTTATTATCGCAGGAGGTGGAACTCTTACTTCGGCAAAAGATTATTTAGGCCATGCTTCTGAGGCTACAACAATAAACAATTATGTATTTGATGTTTTTGGAAATGAAAAATCAAATGTCATAATAAAAGAAGCTGTATCCTTACCAAAAGTTTTTGAAAAGTAACCATTACTGAGGCAAAGTAATCAAAAAGTAACCAAAAAGTAATCACTTTTAATGGCAAAATATTCTAAAACCCCTTTATTTAAGGGAATACTCGAAAGAGTGTAATGGGTTCGATCCCCGTCTCGCGCTCTTATAATATAAAAAAGAGCATCTCTTCGAGATGTTCTTTTTTATATTGTTCGAGCCTGAGAGGCTCGAACAAGTTCGATTTCTCGCCTGCCGGCTCGGTCGGCGCTTCTGCTTCGCAGAGGTGTCCACTGGACACCCGCGCCCCGTCTCGCATTATTGACATATTAATAATGATAGTTATAATTAAATTAAAGGAACCACCGATATACGGTTGGCCCTTTGGATTATTTATTAAAAAATAACCGCGGAGCCGCGGTTATTTTTTTGTGCTATTTATCATTCGTCACATCACCGCTGCCTTTTAAATCTATCTTCTTACCTAAGAATTTTGGTTTTGGCTTTGTGATGCATTTTCCAAATATTTTTACTCTTGCTAACCACTCTCTTATGTCACGTATCCATTGTTTGTTGTCATACTTTCTCTTGGTCGCTGACACACCGTATGCATCCAAGCCAAGTTTCTTCGCAGCATACATTGCGCGGTACAAATGGTATTTTTGCGTAACTATTATCACTTTCTTTGCACCAAACACGTCTCTTGCACGATACATTGTGTCATAAGTCTCAAAGCCAGCGTGATCCATAAAGATATCTTTTGAAGGCACTCCTTCACTCTTAGCATATTTCTTCATGGCATTCACTTCGTCGTATGACTCTCTGCCGTGGTCTCCTGACATTATAATCTTTGGAGCTGTATGGTTTTTATAGAGTTCATCTCCTACTTTTATTCTGTCTTCAAGCATCCACGTTGGATTCCCATCAGGCCTTAGTCCTGCACCTAAAACTATAATACAGTCAGCATTCAAGTCCTTTGCCTTTTCAACTGTTACTATTCTGTTCGAGACACTACTTTTCACAAAAATATTCACTCCTAATACACACAAGCCTATTAATAGCACTGCCACGAGCAGTGCTATTAATATTTTTTTAGCTTTTTTTATTTCTCTCTTTTTCATAAATGTTTACTTGCGTTTTTTATTCTTTATAATCTTAACCTTTTTATCACACTTTATATATTCTTTATCTAACTCTTTGTTCTTCCTAATATCCAATTTTTTTATTTTATTATGCTTGCAACGCAACTCTTGTAACTCTTTGTTCTTTCTTACATTTAACTTCTTCAGTTTATTATTACTACAATGTAATTCAATAAGTGCTTTGTTCTTACTTAAGTTTAACTTTCTTATCTTATTATTACTACAATATAATTCAGTAAGTGCTTTGTTCTTACTTAAGTTTAACTTTCTTATCTTATTATTACTACAGTCTAAATAATCTAGCTTTTTATTTCTACTAATACTTAATTTGCTCAATTTGTTATTGCTACAATCCAAATCATCCAACTTACTATTCTTGCTTACATCTAACGTCTTCAATTTATTATTACTACAGTCTATATCTACTTCAACTTTGTTTTCTGGCAAAATCAGATTTGTTAATTTTGGATTGTTCCTAACTTCAATATGATCGAGTTTTTTATTATTATTCAAATTAACACTCTTAAAAAGCCCTTTAGTAAGCATTAATCCTTCTAAATTTTTTAAGTTGCTCAGATTTATTGTTTGAATCAAAGTATTATTAATCGTTAAATCTTTTAGCTTATTGAGTTTTGACAAGTCTATATTATTAACTCTTGCATCATTAAGTTCGATTTTTTTAAGATTTGTATTCCTACTAATATCTATACTTGTAAAGAAATCTTCCCCACAACTCAATGTTTCTAAAACTATATTCTTCCTTAGATCAAAATTTGTAATGCCAGTATTTGTACAATCTAATTTTTTCAATGAACCAAACTTGCTGTAATCATAGTTTCCCAGTTTATTATTCCTAACGTTTAACTCCCTAATAGTATTAGAACTTTGAGAAAAAGTTAACTTCCTAGTGTTATTGTAACTACTGTCAAACGTTGTCAGTTTTTTCAGATTATTAATACTAATGTTATATAAACCACTACTGTTGCAATCTATATCTATTAATGAGCTACAGTTACTAATCTTCATATTACTTAATTTTTTACTTTCACAAGTATCTAAAAATCTTAATGTATTGCAATTAATTACTTCCAAACCATTAAAGTGATCACAAACATCCAAACTAGTACTATTATCTATTATATCAATACTGTCTAAAACTAGTTTTGCACGATTCTTTTTGTGACCTACGACTGTCAGTAACTTATTTTTTTTTATTGTTATCGTATTATTCTTAGTGCTTTTTAAAGACAAATACTCTATTTTTGTTTTATTTGTTCCCTCTATAGCAATATTTTCTCTCGAATTACTCTTAATAGACAAATCTTCTATATAAGCAAAACACTCTAATCCTTTATAATTCTCCACTCCTGAAAGTTTTATTTTGTTTACTTTTGTCTTTATCTTTCCATTTTTATACTCTTTACACTTTTTTAAACATTTTCTAAAATTTTTATCTGGAAAATTCTTTTTATTTACTTTAACAGTTTTAGTTTTCCCCTCGGTTTTTAATGTATCAAAACCAACGGGAATGCTAAATGTTAATGTAGTTATCAATAATAATGCTATTATTTTTTTCATAGTATCTCTCTTCTATTTATGCCTTTACTTTTTTAACCTTAGACCATTTACCATAGTGGTTTACAAACATATCATCCTCGATAAATGCTCTAACCTTTACGTACAATTTCTTTGCCTTAAACTTTTTAGACTTAAGAGTTAATATTCCTTTTTTGATTGCTTTCTTCGCTCTTATAGTTTTCTTATAGAGCTTTTTCTTACAATTCTTTTTCTTTGAAACGAATACTTGGTATCCCGTAATACCCTTCGTCTTCTTCAGAGTAATCTTCAGAGTCTTTTTCTTCTTAACTGCTTTTTTTATCTTTACCTTTGGCACTTTGTATACCTTAGGTGGTTCATATCCAAGGGAAGTATATTTTCCTTTGCCAGAGGTGGCATCTTCCACTGCTCTAGCATACTTATGTCCGATAGAGTAAATCAAGTTTAAATCATCTAGTTTGTATGAATCTTGTACGCCCTCGGTTGTGTGTTCAATGTTGTTGATTATTAGTGCGTCCAAATCAGCATGCTCTGCCTCTTCAAACTTCTTAACACCTTCATCCTTGTAAATTGCAAAGTAAATTGTACTTGCAGCTAAAAATGTTGCAAGCGGAGTTGGGTGCTTTCCGTCTTTGCAGTAGTAATCCTTTTTGTGATTTACGTATAGATCGTAGAAGCCTTCGCCGGCAGGCGCCAAATCGCCATTCACCTTTTTTGCAGCCTTTATGTAGTTATCTGTAAAGTATGGAAGATAACTGCCGGGCTTTTCTATCATATGTTTCACTGGCCAAGGTTCGTAGAAGACTATTCTAGCATTAGGGCTGAATTTCTTGATGATAGGCACAATCTTATCAACGCCCTGCTGAAGAATGTCCGCGTCAAATCCGCCCACAATGTCCTGCAATACAACTACGTCGTAGCCGCCCTTCTTCATTGCCTCCACGCAGTTTTGCGCGGATGCATTATAAAGAATAGTCTTGCCAGGGTTGGTGGCAGATTCCACTTCTATGTCATGTCCATTTCTCTTGGCCAATCCCTGAACAACATTCCAAAGATTATTATAGAATGTCATAGAGTTTCCAATAAACAATACTTTTTTCACTTCATTTTTCCCTTCATCACCATTTGTTTTAAGTACAGATGATGCGTTAAATATTAGAGCTATACAAAGTACAAAACAAACTGTTTTTTTAATACTTTTCATTTACTCTCCCTACTTTTTTATTTTTACTTTCTTTACTTTGGACCACTTACCAAATACTCTGGCTGTGCCGTCGTAAACAAATCCTCTTGCTCTTATGTATAATTTCTTCTTTTTCTTGAACTTCTTGGATTTGATTGTAAATTTAACTTTCTTTACATACTTCTTAAATATGGCTTTCTTATTCTTCTTAGCTTTCTTCTTTGTCTTATAAACAGCTACTTGGTAACCATTCACACCTTTAAGTTTCTTTAGTTTAACCTTAATCTTCTTAGCAGACTTCTTCTTTTTGATTGCCTTTTTAACCTTAGCTTTACCAGGAACCTTTATTACTGGTATAGGCTTAGGCAAAGAAGAAGGTGCCACTGTCTCAGTCTGAGGTGGTCTTGGGTTATATGTAGTAGGCTCTGCTGTTGGTTCAGCAGTTGGTTCTACTGTAGTAGGCTCTACGGTAGGCGCTTGAGTTGGCGCTTCAGTAGTTGGTGCAACTGTAGTTGGTGCTTTTGTAGAAGGCGCTTCAGTAGTTGCTTCTGTAGGTGGCACTGGGCTACCCTTTCTCAAAATTATTTCTGAAGTTCCACTGTCTGCTACTATCTTAATATTTGTGTATGAATCATCCTCCAATTTAGTTGGATTCATCTTCACAATTACTTTAGAAATTAAGTTGATTGGACCCTGTCCTGCTGGAGTGTCCTCTCCGTCCACATACACTTTAACATTGCTAGTAGGCGCAAATGCGAACTGCAATGTTGCTCCTGCATCTAATAATTCTGGGTTGTTCATTCCAACTACTTCATACTGAATTTTCTTATAGTATAAGTCATCAGATAATCTGATATATCCTTCTTCTGGTCCAGGTGTAGGTTTAACTGTTGTGGTAGGTGCAGATGGATCAGGTGTGGTAGTTGGTGGACCTGTAGTTGTAGGCTTTTCAGCAAAGTGTTCTGTTAGCTGTCCAGCTACCGCTGTAAATGATGTGCCATCGCTAAATGTCACAGTCTTGTCTGAATCAGTTGGGTTGTATGCCACATAAGTCTGCTGACCGTTTTTCTCAAACGATGCACTAAGTGGCATATCACCAGTCACACTTAAATCTGGTGTTCCTTTGTCCTTCATATATGCTATCTGGTACCAAGCATGCGCTTTTGAATCGCCCGCTTCTGCTGCGCAGTCTTCGTTAAAGTACTCTGCTGCTGCGTCTGGATCATACATTGCAATATACGCTGTGTAAAGTTCGTTCCAACGGTTCACATCCTTATCAGGACCGCTGTAGTTATCTTCATTTCTTCTAGCAATTCTCACAAAGTCTTTCATATATGCTTTGTCTTTTGCCAAGTAGAATGATGCCGATGTGTTTGGAAGGATATTGATTCCGTTTGTCTGAAGTGGCTCTGCTGTCCACCAAGTCTCGTAACCATATTTTCCGCCCCAAATCATTGAAGCATATCTGTGCTCGTTTCCGCCTATTGTCTTCTTGTACAAAGGACTCAAAACATCGTTGTCCGCGTCGAACCAGTAATCATTTACTGCATTCACTTCTGTTGTATATAGGTAAATTCCTGTGTTTGTTAACTCTTCATTTCCTGTAGCCTGTCCGTATAGAATTAATCCAGCCCATCCGTTTATAGCCTCTGAACTAGACTCTTGGTTGTTGCCATCGCCAAAGTCCGCATGGCCTGATGCCCATGAATGGCCTTCCCACATATCAAACTGGCGAAGGTATGGGTATCTAGATGTAGAACTGTTTCTCTTTGTAGTTGCAACATCGCCCACCAATTCGTCTATTACGTTTTTGTATTCCTCTACAAATGATGGATCGCGCAAAGCAACTTGTGCTACTGCGTTTATAAAGTATCCATAGTGGAATGCATGGTCTGTCATTCCGTCTACTGTATAGTATGCCTGTGGGAATCCAAACAATGTTCCCATATCAGCATCGTAGTAGAAATATTTGTCTTCTTCGTCGGTGTCGTTATCTGCTGTAAACCAATCTGCCAGCTCAGCCTTGATACCGTTTAGAAGTTTTGTTGCGTTTTCATTATCGCCTGCTGCTTCTGCTGCCAACATTACCTGTACTGCACGGTTTAGCTTTTTGCCGCAGTCGTATGTGTTTTGCTCGTAATCTTCCTTTGTGACTGCTGTATCTGTAGGGCCAAACTCTTCCATAAAGTTAGCAACATAAGTTTTCACTTTTGCCTTGTCTGCATCTGGAATAGTTCCAAGGCCTGGAAGAACTCCAGTATACTTCTGAGTGGTCTGATACTGATCGCCCTCTAAGAACTTCACAGTTCCTCTGATAGAGCGAGAAGTCTGCTCTAGGAATTCATATCCACTCATATGTTTATACTGATGAGCGATAACGCCCATAATAGTTCCATCGGCAGTGCTCTCTGCTTTTTTATCAAATGTATATTTATAATTTGTTGTAACAGTGCTAGTTGCTGCATCATATGAGTATGTAGCCTTTGTGTCTGTTACAAAGTTGTATGCGTATTTCTTGTAAGACTCTGCAATCTGCTGTGCCTTAGCATCAGCTGTTCCCTTTGTGTCGCAAAGCCATGCCATACTAAAGTACTTTTTAGTTCCGAAGTTTACGCTGAAGCTTCCGCCTCTAATACTTGCACCCTGGCTTACTGAAAAACTAGCATCGTCTGGTATATAGAATGCATAGTAGTCATAGTTTGTAAGTCCGATAGCATCATCACCATTGTCATATTTACGAACGATAGCCATTGAGTCATCTACATAAATAACATCCGCTGGCAAATCTCTTTTTGCCTTAACTGTAGCTGAATCTATGCCACTTGCTTCACAGTATGTAAAAGGACTTCCGTGAGTCATTGTTACATCCATATATTTAGAATCTTCTTCTATCATTCTTACCTTTGTAGACCAGTCGCTCTCTGCATCAGTTTCTGTATAGGCAATCTGTCCACCTGTACCAATACTAAAGTCACTTAAATATCCTGTCTGGTCTTGGTTCATTAAGAATGTTCCAGTATCACCAGTAAGTCTAGTGAATGGGTTTATTACAAGCATTCCGTCACTTATAGGAAGGTAACTTAGAGGAATTGCATAAACTGCATTTCCATATCCATCGCCTTTGCTGTAGTTCCAGCTCATAGATGTAGCCCATCCGTTTGTTGGGAATGCTTTGTTGTTTGCGTCAAAATTTGATGTAGTGAATCTTGATGTTCCTTTGTTTGCGATAGTAGGAAGTTTCTCTAAGAGGGATTCATTAGTCTTTACTACTGTTTGTGATCCGTCCCAGTATGACCAATGTCCTGTCACATGCGTAGCTAGTTTTCCTTTCACTTCCGCCTTTGCTTCCTTGCCACTATCAAATGACATAGGAACAAAAGCTAGTGCTGCCACTAACATGATACTCAATACTTTCTTCAATAATCTCTTCATTTTTCTATCTCCGATCTTTTTTTGTAGAAAAACCTCACACGATTATTAGTCCGTTATTTACTTGTCTTCTATTATAATATATCTTTAAAACTTTCGATATATAAATCCGATATTTCCTCAATCTTTTCGCGGTTGTGTAGTGACTTCTCATCTGCTACGCCCACGACAAAGAATCCGCCTTCTTTGGCCGATGTGGCTCCAAGCAAGATATCCTCAAATACTACACACTCTGTCGGCGCAACTCCTATTCGCCTAGCAGCTTCTAAGTAAATATCTGGGAAGCCTTTGCCGCGGGGAACTTCGTCCACCGTCACAATCTCATCTATATAACCAATCAATCCCTCTCGCTCGAGTGTTGGCATAAACAAAACTCTATCAGAAGATGTTGCAACCGCAATACGAATATTATTTTCATAAAGTTTCTTTATATAGTCTTTCGCAAACGGCTTGCACGACACATCATCCCTGTACTCATGCTTTGTCATCTCAAACCACTCGTCCATTATGTCATAGATATCTTCATCATCCAGGCCGAACTCTTTCTTAGTGTAGATGGCCGCCTTCTTTGCCCCCATCGGCGAAATCTTCTCGACATAATTTTTGGGCACATCAAAACCACGTGCGCCCAAAAACTCTTCGTCCACTTTGTCCCATACCCAAGCACTGTCGAGTATGGTTCCATCTAAATCTATTATTGCTCCTTTTATTTCGTCTAAAAAACTATTCGCCATGATTTTCTATAATCAATTCCTTCAATTTAGGATTAAACTTGCCACTCTTAATCATCTCTATCTCGTACTTATATGGAGGATAAGATTTCTTTTCGTTCTCTGGATCTTTCACATAAGGGGTCTCCAAAATCTTTGGAACATCGGCAAACTCTTTCATATTGATAATATTCATCAATGCATCAAATCCAATATTTCCGAAGCCAAAGTTCTCATGTCTATCTTTGTGAGATTCAAAATCATTCTTGCTATCGTTTATATGGAACACTGCTATCTGGTCTATTCCAATGACTTTGTCGAACTGTTCAAACACGCCACTTGCATCATTTATAATATCGTAACCCGCATCGTGAGTGTGACAAGTATCGAAACAAACGCGAAGTTTGTCATTGTACTTTACGCCGTCATAAATCATAGCAAGTTCCTCGAAGGTTCTTCCAATCTCAGCACCTTTGCCGGCCATAGTTTCAAGCGCAATGTAAACATCACTATCTTTAGTCAAAACATTGTTAATCCCCTTAACTATCTGCTTAACTCCAGCTTCCACTCCTGCTCCCACATGAGAACCAGGGTGTAGAACCATCACATTACTTCCCATAGCAGACGAGCGTTCAAGCTCCGATGCCAAAAACTGCTCAGCTATCTCGTAAGTTTCAGGTTTTATAGTGTTTGCAAGGTTTATAATATATGGCGCATGGATAATAATATCCTCTATGCCATTTTCTTTCATATACTCGTGAGCCTCAGGGATCTTAAGTTCACTAATATCTTTTCTTCTAGTGTTTTGTGGCGCACCAGTATATGCCATAAAGACATTCGCACCGTATCCCTTAGCCTCTTTGGCCGAACCAAGAAGCATTTCTTTTCCACTCATTCCTACATGAGATCCTAATTTCATATCCTTTTCCTCCGCTTTTTCACTAGGTATTATTATAGCATAGACGCTTAATTTTTGGTAAAATGGACAAAGATGAAAGGACGCAAAATGAGAGTTGAAAAAGTTTCAATTAGAGAAGAATATGCGTTGAAACTCTGCGACGAGCTAAATGAAAAATGTATGGCTCAGGACGGTTTCAAAAATCACTCATTCGTTGACGCGAACGAGTATGATTTTGAGTTGCCTGAAAGCGAAAACCCATACTGCTACCTTGCCTTCGACGAAGAAGACACCCTAGTAGCATTCCTCGGCTATGTAAAACTAAACAAAACAAATTTGGAAGTGTGTATGGCAGTTGATCCTGACCATAGACGCGAGAAGATTGGAACGAACCTATTCTTGCGATTAGTTTCAGAGTTTGACTCTTGCTCATATCAAGTTTCACTTGATCCAGCAAACGAGATTGGAAAAGCGTTCCTAGAAAAGTTAGGTTTTGAGTACACATCAACTGAAAAGGCGATGGTTTTAAGTAAAGATGACTTTAATTTTGACTGCGAACCTATTGAATTAAATATTGAGGCGGACGAGTCTGTAGACGGATTTGACAATCTGCTAAAGATTACAGGGCTTATCGAAGAGGAACAGGAAGATACCGAGCCAGCAAAAAAAGAAGTTGGTTACTTGTACTTGGCAAAAGAAGACTCTTGCTTTTCCTTATTTGATATAGAAGTTAAGGAAGAATATAGAGAGCAAGGATATGGAAACCGCATATTGCAAACAACTATACGAGATGCTTTCAAGCAGGCGGACAAGATAATACTTCACGTATCGACAAACAATGAACCCGCCATAAACCTTTACAACAAAATAGGATTTAAAACAATAGATACAATCGATTGTTATGAACTATAAAAAAGGACATCTATTAGATGTCCTTTTAAAATCTTTAATTAATGTAGTCTGCCGTGTGGATAATCTTTTTGTTGCTCCATGGCCAGTATACAAACTCTGCCTTAGCTAGAATCTTACTCTTCTTAACATATTTCTTATGCCAGTATCTAGCATCATTTGAAACATTTCTATTATCTCCTAAACAGAAATATGAATCTTTTGGCACTTTGAATGGTTCTGCGTAGTTATCTCCTTCGGTCCACTCTTCTTTCAAGTAATCTTCTTTGAGAGGTTTCTTGGAATTGTTGATGTAAATCTTTCCTTCCTTAATGTGCACTGTCTCACCAGGAAGTCCGATAACTCTCTTAACAAAAGTCTCATCCTCATTGTCTGGGAACTTGAAAATCACAACCTGTCCACGCTTTGGCGAAGTGAACCAATACGCAGTTCGAAGACCTATCATACGATCTCCAGTCATAATAGTATTTTCCATAGAACCGCTAGGAACATTAGCATTAATGATAATGAAGTTGTTGATAATTAAAGCTACTACAAGCGCAATAACAATTATCTTAATCCAACTGAAAATCTCGCGAGCAATTTTCTTTTGCTTTTGCTGTTTAGCAGCCTCAAAATCAGTCTCTTCCACCTGGTCTAAGTTTTCATTCAATTGTTCATCTTTTTTAAACTCGTCCATCTTTACCTCTAGTCATTTAAGAAGTCTTTGATCTTCTTACTTCTAACTGGATTACGCAACTTTCTCAAAGCCTTTGCCTCAATCTGTCGGATACGCTCTCTAGTTACGTGGAACTCCTTACCAACTTCCTCCAATGTTCTTGGGTGTCCGTCGCGAAGTCCAAATCTAAGAATAATAACTTCTCTTTCTCTTTCTTTCAAATCATCTAACAACTCTGCAATATGTCCCTTAAGCATTACTGATTCAATATTGCCCTCTGGAGTTACAGTGTTGTTGTCTGCGACAAAATCGCCAAGGTTTGAATCGTCCTCTTCGCCGATAGGTGTCTCGAGTGAAGCAGGCTCTCTAGCAATCTGCATAATTTCCAATACCTTGTCTTCTGTCATATCAAGTGCATTAGCAAGTTCCTTTGTCGAAGGCTCATAGCCAAGTTCCAAAGTAAGCTTTCTCTGCATCTTTGACATACGATTTATAGTTTCAACCATATGCACTGGCACACGGATTGTTCTAGCATGATCAGCCAACGCTCTTGTAACTGACTGTCTAATCCACCATGTTGCATATGTACTAAGTTTGAATCCTTTGTTGTAGTCAAACTTTTCTACACCTTTGATAAGTCCGAGGTTACCTTCCTGAACCAAATCAAGGAAGCTCATTCCACGGCCTGTATATCTCTTTGCAATACTAACTACTAGACGCAAGTTTGCCTCTACTAGTTTTTCTTTTGCTACTTTATCGCCTTTAGCCTTGCGTTTAGCAAGTTCTACTTCTTCCTCAGCCGTCAAAAGTGGCACAGTACCAATCTCTTTTAGATACATACGAACAGGGTCTTCAGTTCCAACACCCTCGAGCAAGTCCACAGCATCCTTCTCAGCACTCTCGCTCTCGCTCTTCTTTTTCTTTCCAGATGTTTTAGCCTCTTCCTCTTCGTCTGTCTCTACCATAGCAATATCTTCATCTGTAGGATCTTCTGTTCCTGCATCTGGAAGATCTGCCACTGAGATTTCAACCATCTCTTCTGACTCTTCTTCTGCGGCTTTCTTTTTAGAAGTCTTCTTCTCGTCAGTCTTTTTCTTTGTAGCCTTCTTCGAAGTAGTTTTCTTAGGCTCTGCTTTTGCAGTTTTCTTTTTAGTTGTCTTCTTAGTCTCAGTTTTCTTAGTCTTCTTAGTCTCAGTCTTTTTAGTCTTCTTTGCTGTAGTCTTTTTAGTTGCTTTCTTTTCAGTCTTTTTAGCAGTTTTCTTTGCAGACTTTTTAGGGGTAGCTTTCTTTGCTCCCGTTTTCTTCTTACTCTTCTCTGCCTTTTCTTTAGCTGCTTTCTTCTCTTCTAGTTTAGCAATCTGATTAGCTGTGAGAACCTTTACGCCGCTCTCACGAAGCGTAGGAAGAAGGTTTTCTTCCTGTTTGTCAGTAAGCTGAACAGCCCTAAAGAATTTTTTAATCTCTTCTTTAGATAGTCTGTTGTCCTGTTTACTGGCTCTCTTGACTAGTCTTTCGATTTTCTTATTAAAATCTTGTGTTTTCAAATGAACTCCTTTCTCAGCCAAAATTCGGCTGATGACCGTTTGAATACACTCAATCAAATATATATAATACCAAAAAAACCGGTCAATTTCAACTGACCGGCTTTTTATTTCGTCCTATGTGACGTTTTTGATACGCTATTTATTCTTTTTCAAATCATCTGGAGTAACGATTGGCGACCAACCTTCATCCTCTCCAGCGTATGCAGGCTTTCTAGTAACCTTTTCACCCTTCTTGTTGGTTACTATTTCACCCTTTTTATTTCTCTTATAAATAACTTGCTTGCCATTTTTGGATTTTGTCTCTTCTTCTTTTATTTCGACACCATCCCAAGCTTTCTTTTTATTCTTCTTTTCTTCAGCCTTTTTAGACGCCTCTTCTTTAGCCAACTCTTTCTTAGTCTTCTTTATCTCTTTACCATTCTTGTCGGTCACAACGACAGTTGCTTCTGCATTTGACTTCTGGTTCTTTCCAACTTTAGTCACGCAGAGCACGACAACAATAGCAGCCACAATCACAACAATCACAGCAGCAATGCCGATCATTAGTTTTTTCTTATTCTTGTTTTCCATAACGCTTCTCCTTTATATAACTGTCTCTTCCAAATCTTTTATAACCGCCGCAATAGCGTGTTCTGTATTCTTTACTGTAATTCTATCCGCAGCTTCCTTCACAGCATCTATCGAATTAGCCACTGCATATCCAATATCAGCATATTCCAACAGTGTGATGTCATTTTCATAATCACCCACACCCACGGTTGTGTGAATCTGACCGTTCAAGTGTTTCTTTAAATGATCTACTGCCACACCTTTGCCGCTCTCGAGTGAAACGTATTCAAGTCCCTCGTTCCAACTTCTGTAAAATTGTAGTTCTTTACCGAACTTGCTGATTAAATCCTTTTTAATCTCCAGCGTCAAGGCTTCATTTTGCACCGTCAACACCTTGTACATCTCATTTGGAAATGAATCAAACAACTCATCCAACGTTCCATCACCAGCACTGTGATTCTTTGCCTCATACTGAGCATTTATGGAAGTATTAACTCCAAACGAATAGTGCCAAATGTCCGGATAATTTTGTTGCAAATACTTAAATACCTTATAGACCGTAGCCTTATCCATAGGCCAAGTCTTTATAATCTCATCCTTTTCTGTATCGTACAAAAGCGTTCCGTTAAACGATACAATAGGCGCATTAATCTTTAACTTATCACTAAAGTGTTCCATAAACGATGGAGCGCGCCCCGTCGCCAAAGTAAACAAACCTCCCTCATCCTGGAAGTACTTGATTGCTCTTGCGTTTTCGTCAGACACTTTGCCGGCCTCGTATGTGAGCGTACTATCCACATCTGAACATATTAAAAATCCGTCAAATTTTCCCATATCAAATCACTATAATTGTACACTTTTTTTATGTACAAACTGTGTTTTATTCTTTACCATCCCAGCAGTATGTACAAAGCTTGTCTTTGTCGATACCAACTGCATCTAACATATCATCAAGTCTGTTGTATCTTAGAGATGTAAAGTTGAGTTCTTTTCTAATCTCCTCAACCATGTTTGCGTACTTCTCTGAATCTGGATCTGTATACTCCTGCAAAATCTCATCAGTCACATTTCCATTTTCAAGTCTTTCGATTACACGTCTAGTGATAAGTTCCATCTCCGATGAAGAACGTGAAAAGCTCAAGTACTTACATCCATAAACAAGCGGTGGGCACGCAGGTCTAATGTGAACTTCCTTTGCGCCGCTCTCAAATAGGTACTCCGTAGTCTCTCTCATCTGAGTTCCACGAACGATTGAGTCATCTATCAACAACAAACTCTTGTCTTTAATCAAATCTTCTACTGCTAACTGTTTCATTCTAGCAATTAAATCACGCTTACTCTGAATAGTAGGCATAAATGATCTTGACCATGTAGGTGTGTATTTAATAAATGGTCTTGAATAAGGAATGCCCGATTCATTCGCATAACCAATAGCGTGCGCAAGTCCCGAATCAGGAACACCTGCCACCACATCTGGCTTAGCATCATCCCTCTGTGCCATTCTCTTACCACACTCATATCTCATCTTCTCTACATTCACACCTTCATATGAACTAGATGGATATCCATAGTAAATCCAAAGGAATGTACAAATCTTCATCTCTTTGTTTGGATTAATTAAAGTCACTACATTCTTTGGTGTCATAACCGCAATTTCTCCCGGTCCTAACTCCCTATAGTCTGTGTAACCTAAATTCTTATACGCGAAGTCTTCAAAGGACGCGCAGAAGCCCTGCTCGTTCTTTCCAATCGCAATAGGAGTTCTACCTTTCTTATCTCTGGCAAGGTATATTCCTTCTTTATTCATAATCATCATAGACAACGAACCATCTACAGCCTCCAAAGCGTAGTTGATGCCATCCACAAAGTTATCTTTCTTATTTATTAGGGCAGCCACTAATTCTGTAGCATTAATCTCGCCAGTACTCATCTCCTGGAAATGCGCATGGCCATCGTCAAAGAGTTCTTTAATCAACTCTTTTGTATTATTGATCTTGCTAACCGTAGTGAGCGCATATGCTCCGTGATGCGAACGAATAATCAAAGGCTGTGGCTCATAATCTGAAATACAACCAATGCCCAGATTTCCTTTCATTTCCTGAACGTCTTTTTCAAATTTTGTTCTAAAAGGAGAGTTTTCAATATTATGGATAGCACGATCAAACCCGTTCTCTCCATAAACTGCCATACCAGCACGTCTAGTTCCTAGATGTGAATGGTAATCTACTCCAAAAAATAAATCAAATACGCAATCTTCTTTTGATGCTACTGAAAAAAATCCACCCATTTTTTACCTCTTTCTTATTTCAATACTACTTCCTCACAACGAAAATAATTATACCATTATTATTAATTCAAATAAAGGGATTATAGTCTATTATTAATAATTTTAACCACTATTTTATGTTAAATAATAAAAAAATGTCTGCTTAACTTCACGTTAAGCAGACATTTGATATTTTGCTTATTAGTACCATCCGATACCGTCAAATCCACCGTTAGATTTCTTGCCTTTTGAATTGGACACTGAGAATAACCACTCATCATCCGGATCCGTTGGGTCTACTCCCCAAGGATCACTCGTGTGTATAATATCTAAAATATCAAAATCTATTGCACAAATATTCGGTTTAGTATATTTCTTTTTCATATCGGTTTCCCTGCGTAACTCCTAGATGCTATCAATAGATTATGTTCTATTATAACACACTATTCTGCATTAGCATACTCTTCTACAATCTCTCTCTGCCATGGCTTGTATGCACTAGGCCATTTAGACGTATCAGCCATAACTCTCTCAGCTGATGTTTTTGCACTGCATATATCAATAATGCTTGGCGATGGATATATTACTTCTGAACCTTCACCGGCTGCATACTTAACAATTACATAAGGTGCAGCAACGAAATTTCTAGAATAGTTGGCCGGTTGAAGTTTATTTATAGCTATAGTAAAGCTTTGTTTATTCTTAGAAGCGAAGTCTGATGCCTTAAACAC
This sequence comes from Eubacterium sp., assembly GCA_017475235.1. Taxonomy (GTDB): domain Bacteria; phylum Bacillota; class Clostridia; order Lachnospirales; family Lachnospiraceae; genus Eubacterium_G. Next base: position 46,338 of record JAFVGA010000021.1, on the reverse strand, counting down.
AACATTGTACAATTTATGACCTTCAATCTCTTCTGTAAATGGCGTAATTTCTTGATCATATGTATCATAGTAATCTTCATATGTTGTCAACAATACACCATATTGGAATGACTTCGTATGCAAAGGATCTGAATCATTTACAGTTACATTGTTTCTAAATGCTAATCCTCTTGGTTTAGTCTGTGAAACTCTAATTGCTGATCCATCATGCTCTACATCCACGCTAGATAATGTTCGGAAGTTTCTATCTCTGTTGATAGAGAATGAAGTACCTTTTCTATAAACACTATCATCATCTAAATCGATGTATCCTAATTTAGTTCCAGTAGATACACTCCTTGCTCTCATCTTAGCAGATTCTGTAGGTAGTGTGTATGTTGATCCTTCTTTAACCTTATCAACAACTTGTCCATCAATTTTAATTTCATATCGTTTTGCTGGTCCTGTTGTCTCACCATAAGAATTGATAGTTCCTGCATCCTCTACAGCAAGAGATTTAGCATCAACCCTAATCATTGGTCTAACACAACCGTTACCATTAATAAACTGGTTAGAACCAGTACCGGCATTACCATTAGGATTTTTTCCTTCATCTAAATTTCCTGGATAATCTGATCTAGCTCCAGAACTACCGTTCTTATCTCTAGACCAATAGATAGTAGCTCTATCGTGATAATAATCATTCGGATCTATTATTTCTGTCTTTCCTTTGTACTGTTTCTTATAAGTTCTAACATCTACACAGATTGGATACTGAGGACCTGGTTTAGAATTATCCATAGCAACTAAATCTGTAGCATTTGATCTACGACATCTTGCGTACCCTTCAGCAGCAACAAATCCATACTCATCTTTCTTAGCATCAGAAAGTTGAAACAAGAATACATTATCCTTTGTTACTACATTTGAAGAATTAGTAGGTGTATCTGTTTCCAAGATAGCAGCCTTTTCATCTTCATTAAATGCCCTATCATAGAATCCAGGATCACTAGCGGTTTGATTCGTAGAATTGAGCCATTTTCTTAAAGAGCATGTCTCCCAAACATTTTTACCTTTTGTATCAAATGGTCTAATATCAAGAGACTTGTCTGACATCAATAGTAACTCATCGTCTGTTGCCTGAAGAACTCTCCACTTGATAGGTTCTGTCTTAAATGTATGCGTATCACCCTTATAATCAACACAAGTGTAATCACCATCAGGGTCTTCAGATTGAGGATACCTTCCGAAGTATACTGTATCCCATCTTACTTTTTCTGCTTCTCTATCTTCCCATACAGGATTTCCATATCCCTCGTCATTAATTCTGATTACTTTTCCTATACTTCTTCTTTCTATTCCTTTAGAGCCCACAACCAAAGCATTAACGCGAATCATATGTGATCCTTCGGTAATGTTTTCTATGTTGCACTCTATTATTTCTTGTGAATCATGAACGTCATCATTAATAACTTGGATTAATTCATCATCCATATATAGTTCATAACTCTGTCCAGCACAAGGATTATCAAACTTAAACGACAATGTGTCTGGAGTTTGAACTGTATCAAATATTTCTCCTATCTCTTTACATAATGGCTTTACGGAACGAACTATTGTGTAGTTCCATCCTAACTGCTGACAAATAGTATGTGCATCACTTCCATCTTCTACTGATACAAGGAAGTTATCTGCCATTGTAGTATCAGAGAATGCTTGTGAGGATATTTCTGTCACACTCTCTGGTATATACATATAGTAAACATATGCACAGTCTTCAAAAGCATTGTGGGTAATATTTGTTACTCCCTCTTCTATAACAATGGTGTTAATATCTTCATGATACTTATGCCAAGGAGCTGCAAAATCTTCAAAACTATCCATAGCACCAGTACCTGAAATGGTTAGTACGCCATTACTCAATTCATAAGTAACGTCAGAGTTATCATCACCACAATATCCATGCACATCACCGTTAGTATTTACAGTTCCTGCATAGTGTACATAATCTGAATTTTCATTTACTCTGATAACAGGTCTTACACAGGCATTATTCTCAGGGCCAGGTTTTTGCTTAATTGATCCATCATAGTCAACTCTGTACATATAGTATGGATAAGTAGAAATCGATTTAACTGTTCTTAGCCACCAAATACCCGAATCTTCATATGCACCATATGACTGCGATAGTATTTTTCCAAAAATATTCGGATTAACTGTCTTATCTTCTATTCCATCGTTGAAACCTAAAATATCTAACTTATTTCTATGCTCTCTATGTCCATAATCTGTGTTAACAGAACAGCGCGTGTTGGTTGGATTAGCTCCACCTTTACCTGTGCCTTCAGATACATAGTTATTTACAAATCCATATTTAGTATTAAGTGCTTCTTGCATAGACAAAATATAAACATAGTCTTGAGTATCTGGACCTTGGTCAAGATCTGGTTTTTCTGGTGATTTATCCGCAGTTACAGTACTTAAGTTAATAGCAGCCTTCTCATTTGAATTAAACGCTTCATTATAGAAGTCATCATTCAACCATTCTCTCAAATCACTGTTTGCCCAAGTTAAGTCTAATTCACCTGTTTCAGGATTTGTTTTATTTACTTCCTGATTATACTGAATAGACTCTAGAGACTGATCAGCCATCAAGAATAACTCACCATTTTTCTCCTCTAGAACTCTCCATTTAATGCGCTCTGGGAAGAAATCGCCCGAGTACTGTTCAACACTCTTCTTATTCTTTGTCTGGTTATAGTGTCCAAAGTAAACACAATCCCACGTGGTAACATTACCTGAGCGTCTAGGGTCGCTGACCTTTCCAGCCACTCCGCCACTAGCCTGTACACCTTTGAATTGGAATTCAAGAGTAATACAAGTAACGATCATCGCCATTACTACAGCTATCGAAATGACTTTATTGAATTTTCTTTTTCTCCTTGCTCTAATCATAATCCTCACCTTCTACTCTATTTATAAAGTAGCCTAACAAAGACTAAACCATAGTCTTTGCCTGTTACAACGTTTGAACTTATAAAATATCATACTCTTACAACATAATAATATACCATATACCGTTCATAAACGTAACAATTTTCACACATTTATCAAATTCTTAATAATATTAAGTAATCCCTATTTTTGACAAAAATCTGGAGTTTTTCTTACTTTTTTACTATTTCTCATCTTTATTTACAAAAAAGGGAGTATTCGTAAGAATATCTCCCTTTTCAACTCTACATTAAGATATTTGTTTATCAAGGTTTTGGGAACAAATCTTCAATATTACTGCCGTCTCCATCATCATACCCGCCTGCTGAATTCTCAGTCTCCATCTGTTTTTTAGTAGTAGGCTCAACTGTAGGTGCTTGAGTAGTTGGATCTACTGGCGCTACTGTAGTTGGCTCTACAGGAGCTTGAGTAGTTTCAACTGGTGCCACTGTAGTCTCTACTGGATTTGTTGGTTTTTCAGGTTTTGTAGGATCTACAACCTTGATATTTATTACAAATTTTTTCTTTTTATTCTTCTTTGCTCTGACAATTACCTTTGCAGTACCCTTCTTCAAAGCAATAATTGTAATTTTTTTGCCTTTTTTCTTTACTTTTACAACTTTTTTGTTTGAAGACTTAACAGTGAATGCTGTTTTCCCTTTCTTAGCTTTCACTTTAACTTTATAAGTAGCTTTATCACCAATGTTAAATGTCATGTTCTTCTTCGCACCCTTAACCGTAACCTTAACTTTGCTCTTAGCTTCAGTTGTAGTGTTAATAAAAGCTACTGATGTGATTATCATAACAAATGCCATAACAATAGACGCTATTTTTAAATACTTTTTCATATCCGTTCTCTCCTTTATCAAATACCTTAAGTTAATTATAGTACTTTTTCAAAAAACATAATTATGTTCTACAAAAAATCATCAATATTTAAACCGTACTGACTACTATCCTTATTCTATCAGTATTCACCCAATATTAAAAGTAAAAAAAGGAGATATTCTTTCGAATACCTCCTCATTTTTTATTATTTTAGACCTAATTACTTACTTGCGATAGCTGCCTGAGCTGCTGCAAGTCTAGCAATTGGAACTCTAAATGGTGAACATGATACATAGTCTAGTCCAATCTTATGACAGAACTCTACTGATGATGGGTCACCACCGTGCTCACCACAGATACCTAGGTGTAGGTTTGGATTTGCTTTCTTACCTAGTTGAATAGCCATTTCCATAAGTTTTCCAACACCATCTTGATCTAGCTTAGCAAATGGGTCATTCTCGAAGATCTTTGCGTCATAGTAAGCATCTAAGAACTTACCAGCATCGTCTCTTGAGAATCCATATGTCATCTGTGTAAGGTCGTTAGTACCGAAGCAGAAGAATTCTGCCTGCTTAGCAATCTCGTCAGCTGTAAGTGCAGCTCTTGGGATTTCAATCATAGTACCAACTTCATACTTAAGTGCTACGCCTGCTTTTTCAATTTCAGCATCAGCTACTTCTACTACCATATCCTTCACAAACTTCAATTCCTTAGAATCACATGATAGTGGAATCATGATTTCAGGTTTAACTTCCCAATTTACGTGATTCTTCTGAACGTTGATTGCAGCTCTGATAACAGCCTTTGTCTGCATCTTAGCAATCTCTGGGTATGTTACAGCAAGACGAAGTCCTCTGTGTCCCATCATTGGGTTGAACTCATGAAGTGAAGTAATGATAGCTTCTATTTCTTCAACGCTCTTTCCTTGAGCATCTGCTAATTTCTTAATATCTTCTTCCTCTGTAGGAACAAACTCGTGTAGAGGTGGATCTAGGAATCTGATTGTTACTGGATGTCCCTCTAGTGCTTCATATAAAGCTTCGAAGTCGCTCTGCTGATATGGAAGAATCTTCTCTAATGCAGCTTCTCTCTCTTCAACAGTGTCTGCACAGATCATCTCTCTAAATGCAGCAATTCTGTCTTCTTCAAAGAACATGTGCTCTGTACGGCAAAGACCGATACCTTCAGCACCAAGTTCTCTAGCTCTCTTAGCATCTTCTGGTGTATCAGCGTTTGTACGAACGTTAAGTGTTCTGAAATCATCAGCCCAAGCCATGATTCTACCAAACTCACCTGCGATAGATGCATCAACTGTAGGGATAACACCATCATAAATCTTACCAGTTGAACCGTCGATTGAGATGTAGTCTCCCTCTTTATATGTCTTACCAGCTAGTGTGAACTGTTTGTTTTCTTCGTCCATGTCGATGTCGCCACAGCCAGATACACAACATGTACCCATACCACGAGCAACAACGGCAGCGTGTGATGTCATACCACCACGAACTGTCAAGATACCCTGAGCAACTTTCATACCAGTAATATCTTCTGGTGAAGTCTCAAGACGAACAAGAACAACTTTCTCGCCCTTAGCATCCCATTCTACAGCATCGTCAGCTGTGAATACGATTTTACCGCAAGCAGCTCCTGGAGAAGCTCCAAGTGCGCTACCAACTGGTTCTGTTTCTTTGATAGCCTGAGCATCAAACTGTGGGTGAAGAAGTGTATCTAGGTTTCTAGGATCGATCATAGCAACTGCTTCTTCCTCAGTTCTCATGCCTTCATCTACTAAATCACAAGCAATCTTAAGTGCTGCCTGTGCAGTTCTCTTACCATTACGAGTCTGTAGCATATATAGTTTACCGTGCTCAACAGTGAACTCCATATCCTGCATATCTCTGTAGTGATCTTCCAAAGTCTTACATACTTTAGAAAACTCTGCAAATGCTTCAGGGAACTTCTCTTCCATTTCTGAAATGTGCATTGGTGTACGAACACCAGCAACAACGTCCTCACCCTGAGCGTTTGTCAAGAACTCACCAAATAGTCCTTTGTCACCTGTAGCAGGGTCACGAGTAAATGCAACACCAGTACCACAGTCATCACCCATGTTACCGAAAGCCATAGACTGTACGTTTACAGCTGTTCCCCATGAGTAAGGGATATCATTATCACGACGGTATACGTTAGCACGTGGGTTATCCCATGATCTAAATACGGCCATGATAGCTCCCATCAACTGTTCCTTAGGATCATCTGGGAAGTCTTCGCCAATCTTGTTTTTATATTCAGCCTTAAACTGATTTGCTAGTTCTTTAAGGTCATCTGCAGTCAAATCTACGTCCTGCTCAACGCCTCTAGCTTCTTTCATTTCGTCGATAAGTTCTTCAAAGTACTTCTTACCAACTTCCATAACTACGTCAGAGTACATCTGGATAAATCTTCTGTAGCAGTCCCAAGCCCATCTAGGGTTTCCAGACTGTTCAGCGATTGTGTTAACAACTGTCTCGTTAAGACCTAAGTTAAGAATAGTGTCCATCATACCTGGCATAGATGCTCTAGCACCTGAACGAACAGATACAAGAAGTGGATTCTCTGCATCACCGAACTTCTTGCCAGTGATTTCCTCCATCTTTACGATATAATCGTTGATCTGTCCCTGAATTTCATCGTTAATCTTTCTGCCGTCCTCATAATACTGAGTACAAGCTTCTGTTGTGATTGTGAATCCTTGAGGCACTGGAAGACCAATATTTGTCATCTCAGCAAGGTTAGCACCTTTACCGCCAAGTAACTCACGCATGTCAGCATTACCTTCACTAAAAAGGTATACCCATTTGTTTGCCATTTGTTTTTCCTCCTAAAATTATAAAAAATTTGTATGAAATGGAACGTTTTGAAATGTATCAAAACATCCCAAAAATCCATAGTTTTATGTGTATTTTAGCGCACAAAAAGTAGCGCTTTCACACACAGCATAATGATTATAACACAGTGTATCTTTTTTTCAATGAGTTTTTTGAAAAGTTTATATGGCTGTGTTAAAATACTATTTAGATAGAGTACGGAATGAAATAGGAGGTAGGATTATGCCTGAACTTAGTTATTATTCAGTTATAATTTTTATTACTTGGTTAACTCTTTTAGTTATGACTGTTTTAGTTCAAGAGAACGACCGTCTAGACAAACAAAACAAAAGATTATTCTACATTGTTTATTTTATCATTGGTGTTTCTTCACTGTGTGAGTGGACAGGTGTATTCTTAAGTGGAAATCTCAATTTCCCTTCTTGGATGCTTCAAGCAGTAAAAACAGGTGATTATATTCTCACTCCTTGTGCTGCTATAGTTGTAATCGCTCAAACACGTAAGATAAAGGCTTTCACATATACTGTAGCCTCACTTTTGGCAGTTAATACTATTTTCCAAATAGTAACTGCATTCACTGGTGGTATGATTAAAATCGATGAATTCAATCGATACTCACATGGACCACTCTACCCTATTTATATGGTATTTTATTCCGTGCTAATAATTCTCTTTATTACAGGCTTTGTTATATACAGCAAAGATTTTAGAAAACGCAATAGAACATCACTATATGCTATTATGATTTTCATAGTACTAGGTATTATTCTACAAGAATTCACGTCATCTGATATTAGAACAGCATACTTAGTACTAGCAATATCTATGCCTTTCCTATTCATTCACTTTAATGAGTTTTCTCAGATGAGAATAGACGATGAAATAAAACACAAAGATTACGAAATAATGGTAAGTCAAATCAAACCTCACTTCCTATTTAATAGTCTTTCAGTAATAAGAGAATTGTATGAAGAAGATGTAGAAGCTGGTGATCATGCACTCACTGATTTTTCACAATTTTTGCGTTATAATTTAGACTCATTAAGCAAAGAAAGAATGATTAGTTTTTCAGAGGAAATGGAAAACATTAAAAGATATTTAGAACTCCAACAGTTGCGCTTTGGAGATAGTCTAAAAGTTACATATGATTTGGAAAGTATAGATTTCAAGGTTCCCGTTTTTTCTATTCAGCCAATAGTTGAAAATGCTGTTGCCCATGGAGCGCGAAAAAGAACAGATAAACAGGGTCATGTTACTATAAGTTCCAAAGAGTACCCAGACCGATACGAAATAAAAATCGTTGATAACGGCCCTGGATTCGTGCCAGAGGATGTTGAAAAAGAAACAACTAACGGGCATATAGGAATAAAAAATGTTTGCGAAAGACTAGACCTAGCCGAAAACGGCGATTTAATAATTGATTCTAAATTAGGAGAAGGCACTACTGCTACTCTAATATTCCCTAAAGGAGCATAGACATGATATTTTTTGTAGTAGACGATGAAGAATTACAACTTAAAACTGCTAAGCGTTTGTTAAATAAATTAGAGCCTGATGCTACTATTGAGACATTTAGCATTCCCAATGATGTATTAAAAACTATAAAAAAAAGAGAGTTAATTCCTGATGTTGTTTTTTGCGATATAGAAATGCCAGAAATGTCTGGAATCAAGCTTGCAATGAAGATTAGGAAAATGGCTCCTAGTACTCGTATCATTTTTGTAACATCACACTCCGAATATGCGGTAGATGCTTTTAAAGTTAGAGCTAACGGCTATCTTTTAAAGCCTATAACTATGAAGGATTTGCGAAATGAACTCGAAAATATACCTGATCTACACAAACCGGATAAAAACAAATTAGAAGTCAAATGCTTTGGACATTTCGAAGTATTCTATAATGAGAGACCACTAGCCTTCCAGAGAAAACAGACAAAAGAGATGCTAGCTTTCCTAGTGGACCGCGAGGGTGCATTATGCACATCAGAGGAGATTGCTTTTGCATTGTGGGAAGATGACACGGATACAGTTGCCACTGGACAACGTGTCAGAAACCTTATCAGTGATCTAAAAGGTACTTTAGGTGAAATCGGAATGGAAGATGCCTTGATTCGAGATCACAGGCAAATTGCCATCAAAAAAGATATGTTAGACTGTGACTACTATAGAATGTTAGATGGAGATGCTACAGCCATCAACTCTTTTAACGGAGACTATATGATAGATTATAGTTGGGCCGAATATACTGCCGGCAGTTTGACATCATTTGTAGATGACGAAGAATAAGCTTTCAATTAAATTTGAGTATAAAAAAAGTGTTGTCATTTCTGACAACACTTTTTATTTGTCTTTTTTAGTAAACAATTACTGGCGTACCCACATGTGCCTTCTTGAATATTTTTCTCATTGCACCAAGTGGTGTATTAACACATCCGTGAGAACCGTTTGTCTTGTAAATGTTTCCGCCATATGCCGAACGCCATACACTATCGTGGATACCTTGAGAATCACTAGTGAACTTCAACCAGTAGTTGACTGTTACATCCCATGACTGGCCATGGTATGAACCCTTCAATTGTCTGTGAGCTGTCTTTTCTATTACACTATGTGTACCCTTGCTAGTATGTCTGTCACCAACGTTACCTGAAACGATAGGTGTCTTAACATATAGTTTATTATTTACATACATTTTTAGGGTCTGTGTTTTGATATTAATCTCAATCCAAGTACCCTTCAAACCTAAGTTTGTAGATGCAGTGATTTGAGCAAAAGCACTCTTATAAGTCTTGCCCTTATACTTACGTACTGCACGGACCTTAAACTTATATGTGTGACGTTTCTTTAGTCCTTTAAATGTATATTTTAGTTTTGAAGTAGTTTTAACAAACTTATTGCCTTTGTATACTTCATACTTTTCAGAATTATTTACTCTTTTCCATTTAAGAGTTATTTTGTGTGCACTCTCACTTGACTTCAAACCAGATGGAGCCGAAAGTGCTGTCATGGCTGAAGTAAACTTTGGAAGACTATAAGATTTTTTGCCATATTTCTTTCTGTAAGTAACTATCTTATAAGTATAAACCTGGCCAGATTTAACCTTTTTATCTGTATAAGAAGATTTGCTCTTTTTCATAGTTTTTATCTTCTTGAAAGTAGGGTTCTTTTCACTGGCTCTATAAATATAATACTTTGTAGCTTTGCTGTTTTTCTTGTATGTAAGTTTGATACTCTTGCTTGCTGCCTTAGCCTTGAAAGTCTTAACTGGATCTATATCTGTCATAGCAGTAACTTCTCTGCCACCACTCTTTGTTGTATATCCGTCAGCCTTTCTTACAGCAATAACCTTGTACTTATAAACAGTACCCTGTGATAAACCGCTATCGATAAATGATGCCTTCTTCAAAGTCTTGTACTTTGAGTACTTAGACATCTTTTTCTTTCCTTCTTTTGAGCGGTATACCCAATACTCTGTAGCATTTTTAGCCTTCTTCCAACTAACCCTAAGTGATGCATTCTTAACGTCTGAAACTTTAAGATTTGTCACTTTGGCTGGAGTTATCTTTACTACAGCTGTGGTAGTTTCTGGCACAGTGGTTGGGGCTTCTGTTGGGGCTTCTGTAGTAACTTCTTCTGTAGTAATCTGAGCCTCAGTTTCACCAGATTTCACTTGTCCAGCTACCTCTTCTTTTTGGTCGGCGTATATTTTTGCAACCTTATTAGGGCTTGCCTGATAAAAACAGAGCAAACTAAATAACATTGCTACAACTAATACTTTGCTAATTATTTTTTTCATAATCATTGCCTCTTAAAAATTCTTCTACTCTTCTTTGTTTCCACGGGAATTATACTATATTAACATAAAAAATCAATCTGTAATTCAAATTTTTATCAATATGCTAATTTTTTATCCAAATAGTCTTTTAAATCTTCTATCTTAATTCGCTCCTGCTCCATTGAGTCACGATCACGAACTGTCACTGCTCCATCCTCTTCCGAGTCGAAGTCATATGTAATACAGAATGGAGTTCCAATCTCATCCTGACGACGGTAACGTTTACCGATTGCTCCTCTGTCATCGTACTCGCAGTTGTAATATTTTGAGAGTTCGTCGAAGACTTTGGTAGCGCCCTCGTTCAACTTCTTAGAAAGAGGAAGCACACCTACTTTCACTGGTGCGAGAGCTGGATGGAAATGCATTACTGTACGCACGTCCGGTTTTTCCTCTGTTCCAATATTTTCTTCATCGTATGCTGCGCAAAGGAACGCTAGTAACACACGATCCGCACCAAGTGATGGTTCAATTACATATGGAACATATCTCTCGTGCTTTTCATCGTCGAAGTATGTTAGGTCTTTGCCGGAAGTTTCGATATGTCTGTTTAAGTCATAGTCTGTTCTATCAGCAATTCCCCAAAGTTCTCCCCAACCAAATGGGAATAGAAACTCAATATCTGTTGTGGCATTTGAGTAGAATGAAAGTTCTTCTTTGTCGTGGTCGCGAAGTCTCATCTCATCTTCTTTAATTCCAAGTTCTAACAACCAATCTCTACAGAAGCCTCTCCAGTACTCAAACCACTCCAAATCAGTTCCTGGTTCACAGAAGAACTCAAGTTCCATCTGCTCAAACTCTCTTGTTCTAAAGATAAAGTTACCAGGTGTAATTTCGTTTCTGAATGATTTACCAATCTGTCCAATTCCAAATGGAATCTTCTTACGAGAAGTTCTCTGAACATTTGCGAAGTTTACAAAGATACCTTGCGCTGTTTCAGGTCTCATATAAAGTGTATCTGCTGCTTCTTCTGTAACACCCTGGAAAGTTTTAAACATAAGGTTAAACTCTCTGATGTCCGTGAAGTTTTTCTTTCCACATGTTGGACAAACAATATCGTTTTCTTCTATATAAGATGCCATTTCCTCGTGAGTCCAGCCATCAAGTCCTTTCTCTGGAGTAATGCCGTTTTCTTCCATATAGTCTTCAATCAACTGGTCTGCTCTAAATCTTGCGTGACATTCCTTACAGTCCATAAGTGGATCTGAGAAACTTCCCAAGTGTCCTGAAGCAACCCAAGTCTGTGGGTTCATCAAAATTGCACAATCCACGCCCACATTATATTTATTCTCTTGGATAAATTTCTTCCACCAAGCTTTCTTCACATTGTTCTTTAGCTCTACGCCAAGATTTCCGTAGTCCCATGAGTTTGCAAGTCCACCGTAAATCTCTGAACCTGGATAAATAAATCCTCTGCTCTTACATAGTGCTACTATTTTCTCCATTGTCTTTTCCATTGTGTTCTCTCCATTTCTTTTCTATATAATAATGGCTGTCAATGACAGCCATCTTAAAATCAATTATTGGTCTATGTCGTAAACTATGTAGCTAAGCTCTCCCTTGTTCTTTGAAGTGCTAACCACGTCGTCATCATCAATCTTGCAGTTCGTACTTATATATTTGATGTCCCCATCCACCTGAACTTTGAAAGGTGTGTAAGTAACCAAAATGCAATCTTTCATATTCTTGATTTCTTTCGCTGTTACTGTCTTCTTTGTGTGAGGTTTAACGAATGTGCCTTTGATTGGGCATTTGTCGTTGTCAGAAATTGACCCGATGTAGAAGCCGTCTTCTTCGAAGCCGGCGAAGTTAATCATATAGTTTTTGAAATCATATGTAGTTACGAAATCAAGAACTAATCTAGCCTCCTTCGAATTTGCCGAAAAGTCGTTGATAGAACAAGCATCATCCACCGATGAATACTTACTCTTGTTAAAGTCTGACACCTCAGTATCTATTTCATTTTCTAGTTGATCTTCGTTATAGTATTTCTTGTCAAATTTCTCGCATGAGCCGTATGATATAGCGCCGTCATCTTCTATATAAATGCCGCTATCTCCAGCTTCTAGTTCAATGTCTCCCAAAGGGCTACACCCAACTAAGCCGACCATTAATGCGATTGTAACGAATGCCACTGCAATTTTTCTCATTGTGTGCTCCTAATTGTCTGTAATATATCCAAAGTTTATTTTATATAAAAACTGCTCTTATTTCAATACGCTATTTATAAAAAATCAAGAGAATTGAAATGCTTATCCACTTGCTTTTCCATATAGCTTCCAACCACGTTGTCGAGCTGTTCTAGAATGTCATCTTTCACTGTGAATGCGAATAGTTTATTCATTGGTGAAGTAACAATATACTGAAGTGCATAGACTGTAGAATTTTTTAGCTTTTTGCTATCCGGGAGTGCTCCGTGACAGTTTTCGCAAACAACTGTGTCGTGAGCCAAGTCAAAGAAATCTATGTTTTCTTTTGAACCACATTTTCCACAAGTAAAAACATCTGGATACTCGCCGTTTATAACGAGCATTTTGAATTCGTAGATCCTTCTTATTAGAGTAGGTGAAATCCCACTCTTAGTTAGTGTTCTTAATGCTCTGTAGATAAGGTTTAGCATCTCGCCTGCTTCTAGGCCTTCTTTGGCGAAGTAGTCTGCTAATTCTAGGAAATACATTCCCATATACATTTGGTCTGGATCTGTTATGTCACTTGCAAAGTAATCAGAAACCTGGATGTTGTTTATGCTGTAAGCACTTCGGCCAGGGAAAAGCGTAAACTTTCCAAACGCCATAGGCTGACTGCCTGCAAGAAACGGACTGTTAGGTTTTCTTGCACCACGAGCAAAAGCAGACACTTTGCCGAACTCCTTCGTCAAAATGACCACTCTCTTATCAACCTCTCCAATTGGCATTTGAGAGAGCACTATTCCCGTTACTTCAATTTTGTTATCCATCTTATTTATCCGTGTATCCGTAATTTTTCATTAAGAATTCGCTGTCACGCCAATCCTTTTTAACTTTCACCCAAAGTTGAAGGTTCGCCTTCATCTCCAACTGCTGCTCAATCTCATATCTAGCTGTCGAGCCAATCTTTTTAAGCATTGAGCCTTTCTTTCCTATAATAATACCCTTGTGAGATTCCTTCTCGCAAATGATAGTCGCTTCAATATCTGTGATAGGGCCCTTCTTGGTCTCTCGCTCTTTCATAGATTCAATAGTCACTGCGATTCCGTGTGGAACTTCCTCGTTCAATGCGTGGAGTGACTTCTCACGAATTATCTCAGCTACGATTTGTCGCATAGGCTGATCTGTTAGAGTATCTTCGTCGTAGTACATTGGTCCTTCTGGCAAGTGGTTTAGAAGTTCTGTCACTATTGTGTCTACGTTCTCGCCTTTAGTGGCGGACGTAGGAATAATCTCTGTAAAGTCGAACGCGTCCTTGTAAGTGTTTATGATCTCTGGTACTTCTTCTTTCTTTACTGTGTCAATTTTATTTATGACAAGAAGAACTGGCACATTGACTTTCTCCAGCTCCTCTATGATGTGCTTGTCGCCAGGGCCAATCTTTGTATCAGGCTCAACTAGCCATAGAATTGCATCGACCTCTTCGAAGGTGCGCTCAGCCACATTCACCATGTACTCGCCAAGCTTATTCTTTGCCTTGTGAATTCCAGGCGTATCTAAGAACACTATCTGACCTTCATCAGATGTGTAGACTGTCTGTATTCTGTTTCTTGTGGTCTGTGGTTTGTTTGATGTGATGGCAACCTTCTGTCCGATGATTCTATTCATCAATGTGGACTTTCCAACGTTTGGTCTACCAATCAATGCCACAAAACCTGATTTGAAATTTTCGCTCATATCTTATCCTTTTTATGTAAACTAAATGTTTCTAACCTTTTTGAACATATCTTTGTTCTCTTCTATCGCACTCTTCGAACCAATGACACAGATGTTTCCCATTTCCATTGCCTCGCGATAGTTCTTTCCAAACTTCTGAATATCTTCTACTGTTGTGTTTAGAAGCTGTGTCCTGTTTTTCTTGCGATCTTCATATGTATTTTCTGTGATATAGAGTACTAGTTCTCTTGTCACTGCCTCGTTTGTTGTAAGCGGTCTATCCACTCCGCTAATCGCGCCAATGATAAACTTGCGAAGTGTTCTCTCGTCTGCATTAAACTCTTCTATATAATTAGCAGCGTTTAGATATGTATCGCTAGTTGTCTTTAAGTTCGGATCTCTGTATGAAGTAAACACGACATCGCCAAACTTAGTAACTCTGTTCATACAACCATACGCTCCGCCAAGCACTCGGATGTTATTCCACAAATACTCAGTTCGCATTATGTTTGTAAGTGTGATAAATGCTCCGTTGTATTCTCCGTCAAACTTACCAGCTCTTGCCACATACTGAACTTGACCTGGTGTGATGAATGCTTCGTTCTTCTGCTCTGGTTTGAACTCCCACTCATCATCGTTTTCTTGTTTTTCGAATAGTTCATCTATAAACTCTTTTGATAGAGTTTTTATTTTTTCAAATGATTCTTTGTCGCCACCATAGTTTACTATAACATCACCTTTCACGAAGAGGTATTGCAAAGCGCCTTTCAAGTTCTGTGCAAACTCCTCTTTTCTCTCGTCGAAGTTTTCTAGCAAGTCGCAAACAAAATCATAGAAACCGATTCCCATTGCTTCGTCGCCCACGAAGTCAGTCTTTGAGTAGTATGACAACGCTCTATTTGAAGCCACCACATGACCGCTAGTTAAGATGGTCTGGAATGTAGCTGCCTTTGCTTCTTCAAGCAGCACTTTCATTCTGTCGTAATCATCGTATTTTGTAGTCTGGATGATTTCTTTTGCGTACTCAAATGGCTTTTCGATTTTATCGTAGAACATTTTGGCGTGGACTTCGCCGGAGAAGAGCATTTCGTTTGTCTTCTCGTTTGTGTTGGATGAAGCCATTAGGAAGAACTCGCCCAAGTTTTTATCAATCTCGGCATTTAGTTCTTTGTAGCTGTGCTTCTCTGTATCCATCGCGCCAAAGAAAGTTCTAAACAATGCAACATAATTTAAATATTTCTTTGGAATGTCGCTTGAGTTGCAAACAAGTGTGAGATATCCAATTCCGTTTGTAAATATATCTGAATGAAGGAATGTGATTCCATCTTCCTTTGTGATTTCAGCCACACTCTTCTTTGGCTCAGGATCGATGTCCTCAATTTCAAGGATTGGAATGGTCTCCAACTGCTCCTTGGTAGAAGGTTCTTCCTGATAAGCCTTTAGCGCTTTTGTCTGTTGGATAATCTCGTTTATCTCCTCGTCTGACATCTTTGCTTTTTTGTCAGCGAGTTGTTCTTTAAGTTCGTTTTCCTTTTTAGCTGTTAAGCCTTTCTTAGGAACCATTGTGACTAGAGATGTATGATTGTTATCAATCAAGTATTCTTTAATTATGTTTTCGAAATAATCTGTCTCTACATCTTTTTTCAACTCTTCATAGATCTCGTCAGTCTTAAGCATAGCGAAAGGATTGTTTTCATCGTAGAGCCATGTGTTCATAAGGTTAAGATCAAACATCAAGCCCTTTGGATATGGACCAAAGTCTTGCTCTTTGTCCTCAAACTCGCGCTTGAAAAGATAAGCTTTTAGAACATCTTTTTCTAAGCCTTCTTCCACTACTTCTTCTAGTGTGTCATCTATAACTTTCAAGAATTTTTCTTTGTCTTCTTTTTTCGCATACTTTGCAACGATTGAGTAAACTGGCTGACGTACATCTCCCTCATAGGCTGATGAAATGTCTTTACCAATGCCAGCCTTGATCAAAGCCTCTTTAAGCTTTGCACCTGGCATCTCCATTAAGGCATACTCAATTGTGTGAATTGCGATGTTTAGTTTTACGTCATCAGATTCGCCCACGACAAAGTTCTTTGAGTAGATGTAGTTTTCATTCTCGTCTTCTTCGTCGCCTATTGAATACTCGTACTCAAAATCGTTCATCTGATCGAATGGTTTCTGAAGTGGAATACTTGAATCAATATCCAAGTAATCGTACTTTGATAAGTATTCTTTGTCGATCCATTCTAAGCGATCTTCCACATCCATATCACCGTACAAATAGATGTAGCAGTTTGATGGGTGATAATAACGTCTATGGAAGTCTAGGTAGTTCTCGTAAGTTAGTGTTGGGATAGCCTCAGGATATCCACCACTCTCAGCTGAATAGCCATTGTCTGGGAATAGAGAACTTAGGGTGATTCTATCAAGCACACCGTCGGCGGATGAGTAAACACCTTTCATCTCGCTGTAAACTATTCCGTTTATCTTAAGTTCATCTTCAGGAGAGGTTAACTCGTAGTGCCAGCCCTCCTGTTTGAAAATATTTTATTCCTTATATATATTTGGTTTGAAAACCGCATCCATATAGACGCTCATTAGGTTGTTGAAATCCTGAGCGTTTGTGCTTGCAACCGGATAGATAGTTTTGTCCGGATAAGTCATAGCATTTAGGAATGTATTTAGAGATCCCTTCGCAAGTTCCATAAAAGGATCTTTGATTGGATACTTCTCTGAACCACAAAGAACTGTGTGCTCGATTATATGTGGCACACCTGTCTCATCAGTAACTGGAGTTCTAAAGCCCACGCTAAAGACTTTGTTTTCGTCACTATTTTCGAACACCAAAACTTTAGCACCAGTTTTCTTGTGCTTATACAGTGTTCCCAGTGAGTCTATCTCATCTATTTTCTCTTTTTTTATTACTTCATATTGTTCCATAATATCTCCAAAATTTATATTTAACCTTATTCATTTTAACACAATCCAATAATAAATTCTCTACTTTCCCCAAACAAAAAATGACGGAAGCTCACTTAAAATCGTTCGCTTTCCGTCATTTTTCGTTTTAGACATTTAAGTATTTATTAACTTGTGTTGAAACAATTAGTGCCACTATAATTTTAGCTATATCTGGAATTATAAATGGAATAACACAAGCGGAAATAGATGCTGCTAGTCCCAAATGCATTGGATTGAATTGCCAAAACCAAATAGTTCCAAAGATGAAACATGCGATATCGCCTAAAAACATTCCAATTCCCAGATAAAGTGCTTTCATTTTATTATCTTTATCCTTCGATAGCTTTTTGAAGATTCCGATTATTATTACTGTAAGGATAAAGCCAAGAATGTAGCCACCTGTCATTCCTGTTTCTGTGTTTGGGATGAATTTGACTATTCCAGATGAAAATTCTGAGAACACTGGCACTCCTACTATTCCAAGCAATATGTATACAACTACTGCTATTGTTCCTCGCTTTAGTCCAAGTACTCCACCTGTTACACAAACTGCAAATGTCTGTAGTGTGAACGGCACTGGGCCTAATGGAATTGTAATCCACGTGCACACTATGATAAGCGCTACAAATATTGCAATCATTGCTAAATCTCTAACTGATAAAAATTTCTTTTCCATATCTTTTCCTCTTTTCTTTGTTTGCCAAAAGATATTTTAGTCCTACCACTTTCTATTGTCAACCTTATTTCTATTTAGGCTAACAATTGCTAACAATTAAGTGTTATGCTATACTCTCGCTATGAATGTTAAAGAGCAGGTTTTAAACCAACTAGAAAAGAATAAGGGAGAATACATTTCTGGCGGCACCCTATCCGAAGATTTGGGTGTAAGTAGAAATGCTATTTGGAAAGCCATCCAAAGTTTGATTAAAGATGGCTATTTGATTGAGTCTAAATCTAGAAAAGGTTACCTTTTGCAAGAAGACAGCGATATTTTATCTGCTCAAAGTATAAATAAGTATTTAAAAAATGATTTGGATATAAAGGTTATCCCTACTTGTTCTTCTACTAACGATATGTTGGTGGATCTAGCGCACGATGGTGCGAAGGAAGGAACTGTGATTATATCCACAGAACAGACTAAGGGAAAAGGTAGAACAGGCAAGTCTTTTTACTCGCCAAAGGATACTGGAGTTTATATAAGTATACTCCTACGCCCTGATACATCACCTGAGGATTCTTTGTACTTTACTACTATAGCTGCAGTGGCCACTGCTAAAGCAATCGAAAGCGTATCTGATAAGAAGGCCGACATTAAATGGGTTAATGACGTTTATATAGAAGATAAAAAAGTTTGTGGTATTTTGACAGAGGCTGCTCTTAGTATGGAAATGAATAAGTTAGATTATGCTGTTGTGGGAATAGGCATTAATATTACTCCACCAAAGGGTGGTTTTCCTAAAGACATAAAAAAAATTGCTACCACTGTTTTTGATAAAAAAGCTGATAGCAAAAATAAGACAAGCATTCTTGTAGCAAATCTACTCGACTACTATATGGATTACTATAAATCAAATGATATGAAATCTCATTTGAAAGAATATATCAATCGCTCTAACATTTTAGGAGATAGAATCATAGTTTATAAAGGGAATATGAAATTGTACTGTAGAGCGATTGACATTGATTCAAGGTGTAGGTTGATAGTTGAGGATGAACATGGTAATGAGTATACCCTATCTTATGGTGAAGTCTCTATCGACATTGAAACTGATTAACTATAGTGTTTTAAAATCAGTCTACATAGAAAGGATATCAACCTACTCATAAATGGCACACTTCCTAACTTCTATAGTTTTTTCTTTGCCATTTAAATATTTAAAAGTCTCAGAGACTTTCACATCTAATAAACCATCTTGGTAGTCTACACCAAGTACTTTGACGGAGATATCTCCGTCACTTTTTATATTATTTGAAACTACATTTACAAAATGTGCCACCATCTCTTTGTTTGAGGTAATATCAGTCTGTCCATCAGCGTGAGTTGCTTTGACAGTTTGCTTCACTGCTCCTGACACTGCCCTTTCTAGCTCATCTTGCCTGGAACTCCTGCTTTGCTCCGACAAAAGAGTCATGGCAATCAAAGTTACAATAACTGCAATTCCAATAACTGTAATAAACTGTTTCATCTCTTTTCCCCACTTACTGTTTTATGATTTTTCCGGATATGCCGGAATTAACCGCATGGTCAATTTTGTGTCCATTACTTTTGACGTTATTTCTAATTTCTTCTATATCTTCTTTCTCAAGATCTACTGTAAAAATATAATCATCTTCATTGTTAAGTGATTTTTTCAAAACACTCTTCTTGCTTTTATTCCATTTTGACCTTGGATCTAAAGTATCTATAAACTCTTTGGATATAAACCTTACTTCTGTTTTGTCATAATAGTCTTCTAAAATACTAACATTCATCTGACCAGTACATGTGACAGTTCCATCTTGGTTGGACGATGAAAGATAAAGTGTAAAATTATCCACCTCATCGGTATTAATGTAATCCTCTGTTTTTATGTCTGTACCTTTTGCTAAAACTCTTCCGCCTACTCTGACAATCCTAGTAACTTTTATTTCATAATCAATATCAATACCTAAATCGTTTTCCAATTTAATCTTCTTGGTAAGTTCCTTCACCGTCAAAGTAATATCTTGTCCAACCACATAGTACCTATCAACTGTTTTCATTTTGAGCCACGATATTTGAGGATTGTACCAGACGGCATACAATGTAGTATCTTTCGTAATAAGTGTATCAACTCCTGGCTTCATCACATCTCCAGTGCCATCTGCCGACAAATTCCAATGCTTATTAGTGTTCAAGATAAACCCAACGCGGCTAACAACATTAGCACTCACAGCATACTTCTCACTCCAAAAAGCTATGTCATCCTTTGGAAGATTCAATACTGTATCTAGTGTATTTGCATTGTACTTAACATCGTACCTCTCGCTAATAATGATGTATCTAGAGGAATTGATGACCGTATTCTTGTTAGAAGGACGAAGAGTATATCCGCCCTTTGCAGCAAATTTCTTAGTCACACTTTTTCCTGCTGCTTCTTCGTCTCCGCTTCCTTCATGGTACAATTCGTCATCTGCTGTTCCTCCAGTGTAAGTAACATCCACCAATATTGTTCCTTTAGTTTTAACTTCTGGATCTATGTATGAAGCCAGAATATTTGATACCGTAAGTTTTCCTGTTATATCAATGTGTCTTCCACTTGGCAAGTAAACTGTATTGTTTGAATTCACATATCCTCTTTCAAGCAATTCAAAAATTCCGCCTTGATAGATTCCTGCACCCTTATCAGCTATATTACTCACCACTTTACTACTAGGCATTTTTAAAATGCCAGTATCAGATATCGCAATTCCTCCACCATAATTTGCCTCGTTGTCTCTAATGTTATTATCTGTTATTTTTACAGCGGTATTTACATATATTCCTCCACCACTAGTGGATGATTTGTTCAAGGAAATTGTGCAATTATCAATTGGTGCTTCATTAGTAGTTTTCCCTACTACGCCCTCTGAGAAGTTAATTCCTCCCCCAGAGTGCGCAGATGTGTTGTAGGTAATATTTAAGTTTGAAATATCTATTTTTGATGGGCATCCACTGCTAGGCTTTCCAACTGAAATGCCACCACCTGACACATCCGTTTTATTCTCCGTGATAGTTCCACCTTCAAAAATGCTAACTCCTCCCGATTCACTGGTGCCGCCATTACACCTAACTCCACCACCACTTTTCTTTGCGTAATTGTCTGACACCGTAGGTCCTGAACCATTCTCTCCAAAGAAAAGATTGGAAGCATTTCCTGCAAATACTCCACCACCAGTTTGACCTGCAGTGTTACTGTATATTGTTCCACCTATTAAATAGACTGTTCCTTTAGTCGAGAAAATTCCACCGCCTTCTTCGGCGGCTTGGTTACTATATATTGAACCTCCATACATCATTATGGTAGCGAAATCTCTTACATATATACCTCCGCCTTCAGTACCAGACTTGCAACCGTGGATTTTAGCGCCGTTGTAAATATAAACGTCTCCGCTTATGCACTTTATTGCTCCACCATTGTTGCCCTCGCAATTTGATATTTCACCATAAACATTAACTATCCCATATGCTCTGATAGGTGCAGCTTCATCTGTTTTCATTGTATTTTTTGCATTTGTAAAAATACAGTTTGCGCCAATAGTCATTTCGGCATTTGTATTAACACAAAAGAAATCATTGCACTGCCTACTATCTGTAAAATAATTCTTGGAACCATTCAATGTCAGTTTGTATGATGTAGCATTATAACCCCATACTATTTCCGTACTACCTTCGAGTTTTATACATTTAAGCGGATTCGACGAAGAATTGACAGCCGCACCCATACTCTGTGAACGTCTAATTGTTCTATTTGCACCACTTGCATAAACCCTAAATTTTCCGGTTTCTACCTTTATAGTTTCTGTAATAGCCACCGTATCTGCTATGGCTATATACTTCCAAGAACTATTTCCCTTCGACAAAGCCGCCTTTAAGTCACTTCCAGTGGTAACCTTGTATGGGCTACCTGAAGTTCCACTTCCAGACAAAGCCTTTACCTCTGTTTTATAAACACACACTATAAAAAGTGCGAACATAAATGTTATTATTATTTTTTTCATCTCGCATACCCCTCTATTACTGCTTGCTTAGAATAATCACTCCCAAACATTTTGAAAACTGGAAGACTGACATAGTAAGTAAGCGTTACATATTTGCTAGGCTGATCTTCGTAGACAGTTACATCGTCCACACTCAGATCATAGCCTTTACTCTCTGCATCATTTACACATTCCGCAATCACTTGGTCGTTATAGTTGCTATCCTCGATTCGATTTACCACAACATTGTAGTAATCTCTCGCATAACAGTTTTGGTTGTTACTGCTAATTATTGACGAAAACAATATACATGCCAAAGTAATTGCTATAACTATTGAAAAAACTTCTATTGCAATCTTCATACTCTACTCCACCACCACATTCACATATTTTGTACAAACCAAATTGTTGGAACGAACCACGCATTTTAATCTGTAAATATTTTTTCTAAAAACATCGACTCCGCCAAAGACTTTTAAATCATCGCTGATGTCTTTGCCGGTGTAGTCTTTGGCTTTGACGTAATCTCTAAACTCAAAATTTGTGTCTTTGTAATCTGCATATATTACATCATCGCTCTCTATCACGGGATATTTATTCTGTGCTCCGTTGGCGAACTCCCTATTCGAAGGGCTATGTTCTGTCTTGTAGCTTGGAGAAATATTTTTCCACTTGCTATTGCACACAAGACAAATCAAACACACTAGCATTATTCCTACCACTCCGTAGAGAATGGCTTCCCCGTGCTCTCCTAACATCAAACTCATTTGAACCCCCTTTCATTATCCAAGCAATGTTCCGAGTGAACTCAAATCTAGATTTCCCATTGCTCTGATAATTAAAAACATAATAACAATCGTCATAATTGCGATTATTCCACTTAACAACATTCCTCCATGCTCAGTAATAAAATTTTCCATACTTGCTCCTTTCTATCCAGTTACAACATCCAACACTTGATAGAACGCCATAACTAAACAAACAAAAATAACTCCAAATACTATGCACTGTCCTAATTCCGATAATAATATTTTCATACCTGCCTCCTATCCGTTTATTGCGTTTCCGATTGATGAGGTAAAAACCATAATCATCAAAATCATATCTATCATTATTTTCACAATGCCCACTATCATAGGAATGGTCGCAAGCATTGATGCCGCCCCAATCTGATCTTGGTTTTTCATCTCTTCTGCATGACCAGCCAGTTTGTTATTTCTATCGAGAATAGAATTGATTTGCTGATCTGACTGCTCTTTGCCGAGCTCGTTTATCGAGTAGAACATCTTCATCGAAGACTTAATCTCGTCCAAGTCGAATTCTCTGAGCAAGTTGTCGTACGGCTCAATTCCCACTGGATACTTTTCAAAATCTAACAGCAATTTTCTGATAGGTCTTTGCAGAATGAATGGCGAATTCTCATAAGAGTTTTCAATGGCTGATTGAACTGTGTCATTTTGCAGATTAATTGCCACTTCTCTTATCCAATCTGGAAAACACTTGGACAGTTCTTTCTCCATTCTCTTCTTCGCACTCTTATATGAAAGTTTTTCGCTCCAGCTAAGTGAGTCATAATCCTCATAACCTTTTTCAACCAAGTTGTAATATCTCATTATCTGGTTGTTGTTTAGGGACTGCTCTTCCTTAAGCCAATCGAAGTTCATTTTCTTAACGATAAGTAAGTATGAACCCATCATCATAAGGAGCATTATTGTTGAAGCGACCTGATAGATTGGGCTTGGAGTGTAACTGTACTCCGACGGTACAATGTAAGCCATAAATCCACAAGTAATTACTGTGGAAAAAACTGAAATCAAAACATTTCTTTTTACACGCTCTACGTTTTTAATAAACAGTAGCGTCCTATCGTTCCAGTCCTTTATATCTTGAAGCAAAATGTCTATATAGTTGTCGTACTCTCCACCGTGTTCTTCTATCTTTATCAAGAACTTGTGAAGCGACCTAATTCTTTTGCATTTATATTCCTTTTCAACTAATTCTAGAGCCTCCTCGTAAATATTTTCCGATTCGTTTGTATCAATATTTACAATTACTTCCTCTAGCAATTCTTTAACTTCGCTTGAGCCAATCTTTTGTGCGTCCTGAAGAGCTAGTCTAATCTTCGGCTGCTTCTTAAATGAATAAATCATTTGTTCCATATACATAATGCCATCTTTGAAGCGCTCAAGCAGTCTTCTTCTCTTTATTTCTTCTCTCTGGTAGAAATAGTTAAACGCGACTCCCGCGCTCATACACAAAATGATTGAAATAATATTTAATCTATAAGCTAGACAAATCCCTAGAATAATCAATAACACTTTTGCTGAATCTCTTATCAGCATTAATACTTTCTTTTTCAATATTTTTCTCCCCCGCAAACGGATTGTTAATTCCCGCTAATTTAAATTTTCTCAATATATCTTCTGGTAAATCCTTTGTCAGTATTTTTCCATCTTCATAAATCATTACCTTTTCATTTTTCTCATTATCTCTAGATAGACACATCACTTGAGAAATCCTTCTCGTTATCTTCTCTCCTTCTTTCACTACTGATTCCAATTGAACGCCGAGATCGATGAAGGAATAAACATCATTCTCATTAATGGCCTCTCCCATATTTCGCAGACGGTCAGGGATTTTACTAGCATCATCCAAATGAAGTGTCGTGAGGCAGGACACTCCCGCCGAAATGTTTTCCAACAAATACTTAACTTCTTTTCCTCTGGCCTCAGCCAGCAAAACCCATGTTGGTAGCTGCCTTTTACTCGCCTTCAAAGCATCCGAATATCCGAAACTGTCGCTGATTTTAATTTCAACACAATCTTTGCCTGGATTTATTGCTGAATACCTAAGTTCTAGGTTGTCCTCAATCGTATATACTCTTTCATATGCAGGTATATAATTCGTGAGGTATTTGACATACTCCGTTTTTCCTACCCCAGGCAATCCCCCGACGACCACGGTGCAATGTGCACGAATCGCATTTTCCATAAAGTTATCTATATCTTCACTGCAGTAATTATCGTTTATCATACTGTCCCTATGAATTCGCCTTACTGCTGGCGTCTTTCTGATACTTATGGAGATTCCAGTATTAGTTACGGAATCGTGAAGTATTGAAATTCTTAAGTTGTCAGTTTCTGCCTCCAAAAGAGGGTGATTAATATTAAATTGTTCGTTCATAAGGTTGCTGATCTTTGTATAAAATTGCTGAATAAAACTATCATCCAACAGAAAGCCTTGAATTTTATACCTACCCTTTTCTAAGTGGTTGACCCATAACCCCTGTGACCAATTTATATCTGTGATGTTTTCATCTAATACATATTCTAAAAGTTCTCCAAATGCTCTGTTCGGCAATGTAAGTTTTCGCATACTTTAATCTCCTGACCCTGCTTACTTCTTATTAGTGAATCTTTCCAGCTACTGTGTCGAATGTAACTGAGCTTGAGTAGCCATCTACCACTCCGCCAACAGCGTCAGCAATAATTGGTCCAACTACATAAGCAACACCTACAAGAAGTAAAATACATACGGCAATAAAGATTGTTTTGCCATGTTCCTGTAAAAACACATCCATGGTGCACGTTCCCCCTTTCCTCACTATTCCATATCTGCAAACAATGTATCTAAAGGTATCTTGAACAGAAAAATTGCTTTAGATAGAAAATTCTATATGTAACATTTACATAATATAATATCTCTTATGCAATCCGTTGCATTTATGGTAAAACGAATAATACCACTTTGATTTTTAGGTGTCAACAAAATTTTTAAAAAAAGTTAAACTTTTTTCTTAAACATCACTCATTCGTAAAAAGGGTTGATTTTACAGGTGGATTGAGTGAATTATTGCAATAAAAAAACAGTCGTCGATGACGACTGTTTTTAATTTGCAATTATATTTATTCAACCTCTCCTGTAATCAACCAAGGACTAGGCTGTGCAACAAATACACTATTCTTATCTGTCTTTGAAACAGCCATTTGCATTACTTCTGTTACTTTAACACCACACTGTTCCATTATGTATTTGATTTCTGATAAAACATCTAACTCTAATGTCCAGAAGATAAACTTGGCATTTGGATTAACCTTCAAGATACTCTCGATATCTTTTTTAATCTCGCCCTTCTTAGCAACGATAAACGCTAAACGAGGAACTGGTAAATCCTTAAGTGTATCCTCTTCTAGATCTGTTATAACTTCTACATTGTGAACACCAAATTTGTCGATGTTTTCTTCTAGCGTACGTTTGTCACCTTCGTTGCGCTCGTCAGCTATGATAACGCCTTCGTAAGCAGCCATCGAAGCTTCAATAACGATACTCTCAGCATCTACCATCAAGATAGTATCTCTGATATCAACCTCAAGTTTATTCATAATGACAGCTCGAATCTCATGGCCCACATACTTAACAGTTCCGTGCGAGAAGTTATCATTCTTCATTCCGAAGATCATTCCTTCACGAGTATCGTCATTCACGATAAAGATAACTGTAGGACCTGCAATTGGATGATCCATCATATCACTTACTTTACAGTGCTTCATTTCTGTTGGCTCGTAGCCTTCGCCGTAGTACATTTCGTAATCGCCAAAACCTGCTTCCCAACATTTGTAAAGCATATTTGGATATGTCTCATCCGCAAATATAAGAAGTCTCTTATGTGTTGAGACAAGTGCAAGATAGTTTCTTCTCTTTCCACATAAGTTTGAATCTTTATTTTTTCTGGAGTAACTTCTTGTAGTTCTGCTACATACCCCATCCAATCTAGCATTTGCTGATTAGTAAATTTAACTTCGCTCATACTTTCCTCCTCGAAAGATTTCGTTATATGTATTTTATCACAATTATTTTAGTTTCCAAAATGCTTTGTCGTGTTGCGTAAACTTCACAAAGTTAAAGCCTTTGGCTCTGTAGAATTCGCCGGCCTTTGTGAGTTGTGGGAAGAATAGATGGATTATGTCGTTGTAAAACATATCAGCAAAAGCAATTCCGCCCAACACATACGCCACTGTCAAAAAGACTTTTCTATTTATCCTTTTTGCAAGCCACATGATGGCAGGAACAACTATATACACTGTAAACGGACCAGCTAAGCAGAAACAAATGATATTTCGTCCACAAAGGAATCCACCTATGTTTCCAAACGTCCATATTTCTTCGTTGTAGTTCCACTCTCTTCTACCATGGTCTAAATAGTAGATTGCCATTCCAGTGAGCAATTCCATCAAAGACAATACTGCTCCACCTATTATTGCAACTAGCCATGGTTTTTTTCTGAATCTATATGTCAAAAGAAAAGCGCATACAGCACCTACACCATAGATATCAATCCATGGTCCAAAAGCACTTCCGCGCCAAAACCACATATCCTTACCATCTCTGATGAGGGAATTTATGTGATAAAAATTTATTTCAACTATAAAACCAAAAACAGCCATACTTACAAATAATAATGCAATTATAGCTACCCAAGTTTTTTTATCGAAAACTAAGTCAGTATTTATATATTTTTTATATTTGCTTTTAAAGCTTCCCTGCGCCATCGGTCATTAATCCTCGTTTAAATATTTTTGTAGCATAGCAATTTTATCTTGGGTTAATCCCGGATAACCAGCATCTCTCAAGTTTTCTACCACTTGAACTAATGATCTTTCATCGCTCAAGCCAGTGTATATAACCTTATTTGAACCATTGCTATATTTAATAATCATATATGAATTGGCAACAAATGATCTGTGCCAATTGTACTCTTTAAGGTGAATGATGCCCGCTGCAAAACTGCCGACATTTCCTAGTCTCCAACCACTATTTACAATCTTGGCAATCTTTGAATCACCAAACTCTTCATACTTATCTAAATTCAATTCTTCGTCCAGTGTTCCGATAAATATATCAACTGGCGTGATAAGCGTTCCAAATTCCACGTTGTCTGATTCTAAAAATTCATTGTCTGTGTATGAAGCCTCGGCACAGAATCTCAATCCATCGTTTCCACGCAAGTCAACTGAAGCACCTGGCTCCATTGCAAAATCGATATTTCCAATACTTGTCGCTGTTATATTATCCTGAACTTCAACAGTTTGGCCTGGGGCATAAAGTGTACTGTAATCTGCATTTGCATATCCGTTTGCTGATGCTGTAGGGAATGTAAAATCATCACCTTGTGTCACTTCAGTTTCTACGCCATCCACTGTCACTGTGTACTTTGGCACAGGCACTTCTTTCAAGTTACCAAACATCTTAACTGTAGAATTGCCAACTGTATAACCTTGTTTTTGTGCTTTCGCATCTACCTCTTCTTGCGTGAACCATTCATTTCTTGTGTAGAAGAAAGTATCACCTGCATTATGATTGAAAACATAACCAGCATTTCCAGCATCTTTATAATCAAACTCAATCATTAAAGATGAATCACCATCACAAGTTTGAGATATAACTATACTCGCGTTACTGCCATGAGTAAGGAGCACTTTGTCATCCAAAGATATAGTATGATAACCTTCATAAGCATCAGTCACATCGCTCGAATCATATACTAAAGTTCCACTTTCTGGTGATGCAGCATCCACTAATTCGTTATACACCTTTACTCTTGTAGTTACACCTTCGTCATATGTCCAATAACCGACTTGCCCCAATTCAAAGTCTTTGTCAGAATCGATACTGAAAACTTCTGCTGCTTTGTCACCTTCGCTGAAGGTAGATTGTGAGACTTCACCCGACAAAGAACTATGCGACAATGTTGTATCATATATCTTTTCATTATTCTGAATTTGATCTAGGCTTTCAAGAGTGTCCGAAGCTACTGTCTCCGACAAAGTTGGCTCGCAGTAACTTGCATACATGATTCCATTATCATATGTCTTTTTAGAACTAGCCTCTGTTCCGTATGAGTTCTTGATATACCAAGCTCCATCTTCCTTTGGAACGATAAAAGAGGCATAACCTTCTTCTAGTGTTTCAGATTTATCAATACTTACTAAATGACCTTTCGCATCAAACTCAACAACTGGCTCGCCTTGAGCATCAGTTTTTATGTAAACTTCTTCACCAGTCATAGCATCAAAAGCATAGTTACTATTTTTAGCCATAAAGTTGTATTTTGAGTAATTATCATCATAACCAACAATTGTTATAACGTGATTTGTGTCAAACTTACTTTTAGTGTTTGCATCAAATACCCAGAAATTAGGAAAGCGTTCATATTCGCTTTCGTCCAGTCCCCAACCATGATGATATTTTGCATCTGTAGTTTGCCAATAATTGCCGGAAATAGCACCACTTCCTATTATTTTGCTCTTCCAAATATCTCTAACACTTGGGTCATATACTCTTGTTTGACTCGAGCCACTTCCAGTAACTGCATACACTTCTGGAAGTTGCTCAGCTGATTTAATGTCAAATCTATTTAATCTATAATTAGCCGCTGCCACTCCACCCATAGTTCTAGCATCATCTCTCATAGTGCTTGATGAGCGTGCTATGTATGGATTATCACTCTCGAGTGCCGCGCCTTTATTTGCTGTTATGGCCATAGATGCATCGAGCGGCCATCCGCCTTCGTCGAAACCATAGTATCGGTCCGAATTTGTTTCTTTATCGTTATCAGAATCTGGAAGTATAGTTCCAGACATTGTTCCTTCCCTTGTTTGTCTATTGTACTGGACATATAAACCTTGTGCCTCCGACAAATCAATAGGATCCGTGCTAGCCTTTCCCTGTCCATAACCTGCTTTAAGCATAAGATTAGACTCAAGTGAAGCCGTCTCACCAAACATCCAGCAAGAACTAAAAACGTTCTGATCTTTAACTGATGTGTATGGTGCAACATAAGAATCCGGAAATCTTCTTCCTTTTTTTGCCTTCTTAACTTTCTTATAGTTATTATCAATTATAGTTCTGCTTCCGTTTTTACCTTTGATATGAGTTCTGTGATACTCCTCAGTATCTTTCTTTATTCCATCTACGATACTATCTAATATTTCATCACGCGAAACAGCCTTTGTATTAACTACAAAAGCGTTTGTTGTAATCATAGATACTGCAAGTGTCAAAACTATTACAATTGATGTTATTCTCTTTTTCATATCGTTTTCCTCCGAACCTATGTACCTTAAAATTATACTATATTTTTGTGATTATTTATACATCAGTGTTTGATATTAAAAGGACACTTTGATATATTAAAAATAGATTTTTGAACGGAGATTATTTATGAATTTTGGTATTATTGGCGCGGGCAATATTGCGAATACTTTTGCTACTACTCTCACGCAGATGAGCGAGCCAACTGCTTATGCCATAGCATCTAGAAGTATGGAAAAAGCTGAAGAGTTTAGAGCGCGTTATGGAATGGAAAAGGCATATGATTCTTACTCGGCTTTGGCGAAGGATCCAGATGTGGATGTGATTTATATCGCTACACCTCACTCATTCCACTATGAACAGGCAAAGATGTGTTTGGAAAACGGCAAACATGTTCTAGTGGAAAAGGCATTTTGCGCTAATGCGCCTCAGGCAAAGGAAATAATAGATTTAGCCGAGAGCAAGGGTTTGTTTTTAGGAGAAGCTATGTGGACTAGATTTATGCCACTTGCAAAGAAGTTACGTGAGCTATTGGACGATGGTGTGATAGGCGAAGTAATGTATATGACTGCCAATCTAAACTTTCCTATGATGCACAAAGAGCGCCTTGTTAAAGCTGAATTGGCTGGTGGAGCACTTTTGGATGTTGGAATATATCCTTTAACTGCTGCTTCTCTTATTATGGGAGATAATATAAAGGACATTAAGGCTACTGCATTACTGAATGGTGAGAGTATGGATTTAGTTGGACAGTATATACTTACCTTTGACGAGGGCCCAATTGCATACCTTAATTCTGGAATGTGTTTTGAGAGCGATGGAAATGCAGTCGTGATTGGAACTAATGGTTCTATTGTGATGGAAGGCGTTAACTTTATTAGGGGCCTTAGGATTTTTGATGGAAACCATAATGAGGTTGAATATATTTCCTTTGAAGATGTCGAGAAATATCCATATGAAAACGGCGAGACTATTACGGGTTATGAGTACGAGGTTTTGGGTTGTATGGATGCAATAAAAAAAGGACACACACAGTGTCCTGAAATTACTCATAAAGAGACTTTGTTTATGATGGAAACAATGGATGAAATAAGAAGACAGATGGGAGTTATTTACCCTTTTGAATCTTAAGCGTTCTTAAATAATCCTTTTGTTCCTTAGTTATACGATAACTTTCAATAGACTTTTGGATTGCTTTGTTGTGAGTCCAAGAGTCTAATTTTTTGCCCTCGATAAATGGGATAATGTCATCCCACTGCTTTGCAAGCGCTGTAGCAAAGTACCAAGCAATCATCATATTTACGTAGTATTCATCTGATCTTACGCGTGCAACTAGTCTTGGGTATTTTAACTCAAACGCATCATCCAAGTAATGTTCCATAAGCATTCCAATTCCGAAGCGCTTTGTGTAGGTTTTGTCTGATGCAATCCACTCTCTTATGTGTTTATACAAGTCTTTTAAATTCTTTTTGAAAATCTTTGGAGAAAGTTGATCACAAGTTGCCCAGTTATCAACATATGGCAAAAACCTTTCAACTTCCTCCACTGCTCTGTCGTAATCCTTCATTCCAGACACGATAAAAGCGTGAAGTTGATTCATGTCAAAGTACTTGTGTGGCAAATCTTTTAAGAATTCATCAATGTCCTCTCGCTTTGCCATCTGCTTTGCAAGTTTTCTAGAAGCAGGAGTTCTGACGCCTATAATAGTTTTCTCATCTACTGTAGGCATCAGTTTCTTGTGAAAATCACGATACTCCTTATCTTGCAATTTATATAATTCTTTTTCGATGTCTTTATTTATCATATCTATGCTTTAATCGAATCCATAGCTACTGGAAACTCAAAATATGTTTCTGGATATGGTTCATCTTTCAATGTGAAATGCCACCACTCAGTGTCGATTGGTTCAAAGCCACCGTCCACCATTAGTTTCTGAAGTGTCATTCTGTTGTTGTACTGCTCTTCAGTTATATCCTTGTAGTCTGGATGAGAGATATCGTCAAAGAAGTCAAAAGGACTTCCCATATCTAGTTCTTTGCCGGTGTCCATATCAACTAATGTTAAATCAACTGTACTTCCACGGCTATGGCTAGACTGCGATGCAATATATCCCTCTTTAAACAAGTCATGCTTATCAATGTCTGGATAGAAAAACGTTTTCATCTTCTGATCCAAATCCTCAATCTCCCAGAGCACAAAGTGCTTAACTGCCTTTGCAGGTCTGTACGCATCAAAAATCTTCAAACGATAACCTTGCACGTTTGCCATATTGGCTACGTCCTTAAGAGCCCTAGCCGCTTCTTTAGTTAGAAGCGAGATAGGCTCTTCGTAGCCGTCTACTCTCTCGCCCACAAAATTGTAAGTCGAGAAATATCTAATTTCTTGAATAATTCCAGGAACATAGTCTGACAGTAAAACAAATCCTGAACTATCCATTGCTGCTTCTTTTTGAATTTCCATTAATTAATCCTTCTTCAAATTTGCATAAGCCTCGCCCATCAAAAGATGTGGATACTTACCATTTTTGTCCGCCTTAGGAATAAAGTCAAAGTCAACTTTATCTTGGAATACCATACAGATATCGCTTCCTCCAAATAGGAAGTATCCCATAGGTTCACCTTTCTTAACTTTATCTCCCACTTTCAAATCTTTCTCCCAGTTACATGAACAAATCTGACTCATTCCGATTGGAAGAATTGCAACATAACCGTATTCCTTTGTGTCAATAACAACTAAATCTCTAGTTTCAATCATCTGCCATCCAGGAACTTGATCTACCAAAACATATTTCTGGTTTTTCTTATCCCAAACAGTGATTCCGCCCGCTGCGTTTGTTCCCTTTATCTTTGTAAGCTCCACTATCTTACCACTAACAGGGAAATGATATCTATGATAATCATTTACATCAAGGAATGTATGTGTGAAAGTTCCATTATTGAATCTATTTTTATACTTACTTTCTGGTCCGATTAAATCTGAAATCTTATCAAGCTTAGCCGCCTTAACAATTACACCGTCTTTGTCTTCGTCTTCAATCTTTCCGTTCTTATCTATATCCCACTCACCCTGTGGTGTAGAATCTGCAGGAGCCACTACTTCTGTATCTGAAATCGGTCTAACACTCGGACTAACTAACTTTCTTGAGAAGAAATCGTTGTAAGTTGTCCAAATATTTTTGTCAGCATACCAACCTTTATCCATTCCAAATCTATCGTCAGATTTTGCTAACTTATAATAATCGTCATTCCAACTATCTTTTGTTGAAAGGAATTTACCCCACTCGTCAGCATACTCTTTGCACCAACTCTTGATTGGTTCGTGATACTGAAGTGTTGGATAATAATATCCTTTGCCTTCAAGCTCTTTTAGTGGCTGATCAACCAAGAACCAGAAGTAATCCACTGACTGGTCTATATGCTCATATAATTTATCACCCTTTTTGCCAGGAACAACATTCCAAGGCTCACAAGTAGCTGCCCAATCTGTGAACTCATATAATTCATCAAGGCTTTGCGCTGGGTTTGTATTTTTATCTGGATTGATCTTCTTAGCCTTCGCCAAAGACTTCTCCATCAATTTCTTTAACTCAGAATCTTTGTTGAGCATTTTTTGTAAATCTTTAGTCATCTTACTATGCTCTGATTTTTTCGTTTCCACCTGAGTAGTTTGCTTGTTATCAGTACTCGTACCACAACCAGTAATCAAAGTCACTGACATAGCAACTGCTAGTAATAATGCTAATAATCTTTTCATTTTTATTTTCCTCCGTTCAAATCTGCTAGTATTATTTTATCTTTTTTTCACTCTACCGTCTATAATTAATAACACTTTTATAGGCCATATATGATATTATATAGGTAGTGAACAAGTGCGGAAAATAACAAACTTAAGGAGGACAATATGAAAAGATTAAAAATAGTCACAAGTATAGTCCTATCTATCGCTCTGCTAGTAGGCTCTGTTTCTTATTATACGCCTGCTAGCGCAAAGACTATCAAGGGAAACGGCTATACTGTAACAAAGATTTCAAACCCTACTAAAGGTCAAGGTGAAGTGGACGGTTTGATGCCAGGTGGAGACAGAACTACTAGCTACACATGGCGTATGGCTGAACGTGGAGATAATATCTATGTCGCTACTTCTAGAAATGTTGCTACTAACCTAGTAAGTTCTTATGGTTCAGCGCTTGCCGAAAAAGGAATTCCACTAGATACATTCTGGGCTGCTATTAATGTGATAACAAACGGAGATATCATGAGAAATGATGATAAAGATGGCGCCGATATTATCTGTTATAACAAGAAAACAGGTAAATTTAAGATTGCCTATTCAGCAGGTAAAGGCACCTACTTCCGCTCATCTGTTACATACGGCGATAATGTATACTTCGGTTCTTATTCATCAGACCCATCTACTCCACAGTATATTTTAAGAATTGACCAAAACGGAAAAGCTAAAAAGGTATTTTCTAGTAAGGGTGCCGTTTCATTCCGCGCCAACTGTGTATATGGTGGACAGTTGTACTTTGGCGGAGCTGATGAGCGAGAATCCGCTGTTCCTAAAGAAGGTGTGGATCCATGTAAGATGGCAATTCTCCAAAAAGATATTAGAGATGACCGCGTATGGAATCGCGTAGCTGACTATAGGGACTTTGGCGATGTGGCATATGATCCACTTATGACTAGTTGGGCTGGTTCTCCTATTTGGGAACTCTCAAACTACAAAGGGTATATTTACGCTACTGCTCCTAGCACTAATGGATTTGTAATGTTCAAAGGACACCCTGCTAAGGCTGGCGAAAAAGCTAACGACTACGGTTGGTATTGGGAAGAAGTAGTTGGATTGAACAATGGAATAAACAATCCTGGACTAAGCGAAACAAAAGGTGGTAACCCTGGAACTACACGTTCACTTATAGGTTCTACTTATGTGTTTAATGATGAGTTATACGTTTACAATTTTGACCATGCATTTGCCGGTGAGGCGCAGGCATTTACTGGTATTATTTCAAACTTATTTGGTCAATATGTAAAGCCTAGCGAGTTCCTATTACCTATGTATGATTCACTTCACAATCCTCAAAAACTTTGGAAGTTGGATGATGATACAGGTAAGTTTGAAGAATGCCCTAAGTTCACTCAACTTATGAGAGGAACTACTAACGAGTACATTTGGAGAGCTGGCGAGTACAATGGCAAAATGTATCTCTCAACATTCGATGCCAACGTTCCTTACGGATATTTAACACAACTTACAAGCACTGACTTCTCTCAGATGTCTAAAGAAGAGATCAAAAAGAGAATTAAGTATATTGAAGACTTGATTGTTATTTTGGTTAAATCCAAGATAAGTGGGTCTGTGGATATAAGCAAGATTAAGGAGAAGTTAGAGAAATGTATTGATCTTCTTAAAGCGCTTTTGACAATGAAGGTTGATATAAACAACATTAAACAGTTTATCGAAAATTATAAGACGACTATGGCGGAATTAAAACGTGTAATTAATTCTTTCATAGAACAACTCTCCGACAAAGACTTGGAGGAGATTATTGAGTATATCTTAAGTGAAGAAATACAGGATAAGATTATTCACCACGCATTAAATTTGGATGGTATTCTATTTAAGGATGTTGATGTTCAGAAGTTAATTCCAGAGGAAATAACAGACGAAAAGACTAAGGAATTAATCGACAAAATCGAGTTTATCGCTGATATGGGTACTTCATATAACGAACTAGACGAAGAAGAACAAATAATGGCGAGACAAATGATTAGAGCTATTCTTGTTGCATATCTATCTCAAGTAATGGATAAGTGGAAAGAAAAGATCGACAACATTATTGATAATATCGACTGGAAGGGCTTAGAGATGTATATGTACATTTCAAATAGAGTTAAAAATAACGAGCCTGGATTTGATATGTATCGAACAGAAGATGCTCTGAACTTTGAGAAGATTACTACAAATGGATTTGGCGACAAATACAACTATGGCTGTTCTTCTTTCCTAGCAACAGATCAAGGTTTGTATATTGGAACATGTAATCCATTCTACGGTGGACAACTCTACTTGCTAAAAGATGATATGAAGACCACAGTTTCTCTTAGCAAGACTAAAGCCACAGTATATATCAAGAATAAAAAGACTATAAAGGCTACTGTTACTAACCCTGTTGGCGATACTACTTACACTACTTCAAACAAGAAAGTGGCTACAGTAAGTAAGAAGGGTGTGGTAACTGCTAAGAAGAAAGGTACAGCCAAGATTAAAGTTACAAACAATGGCGTAACTAAAACATTCACTGTTACAGTTAAGAATATTAAACTTAACAAAAAGAAGAAAAAACTAAAGATTGGCAAATCGTTTAAGCTTAAGGTTAAGAAAGGTCTAGTTGGAAAGGCTAAGTATAAATCTAGCAACAAGCGAATTGCCAAGGTAACTAAGAAAGGTAAAGTTAAAGCTGTTGGATATGGTAATGCTACTATTACAGTTAAAGCCAATGGCAAGAAACTAAAATGTAAGGTTAAGGCTAGATGGCGTTAACTTGATTTCAAAAAAAGAAGCGAGCTAAAATGCTCGCTTCTTTTTATTTCATAAAACAATATTCAATTTTAGTTTTCGTAACAAGTACTGTATCGGTATTAATTCTTATTTTTAACCAATCGGCTATTCGTTTTATTTCCCCCTCATTAGCACCTATAATAACAACTCTCATACTAGTTTCTGTGGTGTATCCTTTGTCGTGGGTGTATCCACCTAGTTGGGTTATCAATGAAAAATTAATTTGTTTTTCTAGGCATACTTCCATAAGGATATCCTTAAAATCGTCTACACTTAACAATTCCTCATAACTATCCTTATCTTTTATGCCGACAAAAATCTCGTATTTAGTTCCTTTGTTAAAATCTACATTTCTCATAATGTTCCTCAACTAAATTTTTGTGCCAAGTTATTTTTTACAACAAGAATACTTTCCTGGTTCATAAACATTGAAAGACTTCTTATTAGTTTCTTTATATCTAGTTTTGATTTCCCAATAATATTTATGCACAAAATATTTTCAAGCACAAACTCACCGCAATCATAACAATATCCACCCTTTGCCCCAAACATAGAAAAATCAATTTTTTCACGCTCAAAAAAACTAGCAACCATTTCAACTAGTTCCTTCTCTTCAACCACTTCCTCATAAACTTGAGAGTCATTAAAACCTATGAAAATTTGATATTCTACACTTTTTTGCATTCTTTTTCCAAATACTTTCTAATCTGCTATATCAATATCTGCAATAATATTGAGTTCATACTCTGGGTATGCCTCTTGCACTTCCTTGCGAATGATTTCAATTCCTTCTTTTTGATCAATATCAAAACTTAATACTACATCAAAGCGCATAGTATGTTTTTCTATATCCAAGTAAAAACCGTGCATTTGAAGCGACCAATCATGAGCCATAACCATTTCTTGCACTTCATTTCTTATATGAGCCACTTCTGTATCGCTAGTGTTATATGAATACACTCCTACTCCTGTTAGAATAATTCCAGTTTCTTTGTAGACATTCATTTCTAACTTTCTTGTTAAGACATCTACTTCATCCACTGTCATAGTATCCGGAAGTTCTAAGTGAACTGAAGCGTAGTTTTTGTTTGGTCCATAATTATTTAGTAGCAAATCATATGCCCCTCGCACTTCTGGCTCACGGTTTAAAATCTCCTTAACCTTCTTTGTTAAATCTGCATCTGCACGCTTTCCTAAAATCTCACTGATAGTTTCAGCCATTATCTCAATACCTGCTTTGATAATAAAGATTGAAATAATAACGGCTACATATGCTTCTAATGAAACCTTTGTAGTCAAATATATGATGGCAGATGCCAAAACTGATGCAGAGATGACTGCGTCAAATAAAGCATCTTTGCCGGAGGCTTCTAATGCTCCAGATTTTGCTTTCTTTCCTTGTTTTGAAACAAACAATCCTAGAACTATTTTTACTACTACTGCCACAGCTATAATAAAAAGCGTAACTGTAGTGTAGTTTGGTGTTTCAGGATTAATAATCTTTTTAACCGCTTCTATGGCCGCTGTGACACCTGCATACAAAATGATGGCAGACACAATCAATGCACTAATATATTCTACTCTTCCATGACCAAGTGGGTGCTTTCTATCTGGTGCTTTATTAGCCAGCTTGTTTCCAACAATAGTCACCAATGAGGATAGAACGTCAGACAAGTTGTTTACTGCATCCAAAATGATAGCAATAGAATGTGCAAACAATCCTACTACCATTTTAAATCCCGCGAGCAAAACATTTGCAAGAATTCCGATAATACTCGTTCTTACAATCAACTTGTTTCTCTCCTCGTTTAATTGATTTAAATCTTTTTCAGCCATTATTTACCTCTTCTTATTTATAGTGATGTATCTATGACAACCATAACACTTCCCATTACAATTCCAATCAAGAAAATATACTGAACTATGCTGACTTTTTCTTTCATAAAAATACGTCCTCCAATCATTACAAAGACTGGATAAACAGCCAACATAGGATCTGTCGAAACTGAATTCATCGCCATCGCATAACTGTATAGACAAATAGCGATGTTATCTGTAATAGCACCAAGCAATCTAGGTGCACTCCTTTTTGTAAATGGGTTGTAAGGTTTCTTTTCCTTTAATAAAATATAAATCCAAAATCCTAGAGCAAAAAGTGCATATTCCATTCCGATAATGATAATGCAATCGGACTCTGGCATAGCATATCCATAATTCTTGTCTAGGCAAACACCTGTCACTATAGTCTCCATAGCATCGGCTATAGCAAATATAATCGGGAATATCAATGTGCCCAGACCAATTCTCATCCATTTTTTATTCTGATACTTATCACTCTGCTTCGCCTCTTTGTTTCGGACAACTGAAAGCATAATAATACAGATAAGTATTACCAGTATTCCTGCGGATCTTAAAGGAGTTAACAGTTTGGTAATTGAATCTACCCTTCCTAGAGCGAGATATGCAATGATAAGCAGAATTGTGGATGTTCCTCCACTGATTGACTCCACGGGCGATTCTACTGTCGCCTCATTATAAACATATCCTTTAAAGGAAACTGTGTTGAGTATTGGATATACAATACCAAACAATGTAACTGGCCAAAATCTTAAAGCACTTTCCCATATTGGAAATGATTCGTTTCTTGTCATTAAATATGCAAGGGCTATTACAAAAAACACAAGTCCAATGCAAACAGAAAATTTCAAACAAATATACTTCTCTTTGACATCTTTAGCCCCTAATTTGTAAAATAAACTAGTGGACGACCATAAAAGGATAGTCATAACAACTAGCATTAACCAAGTAGTTTTTTCCATTAATCATCTCCAAGTTAACTTCATTAATTAATTATTTATTATATGAAAATTTGATTTGTTAGCCTTATATAATTGTTTGAATACTTTATAGTTTTTATCGTATGCCTTTTTATTTTCAGCATTTGGAACATATGCGTGATTAACTTTTACTAATTTCTTTGAAAGTTCTAACATATCTACATTCTTAACGCCTGCTGCCACCATAATAGCGGTTCCCGCTGCTCCCACTTCTCGTGGGTTATCCACTGTCTCTATTGTTCTACCGGTAACGTCTGCCAGCATTTGACACAACATATGTGACAAAGAACCTCCTCCCACAAATCTAATAGGGTCTGAAGTCTTTGTCTTTTTCATCGAGCATTCTAACATCCATCGATAATGGTAGCAAATT
The DNA here is from genome assembly GCA_017475235.1 of Eubacterium sp. Classification (GTDB taxonomy): domain Bacteria; phylum Bacillota; class Clostridia; order Lachnospirales; family Lachnospiraceae; genus Eubacterium_G. Next base: position 6,488 of record JAFVGA010000021.1, on the reverse strand, counting down.
CCTTCTAAGGTGGCACGAAGCAAATCTTTCTTGTCATTCTTCAAACTAATATTAAAGAACATTCCGCCAGCCTTTGAGTCTTCAAATGGACATCGGTTTCCATGAAGCCATGGAGTAAATATTACGCCATTTGCTCCAGGCGATACTTTGGCTATTTCACCTTCCAAGTAATCAAAAACATCTATCACATTACCATCCAAATCAGTCTTTTTAGTTTTTCCTGAATAAATGTCAATTTCGTCCAAAGCAATATGCTCTAGCGCCCAATCAATGCACTTACCTGCAGTTTCAAGTTCAGCATAATAGTTAAAATAACCTTGTTTGGCCGAAAGCACGCCAGTCATATTCGCACTAACATCACAGGTTTGATAATCCATAAAAGTGGATACCCATCCAGATGTTCCAATGTAAATATGTGTATCTCCTGGATTAGTACATCCCGCACCTATATTTACGAAAGTAGTGTCTCCACCACCGCCAAAGACCTTGGTGCCTTCTACTAACCCTAACTCTTCTGCCGCTTTTTTTGTTAATCCTCCAACCAAATCTGTACTATTAACAATCTCTGGCATATGCTCATCATTTACCTTATACATTTTTAGAAGACCTTTGTTCCAGCCTTCCTTTCCTTTTCGTGTATCGTAAAGGAATGTGGCAAATGCTGTATCAGCAGTTCGTACAATTTTACCCGTACTACGCGCTAATAAGTAATCACCTACATCTAACCATTTGTATATTTCATTAAAAATATCAGGCTCGTTGTTTTCTACCCACTTGTATTTCCAAACTGGATCCTTAGGACTGAGCGAAGCGGCATGATTAACTTTTAGATTGCGCAAAATTTTATATAAGCTACAACCAGAAATCTTAACGATTCCTCTTCCCATACAGTCCTCATACTCTTTAATCGCTCTTTGATCTAAGTAATTCATAGGAGGTCTTAATGCTTTTCCATTCTCATCCACAAAAACACAGCCCTGCATCTGCGAACAGAATGCGAGTCCTTCTATTTGTTCAGGCTTAACATCTGATGATTTGAACAAATCCTTTGTCGAGGAACAAATGGCATCCCACCATTCCTCAGTGTCTTGTTCTGCACCTCCATCATCGGAGATATAAAGATTATAATCTGCACGAGAGCTTGTCACTAATTTAATATCTGAATCGATTTCGAACAAACATGTCTTTACGCTACTCGTTCCGAAATCATAAATGATAGTATACATTAGTCCTCCTTAAGATGAATGTTCCAACCTGTGTCAATCTTCTCTTTAACTTCTTTAATAGTTTCCGGATCCAAATCTGGCCAATCAACCACTGTGCTTGCCTTGTCCTTTACCAAATGTGCTTTTTCAGCACACAAAGCGATTGGCGTATCCGAAAGAGAATCAGAATAAAAATTGTCAATCACCGGAAAACCAAGATCAAATATGTGTCTTGCCTTTTCCTTTGCATACATTAAATTGTTTGTGAAAACACCAAACTCACGGTCGAATTCTGTAGCCATAAATTTCACACCAAGTCTGTTTGCAATTGGCTCAATCAAACAATCCGGCGATGCACTAATAATTAAATCATCATCCTTCTTTTGTTTGAGATACCACGATGATATTCTCTTTTCGTTTTTGTTCCAATATTTTTCGATTTGTTCGTCGAAGTCATCTATCATTGTAAGATAACTTAAAAACTTTCTATGCTTTAAGTATTCAGGTATTTTGCCCATTTTTCTCTGTATCATAACCTTCACTAGTCTAGGAAAATATGTAAACCATAACTTTGGATGGCGTTTCATACACCAAATACAAAAATCTATTGCACAATCTGTGGGATAAATTGTTAAGTCAAAATCGTATACGTTCATTTCAGTCTCTCCTTTAGCCTTTTCCTTGTTCCACTTCTTCTATTTCATCCTGTGATGCTTCCTTCAAAGAATACGTGTCGAAAGCAGGTGTAGTTGGTAGTTCTATCTGTATTCTACTAATCTTGTTTATAGTTCCCTCTCCTTGGTTCATCTTCAAATCAAATACATGTCCACCTTGAGTTCTATCTTCAGATACAAAATGCAAATGCCAACCAGGTGCATTAATTCCGTCCATATGGTCAGGAAAATAAACACACACTAGTGTTCCTTTAATATCGTCAAAGAAGAAATCCTTCTGTGTTTCTTTAAGAATATCTTTAAGCGACACATGATGTGATCTGTATGCAGACTCCGATCTAGCACATACCTTAGAAAAACTACCATCTATGCGAACCATATGCATACTGTTTAGTCCAAAGTCCTCTTCTATCTTCACATCGAGTATCTGCTTTAGTTTATCTATATCTTCAATATCTTCAACAGAAATGTCTTTGCCCTCGGCAAAGAAAGTAGTGACCGCAAACGGCACGCCCATATTTCCTTTGGCTTGGACCACTGCTCCGTCTTCCTGAGCGCGGTAACATTTGCCGTCCACCATAATCATCTCGCCGTCGACATTTTCAAATGTGCCAAGTCCGATATCGCCATTTTTTAAAAATTCATCTACTGAAACTACAGCTCTGGAATAACCCATGGCCAAAGCTTGCAATGTAGATACCTGATACATAACTTGTTCCATCCGTTACCTCCTTATCAATTTGTGTAGTTTCATATATGCATACGCCAGCCCAATACAAAGGACAAATATAATTGCAAACCACATCACAATTGTTTGTACTGGCGTTTTATAAATCTCCAAAAAGAAGTATGGTCCATCTAACACTTTTACTGCATTTAGAATAAGTGCTACCACTCCGTACAAGATGGTAGCTGCTGCCGGAGCAACAAATGCCTTCTTCGGAATAGGAACATTAGAGACCATAAGTGCAGCCACTGAAAGAACTGGTCCAAGAAAATGATTTATTGGAGCCACATTCTCTAGGAAATAGTAAGAGAACGTGGATTGTGGTGTCAACACAAATGCTGCGATCATAAAAGTGACTGTCAGACACACCGCACTAATCAAATGAAGAACCACTAGTACTTTTGGCACTTCTTTTTTGCGGATGAAGCATATGATATACCACACTGAAACAATCAACTGAAGAATGTTACTGTCTACTGTGTAGTATCTAAACACTGACAACCCTTCTGTTCCAAGCATGTAGCAAGCTGCAATAATCTCTAATATTGCAATTACTATGTGAATTATAAAAAATGATTTTTTTCTATTAATATTCATACCAACCTCAAATGCGCTTTAGTAAACACACTGTCTCCACATGTACTGTGTTTGGAAACATATCAACAGCACATACTTTCTCCACCTTGTAACCTCTCTCCTGTAATGTTTCAAGGTCTCTAGCTAGACTTGTTGGCTTGCAACTTATGTAAACCATTTTATCTACACCAAAATCTATAATCTTCTGTAATGCTTTTGGATTAATTCCATCTCTAGGTGGATCCAAAATTAACATATCTGGCTTTTCTTCTATCTCATCTATTACTTTTAAAACATCGCCCGCAATAAATTCGCAGTTATCAAGTCCGTTCAACTTGGCATTTTCTTTGGCGGCCTCGACTGCTTCTTCTACTATCTCTACGCCAATCACTTTTTCTGATACTGGCGCAATCATCTGAGCAATCGTTCCTGTTCCAGAGTAAAGGTCAAAAACAGTTTGGTCTTTTGTATCTCCAATATACTCACGAGCCTTCTCATATAATACTTCCGCTCCTAGTGAGTTTGTTTGGAAAAATGAGAATACTGAAATTTTAAACTTAAGTCCTAGTATTTCTTCATATATAAATTCATCGCCGTAAATGATTCTAGTTTCGTCGCTCTGAACAATGTCCGCTACACCATCATTTATGATGTGGAGAATTCCTTTCACTTCTGCTGATAAGTTTAAATCTAGAATCGCATCTTTTAGTCCATCTATAAATGTAGCCTCATCCCCGTCAAACTGCGAACTAGTAACGAAACCAACTAACAATTCATTTGTCCTAACAGTTCTACGCACAAGCAAGTGTCTTAAGTATCCCTCGTGTCTCATCTTATGATAGAAGGGAATATTTTTATCTGCGCAATAATCCAAGACACATCTTAAGACCTTATTGTAGTCTGTATCTACAATCTTACACTCATCTACTGTCACTATGTCATGGAAACTTTCCTTCTTGTGCATTCCTAGAGCCAGAGGGCCCTCTTTAAACTCATCGCCAAAAGAAAATTCCATCTTATTTCTATAAGCCCACTGGTTCGGACTTCCTATTATTCCCTCGTACTCATATGCGCCATCAATTGCATTATCTAGTAAATCCTTAACTAGTCCCTTTTTCACTTCCAACTGGTTTTCGTAAGACATAGTCTGATAAGCGCAACCGCCACACAAACCAAAGTGCGGACAAAGAGGCAAAGCATCTTCCAACTCCGATCTTTTCTCTACTTCTCTCAACCGTCCAAGAGAATACTCGCTTCTTTTTTTTGATACTACAAAACGGACGCGCTGACCTTTCAGCACGCCCTTTACGATTGCAACGCCTTCATCGCCACAATCCACAATTCCCTTATTTGGGAATTTAAGTTTGATCACTTCTCCAGTGTATTCAACACCTTTTTTCATTATTCTTTATTCGTCCTCGAAATCGTCATCATCGTCAAATAATTCGTCGTAATCATCTTCAAAATCATTGTAACGAATCTTATCAATAAGTCTATAAACAGAATATACGGCACCCGCTGCTGCAGTTGCTACTGCAACTATAGCTACAACAATGCCAACAACCTTTAATTTGCTCTTTTTCTCTTTTTTCTTAATGATTTGACCCACTTCGAGTCCTTTTTTAAATTCTTCCACGCCTTTTTTTACTTCTTCAATACCTGTTTTAAAATCGCTCATAATTCACCTCGCACCGAATTATTATATAGAAAATTATATCATTACACCACGTAAATGTGAAGAACTATATCTTTTCTAGTTTTGCGAATGAAGCTAACATTATTTTCTCACCGAACTCGTCAAAGTCCACTGTCACTTGGTAATCTCTAGCACCATCTTCAATTTCTTTTACAGTTCCTTCACCAAACTTCTGATGAGTTACTCTATCACCCACTTTATAATCAATGTCGGCTTTCTCCACTGAGAATTCTTTGCCAAAAGCTGGCTTTTTCTTTGGTTTTCCATAAGCTGGTTTCTTCTTGAATGCTTTAACAGCATCACTACTTGAAGAATCATCCCTTCCACCTTTATATCCTCCGCCGTGACCGAGGGATCCTTCGTAGCCGCCAAAGTTACTGAAGCTATTCCTCTTTCGCATACCAGCCGATAAAGTGTCAGTGACATTTTTACTGTTCACAATCTTAGGTGGAATTTCTTTTACAAATCTTGAAACCATATTGTACTGAGTCTCGCCACGAATCATTCTGCGTTTCGCATAACTGATAGTCAACTTTTTCATCGCACGAGTGATTGCAACATATGCAAGTCTTCGCTCTTCTTCTAGCTCTTCTTCGTCCTCAGACATAATCGTCATAAAACTTGGAAACAATCCATCTTCCATTCCACAGAGGAAAATGTGTGGGTACTCTAATCCCTTTGCGCTGTGGACTGTCATAAGCACAACATAACTGCTGCTCTCGTCCAATGTATCTATATCAGAAACTAGCGAAACCTCTTCCAAAAACTCACCAAGATTTGGGGTTTCAGTTTCTTCTTCGTACTCGGAAACTTTGCTGATCAATTCGTCTATGTTTTCTATACGAGCTTCTGCTTCGTCGGTCTCCTCTGCTTCTAGTTCAGCCACATAGCCAGTTAGCTCAATCAATTTGTCGACAACATCCACAATGGAGTACACACTCTTACCCGTCTCCTCCGAAGGCACAAGCATTTCACTCAAATCCGATATCATATCAGTAAAACCTTTAATCTTTGTAGCAGTACCAGCGCTCACTCCTGGCACATCGTCGGCACGAAGGAAAGCATCATACAAGTTCATGTCATGCTCACGCGCATAGTCCTTTACTTTATCGACAGTTGTCTGACCAATTCCACGCTTTGGCACATTTATAACACGCTCCACCGACAAATCATCTGTAGGATTTGCGATAATACGTAGATATGCCAAAATATCCTTAATCTCACGTCTCTGATAGAAGTTTTGTCCGCCAATGATTTTGTATGGAATGTTTTTCATCATCAACTTTTCTTCTAACGCACGTGATTGCGCATTTGTTCTATATAAAATGGCATAGTCGTTATAGTCTGCTCTGCCATTATCCACTTCCTCTTTAATAGTATCCGCTACCATCTCGGCTTCCGCAAAACCGTCTTCTGCTTGATACACTTCAACTTTGTCGCCCACGTCTGCATCGCACCAAAGAGTCTTGTCCTTACGACCCTCGTTGTTTTTGATGACAGCGTTTGCGGCATCTAGAATATTTTTGGTGGATCTGTAGTTCTGCTCAAGTTTCACAATTCTTGCATTGTCGAAATGATTCTCGAAAGACAAAATGTTTGTGATGTCTGCG
>JAFVGA010000020.1 GCA_017475235.1 Eubacterium sp. | reverse complement strand
TTTACCAACGGTACCCTTATCGATGAGAAGTTTGCCGATGAGATGCTGCGGGTGAAGAACTTCTACCCGGCCATCAGCATTGAAGGCTTCGAGGAAGCTACTGATTTCCGCCGTGGCAAGGGTACTTATCAGGCTACTATGATTTGAAGAAAAAGCTGAATCTGCAGTTCGAGAATCTGGCTTACGATCCTGCGACTGCTCTTCCGGAGCTCCGGCTTAACAGTTTCACAAAGAAATACATCAAGAACATGCTTGCTCGGATCACAGGATATATTGAAGAGCAGACAGGTGTGGCATCGAACTATCAAAACTATATGAATACGCAAACAAAGAATCCGTTTGAGATAGAGCATATCATTACAGACCATTATGAGTGGTTTACGGATGAATATGCTGATCAAGAGGAATTCCGTAGATGGCGCAACAGCGTGGGAGCATTATTACTTTTGCATAAGAGCATCAACGCCAGTCTGAACGATGCCAAGTATGACTATAAGCTGTCGAAGTACTGCTCCAATGAAGGCAATATTTATACGGAGTCTCTTGGTGCTCTGGCTTATCAGAACAATCCAAAATTCAAGAAGTTTATTGCGGATAATGATTTGCCTTTTAAGGCGTATGCGCAGTTTGGCAAAACTGAAATCACGGAGCGAATCCAGCTCATGGTAAAGCTGGTAGGCCTCATTTGGAATCCGGAGATGTTCATATGATGGAACTATTAAATGATGTGTTTATCCGGTGTGGTCGATGTGGGCATACGTTCGGATTGCACAAGGAAGATCTTGATATAGAATGTAACGTTTATGATCGTGGCGAAAACAGCATGGGTGAAGAGGCTGAATATAGGATCGAAGGCTATACAGAATGCCCTGAGTGCGGCCATGAAATATCGTTCAGAATTTCAGGATTCGAGTATCCCGTAGGAGCTTACAATTACGAAGATAATGAAATAGATGGCGGCAAGTTTGATGAAGAACCACAGATGGCAGTGGTCTATAGTGAGGATGAATTTGATTCGTATGAAGCCTATCAGGAATATGATAGAATCCAGCCATTAATATTGGACATAGCAAGAAATCCAGAGCTTATCTATAATATTTCATCTCGTGAGTTTGAAGAGGTAATCGAGCGTCTTTTTCAAGAAGAAGGGTTTGAAACTGAACTAACTCCGGCAACAAAAGACGGTGGACGAGACATTATTGCTACCAAATATGAAATGGGCAAGCCAATTGTTTTTTATATTGAATGTAAGAGGTACGGGCGGAAAAACAGCGTCGGCGTCAACATTGTTCGGTCATTATTCGGAGTTCAAACGTCTGATCAGGTAAACAAGTCGATTTTAGTAACCACAGGGCATGTGACTCGTGGAGCACATAGATTTGTCGATGATCAAAAAACAATGATGAGTATTATGGACGTTGATGAAGTGCATCGACTTATCCAGAGGAGCGCACGTAGGGCTTCTGGAGGTTACTGAACCTTTTAACGTTTCTATACTTTTTAACGATTACAGAAAGGGGTGTCGCATTGAGTACCTCAACTGCCACGGCCTATGAATACAACGTCGCAGGACACCTTTCTTTCGGTGCGCCAAAATGTGAAAAAGCCCAGAAATCAAGCGGTTTCTGGGCTAATCGTACATATAGGCTTTGTATCAAAGATAACGTCTTGATAGACTGAGTGACCGGCTGCGTGGGTTTCCTGATGGGTGTTTTTAAACTTATAGGGTTGAGACGATGGAAATCCCCATGCACTCGCCGCAGGGGTGGGGTTGAGGCAATGGCACCTCCTCCCTGCTGGCTATTATAAGGAAGAAGGACAGCGGTTGAATTGTTCCCGATAACGAACGGGGCTTGAGACAAAGGCGAAATCCGGTGGATTTGTTCTTACGGAACTATGCGGATATGTTTCCGCGAACGAGCGGAGGCGCTGACATCCAAATGGACGTATCGAGCCATGTGGAGACAGTAGTATTGATGTCAAAAGATAAAAAATAACAACTTATGAAAATCAAAATTATAAAATAAAAAAACAGACTGCAGAGCAATCTGTAGGTCTTTTTTGTTTTACACAAGACAGTTGTTATGTAGTATAATAAAAAAAGATTGTGGAACGGAGGAAGAAAAAATGTCTTTACCAGATAAAAGTATTGACGAAAGATTAATGAAGTCGGCAAAGGAAGTCTTTTTAGATAAAGGATTTGAAATGGCCCAACTAAGTGAAATCTGCCAAAAAGCAGGTGTTACTACGGGTGCTTTATATAAAAGATTTGATGGGAAGGAAGAATTATTTTATAAAATCGTATCTGATACTATCGAGACTATGGAGAGTTATGTTTCTAGAATAGAAACAGATGATTTATCAATTTATTCTGACCAAGAAATATTTGATGGATTTCATATGAATCCTGAATACAATATGGGCTGGCTTAAATATTTGTATGATCATAAAGATGACTTTATTCTTCTTATAAAGTGTTCACACGGAACTAGGTATACCGACTTTCATTCGGAATGGTCAGAAAAACTGAATAAGATCCATTATAAGTTTTATCAAGAAGCAAAAAGAAGAGGTTTGGCCACTAAAAAAATAACTGAAAAGGAAATGAATGTGTTAACAACAGCAGTTTGGACATTGTTTTACAAACCATTCATTCTAGAGTTTTCATGGAATGAAATTAAAAACAACGCATATATATTGAGCGATTTTATTAACTGGAATGAAGTTTTAGGAATAAAAAAAGGAGTGTGCGATGATTGAATTAAAAGAGTATAAGGGACATATTCGAAATTGGAATACACTTTGCGACGAACTTCAAATAGACAAAGAGCAAGATGCAAAGAATAGGGAAAGAGAGATTATTACGAAAGGTTATGAGAGATGGGGAGAAGATGTTGTGAACCATCTTATCGGAATGTTCTCCTTTGCCATATTGGATGAAGATAAAATTTATTGCGTAAGAGATCATTTCGGCACAAAACCATTCTATTACTACGTGACAGAAGAAAATGATCTTTTGTTTGGAAATCAAATAAGAAAAATCATGTCTCAAGATGGATTCAAAAAAGAATTTAATCACGACATGCTTCAACTATATTTAAATTTTACATACTGTCCGGGAGAGGACACCATGTTTAAGGGAGTTAAAAAACTTTTGCCGGGTAGATATTTGACATTTGAAAATGGCAAATTAGAAATTACTAGATACTTTAAACCGGAGTTTCATCCAGAGGAAGGAAAGTCGCTAGATGAGTGGGCTGATGAAATTTCAAACACTATGGATGAGATTGTAAAAGAGGTGAAATTGCCAGACGAAGAGGCATATTCATTCCTATCAGGTGGTGTTGATTCATCATATGTTTTGGCTATTACTGATGCCACAACAGCTTGCTCTATAGGATATGATGAAACAGCATTAGGTGATAAAGCAGTGTATAACGGCGTTAGATATAATGAAGCAGACCTCGCCAAAGAAACCGCAGAACACTTTGGTAGAAAGTTCTCGCTTAAAGAAGTAGGTCCAGAAGAGTACTTTGATGAGATCCCATTTGTAATGGAAAATATGGAGATGCCTTTGGGTGATGCTTCAGCAGTTACATTTTCGCTTGGATGTAAAGCAGCCGCTGCTCAAAATCCACTTTGCTACTCAGGAGAGGGGGCAGACGAATTCTTTGGCGGATACAATGCTTACAGAAATCCAGTGAATATAGACAAAATTAAAAATAAAGCATATATCGGTAGCACAAGCATTATGAGAGAAGAAGAAAAGCAGAAACTTCTTAAGAGTTATAATCCAAATGTGCAACCGTTCGATATGGTTAAAGACCTATATAAAGAGACTGAAGGTGAGCCAGCTATCAACACAATGAGCATGATAGACATTATCAACTATCTAGAAGGTGATATTTATCTAAACGTTGATAAGACATCAACTGCTCACGGACTTGAGATTAGAATGCCACTGACAGATATCAGAATGTTTGATATAGCATCTAGATTGCCAGCGGATTTCAAGGTAACAGAAGAGCAAAACAAAATTGCACTTCGTACAGCAGCTAGCAAGGTGCTTCCAGAAGAAGTTGCATTTAGAAAAAAACTAGGTTTTGTGGTTCCAGTAAGATTCTGGTTAGCAGAAGAACCATACGCTAGCAAGATTAGAGAGAAGTTCACAAGCCCTAGCGCAGAGAAGTTCTTTAACACAGATGAGTTAGTAAAAATACTAGATGAATATGTAAATGGAAACAGTAACTTCTGGCTAAAGACATATGTAATTTATGTATTCCTAGTTTGGTATGATATATACTTCGGATAAAGAGGAGGATTTTAAAATGAAAAAAATAATTGCAGTATTAACAATAGTAGCATGTGTTGGATTGTTAGCAGCATGCGGAAACGACAAAGAAAAACCAGAAAGCGACACATTGGCACCGGGACAAACAGTTTCTGTAGTTCCTGCCAATAGCACAGAGACACAGGCGCCACCTAAGAAGACTGTAAAGGTGACACCTGTACCTTCACAGAAAGTTACAAAGAAAGCTGAGACAAAAGCAGCCGGCCCAAAGAAGACAAAGGCTAAAGGTGGAAACATTGTAGGTTCTTGGACTTGGGAAGGAGGAATCTTTGTATACACATTCAAGAAAGACGGAACTGGTGTTTACACAACAGGTAGTGAGGCTATGCACTTCACATATAAAACAAAGAACAACAAAGTTTACATCACATATAAGGGTGACAACAACCCAGTTACAATGCCTTACACAGTTACAGGTAAGACTCTAGTATTGAAAGATGCAAATGGTGATGATGTAACTTACTACAAGAATAAAAAACACCCAAATCCAAACAAGTAGGAGTAAACAATGGAAAAAGTTACAGATACTATTATTAATGTAGGCGTTAATGACTATGACATAGATTTGTTTGAAGGCCAGTATGACCTAGACGAAGGTATGGCTTACAATTCGTATGTCATAATGGATGATAAAATTGCAATTCTAGACACAGTAGATTCTGATGTTACTGAGGAGTGGATGAAGAATCTTAAGAAAACATTGGGCAAGAAAGAGCCTGACTATTTGGTAGTTCATCATATGGAACCAGATCATTCTGGAAGTATTCTAGATTTGGTTAAAAAATATCCAAACATCACTATCGTGACTAGCGCAAAGGCTGTTGATTTGATGAAGCAGTTTGCTGGCCAGGAAATTAATCAAGAGATAAAAGTGGTGGCAGAGGGTGACACACTTGAACTTGGAAGTCACACGCTAAACTTTATAGCTGCGCCAATGGTTCATTGGCCAGAGGTTTTGATGTCATACGAGTCTAGCGAGAAAGTTTTATTTAGCGCAGATGCCTTCGGCAAATTCGGCACTAGAGACGCCGACGAAGACTGGGCATGCGAAGCTAGAAGATACTATTTCAACATAGTAGGTAAGTATGGAATGCAGGTTCAAAATGTTTTGAAAAAAGCAGCAGATTTAGACATTCAAATTATTTGTCCGCTACACGGACCAGTGTTAGATGAAAACTTAGGTTACTACCTAGACCTTTACAACACATGGAGTAGTTATGAGCCAGAAGACCATGGCGTGTTCATTTGCTATGCATCTATTCACGGACATACTGCAGAAGCAGCAGAGAAGTTTGTAGAGGTGCTACAGGGCACTGGTGAAGAGACAGTGGCAATAGCAGATTTGACTGATGAAGATATACATGAGTGCGTGGAAGATGCATTTAGATATGATAGATTAGTTTTAGCAGCATCATCTTATGATGCAGGAGTTTTCCCACCTATGGAAGATTTCTTAAGAAGACTAAAACATAAAAACTATCAGAACAGAAAAGTGTATTTGATTGAGAACGGTTCATGGGCTCCATCAGCAGCTCGTGCTATGAAGGCTATTCTTGATGAGATGAATGTGGAAGTATGCGAACAAGTAGTCACAATCAAATCTAAAATGACACAAGAAACACTAGACGAAATGATCTCCCTCGCCCAGAAAATAGTATTCGGAGATAAAGGTGACAGTTTTTCACAGTTCAGAGAAGAACGAAAAGACGACTAAAAAATCTAATTAATTAATTCCAAAACAAAAAGCGCATGGTGTGCACTAACAATCGTTTACACCATACGCTTTTTGTTTTGCTTTTATTTATTTAATACATTTTTTAGTCGTCCACTTGCCTTTTCCGATTCCATTAGTAAAGGCCTGGATCTTTATATAATACTTTTTCTTTTTCTTTTTGAGGCCCTTTAAGGTTTTTGTGTTATTCTTGCCACCCTTGATAGTAATTTTGTGGGAGTCTTTTACCATATTCTTATCTGATGAATACCAGATAGTATAACCACTCGCGTAGTTTTGAGCACTCCATTGTAGTTTAAATTTCTTTTTGTTCTTTGATCTAGACCATTTTAAAAGTTTTGATAGTCTAGGTAGAAGATTAAATGTGGTGTTAAGAGTTCCCACATACTTTTCTTTAGTGCCAGTTACTTTTATAGTGGCAACTCCAGTGTGAGTAGCATCCTTATAAGTAATTTTGTAGTGTTTAGCAGGAATTAGTTCGCCGTTTGCATAAACATGGATTTTAGGAGTAACCTTTTTTCCGATAGTGTTTGATGCGTAGAACTTGTCTCCAATTACCACAATCTGTCCTCTAGAAATACATTGGAATTTGGTGTTCTCTTTGTGTGTAGTTGAGATAACACCATTCTTTATATTCATAACAATATCGCCTTCAGTGGCTAGATATGTCTTGATAAATCTTAGTGCTAATCTTTGTAAAACAGAATCTCTAGGGAAATATGTGCCTTCCTCAGTGTAACCATTTGGAATAACTGCATATGCAGGTTTTACATAATCCAAAAAGTCAGCGCAAGTAGAAGCAGCAGCGCCGTGATGTCCTACTTTCAAAATGTCTGCCTTCAAATCATATTTCTTAGCCATTAGCTTTTCTTCCATAGTAGTAGGAAGATCACCTGTCATCAAAATTGTCTTGTTGCCGCAAGTTACCTTTGTAACAATACTTGATTCATTATAAGTAGTTCCCTGTCTTCCGTCATAAATCACTTTTACTGAGGCATCGCCAAAGGTCCATGTTTGACCTTCATATGGATTTGCATAAACTAAACCTTCCTCATCATTTATAGCATCCATAAACTTTCCGTAGTGAGATTCTTTGCCGGTGTCTGGGTTATAGTATGGCTTCATTGGCTCAGCATAAACTATGTTTTTGATTTCGTAGTGTTTAAAGATTGCTGGGAAACTGCCGATGTGATCTTTGTCGGCGTGAGTAGCCACAACATAATCAATAGTATCACCCACCACATGCTTTTCTAGGTAATTTAAAATAGTGTCTTTGGCTGAAGACTCGCCACTGTCCACTAACATGTAGTGACCTTTGCTCTCTAAAAGGATGCAGTCACCATGTCCCACATAAATGGTGTGCATCTTTAATTCTCCTGCATTAGCCTGAACCTTAGTGACTGCAAAAAATGATAGAGCGACAAATGCAAATACAAATAGTTTAATTAATCTTTTTAACATAATATTTCTCATAAGTTCCTCTTATATAATCTTTGGCACGCATATAAATGTACCAAAATGCTAACTGAATAAAAATAGTAAATCCGAATATTACCCATGATAATGTTTTCAACATTCCAAAGTCGGATCCAAGCCAAAATGTGAAAGTGGCAAGACACTGTGATGCGAAGGATGCAAACCAAAGAATCTTACACCATTTTCTCTCGTCTCTACACCAAGGACCTGGAATCATTCGTAGTAGAGCAGCGCTTACTAAATAGATAGTTACTACATTAATAGCAAGATAAATCATACCAATAAAAAATGATGCATTTACTAGGTCTATACCATTGATAATGAATGGTAAAGCAAACATTATACCGTGCACTATCAATCCAGATATAGCTGCTAAGATAGCTAACTTAAACTGTTTAGCACACTTAACTAGCAAAATACTTCCTATTAGTATTAAAATAAAACCAACGAAATCGTTTAGAATATCTATCTGAACATTTTTAAAATAAACTTTATCTATAACCTTTGTGATCTTGGGCGCGGATGATTTAATGCCTTTTTGCTGATTGATTTTAGTTTCTGGTTCCTTTATCTTGGACTTAGAATCATCCAACATTTTGTAAGTACAAGAGGCACCATAATTAGAAGCGATATTGTAATACTGGTATTCACCAATCACTTTGTTAGAGTTCTCATATTCATGAGGATATGAAAAATTAGTTGCAATCGGAATATCTAAAACGATAAACATAAATCCGAAGCAAAGTAACATTAAAGCTACTTTTAATCTGCTCATAAACAACCTCCGGGCGCTAAGAATACGCCTTTAACAATTATAATAAGAATAATGAAAAAATCAAAGTAAAAAATTGTCATTCCAAGCCAAAAAGAGTATAATTTTATTTAGTGAGTAAGTGTTGGGGTTTTGAGTCTTCAGCACTATTTTTATGCAGGAGTAAATATGTATAAGTACAAAGATAAAATCAGATATAGTTTGGTTGACAACACCGGAACAGTTCCACCGTACGAGATTCTAAATCTTTTCCAGAACTGTTCTACAGAGCAATCTGAATCCATCGGCAAAGGCGTAAAGTTTATGCTTGGCCTAAACAAGGCTTGGGTTTTGATTGGCTACAAACTAATTATTAACAGACCAGTTAAATATGAAGAGAATATTATAGTAGGAACTGAGCCTACTGACTTTAAAGGATTCTTTGGCCGAAGAAATTATTGCATCATGGATGAGGATGAAGACTTTATTGTGAAAGCAGATTCACTTTGGACATTGATCGATTTGGATAGTAGAAGTCCACTCAGGATTACTGAGGAGGACTTTGTCGGATACGAATTGGGCGAGGCCTTCGAAGATGTCAGGGCAGATCGCAAGATGTCATTTAAGAGCGAAGGTGAAGAGCAGAAGGCTAAGATTGTCCCAAAGAGTTTTATAGATAACAACGGACATATGAATAATGCAAACTATTTAAGACTTGCTTATGAATATGTGGACGATATTGATAAGGCAAAAGAAATATCAATCGCCTTTTTGAAAGAGGCAGTGGAAGGCCAGAAGATTGTTCCGTTTGTTCACAAGGAAGAGGACGGAGTAGGAGTTACATTCAAAAGTGTAGATGGTGATGAATTGAACAAAGTATTTGTGAAATTCTAACTTATAAATTAGGACTTTGCCCTTTAGTCAAAATAGACAAAAAATATTTGTATTTTTTGTACAATTGCGATATAGTAATTTTTATCACAGTGTTTTAAAATAACTGTATGCGTATGGCTTCGGCCATAGAACGGGGTGAGGAAAATAAAATATTATTAGTTTCAGGAGGGAAACATGGCAAGTTTATCATTAAAAGGGATTAATAAAATTTATCCTAACGGATTTCATGCCGTAAAAGATTTCGACTTAGAAATCAAAGACAAAGAATTTATCGTTTTCGTAGGACCATCAGGTTGTGGTAAATCTACTACACTTCGTATGATCGCTGGTTTGGAAGAAATTTCATCTGGTGAGTTATACATCGGAGATAGATTGGTAAACGATGTAGAGCCTAAGGATCGTGATATCGCGATGGTATTCCAGAACTACGCTCTATATCCACATATGACAGTATACGATAACATGGCATTTGGACTTAAACTAAGAAAAGTTCCAAAGGCTGAACAGGAAAGATTAGTTAAAGAAGCAGCTAAGATTTTGGATCTAGAAGCATTGCTTGATCGTAAGCCAAAGGCTTTATCAGGTGGTCAGAGACAGCGTGTGGCTATGGGACGTGCAATCGTTCGTAACCCTAAAGTATTCTTGATGGATGAGCCTCTATCAAACTTGGATGCTAAGTTGAGAGTACAGATGCGTGTCGAGATTGCTAAACTACACAAAGACTTAGATGCTACTATCATTTACGTAACACACGACCAGACAGAGGCTATGACTCTAGGTACAAGAATCATCGTTATGAAAGACGGTGTTGTACAGCAGGTTGATTCACCTAAGAACTTATATGATAAGCCAGCTAACTTATTCGTTGCTGGATTCATGGGTTCACCACAGATGAACTTCATCGATTGTGAAGTTGAAAAGCAGGGTGATGACATTATGCTTCACATTGGTCAGGCTCGTACATACATTAAGGTTCCAGCAGATCAAGCTAAGGCATTAGTTGACGGCGGATATGTTGGTAAGCAGGTAATTATGGGTATCAGACCTGAGGACATTCATGATGAGGAAAGCTTCATCGAAATGTCACCAGACAGCAAGTTCGAGACAAAGATTAAGATCTACGAACTTCTTGGTGCTGAAGTACACCTACACTTTGATATTGAAGGTTTCGAGTGCGCAGCTAAGGTTAACGCTCGTACAGATGCTAGAGTGGGTGATGAAGTTACTATGGCTATGGATGTTAACAAAATCCATATCTTCGACAAAGATACAGAAGAAGTTATTACTAACTAATAATATTTTCTATATAGAAAAAGAGAGCGGTTTCCGCTCTCTTTTTTAATGATAAAAAAGAATAATATGATAATTATTTTATTGAAAAATAGCACAAGTTTACCCCCATTTTTCTTGTATTTTTCGGGTGTCTGATTTACAATTATAAGAGGTGTGTTGCACTATATTTTGTGGTGCAAAAAGGCGGATTTTAAGGGGTTTTTATGATTACAAATAAAACTTTAAAAGATACATTAGACGGCATTAAGAAGATATCAAAAGTCGATTTATTTGTGTACGATTTAAACGGAAAAATTGTGGCAAATACTACAGACGAAGATGATAAGATTTCTGATGCCGTTATTGAATTTGCCAAATCCAAAAAGAAAGGTGACGAACAATCATCACTTTGTTTTTATAAACTATCTAATGGCATGATTTTAGTGGCTAAGGGTAAAGATGCAAAGATGGTGGGCGAGATGACAGCCTTCCAGATTGAAAACCTATCTAGCAGCGAGGCATCAGATGAGAATGAATTTCTAAAGAAACTTATCTCAAACGACATCTTACCAACCGACCTAAAGAACCAGACTAAAGAACTGGGTGTAGAAGTTAAGGGTGAAAAGTGTGTATTCATCATCGAGTCTGAGCATGAGAAAAACGGAATAGTGATAGAGGCATTAAAGAATGCTTTAGTGGAAGATTCAGATCTTATTTCAGATGTAGATAATAAAAACATAGTCCTCGTCAAAGAACTAGTCGACACAAAGGATTTGGCGGAGGCTTCAGATTTAGCATACGCAATGGTTGATATGTTAAACACTGAGATTATGCAAAACGCTAGAGTTTCATACAGTTCAATTATTAAGAACATAAAAGAGACAGCTGATGCTTATAACGAGGCAAGAATTGCTTTAGAGGTAGGCAAAATATTTAGAACAGAAGAGCAAGTTGTTTCATACAAAGAAATTGGAATTGAAAAACTAATTTACCAGATGCCTCTTAACAGATGCAAAGAATATTTAGATGAAGTCTTTGGCGGAGAAGTGCCAGAGGTGTTTGATAACGAAACAGCAGTGACAGTTGAAAAAATGTTTGAGAACAACTTAAACATTTCAGAGGCGGCTAGACAGTTGTTTATTCACAGAAACACATTGGTTTACAGAGTGGACAAAATCAAGAAAAATACAGGATTTGATCTTCGCGAGTTTGAAGATGCCATGATGTTTAGAGTTGTTATGATGATGAAAAAATACATCGAGTATATGGATGATATGGAGAAATAAATGATAGAAGTAAAGAACGTGACAAAATCATATGGAAATGGACTTCCAGCCATTAAGAACCTTAACATGAAGATAAACGATGGCGAGTTTGTTTTTGTAGTGGGAGCTAGTGGATCTGGTAAATCTACATTTATTAAGATGCTTCTAAGAGAGCTCAAACCTACTGAGGGAACTATCGAGATAAATGGAGTGGATATTGCAAAACTTAGATCTAAAGGCGTGGCTAGATACAGAAGAAACGTGGGAGTAGTTTTCCAAGATTTTAGACTTCTAAATGATAGAGACGTTTATTCAAACATTACATTTGCACAGCACGTAATCGGTGTAAATAAAAAAGATATTAAGAAAAATACAGCTAGAGTTTTAAATCTAGTTGGGCTTTCAGAAAAATATAGATCAAACCCAGACGAGCTATCAGGCGGAGAACAACAGAGGGTATCTCTAGCTAGGGCGCTAGTTAACAAGCCAGATATTCTTTTGGCAGATGAGCCTACAGGAAACTTGGACCCTGATAACGCATGGGAGATTATGAAACTGCTTGATAAAGTAAACGAACAGGGAACTACAGTTATTGTGGTTACTCACAATATGGAAATAGTTGAGCAGATGAAGAAGCGTGTCATTACCCTAAAGCAAGGCGTAAAAATTAACGACGACAAGGGGGACAAATAATGAGTGCAAGAAGTGCAAGCTATTGCGTAAAGCAAGGTTTAGTTAATATAAAGAGAAACAAACTATACTCGGTGGCATCTATAGGAACGGTTGCTGCGTGTATTTTCCTTATCAGTGTAATTTTAGCGATTATCATCAATGTTAATTACATGGAAAAAGAACTAGAGCAAAAAGTTGGAGTGACAGTTTTCTTTGAAAATAATACTTCACAGGAAAAGATTGATGAGATTGGAAAACAGATTAAGGCTGACAAGAGAGTTAAGTCTATGAAGTTTACTTCAGCGGAGAAAGCTTGGAGTGATTTTAAGGAAGACTACTTCAAAGAAGACCCAGAGCTAGCAAAAGGTTTTGAGAAAAACAATCCTTTGGCAAACTCTGCATCATATACTATCTATTTGAAAAACATAAAGACACAAGATCAGTTTGTTAAGGATGTAAAAAAGATAGAAGGTATTAGAAAAGTTAAACATTCCCAGAAGGCAAAGGCTACACTTACTAATCTAGAGAGACTTTTGGGCTATGTATCGATTGCACTTATTATCATATTGCTAGGTGTTGGAGTATTCCTAATTAGCAACACAGTAATGATTGGTATTAATGTGCGCAAAGAAGAAATTAAGATTATGAAACTTATTGGTTCTACAAACAGTTTTGTTAGAGCACCATTTGTAATAGAGGGTGTAACAATTGGGCTTATCGGATCAATTATTCCACTTGTCATTATGTTTGTGGTTTATTCAAAACTAATAGGTTTGATTATAAGTAAGTTTGGCGTGTTTGCGAGAAACATTTCATTCGCGCCACAGAGCACAGTGTTTGCTATTTTGATTCCAGTTGGAATTGGAATTGGAATGGGTATTGGTTTGATTGGATCATTCTTCTCAATCAGAAAGCATTTGAAGGTGTAGTAGTATGAAAAGATTTATGAGAGTAGTTTTATCATTAGTGTTAGCGGCATCTTTGTCGTTTACTTCGATTGCCGTTGTGAAGAGTGATAAGTTGAATGAACTTAAAAACCAAAAGGCAGCTGCTGCGGCTAACAAGAATAAGTATAAGAAAAAGAAGAGCGAGGCCAAAAAATATTTGGCTTCAGTTGATAAACAACTTTCAAGCGTAGCTGTACAAATCTATGAAAACAAAAAGAAACTAGATAAGACTCAAAGTGATATAAAGAAGACAAAGAAGAGACTTAAAAAAGCTAAAGCGAGCGTGATTTCACAAAATGCGGATATGGAAAAGCGCATCCAGTTTATGTATGAGAATGGTGACACTGAGATGCTTGATATGTTGCTTAACTCAAAGAGCATCAGTGATTTCCTAAACAAGGCTGAGTATATTACTGAACTATCATCTTACGATAGAAAGATGTTTAATAAGCTAAAAGAAACTCAAGATAGAATTGCAAAGTCTAAAAAAGCATTAAGTGATGAGAAAGACAACTTGCTTGCACTTCAAGATAAGCAAAAAGCAGAGCAGGTATCGCTTAAAAACCTAGAGGCTAGCAAGAAAAAAGAATTGTCTGGTTACGATGATTTGATTAAACACAGTGAAGCTTCTGAAAAAAGAATTGCTGGTGAGATTGCAGCACAACAGGCAGCTATAGCAGCAGCTGAGAGGGCTGAGAATCAGTACAACAACACTGCATCTTCATCAGTCAAGTATAAGGGAAGCAAAGGAACAAAAGGCGGCGGATGGACATGGCCTTGCCCATCTAGTCATACTATCACTTCTGAGTATGGATACAGAGGAGATCCATTTGGCGGAAGCGGCGGAGGATTCCACTCAGGCCTAGATATAGGTGCTCCAGCAGGTACACCTATTGTGGCAGCCAAAGCAGGTACAGTTGCTTGGTCTAGTTTTAGTTCTACAGCAGGAAACTGGATTGGAATAAGCCACGGCAATGGAGTGGTATCTGTGTATATGCATATGTCAGCAAGAATTGCAAAAACAGGACAGCATGTTAATAAAGGGCAAACGATCGGACTGGTAGGAACTACTGGTTCGTCCACAGGAAACCATTTGCACTTCGGAGTGCAGAAAAATGGTTCCTATGTGAACCCGCATAACTATATAGGATAGAATATGAGCGACAAAAAATTTAGAAAAGGATTTATACTTGGAGTTGTATCAGCAGCAATACTAGTTATTGGTATTGGTGCTGGTATTTATTTTGCTATGCCGAAAGACACCACAGTAAGCGAGATGTCAGCCAAGAAAATGACACTTATGGAGCAGCTAGTGGACGCATACTACTTTGGCAAGATCGACAAAAGCAAAATGACAGAGGGCACATACAAAGGATTGATTGAAGGTTTGGATGACCCATACTCAGAGTACTTCACAAAAGAAGAGTACAAGGATTTACAGCAAGAATCTTCTGGCAAGTATGTTGGAATAGGCGCGTTAGTTACACAGGATGATAAAAATGGAATTATCTCAATCGTGAAAGTGCTAGACAAGAGTCCTGCCAAGAAAGCTGGACTTAAGAAAGATGACATTATAGCCCAGGTCGACGGCAAAGATGTGACAGGAAAAGAATTAACTAAAGTAGTATCTAAGATGAAGGGCAAAGAGGACACAAAAGTTACTCTTAAAATACTAGATCCAAAAACTGCAAAGTATAAAACAGTGACACTAGTTAGAAAGTCAGTTGATTCTCCTAGCGTTGATTCAAAGATAATAGATAAGAAAAACAATATTGGATACATTGCTATATCAGAGTTTGACCAAAACACTGCCGAGCAGTTTGAAAAGCATATAAAGAAGCTAAAGAAGAAAAAGGTTAAGGGAATAATCTTTGACCTTAGATATAACCCAGGTGGATTGTATGACACAGTAGTAAAGATGTTAGATGACATTTTGCCAGAGGGTGTGGTCGTTTTCACGAAGGACAAGAATGGAAATAGAGAAGAGGAAAAATCAGATGCCAAGTGTCTAAAACTTCCAATTGTAGTTCTTCAAAACGAGGGAAGTGCAAGTGCAGCAGAGATTTTCTCTGGAGCTATTCAGGACTTCAAGGCGGGTACAATCGTTGGAACTAAGAGTTATGGAAAAGGTGTTGTTCAAAACACATTCCCATTCTCAGATGGTTCAGCCCTTAAACTTACAATCAAAAAATACTACACACCAAGTGGCAAAAACATTAATGGCAAGGGAATCACACCTGATGTGAAGGTGGAGAACGATGCAAAGACAGATAAGCAATTAAATGTAGCCAAGAGTATTTTGGCGAAGAAAATAAAGTAGGAGTAGAGAGATGAAATTATTAACTTTGATTTTGAAGCAGACAGAACTCATAAGCGATCTAAATGATGAACTAGCAAATATCGGAGTGAAGCATGGCACAATCATTGACGCGAAGAGTATGACAGCTGGACTTAATGCATGGTCAGACGACTCAATCATTATGGGCGGCGTGTTCAGACGCGTAAAGAACTTTGAGTACAATGAAGAGTGTAAGATGCTTATGTTTGTTTTGAAAGATGAGCAAATTCAACCAGTACGCGAAGTAATCAATCAAGTTATTGGAGACATCAGTCAGTCGGGAACTGCTGTAATGTTTACAATGCCAATCGACTTCGCCGAAGGCTTGGGCGACAACAATTTAGAGGAACAAGAATAGGAAGGCTATGGAGACTAAATATATCTTTTTGATTTACATTTGCGTTGGTTTGTTCTTGTGCTTGTTCGCTGGAAAAGTTGTTAAGCAGTTCAAGCTGCCAAATGTAACAGGTTACATTTTAATAGGTTTGCTTGCGGGAGTGGTTTGTGGCACTAGTCAGATTGAACACCTCCTTGGCACGGATGTGGCTCATCAGATGGTTACAAAGTTTGATGTCATCAAAGATTTAGCCACGGGCTTTATCGCGTTCTCAATCGGTACCGAATTTGAGTTTAAGTATATTAAGAAACTTGGTAAGACGCCGATTGTTATTGCGTGTCTAGAATCACTTGGCGCTACAGTTTTGGTGGCGATTGCAGTATATATTGTTACTGGAAATATTCAGCTTGCACTTATTATGGGTGCGATAGCAGCAGCTACAGATCCAGCAGCTACTATCTTAGTTGCAAAGCAGTACAAGGCGAAGGGTCCAGTTTCTAAAAACTTGATTCCTGTTGTAGCGATAGACGATGCCACAGCTTTGATGTCATACGGAATCTGTGTGGCTATTGCAAAGACTTTGACGGGGCATTTCAGTGTAATGACAATTGTTGAGCCAATAAAAGAAATCTTTGGCGCAATCTTGTTTGGCGTAGTGATGGGATTAATCTTTACAGTATTGATTCACTTCTTTACAGGTCGTGGAAATAGATTAGCTATCACCATTTGTATGGTTGCACTAACTGTCAGCCTTTCACATGTACCAGAACTAAACTTCTCACCACTACTTGCATGTATGGCAATGAGTATGACAGTTGTAAACACATCGAGCAGATGGGGACCAGTGTTTGAACAGATGGACAGAATGACACCACCAATCTTTATGCTTTTCTTCTTCGTGACGGGAGCAGGACTAGATGTAAAAGTCATTCCAACAATCGGAGTGATTGGTGTTGTATATATAGTTGTTAGAGTTATCGGAAAATTAGTTGGTGCAAATCTTGGAGCAAGGATTTGCCACGCACATGAAAATGTCAGAAAGTATCTTGGTATTGGACTGATTCCGCAGGCCGGAGTTGCTATCGGACTTGCGATGATGTGTTCTTCGGTGGTGCCGGAGTACGCGAACCAGATAACAGCAGTAGTAATTTGCGGAACGATTATCTACGAAATAGTTGGACCAATCATTACTAAGTTGATGCTTGTTAAGATTGGTGAAATTAAACCAGAGAATAGTAAATAACTTTTCCAAAAATAATGGAGAATGTCAATAAATGGAATTTAAACTTCACTCAAAATTTAAACCTACGGGCGATCAGCCAGAGGCCATCGAGAAATTAGTGGATGGCTTTAAAAAGGGTGAGCAATTCCAAACACTTCTTGGAGTAACAGGCTCAGGTAAAACATTTACAATGGCAAATGTTATTGAGCAGGTGCAAAAGCCAACGCTTATCATCGCACATAATAAGACTTTGGCGGCGCAGCTCTACAGTGAGTTTAAAGAGTTCTTCCCAGAGAACGCTGTTGAGTACTTTGTATCGTACTACGATTACTATCAACCAGAAGCCTACGTTCCAAGCACGGACACTTATATAGAAAAAGACTCATCAATCAATGATGAGATAGATAAACTTCGTCACTCGGCCACAATGTCTCTTATGGAGAGGAAGGATGTAATCATCATTGCATCGGTTTCTTGTATTTATGGTTTGGGTGACCCAATCGATTACAAGAACATGGTCCTATCTCTTCGTCCTGGCATGACAAAGGACAGGGGAGAGGCGATTCGAAAACTAGTTGAGATTCAATACGACAGAAACGATATGGATTTCACCAGAGGTACTTTCAGAGTCCGCGGCGAAAACTTAGAAATCTACCCAGCATCATATGGCGACAGCGCTATACGCGTCGAATTCTTCGACGATGAGATAGAC
The DNA here is from genome assembly GCA_017475235.1 of Eubacterium sp. Taxonomy (GTDB): domain Bacteria; phylum Bacillota; class Clostridia; order Lachnospirales; family Lachnospiraceae; genus Eubacterium_G. The sequence continues at coordinate 89,799 of JAFVGA010000020.1, read as the reverse complement.
AGAATAGTTGAGTTTGATGTTTTGACTGGCGAAGTGAAAAGAGAGATGGAACATGTTGCAATCTTTCCTAACTCACATTACGTGACAGCACCTGACAAGTTGGAACGTGCTATTAAAGCGATTGAAGAAGAGTTGAAGGAGCAGGTTGCTTACTTTAAATCGGAAGATAAGTTAATTGAGGCGCAGAGAATTGCAGAGCGCACAAACTTTGATATAGAAATGCTAAAAGAGACTGGCTTTTGCTCTGGAGTTGAGAACTATTCTAGACATATGGCGGGACTTCCTGCTGGAGCCACTCCACATACATTGATTGAGTACTTTGGCGACGACTTTTTAATCATTATTGATGAGTCGCATATGACTATTCCACAGATTCGCGGAATGTATAACGGCGACCAGTCGAGAAAGAGCAACTTGGTAGAATACGGCTTTAGGTTGCCTTCGGCAAAGGACAACCGTCCGCTTAAGTTTGACGAGTTCGAGAGCATGATTGATCAGATGATGTTTGTGTCAGCCACTCCAGGCGAGTACGAGGCGGAGCACGAGCTAGATAGGGCAGAGCAGATTCTGAGACCTACTGGACTACTTGACCCAGAGATAGAAGTTCATCCAATCGATGGTCAGATTGACCACTTGATTGCAGCGATAAATAAAGAGACTGAGAAGGGCAACAAAGTTTTAGTTACAACGCTCACTAAGAAGATGGCAGAGGATTTGACTGATTACATGAAGGAAGTTGGAATCAGAGTTCGTTATCTTCATTCGGACATTGATACGCTTGAGCGAACTGAGATTGTTCGTGATATGAGATTAGATGTCTTTGACGTTCTAGTCGGAATCAACTTACTACGAGAGGGACTTGATATTCCAGAGATTTCGCTCGTCGCAATCTTAGACGCCGACAAAGAAGGTTTTCTAAGATCAGAAACATCACTCATTCAGACTGTCGGTCGTGCAGCTAGAAATGCTGAAGGTCATGTTATAATGTACGCAGACGAGATTACGGACAGTATGAAGAATGCGATAGATGAGACAAACAGAAGACGTGCACTTCAGATGAAGTACAATGAGGAGCATGGAATCACACCTGAGACTATCAAGAAAGAAGTAAGAGATTTAATTAGTATTAGTAAGCAGGTTGATAAACAGATTCAGACAATCGAGAAAGACCCTGAGTCGATGGATAGAAAAGAGATTGAAGAGCTTATTAAGAAGGTTAAGAAAAGAATGGATCAAGCAGCAGCAGACTTAGACTTTGAGACTGCTATTGAGATGAGAGATAGACTAACCACTCTTAAAACAGAATTGGAGAAGATGGATTAGATGGCAAGTAAGTACATAAAAATCAAAGGAGCAAAAGAGCATAACCTTAAGAAGATTAATGTAAACATTCCGCGCGATAAGTTTACGGTTGTGACTGGACTTTCAGGTTCAGGAAAATCTTCTTTAGCTTTTGATACGGTTTATGCTGAAGGACAGAGACGCTACATGGAGTCTTTGTCTTCTTACGCGCGCCAGTTCTTAGGTCAGATGGAAAAACCATCGGTCGAGAGCATCGAAGGACTACCACCTGCCATTTCTATCGACCAAAAATCTACAAACAAAAACCCAAGATCTACAGTTGGAACAGTGACAGAGATTTACGATTACCTTCGTCTTTTATACGCACGTATCGGAATTCCTCACTGTCCTAAGTGTGGAAAAGAAATAAAGAAACAGACTATCGATGAGATAATAGATCAGATTCTTAAACTAGAAGAGGGCACAAAGTTTATGGTGCTTGCTCCAGTTGTTAGGGGCAAGAAAGGCCGTCATGAAAAAGTGCTAGATTCTGCTAAGAAGGCTGGCTATGTACGTGCCGTAGTAAATGGCGAAGTAATGCTACTAGAAGATGACATCACTCTAGATAAAAATATAAAGAACAATATCGATATTGTAATAGACAGATTAAGCATTCGAGATGGAATTAAGGCTCGTCTTACTGATTCGGTTGAGACAGCACTTAAACTTGCAAATGGTCTTGTTGTAATTGAAAAGATTGTTAAGGGCAAAAAGCAAGAAGGTAAAAAGAAAGCCCTAACAAATACAAACGATAATGAAAACCGCACAATGTATTCTCAGAATTTTGCTTGTATGGATTGTGGAATCAGTATTGATGAGATTCAGCCAAGAAGCTTTTCATTCAATAATCCTTTCGGTGCATGCCCAGAGTGTTCCGGACTTGGCTTTCATCAGGAGTTTGATCTAGATCTAATGATTCCTGACAGAAGCCTTAGCATCAATGAAGGTGCGCTTCAGGTAATGGGCTGGCAGAATGCCAAAAACAAAGGAAGTTACAACCATCAGGTGCTAGTAGGACTGTCAGAGAAATATGGTTTTGATTTGGACACTCCATTCGAGAAATATCCAAAGAAAATACAAGACATAATTATTAATGGTACAAAGGGCGAAGAGTTTGATGTGGAATACACATCGCGTCGTGGCTCTGGAATGTATCGCTTCGCGTTCGAAGGCTTGATTGAGACAACAAAGCGTCGCTACAAAGAAGCTTGGAATACAAGAATGAAACTCGCATACGAAGAGTATATGAGTACAACTCCTTGTCCAGTTTGTCAGGGACAGAGACTTAAGAAGGAGTCTTTGGCGGTGACGGTTGGTGACAAAAACATTTTTGAATTCACAGAGTTACCAGTTCGCGATGGAATTGAATATTTAGATAGAACAAAACTAAACAGCATCCAGAAGAAGATTGGATCTGAGATTATAAAAGAAGTTAAAGGAAGATTGCAATTCTTGCAGGACGTGGGACTAGAGTACCTTACACTTTCTCGTGCCACAGGAACTCTGTCTGGTGGAGAGGCGCAAAGAATTCGTCTTGCAACTCAGATTGGTTCAGGTTTGGTTGGCGTTGCATACATTATGGATGAGCCAAGTATCGGCCTTCATCAAAACGACAACGCAAAACTTCTTAAGACTCTCAAAAAACTTAAAGACATTGGAAATACACTCATTGTGGTCGAGCACGACGAAGAAACAATGCGAGCGGCAGACCACATCATAGATATCGGCCCACGAGCAGGTCTTCACGGAGGACGCGTGGTGGCCGAAGGTAAAGTGGAAGACATAATCAATAATCCAAAGTCACTTACTGGTCAGTACTTAAGTGGTGAGAAGAAGATTAAGATTCCAAAGAAGAGAAGGAAACCAACTGGTTGGCTTACTGTGAAAGGTGCACAGGAGAACAACCTGAAAGAAATAGATGTGGATTTCCCAACAGGGGTATTCACTTGCGTGACTGGCGTTTCTGGTTCAGGAAAGAGTTCGCTTGTAAACGAGATTTTGTATAAGAGACTTGCACGCGACCTAAACAAGGCGCAGGCTAAGCCAGGAAAGCACAAGGGAATTGACGGAGTAGAGGCGCTCGATAAGATAATTAACATCGACCAGTCGCCTATCGGCAGAACTCCTCGTTCAAATCCTGCCACCTACACTGGAATGTTTGATCATATCCGTGACTTGTTTGCTTCGACAAAGGATGCTAAGGAACGCGGCTACAAAAAAGGTCGTTTCAGCTTCAACGTGAAAGGCGGCCGCTGCGAAGCTTGTAGCGGAGACGGTATTCTAAAAGTTGAAATGCACTTCCTACCAGACGTTTATGTACCTTGTGAAGTCTGCGGTGGAAAGCGTTACAACAGAGAGACACTTGAAGTAAAATATAAAGGCAAGAATATCTATGAAGTATTAGAGATGACAGTGGAAGAGGCGATGAAGTTCTTCGAGAACGTGCCAAAGATTTATTCCAAAGTTAAAACTCTATACGACGTAGGACTTGGATATATAAAACTTGGTCAACCATCTACTACATTGTCGGGTGGTGAGGCACAGAGAATCAAACTTGCAACTGAGCTAAGTAAGAGAAGTACAGGAAGAACAATTTATGTGCTAGACGAGCCAACGACAGGACTTCACTTCTCAGATGTAAACAAGTTGGTTAAGATACTGCACAAGTTAGTGGAAGGTGGAAACACGGTAGTTGTGATCGAGCACAACTTGGATGTGATAAAAGTGGCCGACTATATCATCGACATGGGACCTGACGGAGGAGACAGAGGTGGAACGATTGTTGTTAGCGGAACTCCTGAAGAGGTAGCTAAACACAAGACAAGTTACACAGCAAAATATATAAGAAAAGAATTAAAGAAGAAGTAGAGGAAGAAAAATGACGGATAAGAGAGAAGAGAGAATCAAAACAGTAAGAAGAAACAGATTGATACTAGCAGCTGTAGCGGTTGTGATAGTAGTCATTATTATCGCGTGCGTTTCTTGTGGCAAGAAAGATGAGCCTAAAGAGACAGCGAAGGCGACAAAGACAGAGGTTACTACAGTAAAAGAGACAACCACAGCAAAACCTAAACCACGAAAGACTGTTATCGTGGGCGAGTGCTACGTGGAAGACTTCAAAAACTACTGTAAAGATTTGTTGCCAAAGGGCACAGAGTATATTTATAAGATTGGTGTTTTGACGGGGGCGCTTTTGGATGATCCATTTATAAATGAAGGTGGACAATCAATAACTCCACTTGAAAAGACTGCGTCTTATAAACCAGATCAAGTATTCTTCCTTTGCGGAATGAATGAGACAGAAAATGACACTCCACAAATCACAGTTAAGCATTACAAAGAAATGAGAAAGGCTTTAAAGAGTGTTAATCCAAATGTCAAAATAGTTATCGTTTCACTTCCACCAGTTGCAAAAGACGGATTAGATGGATACGGAACAAATGCACAGATTAGAAACTACAACGACGCACTTAAAAAATATGCAGACAAGACGGACGATGTATATTATTATGATATTAGATATTTGCTCGAGGACGAGAACGGAAAATTAAAGAAAGATGCAAATCCGGGTGACGGAGCTCACTGGAATGTTTCAACTACTAAGGAAGTTGCAAAAGCAATCAAGAAGTACTCAGACGAACTATCAACGAAATAAAATCAATTTAGACAGAAAAGATAAGCTTAAGATTTTATAATAAATATAAAGGAGAATTATTATGGCTTGTTTTTTAGTACCAGCTGCTGAAGCAGTTATTGCAGGAGTAAGCAAAAAGGGTGTAAAGAAACACGAAAAGAAAGAGAGTGGAAAGATTCCATTTTCAACAAAACTAGGATGGCTAGTAAAGATGTCAGGATTTGGAGCAATCCTTCTAGCGTTTGAGCACGTTTGGCATGGAGAGGTAGTTCCTTACTTCCCATTCCTCACTAATGCAGTTGATCCAAAGGATAGAGCAGCGATGTTCCACGAGATGGCAACAAACGGAGTGTTGATGGCAGCACTTATCACTGTGGTTTGGATTGGAATGCTAGTAGTAGTTCACTTTGCTGAGAAGAAATCAGCTAAGGAAGTGAAGGAGGCTTAAGATGGCATTAGTTATAACAATATTTGCAGCAATCATAAGCACAGTTGTGTGGTATGTTGGCGCGCCTATCACTAGAAAATTCTACGTAGGAATTCTAGCGTTAATGTATTGGGGCGCATCAATTATGTGGCTAGCAGACGCCATTATGGACTACAGCGAAGTAGGTATAAAATACTTCACACCACCAGCTAGGGATATGCTAAATGATACATACCTAGGAGTTTCAATTATCGCACTAGGACTAATCATATGGTTAGTTATCTTGCTAGTGAAAGATCCTAAGGGTGTAATCCGCAAAATGTCAGAGGATGAAGAGGAATAAATGTCAGATAAATCATACGAAGAAATGGACTTCGCAAAACTAGATACCGACAGAGAACTTCGCCAAAATGTGGCGGAGGTAGTTTTCTGCGAAGGCAAAGAGGATGAGCATTTAGTAAAAATCTTCAGAAGACTCTACGAGCAAAACGGACAAGTGCTTGGAACTAGAGCAAGCAGTCATCAGTATGATTTAGTAAAAGAGATTATTCCAGAAGTGGAGTACGACGAGACTTCTAGAATCCTAAAAGTTGAAAAAGAAAAAGAACTAATCGGAAACATTGCGATTGTGACAGCTGGCACGGCTGATATAAATGTGGCTGAGGAAGCAGCGCAGACTGCAGAATTCCTTGGAGCGAAAGTTAACCGCATCTACGATGTGGGAGTGAGCGGAATCCACAGACTTCTCGACAAGGAAGATGAGATTCGACAGGCGAATGTTGTGATTGCAATTGCTGGAATGGAAGGGGCACTTGCAAGCGTGATAGCAGGCCTAGTTAAAAATCCTGTTATAGCAGTTCCAACATCTGTTGGATATGGCGCCTCCTTCGAAGGTCTCTCAGCATTACTCACAATGATTAACTCATGCGCGAACGGAGTGACAGTCGTAAACATTGATAACGGATATGGTGCAGCGTACAGCGCTGCTCAAATAAATAGATTGGCGGAAGAATGAAGATGATTCCTTTATTTTCAGAGTATGAAGACAAAATCGAAATGCTCGAAAATATAATTAAACAGTTTAAAGAACATGGAGGTGTGGCAGTCGCTTTTTCTGGAGGAGTTGATTCCACATTTCTTTTGTATACAGCAAAACAAATTTTGGATGATAAAGTTGTGGCAATAATTGTAAATGGAAGTGCAATGCCCGAGAGAGATTTGATAGATGCTGTAGATTTCTGTAACGAATATGATATTAAATATGAAGTAATAAAGGTTAATCAGTTGGATATTCCAGAATTACAAGAGAATAAAAAAGATAAGTGCTATTACTGCAAGAGAGCTCTTTTTGAAAAAATCATAGAAGTGGCAAAGAAACACAATATTACTAAAGTGGTAGAGGGATCAAACTTTGACGATATAGATGATTATAGGCCGGGATTAAAAGCACTTTCTGAATTGAAAATCACTAGCCCTTTAATGGATGCCTTTTTAACTAAAGAAGAAATAAGACAAGGACTTCAAGAGTATGGATTAAAAGCAGCTTATAAATCTTCGAGTCCATGTCTTGCGACTCGAATTAAAGTGGGCGAAGAAATAACAGAAGAAAAACTTAAGATGATAGAGGAAGCAGAACAGTATTTACTTGAAAGAGGCGCTAGCCAAGTAAGAGTAAGAATGATTGGGAACGATGCTAGTGTCGAAGTAAGAAAAGATAAAGTTGGGAAACTGTTCAAAAACAAAGAAGAAGTCATTAAAAAACTAAAAGAGATAGGTTTTGATAATGTAAGGCTAGATCCTAAGGGATATAAAAAGGGACATATGAATGAAACCGAAGAGGATAAAGTAGATTTAATATTGGATACAGTATTTGGAGAGATTATGGGAAAAGCAGATGAAAAGAAAACTTTATATCTAGAGTGTGCGGCTGGAATCAGCGGTGATATGACTGTGGCTGCACTTTTGGATTTGGGTGTGCCAGAAGATGCTCTGATGGAATGCTTAAACTCAATTCCAATTGAAGGATTTAAAGTGGAGATTAGCAGAGTTAAAAAAGCAGGTCTAGATTGTATGGACTTCAATGTGATTTTGGATGAAGACAATCACGATCATGATATGGAATACCTACACGGCGACAAGGAAGTGGAGGAACACCATCACGAGCACAGACATTTGGAAGATATAATGAATATTGTTGATTTAACAAATCTGTCTGAGAATGCAAATTGGATTGCGGCAAGAATATTTGAAATTATTGCCGAGGCCGAGGCGAAGGCTCACGGAACAAATAAAGACTCTGTACATTTCCACGAGGTGGGAGCAGTTGATTCCATAGTAGATATAATCGCTGTAGCATTTTGTTTAGACTATCTAGATGTGGGGGATGTTATTGTTACAAAACTTACTGAAGGAACAGGAACAGTTAGATGTGCACACGGTGTGCTCCCGATTCCGGTGCCAGCGGTTATTAATATAGTAGAAAGATATAATATTAAATTAAATATAACAGAGTACGAGGGTGAGTTTATAACTCCAACTGGAGCAGCTATTGTGGCAGCAGTTAGCAATAGAGACGTTCTCCCTCAGCAGTTCGATATCGTTAAAACTGGATACGGCGCTGGCAAGAGGGAGTATGAACTTCCAAGTATCCTACGAGCAATGATTATCGAAAATGAAGAGAAAGTATATATGCTAGATGCCACAGTGGATGATTGTCCAAGTGAGGCTTTGGCTTACTGCGTGGAAAGACTAATGGAAGCAGGAGCGAAAGACGCTCACTTTATGCCATGTTATATGAAGAAAAAACGTCCAGGTTGGACCCTAAGAGTCCTCTGCGAAGAAGACGAAACAGATAAAATGTCTGAAATCATTTTCAGAGAAACAACAACTATTGGAATAAAGACTTTCAGAATGGACAGAAAGGTTTTGCCAAGAGAGATTATTGAAGTTGATACTGAATTTGGAAAAGCTAGAGTTAAAGTTGTAGAGATTAGAGGCGAGGATGTATATTATCCTGAGTATGAGGATGTGGCAAAGTTTGCAAAAGAAAATGACATTGCCTTTATGGATATGTACGAAATAATAAAAAACAGTGTGGTATAATTTGTTTAAATGGAGGATGCGTTATGAAAAAGATTGTTTGTTTAATATGTGTAATAGCATTAATGCTAAGCAGCATTAATATGGTTTCTGCTAAAGCTTGGAGTTCATATTTTGGCCTTAATAAAGGCTGGTATGAAGGCATGGGAGCTAAAATGACATCAAACTCATCAACAGGTTGGACTGTTAAAGTTACAGACATTGGTTGGGGTGGCTGCTGGGGTGGTCAGGTATACCGAAAGGGATTATCAATTAAGAAAGGCGAGCAATATAACATTAAATTCACTATTAAGTCTACAAAACTAGACAAGTGGGTTTGGGTGAAGATTGGTAATACTAATGGTAAAAAAATGAATTTTGGTAAATGGCTAAACTGTAAAAAAGGAAAAACTGTTACAGTAAACGAGACATTTACTGCTAAGTATAATGATTACGCTGTCTGGTTTGGTATAGGTGGCGATTTTGGAGATAGGGCAGGCGTTAAAACTGACAAGGATGCTAAGGTAAGATATAAATATGCACCTAACAAAAAGTTAGATTCTAGATTAGGATCAGATGCTGCTGCAAAGCACCCAACTGTCATTACTGTGAGTGGTTTCCATTTTAGAAGCACGAGTGGAAGCTACGTGACAGTGAAAAAAGGATTAAGTAAAAAACTGTTTATAATGAACAAAGGACATACGAGAATATTAAAGTTTAAAGGTTCAAAGAAGAAAGTTAAATGGAAAACTACAAATAAAAAAGTTTTGAAAATATACAAGGCCGGAAAAAATAAAATAATTATTTATGCAAAGAAACGTGGTACAGCGAAGGTTATAGCAAAACTTAAAAAGAAAAAATATACATGTAAAGTAGCAGTATTCTAGAAAAGGTCTAATAATGAGATTACTCAAACAACTATCATTAATAATTATCATAACAGCAGCAGTTTCATTTGGTGCTGTTAGCGCTGCGGAACAACCAACCACTGCGCCAAAGACAGTAACAAAACAAAAGCCGCTAAAGAAAATCAAATCAAAAGTATCCAAAAAGGAAATGAAGAAGTTCTTTAAAAAGTCTGCTTTCATTGGAAGTTCGATTGGACTTGGGCAAAAGATTTATATGAATCACGAGGGCAAGAAGTATATGGGGCATCCAAAGATGTTGGTGAAGGGTTGTTACTCATTCACGAATGATAAGGGTGGTAAGTATAGCATTTCATATAAAGGATACAAAGGTCCAGCCAGAAAAGTAGTTAAGAAAGCAAAGGTTAAACGAGTTTTCATCAACATGGGAACTAACGATCTGTTTGAAGGTCACAAAAAAGTTTTCCAAAGATATAAGAAGTACATCAAGTCGATGCAAAAGACAAATAAAGGCATTGTGATCTACATTGAGAGTATGCCTCCAGTTTACAAAGGTGGAGAGAAGTCGCGTCTAAACAATAAGCATGTAAACAAGCTAAACAAGAATCTAGAAAAGTATTGCAAAAAGAGGAAAGATGTTTATTATATAGATATTACGACTCCGCTCAAAGATAAGTCAGGTGGACTTGCGAAGAAGTATACGAGTGATAAGTATGTACATATCACAATGAAGGGCTACAGGGTTTGGCACAAGAAAGTTTATAAATATATAAAGAAAGAACTCAAGTCCGAGAAGAAGGCAAAGAAAGCTGTTAAGTATGCAAAGAAGTTTAGAACTTCAAATGAAATAGCAAGAGCAAAGAGATTAGTAAGTAAATTACATAATAGTACAGTAAAGAAGAACCTTAAAAATAAACTAAAGAAGGTAAAGGTTAAAGCATGAGTATTAAAGAAGAAATTATAAAACTAAAAGAAGAAAATGATATTTGTATTTTGGCACACTGCTACCAGAATCCAGAAATCCTAGAGGTTGCTGATTTTGTGGGTGACAGTTTTGCGCTAGCTGTGGAAGCAGAGAAGGTGCAAAACAAAAATGTCATTATGTGTGGCGTGAGATTTATGGCGGAGACTGTAAAGATTCTTTCACCTGACAAGACTGTGTATCTTTCAAACAAGAATGCAGGTTGTCCAATGGCAGAGATGATGGACAAAGCACTTATCTCAGAAGTGAAGAAGCAGTTCCCAGACTACACAGTGGTAGCTTATATCAACACAACATCAGATCTTAAGACTGTGTGCGATGTGTGCGTGACATCGTCGTCTGCAGAAAAGATTTGTAGCAAACTAGATACAGATAAGATTTTATTTATACCAGATTGCAACTTGGGAGATTTCATTTCTAAGAAACTTCCAGATAAAGAATTCAAACTACTTAACGGTGGTTGTCCAACTCATGCAAGAATTGAACCTGAAGATGTGCTAAAAGCAAAAGAGGCTCATCCAGATGCATTATTCTTAGTTCACCCTGAGTGTAAGCCAGTAGTGGTTGAGTTGGCAGACTATGTTGGTTCAACAACAGGCATTATGAACTATGCAAAAGAAAGTGACCAAACAGAGTTTATTATAGGAACAGAAAACAATATTGCAGTTCACCTATCAAACGAGTGCCCAGACAAGAAGTTCTACACAGTAACTGACACATTTGTTTGTCCAAATATGAGATACACTACACTTGAAAATGTGCTCGAGTGTTGCAAGGGCGAAGGTGAGCAGATTGAATTAGATGAAGAGACTAGAATCGGTGCTAAGCGATGCATCGACAAGATGATAGAGTTAGGCTAGGAGAGCAAAATGAGTAAAGCCTTAGTGGCAATGAGCGGCGGCGTGGATAGCAGTGTGGCTGCCGTGTTCATGAAGGAAAAAGGATACGATGTTATTGGAGTGACAATGAAACTTCACGATGAAAGCGATGCGGAAGTCGATATGGAGGGAACTTGTTGCTCTCTTAGTGATGTGGAAGATGCCAGAAGCGTTGCAAACAACCTAGACTTCCCATACTACGTGTTCAATTTCAAAGCCCACTTCAAAGAAAAAGTAATAGACAAGTTTGTAGACTGCTATATTCACGGCAGAACTCCAAACCCTTGTATCGATTGTAATAGATACCTTAAGTTTGACGAGTTAAAGAGACGTGCAGAGGAACTTGGTTGCGACACAATCGTGACAGGCCACTACGTAAGAACGCGATACAACGAAGAAACGAAAAAATACGAACTTCTAAAAGGAGTGGATGATAGCAAGGATCAGAGTTACGTGCTTTATCACTTAACTCAAGACCTACTTGAGCATGCAATGTTTCCGCTTGGCGATTACACAAAGGATCAAATCCGCGAGAAGGCAAATGAGAACAGCCTAATCAATGCAGACAAGAAAGAAAGTCAGGACATCTGCTTTATCCCGGATGGAAATCATAAGAGATTTATTGAAGAGTACACTGGCGAGAAGATCGGCTATGGAAAGATTCTAGACATTAATGGAAAGCAGATTGGAACTCACCAGGGCTACTACAGATTCACAGTTGGACAGCGAAAAGGTTTTGACGTGACAAGAGAAGGCAGACATTATGTACTAGACATCAAGCCTGAGACTAACGAGATAGTAGTAGGCCGCGAGAAAGACCTCTACAAAGGCAGCCTAATAGCAAACGACTTTAACTGGATTAGTGGGGAAGCGCCAACTGAGCCAATCAAAGTTCAAGCAAGAACTAGATATCATAAACCGTTGGCGGACGCTACAGTTACGGTGCTGGAAAATGGTGATGTGAAGGTGGACTTCGACGAGGACCAAAGAGCAATGACAAGGGGACAGTCAGTAGTGTTATATGACGGCGATGTAGTGCTAGGCGGCGGAACTATTATCGAGGTCGAATAGCAATAAAACTGTGTGCTTCCATCATATTTTGGATTGAATAAGTAAATGAATTTATATATAATATGTACGATAGATTTTTTAGAGAGAAGGTATAAAAAATGAAAAAACTATTAGCATTTGTTTTAGTAATAACACTAGTTTTCGGAGCATTTGGCACGACTAACACACAAGCATCAACAAGCTCTGCTTACAGTGCAGTAAAAAAGATTTATAAAAAGTATTGCCCTAAGAAAAAGAATATTCCAAGACAGGATATGTTTAAGAGATATTCAAAAATACTTGGAGTTCTTTCAGTGAAGGGATTGAAATCATATGCAGTTGGACAATCATTTGAAGGAAAGTCTAAAAAGACAGAGCGTGTAGTTGTGATTGTTCAGGCTAAGAAGAAAAGCCAAGTAAATGGAATTAAGAATAAATTCAGAAGCTATGTAAATAGTAGAAAAGGCGCTGCTAAGAGAGGCTATTTCTCTAAATACGGTAAGAAAGTTTTGAACAAGGCTAGTATCGGTTCAAAAGGAAACTACGTTTACTTACTTATGTTAGATGCCTCAGGAAATAAAAAAGCTAAAGCAGCAGTTAAAAGAGCAGCTTAAAACTATTAGTAAAAAATGAGGGAGCATATTCCCTCATTTTTATTTTGAAAAGACTAAGGAGTTAAAAATGAAAAAAGTAATTGGATTAAGTATTGTGACAATCGTATTTGCGTTCGCATTGGTATTCTTCGCCAAAGGCAACATGGCTAAGGCAGCACCAGAGCAGACTACTACAAAGGTGCCCGAGACTACTACGCACAAAAAGCAGCCTGCAAAGAAAATTTCGCTCAGTACTCCAAAGTTAAAAATTAAAAAGCACTATGAGAAGCACATTAGGCTTGATTGGAACAGTGTAGACAAGGCTCAGAGCTACAGAGTTCTTCGCGCGCAGAAGGGCCAAGAATTTACCTTAATCAAGAAAACTGCTAAGAGTGCGTTTACAGATAAAAAAGCAAAGAAGAGAAAAACATACAGATATAAGATAGTGGCAGAAGCTAAGTCTGGTGGAAAAACTTTCACTAGCAAAGAGTCAAAGACAAAGTCAGTTTACGTACTTCCAAAAAATCCACGAGTAGTGATTTGTGGAGAGTGTTTCGTGGAGGGTATGAAACTCTATGCTAAAAAATATAAACCTAAGAATTCATACATTATTTCTAAAATAGGAATAAGCACAAGTGGAATGCTTAATGACAACTACATCAATTATAAAGGCAGAAGCATAACGGCTATCGAGAGAATCGCTTACTATAATCCAGATCGAGTATATTTCTTGATTGGAATGAATGAGGCAAAAGGCGGGAACCCAAGTAGCACCGTTAAGAATTATAAGAAGGCATTCAAACTTCTAAAGAGCATTAACCCTCATATTGAAATGGTTCTAATGGCACTTCCTCCAGTGGGAAGAAGTCATAGTTCGGGATTTGCAAGCAATCCTAAGATTAATAGATACAACAGGGCGTATAAAAAATATGCGAGCAAGACAAAGAATGTATTTTACTACTCAAGATATCGCAAACTTATTTCAGACGGTGCAGGCTACCTTAAAGCCAACGGCGGCGACGGTGGACATTGGAGTTCAGGTGGAACAATCAAAGTAGTAAAAGATTTGAAAAAACACTCAAAATCATTAACAAAACGATAAAAATCACTTACAATAGATAAAACGCGTTTAAGGAACAACAAATGGTATTTAGTAGTTTAATATTTCTAGTGATATTTTTGCCAATCACTTTGTTGGTATATTATATTGCTCCAACTAAATTACGAAATCTATGGTTACTCATAGTAAGTCTAATATTTTATAGCTGGGGAGAGCCAGTATACATTTTACTTATGCTCTTTTCCATCTTACTCAACTATGTGTCTGGTTTATTAATCAGCGCATCCAAAAAAGATGGATATCGTAAACTCTTCCTTATCATTTCAGTAGTTATAAATGTTGGACTTTTATTTGTGTTCAAATATGCCAACTTTACAATTGGCACTTACAACGTAATCTTCGGCAAACATGTTCACTTGTTAAACATCGCACTTCCAATCGGAATCAGTTTCTACACATTCCAAGCGATGTCGTACGTGATTGACGTTTACCGCAAGAAAGTAGAAGGAAACAAAAACATCATCAACTTCGCAACATATATCACAATGTTCCCTCAGCTAATCGCCGGACCAATCGTCCGCTACAAAACAGTTGAAAAACAGCTTCGTGATAGAAAGTGCACAGTAGATGATTTCTATCAAGGCATCATTAGATTTACAATCGGTCTTGGTAAAAAAGTTCTTATCGCAAACAACATAGCGATTATCTTTAAAGAGATATCAGCTATGCCAAAAGAGCAGCTATCAACTTCATTAAGTTGGCTAGCGATTTTGGCGTTCACGCTTCAAATCTATTTTGACTTTTCAGGTTATTCAGATATGGCCATCGGTATGGGACGAATGCTAGGATTCCATTTCCTAGAGAACTTTGACTACCCATATCAATCAAAATCAATCACAGAATTTTGGCGCAGATGGCACATCTCACTAAGCTCATGGTTTAAAGAATATGTATACATCCCACTCGGTGGAAACAGAAAAGGTTTGCCAAGACAGATCTTCAACATCTTCATCGTTTGGTTACTAACAGGATTCTGGCACGGCGCTTCATGGAACTTTGTTCTATGGGGAGTTTATTATGCAATCCTACTTATCATAGAAAAATTATTCTTGAGAAAATTACTAGACAAACTTCCATCTATAATAGGAAGAATTTGGACAATAGTAGCATTCGTCTCGGGCTGGGCTATCTTTGTCTTGGACGACTTAAAGCACAGAGGCGATTTCATAAAGGCGTTGTTCTTCAATGCACAAAAAGGTTTAGTAGATCACCATACAGCGTATCTACTATTAAGCTTTGGCGCACTAATAGTTATCGGTATAATAGGATCTACGTCCGCGCCAAAGAAATTGGCAAATAAGTTACTTGGCCGAAACGTAGCAGTAAAAAGTATTGTACAGATGTTGTTCGTAGTAGTGATACTAGGACTTTCAATTGCGTTTATAGTATCAGACACTTACAATCCATTCTTGTACTTCAGATTCTAGGAGCAGTAAATGGAGAGAAAATTTAAAATAATCACAATTGTATTATTTATGATTATCCTATGTGGCGTAGGTCTATTTACTGTGCTAGGTGGTAGCAAGAAGTACTCTGTCTTTGAGAAGAGAGAACTTGCACCATTCCCTAAGACAAACGTAAAGACAATCACAAAGGCTAAGTTCCAATCTGGCTTGGACAATTTCTTGAATGATCATGTGGTATTTAGAGACCAGTTCATCTACACAACTACTATGGTAGATAAACTTATGGGACGTGCAGAGAAGGCTGATGTGTACTTCGGCAAAGACGGCTACTTAATCGAAAAGAGTATAAAAGCTAAACCAGCAAAGATTAAAGAGAATGTTAAGTACCTAAGCACTTTCGTAAATATGGCAGCAGAAGGAATCGGAAGCAAAAACGTTAAAGTTGTTTTGATTCCAAATAAGGAAAATGTTCTAACTGACAAGATGCCAAAGTATGCGCCAACATCAGATGACAATATCAAGATGAAATCAATGCTTTGGGATGCATTGAAAGATAAGAATATGCTAGTTGATTTGACTAAGGACCTAAAGAAGCACAAAGATGAATATATTTACTACAAGACAGATCATCACTGGACAAGTCTTGGTGCGAAGTATGGTTACGAGACTATGATGGATGCAATGGGTGAGAAAAATCTTAAAGGCGAAAAGCCACAAGTAGTTGCTGATGATTTCCTTGGAACAACATACAACAAGATTCACTATGCACCACAAAAGGATTTGATTACTAAGTACAATATTAAGACGGCTGAAGAAAGCCAAGTGGAATGCGAGGAAGACTCAGACATCACAGACCTTTATTATGAAAAGGCTTTGAAGAAGGAAGATAAGTACGAGTACTTCATGGGTGGTAACTTTGGTGTGTTAAAGATTCACACAGGTTGCAAAAACGGAAAGACACTTGTGCTAATTAAGGATTCGTTTGCAAACTGTATTGTTCCATTTATGACGAACAACTATGAAAACATTGTAATGGTTGACCCAAGATACTTGGGTGGCAGTATAATGGATGCATTAAGCGATATTGGAAAAATTGATAAAATGGTAGTATTATTTAACGAAGAGAAATTTATGAATAATACTGACTTATGGGTATTAGGATAGGAAGTAATATGAGAGAAACAGTAATTGTAATTGATTTTGGAGGACAGTATAACCAGCTTGTAGCACGTCGTGTGCGTGAAGCTGGCGTTTATTGTGAAATCTACTCTTACAAAACAGATATTGAAAAAATCAAGGAGATGAATCCAAAGGGAATCATTCTAACTGGCGGACCAAACAGCTGCTACGAAGATGACTCCCCAACATACACAAAAGAGTTGTTTGAAATAGGAATTCCTGTCCTTGGTCTTTGCTACGGTGCACAGCTTATGCAACACATTCTTGGTGGAGTGGTTGAGAAAGCTCCAGTACGCGAATATGGAAAGACAGAAACATTCTTTGATAACAATTCAAAAGTATTTACAGACATCCCTGAGAAATCAATCACATGGATGAGTCACTTCGACTATATAAAAGAAGCAGCACCGGGATTTAAGGTGTCAGCTCACACAAAAGATTGTCCAGTGGCAGCAGCAGAGGATGAGGAAAAGAAATTATATGCAATCCAGTTCCATCCAGAAGTACTTCATACTGAATATGGAAAAGAAATATTGAGTAACTACGTATACAATGTATGTGAGTGCAAAGGCGATTGGAAGATGGAGACTTTTGTTCAAGACTCAATCAAGGCAATCAAAGAAAAAGTAGGAGATGGAAAAGTATTGCTAGCACTTTCTGGTGGAGTAGATTCATCAGTAGCAGCAGGACTTCTTTCAAAAGCGATTGGAAAGCAACTTACATGTGTTTTTGTAGATCACGGACTTCTTCGTAAGAACGAGGGAGATGATGTGGAAGCAATATTCGGCCCAGAAGGAGACTTTGACCTAAACTTCATCCGTGTAAATGCACAGCAAAGATACTACGATAAATTAAAAGGTGTAAGTGAGCCTGAGAATAAAAGAAAGATTATTGGCGAGGAATTCATCAGAGTCTTTGAAGAGGAAGCGGGAAAGATTGGAGCAGTAGACTTCCTAGCGCAAGGAACAATCTATCCGGATGTGGTAGAGAGTGGTTTGGGTGGAGAGTCAGCGGTCATCAAATCACACCACAACGTTGGTGGACTTCCAGACACAGTGGATTTCAAAGATATTTTGGAACCTTTGAGAGACTTGTTTAAGGATGAAGTTCGTAAAGCTGGACTAGAACTTGGAATTCCAGAGCGACTAGTGTTTAGACAACCATTCCCAGGTCCAGGGCTTGGAGTGAGAATTGTTGGAGAGATTACTGAAGATAAAGTAAAAATCGTTCAAGATGCAGACGCAATCTACAGAGAAGAAGTAGACACAGCACTTAAAGAATACTTAAAAGAGAACGGCAAAGAAGCAGACTGGAAACCAGATCAATACTTTGCAGCACTCACAAACATGCAGTCTGTTGGTGTGATGGGAGATGAAAGAACATATGACTTTGCAGTGTGTCTAAGAGCTGTTAAGACAATCGACTTTATGACAGCAGAGAGTTCAGAAATCCCATATGACATTTTGAACAGAGTAATGACAAGAATTATAAATGAGGTTAAGGGTGTGAACAGAGTAATGTATGACCTTACAAGTAAACCACCTGGTACGATAGAAATCGAATAAAGGAGAGAACAATATGCCAAACAACCAAACACCAGATAAATACAAAAATGTGAAAATAGTATTAATTCTATTAATAGCTGCTTTTTCAGTGATTTTGATTGCAGGCATAATTCTGTTTGTTCATTATAATAAACAACAGAACTATAAGGAATATGAATCAGCTAAAGAGCAAATCAACAATGGACATTATAAAACAGGAATTGATAAGATTGAAGAATTGCTAGATGATGGGGACATTCCTGACGCAGAAGAAGATGCGGAAGGAATTCTGGAAGATGCAAAAGGCAAATTAGCTGATCAGTATTACAGAGAAGGAAAACCAGAAGATGCATTCCTTCTTTATAATGCAATAGATAACCAAGAAGGAAAAGATAAATCCAAACTTCTAGAGTGCAAGCAAAAGATTTTGGAAAATGACTTAAAAGGTGCAGAACAGATAATTGATGTATACTTTGAAGATTCTCAAAATTCAACTCCAGTGAAAGAACTTAAATACGACTACTGTAAAATGTCACAAGATCCATCTAGTGATAAGTTTGCAAAATATTTGTGGCAATTGGTTAAAGCAAAGTATAAAGATGCCAAAGAAGTGAATGATGGCTTCTATCAGCCATATGTAAAAATAGTAGTGAATAATAGCAAGAAGGATAAAAAACATAAGAAGTATAATATTTCAATTTATGATACAATGTATTTCCACATCACAATGAAGGGATTAAATCCTAACGATACAAAAGGACTTAAAATTAAAACAAAGGGAGTGTTCCCAGACGGAGAAGCAGTATACTATAACGATAAAGGCAAATGGATAAACGGTACTTTTTCGTGGCGAAGTATGTATTATGGATCTCCTGGACCAGAAAAAGATTGTGCGGGAGGAGCTACATTCTATGTTTACGATACTAAAGGAAACTTACTGGGCTCCGAATCAGCCAATTTTGTTAACTAGCTTGGGAAGATAAAAAAGAGAGGATAAATAATGACAGGAATGTTTGCACAAATGATAGGAACGCTAGCGGTAATATTAGTGGTTGCAGCCTTTATAGGTGGTAGCGATATCATTACAAAGTTTACAATGTCAAATAAGAAATGGGCGTACTCTATTGCCACAGGTATTTTAGGTGGTCTCTTTGGAATATATGGAAATATTTCAGGATTCCAATTAGGTGGTGCACGCGTTTCAGTTCGTGATATTGGCCCTATGCTGGCTGGTTTTACTGGAGGTCCAGTAGGAGGTATAATAGCTGGCTTGATTGCTGCAGTGCATAGAATATTTATGGGATTCAAAACCATAGATGCGCCAGGTGATACAACCTTAGCATGTGCTATTGCGACAACACTTATAGGTATAATTTGCGGTATCATTTCCCTAAAGAAACATAGAATAATGGAAAAACCACTCTTTGCGCTGTTGATTAGTGCTTTGATGGAGGCGATGCATCTTGGCATAGTTTTAATAGTAACAAAACCATTCTCAATGGCACTAAAGACGGTTCAACAAATTGCATTGCCATTCATTTCTATTAACGCACTAGGCTTCTGTTTGATGATTATTATCATCACTTACATGGAACGACAGCGCAACTTAACTATAGAAAAGAGTCGCTTGGAATCTGAACTTGAGGTTGCGAGCGTTATCCAGCATTCATTGTTGCCAGGAATCAGCAACACATACCCTGGTCGCAAAGAAGTAGAATTAGATGGATATATGAAAACGGCCAAAGAAGTGGGTGGAGATTTTTACGACCTATTCTTTGTTCGCCCTACAAAAATTGCCTTTGTGATAGGTGACGTCTCCGGCAAAGGAGTTCCAGCAGCTCTATTTATGGCTTCATCCAAGATTATCTTGCAGAACTGCGTAAGAGATATCAAAGATTTGGAAGAAGCAGTTAAAATAGCCAACAATGCAATTTGCGACAGAAATGAAGCGGATATGTTTATTACAATCTGGGTTGGAGTTCTAGATTTAGAAAGTGGAGAATTAAATTATGTTAGTGCAGGGCATAATGCTCCAGTTTTATCTAGAAATGGTCATGCGGAATTCCTACAGCAGAAGAACAATTTTGTGATGGCTGGAATGCAGGGAGTAGAATATAAACAGCAAAACATTCAACTAGAAAATAATGATGTTATTTATCTATACACAGACGGCGTGACAGAAGCTGAAGATAAAAAACACAATCTATTTGGCGATGACAGATTGCTTAATTGTTTCAGGAACGATATAAGCGATCCAACAGAATTGATTGGAGGGGTAAGAAAAGCTATCAATGAATTCATAAATGGAAATAGCCAGTTTGATGACATAACGATGTTGTGCTTCAAATGGAAAAAGCAATAAAAAAGGAAGGGGTTTAACCCTTCCTTTTTTATTATAGTTTTTCGAAAACCAAAGTAGCTTGGATTCTGTCTCCGCCCATTAGACCACCACTTGATGCTGAAGCAGTTGTGATAGTGTGTAGACGATATCCCTTTGCTGCCTGCTCATTGATGACTTTTTCCAAAGCTGTTAGGTTTCCTGAACCTGTTCCGATCAACTTCTCCTTCAAAGTAACCTGTAATACTACATAATCTAATCCTTCTGCTCCTGAAGCGCCTGAATATGTAGATTCATTACTAGCATTGCTTAAAATTCCCATTGTCCGTACCTCCTCAATAATAGTGTAATTTGAGTATATCGTAATAATGGGTTGAAGACAATACTATTATCGTTCTTTCTTTTTTGTACCTTAAGTTTATAGCGGTTTTTTGTTATAATGAGAATAACTATGAGAACGAACGTAGAATTAAATAAAGTTTCGAGGAGGAATGAAATGAAAAAAATCATTAGTATACTTCTTTGTATCGCATTAATCGCGACATCCTTTGGAGCGGGCGCGAGTGTTTCTGCTGCAAAGAAAAAGAAGAAAGCAAAAGCAGGAACAGAGTCTATGGATCTCTACTACAGCAAATATGCAAGTCCTAAGAAACTTAAGGATGGCCATAAGCTAGTAAAAGAATATGTAATAAATGCAAAGAAAAAAGGAAAATATACTGCAAAGATTAAAAATACAAAGATTGCGAAGATTGCAAAAGACTCTAAGAAGAGACAGTATATCTACGCAAAGAAAGTCGGAAAGACTAAGGCTAAGATATATGAGAAACTTAAAAACCACAAAAAGAGATACATTGGAAAAATCACCATAAAAGTTAAAAAGGAAGATATGGGTGACTGTGCAAGCCAGATGTTATCAGATGACGATTACAAGGCATTTAATAATATCTTTATCAAGAAACATCTTGGCACAAATACAGTTAATATTCCCGCCAAAGTAAAAAACTTCTTTGTAGGAAACAAGAGGTTTGGTTCTAAATATAAGGAGTCTGATTATAAACTTTCATTTACTTTAGATGATGGCAAACAGTATGCTAGTCTTTCCGACAAAGGAATAGTATCAGGTATTAAAAATGGAACATCATATATAACTACAACTATGAAGTTTAAAGATGGTGCAGAAATAACCATCCCTTCTGCAGTTCGTGTGTTTGGTTATGCCATTGAGAAAGTGCCTGGATATTCATTAAATACACTTCAAGATAAGGTGATTGGTCTAAATCAGCCAGTCAAATTAGAAGATGGAACAATGAGAGCTCAGACTCACTTTAACAACGCGGCCACTACATTGGAATTCCAGTATGTAAATGATACTATCCAAGAGAAAAAGAAGATGTATGCAGCAGTGGAGCGAAGCGACAGTCAGAAGTCTAGTTACACTACAGCAATCTATAATAGAACCCGCGACAAAGTAATCGAGTTCTTGGGCGCAGATCCAGAAAAACACACATGTTTCTACACAAATAGCACAACAGATGGACTAAACAAACTTGCATCTGCACTTGTAACAAGCAAGAAAGATATAGTGCTTGCTACTAGAATAGAGCATCATGCTAACGACTTAAGTTGGCGCGAGCGCTGCAAAGTAAAATATGCAGAAGTTGATAGCAAAGGTAGAGTTAAATATAACGAATTAAAGAAAATCCTAAAGAAATATAATAAGAAGAAAAAAGGTAAAAAGAAAAAGAAAACTAAAAAGATAAAAGTAGTTTCAATCACAGCCGCTTCAAATGTAACTGGTTATGTGACGGACGTCCATAGAGTAGCAAGACTTGCTCACAAGTACGGAGCAAAGTTAGTAGTGGATGGAGCTCAGATTGTGGCTCATAGAAAATTCTCTATGGTGGGAGATGTGAAAGATCCAAATGATGATATTGATTTCTTCGCATTCTCAGCACACAAGATGTACTCACCTGAAGGTGGCGGAGCTGTGGTTGGTTTAACAAAAGTTTTGAATAAGCATAAACCAATGTTCTACGGCGGCGGAACTATCAAGGTGGTAGGAGACAACTGGGTATACTGGAAGAAAGCCCCTGAAGTTTATGAAGCAGGATCACCTGACTACTTAGCGGTAGTGGGACTAGGAGCAGCCATTGACTGCCTAAGCACTATAGGAATGAATAATATTCAGGCGCATGAACAAGTGCTAATCAAAAAATTGATTGCGGGATTAAAGAAGTTGCCAAAGGTAATCATATACGGAGATACAGTAAATGTTTCTGACAAAACAGGCGTGGTTAGTTTCAACTTCCACGATATTAACACAGCATTCCTAGCTGAAAGACTTGCTAAGTATGCAGGCATAGATACAAGGCGTGGAGCATTCTGTGCTCACCCATATGTATGGCGATTGATGGGAATAAGTGATGCCACCGCCAAAGGATTTGAAAACTGTTCAGATGAAAATACAGCGGGTATGGTTAGAATCAGTTTTGCATCATACACCACTGAGGCAGAGATAGACTACTTCTTTGAACAGATGCCAACAGTTATGAATCAAGCAAGAAAGATGACACAAGAATCTGATGCAAATCCAG
Organism: Eubacterium sp.; assembly: GCA_017475235.1. Taxonomy (GTDB): domain Bacteria; phylum Bacillota; class Clostridia; order Lachnospirales; family Lachnospiraceae; genus Eubacterium_G. The sequence goes on along the minus strand of JAFVGA010000020.1, from coordinate 66,769 downwards.
AGTACTAAAATAGGAGGAAGGATCACTAGGCGGACTTGCAAATTATTATTCAAAGATTGTGAAGAAGACTGTGAAGGTGAAAGTTAAATGAGAAAAGTAATAATTACTATATCGCTAGCAGTTGTGTTGTTTATAATTGCAGGATGCATAGGTAAATCTGCGTCCGCGCAAAATGAAACAACCACTAAGCAAGTACAAACAACAAAAAAGGTAGTGACTACTACCAAAGCTCAAACTACAAAAAAGAAAAAGAAGAAAAAGAAAGTAGTTGTTAAAAAAATAGTCAAAAAGAAAGTGAAGTTTAAGAAGAAGTATAAGTATGCAAAATACTCAAAGATTCACTCGGGTAAGGCTACTCTTTATAAACACACTTGGGGAAAAAGGATTACAGTGTGTGTGAACGCTGGACACGGCACAAGAGGTGGAGAGAGATATAGGACACTATGCCATCCAGATGGTTCTAGAAAGTTAATAAGTGGAAGTACCAGGGCAGGTGCCAAGTATTCTCCAGCTATTACTGGTGGAACAGGCCTTGGGAAAAAGAGTGAAGCAGCAGCTACACTTTCTATGGCGAAGATACTCAAGAAGAAACTGTTAAAAGCAGGTTTTGATGTTCTTATGATTAGAGAAAAGGCAAATGTTCAACTCGATAATATAGCAAGAACAGTGCTAGCAAATAAACATGCGAATTGTCATATAGCACTTCACTATGATAGTTCTTCATCTAACAAGGGAGCCTTTTTCCTATCAGTGCCAAATGTTAAATCATATAGAAATATGACACCAGTAAAGCAACACTGGAAACAACATAATAAATTTGGCAAGTCTGTTATATGGGGAATTAGAAAGAATGGACTTAAAGTTTGTGGTAGAGGAAGTATGGCCATGGATTTGACGCAGACATCATACTCTACAGTTCCATCTATAGATTTGGAAGTGGGAGACAAAGCCACAAGCACATCAAAGAAGACACAGAGCAAGATGGCAGCAGCCATTACAAAGGGCATTAAGAAATACTTTAAAAAGAAGAAATAACTAATAAGCTAAAGGGATTTTCTTATAGAAAATCCCTTTTAATTTTGTTAAAATTTTATATAACGAGGAAATTTAGGAGGGATAAAAATGGTATACGACAGACGACCAGATGATATGGTTAGAATTACAACACCTGAGCTTGCAAACGCATTTATAGATGAGCAAGTACAGGCTGTTAAGGAACAAGTAGGAGACAAAAAGGTATTGCTTGCACTTTCTGGTGGAGTAGATTCATCAGTAGTGGCAGCGCTTCTTATCAAAGCGATTGGTGACCAGCTAACATGCGTGCATGTAAACCACGGATTACTACGTAAGGGCGAGCCTGAGCAGGTAATCGAGGTATTCCAAAACCAGATGAATGCAAATCTAGTTTATGTGGATGCTACAGATAGATTTTTGGACAAGCTAGCTGGAGTAGATGATCCTGAGACAAAGAGAATGATAATCGGAAATGAGTTTATCGAGGTCTTTGCCGAGGAAGCAAGAAAACTAGAAGGCGTAGAGTTCTTGGCACAGGGAACAATCTGGCCAGATATTCTAGAGAGTGAAGATGGAATAAAAGCACACCACAATGCGGGTGGACTTCCAGAAGATTTAAACTTTGAACTAGTAGAGCCAGTAAAAATCTTATTCAAAGATGAAGTAAGAATGGTAGGAGACGCACTAGGACTTCCTGAAAATATGGTTTACAGACAACCGTTCCCAGGCCCAGGTTTGGGAGTTAGATGTCCAGGCGCTATCACAAGAGATAGATTAGAGGCTGTTCGCGAATCAGACGCAATCTTGCGTGAAGAATTCGAAAAAGCAGGACTAGCTGGAAAAGTTTGGCAGTACTTCACAGTAGTACCAGATTTTAGATCAACAGGCGTAAAAGATGGCAAGCGTGCATTCGAGTGGATGTGCATCATCCGTGCAGTAAACACAAAAGACGCAATGACTGCCGAAATAGAACACGTTCCATTCGACCTAATGCAGAAGTTAGTAGATAGAATAACTCATGAAGTACCAGGAATAAACCGCGTACTATACGACATGACACCAAAGCCTACGGGTACGATTGAGTATGAATAAGCTACGAGGTTAATAGACGAAAAGAAAAAGAACCGAGAAGGAATTTATTTCTTCTCGGTTCTTTTTCTTTTTGGATATTGGGCGACAGCCCACAGTGAGAACGCGGAGCGTTCGAACTGAATAACCTCGTAGCTTATTCATACTTGCGAACTGCGACAGCCCACAGTGAGAACGCTGCGCGTTCGAACTGAAGGCTCGTAGCATTTATTGTTTTATGATAGAATATTAATAGTGATATTAGTTTAGGGAGAGCGTTAATGTCAGATAAAAAATATATAAAATTCTTCCCAGTGTTTATGGGAGCGACTGTGGGAGTTATTCTTGAGATTATCGGACTGCTTATAGATGAAATTGTAGTCGGTAATCTTTCTAATGATGCGGCCTTTGCGTCGGTCAATCTGATTGAGCCATATACATATTTGGAGGTATTTTTGGCTTATCTTGTTGGCGTCGGTGGCGCTGCACTTATTGTAAGAGCACATGGTGCCGGCGACAAAAAAAGAATGAGCCAAATTTTTAGTCAAACAATAATTATGTGTGCAATAGTTGGATTTACGCTAACTGCCATATATGTAATATTTACACCTCAGCTAGTTCATGTGGTAGCTGACAAACCTGAGGTATATAAGTACTCACTTGAATATTTTAATGTAATGCGTTTTTATCCTCTATTGGATATGTTTGATACATTTATATTTACATATGTCTTGTATCGAGGCGGCTATGTACAGTTCTATACTTCAATGGTGGCCCGTGTTGTAATTAATGCAGGACTTTCATGGTATCTAGGTATGGAAATGGGAGTTACTGGTATTGCTTTGGCGTCAGTTATATCAATTGGCGTTGCATTGCTAATCAAATTGACATTCCTATTTACTAAAAAGCATGGACTAAAGATGACACGATACCTCAACTTCCGCGATGCCTTCGAAATCGCCCAACTTGGTTTTGCAGAAAGCGCGCTTACTGCCTTTATCGTAATTTTGGAAGTGTCTATTAATAGATTTACTTTAACAAAATATGGAAAGTTGGGAGTTGCGGCTATAGCAATAGTAATTGATATATTCGAGTTCGTTCTGTATCTGGGCGAGGGTATAAGCGAATACGAAACGGTAGCGATAAACGATAGTATAGGTAAGAATAGTAAAGATAGTATGGACCACAGTATCAAGACAACTAAGAAAGCGGTCTTGATAGAGGGTATAGCACTAACTGCTATTATATTGTTGACGGCTAGTTTATTGCCAGGAGCGATGGATATAGACGATCCTAAGACAGCAGAGCAGGCAACCATTATGCTAATGATTTTTGCACCGGGAGCATTATTCATTTGCCTTTCAAGAGTTACAGCGATTTTCTATCAATATACATTAAGAAAGAGAAGAACACTGATTTTATTCAGTATGTCCGTAGCAGTATGTCCTTCATTATTAGGAATACTATTGGGAAAAATTTCCTTAGAGGGAATAGCGCTAGGCGTAGGTTTGGGACCTGCAGTGGCAATCGCTTTAATGTACATATATGTACGATTCATTAGAAAAGAAAAGTTATTTGATTATTCAATACTGAAAATTGGATGATATTAGCAGAGGAGCATATATTTAATGAGCATGTTAAAGAGGCGTCAATCTACACTAATGTCAAAAAAATATTATTCTATGTTGTTAGGTGGAACACTAACTATGATGATGTCATCACTTATGGTGATGTCTGATTCGTTGATAGCGGGTGCCGTTATAGGCGCTGATGCTGTGGCTGGTGTTACACTGGTGACACCTCTATATTCTTTTGTAGTATTTATAGGAACACTTTTTTCTCTTGGAATTCCTATTTTGTATTCCAAAGAGATGGGGCGCTTCCGCAAGAAGGAGGCCGATCGAATATTCGGATTTGGCGTACTTATGACAATCACTGTAGGCATTATTATGTTTATAGCGATATCTTTCTTAGGAGATATATTTCTACAAAGTAGTTCGCCCCACAAAGAAGTTTTGGCATATGCTAAAGAGTATCTCTTCTGGATGCGCCTTACTTTTCTTGTTATGCCGTTTCAAATGCTATTGAGTGAGATAGTAAATGGAGATGGTGACGAATTTATATCAACCATTGCCAATGTGATACAGGGCTTGGGGAATATAACGCTTTCTATCGTTTTAAGCCGTTTCATCGGAATGAGGGGAATAGGTTTTGCATCATTTATTTTTTATATAATATCTTTGCTTATTCTGTTAATCCACTTTGGACGTAAAAGAAATTCGCTACGTTGGAATTTATACTTCTCCTTCGGGCTTCTTAAGAAGGTCCTTAGATATGGTATGATAGACGCTAGCTCGTTTTTATATATATCTATATTGACAGCCACATTTAACGGTTTTATAAGCAATCAGTTTGGTTCCAAGTATTTGATATTGGCATCTGTCATTACGTTGTGTCGTGAGGGACAGTTTATGTTCGATGGAATAGGTGAGGCAGTATGCCCTATATTTGGCGTATATGTGGGAGAGAAAAACCACAAGGGACTTCGTACAAGCTATGCATTGGCTAGACGCACAGCTATAGTAGAAGGACTTATAGTTACTGTTGCCCTATTAATAATAGCTCCATATGTTCCAGGATTCTTAAATGTGACAAATCCTGAGATGGCTCGCTGGATAGTGATTGGAGTGCGACTAACAGCCATTGGCTCAACATTTACTAGTCTTTTGTACTTGATAACTTCCTATTATTTGACAATCGATCAAATTAAAATCGGAGTAATAGTATGCGCTATGAGAGATGTTGTTTTTAGCGTACTCTTAGGTGTGACTTTAGGAAAAATCTTTGGAGTGGCAGGAATGTTCGCAGGACTTGGAGTGGCGCCGGCAGTAGCATGTGGAATATTCATGCTAGTAATTAGATTACGTTATGGCAAAGATGATTGTCCGTTACTTTTATCTAAAGTACCAGGGCATAAGAATATAACAAATTTTGAGATATCAGTAGATCCTAAAAAGATTATTAGACTTCAGCAGGAGGTCGGAAGTCTGCTAGAGGATAATAAAGTGGACACTCTAACTATTAACAGGGTTAAGTTACTTATAGAAGAGTTGTACATGCTTATTTGGGAAAAGAATAATGAAAAAGCTATACTGGGTGAAATAACTATTTATATAGACCCTGATCAAATAAGAATTATTAGTAAAGATAATGGAGTTTTATTTGATATATCTGAGGAAGATGTAGACGTAACTTCAATCACTTCATATTTGGTTTCTGCTTATATGGAGAAATTAGGTGAGAACCGACAATATTTGACCACAATGAGTTTTAATAGAAGTACATATGTAATAAAGACACAATCTTAAGGAAGGTGTATGAGCTATGATGGCACAAGATCGCTTATACTTAGAACTATTGTTTGTGGGAGCATGTTTGTTATTAATTTTGTTAGTTAATAACATTTTGCTTTACAAACAAAAAATTACAGATTATATCTCACGCATGACTATTGCCGGAATAGTTATGTGTGCATTTGAGATTGCCTGGACTATGGTAGAAAAACATCCTGAGATCAACACATTGGCATATATAGCAGGATGTGGATACTGTATTTCATTTGTGGTTTTTGCCGCACTTTTGAACAGATATTTAGTTGGCAAATTAGGAATCGAAATCAACAAAATAGGACTTATCATAGCATACATAATTCCTGTAACAGCATTTGCGCTGCTATGTATAAGTACGCCTTGGACACATCTAGTGTTTAAGATGACAGAGACAGGTAGGGTACAAGAGATGGTATTGTTTGGAACGCTCTACATTGGCTTGTTGTATTTCTATGTATTCTCACCAATTATTTTGACAATATATTTCCTTACCATCGGCAGAAAGAAAAAACCTGAAAATGCAGAGATACTAGGAAGTTTGTTTATTTTCTGCATAATGATTCCTATATTATATTGGTTACAGCAACTTATTCTAGGGGAAAAATTAAGCAATTATGAGAACTTATCTTTGCCAGTGTCAATAGCGCTTGTATATTTGGTTACTAATGTCAGTACCAAAACTGTTTTAAAAAGTAGGGCAAAGGTAGAAGCAATAGAAACCGATCTTCGTATTGCGGCGAAGATTCAAACTGATGCCTTGCCACCAACCACACCAGAGTTTGACAAGTATTTAAATATAGATATGAAATGTAGTTTGAACACTGCCAAAGAAGTAGGTGGCGATTTTTACGATTACTTTTTTATTGATGAAAATCGTATGTGCTTTTTAATAGCAGATGTCTCCGGCAAAGGAACCCCAGCTGCGCTATTTATGATGACAGCCAAAACTATTATCAAGGATTATGCACTTTTTAAAGAGAGCACATCAGAAATACTAAATGAAGCTAACGTTAGACTTTGCGAGAATAATAAAGAGAGCATGTTTGCTACTGTTTGGATAGGAATATTGGATATCCGAACTATGACATTACAATATACTAATGCTGGACATAATTATCCTATACTTCAACGAAAGGGTAAGGGTTGTGAAGAATTAGAGACAGTTCACGGCTTAATGCTTGCAGCTTTTGAAAACACCCAATATGATCAAAGTGAGATTCATCTAGAAAAGGGAGATAGATTGTTGCTCTACACTGACGGTGCCACAGAAGCTCATAATAAGAATAATGAATTGTATGGTGTAGAAAAAGTAGAAAAGATGCTAGAAGATACAAGAGATTGTTCAGGAGAAGAAACTCTAAACAAAATGGTTGATGACATCAATAGTTTTGCAAAGGGTGTCTCACAGTTTGACGATATTACAATGGTAATTATATCCATTAAAGAATAGGAGAAAAAAATGAATTTAACAACAGAAAAAAATGGGGAAGAATTAATTGTTCACTTGTCAGGAGAACTTAACACAGTGACTGCGCCTGAACTGAAAGAACTTTTAGACGAAAATTTGAGTGGAGTGAAAAACTTAAAACTAGATTTTGCTGAGTGCGACTACGTATCCTCTGCAGGTATACGTGTGCTTCTTGCTACATACAAGCAACTGAAGGAAGAAGATGGCACAATGAAACTTACTAACGTGGGTGAATTTTTTAATAAAGTACTGAAAGACACATGCCTAGATGCAGTGTTTGAAGTAGAGTAATACGGGAGGAAAATTAAATAACAATAAAAAATAGGGGACGAGCAAGTCCCCTATTTTTATTGCGTATCATTTAACTTATCGGGTGCAAAAACTCAAAACCTGGAATATTTCTGAAGATTGCAAACAAAACAAATAGTGCCAAAGTTACGTATAAAATTTTTAAAATAACCTTGGAGTTTCTAAAACACTTAGGTTTTCCGATAAATGCAAAGATACTAATCAAAAACCATACAATTGCACCAATGATAAATGCTGGATGATTTCTAAATGCTTCGTAGAATCTAAAGTGAAGTAGATTTACGGTAGACCTGGTGATTCCACAAGCTGGGCAGTAGAGGCCAGTTATTTTGTAAATAGGGCAAGCAAAAGATTGCCCCGTGATTATTATAAAAATATAAATCCCAATCGCAGCACAAATCAAAAACACATAGAGTGCAATTATTCTTTTTTGCACGTAGTCCAACTTAGACAATAACCTCATATAAAAAATTATATAACAAAAGGGTTCATAAATATATATTAGAATTATTCGTTTTGAATATAATATGTGATAAAATAAAAATATCGAACTAGGTCGGATAAAAAATAATAAGAGGAATAATTATGAGTAAACAACCAACATCGGCACCAGCCGAGCAGCAGAAGAAAAACAAAAAAATGATGTGGTATACCCTAGCATTTATGGGATTCACCACAGTGTGGGGCTTCGGTAACATCATCAACGGCTATGCTTACTATGGTGGATTGCCAGCGGTAGTACCATGGATACTTATCATGGCATTGTACTTTGTGCCATACGCATTGATAGTAGGTGAGATGGGAGCCACCTTCAAAGAATCAGGAGGCGGAGTTAGTTCTTGGACGCTAAAAACTACAGCTCCAGTGTTTGCGTTCTTTGCAGGATGGATGTACTGGGTAGTGCATATGCCATATCTATCACAAAAGCCAAACCAAGTGTTGGTGGCGGCTAGCTGGGCAATCTTTGGCGAAAAGGGAGCAAACAAAATTGAACAACTTCCAACCCTATTGGTAGCTTTAGCGTGCTGGGGAATATTCTTATTCTGTATATTTCTAACTACACGTGGAATAAGCATTATTAAAAAGATAGCATCAGTGGCAGGCATTTGTTCATTCGTCTTATCACTATTGTTTATACTAATGATTTGGGCAGCACCTCATATCACAGATGGTAAGGTTCAGCAAATCAAATGGAGCCTAGATACATTTACACCAGAGATGGGAATTGGATTCTTTACGAGTTTCTCAATTCTAATATTGGCAGTAGGTGGTGCAGAAAAAATTGCTCCGTACGTTAACCAGATGAAAAAGCCGGGCAAGAACTTCCCTAGAGGAATGATAGCAGTGGCAGTAATGGTTGCTATCTGCGCGGTGCTTGGCACAATAGCACTTGGAATGGTAACAGATCCAAGCGCACTGAAAGATAAAGATCACTTCGTAACAAGCGGAGCGTATGAATCATTTGAAAAATTGGGATTGTACTACGGAGTAGGTTCTCTATTTAGAATAATATATGCAATCACGCAAGGAACATGTTTCCTAGCAGCTCTAATCATCTCGATAGATGCACCGCTAAGAGTATTGCTTGATAATGCAGATACAAAATATATTCCAAAAGGACTACTCAAAAAGACCAAGAGGGGCGCATACAGAAACGGTCTAATATTGGTAGTAGTGATCGTAACAATATTAATGATAGTTCCGGCACTAGGCGCAGGCAATAACGATGCGCTAAACAACTTCTTGACGAAGATGAACTCAGTCTGTATGCCATTAAGGTATTGTTGGGTATTTGTAGCGTACTACTTCTTAAAGAAACGCTTCTTCGACAAAGACGCCGACTACAAATTCCTAAAGAACAAATACCTAGGAATGTCAGTGGCTATATGGTGTTTCTTGCTAACATTGATATCGTGTATCATGGGAATGTACACAACAAACAAAGACGGAACAGTAAACATCTTCCAGACAGTATCAAATGTAATAGTACCTATCGTTTTAGTATGCTTAGGATTTGTGATGATGGCGATAGCCAGAAAGCAAAACAAAAAATAAAAAAGACAAAAGAAAAAGGCTATTGGATATTTCCAATAGCCTTTTTATTATAATCATTTATTTTTTAACCTTCTTAGCCTTAGACCATTTACCGTATACTTTCTTCTTACCATTAAGCTTGTAAGCACGAACCTTAACGTACAATTTCTTCTTTTTCTTAAACTTCTTAGACTTAAGAGTAATCTTAGTCTTCTTTGTATATTTCTTAACGTAAGTCTTCTTGCCTTTGTATGCCTTAATCTGATATCCCTTAGCGCCTTTAATCTTCTTAACCTTAACCTTAATCTTCTTAGCGCTCTTTCTCTTAGCACTAACAACCTTACCCTTGCCAGGTTTAGTAACCTTCGGCGAAGGTGGGTTATCAGAATCTAGCTTGTAGTTAGAATCAAGTGATTGCATCCAAGCCAAATACTTATAATTAAAGTGGTTACCAATAAATGGCATTACGTTGTTTGCAATAGTTAGTCCGGCAGTAGTAGTTCCAACCAAATCGCTCATTGCAGCAAGTACTATAGCAGTTAATAACTTCTTGATAGCAGGCTTTTGTACATCCGGGTCCGCCAAAGGAATACCAGCCTCCTCTAAGCAATCAGCAATCAAATCAACTGCCTTATCTCCACCTGCCATCAAATCTTGCAAAAGACCCAAGAGGAATGTAGTCTCTTCTCCCTCAGGAATCTTAGCTTTTAGTGCATTAACAAATGCAGCCTTCTGCTCATCTGTACCATCGTATATAACATCAAACACAGCTTCTGTGGCAGGTTTTAAATCGTTAAAATCCTGAGATGTTTTAATAGAACCTGTTAGAGCACTAACTAGAGCGTCTATTGTATTTTGAACATTCTGTTCATCAGTAGGAAGAATCTGCACTCCGCTCATATCAATACTTAACTTATATCCAGGCAATTTTTCATAGCAAACTGTTTCGCCCTTCGCAAATAAATCTAAGAACTTTTGCGCTCTAGCCTTCTTAGCAGCATAGTTGTTATCATCTAAAGCTGGTAGATAAATATCTACACCATATCTGTGCCATCCCCACTGCTCAGGTGGTACCTGAGGCACAACATCATATTTAGAAATAGTGTTAAAGATATTCTTAAACAAAGGCTTCTTATAATTGTTCTCAGATGTAACAGCAGGAGTAGCAAAAGCATAGGCATAAATATCTTCAGCCTCTACAGAAGCGCTACTGATAAATCCGTCATCATCCAACTGTTTAGCTAATATATTAGAAACAGCAGCGCCTCTAGAATAACCAGTAATCCAAATCTTTACATCTTCTTTAATTCCGTTTTCTCTCACGTAAGAAGTTAAAGCTTCATGCGCTTTGTCGGCTGCATTAGTAAAACCTTCATGCATAGTGCCTCCGCCCACGTCTACATTGCCGAACCATTCTTTGCCGTAGTTGGCATTTCTAAAGTTAACAGCAATAAGAGTGTAGTCTTTGCCATTTACCTTTATAGCCTTCTTGGCAAACACAAAACCCATAGTATCTTTAGTAGGTTCCTTATTAAAGTCTTCATTCACATAGATAGTGTCAAATCCATTTGCCGAAAGCAAAGCCTCAATATCCTTAGATAAACCAGACCAAACAGGATCCGACATAGTATTACCCGAAGATGCACATGCCGCACACATACTCATAGTCGCAAGATGCGGATTATAATTATATGAGCTATCGGCAAAGTAACTGTCGGAATAGTAGTAGTCACTCGTATACTCATCCTTAGTTACCATCATCTTCGAAAACTGAAATTGTTTCTTCTGAATAGTCTCAGCCTTGGCTGGTGTAAAAGTGATAGAAGTCACTACCAACGCAATACTAAGAACTAAACTTAAAATCTTAGATATTTTTTTCATAATAAACCTCCGTACATTCAATATACCAATATTATAACTTATAAAAACTAAATCTACTAGAAGTAAATAGCCGGATTATGTGGTAGAATATAACTGTTGAAAAGGAGCGGATCATTATGATAATTAAGAGAATTACAGCAATATTGCTAACACTAACATTAGTTCTATCTATAGCGTGGAGCGCACAACCAGTAAAGGCGATAGACTGCGCCGGCGGCCAAGACTGCTACAGCACAAAAGTAGACAAAAAAGGCTTCTATATAAAGAAGGGCGTGCTAATAAGATACCTCGGTAATAAAAAGAAACTTACCCTTCCAAAGAAAGTAAAAGCTATAGGTGAAGCAGCTTTTGAAATAACCGACTGCTACAAAGGATATGTCAAAACACTAATCATCCCAAAGACTTGTAAGACTATTAAGAAAGAAGCCCTAATCTTTAGTGGCATTAAAAAAGTCGTTATGAAAGAAGGAGTAAAAACGCTAAAGAAGAGGTGCTTCGCAGATACATACCTTAAGAAAGTGTACTTCCCAAAATCTGTAAAGAAAATAGGTAGAAGTATTATGGAGACAGAAGAAGGGCTCCAGGGCACAAAGATATACGTTTACAAAAACAGTAAAGCGCACAAGTATTTTAAAAAGACAAAGAATCAACCTTACGGAAACTATAAATTAAAAATAAAGTAAAGGAAGGTAAATAATATGGGTGCATATTATACAGTTACCAGCGACAAAAGTAGATGGGTAGCATTTTTCCTATGCTTACTTTTCGGCTATTTAGGTATTCACAATTTTTATGTAGGAAAAATCTTCTGGGGATTAATCTATCTATTCACCTTAGGATTTTTCGGAATAGGCTGGGTGATAGATTTAATTAGATTACTACTAGGATCATTTAAAGATGGCGATGGAGTGCCATTGAGGGAATAATAAAAAAGCTCGAAAGAGCTTTTTTATTTTGCAAGTGTCCCAATAATTGTACAAGTCAAAATATAAACTATAAACGATTAAGGGTTATGCTTGATCCTAAAGAGTATGTGTGATATACTAGTTTTGATTTAGTAGAGGTGAAATATGAAGAAGACAGTTTGTGAATTATTTGCAGGAGTTGGCGGCTTTAGATGCGGTTTAAATTCCATTAGTAAAATTGAAGATACAAAAAAACCAGAGAAGTGGGAAACTGTCTGGTTTAGTCAGTGGGAACCAGGCAAAAAAAGTCAGTGGGCTCATGGTTGTTACGTAGATAAATTTGGCCAGTCATTAGATACAAATGGTAATGATACAACTAACATAGATATTGCACACGTAGATAAATCGACTATTCCGGACCACAACTTACTTGTAGGTGGATTTCCTTGCCAAGACTATTCTGTAGCTAGAGCATTAAAAGGTGAGAAAGGAATTCATGGTAAAAAAGGAGTTCTATGGTGGTCTATTAAAGATGTTATTGAAGAAAAAAAGCCACCCTTCATCTTATTAGAAAACGTAGACAGATTATTAAAATCTCCTTCCAAACAAAGAGGAAGAGACTTTGGTGTAATGCTAGCTTGCCTAAATTTCAATGGATATTCAGTAGAGTGGAGAGTTCTTAATGCAGCAGAATATGGATATCAGCAAAGAAGACGTAGAACTTATATTTTTGCTTACAGAGAGAATACTAACTATTTTAAAAAGATGAAAAAAGTTGAACCGTATAACGTGATTCAATCAGAAGGATTCTTCGCAAAGAGTTTCCCTCTAGAAACATTCGAAGAAAAGAAGATAAAGGAAGCAGATTTATCATTAGATATAGTAGATGTGTCTGATAACTTCAGCTTTGATTTTGAAAATTCGGGATATATGGTAGAAGGAAAGATATACAGTGTTAAAACAACACCAGTCTACAAAGATCCAATTACACTAGGAGATATACTCCAAGACAATAGAACATCACTTGTAGATTCGAAGTATTATATCGATAAAGAAAAACTATATTATACATATGAAGATATTACACACAGTGACGAAACAAAAGAGGAGCTTCCAAAAGAGAGTAGACAGACTTGGCAATACTTAAAAGGCGCAAAGAAAAAACTTAGAACTGCAGCTAATGGACATAAATATGTTTTTTCTGAGGGCCCAATCTCGATGATAGACGAATGGGATGTTCCTGCAAGAACAATGCTAACATCGGAAGGAAGCTTCAATAGAAGCACCCACATCGTAAGAGACAAGATGACAAAACAAATTAGATTGCTTACTCCAATTGAAACAGAAAGAATTCAAGGATTTCCGGATGATTGGACAAAAGATTGTTTTATAGATGGAGAGGTAGTTCCAATGCCAGAGAGAACTAGATATTTCTGTATGGGAAACGCATTAGTTGTCGATTTGATTAAGCAGATGGAAAGTGAACTTGACGAAATCTTTTCAAAAGAAGAATAGGTTGGGAGGTATTTATGGCAGGATATATAATGACTATTGATAGCCTAGAATCATTAGATAAGTGTATAAAATCAGGAACATACAGCACAGTTTTAGGGAAACCTAGAAATGGAAACTGGGGAGTTCATCATGAGGGTACTTTTGCTGACTATTTAAGCATGGAGGAAGGAAACCATATTTATTTTTTCTTTAAGAGAAAAATTTATGGAATAGGTGAGTTAGTTAATATAGGTGACGATTGTAAATATTTAAATTATTTTAAAGCTGATATTCCTAAAAATTATTCAGATGATGATTATTCAAAATTATCTCCATTGTTAGAAGAAGGGAATACTGCCAATAGATGTCTATGTTTGTTTAAACCTTCACCATATTTCTTTAAAAAGGGGATTGATATGGATGATGTATTGGCGAGTAATCCACAAAAATTCAAGATGCTTAGAGCTATGTGGAAAGTGTCGTTTATTAAGATTGATGACGAAGAAGATTCAGCATTAATGGATATTATTCTAAAAAGAAATGAAGAAGAATTATACGAACAAAAGGATATTTATGAGTTTAGTAATTCACATCATTTAAAAATAGAACACAAAATCAAACAAGATCATAGATTGAATACCTATAATATATTACTTAATGCAAAGGATGAAAACAAAATCAAACACGAAATGGCCATTGAAGCTCATCTTTGCGAAATGCTAAAGACAGACAATGAAGTCTTTGGTAAATGGGATTATATTTCACATCAAGTAATTGCATCACCATTTAAACCAATTGATTATATGGATAAGATGGATATCTTTGGATATAGATATATTAAAGGGTACAATACTATATCGAAATATCTTATTATTGAGATAAAGAAAGATGCAGCAAGTGTAGAAGTAATAGATCAAGTAATGAAGTACGTTGATTGGGTCACACAAGAGTATGCCTTTGGAGATTATTCCATGGTGGAAGCATATATTGTTGCATCAGATTTTCCAGAAGAAGTAATTGAGAAAAATAAAAAAGATAGTATAAGATACTTCACAAAAGGAAACAGACCAACAGAGTCATGCGAATGGAGCGACTGTACTTTGGTTTCCTACAACTATGAGAATGATGAAATTGAGTTTAATAAGGAATAGTGTAACAGAGTAATCAAAAATAAGATTTGAGGCCCCGATTTGGGACCTCATTTTTTTATTTAGTGTTATAATATTCATATGTTACAAATATTATTAGGTGATATAACTAAATTAAAAGATTTCGAAGCGATAGTAAACGCAGCTAACACTACACTGCTAGGTGGCGGTGGAGTGGATGGTGCCATTCACCGCGCAGCTGGCCCAGCACTTCTAGAAGAGTGCGAGGGACTAGGTGGTTGTGAACCTGGCCAGGCTAAAATTACTAGCGCTTATAACCTCCCATGCAAATATGTGATCCACACAGTTGGACCTATTTGGAGCGGAGGCGACTTTGGCGAAGCCGAGACATTAGCTTCATGCTATACAGAGTGCTTGGAGCTCGCCAAGAGAAAAGGAATCAGAACTATTGTATTTCCTTCTATATCTACAGGCGCGTATGGATATCCTGTTAGAGAAGCCGCCAAGATAGCGCTAAATACTTTTAGAAAGTTTTGGCAGGAAAACAAAGAGTGTTTTGACGAAGTTGGCTGGGTGCTATTTGATAAGGATACATATGATGTGTATGTAGATGAAGTAAAGATAATGACAGGACAGAAATAGATGATTTTAAACACAGGAAGTCGTACAGACATACCAGCTTACTACAGTAACTGGTTTTACCAAAGAATTAAAGACGGATATGTTATAGTGAGAAATCCTTATAACCCAACACAGGTGACAAAGTACATTTTGTCACCTGATGTTATTGATGCCATAGTTTTCTGTACAAAGAATCCTGCGCCTATGTTAGATAGACTAGATGAACTAAAAGACTTTGATATGTTTTGGTTTGTCACAATCACTCCATATGGAAAGGACATTGAGCCATTCGTCCCAGACAAAGATGCAGTGATGGATTCTTTTATTTCTTTGTCGAGGACGGTGGGACCGGCGAAGATGAGTTGGCGCTATGATCCTATTTTTATAGATGAGAAGTACGATGTGGACTTTCATATAAATGCATTTAGGGAGATGTCTGAGAAACTGAAAGGCTCTACTAATCAAGTGGTGGTTAGTTTTATTGATTTATATGAGAAGACGAAGAAAAACTTCCCGGGTGTTAAGAGTGTTAGTTTTAGCGACCAGGAAATGTTAATAGATGCTTTTTCCAAGATTGCTCGTGAGAATAACATGCAGATTCACCTTTGTTGCGAGAGGGAAGAACTAGTCAGAGATAATGTAGACGCTAGCGGATGTTTATCGCAGGGTGTTTTGGAGGATGCTATTGGCACGCATCTTAAGGTACCTAAGCCACAGAATGCCAGGGCCCAGTGCCAGTGTTTGCTGGGTGCTGATATAGGCGCATACAACACTTGTGGCCACGGATGCAAATATTGTTATGCTAATTATGACAGGGAGACTGTGGTTTACAATATGAAGCATCATGATCCTATGTCGCCGCTTTTGATAGGGGAGTTAAATGAGGATGATGTGGTGCACGAGGCTAACCAGAAGTCTTGGAAAGATGGACAGATGAGTATTTTTGATTTGTAGGAAAGGTTTAATGTATTATACTAGTAATATATGAAAATAAAAAAGGAGTACATTATGAATTTAGAATTAGACATTTTTTCAAAATTTGATAAACAGTGGGCTTTGCTAACAGCAGGAGATGAGAATAGCTTTAACACAATGACAATCAGCTGGGGTAGTCTTGGAACACTATGGGGTAAGCCTATCGCTACCACATATGTGAGAGAGTCTAGATACACTCGTGAGTTTATGGATAATAATGATTACTTCACAGTAAGCTTCTATCCAGAAGAATACAAAGATGTTTTAGGTGTTATGGGATCAAAATCTGGTAGAGATATGGACAAGATGAATGATTCAGGCCTAACTCCAGAAGCAGTAGCTAACTCTATGACATTCAAAGAAGCAGAGATGACTCTTGTATGTAAGAAATTAAGCAAGCAGTTAATAGAGCCAGAAAATATGCCACAAGATGTTAAAGACATGTTCTACGGCGATGAAGACTGGCACTATATGTATATTGGAGAAGTAGTAGACATCATAAAATAAACTAAATAAAAACACAAAACAAAAGTGGCTGCCACGTAATTTCGTGACAACCACTTTTTTTACTGCAAAGGGCATTTAATAGGGGTTTTGTGTTATAATAAAAAACGACTATGAGTAGAAAAGGGATTAAATAGATTTACAGAAAAGAGGCTAGAAAAATGACACAAAAAAGACATTCATTTTCAGGATCAGTAGGTTTTATTTTGGCGGCTGCAGGTTCAGCTGTCGGATTAGGTAACATTTGGAGATTTCCATATCTCGCCGCCAAAGACGGTGGTGGATTATTCCTAATCGTATATTTGATATTAGCAGTGACATTTGGTTATACACTTCTTATTTCGGAAGTTTCAATAGGACGTATGACAAAGCAGAGTCCTTTGACGGCGTACAACAAAGCTAAGCCAGGCAAGGTATGGAAAGCGCTTGGTATTTTGGCTTGTATAGTTCCATTTATCATTATGCCATATTACTGTGCTATTGGTGGATGGGTACTTAAGTACACTACATCATACGTATCAGGCGGAATCACAAAGGTTTCCGGCATCAAGGGATTTGAAAACTTCTTTGGTAGTTTTGTGGGACACCCTTGGTGGCCCATCGTATTTACAGTTATCTTCATTTTGGCAACATCCTTTGTCATATACAAAGGAGTTAATGCCGGTATAGAGAGATTGTCAAAAGTTTTGATGCCAATCCTTTTAATTTTGATTATTGGCATTGCAATCTTTGCTCTATTTATCAAAGGTGATGAGGGAACTGGTATAGACGGAATTAAGACATACTTAATCCCTAACTTTAACGGACTTACAGTCACAAAGTTTATGGGTGTGGTAGCTGATGCTATGGGACAATTGTTCTACAGTATTAGTGTGGCTATGGGTATTATGATTGCCTATGGTTCATATTTGAAAGATAAAGAAAACTTGGTAAGTGCAGTTAATAAAATTGAAATTTTTGATACATTAGTTGCTTTCCTAGCAGGTGCAATGATTATCCCTGCAGTGGTTGCTTTTATGGGACCAGAAAAAATGCAGGCAACTGCTGGACCAAGTCTTATGTTTAACGCACTTCCAGAGGTGTTTAGTGAAATGGGAACACCTGGTTTGATAGTGGGAGCAATATTCTTTATAACAGTATTGTTCGCGGCACTAACTAGTTCCATTTCCATTTTGGAAGCGGTTGTTTCTAGTTTGATGGATAAATTCAAATGGAGTAGAAAGAAAGCGGTAGTAATTGAGACTGCCATAGCTCTAGTACTAGGAGTAGTTGTTTGTTTAGGATTTGTGGAAGGTTCACCTTTCAACTTCAAAAATCTTACACTTCCAAATGGATCAGAAGGTGCGCAGATGCTTGATATCTTCGATTACGTATCAAACAGCATCTTGATGCCAGTAGTTGCCATTGGAACATGTATCTTTGTCGGCTGGATTATAAAGAGCAAAGTGATAGAAGGCGAAGCGACAAAGAATGGCGAGAAGTTTGGAAGAAGACATATGTATAGAGTGATGGTTAAATACATCGCTCCTATACTTTTAGCAATCCTTCTTCTAACAGCATTTGGATTCAACTTTGGAGCATAATTAATGTCTGAAAATAAAAAAGTTAGAAAAACAAAAAAGGTGATTTTGAGAGTACTTGGAGTGCTATCTATTCTTCAGATAGCATCGTACATGCCTTTGTGGAAACACTATATATTGTCAAACTATATGAATAGGGTTAATGCTAGATTTTTTAGAGACATTATTCCCGGCCTCGGCTATGGCCTTGGTTATATAATCCTAGCATTCTTGCTTGCTTTTGTTGTTGTGTATGTAGTTGGAATTGTATTCTTTATAGACACAGCAAGAGGTAGAAAGTGGAAGAAGAGAATCAAGATGGGTTACAAAATGGTGATGGGTGTTTATATAGCAGCTGTTATTTACCTTTTGGTAGGAATAAACTATTACCCTACAAATCAAAAGAACCCAGTTGCGATTAAAGGAGAAACATTATCAGCGTATTTCCTTTGTGCATCATATATAGTTTTACTTGTATATGTTATTTACAAAAACTTCTTTGCAATAGTTCCTAGAAAGTTTGACCCAATGAGTTTTGCATACATAGTGGCAATCATACTTGCGTATCTTGGCGGTGGAATATTGATTCCAGGTGCAAGACCTTTGCAGACCGTGGTCTTTGGCGCAGCCCAAACTATGCCACTAATATTTTTAGCATACTTTGAATTTGTATATAGACCAGTATTGCTCACGAGAAAGACACACAGAAGAAAGATAAAACGAAAAGAGGGAAAACAATGAAACGAAATGTTAGACAAATGACAGTAATGACGCTCGGATTCTTGACTATGCTTTGTTCGGCGCTTTACGTTCTATTTTGGAACTACAGCATCTACACAGCATATACAGGGAATGCCGTTTACAAACTTTTGTACATTATCGGAATAAGAAATGTGACTGCTGCCAGTTTGATGGCGCACGCTTTCCAAATCACATGTGTGGCACTAACGGTACTGGCTATTAAATATTTCTTTGACGCAGCCAGATCTTCCGAGTACCAGAGATTAATCTCAGGTGGATATGTGTTTATGGGAATAGTATCGTTCATCTACTTACTTGGGATGTATGTTGCTACTTTCGTTTTCTCGAGAGACTATTTCACGAGGAAGGCGAACTCGTCATATTACATGATGATTGCATTTATATTGCTCATAATATACGCAATCTACAAATGCCTCTTCGCCAAAGAAGACGCATACAGCGTTGTGAATATGATAATGAATGTTTTGTTAGTAGCAGGTATGGTGCTAGCGTTTTTGGCGGGAGGAATCATGAGAGATGATGCCTACTATACATTGGTGGGATCAGATAAACAGTGGCTTGGCAGACTAGTTTCAGTGGGTGTTGGAATTGGACAAGCGATGCCGTTCATATTCCTATGCTTCTTTGAAATAATCTATTTGCCTGATCGAATCAAACACCCAGAAAAATACGAAGGCTATATTAGAGAAGAAGAGGACGATGAAGAACCGGAAGAAGTCGACTTGCCAGATGACATAGACGACGAAGATGACCTAAATGATATTTCAGATATTATAGAAGGAAAATATAAACTTTAATGATAATAAGTAAAACGAACAAAACTTCAAATATTGCTATAAAGTTAGCTGCGCTTGCTTTGGCGGGGAAGAAGTTAGAGAGTATTCCTTACCCTGAAGAAGAGATGAAAGCGGTCTTTGATTATGTTAAAAATACAAAAACAGCTAGCATTACATTTATGGCGATTGAGAATGCTGTGGAAGAGGACAAGCTCTTTGACGAGGACTCGTTTTACTTTGAGTGGAAGAAGTTGCGTCTGAATTCGTACAGACGAAATCTTCTTTTTGATAAAGAGACAAATGCAATTTTAAAATATATGGATGAGAATGGGATTTGGTTTATGCCTTTAAAGGGTGCGATTCTTAAGCATTTTTATCCATCGCCTGATGTCCGCGAGATGAATGATGTCGACATATTGTATGACCGCACAAAGAGAGATGAGATGGATGCGTTTATGAAATCCAGGGGGTACCGTGTTTGGATGCATCATTATTCTAAGGACAGAGATGATGAAACTGGTGATTTGACAAAGGGCGACAATGCAGACGAATATGTGAAAGACCCATTTCTCTACTTTGAACTCCACAAATATTTGATTGAAGAATCTTACAGTCCGGAGTTTGCAAAGTACTATGCGAACGTTCCAGACTCGTTGGTTAAGGATGAAAATAATAACTGCGGTTATCACTTCACCGACGAAGAATTCTACATATATTTGTTTGTGCATGCGCACAAGCACTTTACACGAAATGGAATTGGAATCCGCTTCTTGATGGATGTGTGTGTTTATTTAAATTCACATCCAGATTTGAATTTAAAATATATAGAAAAGATATGTGATGAAAATGGAATAGGAACTTTTGAGAGAGATGTTAGAAGTGTAGCATTGAAAATGTTTGATTTAGACTCTGAAGTTTCTGAGGAGTCTTTAGAAAAGTCGGAGTGGAATCTTTTCGATAGTATGATTGGTGCTGATAATTTCGGCAACCTTGAGACTAGGTGGAAAAACCAAGTGTATGAACTAGATGCAGAGGGCGAAGTGTCCAAAGGGAAATACTTAAAGAGCCGACTCTTCCCGGATGAGAAGTGGTATCGCATCTATCATCCATTTGTGTACAAGCACAAGATTGTTAAACCATTTTTTACTATTTATAGACTTACAGTTTTAGCTTTTAGGGGAAGGAAAAACGTTAAGAAGGAAATGGATCAAGTTGGGGGAAAAGATGCTTGAATTAAAAGGAATTAGAAAAGAATATAAGACTGGCAATTTTGTTCAGAAGGCTTTGGATGGAGTGGACTTGGATTTCCGCGACAACGAGTTTGTAGCTATTCTAGGACCTAGTGGATCTGGAAAAACTACTATGCTGAATATTATTGGTGGACTAGACAGATATGATAGTGGCGATTTGATTATTAACGGTACATCCACAAAGAACTACAAAGATAGGGATTGGGATACTTATAGAAATCACACTATCGGTTTTGTTTTCCAAAGTTATAACTTAATTTCTCACCAGACAGTTCTAGCAAACGTAGAACTTGCTCTGACTATTTCTGGTGTCAGCAAGTGGGAGAGAAAGAAGAGAGCGCTCAAGGTGCTAAAGCAAGTTGGGCTGAGAGAACATGCAAAGAAAAAACCTAATCAGCTATCTGGTGGACAGATGCAACGTGTGGCTATTGCACGTGCCCTAGTTAACAATCCTGATATTTTGTTAGCTGATGAACCAACTGGTGCGCTAGATTCTACTACTAGTGTTCAAGTTATGGACTTGCTTAAAGAAGTGGCGAAAGATCGTCTAGTTGTAATGGTTACACACAACCCAAATCTTGCAAATACTTACGCAACTAGAATTGTAAATATAGAAGATGGCCGAATTGTTTCGGATTCAGATGCACCCACAGAAGAAGAGATGAGGGGGTATACCAATGAGTAGAAGAAAGAAAAAAGCGTCCATGAGTTTTGCGACTGCTTTGGGATTAAGTTTTTCTAACCTTTTGACGAAGAAGGCTAGAACTATATTGGTATCCTTTGCCGGTTCCATTGGTATTATTGGAATCGCTCTAATTTTGTCGTTATCGAATGGTGTTAATGAATATATTGATAAGCTAGAGGAGGATACCTTGTCGGAGTATCCTATTCAGATAATGAAAACAAACATGGACTTTACTGCTATGTTAAAAGAGACTCAAGACACAATGGGCAAGCGCAAAAAGGGCGACAAAGAAGTGCGCGAACTTAGAACTATTACAAATACTTTTTCAAACATTAAGACAAACGACCTTAAATCTTTCAAGGGTCATATAGAGTCGAACAGAAAGGTCTTTGAACAGGACGCAAAAGCTATTGAGTATTCGTACAATGTAGTTCCTCTTATTTTTAAGGAGTTTAATAATGGCAAAGTGAGACAGGTGAATCCTGAGAGAGCATACGAATCTATGGGAGTGACACAATCTTATTCTGCTATGGCTGCCAATATGGGTATGACGTTTGACAACTTCTTCAAACTTCCAGACGAAGAGGATCTTTATAAAACTCAATACGCAATAAGAGCAGGCCACTGGCCAAAAAATGAGAACGAATTAGTTTTAGTTTTGTCTGAGAACAATAATATTTCGGACCGCGTTCTTTATAGTATGGGAATTAAGGATTCTAAGGAACTAGAGAGGGCTGTTAAGGCTTACTCTAGCGGCAAGAAGATAAAGATAAGTAAAAAGAAGCATGAGTTCAATTTTAAGGACTTCATCGGAATGAAGTTTAAGTTGGTCGATTCTTACAAGTGTTATAAATATGACAAAAAGTATAAAGTATGGGCATCTAAGAAGGACAACGATAAATATATGAAGAAACTAGTTGCAAAGAGTCGTCCTATCAGAATAGTGGGAGTGGTTTCTGCCAGGAAAGATGCCTCCGCCAAAATGCTTATGCCAGGAATCTACTACACATCAAATCTTGTTGATGGAGTAATTGATAGAGCAACAAAAAGTGGAGTGGTAAAAGATCAGTTAAAACGCAAAAATACAAATGTTTTCACTGGAAAGAAGTTTGACGACGTCGGCAAAAAGGGCGGCATTGATTTCACAAAACTATTTTCTGTTAATTCGGATGCGATGAAAAAGATTTTCGCATTTGACATGAATTCACTCGATTTCGACTCTATGGGATTCGATGCAAATTCTGTAGGAGATATATTTAAAAATGCTGGAAAGAATACTAGTCAGAAGGAACTTGAGAAGCTGTTTGCTGATTTGATGAGGGGTTATCAGTCTTATGCGAAAAAGCATAACAAGGATACCTTTGACGATCTATCAAGTGGCTTTGAAAAATATATGAGTTCACCTGAAGCTGCAAAGATTATTCAAAGCGAGATGGCTAGCATCATTAAGAAGTCTGGAGCCAGCATAGATGGCCAGGCTATGATAAAGATTTTGACGAAGGTGATGTCTGGTTTCCAATCTTATATTAATAAGAAGGGATACAAGGATGTTACAAAGATTAGTACGTATTTAAATGAGTATCTAGGCTCTCAGGAAGCGCAGGCTCTTTTGGCTGAGGCTATGCAAGAGTATATGCCGAAGATTGACCCATCAAGTATGGACTTTAATAAGTTGGTAACTAAACTTATGAATGGCTACAACCAATATGCTAAGAAACATAAACTAGCCACAATGAACAGCGTGATGAAAGGCTTTAGAAAGTATCTATCATCTAATGAGGCTTCAAAGAAGATTAATAAGATTGTAAGTAGCATGGTTGATACAAAGGCTATCCAAAATTCGATGGCTGCCTCTATGGCTGGATTCTCAAATAGTCTTAAAGATGTGTTCAAGTTTGATCCAAGTGCTTTGGCGAGCGCGTTTAAGATGAAATCTGGAAAGAAAGAGCTAGAAGATTTGATGAGTTCGCTTATGTCGAAGGAGATTACGACATATGAGCAAAATATGAAGACTCTAGGTTACGCTGACAAGAGCGAACCTTTTGAGATTCAACTTTATCCAAAGAGCTTTGAGAGTAAAGACAAATTGAGCAAATTGATTAAAGATTATAATAGGAAGATGAAGGCTAGTGGTCAGAAGAACAAGACTATTGCCTACACTGATATAGTTGGAACGCTTATGAGTTCAGTTACTGATATTGTTAACTCACTCAGCTATATATTGATTGCTTTTGTTGGCATCTCGTTAGTTGTTTCTTCTATTATGATAGGAGTTATTACTTATATAAGTGTGCTTGAGCGAAAGAAGGAGATTGGTGTGCTTCGTGCTATTGGTGCTTCAAAGAGAAATATCTCAAATGTATTTAATGCAGAGACCTTTATTGTGGGCGCTTTAGCAGGTATTATTGGAATTGTTATTACATACATTTTGTTGATACCGGCCAACATTTTGATTAAGCACTTAGGAGAAGGAACAGATATGACGGCATTTTTGCCAATTAGCTCGGCATTGATACTTATTGGAATCAGTATTGTGTTGACTTTACTTGGCGGATTGATTCCTGCTAAAAAGGCAGCACATCAAGACCCAGTTATTGCTTTAAGAAGTGAATAATATATGATATACTTACGCGTGAGTATGTAAACAGACTAGGAGGATAATTATGAGTGAATTTGTATTAACTTGTTGTTCAACAGTAGATTTGACAAACGAATATATGAAAGAGAGAAACATTCCATATGTATCTTTCCATGCACAGGTAGGAGAAGATATATATGCTGATGATATGGGTCAAAGCATTTCTCAGAAAGAATTATTCCAGAGAATGATTGATGGAGAAGATGCGAAGACTTCACAGGTTACTGTTCAAGAGTACATTGACTTCTTCAAACCATTTTTGGACGACGGCAAAGACATTTTGCATATTGCATTGTCTAGCGGAATTTCAGGAACTTACAATTCTGCATGCGTGGCAGCAGAAGAGTTGAGAGACGAATATCCAGATAGAAAGATTTATGTAGTGGATTCTTTAGCAGCTTCAGCTGGTTACGGTTTAGTTATAGACACATTGGCTGACATGAGAGATGACGGCGCTACTATGGATGAGTTGTATGGATGGATTGAAGATAACAAAAAGAAAATGCATCATTGGTACTTCACAACGGATCTTACTTTCTTAATCAAAGGTGGTCGTGTTTCTAAGACATCTGGTTTTGTCGGAAACTTGCTTGGTATTTGTCCACTTTTGAATGTGGATTACGAAGGAAAACTTGCTGCTCGTGAAAAGATTCGTGGAAAGAAGAAAGTTATTAAGAGAACTTTAGAGGTAATGCTTGAGCATGTACAGGATGGTAAAGACTATTCTGGTAAATGCTTTATCTCACAGGCTGATTGCTATGATGACGCAAGAGCTTTAGCTGATTTAATTGAGGAAGCTTTGCCTAATTTAAACGGTGGAGTTCAGATTACTGAAATCGGAGCGACAATCGGTTGTCACACAGGTCCAGGAACAGTTGCGTTGTTCTTCTGGGGTGATGAGAGAGTAAATTAATAAAAAGGTTTGGGTGTGTTCTTTGGCTCACTCGAAATTAGGAGATAGAATGAAAACAGCGATAATGACGGATACCAATAGTGGTATTTCCGTCCAAGAAGGAAAAGAAAACGGGATATTTGTGCTTCCGATGCCAGTAATGGTTGATGGGGTGGATTACCTAGAGGGTGAGACTATCACACATGCTGAACTTTATGATGCACTAGTGGTAGATAAAGAGGTAATGACTGCACAACCATCTCTCAAAGACCTTTTGGATTTTTGGGATGAAATTTTGGACAGCGGATATGACGAGTTAGTTTATATTCCAATGTCTAGTGGTTTGTCGGGTTCGTGTCATACGGCTACGCAGTTTGCCGAGGAATACGACGGTAAAGTACAAGTAGTAGATAACCACAGAATTTCAGTTACACTTGCCAATGCAGTTTACGATGCAAAACGACTCGTGAATAGAGGCAAGAATGCAAAAGAGATAAAGGAAGCTTTAGAGGCAAACGCATTCAACTCGAGCATTTACATTACAGTTCAAGATTTGAAACTATTGAAGAAGAGTGGACGTGTAACTCCAACAGCAGCTATGATTGCTACAGCTATGAACATAAAGCCAGTGCTAACTATTCAAGGTGAGAAGTTAGACTCTTATGCTAAGGTTCGTGGAATGAAAGCAGCTGAAACAAAAATGATAGAGGCAGCCAAGACTGATCTTGCAGAGAGATTTAAGGATTATCCTCAGGAGAAAATCAGAATTGGTATAGCTGGAACTTTCACAAATGAGGCTGACGCTGATGAGTGGATTAAGAAGGTGCAAGAAGCTTTTCCAGATTACAAAACAGATTACGCACCATTGTCGTGCAGTATTGCTTGCCACGTAAGTGTGGACACAGCAGGTATTGCGGTGACAGTAGTAGAAGAAAAATAAAAAAAGATGTGGGTTCGCTCGCATCTTTTTTAGTGCCCAAGTTATTGGACACTTCTTTTTATACAATTTAACCATCAAAAGAAGTATAATAAGAGAAAAGAGGTGTACGGTTATGAGTAAAGATTGGGATGTGATTGAAGAAATGGAATTTTGGGATGATTACCACGAAATCTATGGATCAGAACCAATCTCAAGAAGAAAGCAAAAGAAAATAAATAAGTACAACAAGCGCAAGGCTAAAGAGGCAGCACGCAAACAGAAGGAAGCGGAAGATCGAATTGCTAAGAAGGTAGCTGCTAATATTAAGGCGGAAGAAAACAAGACTTCTAGCTCGGCGAATGACTCGGCAGATGGCTGCGCATATATTGTTGGCTTTGTTATTGTGCTTGTAATTATTGCATCTGTTCTTTTCGCTTCGTGCTAATTACTATATCTTTTTTACAAACATTTTGTTAAACTTGATGTAGAGAAATTTGTGGAGGAAGAATAATGAAAAAAACAGTATTTAGAGTATTAGCAATCATTTTAACCCTACCATTGATAGCGGATTACATTTATTTCACTATCAATATGTTCAAGGATAAGCCTGCGTACTTTAATGTACCTATGCAAGCATTTTACATCCTAGATATTTTGGCGTTGATTGCAGTGATAGTTGGAGTGATTATAAATAAGTACGTAATCTCGCTTATTGGTATTATGTCGTATTCTGTTATCTATTTAATTTCAATCTATTCACAGGTTGGAACAGGAATGACTATAAACGCTATGATGCTTGCGCAGAGTGTACCACCATTAGTAATCTTTACTATGATGTTACTCTTAATAACAAAAACGCTTAAGCCTTTGCCGGTGGCGATTGTTGTAATAGCGATTACATTTGTGGACCTAGCTTTAGACTTTTTCGTGCGAATAGTAGGAAACCACATGAACTTCTTTGCATGGGGCAACATTCGACTAATCGTTACTAACATCTGCTATTGCGCAGCTATCGTACTTATTACATTCTTAACAGGCATGAAAGAAAATAAGAAAGTTGTTAACAACGAGAACGAGTAAATGTTAGAAGTTTTGAGAAAAACTAAATATTTGTTAATTACATCTATTTTAGTAGCGCTCTTTTTAAGCAGCGCTACTTTTATTGTCCACGCCAAAGACCTATCCCCAACCGACAAAGGTTGGAAACTTAAATGGAGTGATGAGTTTAACGGCAAGGAGTTGAACGAGGATAACTGGACTTACGATATTGGCACAGGATATTCTGGTTGGGGAAACAATGAACTCCAGTCTTATACAGATAGAAAAGAAAACGTCCGTGTAAAAAACGGCAAACTTATTATTCACGCGATGAAGCAGCACTACGGAATGTCAGATTACACATCTGGTCGTTTAAAGACAATGTACAAAAAGGCTTTCAAGTATGGAAAGATAGAAGCCCGCTTCAAAGTTGTGAAAGGAAATCAGAGTGGTGTTTGGCCAGCGTTTTGGATGATGGGAAATGATGGCTTGCCTTGGCCTACATGTGGCGAATTAGACATTATGGAGCATGCAAACGACAGGGACTATGCCTCAGGTGCTATTCACTGGATGTCACACGACTCTAACATGATGTGGAGTGGAATGTTCAACGGCCACGTCTACAAATATCCAGGCGGCCTTAAAAAAGGAATCAACGCATGGCACACCTACGGAATTGTTTGGGGTGCAAATCATATAGATTGGTATGTGGATAACCACATTTACTTCTCAGCAGACATAAGGGACAGTAACGCAGCCGCTTTCAGAAAGCAGCATTATTTCTTGCTCAATCTTGCGATTGGAAGTGATCAGACTGGCTATACTGGATTTACTGGACCGAAGAAAAATTTCAAAGACGCAACTATGTATGTTGACTATGTCCGCGTCTATGAAAACAAAGACAAGTCCTACACAAAGCCTGCCCTTAGAAAGATTGTCGAGAGTGACAAGCTAGACACGTTCGCTATTCAGTTTAATAAGAAGGACGCAGCAGTTCGAATTAGATCTTACGTGGAGCCAAATATTAATGGACATACTATTTCAACGAACGGAATAATTCTTGGACTCAAAAGTTTTAAGGGAACGGATGATACTGGAATAACTGCCGATGACTTAAATGTAGACAACGACAAAGGCTATGTTAAAGTATTCCAAAACGAAGAAGAGGACATTGAAAACCTTGAACTTCAAAAACATACTTCGGCTACTTACTTCAATACAGATATGATTTTTGAAGATGGCCTAAAGAAGCACGCCAAAGCAAAGTACTACGTAAGACCTTACACTATAATGGACGATGGCCAGTATTTGTATGGAGCAGTTAAAGAAATAGATATTAACAAATTAAATAAATAATTATTTTCAAAAAAAGAAAAGTATAAAGGTACTCACTTAAAATCGTTCGTTACCTTTATACTTTTCTTTTTTTGTCTTCAATATTATTATTTGAGTTTCTTAACGCGTTTCTTTAATGCTTCAAAACTTTCTTGACTGATTACGTGTTCAATCTTACATGCGTCGTCTACAGCGATGTCTTCCGGAACTCCAATCTTCATCAAGTACTCTGACAAGAACTGATGGCGTTCATAAATCATTTCTGCAATCTCTTTGCCGGCAGGAGTGAGAGTGATATAACCCTTCTCATCAACCTCTATATATTTTTTCTCACGCAAATGTTTCATGCCAACGCTGACACTAGACTTTTTAAAGCCTAGATCGTTTGCCACATCCACTGAGCGCACGTGTTCTTTTTCTTTGCCGAGGACTAATATAGTCTCTAAATACATTTCTTGTGATTCGTTGCTCTGCATAATTACCTCTTCCGTTCACTGTTTTAATGATTATAACATGAGAAAAAAATGTTGACAATTGAAAAAAGCTAGTCTATACTAACTGTGGGTTAGTTAAGACTAACTGAAACAGAAAAGCAAAATTATTAAGGAGACTTCAATGAAAACATTAAAAGATGTCCCAATCGGGGGCAAAGCAAAAGTAGTTAAGTTATACGGTGAAGGCCCTATCAAGAGAAGAATTATGGACATGGGTATTACTAAGGGTGTTCAAATTCGTGTAATCAAGACGGCTCCACTTGGAGACCCAATAGAAATAACTGTTCGAGGATACGAGTTATCCTTGCGCAAAGAAGATGCAGAAAAGATTGAAGTGGAATAGGAGAAAGATATGTCGATTAAAATTGCATTGGCCGGAAATCCAAACAGTGGTAAGACAACATTGTTCAATGCGCTAACTGGTGCTAATCAGTATGTTGGAAACTGGCCAGGAGTTACGGTAGAGAAAAAAGAAGGAAAGCTAAAGAACAACAAAGATGTTAGTCTTGTGGATTTGCCCGGTATCTATTCGCTTTCACCTTATACACAGGAGGAAGTGGTTGCTAGAAACTTTTTGGTTGATGAAAGACCAGACGCAATCCTTAATATTGTGGATGGAACTAACATCGAGAGAAACTTGTATTTGACTACACAACTTCTAGAACTTGGAATTCCAGTAGTTATTGCTGTCAACATGATGGACGTTGTAAGAAAACGTGGAGACAAAATAAGTGTTGAGGCTCTTTCAAAGAAACTTGGTTGCAGAGCGGTTGAGATTTCTGCTCTTAAGACAACTGGCATTGAGGAAGTTCAAGAAGCAATGATTGCTGCGGCAAATGAAGATTCATTTATTCCAAAGCATAGTTTCTCAGGTCCTGTGGAGCACGCGCTAGCTCATATAGAGGAAGCAGTTATCCACGATATGCCAGAAGAGATTCAGAGATGGTACTCAATCAAGATTTTTGAGAGAGACAAAGACATCATAAAGAAACTAAAAATAGACAAAGATGTTTTAGATCACATTGAAAAAGATATAGTGGTGGTGGAGAAGGAATTTGACGATGATGCAGAAAGTATCATCACAAACGAGCGCTACGAATACATCACTGGAATGATTGGTGATTGTTATAAGAAGAAACGTAAAGAGCGCTTTTCTACATCAGATAAGATAGATAAGGTTGTCACAAACAAATTTTTGGCACTACCTATTTTTGCAGCGATTATGTTTGTCGTTTACTACCTTTCAATTTCTACTGTCGGAACAATGGGAACAGACTGGGTTAATGATGTGTTGTTTGGAGAAATAATACCAAACGCACTCGACAAATGGCTTAATGCAATTCACTGTGCACCTTGGCTACACTCATTAGTAGTAGATGGTATCGTTGGCGGTGTGGGAGCTGTGCTAGGATTCTTGCCACAAATCATGGTTCTATTCATTTTGCTAGCGATTTTAGAAGGTTGTGGATATATGGCCAGAGTTGCATTCATTATGGATAAGATTTTCAGAAAGTTTGGCTTATCTGGAAAATCATTTATCCCAATCCTAATCGGAACAGGTTGTGGCGTTCCTGGAATTATGGCATCGCGTACAATCGAAAACGATAGAGATAGAAAAATAACCATAATGACAACAACATTTATCCCTTGTAGTGCGAAGATTCCAATCATCGCATTAATCTCAAGCTCACTATTTGGTGGAGCTTGGTGGGTTGCACCTAGTGCATACTTCCTAGGAATTGCAGCAATAGTAGTTTCAGGAATCATTTTGAAGAAAACCAAATTATTTGAAGGTGACCCTTCACCATTCGTAATGGAACTTCCTGAGTATCACATGCCAACAGTGGGAGCAGTGCTCAGAAGTATGTGGGAAAGATCTTGGTCATTCATCAAGAAGGCTGGAACTATCATCCTACTTTCGTCCATCATCATTTGGTTCGCTTCAAAGTTTGGATGGGTAAATGGACACTTTGTCTTCGACGAAGAATTAAATTTGGCAAAGAGTATTCTTGGACACATAGGTAGTGGAGTTAAGATTATCTTTGCACCGCTTGGATTTGGAACTGGAAAAGCCGGCACAGGCGCTACCGTAGCTACAGTTATGGGACTAGTGGCTAAGGAGGAGGTAGTAGGCGTGTTTGGTACACTACACGAGTCCGTCAAAGAATTTGGTGTTATAGCCGGATACTCATTCCTAATCTTCAACTTGCTTTGCGCGCCATGTTTTGCAGCGATGGGTGCTATCAAACGTGAGATGAATAGCTGGAAGTGGTTCGGAATAGCAGTAGGTTACCAATGCTTGTTCGCATATGTGATCGCGCTAATCGTTTACCAGTTTGGTATATTGTTTGCAGGAAGAGCAAATGTCATTGGATTAGTGGTAGCAAGCATTTGTACAGTGGGACTTGCATACTTACTATTTAGAAAGAATAAATATATTAAACAATAACTATTTATATAGAAGAAACACGATATGAAAGGAGCATAGATATGAATGGAATTATTGGAACAGCTATTGTATTAGCGATAGTGGTAGGTATCGTTGCTCTAGTTATAAGGAGCATGATAAAAAGTAAAAAAGCTGGCAAGTCTTTGCAGTGCGGTTGCGACTGCGCCAAATGCAAAGGATGCCACTAGACTCTTACATCTTAAATAATACATCAAGAGACAGGTGCTACACCTGTCTCTTACACTGAAAGGACATGAGCAATGCGCATCTATTGCATCAGCAATGCACTACTTTGTGAGATAAAGTAGTGCGTTCTTTTTGCGAAAAACTTATGTTGTGCTAGTATAAAACTACAAGGTGTATATTTTTAAATAGGGGTTTTGTTTTCTATTGATATTTACAAATAAAACACCTATAATGATTGTGTCTAGGCTTTTTTAAGCCTATTAGTAGAGTACGGAAAATGAGGGAGAATACTATGAAACGATTAATGAAGAAAACTATATCTATTGTTTGTGCAGTGGCCTTATTATTTACAGGCCTTGCTTTCGTGCCACAAACAGTTAGTGCTGATGATGTTTGGTACGACATGGACAACACTTGGCCTGAACCACATCCTCTTTTGGAGGTGCCAGAGGGAGAGACATCTCTATGGACAGGTTGTACAGGTGGAGATACACAGATAAAGTATGCGAATGCATTTAAACTAGAGGGATTTAAGTGGAATACTGTAACCCAAGGTGAAGCCGCATTCTTTAAGACAATAGATTTAAAAGACGTAGCATGTGTGGACAATGGTTCTGGATTAGAAAAACCAACAGCAGGAACATACTACAATATTCATGTTAAGTTGGAATACACACCACCAACGGCCACTAATAATCCAAAGATGATGGTTGAAACAAGTGGTGGAATAAAGAACCTTGAATTAACTGAGTGGGATTTTAAACATAGTAAACTTCATCCTGAGGAAGATGTTTTAGAACAGGAAATAGATGGTGTGATTTGTATGGCACCAGGAGCAGACTTTAAGTTCTGCATTAACTATGGATGGTTAAGTGATACACATAAATGGGAAATGAGAAAGGGAATTCTTGAGATTACAGAATTCACTTTGACAGGTGATAATTCTTGGACTACAGCTCCATCAAATCAAGATGTAAGCATTCCAGATACACCTTGGTCAGTGAGAGCAAACTATAATGATGATCCAGATGCTGGTTCATACGGTATCATCCAATATAAAGTAGGGGATAACCCAACAGATATATCTGATACTAGCATGAGACTTGTTAGTACAGTAGGCGAGCAGGAAAAATATCCTGCGGATTATCCTGATGTGGAAAAGAGAAACCAACCTGTGGATTCAAAAGATAGATGGTGGTGGATTTCTGCACAACTTCCAGATTATGCAACGACAGCAGGATTAGTACCATTCACATACTACACAGGCTCAATTACATTTAATACAGATAAAGCTACTGCTCAGGACTGTCATCTATTTGTATATGTAGATGGAAAAGAGTATCCATTTACTTTGCAGGCAGGAGCGAACACACTAACTATACCTGAGTTTATGTATAGCGGCAGTGAAGAGGGAGCAAGTAGCATCAAATTCTTATTTGATGAGTTAACTGCAGGTTCAATAGTTAGCGTTTCAGATGTTACATTCACACCTACAGGTGACTGGACTACTGTGCCAAACGCAGATCCAGACTTTACAGTAGGTCCTTGGAATATGTTTGGAAATTTTGCAGGTTCAGGTAACTGGGGTGTAGTACAGTATAAAGCAAATAAAGAAAATCCAGAGACATACGCAGACTATGATATTAAGGCTGCTTCAGTTTCAGGTTGGCTAGCGTGGTCTAGTTTTGTTAGACTAGAAAACTATTGTGCAGACTTCTTGGATGAAGGAGATCCGTATGATCTTACAATTACATTGAATTCGTCGAAGGCCACTGAACCAAAGAACGATCCAGAGGCATTAGACAAACTGGTAGTTCTAGTAGGAAATGAAACATTCAAGTTTGATTTAACACAGGGCGATAATACTCTAAATATTCACAGCGATGGATATGTATTAGGTGAAGGAACAAATCGCCACGAACAAATTATGTTCGAGTTAGATGGTTTAGTACAAGGAACAGAACTAACTATAAAAGATATTCAGTTTGATAATTACGACAATAAAGGATGGACAAATGTTCCAAACAAGAGACAGACATCGGTGGGTATGTGGACAACATTGGCAGAGTGGAGTGCTACAAGATGGAGTAAATTAGCATATAGACCTAATGCTAGTGGAAGTGGATTGTCAGCTTATGATTTTAAAACAAGAAGAACTTCTAAGGACTACACTCTTGAAGCAAGTATGGCATGGTTGAATGATTATTTAGCTACAGCAAAAGATACAAAAGGAAATGCTTTGGATAATGGAGACCCATATGCTCCAACCATTACAATGACTGCAGGTGGTTTGGGAGATTCAGTTTCAAATTACGGAAAGATGTGGGTTAATATTAACGGAACAAGATTTTCATTTGATGTTAAAAAGGGAAATAACACATATGATCTAAGACAATTAACTGGAAATGCACTTGTTTATAGTGATGAAAATGCCCAGGATGTTGAATTCTACTTTGACGAATTGGAAGATAAATCAGTTATTAATATATCAAAGATAGTATTTGCCCCATTGACTGAACCGGGAGAAGACATACCAAATGGAGAGGCTGTTTCACCGGAGGGAACACCATGGACATTGTATGCTATTACAAATCCATCTTCTGGACAGTATGGAGCTCTAAAGTATTCTATCGATGGAAATCCATCAGATTTGTCTAGCTTAAAACTATATGTAAAGAGCGTTTCAGGAGCATTTATTGCAAATGCAACATTTGCTCATTTGACTGATTACTTAAATAATCTAAAAAATGGACAAAATTATAAAATTACAATTAATGTGGCAATAGATGAATCATCGGTTGTCAAAAGAGATGTTCCATACAATAAGCAATTAAGAGTAATTGTTAATGAGCAGAACATGGACTTTGATATCCCTGATACTCCTGGTGCAACTACAACATTGCAGAGAGTATTTGAATATGATTCGTCAAAGGATAAAGATATTTCGTTCCAGTTAGATCAATTGCTTCAAGGAACAAAATTCTCTGTTAAGAGTATTGTTATAGAAGAAACTACAGACCCTACTCAGGGGCCAACTACAGTTAATCCTACGACAGAGAATCCTTCTTCGGTTGATCCAACATCAGAAGGTCCAACAGGAACTGATACATCCACAGCAGTTACATCTTCTAAAAATGATACAACTACTAATGTGGTAATTCCTGGCAAGACAAAGATTAAGAAGATTTACAAAAAGAAGAAATCGGCCAAGAAACTTAAACTAAAACTAAAGAAGGTTAAAGGAGCCAAGGGATATCAGATTGCTGTTTATAAATCGAAGAAGAAAGCAAAGAAGAACAAAAAAGCTCTAGTTAAAAAATTCGTTAAGTATAAGAAGAAAATAGTAATAAAATCTAAGAAGCTTAAGAAGAAAAAGAAACTATATGTGAGAGCTAGAGCGTACGTTTTAGATGCTGACAAAGTTAAAGTCTTCGGCAAATGGAGCCCTATAAAAAAAGCAAAAATTAAATAATATAATCAAAAAAGGAACTAGATCAAACTAGTTCCTTTTTTTTAGTAATTCCTTTATTTTTTACCACATTTTGCTTGATAAAAAATGAAATACTGTTATAATAATGATACTGGTGCATTGGCGAAAATGCGCCTAATATGTAAAGTTATTTCGAAGAAATAGGAGGAGAAAACTAATGGAAAAACTTTTAAGAAGAGTTGTTTCGATTTTGTGTGCTATCACTATGGTATTCACAGGATTGGCATTTACACCATCTAAAGTAAGTGCTTCTGGAACACCAGTACCTAGTGCTACAGAAACAAAAGTCGGAGCATGGGGACTATTTGCAGCTAACGAGGCTTGGGCTGGTAATGCTAAAATGTCTTACGAGTCAAGTGGAAGCCAGTTAGGTCAGACAAAAATGTACATTGATAATTCACCATTCGGTAATTACAACACAGTAAGTTATGGTATGTATGCTAGACTTGCAAAATATCTATCAAGTAAAGCATTGACACCTGATGAGACTTACAAAATTAAAATTACTGCAGATATTAATTATAATGGTGAAGGCGAGTGGCTAGATCCTGATGCAGGTTCTAACTACAGAAACGGTAAAAATGTACTTATAGTTAATATTCAGGGAACAGAATTTAAATTGAAAGTTAAAAACCCTGGTCAGAATGTAGAAATTACAACTGATGAGACTTTTGATTATGATGCACTTATGAAAACATATGGTGAAGGTGCAAATATGAAGGATGCAGATGATGTTTACATTTATCTAGCAGGACTAAACACTGGAACAGATATCACAATTAAAAGTGTTGATTTTGTAGTTGATAATAATGGTTGGGTTCCAGTACCTAACCAGGATCCAGCAGGAGCAACAGAATATACAAATGTGGGAGCACTTTCACTTCTTGCTATGCGTAATCCTGATTTGGGTCACTATGGACAGCTAAAAACTAAGAAAATTGTTGAGACTGAAACAGGTAAGATTAGTGATTATGCCGTTAAGGTTAAAAACCCAGGATGGACAGATTACTCAAAAACTGGCGAAGGCAGAAGTTCTTGGTCAGCAAGTATTAGATTAAAGAATTACTGTGCAGACTATGGTTTGGTAGAAGGTGAACCATATACTGGAGTTTTAAAAGTTAGAACTAATCAGTTAACTGATACAGACAGAAAAGGAAGACCAAAAACACTTATGGTAGTAGTTGATGGAACAATGTATGAAGCTCCACTAACATCTACTACAGAACTTAATGAAATACCAATTACTGAATTTGAGTATTCAGGAGAAAATCCAGACATCGATATTGATTTAGATGGATTAGAGGCAGGAACAGAGATTGTTTTAGAATCTTTTGAGTTTACTAGAAATTCAACAATTGACTGGACACCATTGCCAAATGAAACTCCACAGGATTTCGGCAGATATGAATTGTTTGCTAGATTTGCTACAGGTATAGGCGATGATAATGGTCAGTGGGGTAAACTTTCATACGCAAAAGCACCTGGAGTTGCTGGAGAACCAGAGAAACTAGAAGATACACTTATTAAAGTTCGTTCAGCTTCAGGATGGTATAACGCATGGGCTACATTAGCTACAATTCACGATTATATAAATACTGATCCTAATAAATTGGAAGTAGGACAGGCATATAAAGCAAAAGTAACTTATTATTCAAATAAGGCTACAATCAGAGATTCTAAGAATCGTATGAAAGAATTAATGCTAAGTGTTGATGCGCAACCACTTACTATTCCACTAGAGAAGTGTGAGGATTCAGACACATTTGATACATACAAGACTGCTGAAACAGATACTTTTGTATTTGAAGGTGAGCAATCTGAAAACGATCCTACAGCAGTTGTTCTAAATATGGATTGTCTAGAAAAAGGAACTATTCTACGTATCAAGGATATCGAATTTATTCCTGTTACAGATTTTGAATGGACACCTGTTCGTAATGATAAGTTCAAAACACTAGGATCAACAAATATGCAGTTGTACGCTAGATTTGACGATAAGGGAACAACTGGTTCATGGGGTAAGGCATCTTACAAATTTGATACTAATCAAACATCTGACTTTAGCGATGTAACAGTTCTTAACAGAAGTACATCAGGATGGTATGTAGAAAACGATCCAGCTAACGTTATTGATTTTATTGATGTGGATCAAAAGTATGGTTTACACAAAGGATGGACATACACTGGTAAGATTGTATTTGAAGATGAAGTTACAGATCCAACAGCTCTATCTAAAGGCACTAAGAATGAAATTGCTATTAGTATGGATGGTGCTGATTTAGATCATTCTAAGATAGTTAAACTAAATGGTAATAAACAGGAAACTGTTGTAAATCTTGATGAATTTGTATATAAAGAGAATTCACACGATTTAAGAATCATCATGGATATGATGACAAAGGGCTCTACACTTAAAGTTAAGAGTATTGAGTTTACTCATAAAGAGGGTGAACCTGAGTATATCCACATGAATAGTGGAGAACCTGTATCAACAGGACCATGGGTTCTTTACTCTTTGAATAACCACAGTACAAGAACATATGGCGAAATGCTATATGCTAATGAAACTGGCGATGGAAGCATGGGCGATACAGAAATCTACTGCTTTGGTGTTTCTGGTTGGCTAAATCCAGCACAAGGTATGTTAGCTACTTTAACTGATGGTTCTAAAAAATGTGAGGCTGGAAAGAATTACTCAGTTGCTATTACAATCTACAGTTCAGAAGATAACTATGGTAAAAACCCAGACAGTGCAGATGGTAAATTTGTAACAAGAGTAAATATCAATGATCAAAACTATGATTTAGATATTTATAAAGGAACTCATACATATGTTATTCCATCATTAAAGGCAAATTATGACAAGACTGCTTCAGAAGATGTTATATTTGATTTTGACTCTGTAAAGGCAGGAAGCAAGTTCAAGATTTCAGATATTAAATTTAATGATGAACCTATTGTTAGCCCAGTAGAAATAACAGAACTTAATGTTGCTGTATCTGGATCAAGTGCAAAGGTTACTTGGGAGCAGACTCCAAACACATATTATGGTACTATCGATCAGATTGGTGCTTTCAAGGTATATGTAGATGAAAAAGAAGTAGCTCAGGTTGCAAACAATGTAAGAGAATACACTGTTAGCAATTTATCAAGCGGACCACACAAGGTTGCTGTTAAGGCTGTACTAGGCGCATTCGTTTCAACTGGAAAGGTAACAAATTTTGTTATCGATAAACCAACAGAGGCTCCAACACAGGCTCCTACTCAGAAGCCAACAGTAACTCCTGTTACTTCAAAGGCTCCTGTAGTTGCTAAGCCAGGTAAAGCTACAGTTAAGAAAGCTGTTAAGAAGAAAAAATCAGCTAAGAAGATTAAGGTAACACTTAAGAAGGTAGCTGGCGCTACTAAGTATCAGGTAGCAGTTTACAAGACTAAGAAGAACGCTAAGAAGAACAAGAAAGCGCTTGTTAAGAAGACAGTAACTAAGCTTACAGTAACTATCAAGTCTAAGAAGCTTAAGGGCAAGAAGACTGTATATGTTAGAGCTAGAGCTTGGAACGTAGCTGGATACGGCGCATGGAGTGGCGTTAAGAAGTCTAAAAAGAAATAATTAAATGATTATAAGGATTATATTTGTTGGTAAAGCATCACGCTTTACGAATTCGAAATAATTCTTACAATAAAGACCCTCAGACGTTATGTCTGAGGGTTTTTATATGTTATAATACTATCAGTGAATGTACGGAGGATTAATATGGGAAAAACAAAGTTTACAGGAACTGATACATATATTGCGAGCGACGAATTAATGGCAGCAGTAGACGTGGCAATGCATCTTGAAAAGCCACTTCTAATCAAGGGTGAGCCAGGTACTGGCAAAACTATGTTAGCTGATGCTGTGGCAAAGGCACTAGGCAAAGATTTATACATTTGGAACATCAAATCGACAACCAAAGCTCAAGATGGTTTGTATGTTTACGATACTGTTCAAAGATTATACGACAGTCAGTTTGGTGGCGAGAATGTAGATGATATTGGTCACTACATTAAACTTGGAAAACTGGGCGAAGCTTTCAAACAAGACGAGCAGGTTGTACTTTTGATTGACGAGATTGATAAAGCTGATCTTGAATTTCCAAACGATTTGCTTTGGGAATTAGATCAGATGGAATTTTATATTCACGAGACAAAGGAAACTGTCAAGGCTAAGCAGAGACCTATAGTTATCATTACATCAAATGCAGAGAAGGAACTTCCAGATGCATTCTTAAGAAGATGTATTTTCTTCTACATCGAATTTCCTGACAAAGATATGATGAGTCAGATTGTTCACTCACACTTTGAGAACTTAGAAGAACACTTGCTTGAAAAAGCAATGGAGACTTTTTACTGGATTCGTGGAATTAGAGATGTTCGAAAGAAACCAAGTACATCTGAACTTATCGACTGGCTTAGAGCGCTTATGGTGGGCGGATGTGACCCTGACAAGATTCAGGAGGAACTTCCATTTCTAGGCGTGCTTATCAAAAAGGACGAAGATCAAGAACTTGTTAAGGAAATGAATGAATAAATGTTTTCAGGTTTTTTCTACACATTAAAAGATAATGGAATAAATGTCTCAACTACTGAGTGGTTGAGTCTTATGGATGCGCTAGACCAAGATCTTGCGCATTCTAATTTTACTGACTTTTATTATCTTTGTCGCGCAGTTCTAATTAAATCTGAAGCCGACTACGACAAACTAGACAGCGCATTTTTAGAGTATTTTAAAAACATAAAAGAAAACAAGATAAACCTAGATGAGATAAACAAATGGCTTCACAACGACGAAAAAGACGCAAAGATGACAAATCCAGAAATGTATCGCGATATGCGTACTAAACGCGAGGCCAAAGAAGTGCACCGCATGTTTAGAGAGCGTATTGGTGAGCAGCACACAGAGCACAATGGAGGAAACTATTGGATTGGAACTGGTGGTGGCTCTGAGTTTGGTAAAAATGGTCACGTGGCTGGAGGTATTCAGCTAGGAGATAAGGCTGGAATGAAAACTGCCTTTGCCGTACTCGGCGAGAGAAGATACAAAGACTTTAGACAAGATAAAAAACTCACTATGAGACAATTCCAAGTTGCGTTCAGACAACTCAAGCAGTATTCCAGGAAGATGGATTTGCCAAAGACAGAACTTGATATAGATAAGACGGTTGACTCCACATGTAATCAAGGTGGATATTTGAAATTGGAGTTTGAACAGCCTAGAAAGAACTCAGTTAAGCTTATGTTGTTGTTCGATAGTGGTGGATCGATGTATCCATACTCATCGCTTTGTAATGAACTATTCCAGGCGGTGGATAAGGCAAATCATTTTAAGGATGTTAAGACTTACTATTTCCACAATTGTATTTACGCAAAACTCTATAAGAGTCCAGAGTGCATAAGTGGAGATTGGATTGATACAACGTGGGCATTCAAAAATTATGGCAAGGATTATAAAGTAATCATAGTGGGAGACGCTGGAATGGCTCCAGAAGAATTCCTAGATAAAAACGGAAACTACTCAGGACCTAATAATGGACTATCAGGTAATGAGTGGATTAAGTGGTTTAAGCAGAGATACCCAAATTCCATATGGTTAAACCCATCGTTCCACGGAGATTTGTCGAGCACTTCGTATTGGATGGAATCAGAAAGATTAATTAGAGAACAGATTGATATGTATCCATTGACAGTTGATGGATTGAAACAAGGAATAAAAAAATTAATGGGAGACAAAAAATAATAGGGGTGTCACTAACAATCGTTCCACCCCTATTATTTTTTGTCTCCACAATATGTTATAATGGATTCAGTAAACGAACGGAGGAAATGAATATGGATAACAAAGCGTTATACAAATTAAGTTATGGAGTTTTTGTACTTGGTACAACTGCTGGGGATAAGATGAACGCTTGCATTACAAACACAGCAATGCAGGTAGCATCTAACCCAGATCGAATTGCGATTTGCTGTATTAATGCAAACTATACTTGTGAGTTGATTAAGGAGAGTGGAACTTTTGCGCTAACTCTTTTGGATCAGACTTGTACATTTGAGACTATCAGTCATTTTGGATTCCAGTCTGGAAGAGACGTGGATAAGTTTGAGAGTTTGACACCTCAGCTTGATGTGAATGGAAATCCTTATCTTGGATATCAAGCGTGCGCAGTCATCTCCGGCAAA
This sequence comes from Eubacterium sp., assembly GCA_017475235.1. Lineage (GTDB taxonomy): Bacteria > Bacillota > Clostridia > Lachnospirales > Lachnospiraceae > Eubacterium_G. The sequence continues at coordinate 25,309 of JAFVGA010000020.1, read as the reverse complement.
GTAGTAGACAGTATGGATCTCGGAAGCCACACAATGTTTATTGCAGAGATTGATGATATGAAAGTGTTAAGCGAAAATGCGCCACTAACATACGCAGATTATCACGCAAATGTTAAGCCTAAACAGGAAGTAAAAACTGACAAAAAGATCGTTGGTTGGAGATGTAAAATTTGTGGATATGTGTACAAAGAAGCAGAGATGCCAGACGACTACAAATGTCCAATGTGTGGGCATCCAAAGGAAGATTTTGAGCCTATTTATGAGGACTAAAATGCCGTCAAAAAAAGAGACTGAAACGTAAAATAAACACCCATAAAAACGTTGAAAAATTTGAAAAAATTATGTATTATAAAGGTACAGAAGTTCCGTGCGACTGGCGGATAAGTGGAGAAAAACCACGAGGGAGCACGGAGAAATTGAAGTCGACCGCCTGGGCAAAGAAGAAAGAAGGAGAAAAAGCCCGGGCGGTCTTTTTCTGCGCAAATTTGGAGGGAAAAACATGAAATCATTATTCGACGAAGTCGCAAGTAACGCATATCCAGGAAGAGGAATTGTTATTGGAACATCACCTGATGGAACAAAAGCAATCACTGGATATTTTATTATGGGACGTAGTGAGAACTCTAGAAACAGAGTCTTCGTGGAAGACGGCGAAGGAATAAGAACTGAAGCACATGACCCAGCAAAACTAGAAGATCCAAGTCTAATCATTTATGCACCAGTTAGAGTTAGAGATAACGACACAATCGTGACAAACGGTGATCAGACTGATACAGTTTATGACTTGATGGCAGAAGGAAAAACATTTGAAGAAGCACTACGCACAAGAGAGTTTGAGCCAGATGCACCAAACTACACACCAAGAATTTCAGGTGTTATGCATGTGGAAAATGGAAAGTTTTCTTATGAGATGTCTATCTTAAAGAGCAACAATGGAAACCCAGATTGCTGCGATAGATACACATTTAGTTACGATAATCCAATAGCAGGTGAGGGAAGATTTATCCACACTTACAAGCACGATGGAAATCCACTTCCAAGTTTTGAGGGAGAGCCAACATTGGTGGAGATGCTAGACGGTATTGATGAGTTCACAGAGAAACTTTGGGACAACTTAAATGGAGACAATAAGGTAAGTTTGTTTGTTAGATACATCGACATAGCAACTGGCGATTACGAGACAAAGATTGTTAATAAGAACAAATAGTTTTTGAATAAATGTTAATAGAGAGGGAAAATCAATGAAAGAATTAGAATTAAAGTATGGATGTAATCCAAATCAGAAGCCATCACGTATCTATATGAAGGAAGGCGAACTTCCAATCAAAGTTTTGAATGGTAAACCAGGATATATCAACTTCCTAGATGCGTTTAACGGATGGCAGTTAGTGAGAGAACTAAAGAAGGCTACAGGAATGCCTGCAGCTACATCATTTAAGCACGTGTCTCCAGCGGGAGCAGCAGTTGGTCAGCCACTTTCAGAAATCGAGTCAAAGATTTACTGGGTAGATGACTTGGGTGAACTTTCACCACTAGCTTGTGCCTATGCTAGAGCAAGAGGTGCTGACAGAATGTCATCTTACGGTGACTTCATCGCGCTCTCAGATGTGTGTGACGTTTCAACAGCAGCAGTTATCAAGAGAGAGTTCTCTGATGGCATCATTGCTCCAGGCTACGAGCCAGAAGTACTTGAGATGCTAAAGGGCAAAAAGAAAGGTTCATATGCAATTATCGAGATTGATCCAAACTATGAGCCAGAAGAACTTGAGACAAAAGAAGTTTTCGGCATTAGTTTTGAGCAGGGCAGAAACGAATTAAACATAGATGATGAGTTCTTTGCAAATGTCGTTACTAAGAATAAAGACCTATCAGAGCAGGCTAAGATTGATATGGCAATTTCAATGATTACTTTGAAATACACTCAGTCAAATTCAGTTTGCTTCGTAAAGAATGGACAGGCGATAGGTGTGGGCGCTGGACAGCAGTCTAGAATTCACTGTGTACGTCTTGCGGGACAGAAGGCAGACAACTGGCTGCTTCGTCAGTCTCCACAGGTACTTAACCTTCCATTTAGAGATGACATCAAGCGTGCTGAGAGAGATAATGCAATTGACCTATATATAGGCGAAGAATATATGGACGTGCTAAAAGATGGCGAGTGGGAGAGAGTCTTCACTGAGAAGCCTCCAGTATTTACTAAAGAGGAGAAAGAAGAGTGGCTATCGCAGGCTGAGGGAATCACACTTGGTTCGGATGCGTTCTTCCCATTCTCAGACAACATCGAGAGAGCTAAGAAGAGTGGAGTTAAATATGTTGCTCAACCAGGCGGATCAATTAGAGACCAGGATGTTATAGATGCCTGCGACAAATACGACATGGTTATGAGCTTTACAGGATTAAGATTATTCCATCATTAAGGGGGAAAAACTCAATACACACTTCTTAAATGATTACATAAAAAAGCAGTGCTACAGTCAAATGTAGCACTGTTTTATTTTTATCAAATTTACCCCCTAAAATATGGTAAATAAGTATGAGTATGTTATAATATGAAAGGTTGTGAAAAGATATATGTTAAGAGATAGAATCAAAAAACAAATATCAATACTAATCGCATTGACACTCATTATTGGATTGATGAGTGCTTTTGTTATGTCTAAAAATACAAAGGCGGAAGAACAGCAAACAACTACACCACAGGAAACTACAACAGAACAAGAAACTACAGAGCCCACACCTGTTAATCCGGATGAATTCGAGATGGTAGCACACAGGGGTTATTCTTCAGTTGCTCCAGAGAATTCAACATACGCTTTTCAGGCAGCTGCAAATGCAGATTTTAAACATATAGAGCTTGATCTTAGAAGATGTAAAGAAAAGGCTGATGGATCAGCAGATTGGGTAGTTTGTCACGATGAGACATTAAAGAGACTTTGCGGTGTTGATAAAGCAGTATCAAGTATGACTGTTAGTGAAATTCAAAAGTACCATTACATATCTGGAAATAACATTGCTCGCTATGGTAATAACGTTAAAATAATGAGTCTTGCAGATATTATTTCACTAGTTAAACAATATAAAGAACAAGGTATTGACTGGCGATTTGAGATAAAAGAACTTAATAACGACGAGGAGCAGGAACAAAAGGTCTTCGACGAAATCGTTCAACCACTTATAGACGCAGATGTTATTGACTGTGTTACTTTTATTTCATTTGACGCGTCCATTCTTAATAAAATACTTAAGGAAGATGAAAGAGTTAAAGCTTGGTATCTTGCAAAAGTAATGGATGAAGATCATTTGTCGAGGGCGAAAAATCTAAAGGCAAAATATGACGGAAGATTAGAGGGCGTTATTCTAAAAGGAACTACTTACACTACAGATGAGACAGACGTGGAATCTCTTTTGAATGAAGACCTAAAAGTGGGAGTATATGTTTTAGATAGCCGTGTGATGATGGGTGCATATTATAGTATGGGCGTTAGATCATTCACTACAAATAAAGTTTCGCCTAACAGTATGTCTGTGAGTTTGATGAAACATAAGTATTCGAAGAGTGATTTTACATATAAGATTTCGAAGAGGTCTTACACCTATACAGGAACAAGAAAGAAACCTATTATCACAGTAAGTTATGAAGGCGAAGACTTGTTAGAGGGACTAAACTACGAAATTAGTTATTCAAATAATAAGTATCCTGGAACAGGTACAGTTACAGCAACATTGATAAGAAATGCTAGTGGCGAGAAAGACAAGACTTTTACTATTTCTATGCCAAAGGTTAAAGAATTTAAGGTGGCAAAGAATTACGCAACAAGCGTTAAGTATCAGTGGACACCAAATACAAACATTACTGGATACAAAGTATATAGATATAATTATTCGACGAAGAAGTATCAGCTAGTTAAGACAATTAAGAAGAATAAAACAAAGACGTTCAAGGCTACAAAGCTTACGACAGCTACGAAGGTTAGATATCGAGTTAAGACATATTTGACTTATAAGAAAAAGACATACAAATCTGATCCTTGTAAGGGAAAAACTACTTACACAAAACCTGGCAAAGAGAATAGTATTAAGATGAATCGCTCGAAGAAGAAAAAGACTATCAAAGTTAGATTTGGTAAGCTTCCTAGAGTGACTGGATACACTGTGCGAATTGCGACAGACAAAAACTTCACAAGAGATGTGAGAATCAGAACTGCAAATAGTAAAACTAGATTAGTTAAGTTTAAGAAATTAAACAAGAAGAGAACTTACTATGCAAAAGTAAGGGGTTATTTAAAGGTTGGAAAAACTTATTACTACGGAGCATACAGCAAAGTAGTTTGCAAAAAAGGGAAGAAAGCAAAGAAGAAAAAGAAGGAATAGACACTAAGACATGCTGAAGAAAATTGACTGGAACAAAAAAATATTTAATTTGATACCAATTTATGGGTTTATACCAATTGTAATCGCTTTAACATTTAATGTTTTAGTGTTTACAGGTACTAGACCTCTTACTCAATATTTACCTCATCATGATATATATTCAAAACTTGATCAGATGATTCCTTTCTGCCCATGGTGGATGGTTATTTATGTACTTGCGTTTCCTACTTGGGCAATTGGATACATTATGATAGCAAGAGAAGAGCGAAAGATTTGCTATAACATGTTCACAGCAGAGATTCTGGCAAAGGCACTTGTTTTGCTCTGTTTCTTTGTCTATCCAACAGTTATGATAGACCCACAACACGCTGAACCATTCAGAAGTCAGATACAAGATGGATTTATTGGATGGCTTTGTCGTTTTGTTTATAGTTTTGATGAGCCAAACAACTTATTCCCATCTATTCACTGTTTGGAAAGCTGGTTTGTATTTAGAGCGGCATTCAGCTTGAAACACGGTGGAGTTAAATATAAGACCTTTATGTTTGTTGCGGCAATGCTTGTTTTCGCAAGTGTATTGCTTGTAAAGCAACATGTAATAATAGACGTTATTGGCGGAGTAGCTGTAGTTGAGATTGCATTATTCTTTGCAAAGAAATATAATCTAGGTAGAGTATTTTCTGCCTTGGAACGTAAAATAACTGGCAAAAATCAAGAGGAATAATGAAGAGTTTTAAGAGAACAATTTTATATATGTTAGTGTTCGTAGCGTTGGCTGCACTTACAGTCTATGTTATGGTCACTCAGTCAAAGACATTCTCTCTACACAGTTTGAGAGAAATAGTTTCTGGTATGAATCCGTTTTGGATTCTAATGGCATTTTTGGGTATGTTAGGCTTCATCTTCTTCGAAGGCTACGCCATTGTTATCATCCTACGTGTTTTTGGCTACAAAAGAAAAATCGGGAAGTCATGGTTATATGCGGCTCCTGATGTTTATTTTTCAGCAATTACACCATCCGCTACAGGTGGACAGCCTGCATCTTTGTACTTTATGCATAAAGACAGAGTGCCAGCAGCAGTTGCCACAGTAGCTTTACTTTTGAATCTAGTATTCTATATAGCATCTATTCTTTTAATAAGTCTTGTATGTCTAATTATTGACCCAACAGTATTGGGAAGATTTGATCCACTTTCAATTACTCTTATAACAATAGGTTTTATAACCCAGTTTGTTTTGATGCTAATATTTATTTTATTAGTTTACAAAGCAGCTATTGTAAAGAGTATTGCACACGGTCTTCTTAAGTTTGGACAGAAGATTCATTTGGTTAAGAATATGGATAAGAAACTTAAAAAGCTGGATGATATGGAAAGAGAGTATAAGGAGTGCGCTAATCTTATTCTTAAGAATAAAAAAACGTTGTTTGGGGCGTTTATGTGTAACTTCTTACAGCGTGTTTCACAGATTCTAGTTTCAGTATTTGTATTTATCGGAGTTACGCATGGATTTAAAGATTCACTTAATTCGTTCTCTGTTCAGGGATTCGTGGCGCTCGGCTCAAATGCCGTTCCAATCCCAGGCGCGATAGGTGCAGCAGACTATTTATATATTGATGGCTTTACTAGTTTACTACCGGACCCAGTTAGTGTAGAATTATTAAGTAGGGGTATTTCATTCTACGTATGCGTAATCGTATGTGGAATATTTACCTTGGGAGCATACAGTTTTTACAATTTTAAGAGGAAGAAGAAAAAATAATGCTTGGAGTATATGATTATACGGTAATATTGACTTATATCTCTGTACTATCAGCTAGTACGGGCATTTTTGTAACCCTTACGGGGGCAGGACATCCATACATTGGTATGGTATTTTTGTTGTTATGCGGATTATGTGACACCTTCGATGGCAAAGTAGCCCGCACAAAGAAAAATAGAACAAAACTTCAAAAAGATTTTGGAGTTCAAATAGATTCACTATCAGACTTGGTTGCATTTGGTGTTTTGCCAGTGTGCTTGGGTATGGCGCTTTACAGAAGAGCACCTCAAGAGATTGAATTATTCTCTTTCAAGAAGGATGCATTCTTAGCTCACATTCCAATCTCGGTTATATACATCATTTGCATTTTGTTTGTACTTGCAGCATTGATTAGACTTGCATACTTCAATGTTACTTGCGAGGAGACACAAAACGAGGGATTGGATAGAAAGAAATATTACTTCGGACTTCCAGTGACAAGTACAGCACTTATTTTCCCAACATTCTTGATTGTGAGATACTCAGTAGCTGATCTTTTCCACTATGATATTTCACATTTTTATTTTGTGTTACTCGTAATAGTTGGAATTCTATTTGTTGCTAGATTTAAGATTACAAAGCCAAGCAACTTCTGGATTTATGTTATGGTTGCTTTTGGAGCGGTCGAATTTATTATCCTATTGTTCTTCAATGGATTACACAAGGATATATGGGATTACATAGGTGGAATATTCGAAGCGTTCGCAGGTAAATAAAGGATTATGGATTACAAAGAATCAAAAATATTAAGATTTTTATATCACACGGTACCTGGTAGGGTACTACTAAAGGTTGTAACAAGCCCCATCATTTCTAAAATTGGTGGGGCTTATATGAATTCTAAGGGAAGTGTTCGCCATATTGCAAAGTTCATCAAAAAGAACAACATCAATATGGATGAATATCACACGGAAGACTGGGAGAGCTTCGACCATTTCTTCACCCGTAGAATTAGATCAAAGTATCGCCCAATCGACTCCGCCGAAGATGCTTTCGTATCACCATGTGACGGCCGTCTCTCGGTTTACGACATTAATGACGATACCACTTTCGAGATTAAGGGCAGCCACTATACAGTTGAGAGTTTGTTACAAGATAAAAAGTGTGCAAAAGAGTTTGGCGGCGGAAAAGCCTTAGTCTTTAGACTTTGTGTGGACGATTATCACAGATATGGATATCCATGTGATGGAAGAATTCTATATTTGTTGAATGTAAAGGGAAGACTTCACACTGTTCGTCCAATTGCACTCGAGAAATATCCAGTGTTTATTCAAAATGCTAGAGATATCACATTAATGCAGACAAAGAACTTTGATACCATAGCTCAAGTGGAAGTGGGGGCGTTAATGATTGGTAAGATTGAGAACCATAAAGCAGGTGGTCCAGTGGACAAAGGCCACGAAAAGGGAATGTTCCATTATGGTGGATCAACGATAGTAGTTCTCACAAAGAAAGGAATACTAAATATCCCTGAACATGATGAAGAAATCAAGGTAAAATACGGAGAAAGAATTAATTAGTTATAAAAAGAAAAACAATAAACATGCGAACGATTGTTAGTGAGCTGTTTATTGTTTTTCTTTTGGGATAAACTTAATATAATTACTTTATCCCGATAAAGCATTGAATTATTATGCATTTTGATGTATATTATTTATACTATGTGATGAGCGGTGGAACGTTTTATTCACGGCTCATTTTTTTCGTTAGAGGAGGAATATTATAATGAAAAAACTATTAGCATTAGCCCTAACATTAGTTATGGCAGTAACACTTTTCACAGCATGTGGATCAGAAAAGAAAGGTATGTTGCTTAAAGATGGCGAATTGAGCGTTGGTGTAGAGGTTGGATATCCACCAATGGAAATGGAAGCATCAGATGGAAAAACATACGAAGGATATGACATTGAATTGATGAGAGAAATTGGTAAGAGAACTGGTTTGAAAGTCAATTTTGTAAACACAGCTTTTGACGGTATCTTTAATGGTATCGACAAGAACTATGATGTAGTATGTTCATGTATTACAATTACTAAAGAGAGAAAGAAAACTATGCTTTTCTCAGATCCATATATGGATAACTACCAGTCAGTAGTTGTTAAGAAAGATAGTAAAGCTAAGATTAAATCATTCAATGATTTAGATGGACTTACAATAGGTCTTCAAGATGGAACAACATCTAAAGAAATCATGGATGACTTGATTGGAACAAAAACACTTAAGAAATGTAAATACATCCCTAATGAGAAAGTTGAAAACTGTTTCAAACAGTTGAACAACGGCGAAGTGGATGCAGTATTAGTAGATAGTATCGTAGCAGTTAACCAGATTAAAGCAGACAAGGGTCTAAAGGTTGCTTGGAACGATACAGCTCAACCTGAAAAGATTGGTATTTCTATGGGTAAAGACAATACTAAACTTCAGGAGAAGATTAACAAAGCATTAAAGGAAATGGAAGCTGACGGATTCATTCAGAAATTATATGCTCGTTGGTTCCCAGGTGTTAAATAAGAATGAAAAATTTTTTTAAACGACTAATTAATGTAAAACAATGGCAGAAAAAGACTAAAATTGTCACAGCGATAGCAGCAGTTGCTATCGCTGTGATTATTGTATTGTCTTGCATAGTTCCAAGTAAAGCTCAGATGATGGCCAAAGCATCTCCTGAGATGAAGAAGTATATCCAAGAGGATAAAAATCTTCAGATTAAGAAAGTGACTGTTACATATAACAAGTTAATATGTATCAATTACCTATCTTTCTCTACTTCAGGTGCAGATGGTGTTGAAGAGAAATATGTGGGATTTGCAAACAGTATACATAAAGCAGATGAAGGAGCCTGGGAAGTTACAGGCCAAATGGTGAACTATACTTACAGAATGTTAGGTGTGGGTGAAAACCTAATGCACGGCGCTAAATTGACAATTGTACTTACAGTACTATCAATTATTATCGGTGTTATTTTAGGTACATTGCTTGCCTTAGGAAAGATTGCAAAGAATCCAATACTGAGAAATGCATGTAGTGGTTATATTTTCTTCTTCCGAGGTACACCATTACTTATCCAGTTGTTTGTAGTTTACTTTACAATTCCTGGTATTTTTGGCTTCGCGTGGAAAGATTTATTCCCTGGAGATGTAGAAGGAGTTTACAAAGGTGCTTTTGTAGCTGCGTTAATCGCATTCGCCCTAAACTCCGGTGCATATTGTGCTGAGATTGTTCGTGCGGCTATCCAGTCTATCGACAAAGGACAAGCAGAGGCAGCCAAGGCTCTGGGAATGAGTTACGGACAGACTATGAGAAAGATTATCATTCCACAGTCTATTCGAAGAATGGTTCCACCAATCTGTAATGAGTTTATTATGGTACTAAAAGATGCGTCTTTGGTATTCGCGATTTCCTTAATGGATATTACTACTATTTCAAAGACCATTATGACATCTGAAGGATCATATCTGGTATTTATTCCAGCGTTGGTTATTTACTTAATAATCACAGCATTCTTCACATATATATTTAACAAGATCGAGTTGAAATTCTCGGTTTATGAATAGGAGGTGTGAAGATGGGTAATTCAGAATTTATTTTAGAGACAGAACACGTTAGAAAGAAATTTGGTTCTTTAGAGGTTTTAAAAGATATTAATCTTCAAGTTAAAAAAGGAGAAGTGATTTGTATTATCGGACCATCAGGTGCTGGTAAATCTACATATCTTCGTTCTCTAAACCAACTTGAAACTATTACTAGTGGAAAGATTTTTATTAATGGTGAAGTCTTCCTACACAGAGAGCATGGAAGAACAGTAGAGCGCATTCACAAAGACAAGTATAAACAACTTTTACTTGAGATGGGTATGTGCTTCCAGAGTTTTAATCTCTTCCCACATAAGACTGTTTTGGAAAATCTTATGATTGCTCCTATTACAGTGAAAAATGAAAAGAAGGATGTAGCTGAGAAGAAAGCTCTTGAGTTATTGGAAAAAGTTGGACTTTCAGATAAGGCTAATGAGTATCCTAGTCGTCTTTCTGGTGGACAGCAGCAACGTGTGGCTATAGCTAGAGCACTTGCTATGGAACCAGAGATTATGCTATTCGATGAGCCTACATCGGCTCTTGATCCTGAGTTGGTAGGAGACGTTCTAGAAGTTATGAAGTCTCTTGCTAAGGAAGGTATGACAATGCTTTGTGTTACTCACGAGATGGGATTTGCCAGAGAAGTGGCAGACAGAGTTTTGTTTATGGCAGATGGCATTATAGCTGAGGAGGGAACTCCAGAGGAGATATTTAATCATCCGAAGAACCCAAGAACACAAAGTTTCTTGAAATCAGTTAATAAAGAATGACATATAAAAAAAGAACCAGCTTAGCTGGTTCTTTTTTTGATGTTTAATCTTAACTGTGCTATGCATACGGCGGTGAATATCAATCCACATCCGAGTAGTTCACGAGGCGATAGTTTGTCGCCCAAGATTACCCAACCGGCAATCACACTGAACACCGACTCTAAACTCATAATGAGTGATGCAACAGTAGGATTGATTTTGTTTTGACCTATAATCTGCAATGTGTATGCAACGCCTGATGATAAGATTCCTGCATATAGAATAGGAATCCATGATTCAAATCTTGTAAGTGGTTCGGCCCACTTAGCGAAACTTCCAAAGTGTACATTTATATCGTAGAAGTACATTGGTATTAGCGTAACTGTTCCACACACTAGTAGTTGGATAATTGACATCCTAACCCCATCAACTTTAGGAGTGTAATAATCGATTATCAAAATGTGGAATGAGAATAGAAGTGATGTTAATAGTAAAAGTCCATCTCCAAGTTTGAATGATGATAGATTTCCCTTAAAGCAAAGTAGATACATTCCAACAATTGCTATCACAACACCTACCCAAACATTCCATCTACATTTTCTTTTCAAGAATATTCCAAGAATTGGCACTAGCAAGATATATAGCGTTGTTAAAAATCCTGCTTTACCAGCGGACTGTCCAAGTAGAAGACCAACCTGTTGAACGTTACTTGCAAGACAAAGCGCTAGTCCGCAAAGAATTCCGCCAACAATCAATGTCTTCTTTTCTTGACTGTTCTTCGGAGTGCCTCTCGTTACTCCCATTTTATCTAAAACTAAAAGCACAGGAATAAGCGCGACACAACCAAGCAATGATCTAATCGCGTTAAACGTAAAAGGACCAACCGCATTGCCGCCAGAAAGTTGCGCAACAAAAGCAATACCCCAAATAAATGCGGTAATAAGCAGCAGCCCTGAATTCCTAATTTTAGTCTTCTTCAAATTTCCCATGGAATAAAGTATAATATATCTATGGAAAATTTTGAAGAGCTTGTACAGTTATTAATCGAAAACAAAATGACAATCGCCAGCGCCGAAAGTTGCACAGGCGGTTTATTTGCGTCCAAAATTGTTGATGTGCCGGATGCGTCAAAGGTATTGAACGCTTCAGTTGTCACATATTCAAACGAAGCAAAGACTAAATATGCTCACGTTAACCCTGAGTTAATTGAAAAGTACGGAGCTGTGAGCGAAGAAGTGGCAATGGCTATGGCGGAGGGCATAGCAAAGGAAACAAACGCAAATGTTGGTGTCAGCTTCTCAGGAGTAGCAGGCCCGACTGGTGGAACACCAGAAAAACCAGTTGGAACTGTCTGTATTGGAATATTCATAGACGGAGATCGCCACTGCGAAACATTGCATTTGAACGAAGCGTGGACGCGTGTTGAAATTCGAGAGGCAAGCGTAAACTATATGGCTGAACAGCTTATAGACCTATTAAAATAGCCTTTTTTGTGTTAAAATCAAAGAGGAATGTGCGGAAAAATATAGGAGACGAAAATGCCGATTAAAATCAAGCAGGACTTGGCCGCAACGCAAGTTCTGGAAAACGAAAACATATTCGTTATGACTGAAAAGAGGGCCATAACTCAGGATATCAGACCTTTGAAGGTTCTGGTTCTTAATTTGATGCCTGATAAGCAGACAACTGAGACACAAATCCTAAGAAAACTATCAAACACTCCACTTCAGATAGAAGTAGAGTTCTTACAGACTGCCACATATAAGGCTACACACACGGATTCAAGTTATCTTGATGAAATGTATACAACATATGAAAATATTAAAGATGATTACTTTGACGGTCTCATCATTACTGGTGCGCCACTTGCTTTTGTTGATTACGAGGAAGTGGAATATTGGGATGAGTTGGCCGAGATTATGGAGTGGTCGAAGAAGCATGTGCACTCAACGCTTTATCTATGTTGGGCTGCGTTTGCTGGATTATATTATCACTACGGAATTAAAAAAGAGTTTTACGATAAAAAGATATCAGGAATCTTTGAGCACACGCTTCTAAATAAGAAATCACCGTTGTTCAGAGGTTTTGATGATATTTTCCTAGCACCTCAATCTAGGGAGATTGGAATTAAGAAAGAGGATGTTTTGGCGCAGCCTAAACTAGAGTTGATGGCTGAAGGTGACGAACCGGGCGTGACTATCGTTAAGACGGTTGATAGCAGACAGTTTTACGTGTTCTGCCACTTGGAATACGACAGCGATACTCTAAAGAAGGAGTACGAGCGCGACCTCGCCAAAGGCATCGATCCAGAGATTCCAAAGAACTACTTCCCGGATGACGATCCAACAAAAGACCCAGTGGTTACTTGGAGAGCAGCAGGACAGTTGTTCTACACAAACTGGATTAACTACTACGTATACCAGACAACACCTTATGACGTGACTGAAGTTCAAGATGAGGATTAAAACTCTAATAAAAGTTTAATGTTCTAAGGAGATAATATTGGTCAAGATAATAACTGACAGCACTAGTGATCTGTCAAAAGAATTATTAGAAAAATATAATATAGATGTCATCCCTCTTTATATTCACTTGGGTGAAGAAGAATATAAAGATGGTGAAGAGATTGGAATCAAAGATGCGTTCAAGTGGTCCGATGAAAACAAGACCACGCCAAAGACAGCAGCATGTTCTATTGACGACGCAGTAAAAGCAATCGAGCCATATAAGGAATCTGGCGATGATGTTATTGTTTTTACCATTTCTGGTGAAATGTCATCTACTTTGCAGGTTATGAAAATGGCTGCAGAGGAATTGGAATACGAAGATCACGTGTTTGTAATCGATTCAAGAAATCTATCTACAGGCATTGGACTTTTGATTATAGAAGCAGCAGTTATGGTCGAAGAGGGCAAGACTGCACAAGAGATTGTAAATCAAATTAATGAATATATACCAAAATCTAGAGCGAGCTTTGTAATTGATACTTTGACTTACCTTGCTCGTGGCGGAAGATGTTCAGCAGTTGCTGCATTGGTTGGCGGAATGCTAAACATCAAGCCAAAGATTGCGGTTAAAGACGGAGTGATGGGTGTTGATAAGAAATATCGTGGCCCATATAAAAAAGTGATTTTGCAGTACGCAAAAGAATTGGAACCACAGATGCGAAATGCAAAGAAGGATAGAGTGTTTGTCACTCACACACCTTGCGATGACGGAATAGTAGAGTCGGTGATTGACTACGTGAAGAGTTTAGATTACTTTGACGAAGTCATAGAGACTGAGGCGGGAACTACTATCGGATGTCACTGTGGACCTAACACTTTGGGAGTTTTATTTATCGAGAAATAATGGCTAGTAAGAGAAAGAAAAGAAAAAGAAGGAATAGAATAATCATAACAGTTGCTACTTTGCTAATCATATTCTGTGTTGTGTGTATGATATTTGTGGCAATTGAAGGCTTGGGTGCAAACTCTAGCGAGGGAACGAAGTTTTTGATTATGGAGATTCCTTTGGCGATTGCAATAGTGATGATTTTCTTTATCGCGAAAGATCGTATTAGATAAAAACATATAACTGAAAAGTTATTTAATAAAAATGGTGGTATAAGGAGAGCAGTATTTAAAAAGAAGGTGTTTTAGTTGTTTAAAAAAGGAGAATATGTTGTTCACGGAAGAAGTGGCGTTTGTGTGGTAGAAAATATCACGACCACGGACATGTCCGAAGACAAAGACCAGAAGTATTACGTTTTGGTACCCGTGAAAACTCCTGAGAGCAAGATTTTCTTCCCAGTTGATAATGACAGAATTGTTCTAAGAGCAATCTTGACTAAGAACCAGGCTAGAAAAGTCTTGCGTGACATGAAGAAAGTTGAACCTGTGTTTATTGCAAATGACAGGCAGCGCGAGGCCGTATACAAAGAGGCTATTGCTTCGTGCGATTGTATGAAACTTGCTGAGATAATCAAGACTTTGCAAGTGCGTAGTAAAGAGCGCGAAAAACAGGGTAAGCGAAACACCTTTGTCGATGACAGATACTTGAAAGAGGCTAAAGACTTCTTAAATCACGAGTTTTCAATTGCGTTAGAAATCGATCTTGATAAGATCGAAGAATATATTATTGAGAGGATTAAGTAATTTATGAGTTACGACGATGAAAAATTTGAACCAACCCAGGAAATAGTCTTCGAAGAAGACGACCAGATTGAGGATTTCGATTTTCCTGAAGAGATGGACGACGAAATCGAGATAGAAGATGATTCTATGGACGATGAGCGTATCGAGTTGGACGAAGACGACTATGAAGCTGGCTACGAAGATGCAACTAGAAGAGCTAGAGCAGAAGCCAGAAAAGAGTCTGAAAAGAATAAGAAGACAAATATTATTGCTATCGTGATAGCATGTGTTGTTGTGATGGCAATTGTTATTACAGCAGTGGTTCTTTCGAATACATTCTCTGGTACAGCTACAGACGAGACTACAGCTGTCACAGAGACTGCCACAGACGAGACGGAAACTAAGAAGTCTGAGACCAAAGAAAAACCGGTTACACAGAAACCAACTTACGAGGAGAAGACTACTAAGGCTGAGCCAAAGACTAAGAAACCTAAGCCAACGAAGAAGCCTACACAGAAGCCAACTCAAAAACCAACACCGGCACCAACTCAACCTGAAACACCAGAGCCACCAACAAATTAATTGAGAATGATATGACTGTTAGTAATTATTTATTAAACTTAATAAGGGCTACAGTAAGAAATGAAATGCCAATGGAAAAACCGGAGGACATTAGCTGGCAAGATTTATTTGATCTTGCCGAGTTCCATCAGGTGCAGGAATTGGCATTTTTTTCTATACAAAAATTAAAAGACAAGCCTATGGGCGAGGAACGCAAACTTTGGCAAGACGCGCATGAAAGAAATGACATTATTGATGTTCTTCAAAGAGAAGAGGCCAAACTTATTATGGAGGAAACTTCTAAAAAAGGTATTGGAATTCTTCCGCTAAAGGGCTACTTTTTTAAAGACTTATATCCACAGACCATTCTTAGAGAGATGGGAGATTTGGATTTCTTGATTGAGCCAGGAAAGATTGACGAGATGCGCTCTATCATGAAGGAGATGTCGTATCGAGAAGACGACGTGGGACTAGAAGCTAGTCATGATGTGTACAAGAAGGATCCATACCTTGTTGTGGAAAATCACAGAAGACTTCTTCCACCTACTGAGGAGAACCATTGGTTCACCGATGACATTTGGGATAGATTAGAGAGTAATCCAGACAACCCTCTCATAAAGTCGATGACTTGGACAGACTTTTACCTATTCCATTTATTGCATTTCGAGAAGCACTACTCGATGGGTGGATCTGGAATTAAAGGTATAGTGGATCAATACTATGCGAAAACTGTTCTTAAGGATAAAATTGACTGGGACTTCGTCGAAGACATATTACCAAAGATGAACTATGTCGAGTTTGAGAGAATGGCTACTGGTTTGGCAGAATTTTTGTTTGAAGATGGCGAGATGAATGATGAACTCTCAAAGGCTCTAACATTTATTATGGGCAGTGGTTCTTATGGAACAATGGAGGAGTACCAAAAATTTGAGTTCGAGAAATATAAAAAGGAACAGGGCATAAAGACGAAGAAAGGTTATTTCTTCAGAAGAATGTTTATGGAAAGAGAGAGAATGGAATATATTTATCCATCCTTAAAAAAACATGGATGGTTGCTTCCTTTCTTGTGGATACATAGATTGTTTAAATCGGTTTTTACTAATAGTAAAAAAGTAAAAAGCGAAATAAAAGGCATTAAAAAAATGAAGTGAGGTAGAGATGGGATTACTAGAAACTTGCGAACCAAAAGAAGTGTGGAAATATTTTGAGGAGTTCAGCCAGATTCCACACGGTTCAGGAAACACAAAAGAGATAAGTGATTATGTTGTTAAGTTCGCCGAAGACCACGGCTTGAAATATCGTCAGGACGATGTGAACAATGTTGTTATTTTTAAAGACGCAACAGAAGGATACGAGAATTCTGATCCTGTTATTTTGCAGGGCCATATTGATATGGTTGCCGTGAAAGATGAAGATGTGGATAAGG
The DNA here is from genome assembly GCA_017475235.1 of Eubacterium sp. Lineage (GTDB taxonomy): Bacteria > Bacillota > Clostridia > Lachnospirales > Lachnospiraceae > Eubacterium_G. The sequence goes on along the minus strand of JAFVGA010000020.1, from coordinate 8,715 downwards.
ACTTGGAAAAAGACCACATTGACTTAGAGATTATCCATGCGGATGACACATCAGACTCGGAAGGCCTTAGGGGAGAATTCGAACACGACGAATGGGTCACAGCAAAGGGAACAACTTTGGGCGGCGACGACGGAATGGCAGTTGCATATATGCTTGCCATTTTAGAAAGTGATGAGATAAAACACCCAGCATTGGAGTGTGTATTCACTATAGATGAAGAAATCGGAATGATTGGTGCAACTGCACTTGATACATCAGACCTAAAGGGTAAAATTTTGCTAAACGCAGATTCGCAACACGAAGGTAAGTTTGTGGTTGGATGCGCAGGAGGAGTTATTGTCGAGGCAAACATCCCAATCAACAAAGAACCTATTACTCCATATGTAATAGAGTTTAAGATTGAGGGATTGACTGGCGGACATTCAGGAACGGCTATCGATCAGTACAGAATGAATGGACTCGTTGCAATGGGTCGCATTCTTCTCAAGACTTTCCAAAACGTTGGAATGAGAATTATCACAGTGGATGGTGGAGTGGCAGACAATGCAATTCCAACAGAAGCTGAAGCTGCTATTGTAGTTTTAGAAGAAAATAAAGATGAGACTATAAAGATTATTAAAGAAACATTTGAAGAGATTAAGGCAGAGTATAAGAACACTGATCCAAATGCAGACCTAATCATTAATGAAGTGGGCGAGCAAGATGTTCGCGCATTAGGTGATGGTTCAACTCTTGCAACAATAATTGCTCTTTCAAATATGCCAAATGGAATTCAGAGAGTTAATGTTGATATCAACAGTGTTGAGACATCTCTCAATTTAGGAGTGGTTAGAACTTTAGACGATAGAGTGAAGTTTACATTCTTAGTTAGAAGTACAGTGGAGACAGCAAAGTGGAATGTTGTTGAACAGATTAAGGCTCTGACTGAAATCTTCGGCGGAGAAGTAAGTACACACGGCGGCTACAAAGGCTGGGAGCCAATTGATGATTCGAAGATTACAAAGATTATGTCAGACAACTTCAAGGAGCTGTTTGGAAAAGAGCCAAAAGTTGGAACAGTTCACGCAGGACTTGAGTGTGGAATATTCGCGGACAAGATTGAAGGGTTAGATGCTATTTCATTTGGTCCACAGGTTGATGATATTCACACGACAGCAGAGAAGGCTAGTATCTTATCGGCGAAGAGGTGCTGGGACTTGATACTAAAGACTTTAGAAGATTTGAAATAAGATTTTAAAAGACTAGATTGAGCATCTAGTCTTTTTTTTGTGTGACTGTAAAGTGTCTTTACACCTGTCTTGTCAGATGAATAGATATGTGCTATAATTTCACTCACATGAAAACAGACATACTTATAGTAGGAAGCGGTTGTGCAGGACTTTATTGTGCGCTCAACCTTCCGGAAGACAAAAAAATATTGATTATTACAAAAGACACTGTGGAGCATAGTGATTCATACCTTGCCCAGGGTGGTATTTGTATGCTCAGAGACGAAGAGGACTTCGAAAGCTACTTCGAAGACACTATGCGTGCTGGCGGATATATGAACAAGCCAGAAGCAGTGGAGACGATGATTAAAGAATCGCCTGAACTTATTGATGATTTAATCAAGCTTGGTGTAGATTTCACACGCGATGAAAAAGGAAACCTTAAATTCACAAAAGAGGGAGCACATCACAATGAGAGAATCCTCTACCACGAAGATGCCACTGGAAAAGAGATAATGACTCGTCTCTATGAGGCGTGCAAGGCAAAGAAGAACATCACCATTAAGGAACACTGGACAATGGTCGATATCCTAAGTGCTGACAATAGGTGTTTTGGAATAATCGCAAACAAAAACGGTGATGGACTAGATACGATCTACGCCGACTACACAGTTTTGGCCTGCGGTGGTATCGGTGGAATCTATAAATACTCCACAAACTTCAAACACATCACCGGCGACGGCGTCGCAATCGCGATTCGCCATGGCGTGAAAGTTAAAAACGTAAACTATGTGCAGACTCATCCAACGACATTCTTTATCGAGAAGAATCCTGACAGAAGTTTCTTGATTTCAGAATCCGTCCGCGGCGAAGGAGCACTTCTATATAACAATAAAGGCGAGAGATTCACAAACGAACTAAAGCCTCGTGATATTGTTACCGAGAACATTATTGCCGAGATGGAAAAGGAAGGTGCCGACAACGTTTGGCTATCGTTTGAGCCAATTGATCCAGAGGAGTTGAAAACTCACTTCCCAAATATAGTTGAGTACTGCAAATCTCAAGGCTACGATGTTCCAAGACAGATGATTCCAATTATCCCAGCGCAACATTACTTTATGGGAGGCATCAAGGTTGACCTAAATAGTAAGAGTTCGATGGAGCAGCTGTATGCGGTTGGTGAAACGGCCTGCAACGGAGTGCACGGACACAATCGTCTGGCAAGTAACTCGCTACTAGAGAGTATGGTCTTTGCAAAGCGCGCGGCTAATGACATGATGGAACACTACGATGAAGTAAAGACGAAGAAGTTCGACAAAATCGACTGGACAGAATACGAAGACCTAGATAAATGGTCAGAAGAAAATAAAAAAATAATCTTACAAGAGATAGAAGACGAAAACGAAAAGGAGACAAATATGTTTGATCCAATTACACTAAAAATGAATGTAAACCCACTTATTGAGAGTGCGTTGAAGGAAGATGTGACAAGTGAGGACGTTACAACAAACTCAGTTATGCCAAACGCTGTAGCAGGTAAGGTTGAACTTATCTGTAAGGAGGATGGTGTTATTTGCGGACTTCAAGTATTCCAACGTGCATTCGAAATGCTAGATGAAAACGTGAACGTTCATCTTCATGTTAAGGATGGAGATAAGGTAGAGGCTGGCCAGAAGCTTGGCTCAGTTCGTGGTGATATTAGAATCTTGCTTGTCGGTGAGAGAACAGCACTTAATTATCTTCAGAGAATGAGTGGAATTGCTACATATACAAGAACGATTGCAGATATGCTAGAGGGAAGCAAGACAAAACTTCTAGATACAAGAAAGACTACGCCAAATAACCGTATATTTGAAAAGTATGCTGTTCGTGTGGGCGGTGGTCACAACCATAGATACAACCTAAGTGATGGTGTACTTTTGAAAGACAATCACATCAGTGCTGCAGGTGGTGTGGAAGAGGCTATCAGACTAGCAAAAGAGTACGCGCCATTCGTTCGCAAGATTGAAGTGGAAGTTGAAAGCATTGATATGGTAAAAGACGCTGTGGAAGCAGGCGCAGATATCATTATGCTCGACAATATGGATCACGACACCATCAAAGAAGCCATCGGCGTTATTGATGGAAGAGCAGAAATTGAAGTTTCTGGAAATGTCACTAAAGAAAATATTGAAAAACTATTGGACTTGGGAGTTGACTACGTTTCAAGTGGAGCACTTACACACTCAGCACCTAGTCTAGATATTTCATTGAAGAATTTACATAGGGTATAAAAATGGACGGCAATATTAGAAGAGAAAAAATATTAAAAATTCTTCGCGAGAGTGACGAGCCAGTAAGCGGTGGCAAGTTCGCCAAAAACTTTAATGTCTCAAGACAAGTTTTGGTGCAAGACATCGCACTTCTTCGTGCTGCAAACCATGACATTATTGCCACTAACCGAGGATACCTACTTCAAAACGAAGATAAGACACTTAGAGTGTTTAAAGTTAAGCACGACCCCGACAAAATGCTAGATGAATTAAACATCATTGTGGATGCGGGCGGAAAGATAGAAGATGAGTTTGTATATCACAAGATGTACGGAGTTATCCGAGTGAATATGGGTGTCAAATCAAGGCGTGATGCACAAAAGTACGTGGAAGAAGTTAATGGTGACATTTCACTTCCACTTGAGATGGTAACATCAGGTTTTCATTATCACACAGTGACAGCCGACAGCGAAGAAATACTTGATGTCATTCAGGAAGAATTACAAAAGAACGGCTATCTAGTAGCCTTACGAGACTACGAGCCAGTTGATTTTTGGAGTTAAAAAAGGTTGCAGAGGCAACCTTTTTTATTGCAATTCCTAAAGTGTTTTTTACATTCTAATATGGTATAATTGTAACTCAGTAGGGTTATTTATAAGGAGAAAAAATGAGTAACAATCAAAATAGAAAACCGGATCCGGAAGAGAGAAAAAAGCGTATACTGTTAATAGTAGTTGCTCTTGGTGCAGCAATTCTATTTACATTGCTTTCATCGTTCTTCTATGATTCGATGACAAAGAAAGAAATAACTTATAATCAATTCATTTCACTATTGGATCAAGGAGTAGTGGATGAAGTGGTCTTTGACGACAGCAAAATCATCATCACTCCAAAATCAGACAAGCAGAATAATGGTTTGGTTAAAATGACATACTGGACAACAGATATTAAAGATCCAGATATTATTTCAGAACTTAAGACTACATACAAAGGCGTGAAGTTCAAAGGTGCGCAGGCTAGCACTTCTGGAGCAATTCTAGACTTCTTGCTCACTTGGATTTTGCCGTTGTTGATTTTCTGGTTATTGTTCTCTATGCTTATGCGCCGTCAGGGCGGAGGCAGTGGAGGAATCTTTGGCGTGGGCAAATCGAACGCCAAAGTTTATGTGCAAAAAGACACTGGTGTCTCATTCAAGGATGTGGCTGGCCAAGAGGAAGCCAAAGAATCTGTGGCTGAGCTTGTGGACTTCTTGCACAATCCAAGAAAGTATACAGAGATTGGTGCCAAGCTACCTAAGGGCGGACTTTTAGTTGGACCTCCAGGTACTGGTAAAACTTTGCTCGCAAGAGCCGTGGCCGGCGAAGCACACGTTCCATTCTTCTCACTAAGTGGTTCAGACTTTGTTGAGATGTTTGTTGGTGTCGGTGCATCAAGGGTTCGTGACTTGTTTAAGCAAGCAGAGCAGCAAGCGCCATGTATTATATTTATCGATGAGATTGATGCCATCGGTAAGAGCAGAGATTCCAGATACGGCGGAGGAAACGACGAGAGAGAACAAACTCTTAACGCGTTACTTGCCGAGATGGATGGATTTGATCCAACAAAGGGAATCTTGATTTTGGCAGCAACTAACAGACCAGAAGTTTTGGACCCAGCACTTCTTCGTCCAGGACGTTTTGATAGAAGAATTATTGTTGATACACCTGACCTAAAGGGTCGTATCGAAACTTTGAAAGTTCACTCTGGAAATGTGAAGTTGGATGAGACAGTTGATTTGGAAGCGATTGCAAATATCACTTCAGGTGCTGTGGGATCTGATTTGGCAAATATGGTGAACGAGGCGGCAATCAATGCTGTTAAGCAGGGACGTAAAGCTATTTCACAGGAAGACTTGATGGAGGCTGTGGAAGTAGTTATCGCTGGTAAAGAGAAGAAGGATAGAATCCTCAGCAAGGAAGAGAAAAAGATTGTGGCTTACCACGAAGTTGGACACGCACTTGTTTCTGCTATCCAAAAGGATTCGGAGCCAGTTCAAAAGATTACAATTATTCCTCGTACAATGGGATCGCTTGGCTATGTTATAGCTGCTCCTGAGGAAGAGAAATTCTTGATGAGCAAGAATGAATTAGATGCTAAGTTAGTTATGCTTCTTGCTGGTCGTGCCGCAGAGGAGATTGTGTTTAATTCAATTACAACGGGCGCGTCAAATGATATGGAAAAGGCAACTGACACAGCTCGCTCAATGATTGCTCAGTATGGTATGTCTGATAAGTTTGGACTAATGAGTCTTGAGCAGATAACAGATCCTTATCTTGGACAAAACAAGAGACTTAACTGCAGTGATAAGACTGCAACAGAGATAGAAGATGAAGTTAAGAAACTTCTCGCAGCAAGATACGACGATGCGAAGAAACTTCTAAACGAGAACAGAGACAAGCTTGATAAGATTGCTGAGTATCTATACGAGAAGGAAACAATCACTGGAAAAGAGTTTATGGACATTTTCCATTTGAATGATGAGTAGTTTTGATATAAAAGAAGAACTAAAAAAAGTACCGCAGACTCCAGGCGTTTATTTGATGAAAAACTCCCACGCCGATGTAATCTACGTGGGCAAAGCCATCAACTTAAAGCGCCGAGTCAGCTCATACTTCAGAGCGGGAGCCCGTCATAGTCAGAAAATCAAATCGATGGTATCGAATGTAGATTCCTTCGAATACATTATCACTGACTCTGAGTTGGAGGCTCTCATTTTAGAATGTAATTTAATAAAAGAGTATCACCCTAGATACAACACGATGCTGATGGATGACAAGACTTATCCATACATCCAAGTGACTTTGGGCGAGGACTTTCCAAAGATTCGTCTTTCAAGGAAGATGAAGAAGGACAAGAACAAATACTATGGTCCTTTCACAAGCGGACTTGCAGTTCGCGACACTATTGAACTACTTCAGAAGATGTACAAAATCAGAAACTGTAATAAATCTTTGGAGGCTAATGCTGACGGCTTCGCCAAAGAAAACGGTAGACCTTGTCTTTACTATCATATTGGTCAGTGTGACGGTGCATGCCAGGGAAAGATTAGCAAAGACGATTACGCAAAACATGTAGAAGATGCCATGAGCTTTCTAGATGGAAAGTTTACTGAAGTGCGCGATGAACTAGAAGAGAAAATGATGGAAGCTTCAAGCAACCAGGACTTTGAAGAGGCCAAAGAATATAGAGATTTGATTGCAAGTATCAATCATGTGGCCGGCAATCAAAAGATTGTCACTCACAAGTTTGAGGACAGAGATATTATTGCCTATGCCTCCAACGAGGGTGAAACAGTGGTAGTTGTATTCTTTGTGAGAAACGGCAAGCTGATTGGCAGAGAAAACTTCTATATGAAGACCGACGAGGATGACGGAAAAGATATTCTAACCAACTTTATCAAACAGTACTATATTGGAACTCCGTTTATTCCACATCAAGTTTTGGTGCAAGAAGAGATTGACGAGCCAGAACTTATAGCAAAGATGCTTAGTCGAAACTTAAATTATACGGTGGACATTGCAAATCCAAAGAAGGGCAAGAAGGAAAAATTAGTTGAGCTTGCAAAGAAGAATGCCAAGAATCTACTTGAGCAAAACAAAGAGAGATACAGAAGAGAAGAAAAAAGAACTGTGGGAGCAGTTAAAGAGATAGAAAATCTCATTGGTGTTACTGACATAAATAGAATTGAATCATACGATATCTCAAACACTAGCGGTTATGAGTCTGTGGGATCGATGGTCGTATACGAGGGTGGAAAGCCAAAGAGAAATCACTACAGAAAGTTTAAGATTAAGACCGTTCAAGGACCTGATGACTATGCGAGTATGCATGAAGTGTTGCTGCGACGCTTCACTCACGGCCTAGAGTCAAAAGATGAGATGGATTCTTTTGCTAGATTCCCAGACCTACTTTTGATGGATGGCGGAAAAGGACAGGTGAATATCGCTTTAGAAGTTTTAAATGAAGTAGGACTAGATATTCCAGTTTGTGGAATGGTTAAAGATGATAACCATAACACTCGTGGACTATATTTCAATAATGAAGAAATAGATATTGACAAACGAAGCGAAGCGTTTAAACTAATCACGAGAATTCAAGATGAGACTCATAGATTTGCGATTGAGTATCACAGAAGACTCAGAGGTAAAAAAGAAATCCGCTCAATTCTAGATGATATTGAAGGCGTTGGACCAAGTAGGAGGAAGTCTTTGATGAGGACGTTCAAAGATATCGACAAAATTAGAGAAGCTAGCATAGATGATCTACAAAAAGCGGATGGCATAACAGAAAATGTAGCCAAAAACATTTACGAGTATTTTCATAAATGATAAAATAATAAAGATGGAGTTAAAATCTTTAATCTATGGAGGATATTATGGATAGTATTAAATTTAGCCAAATCATAGACAATTACGGATTAAAGTATTGCACACCTGAGATAGATGCAGAAAAGGTTGAGATTTCTACTAGAGAAGTTAACAGACCAGCTTTGCAACTCGCAGGTTTCTTTGAGCACTTCGATAAAGAGCGTGTTCAAGTTATTGGAAATGTGGAATGTGCTTTCCTAGACAATATGGAAAGAAAGAATAGAAAATGGGTGTATGACAAGTTGATGAGCAGTGGAATTCCATGCCTTATCATTTGTCGAGGTGTTGACCCAGACAAAGATATGCTAGAAGCAGCAGTGAAACACGGAGTACCAGTCGCTACTACAGACATGGCCACTTCACCTTTCGATGCTGAGCTTTCTAGATGGCTTCACGTACAACTTGCACCAGAGAAGACAATTCACGGTGTTTTAGTAGACGTGTACGGCGAAGGTGTTTTAATCATGGGTGAGAGTGGCATCGGTAAATCTGAAGCTGCCCTTGAACTTATCAAGCGCGGTCACAGACTTGTTAGTGACGATGTCGTTATTGTTAAGAAAGTAAGTGACGAAACATTGATTGGTACTTCACCTGACATGACAAAGCACTTAATTGAACTTCGCGGTATCGGAGTGATTGATGTTAAGGCATTGTTCGGTGTTGAAAGTATTCTAGATACAGCAAACATTGATATGGTCATCCAACTTGAAGAGTGGGACCGCGGCAAAGACTATGACAGACTTGGATTAATAGATCACCACATAGACATTCTTGGAAACCAAGTTATAAGTTACGACATTCCAGTTAGACCTGGACGAAATGTTGCTGTTATAGTTGAGTCAGCATCAG
>JAFVGA010000003.1 GCA_017475235.1 Eubacterium sp. | reverse complement strand
CGCAAATGTTCTGGTACTTCGACGCGAGAAGCTGCACAAACTTAAACTGCGCAACGTTTGTATCCTGGTATTCGTCCACCATTATGTATTTCAAGCGCTCTTGATACATATCAAGAACGTCTGGATTCTTCTGGAACATCTCAACAGTCTTCATAATGAGATCGTCAAAGTCCATGGCATTACTCTTCTTAAGGATTCGTTGGTACTCCTCGTAAATCTGGGAGATAGTTCTCTCCTTAAAGTCGTGAGTTGCCAAATCTCTCACGTCAGAAACTGTCATCAACTTATTTTTAAAGTCAGAAATCTTAGCCACTACGCCTTTGTCTTTGAAAAGCTTAGGGTCTAGATTCATCATCTTAATAATACTCTTAACAACTTTTCTCTGGTCGTCAGCATCGTAGATTGTGAAGTCATTTTTGTAACCCACGCGGTCTGCAAACCTGCGTAAAATCTTCACGCAAGCTGAGTGGAATGTGCTAACCCAAACTTGGTCCGCGCCAAAGCCCACAAGTTTGTCGATTCGCTCTCTCATCTCATCTGCTGCTTTGTTTGTGAAAGTGATCGCCATTATCTGATATGGCTCAACACCCTTTTCTTTTATAAGGTATGCAACTCTGTGAGTTAAAACTCGAGTCTTTCCAGAGCCTGCACCCGCTAAAATAAGCAGTGGACCATCTGTGTGGTACACTGCCAATTCTTGCATATCATTTAATGTTACGTTTGCCTTGAAAGTCTTGTCGCTCATTTATTTTTTGCCTTTCATTCTATCAAGCGCCATATCATAGCCATCATTTCCATAATTCAGTGAACGATTCACTCTACTGATTGTGGCTGTGGAAGCACCTGTATCCTCCGATATATCTAAATATGTTCTGCCCTGTCTAAGCATTAGCGCAACTTCGAAGCGCTGCGAAATAGAAAGAAGTTCATTTACAGTACATACATCCTCGAAAAATGTATAGCACTCTTCCTTGTTCTTTAGCGTTAAAATAGCGTCAAATAAATGATCTACTTCTTTAGTTCTAATCTTCTTGCTCATAACACAACCTCCGCAAATCTTCTTTACTTTTATATTTTAACACTCTAAAGTCTGAAAGTCTACACCTATTTATCTTCTAACTGCATATTTTTGTCTGTACACTAGGAAAATGCCAATGAATCCGAGTACTAGTATTCCTATTCCATAGACAACGCCTATAAACAATACATGTCCAACGTAGTATCCGTAATAATCCTTCATAAACGAATCAGTTAAATTGTAATTGTAAAATGAACCGTTCGAAACGATAGCCGAAAGACCTACCGTTATAAGAGCACCCGCTCCCAACAAACCATAAACAACAAATCTAAGTCCGTGGTAAGCATAGTGTCTTGAAACAATCAAGTAGAATGCGCAGAAGAATCCTATCACTACTGCCAGCGGAATAGCAATCCACGCAATTGTGGTAGTTTTATTAATCATAGTAACCATCATCTGTTCTGTAGGGAAATGAATCTTCCTCGTATACATATCCTGCACTTTTTTAATGTATACATTTAGTGAATTCGTCTGATCGGTATTCAAATTGCCTTCTTTTTTCTCAACATTAGCTCTAATGCGTCTGTCAATCTCACCAATATCAACAAGTTCTTTTTCATTGTTGAGTTTCTCATCCAATGCCTTAGAAACATCTGACTCCACTTCACTAGATTTGAAAACTCCAACAATGCATTCTTTGTCGATGCCGAATGGCTTTCCAATATTAATAGCACTCTGCTCGATCTCGTTTTTCAAGTTGTAGTAGTAGTGAGTTCTCTCACCAGCATGCATGACCGCTCGCTTACTAGCGAAGCTCCATTTGCCGATGCCTCCTAGCACTATCACAACAACTGATATCATAAGGATAAATGCCAATATATAATTTATAATTGCCTGTCTAATTCTATGTTTATGTCTCATTATTTTGCCACCTCCTTATCTATAGAAGGTCCAAAAATTCTGTCCATATACACAAACATTCTCTTGCTCTTGTCACCTTTCAGTTTTCCGAATGGATAACAAGTGTATAGAATCATTTGCTCTTTGTCAGATTGCAAATCGTAAGCTTTATCGTATTCGTCTTCGTCAAAGATTTTGATATCTTTTACTTTATATTGATATCTAGCATATGTCGTGGTGACATACATTTTCATTCCCTTTTTCACCTTTTCTAAAGGCTTGAAATATGTAGTATCATGCGCACCTATTAAAATAGGCTTTCCATCTCCTGGAATTGAACTTCCCAAATAAGTACCTGCGGCACCTTTGAAGTCTTCATCTAACTTAGTGTCAAAGTCATCTTCGTAGTCATTTTCAACTTTGTGCTTAATCTTACCGCTTAAAACATAGTCAGAATCGCCCATATAAAGTGGTGCTACTAGATTAATTTCATGACACTTTATTCTTCCATAAGGCTCTGTGTACTTTGGCCAATGAACATCTTCGCCCTTGATGGTTTTGTCTTTAATGAGTGGTACATGCTCAAAGTCCTTTGTCTCCTCCGAATAAGTATTCAAAGTTAGATTCTGAGTGAATCCATTTTTGAAACTCTGGAAGATTTTCATATATGGTCTGTAAATAATAATCAAACCTCCAACAAGCACTACGCACATAATGATTGGCACGTAGCAATATTTAACAACTTGCTTGAAGTTCGTGTACGAGAATGTTTGAAGTCTTGCTCTTCTAGTCTTTCTGTTTGCAACTTCCATCTCGTCGTCAAATTCGTCGTCGTAGTTTTTGTCGCTGTGTCTTCTGATTTTATCTACCCATTTCTTTGCATTGAATAGGAAACCAATGAATATTAACAAAACGACCGCAGCAAAGATTATTTCTATCGAAAAACTCCAAGACTTTCTCCTTCCTGAGAGTTACTACCTTGCTTTGCATCATCCGTATCTTTTATAACCTTGCTAGAATCTAGCACCACATAACCAGAAGCATCTATAGCATAAAAACGATTTGAACTACTATCGTATTCTAAGTACAAGCCAATAGTTGATCCAGCATACTGGAAGTTTTCAAACGAAACATCCGACTGACTGAAAACCGGGCCTTTACCACCAGACTTTTTGTACTCAACTATTGCCTTTGAGAAATATCGAATAAACAAAGTAGCTGTTTTCTTCTCTACGTCCACATTGTCCTGCGAGAAAAAGTTTTCAAACTGGTTTATGTATTTTTTGTCTAGATATGAAGCAAATGGCTCTTCCTTAAATGAATCAAGCATCATTCTCTCGTTCCTATTTATTTCCGCGCCAAAGACACTTGCATTCATTGCAAGTACAATTGCCACGCTAAGAACTAATGTAAGAAGCCTTTTTATTCTTCCCATCCTAAAGCCTCCTTCAACTCTTCCGTCTTAAAGGTATATTTAGTGTTGCAGAAGTCGCATTTTACTTCGATGTCCTCGCCCTCTGCAATCAAATCCGCTAAATCTTTTTTATTTAACGTTGCAAGAACACGCATCACACGCTCCTTGCTACAATTACATTCATACTTTGCCTCAATCCTGTCTGTGAACTCAACTTCAATATCACCCATTACTTCTTTCACTAGGTCCTCAGGAGTTTTGCCCTCCTTAAGAATATCTGTAACAGATGTAATCTTAGAAAGGTTCTCCTCAATCTTTGCGACAGTCTCTTCCTTGGCTTCAGGCATCATCTGAACGATAAAGCCGCCAGCTTCACGCACATGATTGTCCTTAGACATAAGCACTCCAAGCCCCACCGCCGAAGGTGTCTGCTCACTCGATGCAAAGTAATATGTTAAATCTTCAGCCACTTCACTAGTAGCCAAAGGGACTTTTGAAATGTAAGGCTCTTTAAGGCCCATATCTTTGATTACTGTAAGCTCGCCATATCCTATCGCTGCTCCCACGTCCAACTTTCCTGCGTAGTTTGGAGGTAGCATAACAGAAGGGTCACCAACATAACCCTTAACCTTAGCTGAGTTGTCCGCTAGCACAGTAACACCGTTAATCTTTCCATCGCCCTTCATCTTAAGGGTTAGGAGTTCTTCGTCGCCCTTGAGCATCTGGCCCATCATAGCGCCCGCCGAAAGCAACCTTCCAAGTGCAGCTGTAGCTACAGGGCTAGTGTTGTGAATCTCTCTAGCCTTCTCAACTAACTCTCTAGAAGTAATCGCAAAAATGCGAACTTCCTTATTTTTGTCTACCGCTCTTACTATGTAATCCATTAAAATCTCCTTAAAAATACCATTAACATTTTATCAATTCATAGGGGTTTTTACAACAGTGTAAATGGTGTATACTATATCCATTGAAGGGGTTTTCAAATGGAAACAGAAGATAGAATTGTAATATTAGATCACATCAAAAACATCTGCAAACGCAAATGTATTTTACCGGTAGTTGCTATTGTGATTTTAATAGCACTACTTTTTATTGTGCCATTTGGAAGCTTACTTAGCCCTAAGAAAGTGGATGGTGTTTTCAACCTTAAATCTTCTGATAGTTTTGTCACAGTATCCACTGGCAAAATGAAATACACAGGCTATGATGTGAAGAATGGTTTGGGGACAGAGTTCTCCTACTACTATGCTTTGAAGGACGGCAAGTGCGCTTTTGCTCTTATCCCTAAAGATTTAGTGGAGACTTCAAAGAAGGCTTTGGCCGAGGGCTCTGTAAAAGAAGAAATAAACAATCTTACTTTTAAGGCGAAGGTTATTGAACCTAACAGACCATATAAAGAAATGATTGAGCAGTTCTCGAAAGATTTGAACTGGACCGAAGAGGGCGTTAATTCGATTTCGACGGGGTTGATTGCAAGTTCTGCCAACTATCATCCGTATAGATATATCTTTTGCTTGATAGCTATCTTGGTGTTGATTGCAATTTCAATTGTTAGACTTGTGATTAATTATAGAAGATACAAAGATCCATACAGTTTCACTGTCTGCCACTATCTGGGCAAAGACGAACGACGCGAGTTGGTGGATGAGGCTCAAGAGGAATTGGATAGTGAAAACTACTTGCAGATTAATGCAACTTATATTACGGAGAATTATTTTATAGACTTGGATAATTCAGGTGCGTTTATCATTCCACTCAAAGATGTGATATGGGTATTTAGACTTGGTAGACGTGGCTTTGATATAAGAAAACATACTCTCACTTATACGATAAACTTTATTTCTAGAGATGGAGAGTTGATGAGAATTCCAAAGAAGTCTAGCGATGAGGCAATGGCTATTATGAAGTCTATAAAGGCTACTGAATACGATATTATCACAGGTCACTCGGATGCGAAGAGGAATATGGCCTTAGAAATTATCAGACGAAACCAAGAGCCAGTAACGGAAGAAGAAAAAACAGAAGAAGATTAATATTTTATAAAACAAAGAAAAAACAATAGGGATCGAACGATTTTAAGTGAGTCCCTATTGTTTTTTCTTTTATATTAATAAGTTTTATTCTTCTGTTTTTTCTTCTTTCTTTACACCACGGCCTCTGAGTAGTCTGTAAATCCAGAACATTACCCATATAAAGATTGGGATTAAGAACATACAAAATGCACTGGCCATCCATGCGTTTTTGAAGAATTCATCATTTGTGTTCATATAAATGATTGCAAAAATCAATGTTAGAATTATGCACAACACAATGATTCCTACTGTTACGAGTGCAAGCACTCTCTTTACTTTATCCATACTTTCCCTACTTTCTAAAAATCATCTCGTGTCTTCCAGGGCCGTTACTAGCCATTGTCACTGGAACACCAAGTTCTTTCTCAATAAACTCAATATAGTTTCTGCAGTTTTTAGGAAGCTTATCGTATTCTGTAATACCTCTGATGTCTTCCTTCCAACCTGGAAGTTTCTCATAAACTGGTTTAGCTTTCTTAAGCTTTGCAGTTACAGGGAAGTCTTTTGTAACTTCTCCATCAATCTCATATCCAACGCAAACTGGAATCTCATCCAAGTATCCAAGTACGTCTAGACATGTAAGAGCAACTTCTGTGGCGCCCTGCATCTGAACTCCGTATCTAGAAGCGACTGCGTCAAACCAGCCTACTCTTCTAGGACGTCCTGTAGTGGCTCCGAATTCTCCTTTGTCGCCGCCGCGAACTCTAAGTTCGTTAGCTTCATCTTCGTCGAGTATCTCTGAAACAAACTCACCAGCGCCCACTGCACTTGAGTAAGCCTTAACTACAGTTACGATATCTGTAATCTCGTATGGTGGGATACCTGCACCAATTGCGCCATAAGCTGCCAATGTGGATGAAGATGTCACCATAGGATAAATTCCGAAATCTGGATCTTTCAAAGTACCAAGCTGACCCTCAAGCAAAATGTTTTTGCCTTCCTTGATAGCATCGCGTAGATAAACTGCCACGTCGCAAACATAAGGCTCAACTATATCTCTGTACTCATGCAAAGTCTCTAAGAGTTCCTTTGGATCGATTGGGTCTTTATGATACATATGCTCAAGCACGATGTTCTTCTGCTCGCACACGCTCTCAACTTTCTCTACCAATGTGTCTTCGTCGAAGAGTTCTGACACTTGGAATCCAATCTTTGCATATTTATCTGAATAGAAAGGAGCGATTCCAGATTTTGTGGAACCGAAAGCCTTTCCGCCTAGTCTCTCTTCTTCGTACTCGTCAAAAAGGATATGATATGGCATCAAAATCTGTGCTCTATCTGAAACCAAGATGTTTGGCTTTGGCACGCCTTGACTTACGATATCATCAATCTCTCTTTGTAGATATGGAATGTTTAGAGCCACTCCATTTCCGATAATACATGTTGTATGCTGATAGAAAACTCCTGAAGGAAGAAGGTGCAAAGCAAATCTACCATAATCATTGATGATAGTGTGACCTGCATTACTTCCGCCCTGGAATCTGATAATAATATCAGACTGCTCTCCAAGCATATCTGTAATTTTTCCTTTGCCTTCGTCGCCCCAGTTGGCGCCGACAATAGCTCTTACCATTTGATTTTTCCTCCTGGTGTTTGACGTACTTTTCCTATTGTTATTCCGTCCTAACACCGACTAATATTATACAAATAAAGTTACATATATTCAACTAGAAATAGCATATATTTGGGGATTTTCAACCCACGAAAAACTTAATAAAATAAAGGGTTTTACTAACATTAAAAGATTGATATTTTTTTGACAATGTGCTAGAATATCACCTATATTTATGCAAGTTTTTAAACACTTTTTCTTAATAAAAAAAAGTTTGGAGGCTAAAATGTTTAAAATTGTTAAAGCAGAACAATTGAATGATGATGTTTTTAGACTAGATGTCGAAGCACCATTCGTTGCAAAGAAGGCTAAAGCAGGCCAGTTCATCATTATCAGAATCGATGAGCAGGGTGAGCGTGTGCCTTTCACTATCGCGGATACTGATCCAGAGGCAGGAACAGTTAGTGTGATTATCCAGAAGGTTGGTCAGACTACTATGCTTCTATCACAGCTTAAATCTGGCGATTATATCGAGGATTTTGTAGGACCACTTGGAGTTGCTACTGACTTTGGCGATGCCAAGAATGTCTGTGTAGTGGGCGGCGGCGTTGGTAACGCTATTGCGTATCCTTCGGCGAAGGCGCTTCATAAGATGGGAGCTAAAGTTGATGTTATTGCTGGCTTTAGATCTAAGGACATTGTGATTTTGGAAGATGAATATAAAGATATTTGCGATAACCTTTACATCACTACTGACGATGGAAGTTATGGCGACAAAGGTTTTGTTACAGACAAGCTTCAGGAACTTATAGACGCTGGAAATGATTACGACCTTGTGATTGCAATCGGTCCTGTTGTTATGATGAAGTTTGTTTCAAAAGTGACAGAGCCTTACAATATAAAGACTCTCGTTTCACTAAACCCAATCATGATTGATGGTACAGGAATGTGCGGTGGTTGCCGTGTGACTGTTGGTGGCGAGACAAAGTTTGCCTGCGTGGACGGTCCTGATTTTGACGGTCACCAGGTAGATTATGATGAGCTTATGAGAAGAAATGCAATGTATGCTGACTTTGAAGCGCACGACAGAGAGAATTGCAGACTTATGAAGATGGGAGGTGCTCAGAATGCCTAATATGAGACCAGACAAGGTTGAGATGCCTGTCCAAGACCCTAATGTAAGAAACAAGAACTTTGACGAGGTAGCTTTGGGTTACACAGAAGAAATGGCTGTGGAGGAAGCAACTCGTTGTATCAATTGTAAAAACAAACCTTGTATGGGAGGATGCCCTGTAAAGGTTCGAATCCCTGAGTTTATTGAGAAGGTTGCGAATAAAGAATTTGAGGAAGCTTACAAGATTATCACTACTACTAACGGACTTCCTGCTATCTGCGGACGTGTTTGTCCTCAAGAGACACAGTGTGAGTCTAAATGTATTCGTGGTATCAAGGATGAGCCAGTTGCTATTGGTCGTCTTGAAAGATTCGTTGCTGATTGGCATTTAGCTAATTCAAGTGAAGTTGCTGAGAAGCCTGAGTCAAATGGAATCAAGGTAGCTGTGGTTGGTGCAGGTCCTGCCGGACTTACTTGCGCTGCTGACTTGGCTAAGCTTGGCTACGAAGTTACTATCTTTGAAGCGTTCCACAAAGCCGGCGGAGTTTTGGTTTATGGTATTCCAGAATTCAGACTTCCAAAGGCAATTGTTCAAAAAGAAGTTGATAACCTAGAGGCTCTAGGAGTTAAGATAGAGACAAGTATGGTTGTCGGCCGAGTGCTTTCGGTTGATGAGATTATGGAGATGGGCTTTAAGGCTGTGTTCATTGGATCAGGCGCTGGTCTTCCAATGTTTATGAACATTGAAGGTGAGTCATTGATTGGTGTTCTATCAGCTAACGAGTATTTGACTCGTACAAATTTGATGAAAGCCTATATCGATGAATACGACACTCCTATCATCAAGAGCAAAAAGGTAGCCGTGGTTGGTGGCGGTAACGTGGCTATGGATGCTGCAAGAACTGCTATGAGACTGGGCGCCGAGGAAGTAACAATTGTTTACCGTCGTGGTATGGAAGAGTTGCCTGCCCGTGCTGAGGAAGTTCACCACGCACAGGAAGAGGGAATTATTTTCAAGACTTTGAACAATCCAGTTAAAATTAACGGCGACGACGAAGGTCGTGTTAAGAGCATCACTTGTATCGAGATGGAACTGGGCGAGCCAGACGAATCAGGAAGACGTCGTCCAATCCCAGTTGAAGGTTCTGAGTTCGATATGGATGTGGATACAGTTATCATGTCAATTGGTACTAGTCCTAACCCACTCCTTCGTTCAACTACTGAAGGACTTGAGGCAAACAAATGGGGTTGTCTAATGGTAAATGAAGACACACTTGAAACTACAAGAGACAATGTGTATGCTGGCGGTGACGCAGTAACTGGTGCTGCTACTGTTATCCTAGCGATGGGTGCTGGAAAACAGGCTGCAGAAAACATTGATAAGAAGTTAAGAGGTTAAGATTTACATATAAAAAAGAGCTGTCATATGACAGCTCTTTTATTATGTTTGTGATTATTCAATAACTCTCTGGAATGATGATTTCTCAACTCCACAAAGTGGACAAGTCCAATCATCTGGTAAATCTTCAAATGCTGTACCTGGTGCGATACCATTCTCTGGATCACCTTTCTCAGGGTCATAAACATAACCACAAGGATTACAGAAATATTTATCCATAATATGCCTCCTTATTTGAAATATCTATCCAATAGGCCTTTGAAAGCCTTTCCGTGTCTCGCCTCATCTCTTGCCATTTCATGAACTGTATCATGGATAGCATCAAGATTAAGTTCTTTAGCTTTCTTAGCTAATTCAGTCTTACCTGCTGTAGCTCCGTTTTCAGCATCTACTCTCAATTGTAAGTTCTTCTCTGTGCTGTCAGTTACTACTTCACCAAGTAATTCTGCAAACTTAGCTGCATGCTCTGCTTCTTCCCAAGCAGCCTTTTCATAATATAATCCTACTTCTGGATAGCCCTCTCTAAAAGCAACTCTAGCCATTGCTAGATACATTCCAACTTCTGAACATTCTCCGTTGAAGTTATCTCTTAAACCTTGGATTATTTCCTCATCAACACCTTCTGCTATTCCAACAATGTGTTCTGCAGCCCAGCTCATTTCGCCTTCTTCTTGCTTGTTAAACTTCTCAGCTGGCACTCCACACTGTGGACATTTCTCAGGTGGTGTATCACCTTCGTGTGTATATCCACACACTGAACATACCCATTTTGCCATAATTTGTTACCTCCTAAATAATACTGATAACATTATAACATTTTTTTACAAAAACTTCTTCAAGAATTCTTTATTATTCAATGCGTATTCTACTACCCTGCTGAGTATACTTGTATATCCCTTCCCTAAAGATTTTGCCATCTCCAAAGACATTGGAGAAACTCTAAGGGTTAAATTCTGCTTCCTTCTATTCTTCTGGTTGATTTCTGACACTCTTCTGAACTGGGATAATTGTTCAGTAGTAAGTTTAGGACTATCTTCGTCATATATAATATCTTCATCTTTCATCTTACTAAGTTTATCAAGCATTTTCTTTTCTTCATCAGTTAATTTAATTTTTTCGTTTGCGTTCAAAGTCATTTTAACCATAATATAACTCCTTTTCTTCTGTGCTGGCTATTCTTGCAGAAATAATCCTCACCTTACCATTTCTAACTGTATATATTACAGTCAAAATCTCATCCTTTCCTTCAACAGATGTAAGTCCAATAGTAATAAATCTTTCTTCGGAATAACTGTGGTCTGCATCAAATAGTTCCACTCTATTAACATCTAGAAGCACTGTTCCGGCCATTCTGAAATCAACATTGTGCTTTTTAATGTTAGCTAGTTCTTTTTCCTCGTCCCATTCAAACTCTAGTTGTGTCATTATTCTTTCATACCTCCATTATAAAATATTTAATATATTTTGCAATACATTTTGTAATACATTATGTATTGCATTTTGCCCCCTCTTTCAATTTTCAAAGTACACTTATGCATTATGTTGTTTATCATAACTCTAGCATTTTTGAATGTCAACAATAAAAAAAGACATTAATACGAATATTAATGTCTTTTTAAAAGTATTTTATTTAATCTATTCCGCAAAGGAAATTGTACATTTTACAGCCTTATTCCATCCATCTACCAGTTCTGCCACTTCTGCTTCATCTTTGGATGGTTCAAACACCTTATCTATTTCCATATGAGTTTTTAATTCATCCTTATCTTTCCAAAAACCACTATATAATCCAGCCAGATATGCTGCTCCTATTCCTGTAGACTCTATAAGTTTAGGTCTAACAACTTTGATTTTCGATATATCTGACTGGAATTGTACTAAGTAGTTGTTCGCACATGCTCCACCATCCACATTCAAGTCATCGATGCTGCTTCCTAAATCTTCTACCATTGCTCCTAGCACGTCATTTGTCTGGTACGCCAAAGACTCAAGTGTGGCTCTTATCAAGTGGTTTCTGCTAGTTCCTCTAGTTAGCCCTACTATCATTCCTCTAGCATCTTGGTTCCAGTGTGGTGCGCCTAGTCCTGTGAATGCTGGCACTACATACACTCCACCGCTATCTTCTACGCTCAAAGCTGCCTCTTCGCTGGCCGGTGCATTATCTATTATCTTCAACTCATCTCTTAGCCATTGAATAGCTGCGCCCGAGACAAAGACACTGCCTTCTAGCGCATACTCTGGCTCATCCGTAAACGCTGCCATAGTAGTTAGAAGTCCGTTCTTTGAATTGACTGGTTCGCTTCCAGTATTCATCATTAAGAATCCACCTGTGCCATAAGTGTTTTTGACATCACCTTTATCAAAACAGCATTGTCCAAACAAGGCAGCCTGTTGATCACCTGCTACTCCTGCTATTTGAATTCCCTCGTATGTTCCATAGTCATCACAAGATTTCTTTACTTCGGGGAGCATCGCTCTTGGAATATCAAACAAATCTAGCAACTCATCATCCCAGTCAAGAGTATGAATATTGAAAAGCATAGTACGTGAAGCATTTGTATAATCTGTCGCGTGAACTTTTCCACCAGTTAGATTCCAGATAAGCCAAGAATCGATTGTTCCGAAAATCAAATTCTCATTGTAGCCAACTTTATCAAGAATCCACTTAATCTTTGTAGCAGAAAAATATGCATCAGGTCTTAGACCGGTTTTTGAAGGAATCATATCTGATCTGCCCTCAGATTCTAGCTTAGAAACAAGTTCATCAACCATATCTGAAGTCCTTCTACACTGCCATACAATTGCGTTATATACTGGTTCACCAGTAGTTTTATCCCACACAACAGTAGTCTCTCTTTGGTTAGTTATTCCAATGGACTCAACGTCTTCAAGAGTGGCCTGAGCCTTGTCTAAAACGCCCAAAATGGTCTCTTTTTGGGCTTCCCATATCTCTTTTGCATTGTGCTCTACCCAGCCTGGTTGTGGGAAAATTTGCTCAAATTCCTTGCTGACTTGCGCCACAATTTGACCATCGTGATCAACCAAAATGGTCCTTGTACTAGTGGTACCTTCGTCTATCGCCATTATGTATTTCTTCATAATAATCCTCCGAAAATCTCTTCTTATATAATAGCACAAAAAAAGACTATGCTCATCACAAGCATAGTCTTTTATAAAAACAATATTATTTCTTAACCTTAACTTTTTCCAAGTGCCAAATGTCTTTTACATATTCTTCAATCGTTCTGTCTGATGAGAACTTTCCAACATTTGCAACATTGAGCATTGCTGATTTAGCCCAGCCCTTCTTATCTCTGTAAGCCTTTTCAACTTCCTTCTGTGCCTCAGCGTATGAGTCAAAGTCCTTCAAGATGAAGTATCTATCAGCCACGCCAGTTTCTTCCTTAGTTAGAAGTGAGTTGTAGATTGGTCTAAACAACTCAGTATCACCATTTGCGAAAGTACCGTCAATCAACTGATCTAGAACTTTGCGGATAGTTGGATTGTTGTCGTAAATCTCGACTGGATCGTAGCCACCGTTGTTCTCGTAGTTAATTACTTCGTCGGAAGATAGGCCGAAGATAAATGCGTTTTCTTTGCCGACCTCTTCCACTATTTCAACATTCGCACCGTCCATAGTTCCAAGTGTTAAAGCACCGTTTAGCATAAACTTCATGTTACCAGTACCTGACGCCTCCTTCGAAGCAGTAGAAATCTGCTCTGATACATCGGACGCTGCAAAGATAATCTCAGCATTTGAAACTCTATAGTTTTCAATAAACACAACTTTGATTCTGCCATCGATGTCTGGGTCATTGTTTACCACATCAGCCACGCTGTTGATAAGCTTGATTGTTAGCTTAGCAATCTTGTAACCTGCTGCTGCTTTCGCGCCAAATACAAATGTACGTGGATAGAAATCCATCTGTGGATTAGCCTTTAACTCGTTGTACAGATGCATAACGTGCAAGATGTTAAGCAACTGTCTCTTGTACTCGTGCAAACGCTTAACCTGAACGTCAAAGATTGAGTTAGTATCAACCTCGATGCCGTTGTGCTTTTTAATGTATTTAGCAAGGCGTTTCTTGTTCGCCTTTTTAATCTTCATAAACTCTTTCTGAGCCTCGCGGTCATCAGCATACTTTGCGATTCCCTTAATCTTAGAAAGATCTGTAATCCATTTGTCGCCTACTTTGTCTGTAACCCAGTCAGCAAGTAATGGGTTAGCGTGTAGCAAGAAACGACGCTGAGTAATTCCGTTTGTCTTGTTGTTGAACTTCTCAGGCCACATGTCGTAGAAGTCTTTTAGTTCTTCCTTCTCCAAGATTTCAGTATGAAGCTTAGCCACACCGTTTACAGAGAACGCTGCACAAATAGCTAGGTGAGCCATACGTACCTGACCATCATAAAGGATAGCCATGCGGTGCATCTTCTCCTCGTCTCCTGGAAACTTCTTCTCTATCTCTTCGCAGAAGCGACGGTTAATCTCTTCTACTATCTGATAACATCTAGGAAGTAGCT
>JAFVGA010000019.1 GCA_017475235.1 Eubacterium sp. | reverse complement strand
TCCTCTGTGTGAATCTTTGAAGAACCTGTAGCTCCACCACAACCATCACGACCAGTCTGTCCACCAAGTAGCACGATGATGTCTCCTGGATCTGATGTAAGTCTTTGTACTGCACGACGAGGAGCCGCACCCATAACTGCACCAATCTCCATTCTCTTTGCAACGTAGTCTGGATGGTAAATCTCTTTAACCAAACCTGTAGCTAGACCAATCTGGTTTCCGTATGAACTGTATCCGTCAGCAGCGCCCTGAACCAACTTCTTCTGTGGAAGTTTACCTTGCATAGTCTCCGCCAAAGACTTTGTAGGATCCGCTGCACCAGTTACACGCATAGCCTGGTATACGTATGTACGACCTGATAGTGGATCTCTGATAGCTCCGCCCAAACATGTAGCAGCTCCACCAAATGGCTCAATCTCTGTTGGGTGGTTGTGAGTCTCGTTCTTGAAGTTCACTAGCCACTCTTCAGTCTTTCCGTCTACCTCAACAGGTACAACAATTGAACATGCATTTATCTCATCTGACTCTTCCTGGTCATCTAACTTTCCTTCAGCCTTAAGCTTTCTCATAGCCATAAGCGCTAAATCCATAAGGCATACGAACTTGTCTTCTCTGCCCTTAAAGATTTCATCACGCACTTTCAAGTAATCTTCGTAAGTGCTTTCCATGACTTCTTTGTAGAAGCCTTCATCAAACTTAACGTCAGTAAGCTCTGTATTAAATGTTGTATGACGACAGTGATCTGACCAATAAGTATCTAAAACTCTAATCTCAGTCATTGTTGGATCTCTGTCTTCGTCGTTCTTAAAGTAGTTCTGAATATGCAAAAAGTCTTTAAAAGTCATTGCAAGACCAAGTGAGTCATACAATTCTTTTAAAGGCTCTTCTTCCATGTCTTTGAAACCGTCGAACACAATCACGTCGTCCGGCTCGTCAAACTCTGTTATTAAAGTTTCTGGTTTTTCTAAACCAGTCTCTCTTGAATCTACTGGGTTGATACAGTAGTTCTTTACTTTCTCAAACTCCTCGTCTGAAACATCGCCAACCAAAACGTATGTAGTAGCTGATTTGATGACAGGTTTCTCGTCCTCGTTCAAAAACTTCACACACTGCTCAGCAGAATCTGCTCTCTGGTCGAACTGTCCAGGCAAGTATTCCACGCTGAAGATTTTTGACTTTGATTCGTCGTATGGGAACTCCTCCTCATACACATCATCTACAGGTGGCTCCGAAAAAATAGACGTGAGTGCTTTATCGAATGTATCATCCGACAAATTCTCCACGTCATATCTCACTAAAACACGGACTTTTTCAAGTCCATCTATTCCTAGGTATCCTTTAATGTCCTCTGTTAGTTCCTTAGCAGCCATAGCAAATGGCGCTTTTTTCTCCACGTAAACTCGTCTTACCAAACCGATTTTCCCTCCAAATTTCCTGGGATTTTTCATATGTTTTCCTCGCCAAAACATACGACCCCACAATCCCCTATATCATACCATATTTTAGAACATTTTGCGATACAAAAAAGCACAAAAAAAGCCGATTTTTTCGGCTTTTTTTGACTTTTTTTATATATTTTTGTTTATATCAATTTGATGTCTATCTTTTAGTCTTTTTACTCTTCTTTTTACTCCATTGTTTAGCGTATAATCTCTTGCCATTTGGCTTAGTATTATATGATTTTACTTGGATATAATATCTCTTTTTGCCCTTTAGATTTTTAAGAGTAATCTTTCTGCTTCTAGAATACTTACTCTTACTCTTCTTCATAGACTTATATCTTGAGTATTTTACTCTGTATCCAACTGCATCTTTAGCCTTTTTAACCTTCACAACTAGCTTTCTGTGCTTAGCTTTTATAGATTTAATCTTAGCCTTTGCTGGTCTAGGAACTGACACTGTTGTTCTCACAGTTACATTTCTCTTATACCAGTTGGCATTATAAGCGCCAAACCAGAAGTTCAAATCCACTCTTCCACTGATTCCACTGACACTACCATTAGATGTACACTGCCACATATTGGCAGTACCTTTGTATCCAAGCTTATGATCCCACTGAGCTACCCACTTAGAAATTTCAGTATTTGTTCCAAATGAACCAGGAATATAGTTAGTCCACCAATTTAAATTAGCATAAATACCTGCCTTATATCCCTGTGCCCTAATCTCATTCATAAATATATTTGCTAGTTTTCCAACTTTGGTTTTTCCGAGTTTTGCCTGCGCATTTTCCTCCATGTCGTAGTAAATTGGGAAATAAACATCTCTTCCTTTAAGAAGCCTAAGCACGTGTTGTGCCTCACTCTTTGCCTGAGCATTAGTTTTCGCATATGAATAGAGGTATGTACCAAATGGAATCTTGTTCTTGATACATCCAGCTACATTTTTCTCCCAGTATTCGTCGTCCTGGCTAGTTAAATTGTCGCCAAAACCACATCTGATAATAGCAAAGTCCACATCAGTCTTTGCAACTTTCTTCCAATTGATATTTCCCTGCCACTTACTGACATCGACGCCCTTCATAGTTGCACCTTGTATCACTTTGCCTTGATCATTAACAAACTGACCCTTAGAGTTCTTGCTCCAAGCCTTTGCCTGCGCATCAATTTTAGGCGCAAAAATGGAGCCCATCACAAAGACAAGGCTTATGATTATGGCTCCTTTTATTATTTTCTTAAAACTCTCAGACATAATTACCTCTTATAAATTCTTGACTATTCTATCTATGATTTGTGATGAAACGATGTCCTTTGATGCTTTCTCTAGCTCTTCTTCGACATCTTTAGTGATTAGTGTAACCACATTTGTGCCTTCGCCAAAGCCAGCACCTTCCACCTTCACGTTGTTTGCGCAAATCATATCTAGTTTCTTGTGTTCCAACTTATGTCTAGAATTTTCAATCATATTCTCTGTCTCCATAGCAAAGCCAACCATAAATTGATTCTTCTTTCGCTTCGACATTTCGAAGAGAATATCCTTATTTTCCTCGAGCTCTATTATAACACTCTTTTCAGATTTTTTAATTTTTTCTTTTGCTTGATTTTTTGGCTTGTAGTCTGCCACTGCTGCGCTCATAATCACAACGTCTCGTTCGTCGAAGACTTTGTCGACCGCGTCAAACATTTCATCGGCACTTGTAACCTCTACCACATCGACAAACATTGGTTTGTCAATACTTGTTGGTCCAGTAACAAGTGTCACTTTTGCTCCACGTCTCATAGCATTCTTAGCCAAAGCATATCCCATTGTTCCAGTCGAGTGATTTGAAATAAATCTAACTGGATCAATTGCCTCTTTTGTAGGGCCTGCTGTTATAAGTACATTCTTGCCCTCTAAGTCTTTGTCGCAGGCAATCTCTTTTAGAATATATTCTAGTAAAACTTCTGGCTCTGGCATTTTACCCTTACCAGTGTCGCCGCAAGCAAGGTAACCAGTAGCTGGATCTATAATCTCGTAATCGTACTTCTTAAGTTTCTCAATGTTGTCCTGAACGATAGGATTCTCAAACATATTTGTGTTCATGGCAGGCGAAATAATCTTCTTTGCCTTGCAAGCCATAATGGTAGTTGTGAGCATATCGTCCGCAATGCCGCCAGCAATCTTTCCAATCACGTTCGCTGTGGCAGGCGCAACCATAAACACATCTGCCTTATCCGCCAAAGACACATGCTCCACGCTAAACTCGAAATCTCTATCGAAAGTATCAACTAAACATTTATTTCCAGTCAAAGTCTCAAAAGTGATAGGGTTAATAAAGTTAGTCGCATTCTTTGTCATAATAACATGAACGTCTGCCCCTAACTTTTTCAAAGCGCTTGCAAGATTTGCAGTTTTGTAAGCCGCAATACTTCCCGTAACTCCTAAGACTACAGTTTTTCCTTTTAACATTACCCTAACCTCTCTACATCAAACAATGCACCGTGCTTCTCGTAGTTTGTGACTCTTGTAATCTTATTGTCGTCATCCACAAACACTACCTTAGGCGGAGTATTCTTTGCCTCCTCCTCGCTCATCTGTGCATAACTCATAATGATTACTTTGTCGCCAATATCAACCTTGTGAGCTGCTGCTCCGTTCACACATATAACGCCTGAACCCTTGTCGCCAGCAATCACGTAAGTATCAAAGCGATTACCATTGTTAACATCAGCCACCTGGACTTTCTCGTACTCCAAAATGCCAGAGTTAATCATCAACTCTTCATCTATCGTAATACTTCCAACATAGTCCACATCAGCCTGTGTCACTGTCGCTCTATGAATTTTACTTTTCAACATTTCTAAAACCATTTTTCAAACCTCTTATTCAATAATAAAATTATCAATCAATCTTGTTTTTCCAATATACACTGCCATTGCCACAAGCATTGGTGGCTTAATCCTATCCTGCTGTTGCATTGTAAGTCCGTTTACTGCCTTCACATAATCTATCTTTGCCAAAGGTTCTGACTCAATATTATTCTTCATTGCCTCAACTAAAACGTTTGCATCGCTCTCTCCATTTGCCACAATCTGCTTGCCTAACTCTATAGTCTTGTATAGGATAAGCGCTGCTTCTCTTTCTTCTGGAGATAGATAAGTGTTTCTAGAGCTTTTTGCAAGTCCATCTTCTTCTCTGATAGTTGGACAACCAACTATTTCCAAATCCATGTTCAAGTCTTCCACCATATGTCTGATAATGGCTAGCTGCTGCGCATCCTTCTGTCCGAAGTATGCTTTGTCTGGAGCAACAATGTTGAACAATTTGTTAACAACTGTACAAACTCCTCTAAAGTGAACTGGTCTAGAAAGACCACAAAGTTCTTCTGTTAAAACATCCATGTCCACATATGTGCTAAATCCAGGATTGTACATCTCTTCTGGCTCTGGGTTGAAAATCAAATCCGCACCCAAGCTTTCACAATATGCTGAATCCTTTTCAATATCTCTTGGATAACTTTCCAGATCTTCGCTTGGTCCAAACTGCATTGGATTTACAAAATCACTAACTACAGTTCTATCATTCTCTTCCACTGATTTTTTGATTAAGCTACCATGTCCTTCGTGAAGATATCCCATTGTTGGAACTAGTCCCACAGTTAGTCCTTCTGCTTTCCAAGCTTTTACTTGTTCTCTTACTTCATTAATTGTTTTTACTAATCTCATTTTTCTGCTCCTATTTTTATGTAAACCTAGTACAATTTCTCGATTATTTCTTCATCTATATCGTATGTGTGTTCTTCTCCTGGGAATGATCCATCTTGTACTTCTTTGATGTAACTTTCAAATGCCTCTTTCATTACATCTCCCATATTGGCAAACTGCTTAACAAACTTTGGAACAAAGTCCTTAAACATTCCAAGCATATCTTGCATTACTAGGACTTGTCCGTCTGTGTCTTTGCCGGCACCGATTCCGATAGTTGGAATAGATAGTTTTTCTGTAACCATCTTAGCAAGTTTGGCTGGAACGCCCTCTAACACTACCATAGATGCGCCTGCTTTTTCCACGGCAAATGCATCTTCTATCAACTTCTTTGCAGCGGCCTCTGTTCTACCTTGCACCTTGTATCCGCCAAAGGCATTGATGGACTGTGGTGTAAGACCAATGTGCGCACAAACTGGGATAGACGCTTTTACGATAGCCTCTATCTGTGGACAAACTTCCACGCCGCCCTCTAACTTAACCATATTTGCACGGCCTTCCTGAACTAGTCTGCCAGCATTTCTCACTGCATCGCTCACGTCAGCCTGATATGACATAAACGGCATATCACAAACTACGAAAGTATCTTTAACTGCGCGAGATACCGCCGCACAGTGGTGAATCATATCCTCCATCGTCACCTGCAAAGTATCCTCGTAGCCAAGCATCACGTTTCCAAGTGAGTCACCTACCAATATTGTATTGACTCCTGCTTCTTCCATAATCTTTGCCGATGAATAATCATAGCAAGTGATCATTGAAATCTTTTCTCCGTTGTTCTTTTGTTCCTGTAATGTTGTAACTGTGTTCTTCATTTTTGTCTCCTTAACAATCTATAGGTTGAATCTCTAATAGTTCTTCAATTTCTGTGTAGTCTCTATCTGGATGTTTCTTTTTTGCAACTTTCAAAACTTGTTTTGATACTGACTGGTAAACCTCTATCTCATCAGCTTTCAGTGACATCAAGTGCATCTTTATGGTGTTCGCATCTCCTCGCTCAATCGGACCCGTAAGAGCATTTACTGTTCCATCTTCAATAATGTGATCCATATTGGCTTTCATAATTGGAACCAACGCCTCGTGAGGAATGACACGCTCTGCCATATCAACCAGACCAACTACCAAGTTGCTAGCAACCGTCGCCGCCAAATGATACCTAGCCTTGTCCTCTGCCTTAATAAGGTTTACTTTGTTTCCAAGACGCACAAATAGATTAGATATCTCGTCTAATTTTTCTTTGTCGCCCTCAATTGTAAAATAAATATTGGATAATTCTTCATGCGATTTGTACTTGTCGTTAATCGCACAAAGTGGGTGGATGGAATAACCATAACTGCTATGATTATCTAACCCTGAAAAGATCTCCGACGTGTGAACGCCACTAGTGTGACATATAATCTTGTCGGTAAAATGACTTGAATTAACTTGTTCCCAAACTTTCGCAATCGAATCGTCCGGTACCGTTAAGAACAAAACATCACTATCCGCTAAAATCTCATCTACTGAGTCATAACTTTTACTATTTGTAAATTCTGCTGCTTCTAGTGAATCATCTTTGTTTTCGCTGTAGTATCCCACGACGTCTAAATCATGGTCAGCGAAATATTTTCCTAGGGAAAAGCCAACGTTTCCCGCGCCAATAAATCCAAACTTCATGGGCATCCCCTCCTCTCGGGGACAGCGAGTCTTATTCTTTCGATATAAGCTCAAACTCAATCCGTCATTCTCTATTCGCTTCTCAGGGTATGGTTTCTTTCGAATACCATCCGCGAAGGCTAATTTACCACAAAAACTCCCATAAGTAAAGCAAAAAAGGCTCCCACTAAAGTTAAACGTTTGAGCCTAAAAAAATAAACTCGAAATTACTAAAAATCGTAATTTCGAGTTCATTTTTTCTCTCAAACTTTATTTATTTCTTAGCTTTTTTTGTTTTCTTAGCCTTCTTTGTTGTCATTGGGGCTGGAGTTGTAGTAGGTTCTGAACCTTTCTTCTCCTTAACGTTCTTGACGATGAAATCTTGAACTCTGTTAGCGAGAATACTTAATTCAATTTCCTTCTTGCCCTGCTGTTTTTCAAGTTCTTTTAGAGTAGTTCCATTCTGCTCTGCCAACTTCTTACCTTCTTCTTTGTATTCCTTAGCAGATAGCTTTAGGTTTTCTCTCTTAGCAATCTCTCTGATGAACATTGTTGTCTTTAGACTCTGCTTAGCCTGCTCTGTAATCTGCTTGTTGAAGTCTTTCTTCTTCATCTGAGTTGCTTTCAAATATGCATCAAGTGAAAGGTCTCCGCCAACTTGCTGAGCGTACTGTGATAGCGTCTGATCAGTAAGTTTCTTCTTCTCTTTCTTAAGTTCCTTCTGGTCATAGCTGATAACCTTTGAATCCTCAAGGATCTTGTTCATAATCTTATTTGAGATATTATACTTTCTCATTTCTCTCTTAATATACTTCTTAAGAGCCTTTACAGTAGTAATCTTCTCATCAGTAATCTGGAACATAGATTTAGCATTCTTCTTAACAAAAGAATCTGTTAACTTTGGAACATCTTTCTTTGTTAGAGTGTTAATCTTGAATGTAAACCATACTGGCTTTCCAGCAAGTGAAACTTTTTTGCCCTTAACTGTAGCTTCGTTAGTGTAGCTAGCAGGGAATTTCATTTTTGCTGTAAACTTATCGCCAACTTTGTGTCCTACAAGAGAACTTGTAAATCCTTCGATATAATTCTGTGCATCTGAAGACAAATCGATGTCCTGCTTCTTAGCAGTGCCACCTTCGAAGGCCTCTTTCTTGCCTTTATATTCGATTTCACCTTTGTAGTCTACGTTTACTTTATCAGAAGCGCCAACTTTACCCTTTTTAACTTTCTTTTCCTTAGCACTCTGACTTAAAACATTTTCGATTGTTGAGTCTACGTCTTTATCAGTAACTTTAATGTCGTCTTTGTAAACAACCACACCTTTATACTTAGCTGGTTTAATCTTTCCTTCAGTTGAACCACAACCAAACATAGTGATTGCTACTGCAACTGTAAGCATAATTGCTAATAATTTCTTAAACATAATTTCACCTCTGTCCTTAAATTAAAATCGGCTATGTGTCGATTTCACACATAACCGATTTTATCATATTATATTCTTTTATTAAAGCATTTTATTGCCATTGGTATCACAAAGTGGTAACAGAATTTTCACAATTATACATTGATTTCTGCACTTAATCCTAGTTCGTCTTTGTTCTCCTCAAGTATAGGATTAATTACATCTCTCAAGAACTCTTCCACTTGCTCTGGAGCGCGTCCAACATACTTTGAAGGATCCATAGTCTTCTGAAGATCCTCAAGGCTTAAACCAAATGACTCATCATTCGCAATCAACTCTAGCAAGTTGTTATCAAGTCCTTCTCTCTTAACATTCGCACCAGCCTCCATGGAAAGCTTACGAATCTTCTCGTGAAGTTCCTGTCTATCTCCGCCAGCCTTAACTGCATCCATCATAATATTCTCAGTCGCCATAAATGGAAGTTCGCTCATAAGTCTCTTAGTGATAACTTTATCATAAACAACAAGACCATCTACCACGTTCATATACAAATCAAGAATTCCGTCTGTTGCCAAGAATGCCTCTGGCACACTGATTCTCTTGTTTGCTGAATCATCCAAAGTTCTCTCGAACCACTGAGTCGATGAAGTGATTGCTGGGTTAATGTTAACTGTCATAACATAATTTGCCAATGATGCAATACGCTCAGATCTCATTGGGTTTCTCTTATACGCCATCGCCGAAGAACCAATCTGACTCTTCTCGAATGGCTCCTCAATCTCCTTCAAATGTTGAAGAAGTCTAATGTCATTTGAGAACTTGTGTGCACTTGCAGCAATACCTGAAAGCACATTTAGCACTCTTGTATCAATCTTTCTAGAATAAGTCTGACCTGAAACTGGGATGCACGCATCGAATCCCATCTTCTCTGCAATCTTCTTATCTAGTTCTTTTACTTTTTCGTGGTCTCCTTCAAAGAGTTCGAGGAAACTAGCCTGTGTACCTGTTGTGCCTTTTGAACCTAGAAGAACCATCTGGCTAATCATATAGTCAATGTCATCCAAGTCTAGTTTAAGTTCCATAAGCCATAGTGATGCTCTCTTACCAACAGTTGTTGGCTGAGCTGGCTGGAAGTGTGTGAAACCTAGAGTTGGTAGGTCTTTGTAGCGGTCAGCAAACTTTGCTAACTCATTCATTACATTTAAGAGTTTCTTTCTGATAAGTTTGAGACCCTCTGTCATAATGATTATATCTGTATTGTCACCAACGTAACATGAAGTTGCTCCAAGGTGAATAATACCTTTTGCATTTGGACACTGTTGACCGTACGCATAAACATGACTCATAACATCATGGCGCACTTCTTTCTCACGCTTCTTTGCCACATCATAGTTAATGTCATCAGCATTAGCCTTTAGCTCATCAACTTGCTCCTGTGTAACATTAAGTCCAAGTTCCATCTCAGACTCCGCTAAAGCAATCCAAAGCTTTCTCCATGTTTTAAATTTCTTATCAGGTGAGAAAATGTACTGCATTTCTTTGCTAGCATATCTCTCTCCTAATGGTGTTGTGTATTTATCGTTCATAATAAATCCCCTTTTATATTTTTCCAAGTGATATTATAACATAACAATAAAAAAGCGGTCAAAAACTTTGACCGCATTTACTTTTATCTCCAGAACTGTACTGCATTCTGAATTTTACTATATATTGCTCCGCCTAACTGGCTTGCATCATTTATCTCTATTGGATTATCCGAGAGTACATATGCAAGATTTCCTAAGATGCACCAAATAGTGCAGATCATCATTATCCTAAACAACCATTTCTTAGTTGTCTCATCTTTCACTCTTGTATACATTAACAAGACAATCATTAGTGCTGCAAGGCACATCTGCCAAGCAAAGTCGCCACCGTATCTAGCAGCGTATCCATATTGCCATGTCATAACAACTGCCACAATTGGCATTATCACACCTGGTATCAACCAGCATAATGCAAGTCTAATCTTCTGTGATTTGTTGAAATACTTTGCTGCCTTTGGCGCGTACAATAGTGCCCAGCATGGCAAGCATATTGCAAACAAGCCTAGAGCCGTTCCAGTCGCCTGGAAATAGAAACCATTCATTTCAAGATTGTCAAAGTTATTATGTAAGAATGGGAACTTCAAACTAACCTGTGGAATAACAAAGAAGAAGTTAACAATGCTTGTCATTGTAGTTCCCAATGTTTGCGTTAAGTGTGTGTAATCATAAATTGTTAACGTATGTCCAATTCCAAAATCAAATGGATTGTGGAATCTTGCGTAGTTGTACCACATTTGGACTCCACCAAAGATAACATATGGGATCGCAAATGCTAAACTATATTTAACCAAAAGTGATTTTTTTACTTTATTTATTCTAAGTTTTACAAATCCTACTACTGCCCAAATAACCATGCACAATGCATATAGTGCTGCAACCGCTCTCGATAAAACAGCGAGCGATACAAAGACAGATGATAGACATACTCTACTAATCTTTATTTTGCCACTATTGATAACATTACTTGTAACCATAAAGTAGAATCCTATCGCCAAGAAACAGAACTCCGAACTTTGAGCTATCTCATAGAAGTTTGTTACTTTAACATTTAACAGGATTGTGGTTGCAAACTCAACGCACAAAAATCCCAGAAGCGCCATTCGAAATTCAACTTTTTTGAACCATCTCTTTATGATTGCCCAATAAGCCAATCCTAAGAAAAGCAAACCTATCATACAGAAAAACAAGCATGCTATTCCACTTGGGAAATAATTTCCTGTAATCATATGGTAAGGCAAGAACACTAATACTACTGGCGCTATTCCGTAGTATGAATAATACTTACCTTCAAATAACAAGTGGTCCCATTTAGAACTCGATGCTTTTTTCATTCGCTCATTCATATCATATGGATTTTTCAGTTGTTTGAGCGATTCTGGAACTTCATCATTTAGATACACATGTCCATCTTCAAATGCTTCCACTAATTCAGCATTCATTTGGTTTCCTATCGTCTTTTCATTGAAACTACTTTGATCAGGCTCTGTATACATTTTGAAAAGACCAAACACACATAGCAAAACAAGCGCCATAGATGCAATGGCTGCTGCTCTGTGAGATTTAGATTTCCAACTGTAAGGTGATCTATAATTTCTGTAAGCAAACAAAAGATAGATTGCTTCAATTATAAAGAATAGACTCAACAATCTAATAATAGAAAAGTGGAATGGAATGCTCTCATTTACAGAAAAGCTTTTTATATCAATAACTTCCAATGCATCTGCCTTGAAAGTGATTTTTACATCCTCCACTCCATCAGGAGATGCATTAGTCACATACTGTGTTCTCTTATCCGATTTTAAAATATGAAAACTTTTATTATTTGCACGAAAATCAGTATAACCAACACAACTATATGAGATATCACCTACTAACTCTTTATTCGCCTTTTCTTTGGCGTCATAGCTAGCAATCAATCTCATAGTCTTAACATCTTTATTTACATGAAAAGTTACACTTGGATTATCTCCAATGACTGAATATTTTGTTCCACCCTTTTTTTGAAGGCCCATAAGATCAACCTTTGACATATTAAAAGTTGCTTTTTTATAATGACCTGAATTGAATGGGTTTATAACAAAACTTTTATAGTTAAACACAAAAACTTCGAGTACAAGCAAAGCAAAAAATACTATGATTGCACTCTTTAAAAATTTTGTCTTAAAAAATGTTTTACACTCCTGTGTCATTTACAACAATTCCTTTATCAACTTATTAACCAATCCAGGATTTGCTTTACCCTGAGTTGCTTTCATTGTCTGTCCAACTAAAGCTCCGATAGCTTTTTCTTTTCCATTTCTAACATCGTCTGCTGCCTGTGGATTTTCTTCAATTACTTTCTTGATGATTTCTTTTAGGCCTTCTTCGTCGTTGTCCTGTTTCATGTTGTGTTCTTCCACGTACTTTTCAGGATCCACGTCATCTTTGAACATTGCCTCAAAGACTTCCTTTGCAGCACCACGGTTGATTGTGCTGTCTTCTATCATCTTGATAAGCTTTGATAGATTTTCAGCAGTCACACTAACTTGATCTGGGTCAACTGACTCTTCCTTGCAAAGTCTCATTGTCTCACCCATAATCCAGTTACTAACTTCTTTAGGCTTGTTACCAAGCGCAACTGTCTCTTCAAACAAGTCCGCCAAAGGTTTATACAAAGTAATAATGTCTGCATCATACTCTGGCAAATCAAACTCTGAAATATATCTAGCCATCTTTTCATCTCTGAACTCTGGCTCTTTTGCTTTTACTTCTTCCATCCACTCATCACTGATGTCGATTGGAGTTAAGTCTGGATCTGGGAAGTATCTGTAATCCTGTGCATCCTCCTTTGAACGCATTGGATATGAATACTCTTTTGTATCATCCCATCTTCTTGTTTCCTGAAGAACTTCCTCGCCTGACTCTAGTAGGTCAATCTGACGATTTCTCTCATTCTCAATTGCTCTAGCGATTGATTTGAATGAGTTTAGGTTCTTCATTTCAGTTCTTGTGCCAAATTCTTCGGCGCCGACTTCGCGAACTGACAAGTTAACATCGGCTCTCATTGAACCCTCATTAAGCTTACAATCTGAAGCACCCAAGTATTGAATGATAAGACGAAGTTTCTCAAGGTATGCGATAACTTCCTCTGCACTTCTCATGTCTGGCTCAGACACAATCTCGATTAGTGGCACACCCGAACGGTTTAAGTCCACTAGCGAGGCATCGTTAAAGTCATCGTGAATCAACTTTCCAGCATCCTCTTCCATATGGATTTCGTGGATGCGAACCTTCTTCTCAGTTCCGTCTTCTGTCTTTATCTCCACATAACCATTTCTACAGATTGGCTCATAAAGCTGAGAAATCTGATAGTTCTGTGGGTTATCAGGATAGAAATAATTCTTTCTATCAAATTTACAATGCTGTGTAATTGTACAGTTTGTTGCAAGACCAACTGCCATAGCATACTCAACTACCTGCTTGTTTAAAACTGGTAGTGAACCTGGCATTCCCGTACAAACTGGACATGTGTGTGTATTTGGTGCTCCGCCAAACTCTGTTGAGCAAGAGCAAAAAATCTTTGTCTTGGTAGCAAGTTCAACATGAACTTCCAAACCGATGACTGTCTCGTAATTCTTCATGCGAACCTCCTACTTCTGTGACTGCTCGTAACTGTAAGCAGCCCTTATAACATTATCTTCTCTAAAGCAGTCGCCAATAATCTGCAATCCAATTGGAAGACCTTCTGAATCTTCACCACAAGGAACCGACATTCCTGGCAAACCTGCTATGTTTACTGAAACTGTATAGATATCACCTAAGTACATCTTAAGTGGGTCACTCAAACTCTCGCCAATCTTTGGCGCGGTAGTTGGTGAAACTGGTCCAATGATTACGTCGTACTTTGCAAACGCATCGTCAAACGCTTTCTTAATCAATGCCTTAACACGTAGCGCCTTTAAATAGTACGCGTCAAAGTAACCAGAACTTAGCACGAATGAGCCAAGCATAATTCTACGCTTAACTTCTTCGCCGAAGCCCTCTGAACGAGTCTTCTTATACATATTGTGAAGATCTCTGTAATCTTCAGTTCTGTAGCCGTACTTCACGCCGTCAAATCTTGAAAGGTTTGAACTAGCTTCCGCATCGGCAATAACGTGATATGTTGGAACGGCATAGTTAACTAGGTCGAAGTCAAACTCCTCAACCTCTGCGCCTTTCTCCTTAAGCACATCAATAGCCTTTAGAACTGCGTCTTTTACTTCAGGATTGATGCCTTCGCCGAAGTAGTCTTTAGGCACACCAATCTTCATTCCCTTCACATCGTCAACCAATGAACTTGTGAAATCATAACTATCTCTCTTAATAGATGTAGAATCTAGTTTGTCGTAACTTGAAATTATTTCAAGTGAAGTGGCAACGTCAGTCACATCTTTTCCGATAGGTCCAATCTGATCTAGCGATGAAGCGTACGCAATCAAGCCGTAACGAGAAACTGTACCGTAAGTTGGCTTCATTCCTACCACGCCACAAAAAGCTGCAGGCTGTCTGATTGATCCACCAGTATCTGAACCTAGTGAATAGAAACACTCGTCTGCTGCCACTGCCGCACAAGAACCACCTGATGAACCACCAGGAACACGAGTTGTATCCACTGGGTTTTTAGTGATTCCAAAGTAAGAAGTCTCCGTTGTACTTCCCATCGCGAACTGGTCCATATTTGCACTACCAACAATCACTGCTCCAGCGTCCTTCAAGTTCTGAACTGCTGTAGATGTAAATGTTGGATAGAAGTTACTCAAAATTTTTGTACTACATGCTGTGAGGTGTCCCTCATTGCACATGTTATCTTTAATAGCGACTGGCACACCAGCAAGAGGTCCTGTTAATTCACCATTGTCAATCTTCTCCTGAACCTCTTTTGCATTGGCTAGCACTTCTTCTTTGTCGTAGACTGTTACGTAGCTGTTAATGTCTTCTTCCACCTTGTCAATCTGCTCAAACACAGCTTCCACAGCGTCTACCACTTTTACTTCGCCGCTCTTTATTTTCTTTCCTAATTCAACTGCTGTTAATTCTAATAAACTCATTTTATCTTCCTATTCAAAAGTCTTTGGTACAATATACGCTTCTTCGTTTCTCTCTGGCGCGTTTTTAAGCATGTTTTCACGATCATCTGCGTTAGTTACTTCGTCTTCTCTAAAGACGTTGTTCACTGGGAAAACATGACTCATAGGCTCCACACCTGAAGTGTCGAGCTCGTTTAATTTATCGATATAATCTAGGATTTCTCCCATGTCTTTTTTAGCCTTTTCCTTCTCCTCATTAGAGAGCTCAAGCTTCGCTAAAATGCCGACATAATCGATTGTTTCGTCTGAAATTTTGTTAGCCATAAAGACCTCCTAACCACGATTTTGTGGCTTATTTTGTGGACAAATCCACAAGTAATATATTAAAGAATCTAGCATAAAAAGTCAAACTATTGTATAATCTATCTATAGTGTAGAACGGATGAAAAGGAGATATTTATGTTAGAAGAGAGAGTTATAAAGTATTACTCTAAAAAGGATCCAAATATTGCTTTGAAGGTGATTCCTGGACATTTCTCCACGAAGCATACTCACCTAAATTGCTATTTAGATGTTACCACAATGAAGACTCGTGCGAATGAGGCTGAGCGCATCGCCATCGCAATGAAAGATTATTACAATGTGATGGGACGTCCAATCGATACAATCGTTTGTTTGGACGGCTGCGAAGTAATCGGCGCATTCTTAGCAAGCGAGCTAAGTCGTGCTGGTATTCTATCGATGAATGCCCACAAGACAATCTATGTGGTTACTCCAGAACACGATATCTATGGAGATATGATTTTTAGAGATAATATGAAGCTTACTATAAAGGGTAAGAATGTTCTTCTACTTATGGCTTCTTGTTCTACAGGTAAAACCATTAAAGCCAGTCTAGAATGTATTAAATATTATGGTGGTACTGTTCAAGGTATCTCAACAATATTTAGCGCACTCGATTCTGTAAATGGTTATAGAATCGATTCAATCTTCAGAGAAGACGACATTCCAGACTACGAGCTTTACGATAACCACAGTTGCCCATTATGTGCAGCTGGCGAGCCTATCGAGGCTTTAGTAAATGGCTACGGTTACTCAAAGCTCTAGGATAAAAATGGTATAAAAAAAGAAAAAGGGTTGGTACCGAACGATTTTAAGTGAGGACCACCCTTTTTCTTTTTGTTTACTTTTTTCCTTTTTGCCAGATTCCATCCTTTATCGCGCGCTTCCAATTCACAACTAACACCTTAGGACGTTTTCCTTTATAGTACTTCGTCTCTTCAGTAATATACTTATTGTTCATTAGATCATCAAGCGCTTTCTGGATTCTATCTCTCGACACTCCACTATGTTCTGAAACATTTTCAATAGTCTTATTATATGTTCCCATCTTTCTACGCTTACTCAAGATAGAAAGTGATGTGAGTATCGCATCATAGTAGTACTGCTGCTCGTCTCCTGAACGTGGCATCTCCACATACGAGTTGGCCGAAGACTTTAGCTTATTGCTTAGCGAGTACTTTACGCCATACACTATAACTTTTTTGTTTAGTTCCCTTAAATACTGTATAGCTAAATTGAAATGAGCATCGCCTGTGAAGATAATAAATACATCTGGTGAGCTATCTAGTGCCGCTTCTCTGTATATTGCGTCTAGTATAATAAAATCTGTGAAGTCTTTGTCCACACCTTCTTTGGTGCTGGCTGTGTGAACTACATTCTTAGAAATTTTCTCAACTCTTGGTAGTTCCTTTTCAATACTTCCATTGAAGTCACCAAAAAACATTATCTTCTTAACATTGTATTCTTCCTTTAATTCTTCATACCATGATTCCACATTAGGTCTCATATTAAACTTGTTTTTATACCCATAATACCAATGCTCAAAATCCACGAATACTACTGCCTCTGGCTTTCCATTATTCTTTTTTCCAAATCCGAAAATATGCCTCTCCTCCTTTCTTTAAAATTCGTCCTCTGCAAAGGCCTTGGCCCCCACAAAATCATATAAAAGGCCAGCCACCTAAGTAGCTAGCCGTTTATTCTTTAATTATTTTGAAATTTCTTTAATTCTTCTGATAGCCTCGATTGTATTTTCTCTGCTACCGAATGCTGTGAGTCGGAAGTATCCTTCTCCACTTGGTCCAAATCCTGAACCAGGAGTTCCAACAATGTTTGCTTTCTCTAGTAGGAAGTCAAAGAATTCCCAAGATGTCATTCCCTCAGGAACCTCAAGCCAAGCGTATGGAGAGTTAACTCCACCACTTACTTTGTAGCCGGCTTCTTTCAAGCCCTCTACTATAATCTTTGCATTTTCCATATAACGAGCAACCATCTCTTTTGTCTGCTCGATTCCCTCTGGTGAATAAACAGCCTCACCAGCCTTCTGGATAATGTATGGTGCACCATTGAACTTTGTTCCATGACGTCTTGCCCACAATGCATTCAAGCTTGTTCCATCAGAATCTACTAACTCCTTAGGCACAACTGTAAATCCAAGACGAGTTCCTGTAAATCCTGCGTTCTTCGAGAAGGATCTAATCTCGATTGCACAAGTCTTTGCACCATCACACTCGTAAATACTGTGAGGAACATCGTCCTCTGTAATGTATGCTTCATATGCAGCATCAAATATAATTACTGCCTTTTTCTCATTCGCATAATCAACCCACTTTTGCAAATCAGCCTTCTTAAATGCTGCACCTGTTGGGTTGTTTGGTGAACATAGATAAATAATGTCTGGAGTTTCCTCTGGCAAATCTGGGCAGAAGTTATTTTCCTTTGTACAAGGCATATAAATAACATTGCTCCACATTTCAGTATCAGCATCGTATGTTCCAGTTCTTCCATCCATTACGTTTGCATCCACATAAACCGGATAAACAGGATCACAAACTGCAATCTTATTATCAACCGAGAAGATATCTCCGATATTTCCTGAGT
This sequence comes from Eubacterium sp., assembly GCA_017475235.1. GTDB lineage: Bacteria > Bacillota > Clostridia > Lachnospirales > Lachnospiraceae > Eubacterium_G. Next base: position 7,201 of record JAFVGA010000019.1, on the reverse strand, counting down.
CAGACTTAGCTCCGTCTGAGACAAAGACTTCGTCGGGCGCGATATCTACTCCACGGCTCTTAAAATCATGTTCCACTATTGCCTCACGCAAGAAAGCATAACCAAGATCTGGCGCATATCCCTTAAATGTGGCTGGGTCTGCCATCTCATCTACTGCTTTGTGCATAGCATCGATTACTGCTGGCGCAAGAGCCTGAGTAACATCACCAATACCAAGACTGATTACGTCTTTGTCTGGATTCGCCTCTTTAAAAGCAGCTACTTTCTTTGCAATATTAGAAAACAAATAGCTTCCTGGTAATTTCAAATAATTGTCATTAACTTTAAACATATATATTCCTCCATAAATTTGGCGCCCCTAAGAGCGCCAAACATTTTATACATTAGCTAGGTATTTATCAATCTCCCAGTCTGTAACCTGTGAAGTGTATTCCATCCACTCATCCATCTTGGCTTTTGTATATTTTTTGAATGCATCTTTACCCATTGTTTCTTTCATAAGTTCAGATTTCTTCATATACTTAACAGCGTTGTATAAGTTCTTTGGTAGTTGGATGATTCCTGCTTCTTCTCTCTCCTCATCTGTCATAGAGTAAATATCTCTCTGAACACTAGGTGGAGGTGTAAGACCCTTCTTAATTCCGTCTAGACCTGCTGCTAAGCATGCTGCAAATGCTAGATAAGGGTTACATGAGCAGTCTGGGCAACGAAGTTCAACTCTAGTACCAGTTCCTCTTGTTGCAGGAACTCTTACCAAAGGACTTCTGTTTGTTGCTGACCAAGCGATATATGTTGGCGCCTCGTATCCTGGCACTAATCTCTTGTATGAGTTAACGATTGGGTTTGTGATAGCAGAAATCTCTTTCATGTGCTCCATAATGCCTGCCACAAAACCGTATGCAGTTTTGCTTAGACCCATTTCGTCGTCGGCATCGATAAAGGCGTTTTTCTTTCCTTCAAACAAAGACATGTTGATGTGCATACCTGAACCGCACACTCCGAACACTGGCTTTGGCATAAATGATGCGTAAAGTCCGTGCTTCTGAGCAACAGTCTTAACTGTAAGCTTATATGTCATAATACGGTCAGCTGTTGTTAGAGCGTCTCCGTATTTGAAGTTGATTTCGTGCTGAGCAGGTGCAACCTCGTGGTGAGATGCCTCAATCTCGAATCCCAACTCTTCAAGTCTTAGACAAATGTCACGTCTAGCATCTTCTCCCAAATCAGTTGGTCCTAAGTCAAAGTAACTTCCGTTTTCGAAAGACTCTGTAGTTGGCTCACCATGCTCTCCTGTATTAAATAGGAAGAACTCACATTCAGGTCCCACGTTGAATGAGTAACCCATGTCTTCTGCTTCCTTTATAACTTTCTTTAAAATATATCTTGGATCATTGTCGAAAGGTGTTCCATCTGGTTTGTAAACATTGCAGATAAGTCTAGCAACCTTTCCGTAACCCTCAATAAAAGGAAGGATTACAAATGTATCGTAGTCTGGATAAAGGTACATATCTGACTCTTCAATTCTGGCAAAACCATCAATAGATGAACCGTCAAACATAATCTCATTATCAAGAGCCTTCTCTAACTGCTTTGCTGGAATAGCTACGTTTTTCATAGTTCCAAACAAGTCAGTAAACTGCAATCTAATGAAATCTACCTCTTCTTTCTTTACGATATTAAGAATTTCTTTCTTTGAATAACTCATATTTGCCTCCTAAATTAAATATGACATAATATTTAAATTCCCTAATGAAAATATTATCATTTATAGATGTTACCGTCAAATGACGTTTCGTCTGCCACGAAGGCCATTTTTTATAAAAATTTATGTAAATTTTGTGATATTGTTTGACTATATATTGCTCATTGTTTATTATTGATTTATAACACACATGGGAGCTAAAAATGGGAACAAACAGTAAAAGAAATAGTTCATTCATACTTAAATCACTACCAGGTCTTTTATTAATATTGTTCGCATTTTTTCTTTTTGTTTACTATCCAAAGTCCGCTGATGTTAAGCACGATGTAGTTGTCAAAAAGCAATACCTTTCTCACGAATTTCCAACTGCTCCTTTGAGCAATTACTTTGAAGCGGTCAACAAATCTAAAGATTCAAAAGTTGACGAAAAACTTCGCGAAAAGAAAATCCGAAAAAAGATCAATTTTAAATATTCAGTACCATATAAAGTGAAAATCAACCGCGCCGAAAACTTCGTAATGATTTACGGTGTGGATATCCACGGTAAATACAAAATTCCATACAAGTGTTTTGTGTGCTCTTCGGCGAAGAATATCAAAAATACTCTGCTTGGCAAGTATAGGCTCAATGACCGTTATCGCTGGCACAGTATGGTCGATGGTTCCTATGCCCAGTATGCAATTCGCTTTTATGATAAGTTGATGCTTCACTCGGTTCCTTACTTTAAGAAGTCTCCTGACTCTCTTGAAACTTCGGAATACAATAAGTTGGGTGAATTTGCATCGCTCGGTTGCATTCGCATGCGCGTGTCTGATATCAAATGGATATATGACAATTGCAAATACGGCACCGAGATTAAAATCTATGACAAGAAAGGTGAAGTACCTCCTGTCTCCTATGAAGTACCTCAAAGACTTGATAGTAAAGATACCAAATCTTCGTGGGACCCAACAGATCCTAATAAAAAGAATCCTTGGAAAGAATAATCTAACGCTCACTTAGGTGGGCGTTTTATTTTATCCCAACTGCTTCCTTCGCCAAGTCGTCAGCCAACTCATTATATTTATCACCAGTGTGCGCATCTACCTTCTCAAATGTTATGTTAACCTTCTTTTTGCATTGGTCATAATACTTTTTGTAGGCCTTTGTGCCTTTTTTATTTGCCTTCCATTCACCGCTGCACCATTTGCTAATTCCCAAATAGTCGTGGTAAATAGTGATTGTGCTAATCTTATTGTCCACGGCAAACTCCATAGCCTTCATAGCTCCTTGGATTTCGCCGGCCACGTTTCGCATGTCTACCAAATCAGCATCCTTAGATGATCCTTTCATAAGCAACTTCTCGCCCTTGTAAAACATCACCACTCCGTAGCCAAACTCAGTTGTCTCCTCATTGTAGCTTCCATCCACATAAGCCACTGCCTTTACAGTGTTTGAGTATGGCATGTCTTCGTCAGGTGTCTGCTCATTTGAAAGCGGGCCTTCTTGACCCTGCACCTCATGCATATTGTCGAAAGTTAATTGTTGTCCTGACCAGCCCATGTATGCGTAGGCTTCAGCCTCGCTCTTGAAACTTTTGTAAAGTGCACCAGGATAGCCTTTAACACTAGCCTCACACTCTTCCCAAGTCTCAAATACGCCGGTCACTTTTCCAACTTTAACTGCGTAATACTTTTTACTCATAATTCACCTCTCTCGAAACGAATTTAGTCACGTACCTTAATGTGTGCCTCTCTAAGCTGCATCTCGCTTACTTCGCCAGGTGCTCCACACATCATATCTTGAGCGTTACCATTCATTGGGAATGGAATAACCTCACGAATGTTCTCCTCTTCTCTTAGAAGCATAATCATTCTATCGATTCCAGGTGCCATACCTGCGTGAGGTGGTGCACCGTACTGGAATGCGTTGTACAAAGCGCCGAATTTTTCTTTCAAGTCATCCTCTGTGTATCCTGCAATCTCAAAAGCCTTAACCATAATCTTCATATCGTGGTTTCTGACAGCTCCCGATGAAAGTTCAACACCGTTACATACAATATCGAACTGGTATGCCAAGATTTCTTCTGGCTCCTTGCTCTCTAGTGCTTCCAAACCGCCCTGTGGCATTGAGAATGGATTGTGTGTAAAAATCATCTTCTTTGTCTCTGGATCATATTCATACATTGGGAAATCATGCACATAACAGAATTTGAATTTCTTCTCTTCTATTAGTTCAAGTCTCTCACCCAAAGCAGTTCTAATCTCTCCAGCATAAAGAGATGCTTGTTTCTCCTTGTCCGCGATAAAGAAAATAGTGTCTCCAACTTCAAGACCAGCTGTCTCACGAATCTCTTCCTTCATATCATCTGGAATAAATTTGTCGATTGGGCCCTTGTAAGACATATCTTCTTTAACTTCTAGATATCCTAGACCACCCATTCCGATGCTCTGTGCAAACTTCAAGAGTTTCTCGTGGAAGCCCTTTGACATATCTGCGTGAACCTTAATTGCCCTAACAGTTTTTCCGTGGAATGGTTTAAATGTACATCTCTGGAAAAAGTCTGTTAAATCAATAATCTCTAATGGGTTTCTTAAGTCTGGCTTATCTGTACCATACTTAAGCATAGCTTCTTCATATGTAAATACTGGGAATGGAGTAGTTATCTCATCGTAACCTTCTGGCTTAAACTTGTTGAATGTGTCAGCCAAAACTTCCTCTCCCACTTTAAATACTTCTTCCTCTGTTGAGAAAGCCATCTCAAAGTCTAATTGATAGAAATCTCCAGGAGTTCTGTCTGCTCTTGCATCTTCGTCGCGGAAGCATGGAGCAATCTGGAAATATTTATCAAAGCCCGACACCATAAGTAGCTGCTTGTACTGCTGAGGCGCCTGAGGCAAAGCATAAAACTTACCCTTAAACTTTCTTGAAGGGATAATGTAGTCTCTCGCTCCCTCTGGAGATGATGCACAAAGAATTGGAGTTTGAATATCCATAAATCCCATCTCTGTCATCTTATTACGTAGGTACGCAATAATCTCTGATCTAAAAACAATATTCTCCTTAACCTTAGGGTTTCTAAGGTCCAAATATCTATATTTAAGACGAACATCTTCTCTCGTCTCCTTCGAAGATACAATCTCAAATGGAAGTTGCTTGTAAACTTTACCCAAAACATCAACACTCTGAGCCTCTAGTTCGATAGTTCCTGTAGGAATCTTTGGATTGTATGTTTCCTCATCTCTGTGTTGGATAGGACCTTCCACTGAAATACAGTCCTCTCTAGTTAATCCCTCTAAAAGAGAAGTGTCACGCATAACTACTTGCATTACACCGTACATATCACGAAGGTCGATAAATGAAACACCACCGTGATCTCGTATGTTCTCAATCCAACCAGCGATTCTTAAAGTATCACCCACGTTAGACTCAGAAATCTTGTCCATTGTCACTTCTCTGTACTTGTTTTTGAAATCCATAACTCTTTCTCCTTTTTTATACGGGATGTTTTTCCAATTGAAAAAGCCCACCCCAAAAGTCAAAGCTTTCAGGACGGACTTTTATATTCTTAGTTGTCCGCGGTACCACCTGAATTGTTGTTTTAAACAACCCCTCATCGGTAAATCGCATTTGATTTTCCTGCCATTAACGTCTGGCTACGGCGCCCCTACTCACTTTAGTTTTCAGTTTGCAGCTCGAAAGTGTTATTCACCGTAATTCATTCTGCGGGTATCTCACCATCTCCCACTCTCTCATAGCGATAAGTACGGTTACTTCTCTTTGTCATCGCCGATTTTCGTACATTATAGACCATAAACCCCTATATGTCAACGCAAATAAAAAGGACAGGTGTATTAACACCTGTCCTTTAGGAATATCTTATTATTTAGATGATGTTATCTTTAGCGTCATCGTAGAATGCAGCTACGTTAGCCTCGATATATGGTGCTAACCATAGGAATCCGATTCCACATGTGATGTAGCATACAAAGAACCATCCGATGAATGAAATGCAAAGAACTGCTAAGTCTAGCTTACGTCCGTGCATAATCTTTCTAGCTGTCTTAAGAACCTCAACAACACCCATTTCTGGATTATCAACTCTCACATAAATACTTAGTGAGTACATGAAAGTAGCGATAACACCAATAACGATTGCTACAAAGAAGAAGAACGCTGCCATTGTCATACGTGGTCCTAAATGTTGAATAACATAAATTGTTCTTCCGTGATTCATTGTTGAAATAGCATCAAAAACAACTTTGAAACGCTCTGCTGCTGTTCCTAGGAAAATTCCGCCAATAAATGATGGAATAAAGTAGCATACCCAAATGATGATGTATCTTAGAACTGCAACACAGATAGTCTTACCAGGTTTTTCCTTGAATCCGTCAAATACGTCGCCAATTGAGAAGTCCTCTCCTCTATTAGCCTTTAGGAATGCTTTAGTTGTAGCGTAAGGGAATAAAGGTGTGATGAAGATTAATGCAAGTATAGCAATAATCACAAAAATAATTCCTACTACGCTCATCTGAGTAACTTGTAATCCAGCGTCTGTTTGCTGTGTCTTTGATGTTGCTATAGCAACTGCATAACAAATCATTGGAACGATTGTTCCAAGAATACTAGCTACTAAACAGAATCCGATCGCTTTGCCCCATTTACCTTTTAATGAAGCTTTTGCCTGTTTTTTAATTAATAATCTATTCATAATATCCCTCCTACTCATAGATACATAAATTTTACCATAAAAACGGCTATTTTATCAATAAAAAAGAGGTTAGAATTACTAACCTCTATTTTTTAAATATCCTCATTCCAAACTTAATAATCTCGTTAACAATTACTACTGAAAGTGCAACTAGAAGCATCTTGCCCCACATTGCCCAGTTAAGTGCAACTGTTCCAAACACTGACTTTCCGAATTGTGTAATAACAAACTGTACAACTAGCACAATTAGGAATACTCCAAGCATCAATTTGTTTCTCAAAATGTTCTTATACATAGGCGTAGTGTCAAGTTCTCTACAGTTAAACGCATTGAACATCTGGAACAAAACAAACAATGTAAACAGAACTGTCGCCATCTCATTTTTGCCAGCACCTAAAAAGTTTGTAAATAGCTGAACCAAAACTATAACTGAAATGAACAAGCCGTTTAGCATAATTCTAGTAAGCATCTTCTTCGAAATAATATTCTCATTCCTCTTTGTCGGTTTCTTATCAAAGAGATTGTCCCTCATAGGCTCAAGTCCAAGCGTTAGAGCTGGCGGACCATCCATAATGATATTAATCCACAAAAGCTCAAGCGCTGTGAACGGACTCTTAAATCCGCAAACAATCGAGGCGATAATTACAACAACCGATGAAACATTAACAGTTAGTTGGAACTGAATGAAACGCTTAAAATTCTCATATATTCCACGCCCCCACTTCACTGCCTTTACTATAGTAGTAAACGAGTCGTCCAAAAGAACGATATCACTCGCTTCTTTAGTCACTTCTGTACCAGCAATACCC
>JAFVGA010000018.1 GCA_017475235.1 Eubacterium sp. | reverse complement strand
CGGAAAGAGGATAAACAATGAAGAAAAGTATTATTTGTTTTTTGACATTAATAAGTATGTTATTGACAGTAATTGGATTTGATAAAGCCACAGATGTAAAGGGGTATGACTATCCGGACGAATATATTAATGGTATTTATTATCCAATCTCATTATCGACAGGAAAGGATGCTTCGGGAAATTTAGTATTTAAAGATTCAAATTTTCTTGAATATATTAGAACCGCAGTTTTAACATCTGGAGAATATAGAGGTTATAATTTTGACTTCAATGAAGATGGTATTTTGACTCAAGAAGAAGCAGAATTGGTTAGGGATATTGATGTCGAAAATAAAAAAGATATTAAGTCTGTTGAAGGAATCGAGGCATTCATTTATTTGAGAGATATTTATGCAAATAATTCAGGCGTTACATACATTGATTTGAGTCAAAATAATTATTTAAAAGGGATTTATGTGACAAATTGTCCAATAAGGGAGATTCATTTAAATAATCAAAAGAATTTAGAATCATTGAAGATTGATGGTTGCGAATTTGCCGCGCTGGATATCAGCAAAATTCCTAATGCAACAACTGTATTCGCTGGGCTACAGAAAATTAAAGGCAAAGAATATATAGAAGATGGCAAATATAAGTTTTGTGTAAAGGACTTAGATCCAAATGTTGATTTAAAAAAGATTATTAATCCTAAAGTTGATGGGGCAACAGGTGATGAAATTGGCTCTGGGTATGATGAGAACACGGGAACTTTTTGGTGCGTGGAGCCGATGGCAAATATTTCATATGAATATGATTTGGGTAAAACGGAGAGTTATCTAATTGATGATGTTATGGAAGTATCCGTGGACGTTGAAGTGGGTGAAAGAGAGTATTATATACCACATAAAGATAAGGGACCTATTTATGGAAAAGGAAATGCCATAAGTAACGGGGCTGTATATAAATTAAAATGCTCGCCGTTATTATCTGATGCATTAAAAAAGAAGTTGAAATACTTTACATATGGCGTTGTTACAATGACATATGCTTGGAATGACAAGTATATTTTGGAAAATCTTGGAGGTGGAATGATTCCTGGATATCATGTTTCAGGATGGTATTTGGATAAAAATAAAACAAAAAGGTTAACAAATAGTACAGAATATAAGAGCATTTATCTATCGCAGTTTAAGATGGGTTCTTATAAAAATATTCCAACGGTTTACGCTAGTTATGAGGTAAATAATTATAAAATAAAGTTTAAAACTAAATGTAAGAAAAAAATTGCTACAAAGAAAAATGTTAAATGGGGATCAAAAGTGGTGATTCCAAAGAAAAAATTAAAGAGAAAAGGTTATAAATTTAAAGGTTGGAAAGTAGAAGGGAAAAAAGTTAAAAGAAAGTTTAGACTTAATAATGAGAACAGTAACTATGCATTTAAGAGTTCTGGTACAGTTTTGGTAAAAGCAATTTGGAAAAAGAAAAAATAAATAAGGTGTTTTAAACTTGTTTTAACTAGTTTGTGTTTTGAGCTGTAAAACCGATTAAACCAACACCGAAAGGCCCATATTTAGTAGAATATGGGCCTTTTTATTGCCTTGAATAATAGTATAAAAAATAGTAAAATATAATGGATTGTGGGACAAAATATAAAGGAGCAAAATAATGACAATTATTGAGGCAATTATACTTGGAATTATACAAGGTTTGGCGGAGTTTTTGCCAATCAGTAGTTCAGGACATTTAGCTATAGCTAAGTTCTTTTTTGGGTTTGAAAACAACTCAATTTCATTTGATGTTTTCTTACATCTTGGAACTTTGATAGCTGTATTTGCAGTGTTCTATAAAGATGTTATTGAACTAATAAAAGAGTTCTTTGGTATTTGCGCAGACATCATTTTTAACTTCGTAACACTTATCGGTGGAAAGAAGAAACCTTTTAGAAAAATTATAAGAACAGCCTACAGAAGATTTGTAGTGCTAGTTATTGTTTCGACTATCCCTACAGCTATCTTAGGTGTACTTATGAAAGACCTAGTAGAAGAATCAGGAGCCACTTTGCTAATCCCTGGTATCTGCCTACTAGTGACAGCTGTTATGTTATTTGTCTCAGACTTACTTAAGGATGGAAACAAGACAGAGAAGAACACTTCATGGGCAAAAGCATTGTTCATTGGTGTGTGCCAAGGTATTGCAACAATGCCTGGTATTTCTAGATCAGGAACAACTATCACAGCAGGTTTAGTTTGTGGGCTAAAGAGGGACTTCGTAGTTAAATATTCGTTCCTAATGTCTATACCAGCTATCCTAGGTGCAGTAGTGTTAGAGATTCCTGATATGAAAGAGGACTTAGCAGCTACACCAGCTATGTGCTATGTAGTGGGAGTTATAGTGGCAGCTGTAGTTGGATACGTTTGTATAAAAGCTATGCTAGTTATCGTTAAGAAAAAGAAATTCAAATATTTCTCATATTACTGTGCGGCTGTTGGTTTGGCAGCAGTGATTGGAAGTTTCTTTATAAAATAAAATGTGAGGTTTGAAAATGGCAAACAAAAAGTCGAGTAGTAAAAAGAAAACAACTACAAAGAAAAACACAAAGACTGCAGCTTCAAAAAAAGCAGCGGCTCAAAAGGCAGCAGAGACTAGAAGAAAGAACGCAGAAAAGAAACGCAGAGAAGAGGAGAACAAGGCTAGAAAACAGAAAGTCTTATCTGAAGTGGGCGTTTGGGTTTCAATCGTCATTGGTATCTTCTTGTTCTTAAGTAACTTTGGCATTTGTGGTGATGTAGGAAATTTCTTCAAAGACATTATGCTAGGATTGTTTGGATTAGTGGGATATATCTTCCCTATAGTTTTAATAATAATCGTGGCATTGTTTTCATATAATAAAAAGAAAAACAGAACAGTAATATTTAGAGTGATTGGAACAGCGCTATTATTCATTGACTTAGCATTGTTCTTCCATTTGTTTACAAATGCAAATTCAACCCTAAGTATTGGAGATTTCTACGATCTTGGAAAGAATACCCCTACTGATATATGCGGTGGAGCTGTAGGTGCTCTTTTGGGACAAGGCTTGCATATAGCGTTCGGACTAGTTGGAGCATACTTGGTTGCAATTGCACTTTTAATTATCTCAGGTGTTATGCTTTCTGAAAAATCAATCTCACAGTATCTTAGAAACCGTGGCAAGAATGCCATTGATAAAGCTAAAGAAGATGCTAGAGCTAGAAAAGAATTTGCAGATTCTTACGAGCCTGAAGAGGGTGAAGATAGAGAGAGTACTAGAAGAGGTGTGAACTTCGGCGCGACCGAGCTTCAGCCTGAGAAACCAAAGCGCGGCAGAAAGAAAGCGGAAGCAGAACCTGCTCCAGTGCCAGTAGAGGAAAAGAAACCTGCTGACATCAAGATTGAAGGTTTGGACAACGCTCCTGTTGTGGATGACAGTGGTTTTGAAGAATCTGATGAAGTAATCGAAATCAAAGATCCAAAACAGAAAAAACTAAATCAGGACGGAGTGCTTCCTGAACCTGCAGATGACGATGCAGTTCTAAACGGCGAGTATGAGCCAAAGCCTCGTGAAGAAATGTCAGATGATGCCAAGGCTGCAATGGAGAGAAAACCTTTCGACGCGGACGCACCTACCGAGGTGAAAGATGGCGAAGAAATGTCAGACAAACAGAAGAGGCTTGCAGACGAAGGAAAAGTAATTGCTCCTACAAAGAAAGTCTTTAAATATAAAAAGCCACCTATGACATTGCTAGCTGATGGCGAAGCAGGTGGAAGTGATGTGACAAGAGCAGAACTTACACAGACTGCTAACAAGCTAAAAGATGTGCTTGCAGACTTCGGCGTAAACGTAGAAGTTTCAAGTGTTAGCAAGGGCCCAGCTGTTACAAGATATGAATTACAACCAGAGCAAGGTACACGTGTTAACAAGATTACAAACCTTGCAGATGATATTAAATTGGCGATGGCTGCTGAAGATATTCGTATCGAGGCACCAATCCCTGGTAAAGCTGCTGTAGGTATCGAGATTCCAAACAGTGGAAGAGATATGGTTTATCTAAAAGACCTACTCCAGACTCCAGACATTAAGCAGAACAAATCTAACCTTGCATTCCCTGCTGGTAAGGATATTGCTGGTAAGGTTGTGATAGGTGATGTGGCTAAGATGCCTCACATGCTTATCGCAGGTACAACTGGTGCTGGTAAATCTGTATTTACAAACTCAATTTTGATGAGTGTACTTTACAGAACTACACCAAACGATGTAAGAGTTATTGTTATCGACCCTAAGGTTGTTGAGTTCCAGGTTTACAATGGAATTCCACACTTACTATATCCGGTAGTTACTGATCCAAAGAGAGCTGCAGGTATTCTTAACTGGGCAGTGGCTGAGATGACAAACAGATATAAACAGTTTGCCGATGCCGGAACAAGAGATATCGAAGGATATAATGCAAAAGTGAAAGCTGGCGTTACAGACGAGAATGGACAACCACTCGAGAAGATGCCACAGATTTTGATTATTATAGATGAGCTTGCTGACCTTATGATGGTCGCCGCCAAAGAAGTAGAAGAAGCAATTTGTCGTTTGGCTCAGCTAGCGCGTGCCGCTGGTATCCACATGGTAATTGCTACACAGCGTCCATCGGTAGACGTTATCACAGGTTTGATTAAAGCCAACGTACCATCAAGAGTTGCTCTTACAGTGGCTTCAGGTACAGACTCTAGAACTATTATCGATATGAATGGTGCAGAGAAACTACTCGGTCTTGGTGACATGTTGTTCTACCCAGCAGGATATGTTAAACCTATCCGTTTGCAGGGCGCATATGTTTCTGAGAAAGAGATTAAGGATACAGTAGACTTTATTAAGGCTAACAGTAGTGAAGCCCAATACGAAGAAGGCATAGATGCAAAACTTACATCAGATGCTGAGGCTGCAGCTGGCGGTTCAGATGAGAGAGACCCTATCTTTGCCGATGCCGGAAGATTATGTATCCAAAAAGACAAAGGCTCAACTAGTATGATTCAAAGACAGTTTAGAGTTGGTTTCAACAGAGCTGCTAGAATTATGGATCAGCTATACGATGCCGGAGTGGTAGGACAAGAAGAGACTAACAAACCTAGAAAGGTTTTGATGAGTCTAGAAGAGTTCGAAGAAATGCTAAATCAGTAAAATAAAAAGGCGAAGGATATCCTTTGCCTTTTAACCATATTTAAGAGGAAAAATCTTTAGGAAGGTGAAACGATGAAAACAGATATTGAGATTGCTCAAGAAGCAAAAATGATGCCAATAAAAGATGTGGCAGCAAAACTTGGTTTAACAGAAGATGATTTGGAACTTTACGGGAAGTACAAAGCAAAGATTTCAAATGATTACTATGACAAGATTAAGGACAACGAAGATGGAAAGTTAATCCTAGTTACAGCTATCAATCCAACTCCAGCAGGAGAAGGTAAGACTACTGTGACAGTGGGATTGGGTGAAGCGTTTGGACAGCTCGATAAAAAGTGTGTTATCGCACTTCGCGAGCCATCACTTGGACCATGCTTTGGTATTAAAGGTGGAGCTGCAGGTGGCGGATACGCTCAGGTAGTTCCTATGGAAGATTTGAACCTTCACTTTACAGGTGACTTCCATGCTATCACATCAGCAAACAACCTTTGTGCTGCAATGCTTGATAACTCAATCAAGCAGGACAATGAGTTAAACATTGATCCAGAGAAAGTTGTTTGGAAGAGATGTGTGGATATAAACGATAGAGTTCTTCGTAACATCATAGTTGGACGTGGCCGTGATGTGGATGGAGTGGAGCGTGAAGATCACTTCGTAATCACAGTTGCTTCTGAGATTATGGCTATTCTTTGCTTAGCAAATGACTATGCAGATCTTAAAGATAGATTAGGTAAGATTATCGTTGCTTACACATACGATGGCAAGCCAGTTACTGCAAAAGACATCAAGGCGGTTGGTTCAATGGCAGCACTTCTCAAGGATGCTATGAAACCTAACCTAATTCAAACACTAGAGCATACACCAGCGTTAGTTCACGGCGGACCTTTTGCTAACATTGCTCATGGTTGTAACTCAGTGCGCGCGACAAAGACTGCTCTAAAAATGGCAGACTATGTGATTACTGAGGCAGGCTTCGGCGCAGACTTAGGTGCTGAGAAGTTCCTAGACATCAAGTGTCGCAAAGCAGGACTTAAACCTGATGCAGTTGTTTTGGTTGCAACAGTTCGTGCGCTTAAGTACAACGGTGGAATGCCTCGCGAGGATTTGCAGACTGAGGACTTAGATGCCCTCGCCAAAGGTATCGTAAACCTAGAAAAACATATTGAAAATATACAGCAGTATGATGTGCCAGTAGTAGTTACGCTAAATCAATTTGGTACAGATACTGATGCAGAAATAGAATTTGTTAAAAACTTCTGTGAGGAGCATGACTGTGACTTCGCTCCAGCCAAGGTCTTCAAAGAGGGCGGCGAAGGT
>JAFVGA010000017.1 GCA_017475235.1 Eubacterium sp. | reverse complement strand
CCAGTGCCAGGCGGCGTTGGACCAATGACAGTTACAATGCTACTTGTAAACTGCTTGAGAAGTGTAGAACTAAACAAATAGGAAAGAGTTAAATGAAATATGCAAAAATCATAGTTGATATTTCACTCGATAAAATAGATAGACCTTTTGACTATATAATCCCAGACGGTATGGATGTGAAGGCTGGAACTCCGGTCATCATTCCCTTCGGCAAAGGCAACCGCGAGATTAAAGGTTTTGTAATTGATGTAAGCGAAAAATCGGACTATGACAATTCAAAACTAAAAAGCATAAAGGCTGTGGCTGACACTGACGTGGAGGCAGAGCAGGAGTTGATAGGTCTAGCTTGGTGGATCAAAGAGCATTACGCATCCACTATGAACCAGGCGCTTAAAACTGTGCTTCCAGTTAAGCAGAAGGTTAAGCAAAACACTAACCAGACTGTTATCCTAAACATCGAAAACGTACAAGAAAAAATAGAACAGTACAAAAAGAAAAATGCGAAAGCAAGAGTCAGACTTTTAGAAGAACTAATGAACACTAAAGAGCTTTCAAAAGATATTGTTAAAAACAAACTAAACATTTCTCCAAGTACTCTAAAGACAATGGAAGAACTTGGGGATATAAAGATAGAATCTGAGGTTAAGTATCGTACACCATACGATAAGAACCAATCAGAGTACAACATCACATTAAACGATGAACAGAAAAAGGTTTCTGATGATATCAAAAAGACAATGACCTTCAAGAAAGACGGAAGAGTGAATGTCCATTTGATTCACGGAATCACAGGCAGTGGAAAGACAGAAGTTTATATGGACTTGATTGACCATTGTCTAAAGCAGGGGAAGCAGGCAATCGTCCTTATTCCGGAAATTGCTCTTACATTCCAGACGATGAAACGTTTTTCGCAGAAGTTCAAAGACAAAGTATCTTTCATCCACTCAAGACTTTCAAAGGGTGAGAGATTTGACCAATTTGAGAGAGCTAGAAATAAAGACATCTCAGTTATGATTGGACCAAGATCAGCTCTCTTCACACCGTTCCCAGACCTAGGACTTATAGTAATTGATGAAGAACACGAGACTTCATACAAGTCAGAATCAGTTCCTAAGTATCACGCAATTGAAGTGGCACAAAAACGCGCGCTAGATAATGGTGCAACAGTAGTGCTTGGCTCAGCCACTCCTAGTATGGAGTCATACTACAGAGCAAAGGAAGGCTATTACAAACTACACAAGCTTACCAAGCGTGAAAAGGGTGATGTTCCAAAGGCGCAGATAATCGATATGCGAGAGGAACACGAAAAGGGAAACAAATCAATCATAAGCGACAAGCTTCGTGAATTGATAACCAATAGATTAGAAAATGGCGAGCAGACAATGCTATTCCTAAACAGAAGAGGAATCTCAAGAGTTGTCTCATGCAAAAACTGTGGTGAGGCAATCAAGTGTGATCATTGAGATGTCACCTTAACTCTTCATCGCGGAAACACTATGAAGTGTCACTACTGCGGAAGAGAGAAACCACTTCCAAAGGTTTGTCCAAAGTGTGGTTCCAAATATCTATCAAGAATGGGTACAGGAACGCAGGCTATTGAGGATGAAATCAAGGAAGTATTCCCATCAGCAAAAGTGTTAAGAATGGATGCAGACACCACATCGACAAAAGGTGGACACGCAGAAATTCTATCAGCATTTGAAAGTGGGGACGCAGACATTCTAGTTGGAACACAGATGATTGTAAAAGGTCACGACTTTCCAAATGTCACTTTGGTAGGAGTGTTAGCTGCAGACATGTCGCTTTACGTTCCAGACTACACAGCGACAGAAAGAACATTCCAACTCATCTGTCAGGCAGCTGGACGAGCTGGTAGAGGTGAGAGAAAAGGTGAAGTGGTTGTTCAAACTTACTCGCCAGACAACTATGGAATTGAGACAGCAGTTGAACAAGATTATGAGAAGTTCTTCGAGAACGAACTTCCATACAGAAAACTTTCTCAGTATCCACCAGTTGTAAATATGGTTAGCGTCTTTATTCAAGATAAGAACAAGAGAAAACTAGATGCGGCAACAGAACAGATTGCTGGACTTATCAAACAGGTCAAAGAGAAGAAGTACAATGAACTCTTTATCATCGGTCCATCTGTTCCACAGGCATCATACATAAACGACGTTTATAGAAATGTCATTTATATAAAGGGGACAAGCATAACAAACCTAATCAACTTGAAAAACTATTTAGAGGGTGTAATACAACAATCAGATAAATTGAAGTACATAAATGTACAATTTGATTTCAAAGCTTAGGAGAGAAACATGGCTACAAGAAATATTAGAGAGTTGGGCGACGACGTTTTGCGCAAGGAAACAAAAGAAGTAAAAGACGTCAACCGCCGCACAAAAATTTTAATAGAGGATATGTTTGACACTATGTATGAGGCAAATGGTGTTGGCCTTGCTGCGCCACAAGTTGGAATCTTGAAAAAGATCTTCGTAGTGGACGTGGGCGACGAAGACGGCAACAAAGTGCCATACGTTTTCATCAATCCAGAAATCCTTGAGCGCGAGGGTGTTCAAGTTGGTTTTGAAGGATGTTTGAGTGTGCCAGGCAAATCTGGAAAAGTAGCCAGAGCAGAAAAGGTTAAAGTAAGAGCCTTCAATCAAGACATGGAAGAGTTCGAGATGGAAGCAGAGGGATTTCTAGCACGAGCAATTCAGCATGAGTACGATCACCTAAACGGTGTTGTATATGTGGACAAGGTAGAAGGCAGACTATACGACAACGAAGAACTACAGGCAATGCAGGAGGATTAAGATGAGAGTTGTGTTTATGGGAACGCCTGATTTCTCAGTGCCAGCGCTTGAAAAGATTGCAAGCGAGCACGAGGTGTTAGCAGTTGTCACTCAGAAAGATAAGCCAAAGGGCAGAGGACAAGAAGTTAGCTATACACCAGTTAAGGAATCGGCATTAAAACTAAATATCCCAGTTTTGCAGCCAGACAAAGTTAAAGAAGATAGCTTTGTTGAAGAGTTGCGCGCTCTTTATCCTGACGTGATAGTAGTTATCGCATTTGGTCAAATCCTTTCAAAAGAGATTTTGGATTTGCCAAAATATGGTTGTGTGAATGTTCACGCATCGCTTCTTCCAAAGTATCGTGGAGCAGCTCCTATCCAGTGGGCGGTTATCGACGGTGAAGAGAAGAGTGGTGTCTGCACAATGAAGATGGACGAAGGTTTAGATACTGGAGACATTATCGACAAAGAAGAAATCACACTAGATTCAAAAGAAACAGGTGGAAGCCTATTTGATAAATTAGCTGCTTTAGGTGGAGAATTAATATTGAAAACCCTTCAGAACCTAGAGTTTGGTAACGCACAATTTATAAAACAAGATGATTCTAAATCAACTTATGCTAAGAAGATGACAAAAGATTTAGGTCACATTGATTTTACAAAAGATGCAGTTAGCATCGAGAGACTAATTCGTGGTCTTAACCCATGGCCTAGCGCATTTACATACCTAGATGGAAAGGTAATGAAAATCTGGGATGCAGATGTGGTAGATGCAGGTGGTGAGCCAGGAACAGTTATAAGTGAAGACAAGGATTCATTTGTTATTGCAACAGGTGACAAAGCCTTAAAAGTTAACGAACTTCAACTAGAAGGAAAGAAAAGGATGAAAGCATCTGATTTCCTAAACGGTAGAAGTATTGAGGGAAGCAAACTTGGCTAAGAGTAGAAAAGAAAACAAAATACTATTAGCATCACTGTTCTTTATATGTGCAGTGATTTTTCTCGTAATCTTCTCTTGGAGTACATCTCCATTGTTCAAGTTTACGGGATATGATTCAAATGTTTTTAAAGCGATGGGCAAATTTATGGCCGATGGACTTACACCTTACAAAGACTTCTTCGACCACAAAGGTCCAGTAATAGTCCTCATCGAATGGCTTGGATATGGATTAACAAAAAGTGAATACACATTGCTATTACTTCAGGCAATTTTTTTGACATTTGCATTATACGGTGTTTACAAAATCGCAAAACTTTTCTTAAACACAAAGAAATCAGTTTTGATAGCACTCGTGATGCTTCCAGTTTGCAGTTTCTTTATGAGTGGACAGCATGGAAACACAGTAGAGGAGTGGATACTACCATTTCTTGTTTGGAGTACTTACTTTACAGTTAGGTTCTTTGCATACAAAGAAAAAGAACACTCATTCAAGTGTTCAATCCTTTATGGATTTACATTTGCGTTTGCGGCATTTTCTAGAGTTACAAATGCAGCTCCAATAGGAATACTAGTGTTTATCATTTTGATATACCTAATCAAGCAAAAAGCCTGGAAGAATATATTGAAAAATGCTTTGGGCTTTGTAGCGGGCGTATTGATTCTTACAATTCCAATCTTTGTTTGGTTTGCAGTAAACGGCGCCTTCAAAGAAATGATTCATGCTACATTCATTTTCAATTATGAATACTTACAGCACAGAGCTTTCGTTCCAAACGCAGCCAAGCTTTTAAGACATACAGTAAGATATTTGTTGCCACTAGTTTTCGCAGTAGTTTTGCAAGTTGCAATGATAGTGAAGAAAAAAGATGTGTGGCTAAATGTTGCACTTCTAATTCAAAGTATAGTGGCAGTAGCGATGCAACTAACTAGTCCGCTATTCCCACACTACCTAACAATTTGGGTTCCAACAATTGTTGTCACTTTGATTTTGGCGGTGAAGGATTACGGAGTGATGAAATTGTTTGTACGTGGATATGTGGCGCTTCTTGCTGTCGTGTTTATAGGGACCAACTTCCTTTCGTTTAGAAAGTACAATAATATTTTGGCTGACAATCATCAGTTATACACCGACTGTTGCAAAGATATAAGCAAACACATTCCTGATAAGAATAAAAATATAGTGTCTATAGACCTTAATCCATATGTATATTTGGCAACAGACACAAAACCTTGTTACAGATTTTTCCATATGGAAGATGCGTTTGCAACATACGACCCAGATGTAGGAAAAGAGTGGAAGAAAATGATTAACTCCGGAAAAGCAGACTACATAATCGCTGGTAATCTAAAGAGACGACCTTGTTACGAAGATATAAAGAAAAAGTATAAAGTTTATTATCATAATAATCGTTTAGCAATTTTAGAGAAAAAGTAAATGGAAAACAAAGTAAACACAAGAAACGTAATACTAGATCTTCTCCTAGATGTGGAGAAAGGCAAGATGAGCCATGTTGCTTTCAACGACAAAATCAATCGTCTTATGAGCAATGGTCAGTTTTTAGTAAAACAAGATAGAGCATTTGTGACTCGCGTTTTCCAAGGAACATTAGAAAAGCAAATTGAACTTGATTACATTATTAATCAGTTTTCAAATATAAAGACAAACAAGATGAAGCCAGTCATCAGGAATACCTTAAGAATGTCTGTGTATCAGTTAAAGTATATGGACTCGGTTCCTGAGAGAGCAGTTGTGAGTGAGGCGGTTAAGATTGTGCAGAAGCGCAAGTTCGTCCACCTCAAAGGCTTCGTAAATGGAGTCCTTAGAACAATCATCCGCGAGATGGATAATATCAAGTATCCAACAGAGTATCCAGACAACTTATCGATTGAATACTCAGTTCCAGTTTGGATAATCGAACTCTTCGACGAGCAATACGGCTCCGCCAAAGAAATTTTAGACGGACTAAACGAATCACACGAGACAACAATTCGTGTAAACACATCTAAAGCATCAGTGGAAGATGTAATAAACTTCCTCGAGTACAATGACGTGAAAGTTAGACGCTCAAACTTAGTAGATAAAGTGCTATACATTTCAAACTACGACACACTAGATAGTCTAAATATCTTTAAAGCGGGCATGGTTACAGTTCAAAATATAAGCTCTGTTTTAGTTGGACTAGTTGCAGACCCACAGCCAAATGATTGTGTGGTGGATGTGTGTGCAGCTCCAGGTGGAAAAGCACTTCACATTGCAGAACTACTAAATGGAACTGGCACAGTAGAAGCAAGAGACTTATCAGAAAACAAGACAAAGCTAGTCAAGCAAAACATAAAGCGACTTGATTACAAAAACGTAAAAGTATCAGAACACGATGCAACTAAACTTGATGAGTCACTAGTAGAAAAGGCTGATATCGTGATTGCAGATCTTCCTTGTTCAGGACTTGGAGTTATTGCAAATAAGAGTGATATCAAAAACAAGATGACAAAAGAACAGTTAGATGACTTACAAAAACTTCAACGAGAAATACTAGAAACTGTTAGCAAATATGTAAAGAAAGGTGGAAAACTTATTTACTCCACCTGTACTATAAACAAAGACGAAAACGAAGTTAACGCTAGATGGATTGAAGAGTTGGGACTTAAGAAACGAGACATCGACTTAAAACAAATCCTAGGCGTAAAAGAACTTCCATCAAACATTAAAGAGATTGATGGAATGGTTCAAATTCTCCCAAGTGGAAATATGGATGGATTCTTCGTCTCAGAATTCGTAAAGGAATAGAAATGAGCAAGCTAGATATTTTATCTTACAATTTAGAAGGCCTAGAAGAAATCATCTTAGAGATGGGCGAGTCCAAGTTTAGGGCAAAGCAAATCTTTAGATGGCTTCATATCGATAGAGTAGAGACTTTTGAGGAGATGACAAACCTTTCAAAGGAATTAAGGGAAACACTGGATGAAAAGTTTGAAATCAAACCTTTGGAAATCCACAAAAGACTAATATCCAAAATCGATGGAACTAGGAAGTATTTGTTCAAACTTGAAGATGGACAATTAATCGAGAGTGTAATGATGCCTTACAAGCACGGTAACACTGTTTGTGTTTCGTCGCAGGCGGGATGTAGAATGGGCTGCAAGTTCTGCGCATCCACACTAAACGGATTGGACAGAAACCTAACAACATCCGAAATCCTTGGCCAGTCATACGCCATCGAGAAAGATATGGGCGAGAGGGTATCGCACATCGTTTTGATGGGAAGTGGAGAGCCGCTCGATAACTTTGATAACGTTATCCAATTTATAAAAGTTATCTCGGATGACAATGGCACAAACTTGAGCAAAAGAAACATTACGCTTTCAACTTGTGGACTTGTAGATGGAATAAAGAAACTTGCAGATACAGGTTTTCCGGTGACTTTGGCGCTCTCGCTACATGCGGCAGACGATGAGACTAGAAAGAAGATAATGCCAATCGCAAACAAGTACACAATCCAAGAAGAACTTGATGCTTGCTGGTATTTGTTTGAGAAAACTGGAAGAAGAGTATCTTTTGAGTATAGTTTGATAAATGGTGTGAATGATTCGCCGGAGGATGCCGTAAAACTTGGCAAATTGATAGGTGGAAAAAACGTCCATATCAACTTGATTCCGATGAATCCTGTGGACGAGAGAGACCTTGAACAGAGTAGCAAAGAGCGAATTGAACGCTTTTGCTCGGCAATTGAAAAATACCATATAAATGTTACAATTAGAAGGGAAATGGGCAGAGATATTAACGGTGCCTGTGGACAATTGAGGAATAGGGAGTTAGAAAATGATTAATGAATTCGAGAATAACATTGAAGCCTTTGGGCAGACAGATGTCGGTATGATGCGTACTATCAACCAAGATAGTATCTTTTTGTCGACTGAACCTATAGGAAAACTTCCAAACCTTTTCATAGTGGCAGACGGAATGGGCGGTCATAAGGCCGGCGACGTTGCGTCAAAAGCAGCTATCGAAAAGTTTGTTAAATATGCTTGTTCAACACATATGATTGACCCAACTAACATCTTGAATGCAGGCATTCAAAACATCAATGAAGAAATATTCGAAATGGCTGAGTCCAACAAAGACTACCACGGTATGGGAACTACCTTCGTAGCGTGCGTCATTTTGGGACGCAAAGCGTATATCGCTAATGTTGGCGACAGCCGTCTCTATGTAATAAATAGAAAAATCGAGCAGATTACAAAGGATCACTCTTTAGTTGAAGATATGGTTCGCATGGGAGTTTTGGCTCCAGATGCTGCTAGAAATCACCTAAAGAAAAATGTAATCACAAAGGCTATCGGAGTGCAGGGTAGCGGTTCATCTGCGCCTGACATCTTCGAAGTGGAATTAATCCCTGGAGACACACTTTTACTTTGCTCAGACGGACTTACAAATATGGTGACTGACGAAGAGATTGGAGACATCGTAAAAGACAACGAAAGTTTGGAACTAGCAGTTTCAAAACTAATTTCACAAGCAAATGAGAACGGTGGAAAAGATAATATCTCAGCCGTTTTAGTTAGACCATAGGAGAGCAGTATGTTAAGTAAAGGTAGTTTTATAAATGATCGATATGAGATAGTGAGTCGAGTGGGCGCAGGCGGAATGTCTGACGTTTACAAAGCGATTGACCATAAGCTTAATCGTAATGTCGCTATCAAAGTGTTGAAGAAGGAGTTCAGCAAAGATAAAAACTTCGTTTCTAAGTTCAGAGCCGAAGCTCAGTCAGCTGCCAGCCTTATTCATCCAAATATTGTGAATGTATATGACGTTGGTGAAGACAACGGCATGTACTATATTGTTATGGAGTTAATCGAGGGTATTACTCTTAAGTCTTACATCCAGAAGAAAGGTTCTCTATCTTTCAAGGAGACTGTAAGTATTGCGATTCAGATTGCAAACGGTATGGAGTGTGCCCACAATAATCAGATAGTCCACAGAGATATCAAGCCTCAGAACATTATGATTTCTCGTGAGGGAAAAGTTAAGGTTACGGACTTTGGTATCGCAAGAGCTGCATCAGCTAACACTATGAGTGGAAATGCTATGGGTTCTGTTCATTACATTTCACCAGAGCAGGCCGGCGGCAAATATGTGGATGAGAAGAGTGATATTTACTCGCTTGGTATTACTATGTTTGAGATGTTAACTGGTAAGGTTCCTTTCGACGGGGAATCTACAGTTTCAATTGCTTTGATGCACATCCAAAACAGCGTGCCAAGTGTTAAGGAATACTTGGATAATGTTCCAATCAGTCTTGAGAAGATTATCCTTAAATGTACACAGAGAAATGTAAACGCAAGATATCCTAAGACTGCGTTACTTATCGCAGATCTTAAGAGATCTTTGGTTGAGCCTGACACTGACTTTGTCGTGATGGAAGAAGTAGACGACAACACATCGACTATTATGATTACCGACGAAGAACGTGAAAAAATTCCAGGCGTTGTCATCACCCCTAAAAAAGATGACGACGAAGATGACATTGACGTAGTTAATCCAAAGATGGATAAGCTACTAACTGTTGGCGGAATTTGCGTTGGTGTTTTGGCACTTATCATTATTGCGATTATCGTAACTAGTCTAGTTACTGGCGGAAACATTTCATTGCCAGAGAGCGATGATCAAGAACAAGTAACTACAGACCCTAACAAGGTTGAAATGCCAAACGTAGTTGGTCTAAACAAAGAAGAAGCAGAGGAGACTTTGCACGATGCAGGTTTAGGCTTTACATACAATTCAGACTCTGAGTTTTCTGAAGAATACCCAGCAAACTATATTCTTCGTCAAAGTGAAGACCCAGGAAAGTCTATTAAGAAGAATTCAACTATCAACTTAACTTTGAGTAAGGGACCTGAAAAGATAAATGTTCCTGCAGATATCATTGGAAAGGACTTGAATGATGTCACAACAAAACTCGAAGAAGTTGGTTTAAATTGGAAAATAAAATACGAGTTCAGTTCAAAGAAGATTGGACAAGTTATTGATTGTAGTCCTTCGGAGAAGGCGCCAGTCAGCAAGCACGATACAGTTGAACTTATTGTAAGCCGTGGACAGAACAGTAGTGGTGAAAAACTATCTACAGTTCCAAACGTAGTTGGAAAGACTCAGAGTTCAGCGCAGAGTTCAATCAGAGGTGCTGGATTTGCCGTAGGCACCGTCACTGAAGTGGAAGATGAGAAGGTTGCAAAAGGAAAAGTAATTAGACAGATTATTAAGGCCGGCACAAAGGCACCAGTTGGCACATCTATTGGTTTGATTGTCAGCAAGGGACCTAAGGCGGGCAAATACTCTGCTACATACAACTTCGCCAAAGAAGACCTAGTGGACGAGAGCGGCAAACAGATTAAATCTGGTACTGTTGCTATTTTGTTGAACGGTGCGGCGCAAGAAGTTAACTCAAAATACAGTAACGTGGCTAAGTGGCCTGGCGATTATGTATACAAGTTCTCTGGCAAGAAGAAAGGCCCAGCCCAGATTGAATTGCTAGTAAATGGAAAGACTGTAATAGAAGATACAGTTAATCTTAAATAGGTGAATATGCAAGGAAAGATAATTAAAGGAATAGCAGGTTTTTACTACGTGGATTCTGATGACGGAATCTTCGAATGCAAAGCCAAAGGAATTTTCAGAAATAAAAATGTCAAACCTTTAGTGGGCGATAATGTTGAGTTTGAAATTACTCACGACGCCGACAAAGAAGGTAACATCACTGAAATACTCGAGCGAGACAACGAACTAATAAGACCTGCTGTAGCAAATATCGATCAGGCAATGATTGTGTTTGCACTTAAAGCTCCAAACCCAAATGTAAATCTTTTGGACAAACTCCTTGTTTGTATGGAGTACCAAAACATAGAGACAATCATTTGTTTTAACAAAACAGATATAGCGGATATGGACTTCGCCGAAGGCCTCGCGTCAATTTATAGAAACGCCGGCTACAAAGTGATTTTCACATCCGCCACAGAAAATGAAGGAGTGGAAGAAGTAAAGGCTGCCCTCAGGGGTAAGAGTACAGTATTTGCCGGGCCATCTGGTGTCGGCAAATCTTCTATGTTAAACGCTATTAAGCAAGACGCCGTGATGGAGACTGGAGATATCAGCGAGAAAATCGGCCGCGGTAAACATACCACTCGTCATTCTGAGATTTTCAAAACAGACCACGACACTTATGTGTTTGATACACCAGGTTTTGGTTCATTGTTTATTCCTGGAATGACAAAGGAAAAATTAGAAGATTGTTTCCCAGAGTTTTCACTTTACACAAATGAATGTAGATTCATCGGTTGCGCTCATATAAACGAGCCAGACTGTGCAGTGAAGGAAGCTCTAGAAGAGGGGAAAATTTCAGAGAGCAGATACGAAAGCTACAAAGCTTTTTATGAAGAATTAAAAGAGCAGGAGAATAAGTATGATTAAATTAGCACCATCGATTCTATCAGCGGATTTTGCAAATCTGGGTAGAGATATTGAAATAGCAGATAAAGCTGGCAGTGAATGGATTCACGTGGATGTGATGGACGGCATGTTCGTTCCAAACATTTCGATTGGAGTTCCTGTGGTTAAAGATATCAGAAAAGTCACAGACAAAACTTTAGATGTGCACTTGATGGTTCAAGAACCTATCAGATACGTGAAGCAGTTTGCAGAGGCCGGCTCGGATTATATTACAGTTCACGTAGAGGCCTGCGAAGACGTAGCAGCAACTATAGATGCAATCCACGCAATGGACAAAAAAGCTGGACTTGCTCTTAATCCGGAGACACCCCTCGAGGACATTGCTCCATATGTTGCAATGGTTGATTTGATTGTCGTTATGACAGTTCATCCAGGTTTTGGCGGACAGTCATACATAGATGAGTGCACAGAGAAGATTGAAATCTTAAGCGCAGTGATTGAAGGCGAAGGATACGATTGCTTGCTAGAGGTGGACGGTGGCGTAAAACTTGATAACGTTGCAATTCCACTAGAAGCCGGCGCCAATGTTATAGTGGCTGGATCCGCAGTCTTCGGCGAAGACATAGAGCAAAGTGTGAAGGAGTTCAAAAAGAAATTTGAACAGTTTTAATTAGGAGAAAGATTATGAAAAGATTAATTAGTTTATCATTAGCAGTTATGATGATTTGTTTGTTGGCAGGTTGTAGCTGTGGCCCGGACAAAGCTAAGCAAAAAGTGACTATTGCTTGGGAAAAGGGTGAGAGTTTGTTCGGTTCAACACTTAAAGAATATGCCGCTGCATGTCAGAGCAATAGGACAAAGGATATTAAGACAAAACAGAAGTTAAGCACTGGTTTTGGCGAAGTAGCTAAAGAAAAGAATTTAGATAAGAGGATTGGTTACACATTCGCAGATTTGAATGGTGATGGAACTGAAGAACTTTTAGTTTCTCTTATCGATATGAAAGATAAGTTGAACAATTATGTGATTGCTGCTTATCAGTATACAAGCGGTGGTATAAAGAGAATTCTTGAAGGATGGAGTAGAAATACTTATCACCTAATGAAAGACAAACTGATTTTGAACGAAGCTTCAGGCGGAGCAAGTGATGCCGAGATTTCAAAACTTCATATGAGAGAATCTGCTTTTGAATATATGAGCGCACTTACAATGAAGTACAACAAGAAAGGCAAGATTAAATACTATTACGCTGAAGTTGGTAAACCTGAGGCTAAGAAGAAATTCGAAGTTAGCAAAAAGGTTTGGCAGGCAAAGTGCAAAGACTGGGAAAACCAAGTTGATGTAAACAATGTCAAAATGATTAAAGACTTTAAACACTAAACATTTTAGGGGTTAGAATGAAAAAGGTAATTTGTATAACAATTTGTATTATAATGACAATGCTACTTGTTGGGTGTGGTAGTAGTAAACAGAGCAAAGAATCTAGTACAACTAATAAACGCATTGATTATACCTACATATATAAAAGAATACTGAATCAGTATAAGAGGTCTTGTGAGACTAATGAAGAGTCAGACTTTGACAATAAACAAGAATTATCAACAGGCTTAATGGAAATGGCTGGTGAAAAAGATTTGCTTCATAAGTTAGGGTATAAACTCATAGACTTAAATGGCGACGGTGTGGACGAATTGATTATATCTCTTTTGAAGAAAAAGGGGTTTGATGATTACATTATTTCGCTCTATCAATATGTAGACGGTGAAGGTGTAAAGAAAATTGAAGATGGTTGGGCTAGAAATAGGTATTATTTGCTAAAAGACAATGTTTTGCTGAATGAGGCTTCGGGTGGTGCTTTTAATTCGGAAACTAGCAAACTTAAAATGGTAGGACGCAATCTCAAAACAATTGCCATGGCAACTCTTGACTACGAGTCGTCTAAAAATGAAGATGAAGTGGGCAAACTATTTTACTTATATAATCCAAAAGGTAAAACAACTAAGAAAAAAGAATTCTATATAACAAAAAAAGAGTGGGAGAATATAATTAAAGAATGGGAGAATGAGAGAGAAAGAGTAGACTATATCCCATTTGCGGATTACAAATAAAAAAATGAGGGCTTAGCCCTCATTTTTTTAAACGTTAAATCTAAATGTTATGACATCTCCGTCTTTCACCACGTAGTCTTTTCCTTCTTGTCCGACCAACCCTTTTTCTTTGGCCTTTGCAATCGAGCCAAGTTCAATAAGATTATCATAAGAAACTACTTCAGCACATATAAAACCTCTTTCGAAATCCGAGTGAATCTTTCCTGCGGCTTGTGGAGCTTTAGTTCCTTCCTTGATAGTCCAAGCTCTTGTCTCGTCTTCTCCTGATGTTAGGTAACTGATCAAACCGAGGAGAGAGTAGCTTGCTTTAATAAGTTTATCTAAGCCTGACTCTTTTATTCCTAAGTCCTCTAAGAACATTTGCTTCTCTTCATCGTCCAATTCTGAAATTTCTTGTTCAATCTCAGCGCTAATAACAAATACTTCTGAGTTAGTTTCTTTTGCATATTCGCGAACCTTTTGAACTTGCTCGTTTGATGCACCGTCATCAGCCAAATCATCTTCAGAAACGTTTGCAGCATAGATTACTGGCTTAGCAGTTAAAAGATTGTATTCGGCCATCCATGCTTCTTCATCTTCGTCGTCTATTTCGAAATTAATTGCTAGGTTTCCTTCCTCTAGGAAAACTTTTATGCGTTCCATAAAGTCTAACTCTTTTGCAATTGTTTTATCGTTCTTAGCCGCTCTAGCTGCTTTTGCGATACGACGCTCTAAAATCTCTGCGTCTGATAGAATCAATTCGTAGTTGATTGTCTCTATATCTCTTAGTGGATCAATAGTTCCATCTACGTGCACGATGTTGTCGTTTTCGAAACATCTTACAACGTGAACGATAGCATCTACTTCACGAATATTTGCAAGGAATTGGTTTCCGAGACCCTCACCCTTTGAAGCTCCTTTAACCAAACCTGCAATATCAACAAATTCAATTACAGCTGGAATGCTTTTCTTTGAATTATATAATGCAGTAAGTTTATCTACACGCTCATCTGGAACTGTAACAACGCCCACGTTTGGATCAATTGTACAGAATGGATAGTTTGCAGACTCTGCTCCTGCTTTTGTTAATGAATTAAATAGAGTACTTTTGCCTACATTTGGTAGACCAACGATACCTAATTTCATATTGTCCTCCTAAATATGTTTACTAAAAATACCAAGAAAGAGTTTATCATAATATGTTATAATATTCAAAGTGAAATAGGAGGGCAGAGATATGCTATCAAGAGTAGCTGCGGCTATTGAGTTTCCAAATCTACATATAAAAATTGATTCACTCCCAAAATCATTCAGTGTTTTTGGGTTTGAGATTTCTTTTTATGGAGTAATAATAGCAATTGGAATGCTTCTAGGTATTATGCTTGTTTTATATGAAGCAAAGAAGACAAACCAAGAAATCAATACTTATATTGATCTTGCTATATTTGTAATAATTGTAGGAGTAGTTTGTGCAAGACTTTACTATGTAATCTTTAGAT
The DNA here is from genome assembly GCA_017475235.1 of Eubacterium sp. Classification (GTDB taxonomy): domain Bacteria; phylum Bacillota; class Clostridia; order Lachnospirales; family Lachnospiraceae; genus Eubacterium_G. Next base: position 16,460 of record JAFVGA010000017.1, on the reverse strand, counting down.
GGGATTACTACAGTGAAAATCTTGGAGAGATTATAAATGTACGAGGTGGTGGCCTTGCAATTTATGGTGGAGTGATAGGAGCGGTAGTCACAGCCATAGTCTTCTGCAAAGTAAAGAAGAAACACTTTGGACAGATTGCAGACACTGCAATACTAGGATTACTAGTTGGACAAATCATAGGACGTTGGGGCAACTTTATAAATAGAGAAGCCTTTGGCGTGCACACAGGAAATGGAAACCCAGTAGCTATGAGAATATATACTAATGGGTCATATCTTCAAGTGCATCCAACATTCCTATATGAATCACTATGGAATCTAGCATTACTAATCATCATATTAATCTTTAGAAGAAAGAAAGCCTTCCAAGGCGAAGTATTTATCTGGTATCTAGGTGGATATGGATTGGGCAGGTTCTTTATCGAGGGCTTAAGATCCGACCAGCTATTATTACCATGGGGATGGCCTGTATCGCAGGTATTATCAGCTATACTAGTTATAGGAGCGATAGTGGCAGAGATAGTAATAAGAAAAAGAATGAAAAAATCACAAAGTGGTAAATTGGGGTAAATTTTCAAGTTGAGTGGAAAATAGAAAAATTTATATAATATAGAAGAAAAAAATCAATTTTTGGAGTTTCGATTCGTCGGAGCTCCTTTTTTTATGGGCAAAAGAGCCCAAAATTTTTTTTAAAAAAAGTTGAAAAAAGGGGTTGCAAAAGTGGAAAAAATAGTATAAACTCTTTGTATAGGTGGTAAAAGATGGTAACAGATGGTAGATAGTGGTAAATTATCGGATTTGTTGCCCAAGGAGAAACAGTATGTTTATTGGCGAACATAAACAGAAAATGGATACAAAAGGAAGGGTAGTAGTCCCTTCTAAGTTTCGTGATGAACTAGGTAACCAGGTAGTTGTTACTAAGGGATTGGGCGAGAACTGTTTGTATGCTTTCTCTAGAGAGTCTTGGGAAAAAGTAGTTAGCAAACTTGAAGAGCTACCTATGACAAATATGAAAGTTAGAAATTTCAATCGATTTTTCCTCGCGGGCGCTAGTAACCTCGAAGCTGATAAGTTGGGACGTGTCCTAGTTAATTCAGCTTTGAGGGAATACGCCCTACTAGACAAAGAAGTTGTCTGGGTCGGAGTTGGAAATCGTATGGAAATTTGGGATGTAGATAAATGGAAAGAGAACAGTGATAAGTTCATTGGTGACTCTGAAGACAGTATCGACATGGAAGAACTATCCGAGTATATGGCAGAGCTAGGAATATAGGAGGATAAGTCTTATGGATTTCAATCACGTATCAGTTTTATTAGATGAAACCATTGAAGGCTTAAACATAAATCCAGACGGCATATACTTCGACGGGACCTTAGGCGGTGGCGGACACTCATACGAAATACTTAAACGATTAACTGGCAAGGGAGTGTTGATAGGAGTCGATCAGGATGGGGATGCAATTGAGGCAGCTGATGAGAGACTTAAAGAATTCGATGGAAAGTATCAACTAGTTAGAAGCAACTACAGCGAAATCGAAACCATTCTAAGTGATTTAAAGATAAGCAAGATAGATGGAATAGTTTTAGACTTAGGCGTTTCATCATATCAGATAGATAATCTTGAGAGAGGTTTTTCATACAAAGAAGATGCTCCGCTCGATATGAGAATGGACCAGAGACAACTACTAAACGCAGCGGACGTTGTGAACGGATACACTGAAGAACAACTCATAGCAATGCTAAGAGATTATGGAGAAGAAAGATTTGCTAAGTCGATAGCTAAGGCAATCATAGAAGCAAGAGAGATTAAGCCAATAGCTACTACACAGGAACTAAGCGACATAGTAAAGTCAGCGGTTCCAACAAAGTATTCAGTTAAAAAAGGACATCCTGCCAAGAAAACATTTCAGGCAATAAGAATAGAAGTAAACAATGAATTGAATATCTTAAGACAAACGCTAGACAAGATGATTGACCACTTAAATCCAGGCGGAAGAATTTGTGTCATAACATTCCATTCATTAGAAGACAGGATAGTCAAACTTAATTTTAGAAATAACGAAAACCCATGTACTTGCCCACCAGACTTTCCGGTTTGCGTTTGCGGTAAGAAGTCAAAGGGAAAAGTTATTACTAGAAAACCGATTGTTCCAAGTGATGAGGAAGTTGAGAACAATAAAAGAGCTAAAAGTTCAAAGTTAAGAATCTTTGAAAGAGCTTAAGAGGAGAAAATCATGGAAAGAAGAAATTACAGAAGAAACGAGTATATTATGGGTAACACTGCTAGACAGTTAGAGCCTGCAGTACAGGATCGCCCACAAATCAGAAATAACAGAGTTTCTGAGCGTAAGAAAACAAGAAGCGCTTACTCAATTAATGCTGGTACAGTATTATTTATAACTGTAGTTGGCATCTTGTGTGGTGCAACAATCATGGCATATCTTTTCTTACACTCATCAATTTCTGAAACAAGAGAGAACATCGCTAAGATTAAGACTGACATCAATACAGTTCAATCTCAAAATGATGCTCTTAAGTATTCTATCAATACATATCAAGATTCAGAGAATGTTTACAAAGTAGCTACTAAGAAATTGGGTATGCACCAGGCTAAGGGTGACCAATTATCTATATACAAATCTAGCGATAAAGGCTATACTGTACAGTATGGAGAAATCCCTAACAAATAGTTATGAGTGAACACGTAGAGCCTTCGAAAGGTTATAAAAAACAAAATCTATTTTTAAATACAAAAATGCAAAAAAAGCTAGCAGTTATCATCGGGATAGTTGTGCTAGCTTTAATTGCGTTGTGTATTAGAATTTTGTACATAGATATCTCAAAAGGCGACGAATATTCTATCAAAGTATTGTCTCAGCAGGGTTATACAAGTAGAACTATCCCTTACAAGCGTGGCGATATTCAGGATAGAAACGGAAACGTAATGGCTACAAGTGTTATGGTTTACAACCTAATCCTTGATTCAAAAGTCATTATGAGTGATGAGAAGTTTCTAAAGCCTACAATCAACGCGCTAGATAAATACCTAAACTTCGACAAAGACGAATTAAGAACTGAAATCAAAAAACGTAAAGACAACAGCTACTGGGTTGTTGCTAAAAACTTAGAGTATGAAGAAATCGAGAAATTCGAGAAATACATCAAAGGTGAGTATATAAAAGACGACAAAGACGAAGAAGACGTAAAGAACACAAAGGGTATTTGGTTCGAGAAGAAGTACAAGAGAATGTATCCAGACAACACTTTGGCTTGTAGTACGATTGGGTTTGCAAACTCAAACAACGTGGCAGACATCGGAATGGAATCAAGTTTTTCTAAGTACTTGCAAGGTGTAGATGGAAGAGAGTACGGATACATGGATTCTGACAACAACATGGAAGGCGTTATCAGAGATCCGGTTGATGGAAACACTGTTGTATCTACAATCGACTCAAACATCCAGCGTATCGTTCAAAAAGGCGTTAGAAAATACATGAAGAAGTATCATCCAAAGAGGATTGCAGTTGTGATTGCAGATCCAAACAATGGTGATATTTTGGCAATGTCAGACGATAAGGTATTTGACTTAAACGACCCTTACAATCTAGAGGAGTATTACTCCCAGGCAAAGATAGATTCTATGTCTCAAAAAGATCAGTCTGAAAAGATGAATGAGATTTGGAACAACTATTGTGTATCTGATTCTTACGAACCAGGTTCAACATTTAAGCCTTTCACTATAGCAGCGGCTTTGGAAGAAGGAAAAGTAAACAAGCATAGTACATTCTACTGTGACGGTTCGCAAAACGTTGGTGGTTTTAACATCAAATGTCACTTGGTTAGTGGACATGGACAGTTGAATTTGAAAAATGCTTTGGCGCAGTCTTGTAACGATTCTTTGATGCAGATTGGTTTCAAACTTGGAGCCAAGAAGATGGCAGAGTATCAGGCAAGATTTGGCTTCGGCACAAAGACAGGAATCGAACTTCCAAACGAGACCAGAGGACTCGTCTACGACAAAGACATGAACATGTCTACACTTGCTACAAACTCATTTGGACAGAACTTAACTGTAAATATGATTCAGATGGTTCAAGGTTTCTCATCAATCATTAACGGTGGAAACTATTACGAGCCACACATCGCAAAATCCGTCATCAACCAAGACGGCGACATGGTTAAGAGCTATTCAAAGACCTTGGTTAAGCAGACATGTACAAGAAATACAACAACATTCCTAAGACAGGCACTAAGAGAAGTAGTGCTTACAGGTACAGGAACTACAGCAGCTATCGACGGTTACACTGTTGCAGGTAAGACAGGTACTGCCGAGAAGGTTGATACTTCAAAGAATGGAAAAGGCCGTTTGGCTGGTCAGTACATCTTGTCATTCCTCGGAATGGTTCCTTGTGAAAATCCAAAGGTAGTGTGCTATACTCTTATGGATAGTCCAAGAGACAACACACAGGCTACAGCTTACAACACAGAACTTTGGACTCATATAATGAAACAAGTTCTTCCATACATGGGCATCGAAAAGACTGAAAAGATGGAAGAGAAGGCTAAGAAGAAATCGCTCACTAAAGAATTCTATTCAAACGGAATTATTCAGGGTGACGACGGATCATTAGTAGTAAAAGATAAGACACTTAATGAATAGTTTATATAGGAGAGGAAAATGAACGTAGTAGAGTTTATTAAAAACAACGCAATATTAGTGACAACCATTTCAGTGCTAGTTTCTTTTGGAATAGTAGTAGCACTAAATCCAATCATCATACCACTTCTTCGAAGACTTAAGTTTGGACAGTCAATCAGAGAAGAGGGACCTAAGTCACATCAGAAGAAATCAGGAACACCAACAATGGGTGGCGTGATTTTCTTGTTTGCAATTACAGTTGTTTCTTTGATTCTAATCTTTGTATTCAAGTGCTACGACATTCTTCCAGTACTATTGTTAACACTAGGCTTTGGCCTAATCGGATTTATAGATGACTTAATCATCGTTGTTAAAAAGAGAAATGAAGGACTTACAGAAATTCAAAAGTTCGGCGCACAGATAATTGTGACAGCAATCTTTTGCTTTTATTTAGTAAAGAATATTGGAACATCAATCAAGATTCCTTTTGCGTACGGAGTAGAGTGGAACATGCCAACTTGGTTGTTTGTTATCTTTATATTTATCGTGGTAGTTGGAACTGTAAACGGCGCCAACTTCACAGACGGACTAGATGGACTTGCTACTAGCGTAACTATTGTTATTGCAGCATTCTTTATGGTAGCTGCAAGAAAACTTGGTTTTGCAGGAAACGGCTATATGGCATTCAGCGGAACAGTGCTTGGTTCACTTTTAGGATTCCTAACAGTTAACAGTTATCCAGCCAGCATCTTTATGGGTGACACTGGGTCGCTTGCACTTGGTGGTTTCGTGGCAGGTATGGCTTGCGTTATGAGAAACCCACTAATCATTATCCTAGTTGCGTTCATCTATTTAATAGAAGTAATTTCAGTAATGCTCCAAGTAGCATACTTTAAATTTACAAAGAAAAAATATGGTGAGGGTAGAAGAATCTTTAGAATGGCTCCTCTACATCATCATTATCAAGAAGGCGGACAGAGCGAGACTCAGGTGGTAACACGTTTTGCTATTATCACATTGATTCTTTGCTTGGTTGCATTCTTAGGTTTATAAAAGGTAGTAGTTATGGATTTATCGCAAATGAAATTTATTGTGGCTGGTACTGGTAAGAGCGGTATCGCTGCAGCAAATCTTCTCGGCAAAATTGGATCAGAAGTGATCCTTTATAACAGTGACGAGAACACTGACTTTGATAAAGTTTCCGAACAATTGGAAGCTGATGTTAAAGTCGACTTTTTATGTGGGAGTTTAAGCGTAGACTACTACAAAGACAACCACATTGACGTGCTTGTTGCAAGCCCTGGCATACCACTAGAAGTTGACTTTATGGTCAACGCCGAAGAAGCTGGCGTTCCAATCTGGAGTGAGGTTGAGTTGGCATATGTGGCTGGCCGCGGCAAAGTAATCGGCATCACAGGAACAAACGGAAAAACTACAACCACATCACTCGTTGGTGAGATTATGAAATCACACTACGATGATGTTAAAGTTGTTGGAAATATTGGAATCCCTTACACAACTACAGCATACGAGTCTACAGACGACACAGTAACTGTAGCTGAGATAAGCAGCTTCCAGTTAGAGACAGTTCATTCATTTAATCCAGATGTCAGTGCAATTCTAAATATCACACCGGATCACCTAAACCGTCACGGCACAATGGATGTTTACACTGACTGCAAAATGAGAATCGCTAAAAACCAGGACGAAGACGAACCTGTCGTTCTAAACTATGAAGATGAAATCCTTCGCGAGAGAGCAAAAGACCTTACAAACAAAATCGTTTGGTTTAGCTCAAAACAAAAAGTTCCTTGCGGAGTATATTTAGATGGTGAGGATATAGTTTACTTTGACGAGGACTTACAAGCAGAACCAATCAAAGTTTGCAATAAAAATGAGACTACACTAGTTGGAATTCACAATCTAGAAAACATAATGGCAGCCGTTGCCATTGCAATAAATATGGAAGTGCCAGTGGAGAAGATTGCAGAGTCTGTGAAAAACTTCAAAGCAGTTCCACACAGAATTGAATACGTTAACACGATTAACGATGTTATTTATTATAATGACTCGAAGGGCACAAACACTGACGCATCAATCAAGGCTATAGAGGCTATGAGTAGACCTACAGTTTTGATTGCCGGCGGCTACGACAAAGACAGCTCCTTTGACGAATGGGCAGATTCATTCCAAGACAAGGTTAAGTGCCTAGTTGTTTTAGGACAGACTGCAGATCAAATAGAAGAAACTGTTAAGGCTAAGGGCTTTGACAATGTTATAAAAGTAGAGACATTGAAAGAGGCGGTAGACAAGTGCTACGAAAACGCAGAGCCTGGGGATGCAGTTTTGTTATCTCCTGCGTGCGCTAGTTGGGGAATGTTCAAAAACTACGAAGAACGCGGAGATATGTTTAAAGAGTTTGTGAATAACTTAAAGTAAGCGGAAGGTAATTATGGCAAAAGAGCAGGGACAACCGAAAAAAGTTAGAGCGAAGAAGGGTAGTACGTATATCGATTACAACCTTCTTGCGTGCTGCATTATAACAATCCTTTTGGGATATGTTTTACTTTATAGTGCCAGCTCATACTCAGCCACATCCACGCACGATGATTCATTGTTCTTCCTAAAGAGACAAGTGATCGCGACTGCAATTGGTATTGTTGGCTTTGTTGTTGTGATGAAACTTGGCTACAAGTTCTTCGAAAAGTACGCCAACATCATCTATTACATTTCACTTGCATCTATAGTATTAGTAAGAACTCCGCTCGGACTAGAACTTAACGGTGCTAGAAGATGGGTGGATTAAGGATTTATTCAATTCCAGCCAGCAGAACTTGTAAAGATATCAATTATTATAGTAACTGCGTCCATGATCTCGAAGTGTAAGAATAATACACTTAAGCAGGGCAAGGTTGCAGGACTAATATTCCTACGAACTTTTGTGGCTGCAGGATTGTTGTACGTTTTAACTTCAAATATGAGTTCAGCTATTATTGTTGGATTGATTGGACTTTTAATGATAATAATTGCTGGACCTGGAACCCAGTTCTATAAATGGCTTGGTGGCTTAGCCGGAATAGGCGCAGTTGTATTGTTTATCATTTCTATGATAAAAGGCTCGGGGTTTAGAGCGGGCCGTATAATGACATGGCTAAATCCTGAACAGTACTCCGACGAAGGTGGTTATCAGGTTATGCAGGGTCTGTATGCTATCGGCTCAGGTGGCTTCTTCGGCAAAGGCCTCGGCAACAGTGCTCAAAAACTTGGAACACTTCCAGAGTCTACAAACGATATGATTTTCTCAATCATATGCGAGGAGTTAGGACTCTTTGGCGCGGTCTGCGTAGTTGCACTATTTATATTTATGGTATTTAGAATGAGAAGTATTGCGATGAACGTTCCAAAGTCAGATCTCTTTGGTTCAATGCTTGTTATCGGAGTTATGCTCCACATTGCAATACAGGTTGTTCTTAACATAGCAGTAGTAACAAACTCAATGCCAAACACAGGTGTATCGCTGCCGTTCATTAGTTACGGTGGTACGTCCCTGGCATTCTTGATAACCGAGATGGGATTAGTGTTCTCGGTTTCGAAGACAAACGTAATGCGAGAGCACCAACTTAAATAGGGGTAAAGTATGGCTAAGAAAAAACGACTAAGAACTTGGGTGAAAGTAGTACTAGTGGCAATTCCTGTTATTGCAGCAATTGTCTGTCTTATTGTGTTTGCTTTCAAACTAAAAGACATCCATTACACTTCAGACTTGAACGAGTTCACAACAGAGGAAGTGAAGGCGTACTTCGATGCCAACGACATTGATAATTCATTTACACTTTGGTTCAGAGACTTGATCGGCAAAGAAAAAGAAATCGACTTGTTCGAAGACTACGACGTAAGCTTTGAATCAATAACTAAGTTAAAAATAGAAGCACACGAGAAACAGTTCAAAGGTTATATTAAAAATGACGATCAGTTTTACTGCTTCGACGAGGACGGAAAACTTCTAAAGATTGCAAGTGAAAAAATTAAGAATAAACCAAAAGTTAAAGGTTTGAAAATAACAAACGCTACTTTATATAAGAAGATAGGCGTGACAAACAAGAAACAATTTGACGCAGTCCTTCAGGTTGCAAACGGCGTGGCCGATTACGATTTCCAGGTTAAGAAAATCACCGTAAACAAGAACTGCGAAGTCTCAATTGTTATAGGAAAAGTTAGAATTGATCTTGGAACGACAACTAATTTGAAGAAGAAATTATCTGACTTAAATGACATGAGTAAAAACCTTAAAAAGTACAAAGGTGTGCTCAATATGAAATTCGTAAATAATGAAGGCAAATATATATTGAAAAGAGACAAAAAGAGCAAAAATCACTAAATATTGTGAAAAAACACTAAAAAATACCTATATTTTGTAAATTTGTTGTTGATATTTTATCAATTGAATTGTAGAATATACATAGTATGAGTGGCTATGCGCCCTTATACTGTGAGGAAAAAGATTTGTTATTCGATGAAGGAGAATGAAAAGATGTTAGAAATTACAACTAATGAAAGTGATGCAGTAGCAAAGATAATCGTTACTGGTGTTGGCGGAGCTGGAAATAATGCCGTTAACAGAATGATTGATGAAAACATTGGTGGTGTAGAGTTTATTTCTGTAAACTCAGATACACAAATTTTGAAGAGAAGTAAAGCACCTACTACACTTCAGATCGGCGAGAAGGTTACTAAGGGCCTTGGCGCTGGTGCTAAGCCAGAAGTTGGTGAAGCAGCTGCTGAAGAGAATGTAGAGGAGTTAGCTCAATTGTTAAAGGGTGCCGATATGGTATTCGTAACATGTGGAATGGGCGGTGGTACTGGTACTGGTGCTGCACCTGTAGTTGCACGTGTTGCTAAAGAGCAGGGAGCTCTAACAGTTGGTGTTGTTACAAAGCCTTTCAGATTTGAAGCAAATACTCGTATGAGCAATGCTGTTTCAGGTATTGAAAGATTAAAAGAAAATGTAGATACTCTTATTGTTATTCCAAACGATAAGTTATTAGAGATTGTTGATAAACGTACTACTATGCCAGAAGCTCTTAAGAAGGCTGACGAAGTACTTCAGCAGTCAGTTCAAGGTATTACAGATTTGATTAATGTACCATCATTGATCAACCTTGACTTTGCTGACGTTCAGACAGTTATGAGAGACGCTGGTGTTGCACACATTGGTATTGGTGAAGCTAGTGGTGACGAGAAGGCTGCAGAAGCTGTTCAGGCTGCTGTTACATCTCCACTTCTAGAGACAACTATCGAAGGTGCAAAGAACGTTATTATTAACATCACTGGTGATGTTAGCTTATTTGAAGCAAACGAAGCTGCTAGCTATGTACAGGAACTTGCTGGTGAAGATGCAAATATCATCTTCGGTGTTAGATATGAAGACACATATCCAGATGAGTGCTCAATCACTGTAATGGCTACTGGTATTGGCGATCCTGATAAGGGTTCAGCTCAGAAGTCTTTCGGTTTTGGTAAGCCAGCCGCTAAGAAGCCTTTTGCTTCAACATTTAGTCAGCCAGCTGCACAGAATGCTTCAACTCAGCCAGAGGTTAAAGAAGAAGCTCCAGGTGTAGAAGAAAAAGCTATCAAGATTCCAGATTTCCTTCAGAATAAATAATTAATAAATTCTATTGGGGCACAGATGGCTGTGCCCCATTTTTTATATCAGAAACAACTAAATCTATTTTCGATTTACGGAGGTACATTTATGAAGTGTCCATATTGTGGAGCAGATGATACTAAAGTTATAGATTCTCGTCCAGCTGAAGACAACAACGCTATTCGTCGTCGTCGTCAGTGTGAGAAGTGTAACAAAAGATACACTACATACGAGAAAGTTGAAAGCATTCCTATCATCGTTATAAAGAAAGATAACATCAGAGAGCAGTATGACAGATCTAAGATTGAGAAGGGTATTATTAGTTCATGTAATAAGCGCCCAGTTTCATACGAGCAGATCGTTCAGACTGTAGAAGAAATTGAGAATGCTATCTTTAATATGGAAGAAAAAGAAATCTCAAGTAACGTTATTGGTGAGCTAGTTATGGAAAAACTTAAAGATCTAGACCAGGTAGCGTACGTTAGATTTGCATCTGTTTATAGAGAATTCAAGGATGTTAATACTTTCAAGAAGGAGCTTAACAAACTGCTTAAGTAAGGTGAAAACATGTTTAAGAATTTATATCCAGATGAATACCTAAACGGTATAGATGACATCGACTTGGAGATGTATGCTGATCAAGGTATAAGGGGTATTATTACAGACGTTGATAATACAATTGTGCCACACGGCGCACCTGCCGACGATCACGCAATCGAGTGGTTCAAAAAGGTCCGCGAACACGGAATCGATACTTGTATCATTTCCAATAACGACGAGCCAAGAGTACAACCATTTGCCGATGCCGTTGGATCAAAATACATTTACAATGCTCACAAGCCTAGCACAAAGAATTACAAGCGTGCTATGGAACTAATGGGCACAGATACAAAGTCCACACTTTTCGTGGGAGACCAGATCTTTACAGATATCTGGGGTGCAAAAAAGACAGACTTGCAGACAGTGATGGTCAAGTTAATAGATAAGCATGAAGAGATTCAGATTATCTTAAAGCGTATTCCAGAAAAGTTCATTATGTGGCGTTGGCGAAAACAATTAGAGAAACAAAGTAAATAACAAATAAAAAGAGGGAGGTCTCACTAACAATCGTTCGACCAACCCTCTTTTTATTTATATTAAATTATTATCAATTGTTTTCGCCAACGCCACCTACTAAGCTTATTCAAAATTTCGCTTGAGGCTTTTGTATACTTTCTCTCGTACTTCATCAATTGGCATATCCATTCCGGTCCATAGCCTGAATGAGGCTGCGCCTTGATGGATTAACATCTCGATTCCATTCAATACCTTGCAGCCATTTACCTTAGCCATCTTATACAATTTAGTTTCTAATGGATTATAAATTATATCTACTACAACTAAATCAGTTCTAAGTAGTCCCGAGTCTTTGATTAGACAACCATCTTCATTTGGTGCCATACCAACAGGAGTGGCATTACAGAGAAGAGAACTCTTCATAATACATTCTTCAATTGACTCATCTGTCATCTCGGTTAAGTTAATATTAGTATGAGTTTCTTCTATAATATTATCTACCAATTCCTGAGCCTTATCCCAGAACTTATCTTTAATAGAAAGAACGTTGATTTCTTCGGCGCCATCTATCGCACATTGAACTATGATAGCAGAAGCGGCACCGCCAGATCCAAGGATAGTAATAGTTTTACCCTTAACATCAAAGCCCTGTTCCTTAAGCGCATTTACAAAACCAATGCCATCAGTGTTGTAAGCAACAAATTTGCCGTCAACATTCACGATAGTATTAGCCGCACCAATAAGCTTTGCCTCACGAGAAACTTCATCCGCCAATTCAAAAGCCTTAATCTTATCAGGCATAGTACAGTTAAAACCTGCCACGCCCAAAGCCTTCAAATCACTGAATGCTTCCTCAACTTCATCTTCCTTAACCTCGAATAACTCATAGGTATAGTCTAATCCTAATGCCTCATATGCAGTATTGTGCATAAGTGGAGATTTACTGTGTTCAATTGGGTATCCTATTAGTCCCGTCAGCTTTGTACTTTTTAATTTTTTGTCTAGTTTAATCATACAAGAAATTATACTTATCCGGGGGAGAAAAGGCAAGGGTACGAACGATTGTTAGTGAGACCCTTGCCTTTTTCCACCGGGAAAAATAAAAAATTGTTTGACTAAAACTAGATAAAAAATTATACTAGTAACAACAGAATTCGGAGGAACAGGATGAAGGAGCTTGCTTGTAGAAAAATAAAATTAAGCAGCGAAAAACCTTTAATTTGCGTGTCCGTAACAGGCGCAAATTTGAAGGAGATTAAAGAGCAAGCACAGACAATTAAAATGCTTCGCCCAGATATTGTTGAGTGGAGAGCTGACTGTCTAAAAATAGAGAATGAAGAGAAGGATACATTTGAGATTGCATATGCGCTTAAGTATGTGCACAAGATGCTCAAGTCGTATCCTCTTATTTTTACTTTCAGAAGTAAAGAGGAGGGCGGAAGCCGTCACATAAACTTCGAGAAGTATAAAGAGTATTATCATTACATTTCGCTTGAGGCTAAAAAATTCAACGTGGAACTTGTGGACATTGAGATGTATGGCAAGCGTGGTGTGCCGGGCCTAAGTGACTTGGTCGACGAGATGCACGACATGGGCTTGAAAGTTATTGGCTCATACCACGACTTCAAAAAGACTCCAAAGCGAAACGAGATCTTCGATATCCTAAAAGACATGGAAGACCACGGCGCGGATGTGTGCAAAATCGCTTGCATGCCAAAGCATAAGGGAGATGTTTTTTCTATATATAATGCAGCCAAAGACGCAGATGCCAAACTAAACAATCCAATCATCGCAATTTCAATGGGCGAGCTTGGTGCCGTTACTAGGGTTGCTTTGTCGCAGACGCATTCAGTGCTAACCTTCGCATCGCTCCACACGGACGAGACCTTCGAAGGCGAACTCCGCAAAGAATGCATCGAGCAGATGAACTCCCTCGGCCAAGTTCCATTTAAGATTGCCGACACTCTTGTTGATGTGAACAGACGCGGCAAACTCACTGGCAACATTTCCATCATCGGTTTCATGGGTACTGGAAAGACGACCGTGTCAAAGGCGTTGGCGGAAATCTTAAACTGCAAGGAAGTTGACACTGATAAATACCTAGTAGAAAAGTTCGGCAAAGAAATCACAGAGATGTTCGAAGTGATGAGCGAAGAAGAGTTTAGAGATGCTGAATCAGTTGCTATAGAAGAGATTGCTCGCACTAAATATCAAATCATTTCATGTGGTGGAGGAGCTGTTATAAGGAAAAAGAATTCAGATGTTTTGAAGAAGACGGGTGTGATAGTTAGACTGGACGCGGATCCAGAAACTATTTTTGAGAGAGTTAGCAGAAGAACTACACGCCCACTTCTAAATGGCAATATGAATATTGAACACATAAAGAATCTGATGGATGAGAGAGAGTTGAGATATCGCGAGGCCGCTGATATTACAGTGAACGTGGACAGCAACAACAGAATTCTCACATGTTATAGGATAATAGCAGAACTAGTTAAGAAGGGAATAATAACAACAAAATAATATAAAAAGCACTAAAAAACCTAGCGCTTTTTATTATGTCTAAATATAGTGAAAACACATATTTTTCACACAATATGGTGTTACATTATAGTTGGAAGAAAAAGAAGTACTTTTACAAAGAATGAGACCGTATTAAAAATAAATAGTGGTTGAAAATAACACTTAACTAAATTATAATATTCTAGGATTAAAAAAGACCGGTGAGGAGGAATTTAATATGGTTTCAGCAGGAGATTTTAAGAATGGTTTAACTATCGAGTACGATGGTAACATTTATCAGATTATAGAATTTCAACATGTTAAGCCAGGTAAGGGCGCAGCGTTCGTAAGAACAAAGCTTAAGAACATCAAAACTGGTGGTATCACAGAAACATCATTCAGACCAACAGAGAAGTTCGAAAATGCACATATCGATAGAAAAGATATGCAATACCTTTACACAGACGGAGAATTATATCACTTCATGGATGGTGAGACATATGAACAGATCGCAATCGAGGCAGACAAAGTTGGAGACACACTTAAGTTCGTTAAAGAAAGTGAAACAGTTAAGATTTGTTCACACAACGGTGATGTATTTGCAATAGAACCACCAATCACAGTGGAACTTACTATTACAGAAACAGAGCCAGGCATTAAAGGTAACACAGCAACAAATGCCACAAAGCCAGCCACAGTAGAAACAGGAGCTACAGTATACGTTCCATTGTTCGTGGAAGAAGGCGAGAAGATAGTTATTGATACACGTACGGGTGAGTATTCAAAACGTGTTTAATATAGTTAATATTTTATTTTAATTTTTTTAAGGAGGTAGAATCATGAAAGGATTCACAAAGAAAATTTTATCAGTAGTACTAGCACTAACATTAGTTGTTGGATTGAGCACAACTGCATTTGCTGATCATCAGTACAAATACTGGACAACTTATTTCTCAGTAAATGAGAATGATAATCCATGGGCTTATGAAGGTGTTGACTGCCTAAGTTTTAAGGAAACATCTAATTCATTTACTGCGAATATCAACAAGATCGGATGGAAAATTTGGGGCGGTCACGTTGATAAGAAAGTTTCTGTAACAAAGGGAAAAACATATGTAGTTAGTTTTAAGGCTAGCTCTTCAAAGATTGACAAGTTTGTATATGTTAAAGTAGGACCAGACAAAGCTTTGGCATACAGTTTTTGGATTTTCCTTCCAGCAGGAAAAACAAAATCATTTACAAAAGTATTCAAGGCAGCTGCTAGCACAAATAATAACTTAACATTTGGTATTGGTGGCGACTTTGGAGACAGAAGTGATGATGATGCTGCAGTTAGATATGCTGTATTCAAGAGAGATTTCAAGAAGGATAAGTCATACATGAAATCACATGAAGCTAAACCTGGTGACTCTTCATCACCTACTGTTCTTACAGTTAAGGATTTCTCATTTAGCCAAGCTCCAGGAAAGGTTACTTTAAAGAAAGCTAAAGCTGTTGGCAAGAAGAAAGTTAAAGTTCAGTGGAAGAAGGCAGCTGGTGCTGAAAAATATCAAGTTCAAGTAGGTAGCGTAAAGAAGACTACTAAAAAGACTTCATTCACAGTAAAGGCTAAGAAAAAAGGTAAACAGACTGTTAAGGTTAGAGCTATTGTTGGTACTTACAAAGCACCTTGGTCAAAGGCTAAGAAAGTTAAAGTTAAATAACCGTGTTTAAAAGTGCAGTAGCACATTAAATTAAAAGGCGATTAAATGAATCAATTCATTTAATCGTCTTTTTTATTTAATGTATTTCGCGCTTGCGCGAGTTGAATAATTTGCGAAGCAAATTATGAAAGACTTACTGCACTTTTACATCACTATATGGTGTTACATTAACTATATAAGAGGAACGGAAACCCAATTATCAGTTGGTAAAAAATAAGCACATATTATAAAAAAGTAGTACTTTAATTAAATTGATAGAGGTTTTCTATCGTGATATAATTTTAAAAGATGAGGTAGCGGAAATCATCGGAAAGGATACCGATATGAAAAAAGTATTTAAGAGTATTAGTGTACTTGTACTAAGTCTAGCACTTGTAGTGAGCGGCCTTTCTTTTGTGCAAACTACAAAGGTAGATGAAATTAGTGATTGGAAAACAAATGCAATAATCACTCCTACTGAAGGAAACTTAATCGGAGCCGGATACATTGATGTAGAGTTTAATAATTCTCTACCTGGTTATGATTATGAAGTATTGTTGGACGATCAACCAGTATATTGGAGAGGCGACAGTATAGTTAATCTCTCGCTTAGTGGTGAGACGACAGATGGAGCAACTACTAAAAAATTCTCAGCCGATTCATCAGGATCAACAATTAAGACTGAAGTATATACAAACTCGGTGGCAAAACATGAGATTACGATTAAGGCTACAAAAGGTAGCGAAACTGTAATATCTAATCCTAGAACTGTTTATGTTTCTAAAAAAGGATTAGCTATGGGCGATGATATGGGTCAATTTATACAACTAAAAGACTTGAATTGTTCATGGTATTACAACTGGGGTACACCAGCTTTTAATAATAGTATAGATGAAGACGTAGCTCACGTTCCAATGATGTGGGGTGCTGGCGAAGAT
>JAFVGA010000016.1 GCA_017475235.1 Eubacterium sp. | reverse complement strand
TCTCAGCTCTTGTAGCACTTGTGCCGATTACTGAGCCCTTGATTTGAGCTCTCAAATCCTCATCTTCAATAAGCTGACCGGCATTCTCCATCGCCAAAATCAGTGAACCAGAAGTATATCTCTTTGGCGGTGTTGTCTCGCCTTCCTTGATGTCAAATCCGCCTACTTCCAGCTCGTCGCCCTTAGAAACATTATACAATATTTTGAAGAACTCTTCATCTAAAGGCTCATCATTTTCATCATCGTTTTTCTTGGATTTCGGAACGCCAGAAATCTCCATATAACCTTTCTGAACCAAAATCTTAAAGTTCGCGCTGAACTGTTCCGTAAAGTCTTCCCCGTCGAAGGTTGATGGCATCTCTCCCACCAAGTTAGCCTTTTTATAAATAGCTGGTGGGTAGAAAATGCTTAGGAATCTTCTAACGATTACCATATAAACTTTTCTATTAATTTCACTCTGCTTTCCAAGTCCGCCCAAACCTTGACCTGTTGGAATGATTGCATAGTGATCTGTAATCTTTTTATCGTTGACATACTTGGTCTTCTCTAGCCCTGAGTGCATGTTGTTGTCCAATATGTTTTTGGCAAACGCTGCACAAGGTGTGTAACCAAGTAATCCCTTAATGTTTCTATCAATCTGCTTTGCAACAGCCGTTGATATAACTCTAGCATCAGTTCTTGGATAAGTAACAAGTTTGCTCTCATACAATTGTTGAACAACATTTAATGTATCCGATGGACTAATCTTAAACATCTTCGAGCAATCATTCTGAAGTTCCGCCAAGTTGTAAAGTAAAGGTGGTTGCTTCTTCTCATCCTTAATAGTGATGCTCTTAACCTTCATCTTCAGTGGCTGGTTCTCTTCTATACCATTTATTAGTGCCACCGCCGAAGTCTTCTCTTTAAATCCATTCTCTTTATATAAAAGTGGTGATTCAAAAAACTTTGAACCTTTCTTTGCTTTCCATTCTGTGTCAACCGATCTGTTTCCAATATCAACATTGGCAATCACTCTATAAAAAGGTGTCTTAACGAAATCCCTAATCTCTCGCTCACGTTGGCAAATCATTCCAAGCACGCAAGTCATAACACGACCAACGTTAATTGATTTCCATTTGCCACCTTTCAAGTAATTGTTTACTGACTGTCCATACTTTAAAGTTAGAAGTCTTGAAAAGTTAATTCCCATCAAGTAGTCTTCTTTTGCTCTTAAATATGCAGAGTCAGATAAATTGTTATATTCACTTAAATCTTTTGCTTCTTTAATCCCTCTTAAGATTTCCTCTTCAGTCTGAGAGTCAATCCAAACACGTTTTTCTTTTTTACCTTTGACGCCGGCAGCTTGTGCCACAAGTCTGTAAATATACTCACCCTCTCGTCCAGAGTCAGTACACACATAAATGGTATCCACATCGTCACGAGTGAGGATACCTTTTACTATTTTAAATTGCTTCTTAACGCTACTGATTACTTCGTACTTCCAGTCTTCTGGAATAAAAGGAAGATCCTTCAAATTCCACTTCTTGTACTTTTCATCATATACTTCTGGGTAACTCATAGTCACTAAGTGTCCGACACACCAAGTCACAATAGAATCGTCACCTTCCATATATCCGTCGCGCTTTGAAGTTTTAAGTTTTAATGCCTTGGCAAATTCCGCTGCCACACTAGGCTTTTCCGCTATATAGACTGTCTTTCCCATTAATATATCTCGTCCAAAGTCTGATTATATGACTCAATGAAATGTTCCATAAAGTATTCAACTTCTTCCATTTTCATATCGTCAATAATCTGCTTTATTGAATCCTTTGCTTCTTTAAAGTCGTTGTTTCCCATGTCCTCTTCTTCAAGACACTTGATGTACGCCGATAACTTATCTGCCGCTTTCACATACTTATAGTCTGGGTCATCTTCCACGCCCATAACCTTTTCATATTCTGGTTGCATCTCATCAGGAAGTTCCTTGATAAGTTTGTTAACCGCAATATCTTCCACCTTCTTATATGAATCTCTGATTTCAGGTGCGAAGTATTTGATAGGCGTAGGCATATCTCCAGTTATAATCTCTGCAGTGTCATGCATAATTCCAATAACTGCAATTCGTTCTGGATCTAAGTCCTTGCCAAAGTATGTATTTCCAATAACCGCCAAAGCATGCGCAATGATAGCAACTTCTAAACTGTGCTCAGCAATATTCTCGCTGTCCACTGTTCTCATAAGTCCCCAACGGTTAATATATTTCATTCTTGCAAGCATTCCATAAAAATTGTTCATACTAAATACCCAAAAAATCCTTTACGATATTCTCCATCTCTTCTGTTTCACACTTAGTGTTGTGTCTAATGTCTGCATTTCTGATTTCTTCAATTGCGTTTGGAATATCAATGTTTCCAATTCTAGACAACTCATCCACTAACTCGAAATCTTCCATTGACTCATATTTAGAATCAATCGCATTCATTACCGCTCTTGTAAACTTGAACGGACTAGCTGTTGATGCAATAACTGTCGCTTTATTGTCGCCAGTCTTTGCCACATACTTTTCATACACACATCTTGCAACTGAAGTATGTGTATCCATAATGTATCCTGTATCTTCAAAAATCTTTTTGATTGTTTCTGCAGTTTCTTCTTCGCTCGCGAAGTCTCCTACGAAGTCAGTTAACTTCGCTCTCATCTCATCAGTGATCTCATACTTACCACCATTTGCCAAGTCATCCATAAATGCCTTGTTCTTTGCTGCGTCATTTCCAGCCGCGTGGTAAATAAGTCTCTCAAGGTTACTTGAGATCAAGATATCCATAGATGGAGATGTTGTTAAAATGAACTCACGGTTCTTGTCATACTCTCCAGTATTAAAGAAATCGTAAAGCACTTTGTTCTCGTTTGATGCGCAAACCAACTTGTCGATTGGAGTTCCAAGATTCTTTGCATAAAATGCTGCAAGAATATTTCCAAAGTTTCCTGTTGGAACGACCACATTAATCTTCTCACCGTCTTCTATCTTTTCCTCAGACAAGAGTTTTGCATATGAATAAACATAGTATGCAACTTGAGGAATCAAACGACCAATATTGATTGAGTTTGCAGATGAGAACTGGAATCCTTTTGACGCCATCTCTTCAGCTAACTCTTTATTGTTGAAAATATTTTTAACACCTGTCTGGGCCTCGTCAAAGTTTCCTTCAATAGCCACAACGTGTGTGTTATCACCCTTTTGTGTGATCATCTGTTTTTCCTGAATAGGACTAACTCCTCCATCAGGATAGAAAACAATTATCTTTGTTCCTTCAACTCCCGCAAATCCAGCTAACGCAGCTTTACCTGTATCGCCTGATGTTGCAGTTAAGATTACGATTTCATTATCAACACCATTCTTCTTTGCAGATGTTGTTAGAAGATGTGGCAAAATCTGAAGCGCCATATCCTTAAACGCAATTGTTGGTCCGTGGAAAAGTTCCAAATGATATGGATCCTTCACCTGCGCCAAAGGTGCAATCTCTTCAGTGTCAAACTTCTCATCGTATGCTTTATCTATACACTTCTTTAATTCTTCCTCTGTAAAGTCAGTGAAGAAAAGTTTCATAACTTCATAGGCAACTTCCTGGTATTTCATTCCAGCAAGTTCCTTCATAGTTTTATCTAAACTTGGTAGTTCAATTGGCACAAACAAACCGCCATCATCAGCCAAACCTTTAAGGATAGCTTCTGATGCCTTTAGCGCTCCATCTTCACTTCTTGTGCTTTTGTATAATATCTCTTTCATGTTTCCTCGCTTATTTATCGTTAATATAATTTACTAATCCACCCTTAGTGATAATGTTTTGCATAAACTCAGGGAATGGCTGACCTTTAAACTCAGCGCCTGTAGTTTTATTTACAATAACGCCTGTGTCGAAGTCCACTTCTACTTCGTCGCCGTCAGATATACCTGCAGCTGCCTCTGGACATTCGATTATAGGAAGTCCAATGTTGATTGAGTTGCGGTAGAAAATTCTTGCGAATGTGTCTGCAATAACACAACTAACTCCACAAGCCTTGATTGAGATAGGTGCGTGCTCTCTTGATGAGCCACAGCCAAAGTTCTTATCTGCAACGATAATATCTCCCTCTTTAACCTTGCTTGCAAAATCTTTATCTATATCTTCCATACAGTGACTTGCCAACGCCTTTGGATCAGGGTCGTTCAAGTATCTAGCTGGAATAATTACGTCTGTATCTACGTTATCTCCAAATTTAAAAACTTTACCTTCTGCTTTCATATTTGCCTCCTATAGCCCAAGTTCTGCTGGACCCGAAATCTTGCCAGTGATTGCACTTGCTGCAGCAACAGCAGGTGATGACAAGTAAACTTCTGATTCAGGGTCACCCATACGTCCTACAAAGTTTCTGTTTGTGGTAGCAACAGCTCTCTCGCCCTTGGCAAGAATTCCCATATGTCCACCAAGACAAGGTCCACATGTAGGTGTACTTACTGCACAACCAGCCTTAATAAACGTACTCATGATTCCCTCTTCAATACATTTTAGATAAATGTCCTGAGTTGCCGGGAACACGATACATCTAACTCCATCTGCTACTTTTCTTCCCTCAAAGATCTTCGCAGCTTCACGCATATCTTGAATACGACCGTTTGTACATGAACCAATTACAACTTGATCTATTTTGATATCATCTATCTCATCGATAGTGTGTGTATTCTCTGGTAAGTGTGGGAATGAAACTGTAGACTTAATTTCGCTTAAATCTATTGTGTATTCTTCCACGTACTCAGCATCTTCGTCCGGCTCGAAGATAGTGTATTCTTTATCTGAATGCTCATCCATATACTCTTTCGTCAAGTCGTCCACGATAAAGATTCCATTCTTTCCGCCAGCTTCTATTGCCATATTTGCCATTGCAAATCTATCATCCATAGTTAGACTGTGAACACCTTCGCCCACAAATTCCATTGACTGATAAAGTGCTCCGTCCACGCCAATCATTCCGATAATGTGAAGAATTACATCCTTACCTGAAACCCACTCGTTAAGTTTGCCAGTCAAATTGAACTTGATAGCTGATGGTACTTTAAACCAAGCCTTGCCTGTAGCCATACCTGCAGCCATATCAGTACTTCCAACACCTGTTGAGAATGCGCCAAGCGCACCGTATGTACAAGTGTGTGAGTCAGCACCTATAACAACATCTCCAGCCACTACTAATCCTTTTTCAGGAAGCAAAGCATGCTCAATTCCAACTCTACCTGTCTCAAAGTAGTTTGTAATATCATTTTCTTTAGCAAAGTCCTTTACACACTTGTAAAGCTCTGCAGACTTAATATCTTTATTTGGTGTGTAATGATCTGGAACTAACGCGATTTTGTCTTTGCAGAAGACGCAATCCACATCCATCTTTTCCATCTCGCCAATAGCGACTGGTCCAGTGATATCATTAGCCAAAACTAAATCCAAGTCAGCCTCAATTAGCTGACCTGCTTGTACACTATCTAATCCCGCATGCTTAGCCAAGATTTTTTGTGTCATTGTCATTCCCATTTATATTTCCTCCAAGGTTTAATAAAGCGGAGACGGTGGGATTCGAACCCACGTGCCCGTAAGGACAACCGCATTTCGAGTGCGGCTCGTTATGACCACTTCGATACGTCTCCACGATTATTATTTATCTAGCGCATCTAAAATTGAAATAATCTGTTTCTTGCAGAAGTCGATTAGTTCTTGGTTCTTGTCTCTTCTAATTGTTCTTCTCATAATACGAGAGTTACCAATCAACTCAGCCTTCATCTTAATCTCTTCTTTCTCTTCTTCAGATTTGCCCTCTGTGTACATATCCAAAGACTTATCCCAAATGTAGTTTGTCACGTCGTATGGGAGACCGATGAAGTCCTCAACATTTGAAGCTGAGCATGAACCAAAGCCAACATATGCATTAAACATTGATGCCAATTCAAAGATTGGATCACCAACACAGATTGTGTCCATATCGATAAGCAATACTTCATCATCCTGCATCATTACGTTCTTGATATGGTAATCACCGTGCATCATATAGTTGCTATCTGGAATATCTTCAACTACTTTAACTAATCTTTCGCCGTAGCCTTCTGGCAAGTATTCAACCAAGAATTCTGCCCATCCACGAGCAATATCTTTCATATTTGGCATATCGCCTTCTTTAACTTCGGTAGAATGAATCTTATTTAACAAATCAATGTATAGTCCGATATACTTGTCAGTATTATCAGGGTTTTCTTCAATAAGTTTTGCAAATGACTTAGCATTTAGTAGTTCAAATACTGAACCATATCCATCGCCCACTCTAACAACATCGTATGGAATAGCTGTAGGTATTCCTAATACGAATGCAGTTCTAGCAAGTTCTCTTTCATTCTTGATTTCTGGAAGTGCGTCAGGATTCTTATACACTTTGATGATTGTTTCAGGATCGATACGATATACTTTACCGTTAGCGCCTTGTCCTATTACTTCACAACCCTCTACTGATAATTCTCTGTACGCCTTTTCAATGGGTATCATTT
This sequence comes from Eubacterium sp., assembly GCA_017475235.1. Classification (GTDB taxonomy): domain Bacteria; phylum Bacillota; class Clostridia; order Lachnospirales; family Lachnospiraceae; genus Eubacterium_G. The sequence continues at coordinate 37,465 of JAFVGA010000016.1, read as the reverse complement.
CTGAAAAGCCAGTCATCTCAAAAATCTCGTAAACATCTGATGATACGTTAATGATTTTTAGACTGTCCTCTTCTTTTCTGATTCTAAGAATAATTCTTAGGCCCGCACTAGAAATGTAATCTAGTTTTCCAGCATCGATAATTATTTTGTCATAATTATTTGCTTCTCTAATTTCTGTTATTTGTTTTTCTACTTCTTCTGCGTTTGTAGAATCAATTCTTCCGTCCAAAGATATTGTTAAAGTATCTTCGTTCATTGTTCCTTTAATATTAATCATCTTCATTCTCCTTTACGTTTCTAAATATATAATCAACTATCTGCTTATATTCTTGATATGGTAATGTGTCCTCCAAATCCGATAGCAATTCAGCAACTGTTCTGTAGTACCATGCCTGCTTCTTTATGTCCTTCATGTTGAAATGGTTCCAGAGATCATCTCCCTCTTTTTGATAAAGTCTATATAGTGTTCTGATATTTGAAACTTTATCTGCTAACCAAAGAATCTTTACTGCTGGATCTGTGGAATTCTTCAAATGTTCAAGTGATTCCTTTTTCCTTATTTCCCAGGTTTCCTCTGGCGGTAAATCTTCTCTCTTATTCTCAGTTTCCGAATCAACTAATTCAGCCACTCTGTTTCCGAATTTTTCTCTAACCTCGTCAATCGATGTGTCCGTGTCTTCAACAGTGTCATGAAGAACTGCCGCAATCAATATATCTTCATCCTTAGTTAACTCAGCCGCTACAGCCGCCGCCTCCAAAGGATGCAAAATATATGGCGTGTTTTCTCTTTTTCTAGTTTGCTCCGTATGCTTCTTGGTAGCAAACTCTATCGCATCATCTAATCTTTTACTCATCACTATCTCCGATTATTTTTTGTAAATAGTTACAATATTTTTTCCGTCTTTATACTCGTAATCATACTTATCAATGTTTTGTTTAACCATATAGATTCCAAGCCCACCAATCTGTCTATCTTCAGGTGACAATTTAACGTCTGGATCTTCCTTTTCCCAAGGATCAAACTGTACTCCTCCATTGATAAGACTGATGAAAACGTATCCTTCATCGTCCAAACCAACTTTAACTTCTACGTCTCCCTCTTTATCTCCATAAGCGTAATCTGCAACATTAGTAAACAGTTCCTCTACCGCTAGAGCCAACTTCATCTGTTTTTTTATATCAAAATTATAGCCTTCTAAAATCTCTTCTAGAAAAGCATTAATATCAAGTAAATTTTCTCTTTTTGCAGCAAATGTTTTGCTTTGCATATTACACCTCAAAACTGTGTTTTTCTCCCCAAAACACTATCTAATATTTTACCAAAAATTCGCCCATAATTAAAGCAAATATAGCCCCAAAAATAATAAAAGGGCCTAGAATTATAGCCTTTTTTCTAGATATTATTGCCACCGTCAAAGAAAGGGTCATTCCGACCACCAAAATAACCATTTGAGACCAAAATCCAAGACAAAAACCAAGGGCCGATATCAGTTTAATATCTCCTCCACCTAATGGATATTTGTTACTTAATAGCATCAAAAAAGCCGGCATTAAGGTCGCACCCATAATAGATTCCGCGTTACTCACCCGTCCGTATATAATTCCAATCAAAAATAATACTACCACTAGGCTGTTAGGTATTATTTTTCTCTTAATATCACTTATTGAAACTAACCCTAAACATAAAAACAATTCAACACTCATAATTCCCCCTACAAAACAAAAAGGGAGAACAAAAATTGCTCTCCCTTTAATCCCTTTAATTAATTACTATTAGTTGTTGATTAGAAGTTCGTCTTCGTTGTTCCAACTATATAGTTTTCTAATCTCAGCACCAATCTTCTCTGCTGGGTGCTCAGCTGCAAGCTTTCTCATAGCCTTGAAGTGTACCTGACGTCCACCCTCTGACATATCAAGTAAGAACTCCTTAGCAAATGAACCATCTTGGATATCAGCTAAGATCTGCTTCATGGCTTTCTTAGTATCTTCTGTGATAACCTTTGGTCCTGTTATATAGTCACCGTATTCAGCAGTGTTTGAGATTGAGTATCTCATTCCTGCGAATCCTGACTGATAAATCAAGTCAACGATTAACTTCATTTCGTGAATACACTCGAAGTATGCGTTTCTTGGATCGTATCCAGCTTCTACTAATGTTTCGAAACCACACTGCATTAGTGCACAAACACCACCACAAAGTACAGCCTGCTCACCGAATAGGTCAGTCTCTGTCTCTGTTCTAAATGTTGTCTCTAAAACACCAGCTCTTGCTCCACCAATACCTAGTGCATAAGCTAAAGCCATATCTAAAGCTTTACCTGTAGCGTCCTGCTCAACAGCAACTAGACAAGGTGTACCCTTTCCAGCCTGGTACTCAGATCTAACTGTGTGACCTGGTGCCTTTGGCGCTATCATTGTAACGTCAACATCTGCTGGTGGAGTAATACATCCAAAGTGAATGTTAAATCCATGAGCAAACATAAGCATGTTTCCTGCTTCTAGGTTTGGCTCAATATCTTCTTTATACATATCAGCCTGCTTCTCATCGTTGATAAGAATCATAATGATATCTGCCTTCTTAGCAGCTTCTGCTGTTGTATAAACTTCAAATCCCTGATCTTCGGCCTTTTTCCATGACTTTGAACCTTCATATAAACCAATGATAACATTGCATCCTGATTCTTTAAGGTTTAACGCATGTGCGTGACCCTGACTACCGTAACCTACGATAGCAATTGTTTTTCCATCTAATAATGATAGATTACAATCTTCTTGATAATAAATTTTTGCTTCTGACATAACGTCGCCTCCATTAAAATATATTTTAAAATTTGTTAAATTATTCGTCTCCTCTAGCCAATCCTGTAATACCAGTTCTAACTAGTTTCAAGATTTCAAATCCATCTAGCATCTTAATAAACGCTTCAAGCTTTGATGGGTTTCCAATAAGCTCAATCATAAGAGTTTCTTTAGCAACATCGACGATGTTAGCTCTAAAGATATCAGTCAAAGCAGTGATTTGCTGTCTCTGAGCTTGATCAGCTTTAACCTTAATCATAATAAGCTCTCTTATTACAGACTGTCCACCTTCAAGCACATCAACTTTGATAACCTCTTCAAGCTTACTAATCTGCTTAATAATCTGCTCTAAAATATCATCATCGCCAGTTACCACGATAGTCATTCTAGAATACTTAGGATCTGCAGTTACACCTACAGTCAAACTATCGATATTGTAGCCTCTGCGACTAAATAATCCTGCTACTCTGTTAAGAACACCAGAATAATTTTCAACTAATACTGATAATACTTTTTTGTTCATATGATTATCCTCTTTTCTTAGAATTCATACCAAAACATTTTAGCACAAACGCTTAGTATTGGCAATAAATATAGCCGTCAACGAGGCTTGAACTCGTGACCTCCACCTTACCATGGTGGCGCTCTACCGACTGAGCTATGACGGCTCGTATTATTTCAATCTCTGTCTCACTATCTCGTAAGCCAAAACCCCCGTAGCCACGCTAGCATTGAGCGAATCTATATCACCACTCATAGGAATGCGTGCGACGAAATCGCATTTTTCTTTGACTAGTCTACTAACACCCTTACCCTCATTTCCGATAACAATTCCAATAGACCCCGTCAAATCTATATCATACATAGTTTCTCCGTCCATATCGGCGCAGACAAACCACATTCCTCTCTCTTTTAAACTCTCAATAGTCTGAGCAATATTTGTAACCTTCACTATTGGTGTGTAGTTGATTGCTCCAGCTGATGCCTTAACTACTGTCGCTGTAAGACCACATGCGCGATTCTTCGGTACTATAACACCGTGTGCTCCTGCCAGATTAGCAGTTCTTATAATTGCACCCAAGTTATGTGGGTCTTCTATCTCATCAAGAATAATGAAAAATGGTGACTCACCTTTCTCCTCGGCTTTCGCAAACAAATCATCAATCTCTGCATAGTTGTATGCTGCTACAAAGGCAACAGCGCCCTGATGATGACCAGTCTCTGAAATCTGATCCAACCTTTCCTTTGGAACATATTTAATTAATGTTTTAGTTTTCTTTGCTTCGCGAATCAATGTGTTCATAGAGCCTTCTTTAGTGTGCTCTTGGATAAAAAGTTTATCCACGCTTCTACCTGCTCTAAAAGCTTCTATAATCGCATTTCTTCCCTCAATAATTAATTCACTGTTTTCCATTAATCTAACTTCTCTAATCCCTTCTTGATTAGTTCTAACATTCTCTCTGTTTTGCCTTCCAAGTACAAATATCCAATCACTGCCTCAAATCCTGTCGCCTTTTTGTAATCGTTAAACGATGCGTTCTTCGCCTTGGAATTTATCTTTGTATTTCTACCACGTTTGAAAATTGCTAATTCGTCTTCGTCGAAGTCATCCATTAGTATTTCAGCAAGATTTGCTTGAGTACTAGCCTTCACATATTCAGACGACATTTTATGAAGATCATTTGCGCTTCTGTTTGCCTCATCAACAATCATTGTTCTGATTACGACTTCATAAACTGCATCACCTATGTAAGCAAAAGTTAGTGGTGAGTAGTTAACTGTATCAATGTCTTCTAAATCCATATTCTGTTTTATGATTTCAAATATGTCAGACATTATTTTCTACTCCACTTAGTTCCTTCACGTGTATCTTCTAGCACGATTCCTTTTTCTAACAACTCATCTCTGATTTGATCTGCCAATGCAAAGTCTTTGTCTTTCTTTGCTTGAGCACGTTTTTCAATCATCTCGTTAATGTAGTCTTCGTCGCCCTGGGTCTCTTCTTCTTTTTCTAAGATAATTCCTAGAACATCTGTAAGCTCAGTTAAGATTTCATACATTGCCTCAGCAAACTGCTTAGTGTTGTCTGTTGAAACATTGCTGTTTGAATACTTAACTAAATCAAATACTGCAGCAATTGCATTTGCAGTATTGTTATCATCATCCATTGCATCTTCAAACTTTTTAACAAACTCACCTGCGCTATTTACAATCTCGCGCTCTTCGTCTGTTAAAGGTTCGTCCTTACCGCTTGAAATCACACCACGAAGCTTTTCCGCTGCAGTTAAGATTCTATCCAAACCATTCTTTGCAGACTCCATCAAGTCATCGCTGAAGTTAAGCGGACTTCTGTAGTGCGCGCTTAGCATAAAGAATCTCAATACCTGTAAATCATACTTTTCAGAAATATCTCTAACTGTAAAGAAGTTTCCAAGTGACTTAGACATCTTCTTATTGTTTATATTTAAGAATGCATTATGCATCCAATACTTTGCAAAAGGAACACCGTTTGCACACTCACTCTGTGCAATCTCGTTTTCGTGGTGAGGGAAGATTAAGTCTTCGCCGCCGGCGTGAATATCAATCTCATCGCCCAAGTATTTCTTTGCCATAACAGAACACTCTGTATGCCAACCAGGTCTACCATCGCTCCATGGTGAATCCCATGAAGGCTCGCCCTCTTTTTTAGGTTTCCAAAGAACGAAGTCTAGCGGATCTTCTTTTGACTCTTCGCCCACTACTTTAATATCTCTGTGACCAGCTTCTAGGTCATTTATGTTTTTCTTTGATAGTTTTCCGTAATCTTTGAACTTTCTAGTTCTAAAATAAACTGTGCCGTCTTTGTCGTATGCGTAACCTTTGTCGATTAGCGTTCCAATAAGAGAAATCATTCCATCTATTTCTTCTGTAGCTTTTGGATGTGTAGTGGCTGGCATAATGTTCATGCCCTCCATATCCTTCTGGCATTCAGCAATATAACGCTCAGCAATCTCGTCTGCTGATACACCTTCCTCGATTGCGGCATTAATAATCTTGTCGTCCACGTCAGTGAAGTTTGAGACATAGTTAACTTCATATCCCTTGTACTCAAGATATCTTCTGAATGTATCAAACACTATCATAGGTCTAGCGTTTCCGATATGAATCAAGTTGTACACTGTAGGTCCGCAAACGTACATTGAAACTTTGCCTTCCTCCAATGGTACAAACTCTTCTTTTTTTCTTGTTAAAGTATTATATATTCGCATATCTACTCCTAAATATAATCATTTATAAATACTGTGCTGCTTTCAGCTACACTTGGCAATCCTTCAATCTGACTATAGCCAAACACGTGCGCTGTCAACTCACCTATTGTCACATCAATTTCTGGAACTACATCGTCATCAAGTCTGTCCATCTTCACAGAGCCGTGATGATATGTGAATTTAAATGTTCCATTGTTCTCTGAAATAACTGGATCTGAAATTCGAATAATAACTGTTCCATTTCCATAGAAGCCTAACATCCTTAGTGTTTTTCTAACACTCATAATTCTTGCCATCAAATAAGGACTTCCCTCATTCTCATAATAGCTCATTGATTGAATGCTTGGGTCTAGGACTTCTTCGTAGATCTCGTTACCAATCCAAACTCGGTAACCCATAATTACCTTGTTCTCAACATATACTTCAATCTCTCCACCCTCCACATCAATAAGGGTTGTGAGTTCTTTGAAGTAGTCACCATCTTTGGAAAGTGTCACTTTGTATTTATTCTCAGTATTTGACTGAGCAAAAATTGAAAGTCTAACTAAGTCAGTTTTGTCTGCTTTACGTAAAATCAATGAGTGGGTGGCCTTTTTCCAATTTTCCATTGGCTTTGTAAACGGCTTGTCCATTACATATTCAAAACCATATCTCTTACAGATGTCCGCACTCATCTTGTCAGTTGGGATAAGGTATGTGAACGCTTCCATATCTTGGTACATATCAGTGATAACACTTCTCATAAGTTCACTCATATTGCCCTGCTGTCTAGCGTACTGTCTTGTACCAATTCCATAAATGTACATAACTCGAGATTTAAGTTTTCCGATGACCGCTGTCTTTGGCACCAAATGAAGACCGCTCACAATCTGACCGTCCTTCTCGTTGACCGCGACAAAGTTCTTAGGAAGTCTGTTTTCAAAATAGTAATCCGTTAGTTCTCTTGAGTCACTGAAACATTCTTCGTAGAGCTCGCGAATATTCTGTTTTTCATCATTCTCTATATATCTAATCATTTTTCCTCGCCTTTAATGATTATTGTGAAAAACTTAAATGCTCATGCTATCTTCAATCAAAGCAACTGCTTGAGACGCAATACCAAGTCCCTTACCTGTAAAGCCAAGTCCCTCTTCAGTAGTCGCTTTAATATTTACTCTATCTTCTCCAATATTCAACGCATCTGCGATGTTTGTAATCATCTGCTCTCTATATGGGGCAATCTTTGGTTGCTCTGCCACAATAATGGCATCTATATTTCCAACTGTATAATTGTTTGCTGCCAAAAGTTTTCTTACACTCTTAAGTAACTCAATACTTGAGATACCTTCAAACTCTGGATCAGTGTCTGGGAACAAGTGACCAATGTCACCCATTCCTGTCGCGCCAAGAATAGCATCCATTACAGCATGCACTAAAACATCTGCATCTGAATGACCTAACAAACCTTTTTCATAAGGAATATCTACTCCTCCTAAAATCAGTTTTCTATCCTCTGCAAACTTATGAACGTCGTATCCAATACCTACTCTCATATCAATACCTCGCTTAACAAAGCGCACAATTGCGCTAGTTTATATATTTTACCACACTTTATGCTAATTTTTAACAATAAAAAAGGAAACCTTTAAGGTTTCCTAATGGCTGGAGAGAGACTTGAACTCCCGACACCACGGGTATGAACCGTGTGCTCTAGCCAGCTGAGCTATCCAGCCATATAAATGGGACCTACAGGGCTCGAACCTGTGACCCTCTGCTTGTAAGGCAGATGCTCTCCCAGCTGAGCTAAGATCCCTTTTTTGCATTTTGACTGCCTTACTAATATAAACTTTAATAAAAAAGTTGTCAAGCACTTTATATGGGTGTTATACTACACCTATGTTTAACAAAGAGAGGCTAAAACCACAAAACTTAAAACAGACATGGCCACTACTATATTTCTTTATTTATATGCCATGGTTCATGCTGTTAGAGAAGTCATATCCAGCTGATTACCCGGGTATGCATTTCATTCATATACCATTGGATGATGTACTACCTTTTAATGAATGGTTTATTATTCCATACATTATTTGGTTCTTGTACATTCCAGTTGTGTTTATATTTATTTACTTCCAAGGAAAGAATGAATTCTACAGACTTTGTGCATATGAATTCTTAGGTATGACAATTTGTCTAGTTATTTGTTCCGTTTATCCAAACGGATTGCACCTAAGAGTAAATCCAGCCGACATCAGTCATAACTTCCTTGGTAACATAGTTCGATTTTTGTACACAACTGATACACCAACGAATGTTTTGCCAAGTATACATGTGTTTGCTACTATCTCAGCTCACATTTGTCTAGTACACAGCAACACATTGAAACATACAGTAGCCGGAAAACGAATAAAGGCAATTTCACTAATCGTGACAATTTGCATTTGCCTTTCAACAATATTCTTAAAACAGCACTCGATAGTTGACCTAGTAGCTGGAGCACTACTATCATTCATCCTATACTTCGTCATCTTCAAAGTCGCATTTAAGAATACAGAATTTCCAGAATAACAACAAAAAAATAAAACGGTCGCAAATTAGCGACCGTTTTTTATTTTAGTTAAATCCAAATATCTTTTGAACTACTTTGTAGAAAAACTCTGAAGTCTTTCTTCCATACTTTCCTGGCAAGTTCATCGACCTTCCAAGAAGTGACTTCCTAACCTTTTTATATAGTTCAGGATTCTTTGCCTCTAGATGTGCCCATAATTCATCTTTATCTTTTAATCTAAGTCTTGAACCCTCTCTCAAAGACATAATTGTTGATATACACATCATCATGTCGAAGTAATGAACTAATACTTTATCTAAGTTTTTGTTTGTGAGATGCATACCGCAGTAATCATCAAGCATAATTCGAGTAACACGATACTGCTGGTCAAGTCTCTTAATCATTACCGATTCATTTACTGATTGATCTTCTCTTCCAATATAGTATTTATAGAAAACTATATCCAAATAGTAAATCTTTCTAACGTATGGCAATGGTGTAAATACATAAATGTTATCAACATAGAATGTGTGCTTTGGAAGTTCTAGTCCAGATTCACGAAGCACTGCTGTTCTATACATTACTGAATGCATCAATAAATACTGAGTCTGTCCTAATTTAACATCATCCCAAGTAAACACTTTATCGACTGGCATAGCAGATTTATATTTCATAATCTTTTTGCGCTTAACGCCTTGCTTGTCATACATAAAGTTGGTGATAACCATATCGATGTCCATATCGTTAGTCACTGCGTTCTCTAGGAAAGCAAGCACTCTGATCATTGCTTTTTTACCCAAGACATCATCACTATCCAAAACTTTAAAGTAAATACCAGTGGCATTTTTAATACCTGCATTTACTGCATCACCATGTCCACCGTTTTCTTTATGAATAACCCTAACTATGTCAGGGAATTTTTTCTCATACTTTTTGGCAATCTCCAAAGTAGAATCTGTTGAACCATCGTCAATGATCAACACTTCTACTTTTTCACCACCATTAAGAGCACTTCTAATGCTCTTTTCCATATACTCTTCTGAATTGTAACAAGGTATTGCTACCGTCAGTAACTTCATCGTTGTCTCCATCTATTTCTTTTTAGGATTTACAAAATTCTTAATTAGTAATCCGAACATAACACACAGCAATGTGCTCACGCCAAACACTAATAATAGTGACGCCCATCCGGTTGAATTTGAAGCGCTATTCTGAACACTACCTGAAGAAGTATTATAATCTTTAAACAGAAAACTTACAAGTACTGATATTCCATTTGCAGCCATATGGAATATAATTGGCGCACAAATATTCTTGTACTTTTCATAAACAAAGATTGCAGCATAACTGAATATGAACGCATATATTCCTTGCGAAATATTCATATGGTATATTCCAAAAATAAGTCCTGTAACCAATGCTGCCACTGCTCCGCCAAACATTCTCTTAAGTCTTATGTACATAAGGCCTCTGAAAATCAATTCCTCAACAATCGGTCCTAAGATAACAGCTGTTGCAATCTGCAAGTAAATATTTGCTCCATAAATTGCTTTTGCGGTCTCGTCAAAGGAATGTGAAATACTTGGGAATATTTTTTCTATCATTGTCACAATCATATTTGCCGAATACATAAATGTAACAGCAAAAGGAATGATCAATAAGTATTTAGGAATAGCAACTGATTTATATCCGTATGCCCCTATTAGTTTCTGCTTTTTCAAGTCAAGATGCTTGATAAGAATAAGAAACGGAACAGTCATAAGCGCACCGAAGAAAGTGAGCATTAGCGAAAAACTATCGCCTAGTTGACTTACATCAATTTTGCCATTCTGTATAACTAGTTTGCCCTCCAAGTAAGCCATAACCATAAGAATAACACCAGCAACTATTGTTATACCAAAATACAAAAGTACTGGATAAAAAGCTCCCCATAAATGTCCAATTGTAACTCTTTCTCTATTCTTCACTTTATTCTCCTAGTAAGTAATCAATTAATGTTTCGTATTCGTCAAAGACACCGTTAGCTCCGGCATCCATCATCTCTTCATCAGTACCCATGCCCCAGCCAATGCCAACACAGTCTATTCCTACTTCGTTAGCGCCTTCAACATCGTAGTGAGTATCTCCCACTAAAACTGATTCATCTTTTACAAAGTCTGAATTTTCAAACAACTTATTTAATACGTCAGCCTTACTTTGACGAGGACCTTTAAGATCTGCTCCACATATAATATCAAAGTAATCTTCTATCTCTAAAAACTTTGCCACTTCTACAGCCATTCCCTCTGGTTTAGATGTAGCCATTCCTAATTTTACGTTATTCTCTTTTAGGGCATCAAGGATTTCCTTCACTCCAGGATAGGCCTTCGTCTCATAAATTCCAATCGGAGTATATCTCTCCCTATAGTAACCAAGAGTTTCAAAGGCTTTATCTTTAGACATTCCATAAACCTTCATGTACTGTTCAACCATCGGTGGGCCTACAAAATGCTCTAAATCTTCTAAATTTTCTTCAATTATTCCGACTTTTTCTAGTGCATACTGAACGCTTTTTGTTATGCCTTCTTTGGAGTCGCTAAGCGTCCCATCCAAGTCAAAAATAACGTAATTATACTTCTTCAAAAGCCCTATTTCTCCTTTAATTCTCGACATTCAGTATATCATAATTAGTTCTTGTTTTACAGTACACTTTGTTTTATAATATTAAAAGATTTTTGATTATGAGAGGTAATAATAATGAGTCAGGCAAAAGTTGATAAATATAAACAACAAAAGCAAAATCGTAAAAATCCAAAAAAGAAAAACAAAGTTTTATCTATAATAAAGAAAGTTTTACCTTATGCTATCACAGCTATTGTAGCTATCGGTATCATTGGGTACTTAGGAATATCTGTTGCAAAACAAAGTGGATGTTATACTCCACCTACAGAACCTAGATCATACTCAAGTCAAGAGATTCAGAGTATTAGACAGGTACTAATTCAGGCTACAGACCCTAACGTACAATACACAACAGCAAAACCTGAAACACAGCCAGCAACACAGAAAGCAAAAGCTTCTAAGAAGGCTGTAAAGACTACAAAGAAAGTTGCTGAAACTACTAAAAAGAAATAGTATTTAAAGGGATTCGGATTAACCGAATCCCTTTTTTATTGCCATCAAAAAATGGACCCAAATTCTGGGTCCATTTAGTTTTACATTTTATCTGGTGCGCTAAATCCTAGCAAATCAATTCCTGTCTCAAGAACACTCTTTGTTAGATCTAGTAAAGCGATATAGCCTTTCTTCTTATCCTCGTCTTCCTCTGCCAATATCTTTGTGTTGTGATAGAAACTGTTAAACACATTTGATAGTTCATACACATACTGACAAATTCTGTGAGGAGCAAGTTCATCTGATGCTGATTCAATCACTTCGTTTACCTTCGTGATTTCTAGCATAAGTTTGTTTTGAGTCTCGTTATCGCTCGCCTTTATTTCTAAATTATCTAGGCTTCCGCCCTCTGCTTTATATTTCTCTAAAATAGATTTAATACGAACAATTGTGTAAAGAATGTAAGGTCCTGTGTTTCCTTCAAATGATGCAAACTTCTCTAAGTCGAAGATATAGTCTTTGTTAGCTTGGTTCGAAAGATCTCCATACTTCAAAGCCGCCAAACCAACAATCTCTGAAACTTTCTTAGCCTCGTCTTCATCCAAAGACTTATTCTCTTTCATCTTCTCGAAGACTGCTTCGTTTATATCATCAATCAAATACTCTAGACGATAAACTCCACCGTCACGAGTCTTAAATGGCTTTCCATCTTTACCATTAACTGTACCAAATCCGATAAAGTTCATGTCTCTATCTTCTGGCACAAATTTTGCCATCTTAGCAACACGGAACACTTGAGTAAAGTGAAGTTCCTGACGCTTATCTGTAATGTAGATATACTCATCCGGTTCAAATTCTTTCTCACGCTCAATAATTGTTCCTAAATCAGATGTGGCATAAAGAGCCGCACCGTCAGACTTTCTAACAATACATGGTGGATACTCTTTCTTGTCATCATCCTTCTTTATATCTACAACCAAAGCACCTTCGCTCTCGAAAGCAAGTCCTTTGTCGATTAATTCTTGAATCAAATCTTCAATATATGGATTTGCATCACTCTCACCTTTCCAAAGATCAAAGTGTGTATCCAATCTGTCATAATTCTTCTTTAAGTCCTCAAGCGAAACATTCATTATGTGCTTCCATAGCGCACGATATGGTTTGTAACCATCCTGAAGTTTTCTAGTAGCTTCTCCAGCCGCCTCTTTGAAGTCCTCATCCTCTGCTGCCTTTGCACTAGCTGCTGGATAAATCTCTTCTAACTCTGAAATATCAAATGGCGCTTCCTCTGGATACTCGCCATCAAAGTCTTCGTCGAAGTATGGAAGGTCAGGTTTTCTATCCTTCAACTCCATAATGATTAGTCCCATCTGAAGGCCCCAGTCTCCAAGATGAACATCGCCAATAACTTTGTTGCCCATATATGCCTTAATTCTCTTAATGCTCTCGCCGATAACTGCTGAACGCAAGTGTCCGACGTGAAGTGGCTTAGCAACGTTAGCTCCGCCGTAATCAACCACGATTGTTTTGTCTTGCTTTTCAACACCAAAGTTCTCAGCATCTTCTAAATCATTTAAGTACTTAGCAACAAAATCATTGTTCAAATCAATATTAATAAAGCCCGGATTGATTGCTTCCACTTTAGAAAACATTTCATTATCCTTAACTTCTTCTACTATATCTTCTGCAATTGCAATTGGAGCCTTTCCATATTTCTTTGCACCAGCCATAGCGCCATTACACTGAAACTCGCAAAGGTCAGGTCTGTTAGACACACCAACTATAGCAAGTGATTTGTCATAACCCTTGCTCTCAAATGCATTTGCAAATTCTTCAGTTATTAATTCAAGTATCTTCTTCATTAAAGTTCTACTCCATTTTTCTTAAGCAATTCTTTTGCTGTATCTACTGAATCCACACCAGTCTTATTCTTGATTGGTGCAAACTCTTTTTCTCTCACAACTTCATAAGCCAAACAATTATCCATATCATGAATCATATCCAAAACTAATGTTTCGAACTTATATCCATTCTCTGTCTCTGGCTTAACACTATTTCCATTTTCATCTAGGCACTGAATCTTTTTCTTGACAACGTGAGTCACTAGATTGTTGTGCATATTGCGCTCCAAATCTTCAACCTTAAACAAGTAGTTAAGAATTACGCCGTCTTTATATGCAAGACTGCCATCTGGCAATGTCTCATATCTCATTTCTTCAGTCAATTCATAGTACTCAACAATTGATGGTCTTCCATCTTCAAGGCAAAGTACTCCAACCTTCTCCTCTGGGGCTGCCTTAGATACTACCTTTGACGCGGACACATAGCCACCGTCAATCATTGCTCCTACAAACAACGGATCAACCATTCTCTGGCAAACGTTGTCCACGGCGAAGAGGTTGATATACTCAATCCCTTTAGCCTTAGCTTCATCCAAAAGGCCAGCCTTGTTGAATGAGATAAACCAACCACCATTTCCATTAGGTGATGTAGAAATTCTATCTTTTCTCTCAAGATAAATCTTTCCATCGAAGTCACAAGCTGGAGCCATCTCCTGCTTAAAGAACTTCACGTAGTCTTTGTTATATCCAAAGTAATTCTTCTCCTCGAAGAAGTTTCTTGTATCCTTATCATTCTTCTCACTAGTCATGATGTAAAGCGGAACCCAAACTCCTGCTTCATCCACCACGTCCATAAGATTTCTAATCAACATTTCAAAAATAAACACATCTTTAGTCTCGCCAATGTTGTACATTCCCTTTGGCTTATCAGAACCAAGTCTAGTTCCCATTCCACCTGCCAAAAGAAGCGCTGCTACCTTACCCTCTTTGATAGCATCAATTCCTTTAGCGCGGAATTTCTCTGCGTTTTCTTCTATATCTTTAACAGACACTTCAGCATCAAGTGGTGTGATTACACCTCTCTCATCTGGAGTATCAGCATTCTCAATCAACTTAATCAAATCAAAATCAATCTCAGAAATCTGTTCAAGTAAATGCTCTTTTTGCTCGTCATTTAACTCGTCAAAATACTTTAACAAGTGACTCTGATTATTCTTTTCTAATAACTCTTTTGCCTCGTTATAATTCATAAATCTAACCTCTCGTGATGTTATATTTCATCCCTAATATAATAAGAAATTTTAAGGTTTTATGCAAGAGTTTCTAGCCTTATCAAAACATCAATCACCGACTGATATCTATCATCAGGATTTCGCTTCGTGCACTTCTTAATAATCCTTTTTAATTTATGTCCAAGCTTAACCGAACCTACACCCCCGACAAAGACTTTGCCAGTCTTCAAATAATAAAGAGTCGTTCCAATTCCATACACATCCGTCCTTGTATCTGTGTTATAAATCGAAAAACCTTTCTTATCACCAAACTGCTCTGGCGCTGCAAAACCTTTGCTACCAAACGCCCTCTCACTCAATTCAATCTCTTTCGAATACCTCTTAGCAATTCCAAAGTCCACAAGTTTAACAACACCGCTTTCATCCATCACTATGTTTGATGGTTTAAGATCTCGATAAACAATTGGTGGCTCAAGTGAATGCAAATAGTAAAGTCCGCTACAAACTTGTTTCATAACATGTTTGATTTCTTTTTTCTTTAGCGGCCCTTTCCTATCAACAATCGATTTCAAGTTCTCGCCTTTTACGATTTCCATAATCAAAAAGAAACTGTCATTTTCTTTTATTAAATCGTAAATTTTTGGAAGGTTCGGATGAGATGTATTTTTCAATACATTTAATTCTCTCTCCAAACCTTCCAAAAGTTTTCCTTGGTCAGCGGGGTTTGATGAGAAATAATTCTTCATCGCATACTCCATGCCAGTTTGCATGTCTTTGACGCGGTATACGAAGGAAAAGCCTCCTTTTCCCAGCATCTCGCAAACGACATATCTTCCGCCGACAACTTCGTTTATTATTTTTTCCATAAACACAACCTTTCCAAGCTGTGTTTCTCTCCATGCCCTCTTATATCTTAGCTACATCAATAAGTGTCATGTTGCTCTTCGCATCACTCTCCAAACTCTTAAGCAACGCATCAACAGTATCCAAGCTTGTAAAGCAGTTAACACCAGTTTCAATTGATGTACGACGAATCAAGAATCCGTCTCTATGTTTATCTCTACCCTGTGTTGGAGTATCGATAACGATATCAATCTTATGCTCAAGTAGCAAATCCATTACCGTAGGTGCTTCCTGCTGAATCTTATTAACCATAATCGCATCAACACCATGGTCCCTCAAATGCTTTGCTGTACTTCTAGTAGCATAGATCTCGTAACCCAAATCTTCTAATCTCTTAGCAAGTGGTGCCATCTCATCTTTGTCTGCATCGTTAACTGACACAATTGCCTTTTTATGTTTAGGCAATACTGTTCCAGCACCAAGGAATGCTTTGTATAAGGCCTCGTCGAAGGTCTTGGCAATTCCCAAACACTCACCAGTGGATTTCATTTCTGGTCCCAAGCTAGTCTCTGCTCCACGAATCTTCTCGAAACTGAATACTGGCATCTTGATTGCATAGTAGTCAGCATTTGGCTGAAGTCCTGGAGTGTAGCCCAAGCCCTTAATTGTATTTCCAATAATACATTTTGTAGCAAGCTTAACAATTGGAATTCCAGTAACCTTACTAATATATGGAACCGTTCTTGATGAACGTGGGTTAACCTCTATAACATAAACTTGTCCATCGCACACGATAAACTGAATGTTAATCATTCCCTTTACGTTAAGTGCAATCGCAAGTCTTCTTGTGTATTCTTCAATAGTATCAATAATATCCTGTGGCAATGAGTATGCTGGATAAACTGAAATACTATCGCCTGAGTGAACACCGGCTCTCTCGATATGTTCCATAACACCTGGAATCAAAATATCTTCGCCGTCGCAGATAGCGTCCACTTCCACCTCAGTTCCCTGCAAATATTTATCAACAAGGATTGGGTGATCTTGCGCGATTCTGTTTATGATTTCCATAAACTCTTCTATCTCTTTATCGTCAGTGGCAATCTGCATACCCTGTCCACCAAGTACATATGAAGGACGAACTAAAACTGGATAGCCTAGTTCATTTGCCACCTTCTTAGCTTCTTCTGCTGTAAATACTGTACCACCTGTAGGTCTTGGAATCTCACACTTCTCAAGAATTTCGTCAAATAACTCCCTATCCTCAGCAGCATCCACATCTTCAGCCTTAGTTCCAAGAATTGGTACACCCATCTTCATTAGAGCCTCTGTAAGTTTGATAGCAGTCTGTCCACCAAACTGAACTACAGCACCATCTGGTTTTTCGATGTTAACAATATTCTCAACATCTTCTGGCGTAAGTGGCTCGAAATAAAGTTTATCTGCAATATCAAAGTCAGTAGAAACTGTCTCTGGGTTGTTGTTTACAATAATTGTCTCGTAGCCTTCTTCCTTGAAAGCCCAAGTACAGTGAACTGAACAGAAGTCAAACTCAATACCCTGTCCGATTCTGATAGGTCCAGAACCAAGAACTAAAACTTTCTTTTCAGGGTTAGTCTCCTCTGCTTCATTCTCTCCACCATATACTGAATAGTAATAAGGTGTGGTAGCCTCAAACTCAGCCGCACATGTATCAACCATCTTGTATGCTGCTACTATATTATTGTCGTAGCGCATCTGTTTAATCTCTTCTTCAGTTTTGCCAGTAAGTCTTGCGATAACTGAATCTGGGAATTCAATTCTCTTAGCCTCACGTAGCAAATCAACAGTAAGCTCCTCTGTCTCAAGAGCTTTCTCCATCTCAGTAATGATTGCAATCTTGTCAATGAACCATTCGTCAATCATTGTGATTTCATGAATGTGTTCATAAGAAACACCACGTCTTAGTGCTTCTGCCACAATCCAGATTCGTCTATCATCAACCTTGTGTAGCATCTTTTCTAACTCATCGTCAGTAAGATCTGAGAAATCGTAATCTCTCAAGCATTCAACGTGCTGCTCTAGTGATCTAATACCCTTCATCAAGGCACCTTCAAAGTTGTTACAAATACTCATAACCTCGCCTGTAGCCTTCATTTGAGTAGTTAGTTTTCTACTAGCTGTAATAAACTTATCAAATGGAAGTCTTGGAAGTTTAACTACACAGTAATCAAGTGTAGGCTCGAAGCTGGCAAATGTATTTTGAGTGATTGCGTTCTTAATCTCATCCAATGTGTATCCGATAGCAATCTTCGCTGCCACCTTTGCAATTGGATAACCTGTAGCCTTTGACGCGAGCGCCGAAGATCTACTAACACGAGGGTTAACCTCAATTACACAATACTCAAAAGTTTCTGGATGCAATGCATACTGCACGTTACATCCGCCAGTAATTCCAAGTTCATTTATGATATTAAGAGCCGATGTACGAAGCATCTGGTGCTCTTTGTCGCCCAATGTCTGTGAAGGAGCCACAACGATACTATCACCCGTATGAACTCCAACAGGGTCAATGTTTTCCATGTTACAAACTGTGATACAGTTTCCAGCAGAGTCACGCATTACCTCGTACTCAATCTCTTTCCAGCCGGCAATACATTTCTCAACTAATACCTGTCCCACACGTGAAAGTCTTAGACCATTTTCTAGAATCTCTTCTAGTTCCATCTGGTTGTGTGCAATTCCGCCACCACTACCACCAAGTGTGTAAGCAGGACGAAGAACAACTGGGTATCCAATCTGATTTACAAAATCGATTCCCTCTTGAATACTCTCAACAACAAGTGAAGGTGCACAAGGCTCGTTAATCTTTTCCATAGTCTCTTTAAATTCAAGACGATCCTCTGCCTTTTTGATAGTTGCACTTGTTGTACCAATCAATCTACAATTGTGCTCTTCTAAGAAACCTGTCTCTGCAATTTCCATTGCAAGGTTAAGTCCAGCCTGTCCTCCAAGTGTTGGAAGAATGCTGTCAGGTTTTTCTTTCTCAATAATCTTTTCTAAAATAGGAACTGTTAGAGGCTCGATATAAACCTCATCTGCAATATCCTTATCTGTCATAATAGTCGCTGGGTTAGAGTTTAGAAGAACAACTTCCAATCCCTCTTCCTTTAGTGAACGACAAGCCTGTGTTCCTGCGTAGTCGAACTCTGCAGCTTGACCAATCACGATGGGGCCTGAACCTATGACTAATACTTTTTTGATGCTTTCGTCTCTAGCCATTCTTCTTCACCTCCATCATATTTATGAACTCACCAAAAAGACACTCTGAATCCTGTGGACCAGGGCATGCTTCAGGGTGGAATTGTACTGTAAATATATTTTTGTCTTTATAACGTAGACCTTCTACAGTCTTATCATTTACATTTACAAACGCAACCTTTGCAACGGACTCATCTACTGACTCGTCATCAACCATATATCCGTGGTTTTGTGAAGAGATGTAAACGTGTCTGCTATCTAGGTCAATAACTGGGTGGTTACCACCTCTGTGACCATACTTCATCTTCTTTGTATCAAATCCCATAGCCAAAGCCATCAACTGATGTCCAAGACAAATAGCAAAGATTGGGATATCTGTATCATATAATTTTCTAATCTGCTCTATTTCATATTCGCATTCCTTTGGATCTCCAGGACCGTTTGAAAGCATAATTCCGTCTGGTTCAAATGCGATAATATCTTCAGCAGGTGTTCTAGCAGGAAAAACTGTAACATCACATCCATACTTCTGTAGTGAATGTGGAATATTGTTTTTAGCTCCAACATCAAGTAGAGCCACTTTATAATTCTTGCCCTCTACCAAGGACTCTAATTCTTTCTTCGAATCACAAGTAACGGCATCAACAACGCCTCTTACTTTGTACTCTTTAATCTTCGGAAGTATTTCATCTAAGTTGTCATACTTCTTTGTTGTGATCATTCCATTCATTGTTCCCTTATTTCTAAGGATTTTTGTAAGTGCTCTTGTATCGATACCAGCAATTCCTGGAATATCGTTATCTACCAAGAAATCTTGGATAGAGCCTTCTGAACGGAAGTTACTATTCGTTCTACTTAACTCGTGTACGATGTATGCATCTGGCCAAGGTTTGAGTGATTCCATATCTTCATAACAGATACCGTAGTTACCTATTAAAGGATATGTCATACAAACGGCTTGTCCAGCATATGAAGGGTCAGTTAAAACCTCTAAATAACCCCACATAGATGTGTTGAAAACAACTTCGCTGATAACCTCTTTTTCGGTCCCAATCGATGTGCCTTCAAACACCGTACCGTCTTCTAAAATTAGGTATGCTTTCATTATTTTTCCTCGCTAAAAAATCCGCCTATTTCTAGGCTTAAATTGATAAAATTATATCAAATAGAAGTCTTATTTTCAATATCGAAATCCAATTAATTGGTGGTTTTCCGCATAAAAATAACGGTGCTCTCACTAACAATCGTTCGAGCATCCGTTATTCTTTATGCGGAAGCTACTTTTAATAGATTTCCACTAAAAATATGTCTTAAATTTAATATCTTTTTTATCGTCCGGAAATAGTTCATTGTATAAGGCGATGAAATAATCATCGGTCATGCTTGAGATGAAGTCTACTACTATTTGGTGCTTGTCTTCTTCTCTATAATCAGCAGCCCCTCTATCGTAATTATTGTTGTTGATAAACTTAATATGATGTCTATAAATGATTGAATTCTCATCTCCAGAAACTACATCTTCGTAAAGTCTGTCATATAGCTTTTCAAACATTGGTCCAATGATGCTGTCATACTCTTTCTGAGTATCTTCACTAAGGTAAATCATCTCATAATTCTCTCGTTTAGCAGTCTTTAAATCATTGTATGCAGCTTCACTTAAAAGAATGTAATCCTTACCATAACTGTTTTCAATTATATCAACACTAAGGTTGTTAATAATCTCTGCGTTCTTATCACCAATGCTCTCGCTCGAGAATTCTGTATCGTGATCAATAATCTTTGCAGTTAGTGCATCTTGTCTATCTTTTCCAATGTATGCAATCATATCTGAAACTCTAACTACACATCCCTCTAGTGTAGTTGGAACTAATGACTTGATAGCTGATGGTCCATCTGTGTAGCAAGCTTCTATCTCTCTGTCGAGGTCTTCGAAGGTCTTGCCTTTGTTAGGTCTATACTCCTTCTGCTCAAACTCTCCATTGTGACAAAGAACACCATCTAAAACTTGAAGACTAATGTTTCTCTGGAATAGTTTGTCTAACACTCTCGCACTTTGAACGTTGTGATTAAAGTATCTTCCTGTTCTTGCGTGATATACATCATTAAGGTATCTCTCGCCAGCATGTCCAAATGGAGTGTGTCCAATATCATGGCCCAAAGCCATAGCCTCAATCAAGTCCTCATTAAGACCTAGCACTCGGCCAATGTTTCTAGCAATACGAGCAACTAACTGAACGTGAAGTGCGCGTCTAGAAATATCATCATTATTAATGAAAGAAAACACTTGGGTTTTGTCCGTATAACGACTGTAATATGGAATGTGAAGTATCTTTTCTATATCACGCTGAAAAGCAGGCCTCCAAAGTGTAGCCTGATCTCTTTCCATGTTTCTACGAACGATATCTTCATCATTACAACGATAAGGACTCTCGTAATGATTCTTCATATCTTCTTTAATTCTGTTTTGTAACTCTTCTGAGATTTTGTGATAATTATGTCTCATAGTTGTCCTTTCTGTTCTCTCCAATTAGGTATTATAACATACTCTGTGGTATAATGCCCATATGCGAAAAAAAGATTTAGCACTAGAAATAGTGAATAGACTAAAAAAAGAATACCCAAATGCAACATGTACGTTAGATATTTCAATAGCATGGAAGTTGCTTATTTCAGTTCGACTTGCCGCTCAATGTACTGATGAGCGTGTAAACAAAATTGTTCCAAAGCTTTATGAGAAATATCCAGACATTGATGCGATAGCTGATGCACCAGTCGAAAAGATTGAAGAGATTGTAAAACCATGTGGCTTAGGAAAAAGTAAAGCTAGAGATATTAAGGCTTGCATGCAGATGCTAAGGGATGATTTTGATTATAAAGTTCCCGACAATATGAAAGACTTGCTTAAGCTTCCAGGTGTTGGTAGAAAGTCAGCAAATCTTATTATTGGAGATGTGTTTGGTGGTCCTGCTATTGTTACTGATACTCACTGTATAAGATTGGTAAATAGATTTGGACTTGTTAATGTTAAAGATCCTAAAAAAGTCGAGATGGAACTTTGGAAACTCATTCCACCAGAAGAAGGAAGTGACTTTTGTCATAGGTTAGTTATTCACGGAAGAGATGTATGTACAGCGCGTACTGCTCCTTACTGCGACAAATGTTGTTTAAATGATATATGTAAAAAACGAGGTGTATAAACACCTCGTTTTTTAATACTACTAATTACTACCTTCAATGTTGTTTGAAGATCCACTAACAACAGAGCCTGTAAAAGCATCTACCGAATAATTGTATTCTGTATCGCTATCATAAAACTGTAAATCATATGTGTCGCCACTAAGTACTGCCATAGTGAAGACCACATCACTTGGGCTCGCACCCGAAGCACTTATTGCAATACTTTTTGCTTCGTCCATTCCAATCACGTCATCCACATCATCTTCGTCTTTGTTTTTATGTTTAGACTTGAGTTTCTTTGTGGTTTCATTGATTTTGTTTTTCTTTGAAGACTTCTCAGAAGTCTTTTCTTTATCTTTAGACTTCTTACCCTTACTCTTCTTCGAATGCTTTTTATCCTTCTTCTTCGAATGATGTTTCTTTTTCAAGATTTTCTTCTCAAGGATAATTCCATTCGATGCTTTTACAAAGTAGTAATACTCTTTTTTGTCTGTGTCGAATTTTACATCATATACATATGTAGAATCTTTGTATTCGAAATCGACATGCATATGATCAACATTCTTCTCTTTTACCCCCGCATCTATTAATGCAAACTTTTTAGCTGCCTCAGTTCCGATAGAACTGTTTTTTGCAACCATCTTCATCGCAGTCACGCCAATGAAAACTAAAACGATAACAACCAAACAACTAATGAAGGTAATCATGATTTTTTTATTTTTTATTAAGTTTTTCAATTAAATCACCTCCGTTAAGATTAATTTAGGGTATACATGTTACTGTATACCCTAAACTTCATTCACATCTTATAGTTTCTGGATGTTCCATTTACTGTATACTTTCTTACCATTAACTGTCTTAAATGCTCTGATTCCAAAGTACTTAAGTCCTTTAGCTTTCTTCTTTGTTAGCGAAACACTTGCGTTCTTCGCGTTATACTTATATGTGTATTTCTTAACGCCTTTCTTTAGAGATTTATCTTTAGCTAGCCAGATTTCATATCCATTAACTTCTGATACTTTATCCCAGCTTGCGTTGAACTTCATCTTCTTACCAGATTTGTAGTAGTCATGGTCTGGAGTAACCCATGCCTGTGACATACCCTGTTCAAACTGATATGTAACGCCATTCCATACACCGAATGATAGCATACTGAATCCAGCCGTGCTTCCCTTGATGAGGACAAACTTAGTATTATTCGACTCTGCGAATGCATAAGCACCTACTGTCTTAATGTTTGCAGGAATAGTGATATTTGTCCAACCTACATTTTCGAATGCTGATTCATTAATTGTCTCTAATTTAGTGTTATCTGCTAAGAAATCAGCGATATTTAGTCTTGTATTATTGAATGCATATGCTCCAACTGATTTTAATTCACCCTTACATGTTACTTTTGTTAAGTTGTCACAGTCGAAGAATGCATAATCTGGAATAGCTGTAATAGTTGCTGGTAGTTCAATCTCTTTAAACTGAGTTCCCGAAAAAGCTGCTTCTCCGATCTTCTTAACATTATCTAGATTAATTTCACCCAAATTTGAGAACATAAATGCGCTTTCGCCAATCTCTTCAACTGATGCAGGAAGTACTGCTTTTACTAGTCCATTGTCAGAATAATAAGCAGCTTCACAGATAGTTTTAATTCCATCAGGAACGTTACTTGTTGCAGCGCCGTTACCCTCGATCAAATATGTTGAGTCACCTATTAAGAAATTATTATTATTGGCAATACGTGTAGGTAGTTTCTTAACTAAAGCGTCTGGACTTATTTTGTAAATAATTTTTAGTTTAACAATTTCAGGGATTTCTAGATTTGATTTACCAAATAGAATCTCTGTATTAGTTTTACATTCTTCGTCGCTTGCATAATCAGGATATGCTTCATAATCTACTTTTTTAAGCGTACTTGGAAGTGTTATCTTAACTAAGCTATCACAAACAATTCCACTATCCTTGCCACTTAGATATACAGAAGCATGTGTATTAAATGTTGTACAGCCTTCTCTTATAACTAGAGTATCTCTGCCTGAAGGAACTCTAACGATTCCACTTCCGTCCTTTGTATAAACAACACCATCAAATGTCTTAAATTTAGGATCACTTGCTGCTGTCTGGAAGTCGTATGTGTCAAAGTATGCACAAGCGTTGTAATCTAAGTTTGAATTAAAAGTAACTGTGTCAACTGTTGTTCCATGTGCTTTATTTCTAATTGATTTTGCGTTTCCTTTTTTGTCAATGATAACAAAGTCACCAGGAAGAGTTACTTTATCAAGCTTCTTACAGTAATCCATAAATCCTGAACCTAGTTTTTTACAGTTCTTAGGGATTGTTAGATTCTTGATTGCTGTTTTATAGAATGCGTTAACACCAATCTTCTTAACTGTCTTAGCGATTGAAATCTTTTTAACTTTCTTAAAGTTCTTGAAAGCATTGTTTGAGATGTTCTTAACACCCTTTTTGATAACAATCTTCTTTACCTTGTTCTTCTTGACCTTAATCTTCTTAGGCATGTTGCCCTTACCTTTAATAGTAAGTGTGCCCTTTTTAAGCTTGTAGGTCACCTTCTTCTTAGCTTGCACGTTAGTTGACTGTACGCCCGCTGCAAAGGCAACTGCCACTGCCAAACATAATGCAACCATAATACATTTCATTAGTTTCTTCATTTTTTGTTCTCCTTTTGTTTTAATAAAATATATTTTTTCGTTTCTTGAACGATTGCAACTAAATAATAAAATACAAACATTAGAATAACATTAGAAAAAATTAATTTTTAAAATAAATTCTAAATTCTGATCCTTGTCCTTCTTCGCTGATGACTCTGATGTTAGCATCATGCATTTCAACAATCTTCTTAACCATCGATAGACCAAGGCCATATCCGTAAGCCATTCTCTTTTGATGAGTTCTAGAACTGTCTTCTCTATAGAACCTATCAAAGATTTTATCAACGCCCTGCTCGCTGATTCCGATTCCGTTATCCTTAACTGAAAGAATAACATTTTCTTTATTGTTTTTAAGCGTTACCCATATGTTTCCATTATCATTTCCATATTTGTATGCATTGTCGATTAAGTTCTGAAGCATCCTCGTCAAAAGAACCTTATGACCAGAAATTGTAATGTCAGGTTCCACATCATACTCTAACGTGATATCTTTTAACTTAATCAACTTCATATCTTCGCATAGATCTGTAACTAGTTCAGATAAATCGATAGGCATCATCTGATACTCATCTGCACGCTGCTCTAATCTTGTGTAATCAAGCAATGTGTCAATTAGAGTATTCATTCTTCCGCCCTGTCTGTTTATAACTTCAATAGCTGACTTGTACTCTTCATTATTCCTATCTTGTTCTAATGTAAGTTCGGTCTGAGCCATAATAACTGACATAGGAGTTCTTAGCTCGTGCGATGCATCAGAGATAAATCTCTTTTCAGCTTCGAACGAATCGTCTAGTCTTGAAATCATCTCATTGAAGTCATCTGCCAAATCATAAATTTCACCGGTTCCGTTTCCTATATCAATTCTCTTCTTAAGGTCAGAGCCCTGTGAAATATTGGACGCAGCCTCTTCCATCTTGTTGACTGGCTTGAGAAGCTTTTTAGAAATAAACAAACCAATCAATATTGCAAGAATAATTACTATAGGTAAAAACATAATTGCTATCTTTGTGATGGTAGCAAGTTGATTCATCTCATTCGTCAACGGAACCATACCTCTCATCCAAAGACCGTTTAGTTTTTTACCAACCATCTTTCGATCGTAAATATAATATGGTGTCTTATTAATGCTCTGCTTATAAACACGAGACACCGAGAATGATGGAACAAAATCAATATCCTTATCCTTCGTCAACGGATTGTTTCCATATAAAATGTTTCCATCTTTATCGTAAAGACCGATTTGAACATCCTTCATTTCCTCCAGGAAACCCCTATCAATTCTCAAATATCCGTCTTTATATTTAATAAGAACTGCTTTTGTTATCTTATTTATCTTCTTATTCTTTTTCTTCGTAAACTTAATCTTATCCACATTGGACTCAACAGCACCCATAAGGTACTGACTAGTGTTTGCCTCCAAAACATTTTGAGCAACCACTCTTATAAGTAGAAACGTCAAAACAGCCACGATAATCATCGCAACCGAAAAAGTAAGTGTAATATTAAATTTTATTGAACGTTTCCTCTTTTTCATGATTATCCTTCTTTAATCACATATCCACTTCCACGAACTGTGTGGATAAGTTTAACGTCACTATCTCCGTCTATTTTCTTACGAAGGTAACTAACATAAACATCTACCACGTTTGTGCCACCTTCATAATCATAATTCCAAATATGGTTCTCAATCTTCTCTCTTGAGATAACAATATCTTTATTGTGAAGCAAGTACTCTAATAACTGATACTCCTTAGCTGAAAGTTCAATCTCTTTTCCGCCACGAGTAACCTTGTGTGATGATAAATCCATCTCAAGATCTGCAATACCAATCACATTCTTAGTCTCGCCATATGCATTACGAGTTAGCGCACGAACTCTGGCCGATAACTCGTCCAAAGAAAAAGGCTTAACCAAGTAATCATTCGCACCACTATCTAATCCTAAAACTCTATCATCCACAGAGTCTCTTGCAGTCAAAAATAAAACAGGTACTCTGCTACCCTTGTTTCTGATGTGCTCTAATACAGCGTAACCATCTTTCACTGGCATCATAATGTCTAAAACCACAACATCATATTCTGCCATGTCAAAGCAGTCAATCGCTTCCTCACCATCAAAACAAGAATCAACAACATACCCGTCTGATTCCAATTTAGTCTTTACTATTGTATTTAAATCTACTTCGTCTTCAGCAAATAGAATTCTCATTACATCCTCCGCTCGTATTTTGATGTCTTACATTATTTCAACATAACATTAAAATAACATTAGAATTCTTTTCTACTTTTTCTTATATGTTCTAAAGGAATATTCCATTCCATTATGATTATATTTTTCGCTTTCCTCAGCAATATACCATTCATCCATCTCATCGAGATTTGGAATAAATGTGTCCGCGTCAAAGGAATGATCGATATATGTAATATAGCAAGTATCACAATGTTCAAGCATCTGACGATAAATGCTTCCACCACCAATCACAAATACATCCTCACTTGGATATTTAGCTGCTTCTTTCAAGAAGTCATCCATTGTATAAACTACTGTGGCTCCATCCACCAAATAGTCAGTCTCAAGCGCAAGCACAATGTTTGTTCTATTTTTAAGTGGCTTGGCACCAGGGAAACTCTCTAAAGTGTTCTTTCCCATAATTACAACTTTGCCCATTGTCTTTTCCTTGAAGAACTGCATATCTTCAGGAATACTGATGAGTAAGTCGTTGTCTTTGCCGATGCCCCAATTTTTATCTACTGCTACAATTAAATTCATTTTGTCTCCTAAACTGCTACAGGAATCTTAATCTGTGGTCCTGTCTCGTAATCAATCAATTTTAAGTCGTCCGGTGTGAAGTCATAGAAATCTTTAATCTCTGGATTAATCCACAACTTTGGTGCCGGATGCTGCTCTCTAGTAATCAACTCTTCAACTAGAGGGATATGCTTATCATAAATATGAGCATCTGCAATCACATGAACAAACTCGCCCACTTCCATATCATTCACTTGCGCAAACATATGAACAAGTGCTGCATACTGACAAACGTTCCAGTTATTTGCTGTAAGAATATCTTGAGATCTCTGGTTTAGCATTCCGTTAAGAACTAACTTTCCAGTCTCCTCATTCTTTGTAACGTTAAATGTCATTGAGTATGCACATGGATATAGATTCATCTCGTGAAGATCTTGATGCACATAAATATTTGTCATAATACGACGACTGTATGGGTTGTTCTTCAAGTCATAAAGAACCCTATCAACTTGATCCATATCGCCTTCTTTATAATGATGCTTAACGCTCATCTGGTATCCGTAAGCTTTTCCGATTGTTCCATCTTCTCCAGCCCAAGCATCCCAAATGTGTGAGCTAAGCTCTCCTACAACATTTGATTTCTTCTGCCAAATCCAAAGTAGTTCATCTACACAACTCTTAAATCCAGTCTTACGCAATGTCATGGCTGGGAATTCTTTGCGAAGGTCGTATCTATTAACTACTCCAAACTTTTTTATTGTGTATGCAAAAGAGCCGTCCTCCCATTTAGGACGTACTTTTTCGCCTTTTGTGTCTGTTCCGTTTGCTAGAATGTCTTTGCACATATCTACAAACACTTGATCTGCGTAACTCATATTTTCTCCTATTTTAAGAATCCGTTTATAATTTGCTCTTCAGCCTCTTGTTCTGTGAGACCTAAAGTCATCAACTTGATTAATTGGTCGCCAGCAATCTTTCCGATAGCCGCTTCATGCACTAACATCGCGTCTACATTGTTAGCTTCAAGCGCTGGCACAGCTAAAACTTTCGCCTTATCCATTATAATGGAATCGCACTCAGTGTGTCCACTACATTTAGCGTTTCCATCCACTCTCAAGTCAAGTTTTTGGAATGATTCATCTCTGGCAACTGATCTAGACACTACATCTGCACTAGAATCATCACCATTAAGCTTAACATCATAACCACTTAAAGCCTGTTGTTTGCCATGAGTCATAAGACGTTCTCTTACAAACATCTTTGCACCCTCAGCCAACTCGGCAACAGTTTTTCTATCAGTGTCATCGACACCCTTAATCTGTACCATCTCCATCTCGATAGTACTGTTCTCTTCTGCGTAAACCTCAGTGACAGGATTTAGAATTCGTTTTCCTTCTCCATCACCTGAACCGTAATGCTTCTCAACATATTTAACCTTAGAATTCTTTCCGACAAAGAATCTGTGAATTCCGTCGTGCTCTGAATCCTTTGGTCCGCAGTTATCAATACCACATCCCGCTACAATAACAACGTCGCAGTCCTCGCCCACGTAGAAGTCATTGTAAACCTTTTCCTTAATTCCACTCTCGTTCATAACAACTGGAATGTGAACACTCTCATTCTTTGTTCCAGCCTTAATCTTTATATCGATTCCGTCTTTATCTTCTTTCGGTACAATCTCAATATTTGCACTAGACTGTCTAGCGATAGCCTTTGAGTTTGAACGAATGTTATATGCGCCCTCTGGCACACTGTGAAGATCTGCCACCTCAGTAAGGAGTCTCTTTTGTATTTCATCTAACTTAATATCTGCCATACTATTTATCTCCTTTCTGTGGGTCAGCTTTGTCGCATTGTCTTGCTGGAGCATTCACACCAACTAATGTTGGCATAATCTCATCCTTACTACCTCTAGCAGTAAGTTGTCCATCCGCCAAAACAATAATCTCGTCAGCTATATTCAAGATTCTTTCCTGGTGAGAAATAATAACAATTGAACTATCCTCAATGTCTCTTCTCATCTTCTCGAATACTTTAATCAAACTGTTAAAGCTCCAAAGGTCGATTCCTGCTTCGGGTTCGTCGAAGACAGATAACTCGCTCTTCTTCGCAAGAACAGTTGCTATCTCAATTCTCTTTAACTCTCCGCCAGAAAGACTGGCGTTAACTTCCCTATTAATATAATCTCTCGCACAAAGTCCTACTGCAGATAGATACTTGCATGCAGACTCAAGTGAAATCTGTTTACCTGTAGCAAGTTTAATTAGGTCGAATACTTGGATGCCTTTGAAGCGGACTGGTTGCTGGAGCGCAAAACCAATTCCTTTGTTTGCTCTATCTGTAATAGACATATCTGTAATGTCCTCACCATCCAAAAGGATCTTTCCTGATGTTGGTTTCTCAATGCCCGCAATCAAACGCGCCAAAGTAGACTTACCTCCACCATTTGGACCAGTGATAACAATCATTTTGTTATCTGGAATAGTAAGACTTATGTCCTTGATTATTTCCTTATTTCCTAGTTCGTCGTCCACTTCGAACGACACATTTTTTAGTTCTAACATCTCAATGCCTTTCTAAAATTCGCTTTTATTATTCTAACATAAATCGAATTGTTTAGCACTAAAAAAGGACCGATTCCTTAAGGGAATCAGTCCTTTATTTATCGGCCCTTATAGGGCATCATCTATTACTTCTTTTAGTGTTTTAGCAGACTCTTGCAAAGCCTCCACTTCCTTCTTAGAAAGCTCATATGGAACTGTACATTCCACCCCTTCTCTACCGACAATAGCAGGCATACTTAGTGCAACATCACTTATTCCGTAATTGTTATGCTGAATGCTTGAGATTGGAAGAATTGATTTCTCATCTCTCACTATAGCTTCGCAAATACGCTTTACTGACATTGCAATTCCATAGTATGTAGCGCCTTTCTTTTCAATAATCTCATAGGCACTATTTTTAACCTCTTCAGCTATTCGCTCCATTGCTTTGGCATGTTCAAAATGTCCGCGCATTTCGCAGAAATCATTTACTGGAATACCAGATACATTGGCACTACTCCAAGCAGCAATCTCACTGTCTCCGTGCTCTCCTATAATAAATGCATGAACTGCTCTACTGTCTACTTCTAAATGCTCGCCTAGTAAATATTTAAATCTAGCAGTATCTAAAACTGTGCCCGAGCCAAATACTCTGTTCTCTGGAAATCCACTAATCTTTGCCGCAGCATATGTTAGCACATCTACTGGGTTAGCTACAATCAAAAGAATTCCTTCTTTGTTGTACTCTGTAATAGAAGGAATAACTGACTTAAAAATTCCAACATTCTTCTTCACCAAATCTAATCTAGTCTCACCTGGCTTTTGTCCAGCACCAGCTGTCACAATTACTATTGAGGCATCCGCTATATCTTTGTACTCACCTGCATATATTTTAGTAGGTCTAGCAAAAGGTGCTCCGTGAGCAATATCAAGCGCTTCTCCCTCTGCCTTCTCTTGATTAGCATCAATCAAAACAATTTCGGAGAACAATCCACTCTCAAGCAACGCAAATGCCGAAGCAGATCCAACAAATCCACATCCTACTATCGCAACTTTTCTGTTATTAACCTTTGTCATTTATTTGCCCTCCTTAAAACTTAAATTACCTTTTTCAACATTTTCATTGAGAATCTTTTCTGTAATCTCCCAAAGTTTTTCTGAACCAAGTGCATTCTTTCTTTGACGAGCAAACACGTGGTCCGCATCAGTTCCATCTATCTTCCAATCCATACCCTCATTACTGTTATTTAAAATGAGTGGCTGAAGATTATCCATAGTGTGTGCAAACTTTGACTCCGGCGTCTCATATGCCTCGAACTCGTCAAAGATAGCAACCAACTCATCCCTTTGATCCTCCGGCAAAAGTGAATAGATTCTCTCTTTCGCCTTATCTTCTCTTATCTTTTGAGTCTTTAAGCCTTCGTCGTCATATGCGTAAGTATCACCTGCATCTATCTCAACAATGTCGTGAATCAAACACATAATCATTACTTTTGCTATGTCTATATCTTCATTAGAATATTCCTTTAGGAGATATGCCATAATCGCCATATGCCAGGAGTGTTCAGCATCGTTTTCATTTCTGCCCTCGCCCGACAAATGTGTATGGCGAAAAATCTCTTTCTCTTTATCGATCTCTAGAGAAAACTCCAATTGCTTTTTAAGTCTATCGTCCATCTTATTTAACCTTTCCGTTCGTTCGATATTATAAGTATATTAAAAAAAGAGGGTTTCTACAATGAGAAACCCTCTCCAAATATTAATTATTATCCAACTCTGTAATAAACAACAGGTGAATCAGTGATATCGTATAGTGTTAAAACATCACCTTCAAGTTTATACTTCTGGTTCATATCACCTTGATTATTAATATTGATTGTAATCTTCTTGCCTTTTGTTTTCCATTTAATCTTTTGAACTTGTCCAGCCAATTTGTATGTTCCTGTACCGCCCTTTTTAAATGTATATGTGGCAGGAATTTGATATTCTTTCTGATTGTACTCCCATACTCCAACAATACCATTACCGTGAACTGTTGGTTTCTTTGGAGCCTTCTTCTGCATAGCCTTTGAAGCTTCCTCCAAGGCCTTCTCTTTACTGCTTAGTTCTTTTGTAGCTTTTTCTTTTTTAGTCTCAACTGCCTTTGAAACATCTTCCTTTTTCTCTTCAGCTTTTGTTTCAACTTCCTTAGCCTTTGATGCCACCTCGGTAGCTGCCTCTTTAGCTTTGTCTTTTTTTCCGCATCCAACTAACAATCCACATGTAGCTACTAGCGCAGTAACTAATAATAAACTAATAATTTTTTTCATGATACACTCCTTTATTCTTCTGGTGTTTCTTCTTTTTTATCTTTCTTTTCGTCCATACTCTCATCTATAATTTTGAGAATACCTGTTATTAGTATTCCGCCGGCCACTATAAGCCATCCTGGATGCCAGCATTTCCAAATCATCCCCACACAAAGATAAATAAAGACAGAAACCAAAGGTATAATTTTTATTGCAAGTTTCATTTAAAACCTCCTTTCAATTTTATCCGTTCTTTATATATAAACAGTTTATCATAAAACTATTTATCTTCCAAAATATACTTAATCATAGCATTTTCCACATCTTCAGCTTGCTCCGGTACAAAGCCAGTAAATGTTACCATCAACTTCTCATCTGGTAGAATCAAACAATGCTGACCCCATTTACCACTTATATAAAATCCGTCTTTATACTTCCAAATATAAAAACCGTAACCATATCTATCGTTTTCAATTTGAACTGATGTGGCCATATCAACATACTCTTCAGAAACTATTCTCTTTCCGTTCCAAACACCCTTGTTGTACAAAAGAAGTCCAAGCTTACTAATATCATGAAGTGTCATAACCATCTGTGATGCACCGTAGAAATATCCTTCTGGCATTCTAAAGTATTCCTCAACATGTATACCTAATGGTTTTATAATTTCTCTGTCTATAAACTCATACAAGTCTTCACCTATCGCATATGTCAAAGCGACACTGACAAAGGTTGGACATATATTACAGTAATAGAACTCATTTTTATCTGGATCTTCTATTGGCAAATTAAAAATGAAATCTAAATAACTATCTCCTTCCGGTCTAAAAGGATAACCAGGAACAGACATCGTAAGAAGTCTTCTAATTGAAATCTTACTTAAATCATCAATAATCTTTGGATCATATTTTTTGTAAACATCTTCTGGAATGTATTCAAAAATGTTTTTATCAAGGTCAAACAAGCCTCTATCCCAAGCAATACCAACTGCCACAGATAGAAATGTTTTTGTACATGAGTAAATAATGTGCGGTGTCTCTTTAGTATCGCCCCACTCGCGAATTAACTGATTATCTTCGTACACTTCTACGCCGTATATTTTCCAATTGTTCTTTTCAATTTCATTAATAAAACCATTAAAATCCAAATCATTCACCTCTATGTTTTATCTTCTAATGGTTATTTTAAACTATTATTAAATTATAGTAAATTGATATTTTATAGTTCCGAATAATTCATAAAGAGCATATCCATTTCCTCTTGTGTAGTCACATGACCATATGAATGTTTCTTTCCTTTATGAATCAATTCTCCGTCTTTATAAACAAACAAAGTATTCTGTTCAACTTCTTCCCAAGCCTTGTCATCAAGCACCTGCGTCGAAAGAATAACAGTTCCCTCTTCTTCTAATCTATGCAAAGTACCAGCCTCATTTATATGAACATAAGCATACTCACCATCGTGCAAAATGAAATTTAACTTATTATGTTCAGATAATTTTTCTGCAATACTCTCAATTAGTTCAATTCTTTCTTCTGGATAAAAATGAACTAACTCAAGTTGCTCATTCACTCTATCAATTATGTAGTAAAGAATTCTTTCACTATCAGTACTTCCTACCTGTACCATTTGATACTTGCTTAAAGCTGGTGCATCAAAGATAGTTCCATTATGAGCCAAAGTCCAAGTGCGACCACTCTTGTCTTTCATAACAAATGGATGTGTATTCTCACACTCAACGTGTCCCTTTGTTGCCAATCTAATATGAGCAAACATCTCCGCCGAAGAAATAGGATTTTCTAGCAACTCTTTCAAGTAGTCACTATTACTTGCCTTGACTGGCTCACGAAGAATAGAATATTTGGCGTTATCAAAGAAAGCCATACCCCATCCATTTGGATGTTCGTCACTATGACTAATAAACTCTTTTAAATAATCATTCAGTTGTACTTTCTTATTTGATGTCACTCCAAAAAGCTCGCACATTTTTCAAGTACTCCTTATCTTTTACTTCTAGTCCTTTGTCTGCTATTTCAACTAACTCATCAGCATAATCATATGCTGTTTTTCCATCATAGATAACTGCATCAAATCCTTTTACTTTGATTTCATTGATTGCTGATTGAATATCATCTAGTGTTTTTACATTACTAAATTTTTCGTCCAACACATTTAGATTTGAATTATCATATATCAATCCTTTCAATAACGCTACAAATCCCAAAGCTTTATCTATTGGAACACTATCCGCCACTCTAAGTTCAATATACTTTTTAACTCTATAATGGAAAAATCCCATCGAGAAAACATGCTCAATAAGTTGGGATTCCTTTTCTCTATCTTCCACATCAGATTCTTTGATGATGCCTTCATCTACTAAGTCTTTGGCGCTCTTGTCTCCAACGTACTCTGTCACTCCATCCTTGGTCAAAAGAATAAGCGGAACATTGTATGTAATGTCAGCAACATCCTCATATCCAAAACCTTCATCCAACGAACCTTCCAAGAAACCAGTTCTGTCTGGATCTAAATCATCCCACTCCTGGATTCTTAATAGATGCGTATGACCATCATTTCCTGGAAGCGAGAATTCCTTGTCGCTCTTGCTCTCCATTATAATCATCAAAATAGGTGAAATCTTTTCTAGCACTCTTAACTTCTTTGCCAAATCCTCTTCTGATTTATAATCTATTGAGACTTGAGCTGACGCGGATGCTCTCATCATATAACGCGAAAATTTGCCGCTTTTACTTAGGTATTCATCCATATACTTATATCTAAGTTTAGATGACAATGGAATTTGATTTGGTGTTATTTTACCTTGCTCAACAGCTGGTAGATTACCATTTGTGACCATATTATAACCATGCTTAGTAAATATAGGTTCCCACAGATTAACAAACTCCTTGTAAACCTTTTCTATCTTCTCAATATCTTCATATGGATTGATACTTATTTCAAACTGGCAGGATGGCTCCAGTGTAATAGCATACTCATCTGTTGAATAGCCAACTGGATATCCGTCAGAATAACTTACATTTGCATTTATCTTCTCTGATACTTCTTTTATTAGATTTGTTATCTCGTCAAACTCTATCTGCTCTCCTTGCTTGTTCACTATAAAATGCTCTATTTCTAAACCTAAATTTTTATTCTCTGATTCGCCACTTCTGATGTAAGATATAATGCTGTCTTTAAAATTCATAACATTATCTCCTTTTAATAAATGAGAGGTCATAGACCTCTCATTTTTATTTTTAATCTTCTGTGAACAATGCTGTTGAGTAATATCTGTCTCCACTGTCTGGTAACAACGCTACGATTGTCTTACCTTTATTTTCAGGTTTCTTAGCAAGTTCAATTGCTCCGTGAAGTGCAGCTCCTGATGAAATACCAACTGATATTCCTTCTTTCTTTGCCAACAACTTAGCCGCCTTGAATGCATCTTCGTTTGCTGCTTTGAATACTTCGTCGAAGACATCTGTGTTCAAAACGTCTGGCACAAATCCAGCACCGATTCCCTGAATCTTATGAGCACCTGCTCTACCTTCAGACAACACTGGCGAATCTTCTGGCTCAAGCGCAACTACTTTGATGTCTGGGTTTTGCTCTTTCAAGTATTCACCCACACCAGTTACTGTTCCGCCAGTACCAACGCCCGCGATAAAGATA
Organism: Eubacterium sp.; assembly: GCA_017475235.1. GTDB lineage: Bacteria > Bacillota > Clostridia > Lachnospirales > Lachnospiraceae > Eubacterium_G. The sequence goes on along the minus strand of JAFVGA010000016.1, from coordinate 1,551 downwards.
TCAACTTCTCCATCTGTGTCTCTATAAATCTCAGGGCCTGTTGTAGCCTTGTGAATCTTAGGGTTTGCAGGGTTTACAAACTGTCCAGGGATAAAGCTGTTCTCAATTTCATCAGCTAGTTCCTGAGCCTTTGCAATAGCGCCCTTCATTCCGTTTGCACCATCAGTTAAAACTAATTCAGCACCGTATGCTTTCAAGATGTTTCTTCTCTCAACGCTCATTGTGTCAGGCATTGTAAGGATAATTCTATATCCTTTTGCTGCAGCGATAGCCGCAAGTCCGATACCTGTATTTCCTGAAGTAGGCTCAATAATTACTGAACCTTCTTTAAGTAGTCCTTGTTCTTCGGCGTCGTCAATCATTGCCTTTGCGATACGATCTTTGACGCTTCCGGCCGGGTTAAAGTACTCAAGCTTTACTAAAACCTTTGCCTCTAGTCCTAATTCTTTTTCGATATTTGTTACTTCAACTATTGGAGTGTTTCCGATTAGTCCAAGTGTTCCTTGATATATATTTGCCATTTTTATTTACCTCTCTTCAAATTATTATACATTATTATTTAATTGCTTCAAATCCATTTTCCAAGTCAGTAATGATGTCATCAATATTTTCTGTACCAATTGAAAGACGGATTGTACTTCCTGTAATTCCAATGTCAGCAAGTTCTTCAGTAGTCAACTGCGAATGAGTAGTTGATGCTGGATGAATTACCAAACTCTTAAGATCTGCTACGTTTGCAAGTAGTGAGAAGATCTTTAAGTTGTCGATAAACTTCCATGCTTCTTCCTGACCACCTTTAATGTCGAATGTAAAGATTGAGCCACCACCATTAGGGAAATATCTCTTGTAAAGATCGTTGTTTGGATGATCCTCAAGTGATGGATGATTTACATGTTCAACTTGTGGGTGATTGCTTAAGTACTCAACCACTTTCTTTGTATTCTCAGCATGTCTCTCTACTCTAAGTGACAATGTCTCGATACCTTGAAGCAATAAGAATGCATTGAAAGGTGAAATACTTGCTCCAGTATCTCTTAGTAGAATTGCTCTGATGTAAGTTACAAATGCTGCTGGTCCTACTGCGTCATAGAATGATACTCCATGATAACTTGGGTTAGGGTCAGCAATGTTAGGGAACTTGCCAGCTGCCTTGTAATCAAATTTTCCAGACTCAACAATAATTCCGCCCAATGTAGTTCCGTGTCCGCCCAAAAACTTTGTTGCAGAGTGAACTACGATATCAGCTCCATGCTCAAATGGTCTGATAAGGTATGGTGTTCCAAAAGTATTGTCAATTACTAGTGGAATGTTGTTCTTGTGTGCAATCTCTGATAGAGCTTCAATATCTGGAATATCACTGTTTGGATTTCCAAGTGTCTCAATAAAGATTGCTCTTGTGTTATCTTCTATAGCATTCTCAACTTCCTCTAAATTGTGAATGTCAACAAATGTTGTATTGATGTCATACTGTGGAAGTGTATGTGCTAGTAAGTTGTAAGTACCACCGTAAATACTCTTCTGAGCCACAATATGTCCACCATTTGCAGCAAG
>JAFVGA010000015.1 GCA_017475235.1 Eubacterium sp. | reverse complement strand
GTAATAAACCAATTTTCCTATCTCTGGAATACCTTAATATTAGCACATGAGAGGTTTTATATAAAGTCGAATTTTGAAAATTTTGATCTCGAATTTCAAAAACGTATTAACTGGCTGAAGTTAGTTTTTCATTCAACGAATGGTTGATAAAGACATACTCCAAAAATATAAAAGTTTTTAGAAAGAGAGGAACTTGATATGATTGGAAAGGATTTAATACATTAAAAATGAATTTAGTAGTTGGAATTGTTGCAGGCGTTGTTTCTGGATTAATTTCATCGCTAATATTTTTCTTAATATTGTATCATATGAAACCGAAGGTTAAGGTGGCTAGTGAAGTTTGCTTGAGAGACATAGAGGGTCAGATGGCGACGCTCGTGATAAAAATTGTTAATGCTTCTAGAACTATGATGACTGGTGTTCAATATGATTTATATTTAGAAAAAAGAAGAGACCATTCAAATGTTAGAGTAAGAGCCATAGAGCCAAGAAAGGATAAATTATGGTTTATTAGTAAGTATTCAAAAAAGGATAGTGATTCAGCGTATGCTACATTGATATCATATAGAATTAACTTAAAAGACATTAGTAACGAATTGTCATCTTTAGCATTTGTGTTTAGTGGTGAACATTCAATTTCTGGAAGAAAAGTTTGCATCAGCAAGAATTATACAAAAGATGATTTTGTGAAAAATGGTATGTTTCATCAAGGTAAGGATTTAAGAATAATTAAAGAATAACGAGTGATCATCCCGTATCACCCTGCGCGGGCTACGGGCTAAAGGGGCTTCTAAGGGAGTCTCTTTGTTTATAAATTGAAAGGACAGAGTTCTTTCAAATAAAACTAGATATTATGAAGAGAGTTATTATTGACGTCACCTTAGGCGATTGATATAAATAACCACAGCCAGAGATGGACTGTATACACCCGTAAACTGATACCTTTGTTTTAAGCGTATTTGTAAGTACGCCAGCCGGGTGGGGAGAGTAGCTGTTTACAGCTACTTTTTTTATTGTTTATTTTTCCCTGCAAACACATTATAATTAAACAGGAGAAACAACGGACGGAAATAAACTAAGAAAGAACAGAAAATGAACACCCTACAAACAACAATTTTCAACTTAATAGACGCAGCTTTGCACCAGAAAACTGGGGCAAATAATTCTGTGCCACAAGATATAAAGCGTGCGGGTTCAAGTCCCGTAAGCAAAGCCACAGATGCGCAAGACACAGACTGGGACGCAATCCTAACCGAACTAGAAAACCAAGCAGTAATAGGTATCCCACTAGAATACATGATCAATAACACTGACGCGCCACAAGAGCAGAAAGACCATTGGACCAACATTGTCTACAGCCAAGTTGCGCAGTGGACCAAGATTATTGAGGCGCAAAACGACCTAATACAACTTCTCAACAAAAACGGAATCAAACTGGCGATCATCAAAGGCATTACGGCGGCGATGAATTATCCGAAGCCGGATTACAGGTCGATGGGCGACGTGGACTTCTTCGTGGACGAAAGTGACTTCAACAGAACATACGAACTTATGACGCAGAACGGCTACAGCCTGGCGGGGGATGAGAGCATTGCGCAGATGCACGTGGAGAAGGAGAAGTACCACCACATCGAGCTGATGAAGAACGGCGTTACGTTCGAGCTTCACAGGCGCATGTCCGACACCGTGCAGGGCAAGGAGACGGACCAGAAGATCGAGGCCATGATCCAGGAGGGGATGAATCATATCGAGATCGGCCGAGTGGGCACGTACGAGTTCCCGATGTTCGAGAAGAAGCTGAACGGGCTGATTATTTTGAGGCACATTATTCAGCATATTGGGCAGTCGAAGGGCGTGGGGCTTCGCCATGTGATTGACTGGATGACGTTCGTGGAGAAAAACGTGGACGACGACGCCTGGCGCGCGGAGTTCGAGAGTTACCTGGACGCGGTCGACCTTAAGGTTGCGGCTATCGTGTTTGCGCGCATTGGCCAGCTGTACTTGGGGATGGACGAAAGCATTGAGTGGTGCAAGGGCGTGGTCGACGATGAAAACGCAGCCACAGACGTCCAAGCTAAAACAAACCTAGATACCCTCTGCCAGCAGTGGATAGAGCAGATTATGGAGCAGGGTAATTTTGGCAAGAAGCAGACGGAGGCGGATCAAGGTGCCAGCGTTCTGTATAAGAATAAAAATATTTTCACAATGATAGGATCACTTCAGGGACTTGGAATGCAGCACTGGGAGGCAGCCAGAAAGCACAAGGCGCTAAGGCCTTTGGCGTGGGCGTACCAGGCGGGCAGATACGCGAGAAAAGGCCTCGGCAGGAAGAATCCAATCAAGTCGCTAAAGAGCGATATGGACAAAAGTAATTACAAGAAGGAATTGCTCAAAGGACTTAAAATTGATTAGCAAAAAGAGCAGCGCCGACAACGAAAATATAGTAAAAATAGAGTCGCAAAAGCGGCTCTTTTTTGTGCATAAAACAGTGCTAAAAACTAAAATATCGACAACCTATTCAAAAAATGATACTACGTTGAAAACCTTGCCTATAATACAATAAAAGTAGCGATAATTCGGTTATCTAAACCGATTTTTTAGACAGTTTATACGGACAAAATTTTATAAAAATTCTTTGTTTGTAGGAGGAAAGATATGAAGAAAATAATTAGAAGAACTCTAGCAGTAGCATTGAGTTTATCAATGGTATTCTCAGGGTTTATGTTTAGCGCTGCAAAGGTAGATGCGGCTACACTTTCTCAAGATGAGATTGACAGTATTGCAGGTAACGGTACTATGACAAACATGGTACTTAACAGTTCAGCAACAGTTTATCCTGGAGTAGCAGAAGGTAATAAAGTTAACCTTACAAATGGTAACTTCAGTGGAGCCTGTGCCATGTCATCAGGATGGGGCTACAGTGGAGAAGCTTATGCTATTTTGGATTTAGGAAACATTTATAAGTCTGAGTCTCTAGATGAGATTGTTTGTGCTTATAAAGATTATGCTGACAATGATACAGTAGTAGGCAGAACATACAACATACAGTATTCAGATGATTTGGTTAATTGGGATACTGTATACACATCAGGAACAATGGCAGCAGATGATTTGGAAGATAGCAAAGCAACAGTAAATGATGTTTCAAGTTACACGGGAAGAGTTAGATATATCAAGATTGATTATCCAACAGTTCCAACATACGGAATTCAGTTAACTGAGATTGCAGTTTTGGCTGCAGATCCAGAGTTGGCACCTGTTGAGACATGTGCTGATCCAGCAGCAGTTACGGCTTCGTCCACTGGTCTTGGAAAGATTACATTTAACATTACAGCAGGAGAAGACCAAGAAGGTTATGTATATTCTGCAAACTTGGATAGTCCTAACGGACAGTTGTTGAATGCAACTTGTCAGGCAGGCGTTGATTACACATACGACGTAGTTGGTGGAGACCACACAGTATTTGTTCAGTCACATTACAACGGAGCAATTTCTCCTGGTATTTACTCAAATCAGGTTACAGTTAATACGTATGCGACAAAGGTAACAGATCCTACTTGGAACTACGGATATCAAAAGACATTTACAATGGACAGTGGTGCTTCAACAGAAGGAAACGGTAGTGTTACAGACGGCGTGATTGCCGATAACTCATATTCAACAGCTTCAAAAGGACAAGCTGGTTCATGGTTCACAATTGATTTGGTTGATACATGGAAAGCATCAAGTTTTGAAACACTAGCAGTTTGGTTTAGATCTAATGTAGGTGGAACTTTTCCAGAGCAAGGTGGAATGAAGTTCCAGTATTCTACAGACGGAATTGACTTTACAGATGTGGCTACTTTGACGCAGGCAGACTTCTCAGCACAAAAAGGATCACAGGTTAATCCATTCTTAATCACTGGTGATGTTTCAAATCTTTCATCTGGCGCGGTTAGATACGTTAGAGTATATTTCCCTAACGCAGTTGCATACGGCACACAGATTACAGAGTTCGGTGTTTATGATATTGACGGAGACGCAGAACTTGCTCCAGTAGAAACTGTGGACGATCCAGCAGGATTCACAGCCGAATCAGACGACTACAACGAAATCACAGGAACAATCACTCCAGCCACAGGTCAGGTTGAAGACGGATATACATGGAACGTATATTTGGACGGCGACTTGGCAGTAGAAGGCTTGACTGGAGGAGACTATAGATTAGACGGTGTGGAAGCAGGCTCATATGATGTTACAGTTAAATCATATAAAGACGGATTCCTATCACCAGGACTCACTGTCGCAGATGTTGCTGTATCAGATGGATTCACTTACAGTTCAACAACTGGCACAGGCGTGTATGACGACACAAATGCAAACGGATTTAACCTCGTTACACGAAACGGTGCTACAGTTTCAGGCGTAACAGCTACAGCTTCAAATGGAAATGCTAATAACGCTATTGACTATAATGGTGAAACACGTTGGGAAGCTTCAGCAAATGATCCACAGTGGTTATGCGTTGACCTTGGCGCGGTTAAGACAATCAAGGAAGTTGATGCTTGGTGGGAGACTGCTAGTGCAAGAGACTTCAAGGTTCAAGTTTCAGATGATGGATCAAACTTTAAGACAGTAGGTATCGTAAACGGTGCAGCTTCAGGCGCAAACAGAAGAGATACTATTGTTCTTACAGATACAGTAAGTGGTAGATATGTACGTATCTACGATACAGCTAGAACAACTAACTGGGGTCATTCAATTTATGAGATGGCTGTATATGACGGACAGGTAGTTCCAGATAACTACATGGACGTAACTCCATACAAATCAACTACACCTGCTACAGCTCCAACAAAGGCTGGAAAGATTTTCGCAGGTTGGTACGAGGATGATGCATTCACAACACCTTATATGGGAACAACTGGTTATGCTTATGCTAAGTTTGTCGATGAGAAAGTATTAGACGTTAAGTTCCAGAAGAAGATGGATGATAACACAGCTGTTCGTTTCGTAAGTACAATTGATGAAAGTCTAGATTATCAATCAGCTGGATTTGATTTCTCAGGTAATTATGGAGACAAGGTAATCAGTGATAAATCTAGGACTGTCACTAAGGTATATAGAACTATTGTTGCTGATAGCAAGACTCTAACTCCAAGCGAGGCATTTAAAAACGATGATTCAGCATACTTCTTCACATATACTATTAGAAATATGGATGGAACTACAGGATCGGATTGGACAGTTACACCATTCTTTGTTACAGCAGACGGAACAAAGGTAAGTGGTACAACTGGTACATACAATATGTAGTTTGATAAAAGCTACGCCTTCACCGAAGGCATAGCAAAAATAAAAAGACTGTCACAAAATGTGGCAGTCTTTTTTGTGTCATATTATATATAGAAAAAACACACTGACTAAAAAAAGAATGTAAAATTCAAATACCCCATTCAAAAAATGATACCAATAAAATCTATACACTTTAATAAGAGGTAGCATTCAGTTAAAATATTGATATCTATGAATAAGTACGCCCATTTTTATGGGTGGGGACAATTTGCGATTTAAAAATGGAAGGAGAACTTAATCATGAAATTAAGCAAATTAACTAGACTAAGTAAGAAAGTGTTAGCTGTCGTTTTGGCGTTGGCTATGACTTTCGTGGGCAGTTATTTTATGCCTAAGACTGCCGATGCGGCTCAGTTAACATGGAGTCAATTGTATGATGGCATAGGAAGCGCGACTGTAACAAATACATCTACGGATTCGGCCTATGGTGCATCATTTGTTGGTTTTGTAACAAATGACGGCTGGGGTAGTGACAGTAAATGGCAAGGACAAGCTGTTAAAGAAGGAATACCTGTAGAATCTGGTAAAGACTATAAGGTATCTGTGGATTTGACTTCTTCAGCTCAAAAGAAAATTTTGATTCAAACATTATGTGGATCAAGCGATTATACTGAGAGGAATTATACAATTAATTCTACTAAACAGCATATTGATTTCAATTTCCATGCCAGTGCTAACGCAGTTAAAGTAGTTATTGCGTTTGGATCTTTTTATGATCCAGGTACATACGATATCTATATTGAAGATATGACTGTAGAAGAAATCGCGCCACCAGTTCCAGCTTTAGAATGGACGGAGTTAGCTGATGGTTTAGGTCAGGCTACAATAACAGATACTTGTACAGAAGATACATTTGGAGCTACTTTTACTGGATTCCAAACAAATACGTCTTGGGGTGGAGATAGTATCTGGCAAGGTCAAGCCAAAAAAACAAACTATGCAGTAGAGAATGGTAAAAACTATACAGTTTCTTTGGATGCTAGTTCAACTCCAGGTAAGAAATTCAGAGTTCAAGTTTTATGTAATGGAACATACACAGAAGATACATATGATGTATCTAGCAATACTCATATTGAATTGCCTTTCACGGCCACAGGTACATCAATACAGTTTATTGTTGCGTTTGGTGCCACAAGTGCCTCTGAGGTTGGCACATATGATATTGCAATCTCTAATTTGACTATAGATAAAGAGGAGGAACCATCAACACCAGAACCAACAACACCAGAACCAACAACAGCAGGTCCTGGAGATTGGATTACTGTTGACAGCACTCACCTAAATGATACAAAGTATCGATTAGGAACTACTACAGATTTTTCTCAAGATGGAAAGTGGTACTTAAAGACACAAGATAACTCTTGGGAAAACTGGGAAGGTGCTTATAAAGATGCAGGAGATATTGAAGGCTTCGGTTTTAATAACAGAGTATATCATGATGCAGGAGGCGTATTCCTATGGAGCTCTGATTTGAAATCTGAATTCAATTTAACAGCTGGAACTACTTATAACATGTCGGTTACACTTTCATATACAGGTGTAGAACATGCTCAGCATAACTTTGTATTTACTGAGGGTGGATCCTCAAACATGGATCTAACTAGAACGGTGGCTGCTGGAACTTCAACTGAAACTTATACTGCTTCTGTAGTGCCTACAGCCAATAATGATTTCGTATTAAGAATATCATGGTCAAGTGAGCGTTATGAAACAGCTGAAGTTGGACAGTTTGAGGTAACAGATGTTACGTTTACAGAAGACACTACTTGGACTACTTGTACAGTAGACGATGATTTCCATACAATTGGAGCAGGTGGATTCCAATACAAGTTTAGAGGTCAAACAACAGCAAGATACAAAACTGGTACAGGAACAACTATAAATAATCCACTTGATATCGAAATTACAAATGGAATCAATGCTGATCATGACTTCCAGACACTTTCACCAGTAGTACAACTTACAGCTGGAAATAAATATAGACTTACATATAATGTAGAAAACTTAGGAACAGCGGCTGCACAAGATTTGGGAGCAAACGTATATGCGGTAGCAGTCAATGCATCTAATGATGCAGATATAGCTTCTACCTCACCGGTTGCAGTTACGCATGGTAATGATGTGGATATCGTGCTAGATTTTATAGCACCAGCTTCAGGTTCGGTATACTTTAAGTTGAATAGTAGTTACACTCCAGCTACTGAGTTGGTACTAACTCCATCATATGCAGATATTACTCCATCTGGATACACAAGTGTAGTTGGAGATGGAACTTTCCATGCTATTGGAAATAATGGTTTCCAATATATGTTCGCGTCAGGCGAATATGTAAAATATAAAGGTGGAACATCATTTAATGATCCACTTGATGCTTGGGTTACTATACCTTTAGGAACAGATCATGACTTCCAGACAAAGACTCCTGTAGCATCAGTTTCAGCGGGACATTTTTATAAACTTACATATAATGTTAATAACATTGGTGATAAAGATACATGTGATACTGCTCAGATATATGCAGAAGTTTGCAATGCAAGTAATGATGCTTCATTAGCAACAAGTTGGGACAACAAGATAAAAGTTAATGCAGGTGATGATGCAGATATTGAGTTAGAATTTATGGCACCATCATCAGGACAAGTTTATGTGAAACTAAATAGTTCTTATACATGGTCAACAGAACTAGTGTTAACTCCAGAACTTGTTGACCAATCACCAGGCTTTAGTGCTTGTACTACAGATGATTGGACATTTGCAGGTTCAAATAATACTGGATGGCAATATTATGTTGCATCACCAGGTTCTGCTTATAAAGGCGGAACAAACATGGGTGATGATTTGGTTGTAAATTATAATGCCTATGTTGATAATAGAGATCATTCGCTTATGGCTAGATCACCAATTACACAGGTTGATTCTGCGAAGACATATACAGGAAGTATATCAATTAAGAATGGTTCAAGTACAGCTCTAGCAGCCAATAATGTGAGCGTCTCAGTTCACTGGTATAATGCTCAAACTGGAGATGATGGAGCGATAGAGGGTACAGTTCAATCTGGTGCGATAGCAGCTGGCGCAACGGGAACATTTAATTTCTCATACACAGCTCCGGATTCAGGCTACATTTTCTATGAAGCTTCGACAAGTTATACACCAGAAAAATCGCAGTACACATTCTCTGCAACTCATACACCACCAGCAGATGGTAGATATGACGTAGCTGCATACAAGTCAGGTTCTACAGCTACTTACCCAACAGAGAGTGGTAAGATTTTTGCGGGATGGTATGATGACACATCATATGAAACAGTTCACGCAGGAAATACTGGACTAGCTTATGCTAAGTTCATCGACGAGAAAGTACTTGATGTTAAGCTCCAGAAGAAGAATGATAAGACAGCAGTTAGATTTGTGAGTACAATTGATAATTGCTTAGATTACACATCAGTTGGATTTAAGTTTACTGGTGACTACGGAGCTAAACATATTGATACAGAAAAATCATGTACTAAGGTTTACAAAAATATTAAAGCAGACGGTCAGACATTAACTCCAAGTACAGCATTTAAAAATACTGATTCAGCATATTTCTTCACATATTCAGTTAGAAATATGGACGGCACAACAAGCTCAACTTGGACAGTAACACCATTCTACGTAACACCAGACGGAACTAAGGTTTACGGAACAACAAAAGATTATTCAATGTAAAACGAATAATAATATAAAAAAGAGTCGTGCAAATGCACGGCTCTTTTTTTATTTGAAAACGAACACCCTAATAAAAAAACACACTTTAATAAACCTTTATTTTTGGGTAGAATATTAGGTATCTATGAGAAGTGTATATACTTGTAATTACACTTTGTATTTATATGAAAAATAGGAGGAAACTTGAAATGAAATTAACAAGATTTTCAAAGCAAATTATTGCGGTTGTATGCGTAGTTGCTATGGTAGTTGCAGGATTTGCATTTGTACCAAGTGATAAGGCAAACGCAGACGATTATTCTGGCCTTACATTCACAGACATTACAAACAACAACAATAGTGAATTTGACCAGAAATTAAAAGGATCACAGAAAGCTATCAATACGGGCAGTACATTTAGCACATTAAATGTTTGTCAGTATCAGAATGCAGGTTTCAGTGAGTTGTACATTGCGGGTCCTTGGAGTGCAGCTAACCTTCAGGCTACAGTTAATGGAGTAGCTGATAGTGTTGCCGTTGAAGGTGCTGGACTTAGAATCTACAATGCGGCTAACTACTTAACAAAGAGATATAATGTTATTGATGTGTCAACAAGTGATGGAACAAGTGGACAGATTATTGTATTTTGTCCAGAGATACCACCTGAAGAAACTACAACAGTAGATCCTAGTGCACCAACTACTTCAGCAGAACCAACTACTACAGCAGAACCTACTACAGCTAACCCTTGGAAAGAAATTGGCGGTGATGCTGCAAATCAGTGGTATTACAATAATAATACAAAGCAGAATATTTCAAGTGTAGTTAATATTCAGCAACCACCATGGGCATCAGAAAAAGGTGTATATATTACAGTTCCAGCTGGTATTTCAGTGGTTGATGTAAATGGAAAAACCGAAGATGTTGCGAAAATCGATGGAGCTGGTGCAATCGTTTACCTATCAGCATTGACAAAGAAGATAAATGAAGTTACATTCACTCACGGTCTTGGAACTTCATATATTCAGATTAAGAATGAAAATGGATCAGAAGATCCAACAACAGAGGCACCAACAGGTGAAACTGAATCAACAGAAGTACCTACTACTACAGTAGAGCCAACAACAGAGGCTCCTCATTGGGTTGACGTAGCAGGTAGCAATGATTATAAATACTGGAGTGAAACGGATACACATGTTATCAGTTATCAAAATCCTGGATGGCCAGACGAAAAAGAATCTGGTATCTATGTAACTAATCCAGATGGATTGGGAGCACCAGTTAAAGTCGTAATTGATGGCGTTGAGACTAACGTAGCTCAGGGTGACAATGACACATTCTATTGCATGGGTGCTGGTTTGTTATTCTATGATTCAACATTAGTTAAACCAGAAGTTAACATTGATATTTACTATGCACCAACTACTACTCAGAAACATGAGTTGAAGTTCAAAAATGTTAATTCACCTTTATATGATGTTTCAGAGTATAAATCAACTACACCATACACATACCCTTCACAAGAAGGAAAAATCTTCGCAGGATGGTATGCAGATAGTTCATTTACAACACCATATACAGAAACAACAGGATATGCTTATGCTAAGTTTATCGACGAGAAGGTATTAACAGTTAAATTCCAAATGTTGAATCCTTGTACAGCAGTTAGATTTGTAAGTACAATTGATGATTGTTTAGATTATGAGGAAGCAGGATTTATCTTCACAGGTACATACGCAGGCAGAGTTATTCAAGAACACACAAAGGCTATAACTAAGGTTTACAAGACTATTAAAGCAGGTGGAGTGGTTGAAAATCCAAGTACAGCTTTTGGAAATGATGATTCAGCATATTTCTTTACATACACAGTTAGAGGTATGGTTGAGAATGCAACTTCACATTGGGAAGTTACACCATACTTTGTAACACCAGATGGTACTAAAGTATTAGGTACACAAAATACTAAAGATATAGTTCCTAACTAGAATCAAAGTTAACTCACATTTATTTAGTAAATTAATGAGTGAACAGTAATAGTTAAATATATTTACAAGGAGAATGCTATGAAGAAATTCAAAGAGCCTGAAATGGAAATCATTACTCTTGATCAGATGATCTCAACGGTTGGTGTTGTGAGCGAAGATGAGACGGAGACTGATTGGAATCAGTGGGGCCCTTTGGAGTAAAAAAGTATTGAAATTGTAAATAATATATGTTAGTATAATTCAAGATTGAGTTTATTATTGTAAAGGAGCAATAGTTATGAAAAAGTTTTATAAAGATCCAGAAGCAGAAGTGATTGAGATGGAAGCTTCTATGACTGTTTTCACAGTATTAAGCCCACAGGATACAACACTAGAAAACTTTGATGATGGTGATGGAGACGATATCGGAAATCTATAAGAATTATTAAAGAGATTAATTATAAGCACCACAATTATTTGTGGTGCTTATTTTTGTAATTTGATAGAAGATAGTTGATTCCTAATAATCTGGTTGCATAAGTATATAAAAAAATATATTATTGTAATGAGAATAATAACTATAGAGGTAACGGATATGAGAAAATTCAGAACTAAAACAATATCAATTATGGTAGTGGCAGTTATGCTTGTTATTTCTGCGCTTGCATTTTCAGGATGCGGATGTGGAGAAAAGAAGGGTGAAGTTACTACGGATGCTAAGGGTAACCCTATTACTTCAGTGCAGACAACAGTACAGCAAACAGATAAGAATGGCAAGGTAATAAAAAAAGATAAAAAAGCTGATGTTAATGAAAAGGCAAAGGCCAAAGCCAAGGACCAAAAGAATAAAAAGCTTAAGAAGAAAGATCAGTTAAAAAAGTATTCTGATGGCGATGGAGATGATGTGAATGACTTGATTAACGGTTCTAAGAAGTCAAAGAAGAGTTCTAGCAAGAAGTCATCTAGCAAAAAGAATTCAAAGAAGAACAGCAGCAAAAAAGGCAACTTAGATGTTGGCGAAAACACAGAAGAAGGTTGGGGACCATTAGAAGATGGAAACTAAAATTTTGTATTGCCAGATTGCTGGTAAAAAATACAAAATAGAATATAAGTATCCTTATCTTGAAATGTTGTTTAAGGACTACATTTTACCTGAGGATGAAGTAGAGAAATCTGAAGATTTTATTCAGATTTCTTATACTGATGAGGACTTTCAAAGGTGGAGGAACGAATCTCCAAAGGATTACTCAGATGGCTATGTAGAGCATGGATGCATTATGGAAAAGATTGCATCTAGAATGCCAGATGATGGGATGCTTCTAATGCATGGAGCGGCTATTGAGTATAATGGAAAGGCTTACATCTTCACAGCGCCTAGTGGAACTGGAAAGACTACACACATTTCTCTATGGAAAGAGTACTTGGGCGATAAGGTGAGGATTATCAATGGAGATAAGCCTGAGATTACCTTTGACGGGGACGAAGTGATAGTGCACGGAGCTCCTTGGTGTGGTAAGGAAGGCTGGCAGATTAATGATAGTGCACCTTTGGGTGGTGTGTGTTTGATTACTAGGGGAGAGGAAAATCAGATTGAAAGGATTAACCCTGGTGAGAATATTGAGTTTTTTATGACGCAGTTCTTTATGACTAAGACTAATGACGCGCTTATAAAGGTTTTGGATCTTTTTGCGAAGATGGCAGAGATGGTTCCATTCTATAAGTTGGCGTGCAATATGTCTGAGGATGCGGCTAAGTGCAGCTTCGAGAAGATGACAGGAGAGGATTGGGAGAGTAGTAAAGATGAAAATTAAAGACGGATTTGTAGTTAGAGATATAATGGGCCAGTGTGTAGTTGTGGCCACAGGCGAGGCCAGCGAAAATTTTTCTGGAATGATTAAGCTTAACGACACCGGCAAAGACATCTGGGAAGGCGTGGCAGCTGGCAAGACTGAAACGGAAATTATAAGCGATATCGTGAGCGAGTATGACGTGGACAGAGAACACGCAGAAGTGAGTGTTAAAAAGTTTATCACAGATATGAAAGACAAAGGTTTTATTATAGACTAGGATTTTAGTATGTATCAATTTGAAGGTAATGTAAAAATTGAAGATGTTATAGAGAACCAAGGATTTTATGCAGGAACCACGGCTGGAGTTAGTATGTATCCTATGCTTAGACATAGAAGGGATACTATAGTTGTTAAGCCAGTTGATGGAAGATTTAAGAAATACGATGTGCCTGTTTACAAAGCGAATGGGAAATACATTATGCATCGTGTTATTAAGGTTTTGCCGGATGAATATATTATTCGTGGAGATAACTGTACTAATAAAGAGCATGTGACGGATGATATGATCATCGGAAAGTTAGATGAGTTTTATAGAAATCCAAAGGACGTAACATCTGAGAAGATTAAAAACTTGAAGCCAGTCAATATGGAAGGGTGGAAGTATAAGCTATATTCTAGGGTGATCGTTAAATCATATCCTATAAGATTCTTATGGAAAAAAGTAAGACATTGCCTGGGCAAAATAAAAAGAGCAATTTTGAAGAAAAAGGCCTAAAATATAAGGTAAAATATGGACACATTTATAAATTATCACACTATAAAATGTGATAAAATATTAGCCAAAAGTATTGTAAATGCTTGATTTGTATGATAAACTATTGAAGATTAGTTTTACTAATACATATGTATTTTTAAAAGGAGGAGACAGACTTATGAACAGAGTTAAGAAAATTCTTGCTACTCTTATAGTCATGACATTAGTTGCAACATCTATGACAGTTGGTGCAGCTACTAAGAGTCCAGCCAAGATAAAGCTTGACCCTAACGGTGTTTATGTTTCAGCTAAGAACTTAACATACAATAAGACTGCTCAGATTCCTACTAACGTAAAGGTTGTCATTCAGGGCAAGACTTTAAAGCAGGGAACTGATTATGTAGTTGTAGTTGCTAAGGTTACAAACGCTGGCAAGTACATCGTTACTACTCAGGTTATTGGTATCGGTCATTATGAAGGTACTGTAGCTAAGAAAGTAACAGTTACTGTTAAGAAAGCTAAACAGAAACTTAAAAACACTAAGAAGCGTAAAGTTAAGTACAAAAAGGTTAAGAAGAAAACTGTAAAGATTAAGCTCAAAGTAAAAGCTACTGGTAAGGGCAAGATCAAGTACAAGAAAGTTTCCAAAAAACTAAAAGTATCCAAGAAGGGTAAAGTAACTATCAAGAAGGGTACAAAGAAAGGTACTTACAAAGTTAAGGTTAAAGCTAAAGGTAATAAGAATTACAAAGCTACTAAGTGGAAAAAGATTAAGATTAGAATTAAATAATTAATTCGAGTCTGATCAAATAAAAGAGGTATATCGCAAGATATACCTCTTTTTATTTTACCTAAAACTATATGGTGTGGAATATCCATAAAATAGGCATAAAATAGGGCAGAATAGCGTTAAAAATTTATCGAAAAAGTCCTTGCATTCACTTGTTTTTTGTTGTATACTTTTTCTTGCTGTGACATTGATAGCGTGGATGCGTGAGGTTGCTACGTTATAGAGCAGTAACAAACGTACAAAATAACGTAGGTTTTTACGCGGAGCGAATGTCATGTTAGGAAACTGACGACAAGTCACTGTACAGACACAGAGTCCACCAGAAGATGTGGATACAACGTGTGAAAGTTGTATGTATATTATTATGACACACACGGATAGGTTGTACGGTCACCGCTTGTCGTGCTAAATAGTACGAAAAGGAGGCGACTTTTTTTATGGCACAAGTAATGAGAATTACACTTAAGGCTTATGATCACAAATTAGTTGATCAATCAGCAAAGAAAATTGTTGAAACTGCAAAGAAAGCAGGATCTGAGGTTAGCGGACCAATTCCACTACCTACTAAGAAAGAAGTAGTTACTATTCTTAGAGCTGTACATAAGTACAAAGATTCTAGAGAGCAGTTTGAGCAGAGAACTCACAAGAGATTGATTGATATAAACATGCCTACACAGAAGGCTGTTGATAGTCTATCAAGACTAGAGATGCCAGCAGGTGTTTATATCGACATTAAGATGAAAGAAAAATAAATCATCTTAAGAACGTGATTGAGTTTCTTCTATATAAAGAAGCGAATCACAACATAAGGTGATTTTTAGAATTATCATCTTATTAATCAATGGAATGATCGAGAAATCGATCCGCTGTAAATTAACAGGAGGTAAGTTAATATGAAGAAAGCTATTTTAGCTAAGAAAGTTGGAATGACTCAGATCTTTGGCGAGAACGGCGAACTTATTCCAGTAACAGTTCTTCAGGCTGGCCCTTGTGTAGTAACACAGGTTAAGACAGTAGAGAACGACGGATATGACGCTCTTCAAGTTGGATTTGAGGACATCAGAGAAAAGCTTATCAACAAACCAGTTAAGGGAATGTTCGATAAGGCTAAGGTTTCTTACAAGAGATATGTAAGAGAGTTGAAACTTGAAGGAGAATATTCAGTAGCAGATGAGATCACTGTTGACATCTTCGAAGAAGGCGACAAGATTGACGCTACTGCAATTGCAAAAGGTAAAGGTTTCCAGGGCGCTATTAAGAGACATGGACAGTCACGTGGACCAATGACTCACGGTTCTAAATACCACAGACATGCTGGTTCAAACGGTTCTTGTTCATCTCCAGGTAGAATGTTCAAGGGTACGAAGATGCCTGGTCACATGGGTGGAAAGAAAGTTACTACTCAAAACCTATTAGTTGTTAAGGTTGACCCAAGCAAGGACTTACTACTAGTAAAGGGTGCTGTACCAGGACCAAAGAAAGCGTTAGTTACAATTAAGGAAACTGTTAAAGCGTAAGGATTTTTGAAAGGAGGACATTCAGATGGCAGAAGTATCTGTTTTAAATATGGAAGGAAGCGAAGTTGGAAAGATGAAGCTTAATGATGCTATCTTTGGTGTTGAGATTAATGAACACCTTGTACATCAGGCAGTAGTTGCACAGCTCGCAAATAATCGTCAAGGTACACAGAAAGCCAAGACTCGTTCAGAAGTTCGAGGCGGAGGCAGAAAGCCTTGGAGACAAAAGGGAACTGGTCATGCTAGACAGGGTTCTATCAGATCTCCTCAGTGGACAGGCGGTGGAGTAGTATTTGCTCCAACACCAAGAGATTATTCAAAGAAAATGAATAAGAAGGAAAAGAGAATCGCTCTTAAGTCAGCATTGACATCAAGAGTTGAAGAAGGAAAGTTTATCGTATTAGACGAGTTAAAGTTTGACGCACCAAAGACAAAGGAATTTGCGCAGGTGCTAAAGAACTTGGAAGCTGATAAGGCATTAGTAGTTATTAACGATAACGACACTAACGTAGTTAAGTCAGCAGCAAACATTCCTACAGTAAAGACAGCAAGCACAAACACAATTAACGTGTATGACATTCTTAAGTACGACAAGGTTATAGTTACACAGGATGCTGTTAAGACTATAGAGGAGGTGTACGCATAATGGCAGATATTAAATATTATGACGTTATACTTGAGCCTGTTATTACAGAGAAAAGTATGAACGCTATGGCAGAAAAGAAATATACATTCTACGTGCACAAGGAAGCTACTAAGGTTCAGGTTAAGGACGCAGTAGAGAGAATGTTCGAAGGTGCAAAGGTAGAGGAAGTTAACACAATGAACTTAGCTGGAAAGAACAGAAGACGTGGTTACACAACAGGTAAGACAGCAGCTAGAAAGAAAGCTATCGTTCAGTTAACAGAGGACAGTGCAGATATCGAGATCTTCGCAGGACTATAAGATAGACATTATATATAGAAGAAACATAAAATTATTGCACAAACTATACGCAACACAAGCGTGATAATAAATGGATTGAAAGGAGAAATACAATGGGAATTAAAACATTTAACCCATATACACCTTCTAGAAGAGCTATGACTCAGCTTGACAACAAAGAGATTACTAAAGACTCTCCAGAGAAGTCACTTACATCATCTCTTAAGAAGAACGCTGGTCGTAACAACCAAGGTAAAATCACTGTAAGACATCACGGTGGTGGTTCTAGAAGAAAATACAGAATTATTGATTTCAAGAGAAACACAAAAGATGATATCCCTGCTAGAGTAGTGAGCATCGAATATGACCCAAACAGAACAGCAAACATCGCATTGATTTGCTACGCTGATGGTGAGAAGGCATACATCCTTGCTCCAGAAGGACTTAAGGTAGGAGATAAAGTAATGAGCGGGATGAGCGCTGAAGTGAAAGTAGGAAACTGCTTACCACTTTCAGAGATTCCTGTCGGTACAGAGATCCACAACATCGAGCTATACCCAGGTAAGGGTGGACAGTTAGTTCGTTCAGCAGGTGGTACAGCACAGCTTATGGCTAAGGAAGGCAAATATGCAACACTTAGACTTCCATCAGGCGAGATGAGATTGGTTCCTGTAATTTGTAGAGCAACAGTTGGTACAGTAGGAAATATCGAGCACGGTCTTGTTAACATTGGTAAAGCAGGACGTAAGCGTAATATGGGTATTAGACCTACCGTTCGTGGTTCTGTTATGAACCCTAATGATCACCCTCACGGTGGTGGTGAAGGACGTGCACCAATCGGTCGTCCAGGTCCATGTACACCATGGGGTAAACCAGCACTTGGTTTGAAGACTCGTAAGAAGAATAAGAAGTCTAACAAGATGATTATTAGAAGACGTGACGGAAGCAATATGAAATAAGGAGGTAGGAACTAATGTCAAGATCATTAAAAAAAGGCCCATTTGCGGATGAGAGCTTATTAAAGAAGATTGAAGCTATGAACGAATCTGGCGAGAAGTCAGTTATTAAGACTTGGTCAAGACGTTCAACAATTTACCCACAGATGGTTGGACATACTATTGCTGTCCATGATGGTAGAAAACATGTTCCTGTATATATTACAGAGGATATGGTTGGAAACAAACTTGGTGAGTTTGTTCCTACTAGAACATTTAGAGGACACAATAAGAACGAGAGCAAAGCAGAATAATTGATTTTTGAAAGGAGGCCAAGTCTATGGCAAAAGGACATAGATCTGAAATAAAGAGAAAAAGAAACGCCGAAAAAGATACTAGACCTTCAGCAAAACTTTCTTTTGCAAGAATTAGTACTCAAAAGGCATGTTTCGTACTTGATGCCATCAGAGGTAAAGATGTAGAGACTGCGCAAGGTATTCTCACATACAACCCAAGAAAAGCATCAAAAGTAATTTTGAAGTTATTGAACTCAGCTATCGCAAACGCTGAAAACAATAACAATATGGACACTAGTAAATTATACATTGCAGAGTGTTACGCTAGTGCAGCACCTACAATGAAGCGTATTAAACCAAGAGCACAGGGTAGGGCTTACAGAATCTTAAAGAGAAACAGCCACATCACAATCGTGCTCGACGAAAGATAAGAAGGGAGGCAAAGCATGGGACAGAAAGTTAATCCACACGGATTAAGAGTCGGAATTATCAAAGACTGGGATTCAAAATGGTATGCAGAGAAAGATTTCGCTGATAACCTAGTTGAAGACTACGAAATTAGAAAATTCCTTAAGAACAAACTTTACGGAACAGGCATCTCAAAGATTGAAATCGAGAGATCAACTGACCGTGTAAGAGTAAACATTTATACAGCTAAGCCTGGTCTTGTTATCGGTAAAGGTGGCGCTGAGATAGAAAAGATTAAAGCAGAAGTTCAGAAGATGACTGACAAGAAGTTATTCATGGACGTAAAAGACGTTAAGAGACCTGATAAGGATGCTCAGCTAGTTGCAGAGAACATTGCTCAGCAGTTAGAGAACCGTATCTCATTCAGAAGAGCTATGAAGTCTTGTATGTCTAGATCACTTAAGGCTGGTGCACTTGGTATCAAGACATCAGTATCTGGTCGTCTAGGTGGTGCTGATATGGCTCGTACAGAGTTCTACAGCGAGGGAACAATCCCACTACAGACACTTCGTGCTGACATTGAATTTGGATTCGCCGAGGCCGACACAACTTACGGTAAAGTAGGTGTTAAGGTTTGGATTTATAACGGCGAGGTACTTCCAACTAAAGAAGGAGGTAAGAAATAATGTTAATGCCAAAAAGAGTTAAACATAGAAAGCAGTTTAGAGGTTCTATGAAGGGTAAAGCTACAAGAGGTAACAAGATTACTAACGGTAAGTATGGTATTGTGGCTATGGAACCTGCATGGATCAAGTCTAACCAGATTGAGGCAGCCCGTGTAGCTATGACTCGTTACGTAAAGCGTGGTGGCCAAGTTTGGATCAAAATTTTCCCAGACAAACCTGTTACAGCACATCCTGCTGAAACACGTATGGGTAAAGGTAAAGGTGCAGTAGAGTACTGGGTAGCAGTAGTTAAACCAGGTAGAGTTCTTTTCGAAATCGACATTGAGAACGATGAGGAAGCTAGAGAGGCTCTAAGACTTGCTGTTCACAAATTACCACTCAAGTGTAAGGTTGTGTCACGCGAGGAACTAGAAGGCGGTGATGACAGTGAAAAGTAAGCAATATGTAGAAGATTTAAAGAGAAAATCAGCTACAGAACTTCAAGATGAATTAGTAGCTGCTAAGAAGGAATTATTTAATTTAAGATTCCAGAACGCAACAAATCAGCTAGATAACACAAGCAGAATTAAAGATGTAAGAAGAAACATTGCCAGAATTCAAACTGTTATCGTTGAGAAAGAAAACGCGTAAGAGTTTGTAGGAAAGGAGAATTGTTGTGGAAAGAAATTTAAGAAAAACACGTACAGGTAAAGTTACTAGCGACAAGATGGATAAGACTATCACAGTTGCTATCGAGGATCATGTAAAGCATCCTTTGTACAACAAAATCGTGAAAAGAACTTATAAGTTAAAAGCTCATGATGAAGAAAACCAGTGCGGTATCGGTGATACAGTAAAAGTTATGGAGACAAGACCTTTGTCGAAGGATAAGAGATGGAGACTTGTTGAAATTATTGAGAAGGCTAAATAAGCTTTCGTTAGGAAAAAGAAGGAGGAATACAGCATGATTCAACAGGAAAGTAGACTTAAAGTAGCTGATAATACAGGTGCTAAAGAATTACTTACAATCAGAGTGTTGGGCGGATCTACTAGAAGATATGCTAATATCGGCGATATTATCGTTGCCACTGTTAAAGATGCTACACCAGGTGGTGAAGTTAAAAAGGGTGACATCGTAAGAGCCGTAGTAGTTCGTACTGTTAAAGGCGCTCGTCGTAGTGATGGTTCATACATCAAGTTTGACGAAAACGCTGCTGTAATATTAAGAGAAGATATGACTCCAAGAGGAACACGTATCTTTGGACCAGTTGCAAGAGAATTGAGAGAGAAATCTTTCATGAGAATAGTTTCACTTGCACCTGAGGTATTATAGGAGGTAGTGAGATGTCAAAGATGAAGATTAGAAAAGGCGATGAGGTAAAAGTTATCGCTGGAAAGTATAAAGGTACTGAAGGAAAGGTTCTTTCAGTAGATGTGGACAATAACAGAGTTAAGGTAGAAGGTGTGGCTATGCGTACAAAGCACATGAAGCCAAACGCTGAAAACCAAAACGGTGGTATTGTTACACAGGAAGATTATATCGATGCTTCAAATGTAATGATCTCTGTAAAGGGACAGGTTACAAGAGTAGGATATAAAGAAGGCAAAGATGGAAAGAAAGTTCGTATCGCTAAGAAGACTGGCGAGGAACTAGATTAATGAAGGGAGGTCCAGACGTTGAGTAGATTAAAAGATACATACCTAAATGAGATCAAGGGTGAAATGAAGAAAAAGTTTGAATACAAAAACGATATGGAAATCCCTAAGATCGAAAAGATTGTTGTAAATATGGGCGTGGGCGAAGCTAAAGAAAACGCTAAGGTACTTGAGAGTGCAATAGCAGACCTAGAAACTATTACAGGCCAGAAGGCAGTTATCGCTAAAGCTAAAAAATCAGTTGCTAACTTTAAATTAAGAGAAGGTCAGGCGATCGGATGTAAAGTTACATTAAGAGGAGACAAGATGTACGAATTCCTAGACAGACTTGTAAACCTTGCACTTCCTCGTGTACGTGACTTTAGAGGAGTTAATCCAAACGCATTCGACGGAAGAGGAAACTATGCACTTGGTATTAAAGAGCAAATCATCTTCCCAGAGATCGAATATGATAAGGTAGACAAGGTTAGAGGTATGGACATTATTATTGTTACTACAGCTAACACTGATGAAGAAGCACGTGAACTATTGGCATTATTCAATATGCCATTTGCAAATAATTAGGAGGTAAACCCATGGCTAGAACTGCTATGAAGCAAAAACAGCAAAAGAAAGCTAAATTCTCAACACAAGCTTACAATAGATGCCGAATTTGTGGACGTCCTCATGGATATCTAAGAAAATACGGAATTTGCAGAATCTGCTTCCGTGAATTAGCTTACAAGGGACAGATACCAGGCGTTAAGAAAGCAAGCTGGTAAGAGAAAATTTGAAGGAGGAAATGAATTATGACTATGAGTGATCCAATTGCAGATATGCTTACAAGAATTCGTAACGCAGTAACTGCAAAGCACGATACAGTAGATGTTCCTGCATCAAAGATAAAAGTAGCTATTGCTGAAATTTTAGATAAAGAAGGATACATCGAAGGATTTGAAGTTGTTGAAGACGGCAATTTCAAAAATATCAGAATCACATTAAAGTATGGTAAAGATAAAAACGAAAAGGTTATCACAGGCCTTAAGAAGATTTCTAAGCCAGGTCTACGTGTGTATGCCGGCAAAGATAATCTACCAAAGGTTCTTGGTGGACTTGGAGTTGCAATCATCTCTACTAACAAAGGTGTGATTACAGACAGAGAAGCTAGAAAAGAACAAGTGGGCGGCGAAGTGCTTGCATTTGTTTGGTAAGAACTAGCAGAAGAAACTTACTTCGTCGAAGACGAAGATTTGAAAATTTTTAAGGAGGTAAGGCGAAATGTCACGAATTGGTAAAATGCCTATCGCTATCCCATCAGGTGTAACTGTGGATATAGCAGAAAATAATACGGTGACTGTCAAAGGACCTAAGGGTGAGTTGACTAGAACTCTTCCAGAGGTTATGGACATTAAACAAGAAGGCGAAGAAATAATCGTTGAGAGACCAAACGACCTTAAGAAGAACAGAGCTCTTCACGGACTTACAAGATCACTAATCAACAACATGGTTATTGGTGTGACTGAAGGTTATAGCAAGACTCTAGAGATTAACGGCGTTGGTTACAGAGCACAGAAACAGGGTAAGAAGTTAGTACTTTCACTTGGTTACTCACATCCAGTTGAGATGGAAGATCCAGAAGGTATCGATGTACAGGTGGAAGATCAAGTTAAGATTATCGTTTCTGGTATAGATAAAGAAAAAGTTGGTCAATACGCAGCTGAAATCAGAACTAAGAGACTTCCTGAGCCATATAAGGGCAAGGGTATCAAGTACGAAGGTGAGTACATCAGACGTAAAGACGGTAAAGCTGGTAAGACAGCAGCAGCAGAATAATAAAGGAGTGTAGAAAATGATTAAGAAGAAATCAAGAAGCGAAGTTCGTGCTAAGAAACATAGCAGAATGCGCAATAAGTTTAGTGGTACACCAGAGTGTCCACGTCTAGCAGTTTTCAGAAGCAATAATCATATCTATGCTCAGATTATCGACGATACTGTTGCAAAGACTTTGGTTGCAGCTTCAACAAACGAAGCAGATATTGCTAAAGAAGTTGATAAGACAAACAATGTAGACGCAGCAGCATACGTAGGTAAGGTTATTGCCGAGAGAGCGAATGAGAAAGGTATCAAGGAAGTAGTTTTCGATAGAGGCGGCTTCATATATCAAGGTAAAGTTAAGGCATTAGCAGACGCAGCTCGTGAAGCTGGTCTGGAATTTTAGAGGAGGTAACACATGAGACGTGAAATGATTGATGCAAGTCAGTTAGAATTAGAAGAAACAGTCGTTGCCATTAAACGTGTTACTAAGGTAGTAAAGGGTGGACGTAATATGCGTTTCGCAGCTTTAGTAGTAGTGGGCGACAAAAACGGACACGTTGGTGCAGGCTTAGGTAAAGCAACTGAAATTCCAGAAGCTATCCGTAAGGGTAAGGAAGATGCTATGAAGAGCCTTATCACTGTACCAATCGATGAGAACAAGAGTATTCCATATGATATCACAGGAAAATATACTGGTGCTCAGGTACTTCTTAAGAAGGCACCTGAAGGTACTGGAGTTATCGCCGGTGGTCCTGCGCGTAGCGTAGTTGAACTTGCTGGTATTAGTAACATCCGTGCGAAATCACTTGGATCAAATAACAAGCAGAACGTAGTTCTTGCTACAATTGAAGGATTAGCTGCACTTAAGACTCCAGAAGAAGTAGCTTCACTTCGCGGTAAGACTGTTGAAGAGATTTTGGGCTAAGGAGGTAATGAGAAATGGCAGATAAGAAATTAAAAATTACTTTAATTAAATCAACAATTGGAGCAGTTCCAAAGAACAGAAAAACTGTTGAAGCTTTAGGTTTAAACAAGCTTCACAAAACAGTAGAGATGCCTGACAACGACGCAGTAAGAGGAATGATTCAGAAGGTTAGACATCTAGTAAAAGTAGAAGAAGTATAATAGGAGGTGCGACAATGGATTTATCAAATTTAAAACCAGCAGATGGTTCAAAACATAGTGATAATTTCAGACGTGGTCGTGGCCATGGTTCAGGAAATGGTAAGACAGCCGGTAAAGGTCACAAGGGTCAGAAGGCTCGTTCAGGTGGCGGCACAAGACCTGGCTTTGAAGGTGGTCAGATGCCATTATATAGAAGAATTCCTAAGAGAGGATTCACAAACATTAATACAAAGGATATCGTAGGTATTAATGTATCAGCTCTAGAGAGATTCGACGATGGTGCAGAAGTAACTGTAGAGACATTGGTTGAATCAGGAGTTGTAAGCAATCCTAGAGATGGAGTTAAAATTCTTGGCAATGGTGAATTGACTAAGAAGCTTACAGTTAAGGTTAACGCTTTCAGCGCTAGCGCTAAAGAGAAGATTGAAGCTGCAGGCGGAAGTTGCGAGGTGATCTAATATGTTAGAAACCATAAAGAAAGCCTTTAAGATTAAAGAGATAAGAAGAAGATTATTCTTTACATTATTAATGCTTGTAGTTGTAAGACTAGGATGTCAGATTCCTATTCCATTTGTAGATGGACAGGCGCTATCAGACCTATTCTCAGGTCTAGCTCAGTCAGCTGATGGAACAAGAACAGCTACACAAGATGCATTTAACTTCTTCTCAATCTTTACTGGTCAGTCTTTGGAGAAGATGTCAATATTTGCTTTGAACATCACTCCATACATCACATCATCTATCATTATGCAGTTGTTAACAATTGCTATTCCTAAGTTAGATGAGATTCAGAAAGACGGTGAAGAGGGAAGAAAGAAAATTGCTGAGATTACTCGTTACCTAACAGTTGGTTTGGCGTTAATCGAGTCAACAGCAATGGTGTTTGGTTTCAAGAACCAGAACCTATTCGGCGATCCATCTAAGATGAGTACATTTAGATACTGGGCTGTAATGATTACATGTATCTTAGCTATGACAGCAGGTTCAGCAGTACTTATGTGGATTGGTGAGCGTATCACAGAAAAGGGTGTCGGAAATGGTATTTCAATCGTGTTGACGATCAACATCATTTCAAGTATCCCATCAGATGTTAAGAACTTGTTTACACAGTATCTTTCAGGTGAAGAGAGATCTAAGGGTTCAATTATCCTTAACTTCTTAATCATCGCAGCAATCTTGATTGGTGTAGTAGTTCTAGTAGTAATCCTACAGGGCGCTATCAGAAAGATTGGTGTACAGATGTCACAGAAGGTTCAGGGTAGACGACAAGTTGGTGCACAACAGTCGAACATTCCGCTACGTGTTAACACAGCGGGTGTTATCCCAGTAATCTTTGCTTCATCATTACTACAATTCCCAGTTGTTATTTACTCATTCTTTAATGCACAGGGAAGACAAGCAGAGTGGGCTAAGTATCTTAGCCAGTCAAACTGGTTGAACCCAACAACAGGATGGAAATATTCAATTGGATTTGCAGTATATCTATTGTTAATCATCTTCTTCGCATACTTCTATACATCAATTACATTCAACCCAAGAGAAGTTGCTAAGAACTTGAATGATAGAGGTGGATTTATCCCTGGTATCAGAAGTGGTAAACCTACCGTACAGTACTTAACAAAGATTCTTAACTACATTATCTTTATCGGAGCAGTTGGTCTATGTATCGTAGCAACTATTCCAATCGCTGCATCAGGTTTCTCAGGTGTTGCACTAGGATTTGGTGGTACATCAATCATCATTATCGTAGGTGTTATCCTTGAGACACTAGAGACAATTAAGTCTATGGTAAGCGAGAGAAACTTTAGTACAGTTAAAGGTATATTTTAGTTAAAACAATAAGATTCAATGAAGATTTTCGTAAGAATTTGCGAAAATCTTCGTTGCGTCTATAAAAAGGAGAAATCAATGAGAATAATTATGCTTGGAGCTCCTGGTGCTGGTAAAGGTACACAGGCAAAGAGAATAGCAGAAAAGTACAATGTCCCACATATTTCAACAGGAGACATTTTCAGAGAGAATATCAAAAACGGAACAGAACTTGGAAACAAAGCAAAAGCATATATGGAAGCTGGAGATTTAGTTCCAGACGAATTAGTGCTTGAGCTAATTATGGATAGATTTGAAAAAGAAGATTGTGAAAACGGATACGTATTAGACGGATTCCCAAGAACAATTCCTCAGGCAGAAGCTTTGGACGAAGCACTTGAGGCAAAAGGTCAGAGCATCGACAACGTTATAGATGTGGATGTGCCAGATGATCACATTATCAAAAGAATGGCTGGCAGAAGAACTTGTGCACACTGTGGGGCTATCTTCCACCTTGAGCATATGCCACCAAAGATTGAAGGTAAGTGCGACCAGTGTGGTGGTCACTTGATGATGAGAGAAGACGATCTTCCAGACACAGTTATCGCAAGACTTAAAACTTATCACGAGCAGACACAGCCACTTAAGGATTACTACGGAGCTAAAGGACTCGTTCACAGTGTAGACGGTACACAGGATCGTGAAGTGGTCTTTGGCGAAGTCGTTAAGATTTTAGGAGAATAACAATGGCAGTAACAATCAAGTCAGCTAGAGAAATTGAGTTGATGAGAGAAGCTGGAAAGATTTTGGGAAATTGCCACAATGAGATGGCCGACAAAATCAAAGCCGGAATGAGCGCATACGAGATTGACCAGATTGCTGAAAAGTTAATCAGAGGTTACGGATGCGAACCATCATTCCTCGGCTACAATGGATTTCCAGGTTCAGTGTGCATTTCAATTAATGACGAGGTTGTACACGGACTTCCAGAGAAAGACAAGTTTATAAAAGATGGAGACATCGTGAGTCTAGACATGGGAGTTATATATCATGGCTACCAATCAGATGCCGCTAGAACTATTGCAATCGGACAGATTGATCCAGAAGTTCAAAAGCTTATGGATGTGACGAAGGAAAGTTTCTTCGTCGGCATCGAACAGGCGAGAGATGGCAACCACTTATTCGACATCTCGGCAGCGATTGGGGATTATGCAGAAAGCTTTGGTTACGGAGTTGTGAGGGATTTAGTTGGCCATGGTATTGGACAAGAGATGCACGAAGACCCAACCATTCCAAACTTCAGACAGAAGAGAAGAGGAATGAAAATAAGAGAGGGTATGACGTTTGCCATTGAACCTATGATCAATATGGGAAGACCTGAGATAGCACAGCTAGATGACGGTTGGACGATAGTGACAGACGATGGCTCGATGTCAGCTCATTATGAGAACACTATTCTGATTACAGATGGTGAACCAGAAATATTATCACTAGTTGAATAGATATTAATTTTCTTAAAAGTAGGAGGAAAGAAAATTGGCTAAAGCAGATGTTATTGAAATTGAAGGTAAAGTAATAGAGAAGCTACCTAACGCTATGTTTAAAGTAGAGTTAGAGAATGGTCATGTCGTGTTAGCGCACATAAGTGGAAAGCTTAGAATGCACTACATTAAGATATTGCCAGGCGACACAGTTACTATTGAAATGTCACCATATGATTTGTCTAAAGGACGTATCATTTGGCGTGATAAATAGGGCTGAAGAGTACTAAAAAAATGCTTGAATTGTCCGGGTATTTTTGATAGAATGTTATTCGGACTTTTTTTAAGGAAAGGGGTGTTACTATGAAAGTAAGATCATCAGTAAAACCGATTTGCGAAAAATGCAAAGTCATTAAAAGAAAGGGAGTCGTAAGAGTTATTTGCGACAATCCAAAGCACAAACAGCGTCAAGGATAAGCATTATTTTTGACCGAGAGCAAGAGTGAATGATCAAAGTATTGTTCGCTTATTTGTGCGTTTTAGGAAACTTTTTCCTAGAAATTTGCGGCTGCAGTGGCGCTAATCTAGCCACTATTACATAAGGATAAAGCTATTTGCTGAAAGCTTATCCAGAAACTTTTAAACTGTGAATTCGAAAATCACGTACACATTTCAGGCGTGTGATGAGATTGCACTAAAGGTGTGGTGGAGCACGAGCTACGTAGATTTGTTTTTCACGTAAATTTAACTATATGGAGGTTATACACATGGCTCGTATTTCAGGTGTTGATTTACCTAGAGACAAAAGAGTTGAGATTGGCTTGACTTATATTTACGGCATTGGTGTTTCAAGTGCTAAGAGAATCTTAGCTGAAGCTGACGTTAATCCTGACACTAGAGTTAAGGATTTAACTGATAGTGAAGTAAAGAAAATCAGTGACGTTATTGAGGCATCTCAGGTAGTAGAGGGTGACTTGAGAAGAGACACCGCTATGAACATCAAGAGACTACAGGAGATTGGATGCTATAGAGGTATCCGTCATCGTAAGGGACTTCCTGTGCGCGGACAGAATTCTAAGAATAATGCTCGTACACGTAAGGGACCAAAGAGAACTGTAGCAAATAAGAAGAAGTAAAGTAGAACCCATAAGGGAGGTTAGTTTAAAAAATGGCTAAGAAAGTTACAAAAAAAGCGACAAAGAGACGTGTCAAAAAGAATGTTGAACACGGACAAGCACACATTCAGGCGTCATTTAACAACACTATTGTTACTTTGACGGACGCTGAAGGTAACGCTTTATCATGGGCTAGTGCTGGCGGCTTAGGATTTAGAGGTTCAAAGAAATCTACTCCTTACGCAGCTCAGATGGCAGCAGAAACAGCTACACAAGCAGCTTTAGTTCATGGATTAAAATCAGTAGACGTTATGGTTAAAGGACCAGGTTCAGGTAGAGAGGCAGCTATTCGTGCTCTTGCTACTTGTGGACTTCAGGTTACATCTATCAAAGACGTAACTCCAGTACCACACAACGGATGTCGTCCACCAAAGCGTCGTAGAGTCTAATGAGGAGGAATAGAGAATGGCAGTAAATAGAGTTCCTGTTCTTAAAAGATGTAGATCACTTGGTTTGGATCCAGTTTATTTAGGAATAGACAAGAAATCAAATAGAAGCTTAAAGAGATCTAACAGAAAGATGAGTGAATATGGTCTTCAGCTTAGAGAAAAGCAGAAAGCTAAATTCATCTATGGTGTGTTAGAGAAACCTTTTAGAAACTATTTTAAGAAGGCCCAAAAGAGACCTGGTAAAACAGGTGAAAATCTTATGATTTTACTAGAGACTCGTCTAGACAACGTTATTTTCCGTTTAGGATTTGCTCGTACTAGAAGAGAAGCTAGACAGATTGTAGGTCATAAGCATGTAATGGTTAACGGTAAACAGGTTAACATCCCATCTTACATTGTAAGTGAGGGCGATGTAATTGAAATCAAAGAGAATTGTAAAGGCTCTCAGAGATACAAGGATATCTTAGAGGTTACTGGTGGAAGAACATTCCCTGCTTGGGTTGAAGTAGACCAGGATAATCTTAAAGGTGAGGTTAAATCTCTACCTACAAGAGAAGATATTGATGTACCTGTAGATGAGATGCTTATTGTCGAGTTGTATTCTAAATAGAATTCATAATAAGCTAATTCAATTCCAAATAAAGGAGGGGCTAATTAGTGTTCGATTTTGAAAAACCAAATATTACAATTGAAAAATCAGATGATGGAAGATATGGAAAGTTTGTAGTAGAACCTTTAGAGAGAGGTTATGGTACTACATTAGGAAATGCGCTTCGTCGCATCATGCTTTCATCTTTACCAGGAGCAGCAGTAAGTCAAATTAAGATTGACGGAGTTCTTCATGAATTCAGCTCAATTCCTGGAGTTAAAGAAGATGTTACAGAGATTGTTCTTAACATCAAACAACTAGAAATTATCAATCACAGCGAGTCTGACAACGTAAAGGTAGCTCACATTGATGTGTCTGGTAACAGAACAGTTACAGCTGCTGATATTGAAGCAGATTCAGAGATTGAAATTCTTAACCCTGACCTAGTTATTGCTACAATTAATGGTGGTAGCAAGAGCAAACTTAGTATGGAGTTAACTATTACTAAGGGCAGAGGATACAAGAGTGCAGAAAAGAATAAAAACGATAATCTACCAATCGGTGTAATCGCTATTGATTCAATTTACACTCCAGTTGAGAGAGTAAATATGACAGTAGAGAACACTCGTGTAGGTCAAGTTACAGACTATGATAAGTTGACACTTGATGTTTACACAAACGGTACTATCGAAACTGATGCAGCTGTTTCACTTGCATCAAAGGTTCTTTGTGAGCACTTGAACCTACTTATCGATCTTTCTGACGTTGCTAAGGATGTGGAAGTTATCACAGACAACGACGAAGAAGAGAGCGACAAAGTACTAGAAATGAACATTGATGAACTAGAACTTTCAGTTCGTTCATTCAACTGTTTGAAGAGAGCACAGATTAACACTGTGGAAGAATTAGTTAACAAGACTGAAGACGAAATGATGAAGGTTAGAAACCTTGGTCGCAAGTCTTTGGAGGAAGTAATTAATAAATTAGAAGAGCTTGGTCTTGGATTCAAGAAATCAGGCGAAGATCAGTAATTGCTGATTTGTAGGAGGTAAGAAAATGGCAGGTTATAGAAAACTTGGAAGAACTTCAAGTCAAAGAAAGGCTTTAATAAGAGGTCAAGTTACCAGTCTTTTAAATAACGGAAAAATTGTCACAACTGAAAGTCGTGCAAAGGAAGTCAGCAAAGTTACTGAGGGCTTGATTGCACTAGCTGTAAAAGAAAAAGACAATTACGAAGAAGTTAAAGTAACATCTAAGGTTGCTAGAAAAGATAAAGATGGCAAGAGAGTAAAAGAAGTGGTAGATGGCAAGAAGGTCACAGTCTTCGACGAAGAATCAAAGACTATCAAGAAAGACAAACCATCTAAGCTTCATGCAAGACGTCAAATGATGAAAGTTCTTTATCCAGTAACAGAAAAAGGTGCTACAAAGAGAGAGACTAAAGAAGTTGATTTGACTAACAAGTTATTCGACGAGATTGCTCCAAAGTACGAGAACCGCAACGGTGGTTATACTAGAATCGTTAAGATTGGTCAGCGTAAAGGTGACGCAGCGATGGAAGTATTATTGGAGTTAGTATAAAAATATTTTATTTTTAAAAAATCAGACAGATAAAGAACATCGTTTCTTTTATCTGTCTGTTTTTTAGTTAAAGGACAATGAAGAGTATTATCGATGTTAAAAATTTAATATTTGACTACAAGAGCAATGATAATAGACCAACGATGCGCGCGATAGACAACGTAAGTCTAGATGTGCAACAAGGTGACTTCATAGCTGTGATTGGCCACAACGGTTCAGGCAAGTCGACATTTGCAAAACAATTGAATGCAATGTTGTTACCTACTAGTGGCTCTGTTTTTGTGGATGAAATTGACACATCTAACGAAGAGTTAGTTTTAACTGTAAGACAAACAGCAGGTCTAGTACTTCAAAATCCAGATAATCAGATTGTTTCAACGGTGGTGGAAGAAGACGTGGCATTCGGACCAGAGAACTTAGCTGTCCCAACGGAAGAGATTGTTGAGAGAGTTGATGAATCTCTAAAGTCTGTTGAGATGAGAAAGTATGCAAAGAAATCACCTTTGAAGTTGTCGGGTGGACAGAAGCAGCGTGTTGCAATTGCTGGCATTTTAGCTATGCAACCAAAGTGTATTGTTTTGGATGAGCCAACATCTATGCTTGATCCTGTCGGCCGCGAAGAAGTAATCAAAACATTGCACAAACTAAACAAAGAGGGCATAACAATTATTATTGTCACTCACAACATGGAAGAAGTGGTGGACGTTGATAAGATCTTTGTTATGAACGAAGGAAAAATCGTGATGCAAGGAACACCTAAGGAAGTGTTTAGTAAAGTGGAAGAACTAAAAGAGATTAGGCTAGAAGTTCCACAGGTGACCGAACTTGCATATGAGTTGAAGAAGAGTGGAGTAGATATTCCGGATGGGGTTTTGAGTGTGGATGAGTTAGTAAAGGAATTGACGAATGGCACAAATTGAACTTAAAGATGTAAATTACATATATAGCCAGGGTACGAACAATGAGACAAAGGCTCTAAAGGATATTAACCTCACTATCGGTGAGAAAGAGTTTGTCGCAATCATTGGCCATACGGGTTCTGGTAAGTCGACACTCATTCAGTTGATGAATGGGTTACTTAAGTGTGCCAGCGGAGAAGTTCTTATCGATGGAAAGAATATTGACGATAAGAGCTTTAATAAGATTGAACTTAGAAAACGTGTGGGTATTGTATTCCAAAACCCAGACTACCAGTTGTTTGAGGAAACAGTACTGAAAGATGTTTGCTTTGGACCAAAGAACTTAGGCTGCTCAGATGAGGAGGCTAAGAAGAAGGCTATTGAGGCTATGGAGTTAGTTGATGTGCCAAAGCATTCTTATAATAAGTCCGTGTTTGATATTTCGGGCGGACAGAAGAGACGTGTGGCGATAGCAGGAGTTTTGGCGATGGAGCCAGACATCTTGATTTTGGATGAGCCAACAAGTGGACTTGATCCAAGAGGCCGCAACAAGATTATGAAACTTGTTAATCAGCTCCACAAAGAAAGAGACATAACTATCATCTGGGTTTCACACAATATGGAACAAGTTGGTAAATATGCTAAGCGTATTATTGTTATGAACGATGGAGAGGTGCTCTTCGACGACGACGCAAAGAAAGTTTTTGCGAAGTCAAAAGAGTTAGAAGAAGTGGGACTTAAAATTCCACAAGTTTCAACGGTGATGAGTAGGTTAAAAGAAGCGGGATTGGATGTGGACACATCAATCACGAACGTAGAAGACGCAAAGAATAACATTTTAGATGTTTTGAAATAGGAGAAGGCGATGTCAGATTTCACGATAGGGCAATACTATCCTGAAAACTCAATAATTCACAAGCTAGACCCGAGAGTCAAATTGTTTGGCACTTTGGTTTTCATTGTGATGCTTTTTGTCGTGAACAATTTTGTCGGCTTCGCACTTATGGCACTATATTTGTTTGCCATAGTTAAGTGCTCGCGCATTCCATTTAGAAAAGTGGTAAAGGGCGTGCGAGGAATCATAATCATTTTGATTGTCTCAGCGCTTTTGAATATGTTTTTCACACCAGGAAAAGTCGTTTTCCACTGGTGGATATTTACCGTCAGCGCCGAAGGACTAATCAGATCAGCTTACCTTGTAATCAGACTGATTTTGTTAGTGTTATCAACTTCGGTTATGACTTTGACCACAAAGCCAAATGATTTGGCGGATGGTATGGAAAAGGCGCTAGGATTTTTGAAAGTAATTAGAGTGCCAGTGCATGAGATTGCAATGATTATGTCGTTGGCGCTCAGATTTATTCCAACTTTGATGGACGAAACTGAGAGGATTAAGAAGGCGCAGATGGCAAGAGGTGCTGACTTTGAGACGGGCAACATTTTTAAGAGAGCGAAGAGCCTAGTTCCGATTTTGGTTCCGCTGTTTGTGTCGTCTATTAAGAAGGCGGTTAACCTTGCGCAGGCGATGGAAGCGAGATGCTACAACGGTGGAAATAGAACGAAACTTCATCCGCTCAAATATGCAAGGCGCGATGCGATATCGTACGGCTTTTGCGCTGTGATTATTGCGAGCGTGATTGTGGTTAATATTGTTGTTGTGAAGTTTTTGGCACATACATATGTTGTATTTTAGAGGTTAGATATGAAGAGAGTTAGATTAAAAGTTGCATACGATGGTACAAATTACTGCGGTTGGCAGGTTCAGCCAAACGAGGTGACGATAGAGGGTGTCTTGAACGAGACTCTGAGTGAACTTTTGGATGAGGAGATAGAAGTGGTTGGCGCGTCCCGTACAGATTCGGGCGTCCACGCCGAAGGAAACTACTGTATCTTTGACACGGACACTCATATTCCGGCTGAGAAGATTGCATATGCACTAAATCAGCGTCTGCCTGAGGATATTTCGATTGTGAAGTCGGAAGAGGTGGATATGGATTGGCACCCAAGATATCAGAATAGTATGAAGACATATCAATATACGATTGTGAATCGCGAGATGCCAGATCCAATTAGAAGAATGTACTCATATTTCACATATTCTAAGCTAGATGTAGATAAAATGAAGGAGGCAGCCAAGTATTTGGAGGGCGAACATGACTTTGAAGCGTTCTGCAGTACTGGAAGCCAGGTAGATAACACAGTTAGGACGATAAATTCGCTAGAAGTCACACAAAATGGCGACGAAATAGCCATAATTGCTAAAGGAAACGGCTTTTTGTACAATATGGTGCGAATTATCGCTGGAACACTGTTAGAAGTGGGAGAGGGCAAAATTGAGCCTTCAGATATGGCGAAAATCATCGAATCTAAGGATAGAGGACTTGCGGGTAAGACAGCAGTGGCTAGAGGCCTAAAATTGGTCGAAATTAAGTATGAAAACGAGTGATTTTGACGAGTAAGAATTGCCCAAAAACTGTTTGACATAGGGAATTCTTTATTATATAATCTTACTCTGTGGCGTGTAATATAAGTTCGAGCCATAGCCCCGGTAAGAGCTAGTAAACACGCACGAAAGCAAGCGTTTCGGACATTTCGCTTGCACGTAAATTTTGAAAATTAAATTAGGAGGAATACCAATGAAAACATTCATGGCTAATCCAACAGATATTGAAAGAAAATGGTATGTAGTTGACGCTACAGGATATACATTGGGTCGTTTGTCATCAGAGATAGCTAAGGTATTAAGAGGTAAGAATAAACCAACATTCACACCTCACGTTGATACTGGTGACTATGTAATAGTGACAAATGCCGAAAAGATTAACGTTACAGGAAAGAAGTTAGATCAGAAGATCTATTATCACCATTCTGAATATGTTGGAGGAATGAAAGAAACAGATCTTAAGACTATGCTTGAAAAGAAACCTGAGAAGGTTATAGAACTCGCAGTTAAAGGCATGCTTCCAAAGGGACCTTTAGGAAGAAAGATGTACAAGAAGTTATTCGTGTACGCTGGTGCTGAACACCCACATGCTGCACAGCAGCCTGAGGAATTAAAGTTTTAATAACTGAGAGGAGGAAATAACATGGCAAAAGATACATACTACGGTACAGGTAGAAGAAAAAGTAGTGTCGCTAGAGTTTACCTCTCAGCAGGCACAGGTAGAATCACAATCAACAAAAGAGATATTGATGATTTCTTTGGTCTTGAGACATTAAAAGTTATCGTTAGACAGCCACTTGAAGCTATCGAGCAGGCAGACAAGTTTGACGCTGACATCACTGTAAAAGGTGGCGGAACTACTGGTCAAGCTGGTGCCATCAGACATGGTATCGCTAGAGCATTAGTTGAAGCAGATCCAGAAAACAGAAAAATCTTAAAGAAAGCTGGATTCTTGACAAGAGATTCAAGAATGAAAGAGCGTAAGAAATACGGTCTTAAAGGTGCACGTAGAGCGCCACAGTTCTCAAAGAGATAATGATGATAAAAAGAGATGTTTATGCATCTCTTTTTTTAATGTATAATAGAAGAAACGTATCGGATAGATTTACAGGAGAAGTAAATGAAAACAATTAAAATATTATTAGCAATCACATTGACTTTGGCGATGGCGCTTACTATTGCTCCTAACATAAGAACAGTAAAGGCCAATGATGAAATCCATATTAAAGTTGGACCAAAAATAGATAATATTTACACATCAAAAACAGTGGGCGAAAAAGATATTAAAGTTAAAACAAGTGGTCGGGGAACTTATACAGTGGGTGATGATCCGACAGAGTACTCCGTGAACGAGACCATTGTTAAAATATTCAAGAATGGAAATCTTTATGAGACAAAGACTATCCCTGTTAATTCAGAAGCAGTGTTCAAATCTGTGACAGTTTCATATGACAAAAGTGATAGTTTTAAAGTTGCTCTATATATGAATATTCTTGGTGAGGAGAAAAATGGACCTACTAGGTCTTTTAAACTTGCTTCGGAGAAGATTTCGAAAGTTAAGGTCAAGGCTACTAAGATTAGTAATAAGAAAGTATATTTGAGATGGGGATCTGCTAGTGGTGCAACTGGCTTCCATATTTACATGGGTAAAAAGAAGGTGAAGACAGTTAGTGCGAAAACCACAAAGACTATGGTCACTAAGAAAAAAGCTGGAAAGAGCAAGTTTAGAGTTGTGCCGTATGTAAAGGTAGACAAAAAGGAATATAAGAGTAGTTCGAACACTGTCAAACCTAAAAAGAACGAGCACAAATGGAAAAAGAAGATGAAAGTCAAGTCATATCCATACGCAACTTGCAAGTATGTGATTACTAAGGTTTCTTTGACGGGGAAGACCTACACTGTTACTGGATATGCTATGAATAGTCGAGAGTGGGACTTTAAGAGATATAAATCTTTGAAGATTGATTTGAAGGTTGATGGGAAGAAAGCATTTAGCAAGAAGTATAAGAATAAAAATATAAAGATTAAAGAGAACAAAAAGAAGAAAATCGTTTTTAAGATTAAAGGAAAAGCAGGAATGGATCTTGCTAATGGAAAACCAAAATTCGAAGTAACGGAAGATCCAGACTGGGGAATAAAGAATGATTCATTTAAAGAGTAAAAGAATAATCGTTTTAATACTAACCGTTTGTTTGCTCTTTGCGTCATCCGCGTACGTGAAAGCAGATGACGATTTTCCTGACGCTTCAAATACTTCTTTGGCGAAGACTTCACTTAATATGTATTACACAAATGCATACGGAGCCTACGGTGAAGTAGCGTTAGTCAATGCACCAAGTTCTGACGATTATCAGTTTACGTATCATTGCTCGAATGAATCACTTGGGATTTATTGTGCTTTAGATACTTATAGAAAGGTGATTTCGATAAGTGCAGAAGGTACTGGAAGTGGAAGGATTACTTTTACATTGGATACCAAAGAACTATATTTGGATGTTAATGTAATTAAGGTTGGAATAAATAAAAAATCTCTTAGAATTGTTAAGAAGAAAAAATCCACTCTTAAGATTAAAGGTTGTTTGGATAAAGTGAAGTGGGTTAGCAATAATAAAAGGATTGCAACTGTATCTTCTAAAGGAGTAGTAAAGGGCAAGAAAATCGGAAATGCTCTTATCTATGCATATGTGGGAAGCCAATACTTTGGATGTGCCGTTTCGGTGGTATCTAAAAAGATGAACACAATTGTGAAGAAAGCCTACAGTTTAAAGAAGGGAAAATACAGTCAGGCTAAACGAATGTTAAAAGGCTACTATGATTGCAGTTCACTTGTTTGGAGAGCATACAAGAAGGGCAAGGTAACACTCGCTAATAAGTATTACGCACCAGTAGCAGCAGACTTGGCAAAGTATTACGTGAAAAAGAAAAAGAGAATTAAGGGCGGTTATTCTATAAAGAATGTTTCAAAAATGAAACTAAGGCCTGGAGACTTGTTCTTCTGCGAGGGCGCAAAGAATGGAAGATATCGTGGAATAAACCATGTGGAAATGTTTACAGGTTATAAATGCACTGGAATTTCACTTGATGGAAAAGCAACAATTGTAGCTAAATGGGCGACAGTCCCTGATGATTATTATATGAAGGATAATGGTCTAATGGTGAGACCGATTAAATAGATAAAGGAGAGAACGAGATGAAATATTGTACTAAATGTGGAAAAGCGTTAGACGACAACGTAAAATTCTGTACGAATTGTGGCGAGCCTATGCCAACTAGTGCGCCTCAGCCAGCGCCACAGTCAACACCACAGCCAAACCCACAGGCTACACAGCCAGTGGCACCACCGCCTGTTGATCAGCAGGTTAGCAAACCGGTTCAGCCAGAACCACCTGTAGATAATTCAGGAAATGGTGGCAAAAAGACTGTTATTATATTGGCAGTTGCATTGGCTTGCGTTGTGGTTATATGTGCGGTTGTTTTGGTTATATTTGCTACAAGAGATAGTGGATATAGCAGTGAGACGGAAGTAACAACTGCAGTTGAAACTACATTGGTTTCTAATGTGGCAGATGTTGGCAGATACAGGAGTTTGATGAAGAGATTCAACGATGCCAAACTTAAAGCGGCCAAGAGAGGCGTTGGCGTAAAGAAAGCTAAGAACGCTGCTAAGGAAGCATTGGAGTCTTATAAGGAAGCCATCGACGACAGAGATGCATCTCTAATGTCTGATTATGGTGACGAGGCTGAGAAGTATGTTTCTAAATTAGAGAAAGCTGCTAACAAGGCTAAGAAGAAGACAACAGTCGCTCAGGCACCTAGAGTACAAAGTCAGTATAATGTTCCGGAATCGCAGAAGACAAATTATAGGGTTGCTCCAACAAGTTCAGTTGGCGAATACTACTTCGACGATATCTTGGATGACGATGCAGACAGATATGCAGCTACTACATTGGCTATTAATGAGTATTATGCTAGACATGGTTGTAAGTTTGTTACTCCAGCATTGCAAGAATACTTTGAGCATCAGAAGTGGTATAAGAACCAAGGCAAGTCTACAAGTTCGGTTAGCTTGTCAGGAACAGAAGCACACAACGCTACTAGACTTCAGAAGGATCGTCAGTGGTACAAGAAGAATATGGCAGGCGCTTCAGGACAGGCTTCTGACTTCTCATACTCTGATTTTGTTAGAGTAGCCAAGATGGTAAATTAATTATTGGAGAGTTTCAAATGAATAAATATCAAAAAAAAATAACAGCGATAATCGTTGTGATGGCAATGATTATCAGTGGCACGGCTGTGTTTGTGTTTATGAGTTGTAACAAAAATGACAAGCCAGCGGAGACGACAAAGAAAGAGACTACTACAGTGGTTGAAACTACCACAGTGGCAGATGTGGTTCTATACACGAAAGACGACGCGAACCTTAGAGAAAAGCCTGATGTTAAGTCAAAATCTGTAAAGGTGCTTCCTAAGTTTACAAAAGTCTTGAGCGACGGCGCAGAAGGTGAATGGAAACACATTAAGTATAAAGACAAAGTTGGATATATTAGGTCTGATTTGTTGATGGATGAAGCACAATATAAGAAGGCTGAGAAGGAGTCGAAGAAGGCTGCTGAAAAAGAGAAGAAGAGATTACAGAGCCAGGCAAAGATTAAAAGTGCAAACGGCTCTGGAAAAGTTATCTGTATTGATCCAGGACACCAGGCACATGGCAATTCCTCAACTGAGCCTATTGGACCGGGAGCTAGCCAAAAGAAAGCAAAAGTATCATCGGGTACTGCGGGCAGGGCTTCAGGACTTGCGGAATACCAGCTCAATTTGCAAGTTGCATTAAAATTGAAAAGTGCTCTTGAGAGTCAGGGCTACCAAGTTGTGATGACAAGAGAGACAAACGATGTCAACATATCAAATGCAGAGAGAGCCCAAGTTGCAAATAATGCCAACGCGGATGCATTCTTAAGAATCCACGCAAATGGTGGGGGAGCAGGTCAAAGCGGAATACTGACTATGTGTCCAACATCTGGCAATCCATATTGTGGCAAAATAGCTTCGAGTAGTTATAAGTTATCATCTTGTATTTTGGACGAGATGGTGAAAGCTACAGGAGCTAACAAGGTTGGCGTATCGCAAGTAGACAATATGACAGGAATGAATTGGTCAAAAGTTCCGGTAACAATTATCGAGATGGGATTCATGACCAATGCGGCAGAAGACAAGAGGATGGCGACAGATAGTTACCAGAAGAAATTGGTTGCAGGTATTTGTAACGGACTTGCAGATTACTTTAACTAAAAAAGATATCTAGTGGTATTTATTATCACTAGATATTTTTTATGTATTTGATATAATATACGAAGTTAATTATTAAAAAAGCGAGGGAAATTATGAAACCAATTAAAGAAGGAAAAGTAAGAGAGATTTATGATAATGGCGACAGTTTGATTATGGTTGCTACAGATCGTATCAGTTGTTTCGACGTAATCTTGAACAACGAGATTACAAAGAAGGGAACAGTGCTTACACAGATGAGTAAGTTCTGGTTTGATATGACAGAGGACATTTGTCCAAACCATATGATTTCTGTTGACGTAAATGATATGCCAGAGTTTTTCAGACAACCACAGTTCGACGGAAATTCGATGATGTGCAAGAAGTTAGAGATGCTTCCAATCGAGGCTATCGTTCGTGGATATATCACAGGTAGTGGTTGGGCTAGTTACCAAGAGAATGGTACAGTTTGTGGAATCAAACTTCCAGAAGGTTTGGTAGAATCAGATAAACTTCCTGAGCCAATTTACACACCTTCGACGAAGGCGGAGATTGGTGATCATGATGAGA
This sequence comes from Eubacterium sp., assembly GCA_017475235.1. Taxonomy (GTDB): domain Bacteria; phylum Bacillota; class Clostridia; order Lachnospirales; family Lachnospiraceae; genus Eubacterium_G. The sequence goes on along the minus strand of JAFVGA010000015.1, from coordinate 31,364 downwards.
ACATCTCATATGAGCAGAGTATTGAAGTGCTTGAGAAGGCGTATCCTGGAAAGGGAGAAGAGTACGCTGAAAAGTTGAAAGATTTAACAATCGCTCTTTACAAGAAGTGTGCGGACTACGCTCTTTCAAAAGGAATCATAATTGCAGATACAAAATTTGAATTTGGTTTAGATGAAGATGGAAACATTGTGGTGGCAGACGAAATGCTTACACCAGACAGCTCAAGATTCTGGCCACTAGAAGGTTACACACCAGGTGTTACACAGCCATCATTTGATAAGCAGATTGCAAGAGATTGGCTAAAGAATAATGAGGGCCATGACTGGACGCTTCCAGATGATATAGCACAGAAGACTATTGATAAATACTTGGAAGGTTACAAATTGTTAACTGGAAAAGATCTATAATTCACAAAGAAAAAACACTAGGGAACTCACTAACAATCGTTCGTTTCCCTAGTGTTTTTTCTTTGCAATATATGTTCTTTCAGTTATCAAATATAACTTTAACTATTCACCAAAGTTTTCCGCAACATCAATTATGAAGTCTACACATTTATCCATTCCGAGTATTCCCGAGTCTAGACAAAGTGCATAGTTTTTTGCATCGCCAAACTTTCGATCTGTATAGTAGCGGTAGTAGCTCTTGCGTCCTTTGTCTTTCTTCTCAATACGTTTCTCGATTTTTACATCGGTTTCGCCGTAAACTTCCAAAACTCTTTTCTTTCTATATTCCATAGAAGCATGAATAAAAATGTTTAGGGCTTTAATACCAGCGTTTTCCAAAACATAATCAGCGCAACGTCCTGCAATAACACAAGGACCTTTTTTGGCTTGCTCGATTATGTAGTTGCTCTGTAACTCTTGGATTTGCTCTTGTGGAGTATCAAAGTAGTTTGTGCTAAAGATGTTTGATGTGATAAATAATTCTGGGTATGAAGCCATTTCATCTTGTTGTTTTACATATTCTTTGGCGAAGCCGCTTTCTTTTGCAACTTCCTCCACAATCTTGCTGTCCAAGAATGGAATTCCAAGTTTCTCGGCAACTTGCATTCCGATAGAATGTCCGCCGCTTCCAAATTCTCTACTAATCGTTATAACTGGGTACATAATTACCTCCCCATCCGTTCATAATCTTGTTCTAATTATATAACATATGCTAAAATAAAAAAAGAGAGGAGCGAATATGAAAGTAGCAGTTTGCCAACTTGATATTAAATATGAAGATAAGGAGTACAACCTTGCGAGAGCGAAGGAGTTTATTTCTGATGCGGCAGACCAAGGCGCTGACATCATTTTCTTCCCGGAGATGAGCTTCACTGGTTTTTCAATGAACACTGAACTTACTGGCGAAGAGGATTTGCACACTCAAAGTCTAATGGAAGAGTACGCCGAAGAATTTGGCATTGCCATAGGTTTTGGTTGGGTTGAGCATCAAGTCGAGAGTGAAAACCATTATACTGTGATTGACTCAGACGGCGAGATGATAGCAGATTACTTAAAGATTCATTTGTTTGATAGTGCTGGCGAGGATGAGCACTTTGTGCCGGGCTACGAGACTGTGACTTTCACATTGGATGATATAGACTTTGGTCTTAGCATTTGCTACGATATGCGCTTCGATGATATTTATGAAGATATGGAATCAAGCACTGACGCGGTAGTGGTGGCAGCCAACTGGCCAGCGGCTAGAGAAGATGACTGGCGACAAATTATCAGGGATAGAGCAACTGAGCTTAACAGTTATATGATTGGTGTTAACTGTTACGGTGAGCAGGAGGAACACTACTCAGGATACAGTTGTGTGATTGGGCCTGATGGTGAGGCGTTCTTTGAAATAGAAGAAACAGAAGATATGGTAGTAGTTGATATAGAGAAGGTAGAATAAAACTTCCGCGACAAAGGAAAAGGGATTATGGAGATTTATATTATCCGCCACGGCAAGACTCCTTGGAATGTGGATAGGCGTTTGCAGGGCGGAACAGACATAGAACTAAATCAAGATGGAATCGATTTGGCGATGAAGACTGGAGAGGGACTTAAGGATGTGGACTTTGACGTGGTCTATTCATCGCCACTAAAACGTGCGCTTGAGACTGCGAAGTTGATAGTGGGAGATAGAGACATTCCAATCATCACCGACGATAGGCTTAGAGAGATTAACTTTGGCGAGATGGAAGGCGGATATGGAATGAAGTTGAAGGATAATCCAGAAAGTCCGTTTTACAATTTCTTCCATCATCCAGAGAAGTACGACATAGGAACTGGCGAAACTTTTGAATCTGTGATGAGTAGAACGGCCGAGTTCTTGACAGAAGTGGTTGAACCAAAAGAGAATGACTATAAACGCATTATGATTGTGGGACACGGAGCTATGAACAAGGGTCTTCAGTGCCATATGTTAGGACACGGAGTTGAGGATTACTGGAAAGGTGATTTGCAGCATAATTGTGCGTTTAATATATACGAATTAAAGGACGGAAAATATACTTTAATTGAAAACAACAAAACATTTTTTGAAAAATAAAAGGTTGCCTTAGGGCAACTTTTTTCTATATTAAGGGGTTTTTTTTAACCCTTAAAAATGTTACTATTAAATGTGTGCGAAAGCGCATTTATTGACGAGAAAAAACACTATTTGGAGGTGTATTATGGCTACAGATAAAGAATTAGAAGAATTTATCGCAATGATGGACGGTAAAGTAGAAGATGGAGTAGGACGTATTAAAGTTGGTACTTCAAGCGAGCAAGAAGAGGGCACTGTATCAGAAGTGCATCATCACGGAAGATGTGATGTTTGTAGTCCTTTTGCCGAAGGCTCAGAGAAGAATAGCGAATTGGTAGATACAGAAATGCCAGAAGATAAGGCGGTTGAAAACGAATAACTAACCATAAGGAAAAGGTGAAAAGATGATTAGTTTTGGTGAGAAAAATTTCGGTTTTGGATTGATGAGACTCCCTATGCTTGATGGAGATCATGTTGATGTCGAGCAAGTGAAGGGCATGGTTGATATGTTCATCGAGCGCGGCTTTACATATTTTGATACAGCATGGATGTATTGTAATTTCCAGAGCGAGGGTGCGACAAAGGAATTCCTAGTTGATAGATATCCTAGGGATGCGTTTACTTTGACGACGAAGCTTCATTCGGGATTTATTAATTCTCTAGAGGATAGGGATAATATTTTTAATACGCAGAGAGAAAAATGTGGTGTCGAGTTTTTTGACTATTATCTACTTCACGATATGGGAGAAGATAGTTACAAGAAATATCAGAAGTTTGATTGCTTTAACTGGATTATGGATAAGAAAGAGCAGGGACTAGTTAAGCACATTGGATTTTCATTCCACTCTACAGCAGATGTTTTAGATAAAGTTTTGACTGAGCATCCTGAGATGGAGTTTGTTCAGTTGCAGCTTAACTATTTGGATTGGAATAGCGAAGGCATTCAGTCTAGAAAGTGCTACGAGGTTTGTAAGAAGCACAACAAGCCAGTTATCGTTATGGAGCCTGTTAAGGGTGGAACTTTGGTAAATGTGCCTGAAGCCGTGGAGGAACACTTCAAGGCGAAGGATCCAAATATGTCGGTGGCTTCGTGGGCTATCAGATTTGCCGCATCGCACGAGAACGTAAAGATGGTTCTAAGTGGTATGGGAAATCTTGAGATGGTGGACGATAACACATCATATATGAAGGATTTTGTTCCTCTAACAGATGAGGAAATCAAATATACACTAGAAGCAGCAGATATTATTAATAAGGGAATAACTATTCCTTGTACAGCTTGCGAATACTGTGTGCCAGGTTGTCCAAAGAAGATTCCAATTCCTAAGTATTTCGACCTTTACAATGCAGACTTGCAGGAGTTTGAGGGCAAAGGTTGGAACCCACAGGGAACATACTATGCAAGACTTACAGAGAATAACAGCAAGGCTTCAGATTGTATTGAGTGTGGTCAGTGTGAGAAGGCTTGTCCACAACATTTAGAGATTATGAAATACCTAAAAGATGTTGCAAAACACTTTGAGGGATAATAAAATAATTTAGGTTGTAAACAATTTGCTCCAAGGTGAAGATGTCTTCGCCGAAGGCAAAAATAACAGACGAAGGAGGTGCATTCCGATGGGCCAGGAATTCGAAAAAGACGAAAAACTAAATAATGAAGAGCTAGAAAATCAAGTTGAAGTTTCTGAAGAAATGCCTGAGAAAGAAGACTACGAAGCGGAACTTAAAAAGATTATCAACAGTGATGCACCTGCTACTGTAAAGCTAGAGCAGATTGATGATTATCATGAGAATGATATAGCAGCAGTTTTGGAGGACATGGATGTTGAGGAGCGAAAGGAACTCTACCATATATTAGGTATCGAGAGACTTTCTGAAATCTTTGCATACCTCGAGGATCCGGGAGAGTTTGTAGAGGAACTCGACCCAGAAGTTGCTGCTGATATTATCGAGTTGATGGACTCGGACGAGGCCGTAGATGTCTTGGAGGAGTTGGACGAAGAGAAGCGTGACGAGATTGTGGACTTGATGGAAGACGAGGCTAGAGAAGATGTCGATTTGATTCAGTCTTACGATGAAGATGAGATTGGTTCGAAGATGACAACTAACTTCGTGGCAATTCCGGTTTCGTACACAATCAAGGAAGCGATGAAGAGTGTTGTTGAGCAGGCAGCTGACAATGACAACATTTCTACTATATATGTATTGGATGAAGAAGATGCTTTCTACGGTGCAATCGATCTTACAGATTTGATTGTTGCAAGATCTGAAGTGCCACTAGAAACTTTGGTAACAACATCTTATCCATATGTGTTCGACCGCGAGACTATTGACGAGTGTATCGAAGATTTGAAAGACTATTCAGAGGATTCAATCCCTGTTTTAGATAATGACAAACATATCCTTGGTGTAATTACATCTCAGGATATCGTGGAAGTAGTAGACGAAGAGATGGGCGAAGACTACGCACGTTTCGCCGGTTTGTCTGAAGAGGAGGATTTGAACGAGCCACTACTAAAGAGTTTGAAGAAGAGAACTCCTTGGCTAATCGTTCTTTTGTTCCTAGGACTAATCGTTGCATCGGTTACTGGATTGTTCGAAGGAGTAATTAAGGATCTTACAGTTATTGTATTCTTCCAGTCAGTTATCCTTGGAATGTCAGGTAACGTCGGAACACAAACTCTTGGTGTTACAATCAGAGTTTTGATGGACGAAGAGTTGACGTTCGGACAGCAGATGGGATTTGTGTGGAAGGAGCTAAGAGTAGGCTTCTTTAACGGTCTCATAGTTGGAATCATTTCAACAATCATTACCGGTTGTTATATCCACTTCATCAAAGGCGTTGCCCTTACAGGAGCATTTGCTATCTCAGCGTGTATAGGAATGGCATTATGGGTAGCGATGATGATTTCTAGTTTTGTAGGAGCGATGGTTCCAATCATTTTCAGCAAGTTAAAAATTGATCCAGCAGTGGCATCGGGACCACTCATTTCTACGATTAATGATTTAGTTGCTGTAGTAACGTATTACTCACTAGCACTAATCATACTACTGAACGTAGTTCATGTAGAACAGTATATAGGATAAAGAATAGGTTAACCAATAATTTTGGTTAACCTATTTTTCGATGTTGCAAAAGAGAATGATTTGCAATATACTAGGTGAAGTTATGCAAAGCGAAAACATTTTGGGCACACAGCCCGTAGGAAAACTTTTAAGAAAATTTGCAGTACCAAGCATCGTGTCGATGCTTGTTATTTCGTTATACAATATTGTCGATCAATTCTTTATTGGTCAGACAGTAGGACACTTAGGTAATGCTGCCACAAACGTAGCATTTCCTATTACTACATTGTGCCTTGCGGTAACATTAGCGTTTGGTATCGGTGGTGCCTCAGGATTCAACTTAAATCTAGGCGCCGGCGACAAAAAGCAAGCAATGAAGTATATTGGAAACTCTGTCACAATGCTATTTGTTGTAGGTATTGTGATTGCAATCGTAGCGCAGATCTTCCTAAGTCCAGTTCTTGTTTTGTGTGGTGCGTCAAAGAACGTTTTACCATATGGAATTGAGTACATGAGAGTTATTCTTATTGGTGTACCATTTGTTATGTTGGCAGGTGGTGGAGCACATTTGGTGAGGGCTGATGGCAGTCCTTGGTACTCAATGGCATGTAACTTATCTGGTGCTATTGCAAATGTAATTTTAGATTACCTATTTGTAATGAAGTTCGGATGGGGAATGACAGGTGCGGCTGTAGCTACGGTGATAGGACAAGTTTTGAGTTTTGCAATTGTAGTGAGATATCTATTTAATTTCAAAGCCGATAAACTTTTACTCAAACATTTGAAACCACAGTTTAGAATTGTTCTTAGAACAATGCAACTTGGTGCGGCTCAGTTCTTCAATCAGCTAGCGATGATGGTAGTGCAGGTAGTTGCAAATCTTTCTGCCAGCCACTATGGTGCTTTGTCTAAGTACGGACCAGATATTCCTTTGGCGTGCTCGGGCGTTATGATAAAAGTGTTAATGGTTTACTTCTCGTTTTGTATTGGTATTTCGCAAGGTATGCAACCTATTGCATCATTTAACAAGGGAGCAAAGAAGTACGATAGAGTTAAGAAAGTCTTTTTGCTTGCTCTAGCGTGCAATGAGGTTATTTCTATAATAGCGTGGATTGTTATGCAGACTTTCCCAAGTCAAATCATGGGAATGTTTGGCAATGGAAACGAACTATATATTGAATGCGGAACCAAGTTCTGCCATATCGTTGCGGCTTTGACATTTATAAATGGTATACAGCCTTTGACGAGTACGTTCTGTACCGCCATCGGCAAACCAGCAAAGGGTACATTTATTTCTTTGACGAGGCAGATTATCTTTTGGCTACCACTATTAATTGTGATGCCAATTGTGTTTATGCATTTTGGAAAAGAAGGAATTGATGGTATGATGTACTCGACGCCTGTAGCGGATGCATTGGCGGCCATTGTTTCTGTTATTATAATTATTGGTATTTTTAAAAAGGAATTGAATACTAAAGCAGAAAATATGCTATGATATATGAAGTAACATACATTTAGTGTGGAGGGTGATTAATATGAAGAAATTAGTTGCGATAGTTTTAACATTTGTTATGTTGGCATCTACTTTTGCAGTTATGCAGACTAGCGGAGTAGAGGCAAAGACAAAATCGGGATATTACTTTGCGTTGCTCCAAAAGAAGAGTTCTTTCTTTGGACATATTAAAAAAGTAAAGATTGTGGCAAATAAGAAGGTGGTTCCTGTTGAAACAGAGGCTACCACTCAAAGTGCTGAGCAGCCTACAGGAGAGCAGCCAACCACAGTTGCGCCTAGCACACAGCCTCAGACAAAAGTTGTCTACGGCAAAGGCAAAGCAAAGATTATAACTTACGGTTCATTTATGTACCGCAAGACCGACAAAGGTGCTAGCAAGCATATAAAGGCTAAGAAGAGAACGTTTACTCTAGCTAAGAAATGCAAGTTCTACGACAGATGCTGGGAAGGCAAGAAGAAAAAGAAGAAGATTAGTAGATCAAAAGCATTTAAGAAAATCAAGAAGCTTAAGAAAACAAATGATTACTGTTGTGAGTTCAAAGTAAAGAATGGCAAAGTAACAGTTATAAAATTTGGAAGAGGTTAATTTCCAAAAAAGAAAAACACTAGGGGATTCACTTAAAATCGTTCATTCCCCTAGTGTTTTTCTTTTTTTGCAAAAAAAATCCCGATTTTTTTAACTTTTTTGCCATTTTTCCTTTACAAAACAGTATAACTTGTGTATAATACAGTCAAGAAACACAACATCTTGTGGTTTTTAGGCAAAAAAGAGGTAAAAAACCCCTAAAAATCGCGAGTTTTTATATGTGAGGAAGAACGGGAAGTTGAAAGTAAAGGAGAAAAGTTATGGAAGTGAAAACACAAAAAGTAATTAAAAGAAATGGCGAAGAGGTAATCTTTGATATTAATAAGATTCTCAACGCTATCAGAATGGCAAATAATGAGATTGATCCTCTCTACAAGATGAATGAGTATCAGATCGCAGCTGTAGGTAAGTTGGTAGAAGACCAAGTTATGGCAGCTAACCACGCAGTGGCAGTGGAAGATATTCAGGATATGGTAGAGAAGGGTATCATGGAGATGCGTGGCTACGAAGTAGCTCAGAAGTATGTACGTTATCGTTATACTCGTGAGATTGCGCGTAAAACTAATACTACTGATGAGAGTATCTTCTCACTTATCAATCAGAGTAATGAAGAAGCTAAGCAGGAGAACTCAAACAAGAACCCTACTATCAACTCAACACAGCGTGACTACATGGCTGGTGAGGTTAGTAAGGATTTAACAAGACGTATTCTTTTACCAGAAGATATCGTTCAGGCACATGAGCAAGGAATCATTCACTTCCATGATTCAGACTATTTTGCACAGAAAGAACACAACTGTGATTTGATTAACTTGGAAGACATGCTTCAGAATGGAACATGTATTTCTGAGACTAAGATAGATACACCTAGAAGTTTCTATACAGCATGTAACGTTACTACTCAGATAGTAGCACAGGTTGCATCTAACCAGTACGGTGGACAGTCATTCTCTTTGGCGCACTTGGCACCATTCGTTCAAGTTTCAAGAGAGAAGATTAGAAAAGAAGTTTTAGCTGAGAGTGAAGAGACAGGTTTGGCTTACACAGATGAGCAAGTAGATCAGATTACTGAGAAGAGACTTAAAGATGAAATCAATCGTGGTATCCAAACAATCCAGTATCAGCTAATCACATTGATGACTTGTAACGGTCAGGCTCCATTCGTAACAATGTTCATGTACTTAGACGAGGTTCCAGAAGGACAGACAAGAGATGACCTTGCAAACCTTATCGAGGAAGTTTTGAAACAGCGTATGAAGGGCGTTAAGAACGAGAAGGGCGTTTGGATTACTCCAGCATTCCCTAAACTCATCTACGTTTTGGATGAAGACAACGTTACACCAGATTCAAAGTACTGGTACCTAACAGAGTTAGCTGCTAAGTGTACAGCTAAGAGAATGGTTCCTGATTATATTTCAGCTAAGGTTATGAAGGAACTTAAGAAGGGTGAAGTTTACACTTGTATGGGATGTCGTTCATTCCTTACAGTTGAAGATAAACAGCGTAAGCCAGATGGTTCACACCAGTTCTATGGTAGATTTAACCAAGGTGTTGTAACTATCAACTTAGTAGACGTAGCTTGCTCAGCTAAGGGCGACGAAGAATTGTTCTGGAAGATTCTAGACGAGAGACTAGAGCTTTGTCACAAGGCACTTCGTATTCGTCACGAGCGCTTGATGGGAACTCCATCAGACGTTGCACCAATCCTATGGCAGTATGGAGCATTGGCTCGTTTGAAGAAGGGCGAGACTATCGATAAATTGTTATTCGACGGTTACTCAACAATCTCACTCGGCTACGCAGGACTATATGAGATGTGCGTAAGAATGACAGGCAAGTCTCACACAGATCCAGAAGCTAAGCCATTTGCTATGAAGGTTATGCAGAGACTTAACGACAAGTGTGCTGAGTGGAAAGAAGCAGAGAACATCAGTTATTCAGTTTACGGAACACCTATGGAATCTACTACATACAAGTTTGCTAAATGCTTGCAGAAGAGATTCGGTATGATTAAGGGTGTTACAGATAAGAACTACATCACAAACAGTTATCACGTACACGTAACTGAAGAAATCAATGCTTTCGATAAATTGAAATTCGAAACTGAATTCCAGAAGCTATCTCCAGGTGGAGCTATCAGTTATGTTGAGGTTCCAAACCTACAGGATAACATCGAGGCTGTAATCGAAGTTATGAAGTTCATCTATGACAACATTATGTACGCAGAGCTTAATACTAAGTCTGACTACTGCGAGTGCTGTGGATATGATGGCGAGATTGCAATAGCTGAAGATGAGAGTGGCAAACTTGTTTGGGAATGTCCAAGCTGCGGTAACAGAAACCAAGACAAGATGAGTGTAGCAAGAAGAACTTGTGGATATATTGGAACACAGTTCTGGAATCAAGGAAGAACACAAGAGATTAAAGATAGAGTGTTGCACCTATAAACTATTGATTTTACATAAAGACACAGCGACAGGTGCTTCGAAACGGCTTCAAGATGATGATTGAATTATAATCACTGTTCAAAAAGTCATTACGGGCACGAACTCAAAAGAACGAGTATTCTTGATGAATACTCGTTCTTGTTCGTTCCAAAAAGTTTTTCGGTGAAAACTTTTTGTCCCTATGACTTTTCTCACATTGATTAATTCAATCTATCATCTCTGCAGAATGTTTCGAAACACCTGTCGCTGTGTCTTTATGCAAACCAACAAATGTAGGTGCAATACTCTATCTTTAATTTCTTGTGCAGAGAGTGAATGTTTGATAAAATTTTATTATGAGTTTGTACGGATAAATAGAGTGAAGGGAGATTTTTGCTATGAAGATTGCAAGAAGTTTAGTGGCATTTATATTGTGCTTTTGTTTGGTTGTTGTACTAAGTAATAGTGTTCTAGTTGAGGCGAAGTATAATCACTCGTCTTTTATAAAAAAAGCAGAACGTAAATTAAAGCAAAAGAAATACAAAGGGATAGAGATTCTTGATGACTTTGTTTATGCAAATGGTAAAAAAGGTGATATTTACATTCACTTAATGAAGAATGCAAAACAAACAAAAAAGTATTATAAAATATGGCTAGGGAATTTGATACATAATTCAAATTATTATGAATCATTTAGTAAAAAGAATGTTGATAAAAACACTGTGTGGATGACTGATAAAAATAATGGTTATTTCGAATGCTGTGTTTTCAAGAAAAATACAAAAAAATGTAGAATCTATGAGATAGATAGATCTTTCAAACACAAACCAAAAGCTAAAAAATTAAGGAAAATCAAAAAAAGCATTATAAAGGAAGTTAATGCGTTTGATAGATTATAATTAAGTTGATATTTGAATAGGAGAGTAAATGAGCAAATCCTTTTACAAAAATAGAATAGAAGATAAAGATGCGATTTATTTTCCGGCATCTGATGGATCAGTAGATGTGTCAGATCAATTTCAAAATGCCATAATGCAGATTGTAGAGAAAAACGGTTGTGGCATTCTTTTTGTGCCAGAAGGAACTTACCTATTTAGTAAGACTATTTATATTCCAACAGGTATTCGCATCATTGGCTATGGTGAGAACAGACCTAAGTTTGTGCTTCAAGACAATGCGCCTAATTTTAATACAGAAAATGAAATGACTAAGGGCGGATATAGATACTTATTCTGGTTTGTGGCTGAATACGAAGAGCCAATGAGCGACAGGCATGATGCACATCCAGGAACGTTCTACAGTGGAATGCAAAATGTAGATATAGAGTTGGGAGAGGGCAATGACTATGCGGTAGCTCTTAGAACTCACTATGCGCAGAACAGTGAAGTTAGTCATATTAACATTGATGTAATGTCTGGTATGGCAGGAATCTTTGACGTGGGCAACTTTGCGTGCGATATTTCGATTAATGGTGGTAATTATGGAATCATTAGTACGAAGTGTTCGCCGGGGTGGCCTTTTGTGATGACGGACATGAGATTTGTTCGTCAGAAGAAGGCGGCTATCAAGTCGCGCGAAGTTGGCTGGAGTATTCTACGCACGTATGCGGCCAGCACTCCGAAATTTATAGATGTGGATGAAGGGTACTTCGAGAAAATCTATCTTGAGAATTGTATCTTTGAAGATATGAACTGCGTGATGAATGTGGCGATGGACGAGAACGCATTAACGCAGGTTAATATGTATGACTGTTTCTTGAAGAGTGTTGAGTCGATAGCAGAGTACAAGGATACGAAGCGCGTGGTGGCGAATGAAGACTACCAGTGTAAGATTAGAAAATATATTCACGGCGTCAAGGTGAGCACTGATTATCCTGAGAAGCAGGTGCATGATCAGATTTACCGTTATGCATTAGATGTTGATTACACAATTTTAGATTCAAAAGAAAAAGATATGCCCGCGACAAAGGATTGGGCAAACGCACTTGATTTGGGACTAGTGAATGATGGTGAGACTGACAACAGTGACATAATAGAAAAAGTGTTTAAGAAAAATAAACACATATATTTCCCACAGGGTGAGTATGTGTTTACTAGACCAATCGTTATGCCAAAGCATAGTTCGCTTATCGGACTTCACTCTGGAAGAACTAGATTGGTGGTTAGAGATAACACAGAGGCCTTCGAAGGCTTCGGCGATGCAATCGAATTCATACAAACATCTGAGGACAATGTGATTTCTGGACTTGCTATAGATGCTGGCGGAATCAATCCTAGGATTGCGGCGGTCGAGTGGACATGTAAGAAGGGATTGATGAGTGACATTAAGTTTTATGGTGGACACGGTTCGTTCGACATGAAAACTGGCCAGAGAATTAATCCTTACGCTCAGCATCGTATTGGTGATTCGAATCCGAATCGAAAATGGGATTCGCAATACCCAAGTCTTATGATTAAAGGCGGCGGTGGAGTGTTCAAAAACATTTGGACGGCTAGTCCGTATGCAAGCGCAGGTGTATATATAGAAGATACTAAAAACGAAATTGAAATGTATGCAATTTCGTTAGAGCATCACGTTCGTAATGAACTTGTGATGAAGAATGTCGAGAACGCAAAACTATACAGCATTCAATTTGAGGAGGAAAAAGCAGAGGGTGAGTTTGTTCTTCCTATAGAAATGCACAATTGTAAGAACGTGATTATGGCGACAGTTTATTGTTTCAGGACTGTGTTTGTGGATACACCACTCAGCTTTAATGCAAAGACTTACAATTGTGAGAAAGTTCGTTTCTTCAATATTCACAATTACACGCAGATGAAATACACTACATCAAACTTCTTGCTTGATGTTAATTCAAGAATTGTTATTAGACCTTGGCAGGCGGCTATGGTTGAAGTGAATATAAATAATGATTCGAAGCAGGCGTATATTGATTCGGTTAATAATTCGCACACTCCAGTTAAGTTGTTTGCGGGATTCCGTTTTGCCGACGGCTCCTTCGCGACCAACGACGGCGACTTCTTGTTTGTCGATAGTTTAGACAAGAAGATATATAAGATTGATAAAGATACTTTGGATTTGTCGGTGGTGTTTGATTCGCCATATAAGATCAACTCGGTGGGAGTGGACACGAAAGACAACTTGATTATAGTGGGAGAGTATTCGGTGCCTGTGGGCGCGACAAAGGATGGCGAACCTATAAAGGTAATGAGACCAGTGGATTCTCATGGTTCATCGTACCATGGTTGGTACGACCACAGAGTGCAGATAAAAGTATTCACTCTAGATCATGGAAAGATTAAAGAACTTGATAAGGTAATGATTGGTAAGAAGAAACCAAAACGTGTTCTTTATCCAGGAAACAGATGGAGAGATGGAAATGACGTGGCAAAGATTTTGCAATTCAAACCTGAGTTTGCATATCTAGCACCAGACGGATGCACAATCATTCCATATCACTTTGATTTGATAAGAGCGACAAACCTTACAAAGTCAAAACCTGGTAGGAAACTATATTCTGTGGATGAACTTTACAATAGAGTTTATATGTGCGAGATAGACGAAGAAGGAATGCTAAAGAAACCTAGAGTTATTATTAACGAAGGAACTTATAGAGTTAAGAAGCATAACGACTTCATATATGTGGGAGATGATGAAGTAAAAGTTTACAAAGAAAGAAAATTTGTAAAGAGTATCGGAGTTCCAAAGCATCCGTTGACGTTTGACTTTGGCGGGCCTGGAAAGAATATACTGTTTATTACAACAAAGAAAAATATTTATGGAATAAAAGAGTAGAAAACTGTGGATTTGTGTCGCAGTTTTTCTGTGCTGAAAGCTAAGATAAAAGGAGTAGTTTATGTATTGTATTAAATGTGGGAGAAAAATTGAAGAGGGAATGAAGTTTTGCCCTGATTGTGGAGAACCTATTGATGTTGAAATATATAAAAAGGAGAAGGATGAAGAGTCTTCTAACATTGAAGATCAAAAAAATACTGAAGTTGAGAGCTCTGAAACACATTCTGAAAATGGAAATGAACAAAATCAAGGCATTAATCAAGATTCTAATGAAGGTGGTGTTGATAAAGAAATACAAAAAGTTAGAGATGAAGTTGCAAGAGGAGCGATTAAGTATGTTACTACTGCAGAAATGAATACATTGTCAGGCAATCTCTATTTAACGAATTATAACAATATATACTTTGTATCAAACGGTAAAAGAGAAACATATCTTTTAGAATCAAAAATTCTTGATGTTTCAAGAACTGGAAGAAGAATTACTGTTGTGATGATAGATGGTGACGAATATATTTTTGATATTCAAAGAGATGTTGATGCACGTTCACTTGTCAAAAAAACAAAATGGTCTTCACATGACGATGGAGTAGTTTATGATGATGAAACATATGTTGAGGAAGATGAATCAGAGTATGAAGAAAGAAAATCTAAAACTCACACTAAAATAGCAGCTATTTTTATTGCTGTGGTAATAGTAGGCGCTTTGTGTTTCCAATTTGGACCTTCATTGTTTGGAAAAAAGGAATCAGAGGATAGTACTTTTTCTGTAACTGTACATCAAGAATTAAGATGTGATGAATGTGGCATATACGAAAGTGAGGCTATTGGAAAAATTAGATTTTACCTTATTCAAGAAATAGGAGAAATGGGAAATCATGGAAAACATGTTTATTTATGTCCTGATTGCAAAGAAAAGTATGAAAGAGAAGGCGTGAGATTTAAGTAAATAAAAAGGATGTTTCTTTTGAAACATCCTTTTTTTAAACTTGCCAGCCGCCATCTACGCCAATGACTTGGCCGGTTATATATTCTTCAGCTTTTGTGAGAGCAAATGTGGCATCTGCCACATCCTTTGGCGTTCCTAGCCTGTTGGCTGGGATAGTGTCTGCAATGTATCGTTGAAATTCACCTGCAATATCATCATTCATTTTTGTGTCGATGAATCCAGGGCAAATTGCGTTCACCTGGATGTGTGATGGGGCGAGTTCTTTGGCGAGGGCTTTAGTGAATGAATTGATTGCGCCCTTTGTAGTTGAGTAGGCAACCTCCATTGAAGCACCGCGCGATCCCCAAACGGATGAAATGTTGATTATGTGACCCTTACCATTTTGTAAGAAGAGTGGAGTGACCGCTTTAGATAGGAAGAGAACCGATGAAACATTCAAATTCCACAATTCATTCCACTTATCTATTGTAAGATTGCTGAACTCCGAGTAGAGAGCAGCACCGGCATTATTCACCAAAACCTTGTAAGAAAGACTCAAATCCTTTATCTCTTCAACAAACTTTTCCGCAAAAGATGGATCAGTCATATCATATTTATAGAAGTAACATGGATTATTTAGCTCGGCCTTCAAAGCCTCGGCCTCTTTTTCGCTGTGATAATAGATTCCGACCACTATGTAACCGTCTTCGTCGAAGGCCCTTGCTATGGCGGAGCCAATATCACCCGAAACTCCTGTTATAATCACTGCTTTTTGCATATTTATCTCCTAACTATCAAGATTATATTACTTTTCTATATATAATAGTGATTAGTGTTTTATCTAGAAAAAAGATAGCACAAAAAGTAAAAAAATGCCACTTTTACTTTACATAAAAAAGGAGTATAATAAAAGATGGTGTGAGTAACTTTACATAATTACTTTTTCCAAATGTGATAAAACTTGAAAAAATAGCAAAAAGTGGTTGACAAGTTACATTTTATTGTTATAATTGTAATACATTTGTAACATTTACAAATTCCAATGCGTTACAAATTATTGGAGGTTATTTTATTATGAAAAACCAAATTATGAAAAAAATAGCATGTATGGTGTTCGCTATGACACTTTCTGTGTCTAGTATGGTCCCTGTACCAGCGGAAGAGTTGGAGACAGATATCCCTGCAGCGGGTGCTACAGAGCTTGTAGGCGGTTATATTGATAATAACGGCGCTAAGGGTATCTCTGGCATGCTTCCTGCATATCAGACTTCACCTACAGACGGTGAAAACGTGAATGTTAACATGAACAGCAAGATGAGCAAGGTATTCTCTGATATCGCTATCGCTAAGGTTGAAGGTGGCGAAGACGGATATGTTAACGTTCGTAAGAAAGCTGACGAAAATTCAAAAGTTAAAGGTAAGATCTACAATAACTGTGGAGCAATCGTTTTAGGTAAGACTAATAATGGTTGGTATAAGATTAAATCAGGTAATTGTAGAGGATATTGTAAGGCTAGTTTCTTTAAAACTGGTGACGATGCTATCAACTTCTGTCTAGATGAAGGATATGTTTTCGCTACAGTTAAAGAAAACGGTGTTCACTTAAGATCTAAGAGTACATCAGATTCATCTGTTGTAACAAACGTCTTCAAGGGTGACTGCAAGTCAATGAAGAAGTACAGCAAGGATGGTAGATGGGTTAAACTTAGAGTTAGCGAAGGAAAGAACGGATGGGTTTCATCTGACTTCGTAAAAGTATCTGTTGACTTTGACCAGGCTAAGACTATCGCAGAAGAAAAGGCAGAGATTGCAGCTGAGAGAGCTAGAGAAGCTGAAGAGGCTAGACAGGCAGCAGCAGAAGCTGCAGCAGCTCAGAATAACAATAATGATAACAACGGCGGAAATGACAACAATGGTGGAAACAACAACGTTGGAAACAATAATACAGGAAATACTAACACAAACAACGGTGGTGGAAACAACTACTCAAGAAGAAGCCGTAGAAGTAACTCAAGCAGTTACGGATATAGTAAACCAAGACGTCGTAGCTACTCAGGTGGTTCATCAGGCGGCGGAAGAGGTGGTTCAATCGTATCATACGCTAAGAACTTCCTTGGTAACCCATACGTATTTGGTGGATCAAGTTTGACTCATGGTACAGACTGTTCAGGATTTACAATGTCAGTATATGCACACTTTGGTGTTTCATTAAGTAGATCATCATATACTCAGGTAAACAACGGACGTAAGGTATCAATGAGTAACCTACAGGCTGGTGACTTGTTATTCTACAGTTACGGTGGCGGAAGAATCAGTCACGTTGCTATCTATATGGGTGGCGGACAGATTATCCACGCATCAAACGAGAGAACAGGTATCACAATCAGTGGAATGGGTTCACCATGTGCAGCTAGACGTGTATTGTAATTAAAAACAACGAGAAACTGACTCAAAGATTTTGCAATCAAAATCTTTTTCGTCAGGACAGTCGTCAAATATTAATAAAAGAATTGGGAATCATAAATAGATTTATGATTCCCAATTTTTTTATTAATACTTTTCTCGTTGTTTATGATATAATAAAGTTACAACATAATAGAAGGGAGTGACATCATGAATATTATTATTTTTGGAAAGAACTTGGAAGTTAAAGAAGGCATTAAGACTCAAATTAATGACAAGTTTGCAAAGGTAGGTAAATACCTAGATGATGACACCAACGTAGATGTAACCCTTAGCGAACGTAAGAACATGAAGAAAGTAGAGGTGACAATCCCGGTAAGAGGACATATCATTAGAGCGGAAGAAGAGGATATGGACTTGTTTGCAGCTATCGATATGGCGCAAGATACTCTAATCAGACAGTTGATTAGACACAAAGAAAAATTGATAGACAGCAAACGTACTGCGAAAGAGATCTTCGAAGATGACTACGTAGAAGAGTATTCATACGACGACGAGGGTGTTCAGATCGTTAGAACTAAGAGGTTCGGAATCAAGCCTATGGACGCTGAAGAGGCATGTGAGCAGATGGATATGCTAGGACATAGCTTTTTCGTTTTCCTAAACGCAGATACTGATGAGGTAAATGTGGTTTACAAGAGAAAAGGCGACACATACGGATTGATTGAGCCGGAGCTCGACTAATATAAAAAAAGGAGGCGAAAGCCTCCTTTTTTGTTAACAGTTATTTAACATTTATATAACACTATGTTTATTGATAAAAATCTGCCTGAATGCTAAAATATTTCAAGATGCGTAAAAGGCAGATTTTTATTTTGCCATAATATAAAGAACGAGGTAAATACAATGAGCATTTTAACAAAAGTAATAGGAACTCATAGCGAGAGAGAATTAAAGAGACATAAACATAAACTCGATAAGATTCTTTCGCTTAGAGATGACATGATGAAACTTTCTGACGATGAGATGAAAGCTAAGACTGAAGAGTTCAAAGAGCGTTTTGCAAATGGCGAGACACTAGATGATCTTCTTCCTGAGGCATTTGCCTTGGTGAGAGAAGCAACTAGAAGAATTCTTGGTACAGAGCATTATCCTTGTCAGTTGCAAGGTGGTATCATTCTTCACGAAGGTCGTATCGCAGAGATGAAGACTGGTGAAGGTAAAACACAGACATGTTTGCTTCCAGCATATTTGAACGCGCTTGAAGGCAAGGGTGTTCATATCGTTACTGTAAACGAATACTTGGCTAACCGTGATGCTGAGTGGATGGGTCAGGTTCATAGAGCACTAGGTCTAACAGTTGGTTGCGTACTTGCCGAGATGGAACCAGACGAGAAGAGAGATGCATACAACTGTGACATCACATACATTACAAATAACGAACTAGGTTTCGATTATTTGAGAGACAACATGGTTGTTTACAAAGAGCAGCTAGTTCAAAGAGGACTTCACTACGCAATCGTCGACGAGGTTGACTCGGTTCTTATCGACGAGGCTAGAACACCTCTTATTATTTCTGGTTCAAGTGGAAAGTCTACAAAACTTTACGAGATGTGCGATATTTTGGCACGCCGTATGGAGAGAGGTGAAGCTAAGACTGATCTTTCAAAGATGGACGCTTTGATGGGCGTGGATATGGAAGAAGATGGAGACTTCCTCGTAAACGAGAAGGACAAGATTGTTACTCTAACTGCACAAGGTATTAAAAAGGTAGAGCAGTTCTTCCACGTGGACAACTATGCTGACGCAGAGAACTTAGAATTACAGCACAACATGATTCTTGCTCTTCGTGCTCACAACTTGATGCACAGAGATCAGGACTATGTTGTTAGAGATAATGAAGTATTGATTGTAGATGAGTTTACTGGACGTATCATGCCAGGTAGAAGATATTCAGATGGTTTGCATCAGGCTATCGAAGCCAAAGAGCATGTTAAGGTTCAAAGAGAAAGTAAGACTTTGGCTACAATCACATTCCAGAACTTCTTCAACAAGTATGAGAAGAAGGCTGGTATGACAGGTACAGCTATTACAGAAGAAAAAGAGTTTAGAGATATCTACAGCATGGACGTTGTTGAGATTCCAACTAACGAGCCAATCAGAAGAACTGACTATGATGATGCTGTATTTAAAACAAGAAGAGAAAAGCTACACGCTGTTATTGAGGCAATTGTCGAAGCTCACAAGAAGGGACAGCCAGTTTTGGTTGGTACTATCAACATCGATTCATCTGAAGAGATTAGTAAACTTCTTAAGAAGCAGGGAATTCCTCACAACGTGTTGAATGCGAAGTTCCACGAGATGGAAGCTGAGATAGTTGCAGACGCTGGTAAGCATGGCGCAGTTACTATCGCGACAAACATGGCTGGTCGTGGTACTGATATTAAGTTGGACGAAGAAGCAAAGGCTGCCGGCGGTTTGAAGATTGTTGGTACAGAGAGACACGAGTCTCGTCGTATCGATAACCAGTTGCGTGGTCGTTCAGGTCGTCAAGGTGACGTGGGTGAATCTAAGTTCTACATCTCACTAGAGGATGACATTATGAGACTCTTTGGTTCAGAGCGTTTGATTGGAGTGTTCAACGCACTACGCGTTCCTGAGAACGAAGAGATTCATCATAAGTCTTTGTCGAACACGATCGAGAGAGCGCAGAAGAAGATCGAGGGTAACAACTTTGGTATCAGAAAGAATCTTATGGATTACGATAAGGTTAACAATGACCAACGTGAGATTATCTATGCTGAGAGAGCTCGCGTGCTAGACGGCGAAGATATGAGAGATTCAATCATCAAGATGATGAATGAAGTTATAGATGCAAAGGTTGACCAATTCTGTCATGGTGACAATCCAAACGACTGGGATACAGAAGGTCTACATCAAGCATTGTTTGATATTATTCCTTTGCAGTTGGAGATTAGCGAAGACGACTTGAATCAACTTTCACAAGCTGAGTTCAAGCAGGTTATAAAAGAGGGCGCTCACAAGGCGTACGAGATGAAGGAGTCAGAGTTCCCTGGACCAGAGCACGTTCGTGAGTTAGAGCGAATGGTTCTAATGCGTGTTATCGACCAGAAGTGGATGGATCACTTGGACGACTTAGAGCAGTTGAAGCAGGGTATTGGACTTGCAGCTTATGGTCAGAAGGATCCGGCTATCGAGTATAAGATCCAAGCGTTCGATATCTTTGCATACATGGTTGATTCTATTAAGGAAGATACAATCAGAACTCTATTCCACATTCAGGTTGAGCAGAGTGTTGAGCGTGAGGAAGTGGCAGAAGTTACTGGTACAAACAAAGGTGACGACCAAGAGATTCACAAGCCAAAGGTTAGAGAGACAGAGAAGGTATATCCAAACGACCCATGTCCTTGCGGAAGTGGTAAGAAATACAAACACTGTCACGGAAGACCTGGCGCATAAAATGATATTTAACCTGGGGATAATTATGTCCCCAGGTATTTTAAAGGAAATCAAATGATAGAACTAGAACAATACAAACAGGAATTGAATAGTTATACAGATAGACTTAGCGAACTTGCCAAGTCTTTTCATATTGAAGAAACTGAAGGCAAGATTTCTGAGTTAGAAGCTGTAATGGAAAAGCCAGACTTCTGGGATGACTCTGAGTCCGCGCAGAAGACTGTGAAAGAAGCAAATGCTTTGAAGAAGTCTTTGGAAGATATCAAGAACTTGCAAGAACAGTTTGATGATGTCTCTGTAATGATTGAGATGGCAGAGGAAGACGAAGATGCTTTATCGGCTGAAGAGTTGAAAGAAGCATTGGATTCTTTTATTGCTGAGTTTGATAGAGTTAAGATTTCGGCTTTGCTTTCTGATGAGTATGATGATTGCGATGCAGTTATTAAGATTAATGCGGGTGCTGGTGGAACAGAGTCGTGCGACTGGGCAAGTATGCTTTATCGAATGTATACAAGATATGCAGAGTCACACGGATTTACGCATGAGGTGGTAGACTTTTTGGATGGTGATGAAGCTGGAATTAAGTCGATAACATTTATGGTAAAAGGAACTAATGCCTACGGATATTTGAAATCCGAAAAAGGAGTTCATAGATTAGTTCGTATCAGTCCATTCAATGCACAGGGCAAGAGACAGACTTCATTCACATCTGTGGAAGTTATGCCAGAGATAGAGGAAGACTTAGATATAGAAATAAACGATGACGAAATTAGAGTTGATACTTACAGAGCGAGTGGAGCAGGCGGACAGCATGTAAATAAAACATCATCGGCCATTCGAATCACGCACATTCCAACGGGAATTGTTGTTCAGTGTCAGAACCAACGTTCACAGACACAAAACAAAGAACAAGCAATGCGAATGCTCAAGTCTCAACTATATTTGAAGAAGAAAGAAGAAGAGGCTGCTAAGCGAGATGATATTCGTGGTGAAGTTACAGAGATAGGATGGGGCAACCAAATAAGATCTTATGTGTTGCAACCATATACTATGGCAAAAGACCACAGAACAAACTGCGAAGTGGCTGACGTAAACAAAGTATTAGATGGTTATTTGGATCCATTTATCAACGAATACTTGAAATGGATTCATGAATAAAGTAGTAATTAAAAAGTATCAAAATAATAAAAAACTCTCATCGAAGGATGAGAGTTTTTTATATGAAAAATCGCCTGATATATTACATATATCAGTATAGTAGTACTTCTTGACAGAAGTACTACTATAATAAAACAATTGTTGATCGGGAGGAAATTATATATGAAGAAGTTGATTTGTATATTAGTTGTATTGAGTGTGCTTCTAACATCTATTAGTAGTATTGATGTAAATGCTGCGCAAGGTACAGTATCTAATCCAATAATTGATGTTAATCACATTTCTAAATTTGATGTCATTACTTTTGGTAACTATTGGCAAGATGACTTCAAAAGAAAAGATCCTATAAGATGGATAGTGCTTGAGGTTAAAGGGAATGATATGTATTGTATTTCTGAAAAGGTGTTGGCTAGTTTAGATTTACAAATAAAGTACGAGGGTAATTTGATAGATTATAAGGATAAGGTCGAAAAAAGTTATAATAGCAGTAAAAAGCTCTATGATGAAATGTTTTCAGAATCGGAAAAATATGATGTTATCGAATCTGAAAAAGGAAAAAATTTGTTGTTGACAAATTATTATGATTTCGAGTATCTTAAGTTTTTAGATAATATATCTACAAGATATAATGGAGATAATTCACACTTTGTTTTTTATGGTCCGAAAGCGAAAAAGATTGGTCCAATATTTGGTCCTGATGATTATAAATTAGCGCTTCCTTTGAGTGACGGAAAAATCACAATATATAGTGACCCAATTAGTGGTTCGCCTTGTGGAGTGCGTCCAGCTATACATATTAGAAAAGCTTCAAAACTATGGAAAAAAGTTGGCGTAATAGGTGAAAATATGCAATATTTTAGCCCAAAAGCCACAAAGATTTCAAAAATAAAATCAAAAAAAAGAAAACTAAAGATTACTTGGAGAAAAAAAGGAAAAACTGATGGTGTAATGGGGTATAAGTTACAATATTCAACTTCCAAGAAATTCAAAAAAGCAAAGACTGTAACAATAAATAAAGCAAAATCAAAAACAAAAACTATTAAGAAGCTTAAATCGAAGAAGAAATACTTTGTTAGAATAAGAACTTACAGTGATGTAAATGATAAAAGATATTATTCAAAATGGTCAAAAGTAAAATCAAAGAAAACAAAGTAGAATAGAAGTGATAAAAAAGAGGCAAAGTTTCAAGAAGGGCTAACTTTCGAGAATCATAGCCTCTTTTTTGTTGGCCAGCCACCATTGTTAAAGATTTATCAAAGTTTCTATTGATAAAACCCTTTATTTTTGGTAAATTAGTTAGTAATACTTAATAAGGAGACTATTATGATTAAAGTAGCAATACTGGGATACGGAACAGTTGGTTCTGGAGTATTCCAAATCATAAAAGAGAATAATGACATTGTTAACAAGAAATCTGGGGAAGAGATTGATATTAAGTATGTTTTAGACTTAAGAGAATTCCCTGGTGACCCTTGTGAAGATGTGCTCGTGCACGATTACGATGTGATTTTAAACGACCCAGAAGTAGAAGTTGTTATCGAAGTTATGGGTGGTTTGCATCCTGCGTACGAGTTTGTTAAGTCTGCCCTGGAGGCTGGCAAGAGTGTTGCTACATCAAACAAAGAGTTAGTTGCTAAGTATGGCGCAGAGTTGATTGACATTGCAATTTCTCACAACAGAAACTTCTTATTCGAAGCTGCTGTTGGTGGTGGAATTCCAATTATTCGTCCAATCAATATGCACATTACTGCAGATAGAATTCAAGAGATTGCTGGTATCATGAATGGTACTACAAACTACATCTTAACTAAGATGGAAAAAGAGGGAGCTGACTTTGACAGTACTTTGAAGCAGGCGCAAGATCTTGGCTATGCGGAGAGAAACCCTGAAGCTGATATTGAAGGTTTCGACGCAGTCAGAAAAATTGCGATTTTGACTTCACTTGCTACTGAGAAGACAGTGAACTTTGAAGAGATTTATACAGAAGGAATCTCAGAGATTACTTCTGATGACTTTAAATATGCGAAGGCTATGGACATGACTATCAAACTTATTGCTTGCAGTAAGATGGATGGTAAGAGAGTGACAGCTTTTGTGGCTCCAATGCTACTTAAAGAAGGTCACCCGCTATACCCAATTCAGGGCGTGACAAATGGTATTTTGGTTCGCGGGAATATGGTGGGCGACATTGCCTTTATCGGAAGCGGAGCTGGCAAACTTCCAACGGCCAGTGCTGTGGTTAGTGACGTGGTGGACTGCGTAAGACACCTTAACACATCAACTACAATTCAGTGGTCTGCGGACAAGCAGGAACTAGAAGATTTCTCATTCTCTAAGAAGAAATTCTTTGTGAGAACGACTGCGTCGAAGGACAAGGTAAGAGACGTCTTCAAAGATGTCGACTTTGTTGACGGTGGTGTGGACGGAGAGATCGGTTTCGTTACATCAGTGATGTCAGAGAATGACTTCAAGGCAAAGGCTGGTACACTTGGTATAGTTTCAAGAATTAGATTAGATGATTAAATAGAGGTTAATTATGGAAGTAAAAGTTGCAAAGTTTGGCGGAAGCTCTTTAGCGGACGCGGGACAATTTAAAAAAGTTGCAGATATAGTAAAGGCTGATGACAAGCGCAAGTTTATCGTGGCTTCTGCTCCTGGTAAGAGGGAGAAGGGCGATATCAAAGTAACTGATATGCTATACGAATGTTACGATAAGGCTGTGAACGATGAGCCTTTTGAAGACTTGCTTGCAAAGATAAAAGAAAGATACGACGGAATCATTTCTGAACTTGGCATCGATATTGAACTTGATGCTGACTTCGACAAAATCAAAGCATCTTTCTCAAATATGGCAGGTCGTGATTACGCTGCCAGCCGTGGCGAGTTTTTAAATAGTAAGATTTTGGCTGCTTACCTTGGATATCAATTCTTGGATGCGGCTAAGTATATATTCTTTGACGATGCCGGAAAGTATGATTGGGATAAGACAAGAGCAAAGCTTCGTCCTAAACTAGAGGAGAGCGAGAATGCAGTTATCCCTGGTTTCTACGGTTCAATGCCAAACGGAACAATCAAGACTTTCTCAAGAGGCGGTTCAGATATCACAGGTTCAATCGTAGCTCGTGCTGCGCAGGCTGAACTATATGAGAACTGGACAGACGTTAGTGGATTCTTGATTGCAGATCCAAGAGTGGTAAAAGACTCAGAGCCAATCAAGACAATTACTTACGCAGAGTTACGAGAGCTTGCTTACATGGGAGCATCAGTTTTGCATGAGGATGCAATCTTCCCAGTTCGTTCAGCAGGCATTCCAATAAATATTAGAAATACAAACAGACCACAAGATCATGGAACAATGATTGTTTCAGAGACAGCTGAAAAGCCAGAGCATATCATTACAGGTATCGCCGGCAAGAAGGGCATGTCGGTTATCACAATCGAGAAGGACAAGATGAACAGCACTGTTGGTTTTGGCCGAAACGTTCTTAGATCTTTGGAGAAGAACGACGTGAGCTTCGAGCACATGCCATCAGGTATCGACACAATGAGTGTTATTATTCAGACTGATGCGCTCACTGGTAAAGAGACAGCAATCCTAGATGAAATTCATAGCAGAGTTCATCCGGATCAATTATATATTGAATCAGACCTCGCTCTAATTACTATTGTAGGTAGAGGTATGAAGAGCACAAGAGGTACAGCGGCTATTCTATTTAAGGCTTTGGCCGACTCTAGAGTAAACGTGAAGATGATTGACCAGGGTTCTTCCGAGCTTAACATCATTATAGGTGTGGCCGAAGAAGACTTCGAAATCGCTATGAGAGCCATCTACGATGCTTTTGTACAAATTAAAAAATAATTAAATACAGACATCTTCGAGGCGGGGTTAGATTCCCCACCGGCTGTTAAAGTCAGCAAGCCAGCGTCTTCGGCGAAGGCACGATATGGTGAAATTCCATAACCGACAGTATAGTCTGGATGAGAGAGGAGTTAAAATGAAGAAATTATTTACGACAAAGAAGATGGCGTTAATGGGCGTCATCACAGCACTTAGTGTGATTCTCTATTTTATAGAGGTACCATTACCATTTATTGCACCGGACTTTTATAAGTTGGACCTAAGTGATATCCCAATTATGATTGGTTCATTTATCCTAGGACCTATTGCAGGTGGAATAATGGAACTTGTGAAGAACTTGATTCACTTGCTAATCACAAGAACTGGTGGTGTAGGAGAACTTGCAAACTTTGCGATTGGATGCGCATTTGTGATTCCAGCCAGCATCATCTACAAATACAAAAAGACTGTTCACGGAGCTATCGTGGGTCTTGCAGTAAGTATCTTGTGTATGGCAATCGTTGGTGGTTTGATAAACTACTTTGTAATGCTTCCACTTTACGGAGTGAATGATCAGGCCTGTGCAGGAATGGGTAAAGCAATCAGTAACTTGATTGTGGACAAGAAGACATTGGTTCTTTTCTCAGTAGTTCCATTCAATGCAATCAAGGGATTCATTGATTCATTTATCACACTACTTATTTACAAGAGACTAAGTGAGTTCATTAAGAAACACATTTAAGCTCGCGATCTACCTACAAAAAACTTGATAGTTAAAAAAGGGTTGTATATAATTTGTATGCAACCCTTAATTTTTAGGAGAAATATGGTTTACGAATCTTTATCAGAAAAGGACACATTTGATTTGGGAAAGAAACTAGGCGCTGACGCTAAGCCTGGTCAAATCGTGTGCATAGATGGAGATTTGGGTGTTGGGAAAACTGTCTTTACCAAAGGCTTCGCCAAAGGCTTAGGCGTAGGGGACGATGTAGTTAGCCCAACATTTACAATCATTCAAGAATACACGGATGGAAGGTTGCCAATGTATCACTTTGATGTGTACAGAATTGGACATCCGGATGAGATGTATGATATTGGATATGAAGAATACTTTTACGGTGACGGTGTTTGCTTGGTCGAGTGGTCGAGCAGAATTGAGGAGTTGTTGCCGGAGGAGTCTATTCATATTAATATAGAAAAAGATTTGGAAAAAGGATTTGATTATCGAAAGATAACAGTAGAAGAATGAAGATTTTAGCAATCGATTCATCTTCGGTGGCGGGAAGTGTTGCGCTGTTAGAAGATGGTGAAATTAAATCTGAATATATAACACTTGATAAGAGAACGCACTCCGAGACTTTGCTTCCTTTGATTGATAAGTTGAAGGGAGACGCCGGACTTGATTTGTCTAGCCTTGATGCGATTGCGATTACTGGTGGACCTGGTTCATACACTGGACTTCGAATCGGTGGAGCTACAGCGAAGGGATTAGGATTGGCTTTAGGTAAACCAATCGTGAATGTTCCGACTATGGAGGCGTTAGCTTACAACGTTGTGGGCTCGGATGTTTTGGTTTGTCCAATGATGGATGCGAGAAGAGAGCGAGTGTTCACTGGGCTTTACAAGTTTGATGGTGAAAAGATTATTACTATTAAAGATCAATGTGTTCTTACTATCGATGAGTTAGTAGATGCGATAGATGAAGAAGTTATCTTCTTGGGAGACGGTGTGGATGCGTACCACGATCTTTTGGATGAGAAGATGAGTGTTACATATTCATTTGCCGATGAAGACGACAATCATGTGAAGGCATCTTCGTTTGCATACTTGGCAAAGGTTTACTTTGACGAGGGCAAGGTGATGAGTGCCGACGATTTTGCGCCAGACTATTTGATGCTTAGTCAGGCGGAGCGAGAGTTAAAAGAGAAACAGAAAAATGATTAATGTTAGAGAAGCAACTGAAAATGATATAGATGGAATTTTCAATATTGAGAATGAAAGTTTCACAGTTCCTTGGTCGAGAGAGATGATTGAGGAAACATTTGAGAACAAGTACACCAAGGTCTTTGCTGCGGACGACGGCGAAGAATTGGTTGGTTACGCTTCGGTGGGGCTGATGGTTCCAGACGCTGAACTTTTGAGTATTGCGGTCAAGACCGACAGGCGTCGCGAGGGAATTGGCGAGATGTTGTTTGACAGCATCTTAGCGTATCTTGATAAGAAGGACGTGAGCGATTTGTTTTTAGAAGTTCGCGAGTCCAACGAAGCAGCAATTGAATTATATTTGAAAAAAGGGTTTGAGGTAATCGGCAGAAGAAAGCAGTATTACCAGAGGCCAGTAGAAGATGCAGTTTTGATGCATTATAAAAATGAAAGTGGAGAAATATTATGCTAGATATTTGTTTACTAGGCACAGGTGGAATGATGCCGCTACCAAAGAGGTTTTTGACATCACTTATGTGCCGCTACAACGGAAGCAATATTTTGATTGATTGTGGCGAGGCTACTCAGATTGCAATCAAGGAGAAAGGTTGGACAGTTAAGCCAATCGATGTGATTTGTTTCACGCACTATCACGCGGATCACATCAGCGGTTTGCCTGGCCTTTTGCTTGCAATGAAAAATGCTGAAAGAGTTGAGCCTATCACAATGATTGGACCAAAGGGCTTAGAGCGCGTGGTGAATGCGCTTAGAGTTATCGCGCCTGAAATTCCTTTTGACATAAACTTTATTGAGATTAAAGAGCCAGAGGAGAGCTTTGAGATTAACGGTTATCGCATCAAAGCGTTCAAGGTTAAGCACAAAGTTTTATGCTATGGCTATTCTATAGAAATTGACAGAGCCGGTAAGTTCGATTTGGATAAGGCTAAAGAGCTAGACCTTCCAGTTCAAAGTTGGGGCAAGTTGCAGAACGGCGAAGAAGTAGAAATGGATGGCAAGACTTACACACCTGATATGGTGATGGGTCCAGCGCGCCGTGGTTTGAAGGTGACTTATGCCACAGACTCTAGACCTTGTGACTCGATAGTTGAGAACGCCAAAGACTCTGACCTATTTATCTGCGAGGGAATGTATGGCGAACCAGATATGGAGGAGAAAGCTAAAGAAAAGACTCATATGACATTTAAAGAGGCGTGTGAGATTGCAGCAAAATCTGATCCAAAAGAAATGTGGCTAACACACTACAGCCCATCATTGATTAGACCTTGGGATTACGTAGAGCAGTATCAAGATATATTTGCAAACGTAAAGGCCGGCAAAGATGGAATGAGTGTTGAATTAAATTTTGACGAAGACTAATTTATATAGAAGAAACAGTTATGGAAGATGTAAAGATTTTAGCAATTGAAAGTTCGTGTGATGAGACGGCGGCAGCGGTCGTTGTTAATGGACGAGAAGTTTTGTCGAATGTTATATCATCGCAGATTGACTTGCACACTCTATACGGTGGAGTGGTGCCGGAGATTGCTTCAAGAAAACATATCGAGAATATAAACTTTGTGATTGAAAAAGCATTGAGTGATGCGGGTTGTACTTTGGATGACATTGATGCAATCGGCGTTACTTACGGACCGGGTTTGGTCGGCGCTCTTTTGGTGGGCGTGGCCGAGGCAAAGGCCATTGCTTTTGCAAAGGATATTCCTTTGGTTGGAGTTAATCATATCGAGGGACATGTGTGCGCAAACTATGTTGAAGATAAAACGTTGGAGCCACCGTTCCTTTGCTTGATTGTCTCAGGTGGTCACACACATCTTGTGATGGTGGAAGACTATTGCCAGTACAAGATTCTAGGTAAGTCTAGAGATGACGCAGCCGGCGAAGCCTTCGACAAGGTCGCTCGTGCAATCGGACTAGGATACCCAGGCGGACCAAAGATTGACAAGGCAGCCAAGGATGGAAATCCTAATGCGTATGATTTTCCTAAGGCGAAGATTGCGGACAATCCATTTGACTTTAGTTTCAGTGGAGTTAAGTCTGCGGTGTTAAATGAATTGAACGCTCGAACAATGAAGGGCGAAGAGATTGTGACTGAGGATGTTGCGGCGTCGTTCCAGAAGTCGGTAGTTGAGACTTTGGTGGAGAGAGCAATGCTAGCAGTGGAAGAGACTGGAGTTAAGAAGATTGTGTTGGCTGGCGGAGTTGCATCAAACACAGCTTTGCGAAAATTATTTAAAGAAGAATGCGAGAAGCGAGGATTAGATTTCTATTATCCATCACCAGAGCTTTGCACAGACAATGCAGTGATGATAGGTTCAGCAGCATACTTCGAATATAAAAATGGAACAAGACACGGATGGGATTTAAATGCAATCCCTAATTTGAAACTAGGAGAGAAATAATGAGTAAGATTACAGCAATCGTTCTAGCCGCAGGTAGCGGATCAAGAATGCATAGTGACACAAAGAAACAGTTTATTGAGATAAACGGTAAGCCAGTTGTTTGGTATTCTCTGAATGCTTTTGAGAATTCAAGAGTGGATGAGATTCTTTTGGTTGTGCCAGAAGGTGAGAGAGAACACGCACAAGCTGAATTCGTAGACAAGTATGGATTCAAGAAAGTTGCGATGGTTATAACTGGTGGAGCGCACAGATACGATTCTGTGTACCATGGCCTCGAGCACACAACGGGCGACTATGTTTTGATCCACGATGCAGCGAGACCAATGATAACAAACGAGATCATAGAAAGATGTATTGATGGAGCAATGGAGTACAAGGCGTGTGTGGCAGGTGTGCCAGTTAAGGATACTATCAAAGAAGTGGACGAGGCAAAGAATGTAATTAACACTCCAAATAGAGATACACTTTACATTACACAAACTCCACAAGCATTTGACTATGACTTAGTTCACGAATCATACATCAAATTGTTCAGCTCCGGAGATCAGAATGTAACTGACGATGCAATGGTAGTAGAACAGTTTGGTAAGCAGAAAGTTAAGTTTGTAGAAGGCTCATATGAGAACATAAAAATCACAACCCCCGAGGACTTACTTATAGCAGAGACATTATTGAAATAGAAACAAAGAATAAAAATAGTGTTAAAAAGTTTTAGAATAATTATCCCGAGAAGGAAAAAATGTTGGTGGTGAACGATTGTTAGTGAACCACCTCATTTTTTCCTTCGGGGGAAAAAGATTCCCTAAAATTCGTATTGACACTATATTTTAATTTTGGTATTATTTTAATGTTCGCTCGCTAGACGAGTGGGACACGGAGAGGTGTCCGAGTGGTTTATGGTGCTGGTCTTGAAAACCAGTGTGGTTCACGCCACCGTGGGTTCGAATCCCACCTTCTCCGCTGTAGATTAAATTCTACACACATATAACATAGTATGAAAACTAGTCAACTTGGAGAAGTACCCAAGTGGCTGAAGGGGCTCCCCTGGAAAGGGAGTAGGTCGTTGATAGCGGCGCGAGGGTTCAAATCCCTCCTTCTCCGTTTAGAGTATTTCTCTAAAATATTTTCTTTTTTATAAAGAAAAGTTGTTGACATGCCTTTTGTGCTGTGCTATATTTAATAGGCTGTCGCGAAATCCGTGATTTTGTGGGCAGTTTGCGTTATTTTTTAAGGAAAATTTCGCACAAAGAACATTGATAACTAAACAGCAACCATCCCTGAAATTTCTAAAAATTTCAGAAATCATTTCTTATGAAATGATGCGAACTT
>JAFVGA010000014.1 GCA_017475235.1 Eubacterium sp. | reverse complement strand
GGATTGGGGAAAGATGCTAGATCCGATTGCGGACAAGATTACAATTGGTGCTATTATAGTGGCTTTGGCAATCAAGTATCCACTCATGCGCTCCGACTTAACAAAGAACACAAGAAAAACTGGGACCAAAAGAATTCTAAAGTATCCCATTAAGTTTGGTATTGTAAAGTACTCTGATTTTTTGCTCATCTCAAACTCCCTAAATTAAAAGGCTACGAGTGATTAACACCCATAGCCTATTATATTATGCTTTATTCTGTGCGTCTACTAGGTTCTCGCTGTTGTACATCTTACGCATCTTTGGTTTTTCAATTTTACCAGTTGCGTTTCTTGGTACATCGGCAAAGATAACCTTTCTAGGTCTCTTGTATCTTGGAAGGTCCATACAGAATTCATTAATCTCATCTTCTGTGCACTCCTCGCCAGGTTTTAGTTCGATAACTGCTGCTGCTATCTCACCAAGACGAGTGTCCGCCAAACCAATCACAGCCACATCCTTAATCTTTGGATGCTTGCTTAGGAAGTTCTCAATCTGCACTGGATACAAGTTTTCACCACCAGAGATGATTACGTCTTTCTTTCTATCTACTAGATAGATAAATCCGTCTTTGTCTTTCTCTGCCATATCGCCTGTATATAGCCAGCCATCTTTCAAACTCTCGGCTGTAGCTTCAGGGTCGTTGTAGTAGCAAGTCATAACGCCAGGGCCTTTGACGATGAGTTCTCCCACTGTCTCGTTAGGCACCTCGTTGCCATTCTCGTCCACAATCTTTGCTTCCCAACCGTAGCCGGCCACGCCGATTGCACCAACCTTCTCAATATTCTCAATTCCCAAGTGAACACAACCTGGTCCAATAGACTCGCTCAAACCATAGTTTGTATCATAGTCGTGATTTGGGAAATACTTTTTCCAGTTTTTAATCAAACTCTGTGGCACTGGCTGCGCACCAATGTGCATCAAACGCCACTGATCAAGTTTGTAGTCTTCCAATTTAATGTCGCCCTTTTCAATCGCAAGCAAGATGTCTTGCGCCCAAGGAACTAGAAGCCAAACAATTGTACACTCTTCGTTTGAAACTGCTTCCATAACAGTCTTTGGTGTAACACCGCGAAGTAACACTGCCTTTGAACAGCTCTTCAAACTTCCGAACCAATGCATCTTCGCACCCGTGTGATACAAAGGTGGAATACATAGGAACACATCATCTCTAGTCTGTCCGTGGTGCTTCTGCTCGCAAATTGCTGAGTGAGTCAAACTCTGGTGCTTGTGCAAAATGGCTTTTGGAAAACCTGTAGTTCCTGATGAAAAATAAATTGCTGCGTAATCATCGTCAGTTATTTCTACATCAGGCTTTTTGTATGATTGTCCGTGGATTTGGCTGTCGAAGTCTTCGGCGAAGTCTGGACATCCACCACCCACGTAGTATAGTTTCACGTCTTTTATATCGTCCTGAATCTTTTCAAGTCGGTCGATAAACTCTGGTCCAAAGATCAAAGCATCAGCCTCGGCCAACTTCAAGCAGTAGTCAATCTCTTCCGCGTCAAATCTAAAGTTCATAGGAACGGCAAGCGCACCTGACTTAAGGATTCCAAAGTAAATTGGAAGCCAGTCCAAGCAGTTCATCATAAGGATGGCAACTTTGTCGCCCTTCTTGATTCCCTGACTTAGCAAGAAATGTGCCACACGGTTTGCTCTGTGGTCGAAGTCCTTCCATGTCATCTCTCTTCTATAATAAGAAGTCTCCGCTGGCTGAATGAGCTCGTACTCCATCCAGTTCACGTGCTTGTGAGCTTCCATATCTGGATTAATCTCAACTAAAGCAACCTCGTCCCTCGCTTCTCTGTGATTTCTCTCGAGTAATTCTGTAATTGGCATTTTGTTTTCCTTTCAGCTGTTTTTAGCTATGTTTTATCTGTATTGTTGTCTGTTATAGGCATCTATTTTGGCACTTTTATGATTTTAGATGACTCATCTATTATTTTATGGGCATCTATTTGGGCAAAACAGTTATATTAGATGACTGTTCACCAAAAATCAAATGATTTGCATTGTCTCCCAACACTAAATCTAACTCTTCGTCTGTCAAACCAGTACTCCTAATGTCTTCAATAGCTCTAGCTTGATCGTACCAAGGCGAATCAGTTCCAAATAAAACCTTATCCACCCCGTGGTTTCGAACCATTCTCACAAACTGGTCATTCTCCATATGAATCTTCACGTTTCGGTTCAAACAAATCGCACTATCCAAATAGTATGGAAGTCCTACTAGCTTTTCTTCTACTTCATCCCACATGCGCCAACCGCCCATGTGCGCTAAAACCAACTTCTCTGGTTGCATGTGTTTATGCATATCAAGAATCATGTCTGGTGTACAGTGAATCTGCGCTGGGATTCCGATGTCTTCGCCGGCGTGAATCACAATAACCAAATCTTTCTCGGCCGCGTAATCCACTATTCTTTGATACTTTATGTCCGAGAACAATGTGTCCTGGTAATCAGGGTGAAGTTTGATTCCCTTCAAATCCCTTGCCACCACATCGTCAATTATCTCTTTGTAATTTTCATTGTCCGGATGAATCGCACCAAAGCTAAACAAATGTGTCTCATCTGTAGTCTCGTTAATCTTGCTAGCCAAAGCATTCAACTTTTCTGGCTGTGTAATATTAGTAGCCACTGGACAGATGATTGATTTATCGATGCCAGCATCGATACTAGTCCTTGAAAGATCAGACCTGAGAGCAGTAGCCTCAGCATCTACCTTAATACCTTGGCATTTATAAATCATTTGTTCCATATGACGCAAGGTATCGTATGCAATTTTATCCGGAAAAATATGTGTATGAATATCTATTATCATTTTCTTAAAATTTCCTAATAGTTATTAACAATTATTCCATGTTATATCCGTGCTCGAAAGCTTTCACATTAATATCGACAGTCTTTGGTGGAACAGTGTTTTTAATAACCTCAATCCACTCGTCTTTGTCGAAGTCCATATTTCTAGCAGCCATTCCTAGAATAACTACATTGAAAACTCTAGGGTTTCCAATCTCAAGTGCTTCCTTCATAGCATCCACTGAATAAACTGTGTACTTGCTTGAAAGTTTTTCAATAATATCTTCAGGATACTCCATAGCACCTGTAACTACTGGCATTGGATCGATGCGCTGGTCGTTTACGATAATCACGCCATCCTTCTTTAGGAAGTGCGCATATCTGTAAGCTTCGAGGCGCTCGAAAGCAATCAAGATGTCTGCCTGACCTTCTTCCACGATAGGCTCTTCCACCTTATCGCCGTAGCGCACATAAGTAACAACACTACCACCACGCTGTGCCATTCCGTGAACTTCGGAAAGCTTTACGTCGTAGCCGCCTTTTTCCATAATGCCGCCTAATATTCTACTTGTAAGGAGTGTTCCTTGACCGCCAACTCCCACGATCATAATGTTTACTGTCTCTGTCATCTTACTCACCCCTCTTCTTTAGTTCGATTGCATCAAATGGACATACGCTCATGCAAAGTCCACATCCGTTACAAAGTGTTTGGTCAATCTTGATATTGCCTTCAGCAGTCTTTGTGATTGCTGGACAACCAGACTTAAGACAAAGTCCACACTTCTTACACTTCTCTGGAATCTCCACACATTTGCCCTTTGGCACATATGATTTTAGAAGCGCACAAGGTGACTGAGCGATGATTACTGAAACTTCATCTTTCGCAACTTCTTCCTTCACCACTTCTTCAAATTTCTTAATATCAAATGGGTCTGCAACCACAACACTCTTAACTCCAAGAGATTTGCAGAGCTCGTCCAATAGAACAATGTTTGCTTCCTCTCCCTGAAGAGTCTTTCCTGTGGCAGGGTGATCTTGATGTCCTGTCATGCCTGTAGTTGAGTTATCAAGAATAATCACCGTACCTGTGGCTTTGTTGTAAACCATATTCATAAGAGAGTTCACACCCGTGTGTAGGAATGTGGAGTCGCCGATAACTGCTACCCAATTTTTAACGTAGTCTTTGCCTTTGGCTTTCTCCATACCGTGAAGTGTTGAAATACTTGAGCCCATGCAGACTGTTGTATCAACCACGCCCAAAGGATTAACTGCACCAAGTGTGTAGCATCCAATATCGCCGGCTGCGTGAATGCCAAGTTTTTGAAGAACTGAATATGTCGCTCTGTGAGGACATCCTGGACAAAGAATTGGCGGACGCATAGGTGCATCGTTTGGCTCAGCCAAATCCAAATCTTGATTCAAAAGAACTTGCTTAAGTAGATTTGCGCTGTACTCACCTTGGCGAGTGAAAATATTCTTTCCATCGCACTCGATACCCATCGCACGAACCTGCTCCTCAATCACTGGCTCAAGTTCTTCCACAATCACAAGTCTATCCACCTTAGCTGCAAAGTCCTTAATCAACTTCTCCGGCAAAGGATTAATAAGTCCAAGTTTCAAAACTGAAGCGTTGGGAAGTGCTTCTTTTACATATTTATAAGGGATACCACTTGTGATAATTCCCAAGCTAGTATCATTCATTTCTACTTTATTAATATCAAGAGTGTTTGCATCTTCAGCCATGCGGTTTAATCTGTCTTCGACGAAGACGTGACGCTTAATCGCATTACCTGGCATCATTACATTCTTCGCAATGTTTCTCTCGTATGGCTTATCATCCACTTCCACTCTATCCTCTAGATTAACGAGGCCCTGTGAGTGCGCAAGTCTAGTAGTTGTGCGAAGAATGATTGGTGTATCGTACTTTTCAGAAAGTTCGTACGCCTTCTTAGTAAAAGTTCGAGCCTCTTCACTATCTGATGGCTCAACTAAAGGAACCATAGCCGCACGCGCTATCATTCTAGTATCCTGCTCATTCTGTGAACTATAAATTCCAGGGTCATCTGCCACGCAGTAAACCATTCCGCCATTCACACCAATATAACCCTGTGTGAACAATGGATCTGCTGCCACGTTTAGACCGACCATCTTCATCATAGTCATTGAACGTACGCCTGCCATAGATGCTCCGATAGCAACCTCTGTCGCTACCTTCTCATTTGGCGCCCACTCCGAATAAACATCTTCGTATTTCGCTAAATTTTCACTTACTTCTGTACTTGGCGTGCCAGGATAAGCCGATGAAACCTTCACTCCAGCTTCCCATGCACCACGAGCTATCGCTTCGTTTCCAAGCATGATTTTTTTTTCGCTCATTTTGTGCCTCTCTTGTTATTACTTTTTCTAATTAGTAGGGCTTTTAGTTCTGTCGCTTTAAAGTCCTAAAGTGCTATTATAAAAGAAAAACCACCCTTAGTCAACTGACTACAGGGGGTATTTATTCACTATCTATACCAATTGCGGTTACTTGATCTAAATCTAATGTTCCATTCTTGACAGCAATTACCTGTTGTAGTAGAGTGATTGTAGAAGGAGAGTCCTCTACACCATGTGTAGGCTTTTTGCCGATAGTGGTTCCGTAGGATTCTCCTTCTTTGTTTAAGACAAGTTCTATTAATTGAACTCTGTTTGTTGTTTGAGAAATATCTACAGCCACCCCCATCATATAATGCCCTATGTACTTTCCCTCAAGAATAACTACTGGAGCAACAATGAATAATCTATTTTTATTTTCTTTTTTATAATTTGTTCTATAAAACAATGCTTTCCCATTTTCTAAAACTTGTTTAATTGCGCCGATTCCCCACGCCTTTAATTCATTGAACCTATGGTTATTTATAGATTTTGCAGCTTTATTGGATAAAAATACAACTCCATACTCAGTTAATACTTCTTTTCCAAAATTATGAAAGCACTCCTTCAACTGATTGGTTGTGTTTCCATAATATTTATCTAATATTTTTTCTTTTAATGATGCAACTGCCTCCATCTCAGCCACAATCTTAAAGTTATTACGAATCACTTCCTCCGTTAGCTTAGATTCATAGTTGATTTCATCATTATGAAACATTTGCTTATCCTCCTATTCGCAAATGCTTCTCTCCAATATCTTTTCAATGTTCACTGTGTCCTGAAAAATATAAAAACATTATATCACTTTTAATATTTGTTGCAATATTTTGTTTCGCAAAAAAATCGAGCACACATTACGTATGCTCGATCATTTTTTAATATATGTAAAAGTTTAATCCAAAGCTTCTTTTGCTGGGACTTCTCTCTTCTCCTCATATGCATCAAATAGCTTATCTGTCTCAGCCTGGTTAGGTTTCTTAGTAAATAAGCTTACGATTGGAACTATGATTAGTCCACCTACCATCGCAACCACACCAGAGTTGATTGATGATTTGAAGATGTATCCAAGAACTGGTCCCCATGCTGTAACATCAATCTTAGCAAGGCTGACAACCATCTGTAAAATAGCGATTCCGCATCCCCAGAAGAAACATACGATAGATGCAATCTTTGTAGTCTTCTTCCAGTACAAGCCGTATAGGAATGGTGCTAGGAATGCACCTGCTAATGCTCCCCATGAAACACCCATCATCTGTGCGATAAATGTTACTGTTGGGTTTGCGTCTTTGACGATGGCGATCATAGCTGATACCAAGATAAAGAACACGATGAATATTCGCATAATTAAAACTTTTCTGTTCTCTGACATTTTCTTCTTTATGTTTGGCTGAATCAAGTCCAAAGTGAATGTTGAACTTGATGTTAACACCAATGATGAAAGCGTAGACATGGACGCCGACAAAACTAGCACGATTACAATCGCGATTAATACTGGTGCCAAATCGCTTAGCATATTTGGAATGATTTGGTCGAACAATGGTGTTCCGTCTGGTTGTTTTGGAACTTTGTCACCAAACAATCTTCCGAAGCCACCCAAGAAGTAGCATCCGCCAGCCACTACAATAGCGAAAAATGTTGAGATAACTGTTCCCTTGTGGATGTCTTTCTCGCTCTTGATTGCGTAGAACTTGTTAACCATCTGTGGAAGTCCCCAAGTACCTAGCGATGTCAAAATTACTACGAATAGTAGTGCCAATGGGTCCGGTCCTAAGAATGATGATAAGGCACCGTCGAAGGACTCTGGAAGTTTAATTGCTGCCAACTTAGCCTCAGCAGAAGTTAAACCACCTTGGCTCATGATTACTGCAACCACTACTGCCACAATACCGATTAGCATTATGATACCTTGGATGAAGTCGTTAATAGCTGTTGCCATATATCCACCCACGATAACGTAAATTCCTGTAAGTACTGCCATCACCACGATGATTACCCAGTAAGGTAGTCCAAACGCCATGTTAAACAAACTTGAAAGTCCGTTATATAGTGATGCTGTGTATGGAATCAAGAATACGAACACGATTATGGATGCTGCAATCTTAAGCTTCTTTGAGTTAAATCTTGAACCAAAGAAGTCTGGCATAGTCTTTGCATCCAACGCCTGTGTCATAATTCTTGTTCTTCTTCCTAAAACGTTCCATGCTAATAATGATCCGATGAAAGCGTTTCCAAGGCCGATCCATGTTGATGCCATACCGAAGTTCCATCCGAACTGTCCAGCGTATCCGACAAAGATAACCGCTGAAAAATATGATGTACCAAAGGCAAAGGCTGTAAGCCATGGACCTACCTGTCTTCCGCCCAATACAAATCCGTTAACGTCTGTAGCATGTTTTCTTGAGTAGATTCCTACTGCCACCATTACGGCAAAGAAAACCACTAACATAATTGTGCATAATGTTGCTGTCATAATTAAACTCTCCTTTTATCTTTTACTTTAAAGCGTTGCACTTTAAAGTGCTAAAGTATTCGGGAATAATTATAGGAAAGATTTAGTGATTTGTCAACTAAAACTTTCCTACTTTAATAACATTCGCTCCGCTTTTATAAGCCGCTCGTAATCCTACATCAGAATCTTCATATATAAATGAATCTTTTGGATCCATCTTAAACTTCTTCATCGCGTTCACGAAGCACTCTGGGTCTGGCTTCTGATTTTCCACATCGTCCTGTGTAAAAACCTCGTCAAACAAGTCTTCGTGGTGGAAAAACTCAAGTATCTCGTGCACATTCTTACTTGACCCCGTAGTCACAAGCGCCACATAAGTATTGTACTTGATTCGTTTAATCAAATTTATCAATCCATCATTCAAACGAATCTTGTCGAAGTACTTTGTATAGCACTCGAGCTTTGCATCGTGAATCTTTTCTACTATCTCATCAGTCAAAACCACGTCCACGTCCTGGTCAGAGCCCTTCAAACTCTCCTTCACAATCATTGGAACAAAATTCTTGTAATTGTGCCCGTAGCAAACAAACTCAAAAAAGTCGTGCTCCAGAGTAAAACCAAACTGCTCCACCGCCTCTTTGTAGGCGTAGTAGTTTGAATCCACCGTGTCGTATAAAGTTCCGTCCATGTCGAACATGGCAAGTTTTTCTTTCATATTATATCTGCTCAATCAATTCCACGCGTCTTGCGTGTCTTCCGCCCTCGAATTCCGCGTCAAAGAATGCGTCCAAAATAGATTTTGCTAGCTCATCTCCAACTACTCTTGCTCCGAAAGCAATAATATTTGCATCATTGTGTCTCTTTGTCATCATAGCTGAGTAAGGCTCACTACAAACTGCTGCTCGAACGCCCTTAATCTTGTTTGCTGACATAGAAATACCAATTCCTGTGCCACAAATCAAAACTGCATAGTCAACTTCGCCCGCTGCCACTGCTTTTCCTACTTCGTGGCCTTTGTCGGGGTAGTCGCACTTGATTACTTCGCCGTTTTCGTCGTAGTCAGTTCCGTAATCGATGCATTCGTAGCCCTTCTCGAGCATATATTCAATCATTTCGTGCTTTAAATCAATTCCTGCGTGATCGCATCCGAATCCAATTTTCATAATTCACCTCTCAAAAATCACTCTTTTAGATTATATAATAAACCCCTGGTTTTGCATAGACTAGTTTTGTGATATTCGGCGCAAAAATCACATATTCTCTTTTGACATAACACCCATAAAATCTTATACTTATTAAAGAGAGTTGTGAGGTAGAAAATGAAAGGCAAAAAAGTTTTTTGGGGAATAATATTAGTTATTGCAATGCTTGTCATTGCCGGTGCAACATGCTTTATAGTGTTGCACTTTTTTAGTGACAACGACAGCAAACAATACATCAAACCAACTGAGCTTACATCCAATACCCCTATGGCTGAGAACCACAACATCGACTGGCACAAACTCCAGGAGAAAAACAATGACGTTTACTCATGGATCTACGTGCCTGGCACAAGAATTGACCACGTGGTCGTTCAACCCGACAAGGGCGAAAGCGATCTATACTATATAGATAAGAACTTGGATAAAAACTACGAGTTTGCCGGCACAATATTCAGCGAGCGCCACAATAAAAAGGACTACTCAGACCCCGTGACGGTGCTCTACGGCCACAATATGATTAACGGCGGAATGTTTGCCACACTTCACAAATTCAAAAACCATAAGTTTTTCAAGAAACACAAGAAAATGTATGTGTATCAGCCACATCGCAAGCTTACTTATAAAATCTACAGTGCCTACACATACGACGACAGACATATAATGAACTCTTTTGACTTCTCCGACCCTAAGATTTTGAAGAAATATCAAAAGAGCACTTTGAAACCTAAAGCACTCGACAAAAACGTTCGCAAAAAAACTGTTTTAAACCAAAACAGCAAAATTTTGACTTTAAGCACTTGTACAAACGGTGCTAGCAATACAAGATATTTAGTTCAAGGAGTTTTGATCAAAGATGAGCAAACAAACTGATGATCTTAACAACTTAATAAACGAAGCTGACACTTACGATGATGAACAGCTAGAGTTTATCGACGTGGACGCGGAACCTAAGGAAGAATTCAAGGCTTCCGAGCCTGAACCTGAAGAAAACCTTATTACCGACGCCGGCGAAGGCACTGCCTTTGCAGCGGACTGGGATAAGATTGAGAAAAACTATCAGGAAAAGCATTTTGGTTCTAGTCACTCGCACAGTCACCATCATTCTAGTGGTGAACACAGACATCACCATTCTAGTGGCGAGCATCGCTCAAGCCACAGTTCAAGTGGTGAACATCATTCGAGTCATGGTTCTGATGGTGAGCACAGACATCATTCGAGCAGTCATCACTCTGGTGGTAGTCACAGTTCTAGCGGCGAACATAGGCATCATTCAAGCCACGGTTCGCACCACTCTTCTAGACGCCACAGTTCTAGCAAGAAGAAAGATAAAAAAGAACGCAAGAAATGGAGCACGAGAAAGAAAGTTATTGTTGGAATTATCCTCTTCTTCCTCTGCATCATCATCGGTATAGGCGCTGCTTTCTTCATTATGAGATGGCAGGGTAAAAATCAGTTGACGGACTACGATCAGCTGAACCTAAATCTTCCAGATTGGGTTAATTACAAAGACGGTGGATACATCATTTACTACAAAGGTCACGAGTATACATTCAATGACAACATCGCCACAATCCTATTTATGGGTATCGATAATCGTAAACTCAAAACCAACGCAAAGATGGGTACTGCCGGCCAGGCCGATGCGCTATATCTAATGACATACGACGTAAACACCAAGAAGATGCGCGTGCTTTGTATCAACCGTGATACGATGACCGATATCAGCCGCTACGACGAAGCCGGCAACTACATCGACACTAAAAACACGCAGATCTGTTTGGCCTATGCCTTCGGCGACGGCAAAAAGACTAGTGCCGAGAACGAAAAGACCGCGGTACAGCGACTTATGTACAACATTCCGGTGAATGCGTACTACGCAATCGATTTGTCCGCGATAAAGATATTGAACGATGATATTGGCGGTGTCCCAGTTGTCCCTCAGTACACATTCAAGATGTTTAAGAAGGGCGTTCCTATTACACTTAGGGGCAATCAAGCTGAAACTTTCGTTCGTCACAGAGATATCAAGAAAGTGGACGACAACTTACGAAGAATCGAATGTCAAAAGACATATATTAATGGTTTTGTTAAGCAGGTAGTTCCTGCCACAACGAAAAATCTCAATACTCCAAGGAAACTATACGATCACTCTAAGAAGTATACAGTTTCAAACATAACTGCACCTGAGTTGGTATACTTAGCTACAGATTTGTCGTTTGGTTTCAACGGTTATGAGATGATAGGCACACAGGGTAAATACAAAATGGTGAAAGGCGATGCCTCCGCCGAATACTACATAAAAGAAAAACCATTCTTCGAAACATTATTGAATATATTCTATATCCAAACAGGCTAAGGCCTGGCTAAATAAAAGGGAAACACCAAGGGTGCGAACGATTTTAAGTGAGACCCTTGGTGTTTTCCTTTTATTGGCTGACTCTTGCTATTTTTGTGTATTTAGGGTATATTAAGTGGTAGATATCTATATAAAATGCATTTTAATGGAGGTTGACAGTTATGAAGAAACGTATATGCGCATTATTGCTTACATTCATGATGATGTTTGCATTCTCTGTAAGTTGCTTCGCAGCTGTTAGTCCTACTCAAACAGCCGTACCTACTAAGGAAACTGGTGGCGGAAACGGCGGTGGTGGTAACAATGGTGACCACTCAAAGACATCTCCAAAGACAGGAATGGAATTGGCAGGTGCTTTCGTGGCAATTATCACTGCATCAGGAGTAGCACTAGTTGCAAGAAGGAAATTTACAGAAGAATAATCAACCATAAAAAAGAGGAGGCGAAAGCCTCCTCTTTTTTTGTAGAAAACTATAGTTTATTTAGGGGAGAGAGAAAAAGACAAGGGACTCACTAACAATCGTTCGTTCCCTTGTCTTTTTCTCTCTCCGCAAATATATCTATATTTTTCTACAAACAATAGTACCTTTAGCTGGCACCTCTATTCTTAGCCAACCATCCTCTGCCCATACTCTATCAGCATCTTTACTTGTGGTCTTAATATCATACCAACCTTGAGCCGTCTGCATTATTTTAGCGTACTCATTACCTTTTACTCCGAGTTTCCACACTGGAATATGGAAGTCTTTTGGTTCGTCCGTGGTGTTGACTGCGGTCACTACTGCGCTCTTCTCGTTAAATCTAGCGTATGATAGCATTCCGCTGTCCACATTCAGTACCATATATGATCCAGTCTTCAATACTTCTAGTTTTTTATGAACCTTGATGGCTTTTTTGTAGAACTCAATCAAGTCTACATTTTCTCTGCCCCAAGGATATGTTCTTCTGTTGTCTGGGTCAGTCCAGCCGCAAAGTCCTGCTTCGTCGCCGTAATACAATGTAGGCGCGCCCGGCAAAGTCATCTGCATCACTACTCCACTTCTAAATGTATCATAGTTTACGTTTTCTGATGCTGCCTCTGAACCTGCTGAAGCCAAACGACCTGTAGTTGAGTTTGTGCGTGTTAGGAATCTTGAGTGATCGTGGTTTGAAAGCTCATTCATCGCAACCAACAAAGACTCATTTTGCATTCGACCCATTGCTTCTTTCATGCTGTGCTCGAATGCCCACGCGTTTCCAATCAAATCTGGGTTTAGCTGATCTGAATGCTTGTCCATTCCAGTCAAAAACCATGTGACAGGCTCCATAAATGCGTCGTAGTTCATCACTGTGTCCCACTCGTCGCCCTGCAGCCATGCTGAAGCGTCGCCGTAGTGTTCAGCCAAGATTATTGCATCTGGATTTGCCTTCTTCACAGCCTTTCTGAAACGTTTCCAGAACTTATGGTTGAATTCCTCGCTGTGTCCCAAGTCCGCAGCCACGTCCAATCTCCAGCCGTCCGCATTATATGGTGGTGAAACCCACTTCTTTCCTATCTTTATAATATAATCTTGTAACTTTTCTGAACCTTCGTAATTTAGTTTTGGCAAAGTGTCATTGCCCCACCAACTCTCGTAGTGATAGTTGTCTGGCCATGTGTCTTCGCTAAACTTAAAGAACGATGCATACTTACTATCTTTACTCTCGTATGCTCCCACTACGTTCGAATAAACCTTTTCTTTGTCTAGCCACTTGTTAAATGAACCGCAGTGATTGAACACACCGTCCAAGATCACACGAATGCCCATCCTGTGAGCCTTCTCAACCAACTTAATAAACAACTTATTAGAAGCCTCTAGGTTTTCCTTATCAGTTGTGCGCTTGCGATAGAGTTCTGCTCCTTCGTTAGACCATTCGCCGTAGTCTAACTTTTTACCACCATCGTTCACAATCTTTCCAAAGTGGGGATCTATATAATCGTAATCCTGCGTATCGTACTTGTGGTTTGAAGGTGAGACGAAAAGCGGATTAAAGTAAATCACTTCCACTCCCAAATCCTTCAAGTAATCCAGCTTATCAATTACACCCTGCAAATCTCCACCGTAAAACTCACGCGTATCATCAGCATTAGGTAGTTGGTACCAATCATCAATCTTCACAACACCAGAACCCAGATATGCGTACTCTTCCGTCTGAACATCGTTTGAAGTGTCGCCGTTGCAGAAGCGGTCCA
Source organism: Eubacterium sp. (assembly GCA_017475235.1). Lineage (GTDB taxonomy): Bacteria > Bacillota > Clostridia > Lachnospirales > Lachnospiraceae > Eubacterium_G. The sequence continues at coordinate 2,244 of JAFVGA010000014.1, read as the reverse complement.
CGTAAATCTGGTACATAACTGCACCCTTCGCCCAGTCAGGCGTCGAGAAATCGATATTACAAATGAATGGCTTCTGAATATTGTTGTAGTTTGGTCCCTCCGCGTCAAAGAAAATCTTATTTCCATCCTTCTCCACACGGAAATAGTACTCAACTATCTTTGCAGGAATAGGAGGCTTCACTTTATAGTAAGCAAAGCCTCCATCCTTGTAATCTAAATCCATATGGTACTCTTCAAAAGCATCGCCCTTCTTCATACACATGAAAACATTCACATCTTCATCTGCACAACGCAAAACAAAAACTATTTTGCCGTTGCTGTTTTGGCGAAACCTCTCAGTACCGTCGTGAAATAAACTGTTAAACTGTCTGTCCATCGAACAACGCCTCGAATTCTTCTCTAGTAATCTTTTCTTTCTCCATCAAAATCTGTGCACTCTTATGCAACACATCGATGTGCTCTTCAATAATAGTCTTAGCCTCTTTGTAGCAAGTGTCTACTATATTTCTAACTTCTTCGTCAATCTCCGATGCTGTCTTCTCACCGTAGCCCTTAGAGTGAGCTAAGTCGTAACCGATAAAGACATCATCAGAGTCATCGTCATAATTGATAAATCCAAGTTTCTCTGAGAAACCGTACTTAGTTACCATTGCCTTCGCAGCGGCCGTAGCCTGCTTGATGTCCTGAGATGCGCCAGTTGTCACATCATCCAGTACCAATTCCTCGGCAATACGTCCACCCATCGAAACCATAATCTCCTGGATCATCTTGTTCTTTGTCACGAACATCTCGTCCTTCTCCGGCAAAGGCATTGTGTAACCCGCAGCACCAAGTCCCGTTGGAATAACAGAAATTGTGTGAACTGGTCCAACCTTAGGAAGCACGTGGAACAAAATTGCGTGACCCGACTCGTGGTAAGCCGTAATCTTCTTCTCCTCCGGAGAAATAATCTTGCTCTTCTTCTCTTTACCAACGCCCACCTTAATCAAAGCTCGATTCAAATCAGCCTGAGTAATGTAGGCCTGGTTATTTTCAGCCGCATAGATAGCAGCCTCGTTCACCATATTTTCCAAATCAGCGCCAGTGAAGCCGGCAGTGATTCTCGCAATCTCTTCAAAGTCCACGTCGTCGCCCAAAGGCTTGTTCTTCGCGTGAACTTGCAAAATCTCCTCGCGGCCCTTCACATCAGGTCTGCCAACAACAACCTTACGGTCGAAACGACCAGGTCTCATAATAGCTGGGTCAAGAATATCCACACGGTTAGTAGCAGCCATCACGATAACTCCCTCGTTTGGACCAAAACCGTCCATTTCAACAAGAAGTTGATTTAGTGTCTGCTCGCGCTCATCATGGCCGCCGCCCATACCAGTACCACGGCGTCTAGCCACCGCATCGATCTCGTCAATAAACACGATACAAGGCAAGTTCTTCTTGGCCTCGGCAAACAAATCACGTACACGAGAAGCACCGACACCTACAAACATCTCCACAAAGTCAGAACCTGAAATTGTAAAGAAAGGCACCTTAGCCTCGCCCGCTGTTGCCTTAGCAAGCAAAGTCTTACCAGTTCCTGGAGGGCCCTCAAGTAGCACACCCGTTGGAATGCGCGCGCCCAAATCAATATATTTCTTAGGATTCTTAAGGAAATCAACAATCTCCTCAAGCTCCTCTTTCTCCTCTTTCAAACCAGCAACCTTCGAAAAGTCCATACCTTTGACGTCGACCACTCTCTTGGCCTTGTTCTTTCCAAAGTTCGCCATCTTGCCTGCGCCACCACCGGCACTGGCATTCATCATCATAATAACAACTAATACGATGATTCCCATAAATACCATAGGAAGAATTGTTGTTAGGAATACGCTGTCGCGGTCCACGTCCTTGATGGTTGGGTGAATGTCCTTGGCCGCCTTCTTATTGTAAGCATCCAAGTCCTCAAGCACCTTGTTCACATCAGTCACGTAAACTTCTTCTTTAGTATTGTCCTTCAATTTAATAACAATCTCGCCCGTAGGAATTTCCTTGTTCTGGTGAATAGTCACGCTTTTCACGTCACCTTCCTTCAAATCCTTTAGGAAATTGTTATATTTGTAGTTCGAATGATTCATCATGCCCTGTAGCGAGTAAAATAGCATACCCCCAATCAAGACAACCAATATAATTAATGAAATCTTCGGTATTCTTGGTGTATTTTTATTTTCCATCTGTCTCCACAACTCCTATAAATGGTAAATCACGGTAATTTTG
>JAFVGA010000013.1 GCA_017475235.1 Eubacterium sp. | reverse complement strand
GACGTCGCCTGATGAGGAATACTCATTCTCGAAGACTGATGTGCGGCAATGCTCGCAGTAATAATGTGGTGGTAACGGATTACACTCAGTGATACTGGACATTGTGGCTGCAAAAGATGAACCAACGGAACCACGAGAGCCAACTAAGTAGCCGTCCTCTGTTGATTTTGCAACAAGCTTCTGAGCCATTATGTACATAACGGCGTATCCATTACCGATGATTGAATTTAGCTCGACATCCAAGCGCTCTTTAACGATGCTTGGAAGTTCGTCGCCGTACATCTCGTGCGCTTTCTTGTAGCACATCTCGCGCAAGTTCTCCTCGGAGTTCTCAAGAACCGGAGGACACTTGTCAGGATGGATTGGCGAAATATTCTCAATCATATCCGCAATCTTATTTGTATTTGTAATGACTACTTCCTCTGCCACTTCAGAGCCTAGGTAGTCGAACTCGTCCAACATTTCTTCAGTAGTACGTAGGTAAATTGGTGGCTGCTCATCAGCATCCGTGTAACCCTGTCCGTACTGAATAATTCGTCTAATCAACTCATCTTCTGGGTCAAGGAAATGCACATCACAAGTAGCCACTGTCATCTTGCCTACTTTCTTTCCTAATTTATAAATCTTCTTATTTATCTCTTCAAGATCTTTTCTAGAATCAACCAAGATGTGACGCTTCTTGTCATCAATCTCAGAGTTTCCAGTTCTAATCAAGAACTCGTTGTTTCCAACTGGCTGGATCTCAAAGTAGTCGTAAAAGTCGGCAATTCGAGCAATCTCCTGAGCTGGTTTATCTTCAAGGATTGCTTGGTAAAGTTCGCCGGCCTCGCAGGCACTACCAATCATAAGTCCGTCGTTCAAGCGCTCATAGTCGCTCTTCATAATGCGAGGACGTTTCGATGCGCCGGCTCCGCCAAAGGTCTCGATATGAGAAATTGAAACCAACTTATATAGATTCTTCAAACCAACCAAGTTCTTAACCAAAATAATTGCATGGTTGGATGGAAGTTTACTTCTGAAATCATCTGATGCAGTACCTTTCTCGTTTGCCTCATCAAGATTTGTGATGCCCTGCTCTTCCATTCTCAAGCAAAGTTTCTGGAAGATGCGTGCAGTACACTCTGCATCATCCACCGCTCTGTGGTGATTTCCAAGTGGAACACCCAAAGCCTTTGCGACAGTCTCAAGTCTGTAGTTTCCAAGACCAGTCACAAGGAATCTAGAAAGACCAACTGTATCAACAGTTGTGAAATCGCAAGCGATGTCCATTCTTCTGGCATTCGCCTCGATAAAGCCCATATCAAAGTCTGCATTGTGAGCAACCAAAACAGTGTCTCTTACAAACTCCATAAACTTAGGAAGCACCTCTTCTATCTTTGGTGCGTCCTTCACCATCACATCAGTGATACCAGTAAGTTGCTCAATTCTAAATGGAATAGGTCTCTCCGGATTAACGAACGTCGAAAATCTATCAACCACTTCTCCGCCCTTAATTTTCACAGCACCTATCTCAATAATCTTATCCTGCGCGGCACTAAAACCAGTAGTCTCCAAGTCAAAGACTACAAACTCTTCGTCGAACTTCTGACCCTTCGGATTTACAATCATACCCTTGATGTCGTCCACCAAATAAGCCTCAATTCCGTAAATCACCTTGAAGTCACACTCTTCTTTATTCTTCTCGCATTTTGCTTTTATCTTCTCGTACTGATGATATGCATCTGGGAAACCAAGCACAACACCGTGGTCAGTAATCGCAATCGCTTTGTGACCCCAGTCATACGCACGCTGAACAATATCGCCAGGATCTGTCACCGCGTCCATATCACTCATCTTCGTATGGCAGTGAAGCTCCACGCGCTTCTCCACCGCATTATCTTCTCTCACTTCTTTAGAGAAACTTGGAATAATCTTAATTCCACCGACGCGAGTAATCTCAACTTCCCCGTCAAAGTCATCGTACAAAGCACTACCTAGAACCTGAATGAACGTTCCCTCCTTAACAGTAGATAGGAAGTCATCCTTCACAGCCTCATTTGGCAAGAAAATCTTAACAGTAATACTGTCAGTGAAATCTGTGATATTCATCTTCACAATAAACTTGCCAGTTCTAGTTTCGTTTGAATCTATTCCAAAGATCTGGCCCTTACAAATACAACGGCCAGTTCCCTCATACACATCTTTAAGCTCGCACTGAATTCTCTCGTTATTTTTATCTTCCAAGTCAAAGTCTTTGCCGTATACTACGCCATCTTTATCTTCGGCGGAGGCTTTGGTCACTTTCTTAACCACGACTTCGTTGCCGTCCTCGTCCACCTCAGTCTCCTGCTTCTTTTCAGGCTTCTTCTGGCTCTGCTTCATAATAGCTTCCACTTCGTTCTGAATTTTCTTTTTGTTGTGCTCCTCAAATCTCTTCTCCTGAGATTCCTTCAAGAACACTTCCACATTAATAGGCATTCCAAAGCGCTCGTCAAAGATTCTCTTAAGCTCATCTGCCATCTCGTTCACCTTTGACTCAGAAACGATGGACTTGATGAAACTGATCTCCAACTTGTCGCCGTCAAAGTGCATAGGAGCTTTCTTGAAATTAACTCCAAGACTGTGAGACTTCTCAGCAAACTCCTGCGCAAGACTTTCCTTGTACTCTTCCAACAAATATTCTCTTGTATACTGACTTGAGAGGTTGTACTTTTCGATAATCTCAACTTCCACTCTCTTGCCAGTCTTCAAACTATCTTCAATAGCTTTTTTTACATCATAAATAGCAGACTTTTGTATAAGTCTGCTACTTTCGATATAAATTCTCATCTTTGTGTGCTCTCTGTTAGCTACTACTTTCACCACGGTCACATCTTCGAATAGAGCTTTTATATCATCTTTTAATTTCAAGTTTTCAAATACTTCGAAAAACTTTTTCAACTTACTCGCTCCAATTTTTCAATTCTTCCTCTAATACGTTTACAAGTTCCTCCTCCGGAACCTTCTTGATAATCTCGCCTTTTTTGATGAGCAGTCCTTCACCTTTGCCGCCGGCTATCCCTATGTCGGCTTCTCTAGCTTCACCAGGGCCATTAACCACGCAGCCCATAACTGCCACTTTTATATTAAGATTGTCATATTTCGTAACCATGTTTTCCACTTTGTTAGCAAGTCCAATCAAATCAATCTCGGTTCTTCCACAAGTCGGACAAGACACAACGCTAATGCCTCCGCTACGAAGACCTAGAGTCTTCAAAATAAGTTTAGCACTCTTAATCTCCTCTAGAGGTTCACCCGTCAAAGACACGCGAATTGTATCACCAATACCTTGATTCAAAATCAAACCAAGTCCGATAGATGATTTGATGTTTCCAGATGTAATAGTGCCAGACTCTGTGATTCCAACGTGAAGTGGATGATTAGTCTTTTCAGCAATAAGCTCGTGAGCTTTCACACACATCATTACATCAGATGACTTTATACTAATGACTAGGTTGTCGTAACCTAAGTCTTCAATTATCTTAACTTTATCTAGGGCGCTTTCCACTATTCCCTCTGCAGTAACTTTACCGTACTTTTCAAGAATAGGTTTTTCTAAAGAACCAGAATTTACTCCAACACGAATAGGAATGTTCTTTTCCTTAGCTACATCAACTACTGCTTTCACATTTTCGATTGAGCCAATGTTTCCAGGATTGATGCGGATTTTGTCTGCGCCGTTTTCCATTGCAGCAATTGCAAGTTTATAGTCAAAGTGAATGTCAGCAACTAGCGGAATGTTGATTTGCTCCTTAATCTTTGCTAAAGCCTCTGCCGCTTCCATAGTAGGAACTGCACATCGAATAATGTCGCAGCCGGCTGCCTCTAACTCTTTTATCTGAGCTACAGTTGCTTCAACATCCTCAGTCTTTGTATTGGTCATAGACTGAATCATAATAGGGTTTCCTGCGCCTATCACTTTGTTTCCGATTTTCACTTCTTTAGTTTGATCTCTAAACATAATTAAAATATCAACTTTCTTACATCGTTAAACACTAAGAATACCATCAGTGCCATTAATATAATAAATCCGATAAAGTGTATCATTCCCTCTTTGTCTTTCGGAATGTTCTTTCTAGTAATCGCTTCAATAATGTAGATTAACAATCTACCACCGTCTAGCGCTGGGATTGGAAGTAAGTTCATTACACCAAGGTTTGCACTAAGCATAATCGCTAGATTCAAAAGTGCCAAAAGTGTAATTCCAAATCCATGCTGACTGTTCTCTTTGTAGGTGTCACCAATCACGCTAACAATGCCGACTGGGCCAGAAACTTCATTCGCTGAAACTCCGCCAGTAATAAGCATCTTCAAACTCTTAAGAACTGTCACAACCTCGTATCTCATCTCAACGAAACTGTACTTGATTGTTCCAAAGAATCCCTGACGTTCTCTTTGCAAATTGTATGTAAAACCTGTCGAGTAAACATCTTGTTTTTTAGGTTTAACTTTTACCTCAAAAGATTTACTTCCACGCTTAATTAAGAAAGTAACTTCGCTTCCATCAAGCGGATGCTCTTGCAAGTATTTATTAATCTCTTCGCCTGAAGAAACTTTAACACCATTAATCTTTTCGACTTCGTCCTTCGCTCTTACACCGGCTTTGTCCATAGCCGAGCCTTTAGTGATCTGATTTAGAACCGGAGCACTCGCACCCGAACTATAACTAATTCCAAGCAAGTACTTGTTCTCTTTGTCCGGCTTGTAAGTGATTGTTCTCTTCTTGCCATTTCGCTCGTACGTCAAAGTAATAGGGTCTTTCTTTACTGGATTCGTATACTCTTCCACATAAAGTTCACGACCGATTGAAATCCAGGCTCCGTCAAAGTTAGTGATCTTATCACCACTTCTAAGACCAGCCTTGTAAGCATTTGACTGAGTCTGTGGAATTGCATTTGCAACAGCCTGCTGTTTCATCTTCTCTTCTACTGACTTCGCTTTGCCCTTCGATTGTACAACCACATTTGGATTCTCACCTTCTACGTGCGTTACATATGAAGGGTCTGTTCCAGCAAATCCAATCACAATCAAAGACAAAAGGAATGCTAGCAAAAAGTTAAAGAGTGGTCCTGCAAAAACGATTAGCATTCTCTGCCATCTTGGCTTTGAGTTGAATGAACCCTCTTCCATATTGTCTTCGTCTTCGCCCAACATAGCACAGGAACCACCGATAGGTAGCGCCTTAATCGAATACCTAGTTCCACTCTTGGCAACCTTACTGAAAATCCTTGGTCCCATTCCGATTGAAAACTCGTTTACTGTCACTCCAAATTTTTTCGCAAAAATAAAGTGTCCAAACTCGTGAATGAGCACTAATATTCCAAATATTATAATCGCGATAATTATTCCGATAACTGTTTGCATTACTTATACTTCTCCTCTATCAAGTCGTAAACCCACTGCTCAACTTCCAAAATCTCGTCAACAGTTGGGTTGTCAATTACTTCGTGTTTGTCCATGCAGTACTCAATCGTATCTGCAATATCTAAATATCCAATCTCGCGATTTAGAAACATTGCAACAGCCTTCTCGTTTGCTGCGTTGAAAACTGTAGGCATGGAATCGCCAAAAAAAGGATCATCTTTTGCTTTCTCATCACTTCTACTAGCTGCTCTGTATGCCAATCTTAATCCTTTGAAGTTATCAAGGTCCGGTTTCTCGAAATCTATCTTTGAGATAGCCTCGAAGTCCACTCTATCACCAGCAAGATATTTTCTCTCTGGATAATATAGAGCATACTGGATTGGAAGTTTCATATCTGGTGTACCAAGCTGCGCCATAATGCCACCGTCTTCGTACTGAACCATTGAATGAATTAAACTTTGTGGCTGAACGACAACTTGAATGTCATCGAGGCCCACGCCGAATAACCATTTCGCTTCAATCACTTCTAATCCTTTGTTAACCATTGTACTAGAGTCAATGGTTATTTTTTGACCCATTGCCCAATTTGGGTGTTTGAGCGCATCTTCCACCTTGATATCTTTCATCTGATCGACAGTCCAACCTCTGAAAGGTCCGCCAGATGCAGTTAGAAGAATCTTATCTATTTTATTCATCTCATTTCCTTGTAGACTCTGGAAAATAGCACTGTGCTCAGAATCCACAGGAAGAATTTTCACATTTTTTTCCTTCGCCAAAGGCATCACTAAATGTCCAGCAGTAACTAGAGTTTCTTTGTTGGCAAGGGCGATGTCTTTGCCAGCCTTGATAGCCTCAAGTGTAGGTCTAATACCAATCATTCCAACAAATGCAGTCACCACTATCTCTGCTTCGTCTATAGTAGCTGCCTCTATTAAACCATCCATTCCTGAAACTACTTTCACATCTACTTGTGCTTCAAGTTCTTTGGCTTTCTCTTCGTCAAACACACATACTAACAAAGGGGCAAATTCTTCAATTTGCTCCTTTAGCTTTTCGATATTGGACCCGGCTGCTATTGCAACCACGTTCAAATCATCATTTGCTCTAACTATCTCCAGTGTTTGTGTGCCTATGGATCCTGTAGATCCAAGAATTGAAATGTTTTTCATTTATATCTCCAAGTACTATTTTTGTAGTACGTATGTCATCAAATATACTAATGCCCAAATAACAGGTGCCACATAGATTACACTGTCAAATCTATCCATGATTCCACCATGTCCTGGGATAATCTTTCCATAATCTTTTATGTCGTGATTTCTCTTGATGGCTGATGCCGCCAAATCTCCTATCATTGAGATAAAGCCTGCCACCGCACATGTAATCGCGAATACTACTGCTGGGTAAGGCACAGTAATTTTATCTGCAAAGGCAGCACCGTAACCTGCGCCCAAAAGAGCTGCTCCTAGTATTCCACCTATAGCTCCTTCAATCGATTTCTTTGGGCTGAGGATTGGGGCCATTTTGTG
>JAFVGA010000002.1 GCA_017475235.1 Eubacterium sp. | reverse complement strand
GATGGCTGGTGCGTCATTTATACCATCGCCTGTTACTGCTACCACATTTCCAACACCCTTCAAGATTCTAACAACTCTCATCTTAATCATCGGCGTACTTCTAGCAATAACTCGAATCTTCTTTAATGCCTCAACGAGTTCTTCATCGCTCATCTCGTCTATATCTTTTGCTTCAACCGCAATTCCATCTTTGCCAAATAGGTTTAGTTCATTTGCAATAGCTTTCGCAGTCACAATATTATCACCCGTCAACATCTTCACTTCAATGCCGGCCTTGCGACATTTACGTAGTGATGCATATACATCGTCGCTCACTGGATCTGAGATAACTGCGAACCCGTCAAAGACAAAGTCTCTTTCAATCTCGTCGTCGCTCTCGCCATTGTAAGCATCCAACTCTCTGTGAGCAAAAGCAATCAGTCTTCCTGCTTTCTCCTGGTAAGAAGCCATCAACTTAGTTAGTTCCGCTTCCTTTTCATCACTCACGTTCGAGCATCTATCAATTACTCTCTCTGGACTGCCTTTCATATAGGCGATTAACTTTTCGCCGTTATTAACAATCCTTGTCATCATCTTCTTCTGCGAAGAAAACGCGAAAGTTTTTATCTCTTCATTTTTATTTCTGATTTCATCGTAATCAAAACCTGATTTCTTAAGGCCAACCAAGAGCGCACACTCTGTAGGATTTCCAACGAAAGAAAATGCTCCATTCTCTTCCACTGCCAAGTTCGCATTTGAGTTAACCGCGCAGTTGTTAACCATCATTTCATTTTTAAGCTCATTTGCCTCAATAATCTTATCTTCCGAGTAGAACTTCTGCACAGTCATCTTGTTTTCTGTAAGAGTTCCCGTCTTATCTGAGCAAATGATATTTACACAGCCTATAGTCTCACATGCAACCAACTTTTTAACTAAAGCATTCTCGCGACTCATCTTAATAATATTTAGAGCCAACGATACAGCTACTATAGTAGGAAGTCCTTCAGGCACTGCTGCTACTATAAGCACGATACTTGTGATAAATGCCTCAGAAATTGAGTTGAAATTCAAATTGCTATTAGCAGCATTCTGCCAAATCTGAATTCCCAAAACTACAACTGCTGCTATTATTCCAAGAATGGCAATCATCTTGCCCATTCGATCTAACTTCTCTTGAAGTGGTGTGGATGTCTGCTCAACGCTTGATAGTTCGCCAGCAATCAATCCAAACTCTGTCTTCTTTCCGACAGCCGTCACTACCATCTTCGCAGTTCCGCCCGAGACAAAGCATCCAGAGTAAACCATATTCTTTCTATCTGCCACTTGAGTGCCATCGTCGCCCACAAAGTCTTCATCCTTTGTCACATGCTCGCTCTCACCAGTCAAAGTCGACTCATCCACATTTAGTTCCTGAGTCTCAATCAAGCGACCATCCGCAACAATCTTATCTCCAGTCTCAAGTAGCATAATGTCGCCGACCACAATCTCGCCTTGAGTCACATACTGTGCCTCGCCATTTCGAATAACTTTAACCAACGTATCTTCGTTAATCTTGTTCAAAGCCTCGAAAGCCTTGGCACTCTTGCCTTCGGTCACAACTGTTATGACAACACAAAGTGCGATGGCCACAAAAATACCAACGCACTCAATAAAATTGTACTCACCACCGCGCACATAGTTTGCCACATTCACTGCCACCGTAATAACACCGGCAATGATAAGCAATATAAGCATAGGCTCAGTGGCCGCATCCCATATTCTTTTTATTAATGACACCTTTTCCCCTTCGCCGAAGGAATTGGTGCCATTCTTTTCTCTAGAAGCTTTGACTTCTTCGTCGCCTAGTCCTAGATCAGGATTAACGCCCAAAGAATCCAAAACATCTTTTGCTGTTTTCTTGAAACTGTCCATCTCTTACCCCTAGTCCGTCACAATCTCGAAATTCTTATTCTGGTTATGAGCCATCAAGAATTTGTATGTGTCAGAATCTTGTGTACAGTGTACTTTCACACCTTTTGTATTTCCAAAGATATTGTCTCCCAAATAATCAATTGAATCTGGAAGATGAACCTCTTTTATTTTGCTGTTTGCAAATACATTGTCGTGAATCTGAGTAAGTCCCTCACTACAATAAACTTCCTCAACATTTGAGAACGCGAAAGCATATGACTCAATAGTTTTTACAGTTGAAGGAACAATAACCTTCTTCAACTTCTTCGCTCTGTCATAGTCAGTCGAGAAAGTATTCGCCGCAATATCCGTCGCCTCCGAAGGCACCCTCACGTTATCAGAGTCACCAGTATACGCTACCAAAGTATCATCGCCGTCTATCGCAAATCCTTCATTGTTAAACAAACCATTTCTTGTATAGTAGTCGTTTGTTGTCATATTGAAGTCTACTTGGTCTTCGGCGGCCTCTTTGTTTGAGAAATAGTAAACTGGCTTGCCGTGGATATTCACCTCGAAATGCTTCGACAATGAATAGTCATCCAAATCGCTAGATCCCACAGCGTAGTCAGCCTCCAAATATTCGTCTGTATAGTCAATAGGATAGTCACTACCATCCAAGTTGATAGTGTGCTCGCCTATTTTGTAGGTACCCTTGTTCACGAGGTTTCCGTCCACATCGTGCTTCACGTAATCTCCGCCGTCCATGTCCACGACAAAGACATCGTCCACGTCCACCATATACCACTTGCCATCTAAGTCAACTGACTTGTAGTTTTCCTTGTAAGTGAGCGCCTCGTGTTTTCTAAACTTAACAAATGACACCATAAACACAATCATCAAGAAAAAGATGATATCAATAATCAATATTCGCTTTGCATTTCTAATTCTTCTTGTTGTGTTTTTCATTTGCTACTATTTAATCTCCTCTGCTTGCTCAAGGCTATCAAATCCCTCAAGCTTTACAGTATTTTCTATAGTCATCTTCGCCAAATTCTTTCCCTCACGGAACAATTTAACGATGAACTCACCATACATTTTAATCAACTCGTCCGAGTATGTCAAAAGTTCTCCTCTTAGGTATGTTTCATAAGATGTATTTACCAGACTATCGTTCTCAGAAGTGATGTCTCTGGCATTTCCAGCCAACTTTGGATAGTCCTTTGCAAAGTCTTCCATCCATCCAACTTGTATATCAACAATCTGGTCTACAATGGCTTTTGTCTGCTCACTTCTCACTGGAAGATTAGGCTCTAACTCCTTGTATTCATCAGGCGCAGTGCTCTCCATCATTCTAGCATACTTTTCAGTAATCATATTCCAGCCCTTCGCCTTGTTCTCTTTCCAAAGATCAAGAAGCACCTTTAGCATCTTCTCATCCCAAGTCATATACTGACTCTTTCGCATAATGCTAAATGTCGTCCAATCATCCTGACAGTCTGCTCTGCCGCCTTTGTTCTCAACCTTATCAAAAGCCTCAAACTCTAGCTTAACTATCTCATCTATTATCTGATCCTTCGACTTCTTTTGTGGCTTAACAAGCCTAGCAGCCTCAGGAGCCATCAAAACTTCGTGCACGTACTCGCCCAAGAAATTTGACCTCTTACTCTTGACGATTCCCTGCTCTAGCAATTCATTCAAAACTAACTTGGCAATCATCTCAATAATCATAACCTTCTGGTCCTGACTATTTATTGTTCTACTATCGTACTTGTAATCTTTCCAGTGCTCGCGTTGATCTTTCGTGTCCGCCAAAGCCCTTAGCATATCACCAACCTCTGGCAAAATTTCAAGCGACTTCGAACCAGTAAGCAACCACTTATAGTATGGTGCATACGCATCGTTAAGTAAGAATATGCAGTGAAGTGTATCTTCCATATATTTAGAAATACAAATCTGCGCTGTCACATAATCTTTTCTCGCCATTGAACGAGCATAGTTTGCCTGACCCATCTGAGCCATTGAACTAATCATTCTCGCAAGCTTAACTCGATACGCCTCAGGTGGCTGCGCCAAAAATCCCTGACGTCTCTTTGTAAACTCGCCCAAGTCATCTCTCCAAATCTCACCATTTGTAACTGTGGCTAGTTTGTAGTCGTCTATCTCAACCCACTCTGCTGCCAACTCTGGCGCAGTGCGGTGACCTGTGTACTCTTCGAAGAAGTCTCCCATTCTCCAAACACCGACACGGCCTTTGCCCATCTCGGTGGTTGTTCGCTGGATTCCCATAAAAGTGTTTGGGAGTTTGTCGTACTCTTCTTGCACCTTGTCTCCCATCGCCTTGTAGAGTTCCTTTGGAAGCCAAATACAAAAGCCTGGTCCAAAGTCGTGGTCTCTTGAGAATGCGTCGTCATAGCCAAAGACTTCGGAGCCCTCGCCCACAAGATCTACGGCCATCTGGTCTTCATACTCTGGGAACTTCTCATGAATCATCGCTCTACCGTATTCCTCGTAGAACTTTTTGCAGATTTCCATTCCCGTCAAACCATCAGCTTCTATCGATGCCACTTCAGAGCCAATCACTTCTTCAGTTTCCTCTAAAATGTCTTCAGACTGTTTGTTTATTAGCTTCTGCTCTTTTTTCTTGAGCTTCTTTATTTCTTTCTTTTCTGTCTTTAGTTTTTTCTTTTCTTCTTTTTT
>JAFVGA010000012.1 GCA_017475235.1 Eubacterium sp. | reverse complement strand
GAATAACAGGAGCTTTTGTACCTGTTAGGATATTTCCGTTTTTACATGGTGCAGTGTGAACTAAACTCTTATATGTGATATTACCTGCTTGAATGTCAGGGAATAGTAGGATGTCAGCATCACCAACAATCTTTCTGTCTGTTGTTCCTTTGTGGAACGCAGCCTGTGGCTCGATAGCAAGATCAAGTGAAAGTGGACCATCCACGATACAATCCTTAATGTCGCCTGCTTCATTCATCTTTGTAAGTTCCTCAGCTTCAACCGTACAAGGCATTTTTGGATTAACTACCTCAACAGCTGCAAGAGGAGCAACCTTAGGGTTATCAACTCCACAAGCCTGAGCAATCTCTACAGTGTTTCTGATAATGTTAGCCTTTGTCTCAAGGTCTGGATATGGGATGAAAGCAACGTCTGATAAGAATAGTAGACGATCAATTCCCTCGATATCAAATACACAAACGTGTGACAAGGTCTTGTCAGTTCTAAGACCAACTTCTTTGTCGAGAACGCTCTTTAGGAATGACTTAGTGTCAATCAAACCTTTCATATACATGTCAGCTTTTCCATCGTGTACTAGCTTAACAGCAGTAAGAGCAGCCTCGTATGTATCCTTAACGTCGATAATCTCGAAGTCTTCAATATGCATTTTCAAAACGCTAGCAATAGTTTTGATTTTCTGCTCATCACCAACCAAAATTGCGTCAGCGATGTTACGCTCTTTAGCAGCCTTAACAGCCTCTAGCACAGCATCATCTTGTGCACATGCAACGGCAACTTTTTTTACTGGACAAGCTGCAACTTTTGCAAGTAAATCATCATATGTTTTTGCCATTTTTATCTCCATTCCGCCGCAAAAAACCTGCGACAAATAAAATTACTCATTTAATAGGAAATAACCTATTAAAACATCCCATATATACTATCAAAATAGGTATGCAAAATCAAGATAAAATGGGTTATAATACAAAGAGATGTTTAGATTATTAAAGTATCTAAAACAGCATAAAGTTGATTCGATTTTAGCTCCAATCTTAAAGATGATTGAGGCTGTGTTTGACTTGCTTGTTCCGATTGTTGTTGCGATGTTAATCGACAACGGAATAAGAAAAGGAGACACGCCATATATCTGGAAGATGGGAGCTTTATTATTTGCGCTTGCAATTATAGGTTTGACGATCGCGCTCATTGCTCAGTACATGGCAGCGAGAGCAGCGGGTGGATTTGGAACAAAGTTAAGACACGATGTGTTCAAGAAAGTAACGCTTTTGTCCGACAAAGATCTAGACAAATTGGGTGGCTCATCGCTAATCACCAGACTTACATCTGATATCAATATGATTCAGGCGCAAGTTAATATGAGCATTAGACTTCTTATGAGATCTCCAGTCATTGTGATAGGAGCGGTTGTCTGTGCGTTTACAATTAATGTGAAGCTTGCTTTGATATTTGTGATTAGTGTTCCAGTTCTAGCTTTACTAGTTGTTGGAATAATGGTAGTTACAATTCCACTTTACAACAAGGTTCAGAAGAAACTGGATAAAGTAATGATTACAACTAGAGAAAACTTAACTGGTGTGAGAGTAATCAGAGCGTTTAATAAACAGCAAAGCGAGATAGACAAATACCAAGAGCAGAACAACACACTAAACAAATTCCAAGTGTTTGCAGGTAAGATTGCAACAATAATGAATCCAGGTACCTATCTAATTATTAACCTTGCAATTATTGCCATTTTGATGGTTGGTGGAAAGCAAGTAAACACCGGTGCTTTAACTCAAGGTCAGATTGTTGCGCTCGTTAACTATATGCTTCAAATTTTGATTGAGCTTGTAAAACTTGCAGCGCTTATCATTAACCTTACAAAAGCATTTGCCAGTGCAAACAGAGTAAATGAAGTTTTGGATTATGATGTAGAAGCTAACGATGGAACAGAACAGCCTGGAATGAATGAGATGATAATCTTTGAAAATGTTTCTATGGCTTATCCTGGTGCTAGCGAAAATGTTTTGGAGAATGTATCCTTTGTCGCGGGCAAAGGTAAGAAAATTGGAATTATTGGAGCGACTGGTTCTGGTAAATCTACACTTGTAAACTTGCTTCCAAGATTTTATAAGGTGACTGACGGTGCCATAAAACTTGGGGATAAAAATATAAATGAATATGAGCTTAAGAGTTTGAGGGAGATGTTTGGAATTACTCCTCAGGACGTTCAACTATTCAGAGGAACGGTTCGAAGTAACCTTAAGTTCGGAAATGAAAAGGCCACGGAACAGGAGATGGAAGATGCTCTTAAGACAGCATGTGCCTATGACTTTGTAATGGAGAAGGGCGGATTGGACGCCGAGGTTTTGGATAATGGTTCGAACTTCTCGGGTGGTCAGCGTCAAAGACTAACTATCGCCAGAGCGTTAGTACGAAATCCAAAGATTTTGATTTTGGATGATTCCTCGTCTGCGCTCGATTACGATACAGATGCGCTTCTAAAAACAAATCTCAAGTCTCTAACAAACACGACTATGTTTGTTGTTTCGCAGAGGACGAATTCCATTATGGATTTGGATGAGATTATCGTTTTGGAAGAAGGAAAAATTGTAGGAAAAGGTTCACACAAAGACTTGCTTGAAACTTGTGCAGTTTACAAAGAGATTCACGAGTCGCAGTACAAGCAAAATATTTATACGGACCAGATCGGAGGTGTATATGAGTAGTAAATATGCCCTTAAGCGTCTGGGCCAAAGACTAAAGAAATACAGAATTCTACTTGCGATTTCAATTATCCTTTCGTTCGCATTTGTGGTTGCAACTTTGTATGTGCCAAAGATAATCGGACAGGCAACTGACCACATCATCGGCAAAGGCAAAGTAGAATTTGACGAAGTATCAAAGACAGTGATTCAAATCGTGGTCATTGTAATTTTCTCATGCTTAGTTCAGTGGATAATGGGAGTTATAAACAACAAGATTACTTACAACTTAATTCGAGACATCAGACAAGAGACATTCTGTAAGATTCAAAAACTTCCACTTAAATATATCGATAGACATTCAAAGGGTGAGTTGATTAGTAAGATAATTACTGACGTGGATCAGCTTGCGGATGGACTTTTGATGGGATTCACAAGTTTCTTCTCAGGAATTGTGACAATTCTTTTGACGCTTGTGTTTATGCTACTTATCAACTGGAAAGTAGCGCTAGTGGTTATTATTTTGACACCGCTATCAATCTTTATAGCAAGGTTTATCGCAAAGCACACTTACGATATGTTCAAGAAACAATCAGAGGTTCGTGCAGAACAAACGGCTATCATTGAGGAGACGGTTAAGGGTGCAAAATTAGTTAAAGCATTCTCAAGAGAAGGCAGTCAACTTGAAAAGTTTGATGAGACAAATGAGAGATTGGAAAAGTGCTACACAAAGGCGATATTCTTCTCGGCGCTTACGAACCCATGCACTAGATTTGTAAACAACTTAATTTATGCTGGAGTAGCAGTTTGTGGCGGCGTGGTAGCTGTGCTTACTGGTGGAATTACTGTTGGTTCATTGATGGCGATTCTTACTTATTCGACGCAGTATATGAAACCGTTTAACGAAATCTCTGGAGTAATCACTGAACTTCAAAACGCACTAGCTTCGGCAGGCCGTGTGTTTGAATTGATAGATGAAGAAGTTGATATAGTGGACGAGGGACAAATCATCCTCGAGAATCCTGAAGGAAAAGTTGAAGTAAGTCACTTGAACTTCTCATACGAATACAATAGAGGCGATAGTGCCCAAGAAGGCTTAAGAGAAGAGCCTAAGAAGATATTAAACGATGTGAATCTAGAAGTTGAGCCGGGTGAGACAATTGCGATTGTGGGTGAGACTGGTGCTGGAAAGACTACGTTTGTAAATCTTCTTATGAGATTCTATGAGCTTGATAGTGGAAGTATTAAGATAGATGGAGTTGATATTACAGATATGACTCGTGAGAATCTTCGTGCTTCATTTGGAATGGTGCTTCAAGATACTTGGGTTCGAAATGCAACTATTAGAGATAACATCAAGTTTGCTAAACCTGACGCCTCCGACGAAGAAATGATACAAGCATGTAAGGAATGTCATGCTCACAACTTTATTAGCAAACTTCCAGATGGATACGATACGATGGTGAGCGAAGATGGGGAGAACTTATCTCAAGGTCAAAAACAATTACTTTGTATCGCACGACTAATGCTGGATTTACCACCAATGTTAATTCTGGATGAGGCTACATCAAGTATTGATACTAGAACTGAGATGAGAATCCAGAGAGCGTTTGAAAAGATGATGAATGGAAGAACTACATTTATCGTTGCACATAGATTATCAACAATTCAAAATGCAGACAAAGTTCTTGAAATGAAAGATGGAACTTTAAAGGTAAAAGAGGGAGTATAAATGAAAAGAATAATTAGTTTGATGATAATTTTTTCTATGCTTGCAATTACTATTGCAGGTTGCGGAAGTGATTCAAAACAAACAGCAAAGAAAGAAACTACTAAAAAAGAAACAACTACACAAGAGCAAACTAAAAAAGCGCCATTTGAAATTCAAATGCACTTTATCGGTGATATGCTTTGCGCAACAGACGAGAGAACTCATTATGAAAACTGTTTTAATGATGTTGCTGATAGCGTAGATCCATCATACTTTTTGTCGGAAGTTAGTTTCTTGTTTAAGAATGATGACATCACAATAGGCGATGCGGAGAATGTTTATTCAGACAATAAGAATTTACACATTTCAGAAAAAGGTCAGAGTGCAGATCCAGGCATTGAGGCATACTGGTTCAAGACTAAAACAAAGAATGCCAGAATCTTAAGCGAGGGCGGAATTGACTATGTGTCAATTGATAACAACCATATAGAAGACTACGGCGAACAAGGTGTTAAAGATACAAAGAAGGCACTAGATAAAGTGGGAGTAGATTGGGGTAAACAAGACAAGATTGTCTACTACGAAAAAGATGGTTACACAATAGGTGTGATTGGAATCACAATGTACAACGAAGGTTCAGTGCCAGCTATAAAGAAACACATTAAGAAAGCTAGCAAAGAGAGTGATTATCAAATCGTATACTTCCACGGAGGAACAGAAGCAATCCATGAGCCAGAAGGCTGGAAAGTTAATGCATGTCATAAGTTGATAGATGCAGGAGCTGATATGGTTATTGGAGATCATCCACACGTTCTTCAGCCACTTGAAAAGTATAAAGGCAAAACTATTATTTACTCTATGGGTAATTTTGTCTTTGGCGGTAACAGACATCCGGAAAATAGAACGATGATTTATCAACACACTTTGACAATTGATGACGGAAAAGTATCAAAAGAAAAGGGCAAGATTATTCCTTGCTATGTATACACTGGCTCAACAAACAACTGGAAACCTAAGATTATTACAAACAAAAGAGAGAGAAAGAAAGTAAAAGACTTTATGAAAGGCAAGGCGGACTCACCACTATGATGAATAAAGAACTAGTTAGAACAATAAAATTTATATTATTTTCAGTATCGGCAGGTGTTATTGAGATTGTCGCATTCACGTTAATGTATGAAGCGATAAAGATTCCTTGGTGGCCGAGTTATCTAACAGCACTTGTTTTATCGGTGCTTTGGAATTTCACATTTAACAGAAGGTATACGTTCAAGTCTGCAAATAATGTGCCAATAGCGATGATGAAGGTTGCAGCATTTTATGTAGTATTCACACCACTTTCAACCATTGGTGGGAATTATTTAGAACATTCATTAAAATGGAATGGTATTATTGTAACTGGTTTGTGTATGGCTTGTAATTTAATTACTGAATACTTATATGATAGATTTTTCGTTTTTAGAAAGACAATAGATACAAATGAAATTGCAAAGAAAAAGACTAGTGAAAACTAGTCTTTTTATTTCTCGATTACTTGTAAACCAAGTTCATCAATTAATTCTTTTATCTCATCAAATCCATATCCAAGTTTGTCTGCTTGGTGAGCGTCAGATCCAACTGTAACTTTCTTTCCGCCAAGTTCAACATATCGTTTTAAGATGTCTGGATGTGGATGTGCGAAGTCAAACCCTTTCGCAAGATTTGATGTATTTATCTCTAAACAAATATCTCTTTCAATCAATAGATTTAAAATATTGTCTATAACTTCTTTCTGATCAACCATTGGATTATAATTCGCATCTCTGCTAGGGCAGTAGCGAACAATATAATCAAGGTGCGCTAGCGTATCTACGTGAACGAAATCCTTCAAAAGTTCGTAAGTGACATTGAAGTAATCATCAATAATCTCTGCCTCAGACTTTCCATCCCAAAAACCAGGGTAGTATGGATCTTCGCCATTTAACTCGTGGAAAGAACCAATGACGAAATCGAAATCTTGGTCTTCGACGAAGGCTTTGGCTTCCTCAATATTCTCTTTAGTAATTCCAATCTCGATTCCCTGGAGGATTTCAATTTGGTCAGAATATTTCGCGCGCAAAGAAGATATGGTCTCGTTGTATTTATCCATATCAATAGAAGAAGTGTTTCCCTCGAAAAACCAACCAATATCGTGGTGTTCAGTGAAACAAATTTTTTCCATATTTAATTCTATGGCACGTTTTACTTGATTCTCTGCTGGCTCCTTAGAGTCAAAAGATAAATCACTGTGCACGTGAAAATCTGAATACATAATTTCTCCTTAAGAATTCCTAAATAAGTATAACAATAAAACGAGAAAAATGGTACTATATTAAGTGCAAAAAATAAGCGAGGTATTTTATGAAAAAATATGTACCATATGTAACAGTAGCATTAGTGCTAGTGAACGTGATCGTTTTCTACATAATGACTATGAGTGGTAATTATAATGAGATAGTAGAGAAGTACGCAATGTATGTGCCAGCGGTTAAAGATGGTGAGTGGTATAGAGTTTTCACTCACATGTTTTTGCATGCAGACACGGGACATCTATTTAACAATATGTTGATGCTTGCGGCAGTTGGATATTCGATAGAGGATGATTTAGGACATATTAAGTTTGCTATTACGTACTTTGTCGGAGGCTTGGGAGCGTGTGCGTTGTCGGCGTATTATGATGTGGCGACGGCGAACTATGTGCCAAGTGTTGGAGCATCAGGAGCTATTATGGCAATCTTCGGCGCAATGATCGTTATTTCAATTAGAAAGAGAAGTTCGTTTGACAAAACAGTAGCCATTAGAAGCCTAATTGTACTAGCGATTATGGTGTTTGGAAATATGTCTCAAGGAGTAGACTGGATGGCTCATTTGGGCGGTGCAACTACGGGATTAATACTAGGTTTTGTGCTAACTATCGGCATGAACAAAGAGTACTAAAAAATGGCCCATATTTTGATAAATTTTTAACAAAAAGTGCTTGAATTTTCCTTATATAAAGGGTAGAATAACACTTGAGTTAATTTTTGTAAAAAATTAAAAAAATTAATAATTTAGGAGGACAATTAAATGTCAGTAAAAGTTGCAATTAATGGATTTGGTCGTATTGGACGTCTAGCTTTCAGACAGATGTTTTTCGCTGAAGGTTTTGAAGGACTTAAGCAGATTTTCGGTGGTGGTTATGAAATCGTAGCTATCAACGATTTAACAAGCCCTAAGATGTTAGCTCATCTTCTAAAATATGACTCATCACAGGGTAAATATGATTTAGCAGAGCACGTAGAAGCTACAGATGATTCTATCATCGTTGCTGGTAAAGAAATCAAGATCTACGCTGAAGCTGATGCTTCAAAATGCCCATGGGGAGAATTGGGAGTAGACGTAGTACTTGAGTGTACAGGTTTCTACACATCAAAAGAAAAAGCTCAAGCACATATCGATGCTGGAGCTCGTAAGGTTGTTATTTCAGCACCAGCTGGAAACGATCTTCCAACTATCGTATATAACACAAACCACGAGACATTGAAGCCAGAAGATACTATTATCTCAGCTGCTTCATGTACAACAAACTGTCTAGCACCTATGGCTGATGCTTTGAATAAGTTTGCTGAAATCCAGAGTGGTATTATGCTTACAATTCACGCATACACAGGTGACCAGATGACTCTTGATGGACCACAGAGAAAGGGTGACTTAAGAAGATCTAGAGCAGCTGCAGTTAATATCGTACCTAACTCAACAGGTGCTGCTAAGGCTATCGGTCTTGTTATCCCAGAGCTTAATGGTAAGCTAATCGGTTCTGCACAGAGAGTACCTGTTCCAACAGGTTCAACTACAGTTCTTACAGCTGTTGTTAAGGGTAAAGACATCACTGTTGATGGAATTAACGCAGCTATGAAGGCAGCAGCTAACGATTCATTCGGATACAACGAAGACGAAATCGTATCAAGTGATATCATCGGTATGAAGTATGGTTCATTATTCGATGCTACACAGACTATGGTTTCAAAGATTGATGATGATACATATGAAGTACAGGTTGTTTCATGGTATGATAACGAGAATTCATACACAAGCCAGATGGTTAGAACAATCAAATACTTCTCAGAGTTAGCATAAATAAAATTTGATTTTAAAGGGTCTGGTAAACACCGGACCCTTTTATAATGTTAAAGGGTAAACCCTAAAAAAATAAGCGAGGTAAAAAAGATGTTAAACAAAAAAACAGTTGACGACATTAATGTGGCTGGCAAAAAGGTATTAGTTAGATGTGACTTTAACGTACCTTTGATTGACGGAAAGATTACTGACGAAAACCGTCTAATCGCAGCTCTTCCTACAATTAAGAAATTAATAAATGATGGTGGCAAAGTAATTCTTTGTTCACACCTAGGCAAGCCAAAGGGCGAGCCTCTACCAGAAATGTCACTAGCTCCAGTAGCTAAGAGACTTTCAGAACTTCTAGGACAAGAAGTTAAATTTGCTCCAGATAACGAAGTTGTTGGTCCTAATGCAAAGGCTGCAGTTGAGGCTATGAACGATGGAGACGTTGTTCTTCTTGAGAACACTCGTTACAGAGCAGAAGAGACAAAGAACGGTGAAGAGTTCTCAAAAGACTTGGCATCACTTTGTGACGTATTCGTAAATGACGCGTTCGGTACAGCACACAGAGCTCACTGCTCAAACGTTGGTGTTACTGAATTTGTTGACACAGCAGTAGTTGGATATTTAATGCAGAAGGAAATTGATTTCCTAGGAAATGCAGTAAACAATCCAGTTAGACCTTTCGTGGCTATTCTTGGTGGCGCAAAGGTTGCTGATAAATTAAATGTAATTGATAACTTACTAGCTAAGTGCGATACACTTATCATCGGTGGCGGAATGGCTTACACATTCGTTAAGGCTCAAGGTGGTAGTGTTGGTAAATCATTGGTTGATGATTCTAAACTAGATTACTGTCTAGAGATGATGAAGAAAGCTGAAGAGATGGGCAAGAAACTTCTTCTTCCTGTTGATACAGTTGCTTCAAAAGATTTCCCAGATCCAATCGATGCACCAATCGACACAGAGATTGTTGAGACAAATGCTATTCCAGATGATATGGAAGGTTTGGATATCGGACCTAAGACTAGAGAGATTTTTGCAGACGCAGTTAAGAGCGCTAAGACAGTTGTATGGAATGGACCTATGGGCGTTTCAGAAAACCCATGTCTAGCAGAAGGTACAATTGCTGTTGCAAAGGCTTTGGCTGACACAGATGCTACTACAATTATCGGAGGTGGTGACTCAGCAGCTGCAGTTAACAACCTAGGCTTTGGTGATAAGATGACACACATTTCAACAGGTGGTGGAGCTTCTCTTGAATTCCTAGAGGGCAAAGAACTTCCTGGTGTAGTAGCAGCAAACGACAAATAAGGAGAATTAACATGAGAAAGAAAATAATCGCTGGTAACTGGAAGATGAACAAAACTCCATCTGAAGCAGTTGCCCTAATAGATGAATTAAAACCTTTAGTAGCAAACGATGAAGTGGACGTAGTTTTCTGCGTACCAGCTATCGACATCGTTCCAGCAGTGGAGGCTACAAAGGATACAAACATTAACATTGGTGCAGAGAATCTTTACTTTGAAGAGAGCGGAGCATACACAGGAGAGATTGCTCCAAATATGCTAACAGACGCTGGTGTTAAATATGTAATCATTGGTCACTCTGAGAGACGTGAGTACTTTGCAGAGACTGATGAGACAGTTAACAAAAAAGTACTTAAGGCAATTGAACACGGTATTACACCAATTATCTGTTGTGGTGAAACTCTTGAACAGAGAGAACAGGGAATCACAATTGATTGGGTAAGAATGCAGATTAAGATTGCATACCAAGGTGTAAGTGCAGACGATGCAAAGAATACTGTAATCGCTTACGAACCAATTTGGGCTATCGGTACAGGTAAAACTGCTACATCAGATCAGGCTGAAGAAGTTTGTGCAGCTATTAGAGAATGTATTGCAGAAGTTTATGATGATGCAACAGCTGATGCTATTAGAATTCAGTATGGTGGATCAATGAACGCTGACAATGCTGCTGAACTTTTAGCTAAGCCAAATATTGACGGTGGATTAGTTGGTGGTGCTAGTCTTAAGGCTGACTTTGGAAAGATTGTAAATTACAATAAATAATACAAAAGCCTTGGTCGATAGACTAAGGCTTTTTATCAAATTCTTATGATAAGATAATAGACGAACAATGAGGACTTTCAACTAAGGAGACAAGCTATGAAAAAGATTAAATGTTTATTATTAATAATCGTTTTAGTTGTTGCATCTGTCAGTGTGTATCAGCCAGCATATTCAAAAGCTAACTACACAGTAAACAAAAAAGCTTTGAAGAAGATGGCTAAAAAGACATACCATTCACATGCAAACAAGTATACAAGCGATTACTTAGGACTAAACTCTTACCTTGAGAAAATGAGAAAGAAGGGCGGCGGAACTCTTACAATTAAGAAGGGTACTTACAAGATTTGTAATGCTATCTGTGTTCCTTCAAACATCACAATCATTTTCAAGAGTGGAGTTAAGTTTGTCAAAACTAGCAAGACTGGAATTAAAGGTCAGAAGGCTGCTAGTGGAATGTGGCAGATAGTTCCAAAGAAGAAATCTTTGAAGAAGAATAGTGTTAAAGGTTACAACGGATCAAAGAACGTTAAGTTCATTGCTCAAGGAAAAGTTACTTTTGACATGAAGAAAAAATATGGAATGTGCGTAGCTTGTGCTCATAATGATGGAGTTGAAATCTCTGGAATTACTTTCAAAGGCATGAATGGAGATCACTACATCGAAGTGAATGGTTCAAAGAATGTAAATATTCACAACAATTACTTTGGCGCGGCCGTGTCTAAGACAAAGAAAAAGAACTACAACAAAGAGGCAATCAATGTTGATACGCCTGATGCAAAGACACATGGTATTCCACTTAAGTGGGTTAAGAAAGATATAACTCCTTGTCAGAACGTTACAATTCAAAATAATACATTTTACGGAATAACAAGAGGAGTTGGAACTCACAAGTATTCACAAAAGGGTGGAAAGCATGTTTACCATAAGAATGTAAAAGTTATTGGAAATAAGTTCTATAACATTTATGACAATGGCGTGTTTGTTTTGAATTGGCAAGGCGCAACAATCAACAATAACGTTTTCAACAACATTGGAAAAACAAGCAACTTATCATATAGTTCAGGTTCACACGGAATTTCTGGTGGCGGAATTCAAGGCATAACAATTAAAGGCAATAGTTTTACAAGCATTAAGAGAAACCCAATTTACTTTGGTGTTCAGAAGAATGTTAAAGCTGGTAGCAGTTACAAGAAGACAGTAATCAGCATAACTGCAGCACAGTACAGAACAATGGTTGAAAACAAAGCTGCTAAGTGTGGAAACGAGCAGAATAAGAAATATAAAGGCTATCACTTCGTCATCTTCAAAGGAAATGGCGAAAGAGTAGAAAAGAACGTGGTAGCAGGTAAGTTTGGTGTTAAGAGCATTTACTGTGGTGATGGCACTCAGATTGTTTGGCCAGTAGAACCAACAACTACAGTAGCACCAACACAGGAACCAACGCAGCAACCAACTAGACCAACACCAAATGAGGAGACAATAAATTCATTGTTTGATCCTCAATCAGGTGGATCAGTAGATAATTAATAAGAGGTACAAAAATGAAGAAACCAACAGTGTTACTTATCCTAGACGGATATGGACTAAACGAAAAAGAAGAAGGAAACGCTATTAAGCAGGCAAAGACTCCAGTGATGGATAGACTTATGAAAGAGTATCCTTTTGTACAGGGAAGTGCTAGTGGAATGTCAGTAGGACTACCTGATGGACAGATGGGAAATTCAGAAGTAGGTCACTTAAATATGGGTGCTGGTAGAATTGTATACCAGGAACTAACTCGTATTACAAAAGAGATAGAGGAAGGCACATTCTTCGAAAACGAAGCTTTAGTTAAGGCCATGGAAAATGTTAAGAAGAACGATAGTGCACTTCATTTCTATGGACTACTTTCTGACGGTGGTGTTCACAGCCACAATACACATATGTATGGTGTGCTTGAGATGGCAAAGAGATTTGGCATTGAGAAAGTATATTTCCATGCATTCCTAGACGGAAGAGATACACCTCCAGCATCAGCTGCTGATTATATGCAACAGATGGTTGATAAGATGGCAGAGATTGGTGTGGGAGAAGTTGCATCAGTATCAGGTCGTTACTATGCAATGGACAGAGATACAAACTGGGACCGTACAGAGAAAGCTTACGTTGCACTTACAAAGGGCGAGGGCGTAAAGGCTACAGATCCAGTTCAGGCTATCAAAGATTCTTATGCTCAGGAAGTAACTGATGAATTTATGCTTCCAACGGTTATTGAGAAGGATGGAAAGCCAGTAGCTACTATTCAAGATAACGATTCAGTAGTATTTTGTAACTTCCGTCCAGATAGAGCTCGTCAAATAACTAGAGCATTCTGCGCAGATGACTTTGACGGATTCAATAGAGAGAAGAAGTTAGATTTAGTATACGTATGCTTTACAGAGTACGACGTAACTATTCCAAATACAGATATCGCATTCAAGAAAGAAGAGATTGTAAATACATTCGGTGAGTGGATTGCAAACAATGGTATGAAGCAGGCTAGAATTGCTGAGACTGAGAAATATGCTCACGTAACATTCTTCTTCAATGGTGGTATAGAAGAGCCAAATAAGAATGAGGACAGAGTATTAGTAGATTCTCCAAAGTATGTGCCAACATACGATAAAAAGCCTAGAATGAGCGTTTACACAGTGTGTGACGAGCTTTCAAAAGCGATTGTGGATGGAGATTACGATGTAATCATTTGTAACTTTGCTAACCCTGATATGGTTGGACACACAGGTGTTCTTCCTGCAGCAATCAAGGCTATTGAGGCTATTGACGAGTGCGTGGGCGAAGTTGTTAACTTTGTAGAGCAAGTTGGTGGACAGATGTTTATCACAGCTGATCACGGAAACGCAGAGCAGTTGATTGACTACGAAACAGGCGAGCCACACACAGCTCACACAACAAATCCAGTGCCATTCATTTTGGTTAACGCAGACCCAGGTGTTAAGTTGGCAGAAGGTGGTGTTTTAGCTGATATCGTACCAACTATGATTGATATGATGGGAATGGAACAACCTAAGGAAATGACTGGTCATTCACTACTTATTAAATAGGAAATTTAGTTGATTTTTACTAGTCAGTATGGTAATATTGTTCGTGCTGAAAAGTAATATGGAGGTATAACTCATGACATTATTAAGAGTTTTAACAGCAATATTTATGTTAGTTTCATTGGGACTAACAGTAGTAATACTACTTCAAGAAGGAAAACAAGCAGGACTTGGCGGAACAATCTCTGGTGCTGCTGAAACATATTGGGGAAAGAACAAAGGACGTTCTATGGAAGGAAAATTGGAGAAAGCTACAAAGATTATGGTAGTTTTATTCTTCGTACTTTCTATAGTTCTAAATATGGACTTTGTTGGTTTCTAAGATATTGAAATAAGTTTTTATTAAAGGTGTAGTATTTTACTACACCTTTTTTTAATAATAAGGACAAGTTATGGACAGAAGAGAACAAGACACAATTGAATACTTGAACAATAACCAAGAATTGATAGAAGGCCTTTTCATTAGCAATGACAGGGGCTTTGGTTTTGTGGAAGTAGAAGGTATGGATGAAGACTTTTTTATACCAGAAAACTATAAAAACGGTGCATTTCATCACGACACCGTTCTTATTTCCATATTCCCAAGTTCAGCTGGCAAAAGACGTGAAGCTAAGGTGGTAAAGGTGGTTTCTCACGAGATCACTGAGTTGGTTGGTTATTTCCAAGACAATAAAAGTTTTGGATATGTATTACCTGATAATAAAAAGATTGCTCAGGACATTTATGTTGCGAAGAAGAACAAGCATGGAGCAATCAATGGTCATAAGGTAATTGTTAAGATTACTGACTACGGTCAGAAGGGTAGAAAGCCTGAAGGTGAAATTGTAAAGATTCTAGGACACGTGAGTGATCCTGGAGTTGATATTCTTTCGGTTGTTCACGAATATGAGATTCCAAGCGAGTTCGACGAAGAAGTCCAGTACGAAGCAGAACGCATCCCAGATAAAGTGACTGAAAAAGATATCGAGGGAAGAGTAGATCTTCGTGATGAAATGACAGTCACAATAGACGGTGAAGATGCAAAGGACTTGGATGATGCTATCACTTTAAGAAAAGAAGGTGATCAGTATATTCTTGGCGTTCATATAGCAGATGTTTCTCATTATGTGACAGAGTATTCTGCGCTAGATGATGAAGCATATAACAGAGCAACTAGTGTTTACTTGGTTGATAGAGTTATCCCTATGCTTCCAAGAAGATTGTCTAATGGAATCTGTTCATTAAATCAAGGTGAAGATAGGCTTGCTTTATCTTGCATTATGACAATTAATCCTGATGGAAAGATTGATTCATATGAGATGGCAGAGACTGTTATAAACGTGGATAGACGAATGACTTACACAGAAGTTAATGCTGTGATAGAACACGACCCAGAAGCTGAGGCTAGAAACGAGGGATATGTAGACTTCTTTAATCTAATGTATGAGTTATCACACATCTTGAGGAAAAGACGAAATCATAGAGGTGCAGTTAACTTTGAGACAAGAGAGTGCAATATCGAACTAAACGCTAAGGGTAAACCAGTTTCAATTACACCATATATTAGAAATAGAGCGACAAAGATAATTGAGGACTTTATGCTAGCAGCAAACGAGACTGTGGCAGAGAATTTCTATTGGCAGGACATTCCTTTTGTATATCGAAATCATGAGGAGCCTGATCCAAAGAAGATGAAGGCACTATCTTTGTTCGCAAGTAACTTTGGATATCACTTAAAGACTTCAAACGGAAAGATGCATCCGAAAGAACTTCAAAAGCTATTGGCTGAAATCGAGGATAAGCCAGAGGAGTCTTTGATTAGTAGAATGACACTTCGCTCAATGCAAAGGGCCGTTTATGAGCCATACAACAAAGGTCACTATGGACTTTCAGCGAAGTATTATTGTCACTTCACATCACCTATTAGAAGATATCCTGATTTGCAGATTCATAGAATTATTAAGCAGAGTCTTCATGGCGAGATGAATGACGAGAAGATAAATCATTACAAAAATATCTTGGATGATGTGTGCAAGCACTGCAGCATAAATGAGCGCAGAGCTGACGATGCAGAGCGAGATACAGAGAAGATGAAGAAGGCCGAGTATATGCGTGAACAAATTGGTGAGACTTTTGAGGGTATCATCTCAGGCGTCACAAACTTCGGCGTGTACGTGGAACTAGAAAACACAATTGAGGGATTAGTTCACATTTCAAATATAACTGACGATCACTATGACTTCGACGAAGAACACATGATGTTAGTGGGCGAACACACAGGAAATGTATATAAATTAGGAGAGAAGGTAAATATAGTAGTAGACAGCGCAAGCAAGGTGTCGAAAACGATAGATTTTAGCTTTATTTAAGCAGAAAAATACTTAATAATTATAAGTAAAAATCGGTTAAATTTAGTGCTAAAAGTGGTATAATGTACCTTGTGCGAGATTTAAAGTAAGAGGACAAAATGAAGGCAGAAGAAATACGTTCAATTGCAAAAAATAAGAAAGCTCGCCACGATTATTTTATCGAGGAGACGTATGAAGCAGGTATTGAATTAGTGGGAACAGAAGTTAAATCCTTACGTCAAGGACACTGCAGTATTAAGCAAGCCTTCATACGAGTTAAAAATGGACAAGTGCTGATTCACGGTATGCACATCAATCCTTATGAGAAGGGAAACATTTTTAACAAAGATCCACTTAGAATTAGAAAACTTTTACTTCACAAGTATGAGATTTCAAAGATTGCTGGAAAGATAAACGAGCAGGGATATACATTGGTTCCTTTGGAAGTTTATTTTAAAGGTAGTCTAGTGAAAATAGAAATAGGACTAGCGAAGGGTAAGAAAAAGGCAGACAAGAGAGTGGACATTAAGAAAAAAGACCAAGAGCGCGAGGCTAGAAGAGATTTGAAAATGAGTTTGAGATAGAGGAAAGAGTTATGTTGAAAGATGCAATTGATGCAGTAAAACAAGCAGAAAAATAAGCAGACGAAATGGTGAGAAATGCCAAGGCAGAGGCTGAGAACTCAAAAGCTGATGTGGAAAACGAGGCTAAGAAGGTGAGTGATGAGTCTATTAACCTTGCCAAGGAACAAGCTGCAAAAGAAATGGAAGAACTTGAAAAGAAATGCAAAACTATCGAGGAAAACAAAGATAGAGAGATTGAAAATCTTGTATCTGATTTAAAAGATAATGCCAAATCCAAAATGGATGAGACTGTTGAGCTAGTTAAAAAATCGATTGGCTAATTATAAAGGGGTGTGAAAAGCTTAAAGTCGAGGGAAAATTATGGCAGTACAGAAAATGAAAAAAATAAATATCTGTGCTTTGAAAGAAGATAGAAAAAGGATCTTAGAGTACATTCAAAGAAAAGGTTGTATTGAGATTTCGAAATTTGAAGAGGACGATTTTGAAAAGATGAATACAGCCACACAAATCTCTGTTTTTGAGAGGAGTGTTGTTTCTTGTGAGAATGCACTTGAGGTTCTTTCTTTGTATTCAGAAGAAAAAACTGGAATGTTTGATTCGCTAAAAGGTAGACAGGATATCTCGGAAGATGACTTTTTGGCTATCGAGGCTACTCATAGAGACTTAGTGGGTGAGGCTAAACAGATTTCAGATTATGGAAAAGAAATTGATGACTTAAATCTTGAGATTGCAAAAGCGGAAGATGAAATCACTGCAATCGAGCCTTGGACAAACTTAGATGTTCCAATGAATACTCGTGGAACTAGAACTACAGATTTGTTACTTGGAATTATTCCTGGAGTTTACACACAGGAAGAATTGTTATTAAAAGTTTCCGAGTTGGATAGTTTCCCAGAGGAGACTGACGTTAAGGTTGTAAGTAGCGATGAACATCAGACATACATTTCTGTTATCTGTGATAAAGACGTGAAAGAGGGAACTGAAGATGCTTTAAGAAAACTAGACTTTACAAAGCCAGTTTACTTTACACATCATATTCCTACAGAGTCTATAAGAAGACGTCACGAGAGAATCACTACACATAAAGCTGAAATAGAAAATCTAACAAACCGTATTAAGGCTAAAGAAGATTTAAAGTTCAAAATAGAAGAAGTGGCTGATTATTACAGAGTTCGTGCAGATAAGTACAAGGTACTAGGTGAATTGGAACAAAGTAAACACACATTCGTTATTACTGGTTCTATACCAGAGAATGAAGTGGAAGAAGTAAAGGCTACATTAGAAAACAAATATACGGCATATGTTGATTTAGAAGATTACGTAGACGAAGAAGCGCCAGTGTACTTAAAGAATAATAAGTTTAATGGCGCGGTAGAAGGTGTAGTAACAGCCTTTGGATATCCAAATAGATTTGAGATAGACCCAACTACTATTACTTCGATATTCTACTACGTACTATTTGGTATGATGCTAAGTGATGCGGCATATGGATTGATTATGTTCTTGGCCACATTTATCGTGCTTAAGAAATATCCAAATATGTCAGAGTCTATGGCTAAGTCATTAAGAATGTTTAAGTACTGTGGTATTTCAACACTTATATGGGGAATACTGTTTGGTGGTTACTTTGGCGATGCCATTCCAGTTATTTCAAACACATTCTTTGGCACAAATTATAATATACAGTCGCTATGGTTTGAGCCTATAGGTGATCCTATGAAGTTGCTCATTTACTGTATGATTATCGGTATTATACATTTGTTTACAGGACTTGGAATCAAGGGTTACATGAATCTTAAGAACAAAGATGTTTATGGATTCTTTGCAGATGCCGTATTTTGGTATTTATTCTTAATAGGTTTGATACTAATGCTTATTCCAACTTCTATCTTTGGCTCGCTAGCAGGAACAACTATTAAGTTCCCAGGATGGCTAAATACGACAGCTATAGTTTTTACGATTGTCGGAATGTTAGGAATTCTTGTTACAGGTGGAAGAGGAAGAAAGAATCCGTTCAAGAGAGTTTTACTTGGCTTCTACAGTTTATATGATGTGACAAGTTGGCTCAGCGATTTGCTTTCATACTCAAGACTTTTGGCTTTGGGATTAGCTACTGGAGTTATTGCATCAGTTATTAATACAATGGCAGCTATGGGGGGCAAGTCAGTATTTGGCGTAATACTATTTGTCGTAGTATTTATTATTGGACATACATTTAATATGGCAATCAACTTACTAGGTGCATATGTGCACACGAACCGTTTGCAGTTTGTAGAGTTCTTTGGCAAGTTCTACGAAGGCGGCGGAAGAGAGTTCAAGCCATTTAAAGAAGATACAAAATATGTAAAGGTTAAAAAGAGTTAACAACTATCGAAAGATAGAATTTATAAAAAAGAGAGGTTTTTATTATGATTTTAGCAGCAACATCAATGGGCGATTTTTTCGCTAATCAAGGAATCGTTTATGCAATTTTAGGTGCAGCTTTGGCGGTGCTTTTGGCAGGTGCAGGTTCAGCTATCGGTGTAGGTATTGCAGGACAGGCAGCGGCAGGAGTAATGAGCGAAGATCCATCTAAGTTTGCAAAAGTTTTGGTAATGCAATTGTTACCAGGTACACAGGGTCTTTATGGACTACTTATTGGTTTCGTAACTCTATCAAAAATAGGAATCATCGGTAGTGGCGCAGTAGAAATGACTGCAATCCAAGGACTTCAAATTTTGGCAGCATGTTTGCCAATCGCAATTGTAGGTTTGATCTCGGGTAAGTACCAGGGTAAAACTAGTGCAGCTTCAATCGGAATCATTGCTAAGAAGCCAGATCAGTTCGCTAAGGCTATGCTACTTCCAGCCATGGTTGAGACATACGCTATCCTAGCGCTACTTATTTCATTCCTAGCAGTAAACGGTATCGCACTAAAATAAATTGAAAGAGAATTACAATGAGTGGATTAGATAATATTGTAAAGAAAATTAAATCCAATTCTCAAGATGAAATTGAACTTATAAAGAAGGACGCTGAAGGCTACAGAGCGAGTGTGTTAGCAGACGCTAAAAAAGACACCGACAAAGAAATCAAAGACATCTTAGATAATGCAAAAAGAGAGCAGGCAGTGTACGAAGAAAAAGTCATTTCAAACGGCGAGTTTAAGCAGAGAAATGCTTTGCTTAAAGCCAAGGGTGAAGTGATTGATGAAGTAATTGAGAGAGCATTGGATGAATTAAAAAACCAAGATACAGATGCTTACTTTGACACGGTCCTAAATATATTGAAGGACAATGTTCAAAGTAAAGATGGAAAGATTTGTTTCTCTAAAACAGATTTAGATAGAATGCCATCAGGTTTTGATAAAAAGATTAGTGATGTGGCAAAAGAAAACGGCGGCTCACTAGAGGTGGATTCAGATCCAGCGGATATAACTGACGGCTTTATTCTAAAGTATGGCGACATAGAAGAGAACTGTACTTTTGATGCTATCTTTGACGCGAAGAGGGATGATCTTCGTGACTTGGTAAATAAAAACCTTTTTGACAAATAGGAGGTAATACTTGTGGATGAGTATATTTACGGTGTTGCCCGTATAAGAGCGTTGGAGAGTACGCTTTTGACTGATGAAGATGTGAATGCTTTGGTTGAGGCTAAAGATTATGATAGCGCACTTCAGATTTTGAAAGACAAAGGTTGGGGAAGTAATGACTCAAACGAAACTCTAAGCGACATTATAAAAATTGAACAAGACAAAACACGAGAAGTTCTAGATGAGATTATTGACGACGAGCGCGACAAAGAAATCTTAATAGTGGAAGATGAGTATCACAATCTAAAAACTGCTATTAAGAAAGTTGTTACAGATGCACAAGTTGCGAGCAAGTATGTCTATGTGGCACTAAATCCAAAAGAAGTAAAGGATGAAAATGATAATCATATAAAAGTCATTGGAAACATCACTATCACTGAGTTGGAAGATATCATTAGAAATTCTGAGTATGACAAGTTGCCACAGCCTATGATTGAGCCAGCTAGAGATGCAGCTGAAACTTTGATCAAGAGTGGTGATGGTCAGTTGTGTGACGTAATCATAGACAAGGCTCTTTTAAAGAGACTGGTTAAGATTGGTCAAGCATCAGACAACAGCTTGATTCGTGACTATGCCGACATCAAGGTTGGAATGGCAAACATTAAGATTGCAATTCGTGCAGCGTTAGCAGGTAAAGATGCAGACTTCGTATTCAAGGCAACATTCCCATGCAACTATGTGAATGTTAATGAACTTGAAAAGGCAGCGGAAGAGGGCATCGATTCAGTAATAGATTACTTGAAAGAGATTGGTCACGCAGATTTGGCGGAGGCTGCCAAAAAGTCAAAATCATACTTCGAGTGTGTTTGTGACAATAAAATCATTGAGAGAATTAAATCTCAAAAATACGAGACATTTACAATTGGACCAATTCTTGCATATGCACTTGCAAGATACAATGAACTTAAAACAGCTAGAATCATTCTTAAGGGAAAAGAAAACGGCTTCGACGAAGACTTTATAAAAGAGCGCGCAAGAATGATGTATGCGTAAGAGGTAAGAAATGCGTAAAGTAGCAGTAATGGGAGATTATGACAGCATATATGGCTTCTCTGCATTGGGAATTGATATTTACCCAGTGAAGGAAAAAGATGAAGCAAAGGCCACTTTGAAAAAGTTGGTCGTGGGTGATTATGCCATAATATATGTTGTTGAATCTGTTGCGAAAGACTTAACAGAAGAGATAGACAAACACAAAGAGAGTATCAGTCCAGCGATTATTCAAATTCCTGGAATCAGTGGAAACACTGGAGCGGGAATTGCACAGGTTAAATCGTTTGTGGAACAAGCAGTTGGATCTGATATTTTGTTTGGTGATGAATAAAACTTTGAGAGGAAACAGTTATGGAAAGTAAAGGTACAATCAAAAAAGTGGCAGGACCGCTAGTAGTAGCTACTGGCATGAGGGACGCCAATATGTACGATGTGGTTAGGGTAAGTGAAGAAGAGCTTATCGGCGAAATTATTGAGATGCACGGTGATCAAGCATCCATCCAGGTTTACGAGGAGACAGCAGGTCTCGGCCCTGGAAAGGAAGTTGTTTCAACGGGCGCGCCTATGTCTGTGGAATTAGGACCTGGACTTATAGGAAGTATTTACGATGGTATTCAAAGACCACTCGATGACATTATGAAGGTTTCTGGAAATCTTCTAAATCGTGGTGTTCAAGTTCCATCTCTTAAGAGAGATTTGAAGTGGGACTTTGTTCCGGTTGCAAAAGTAGGAGATGAAGTAGCGACTGGTGACATTTTGGGTACAGTTGAGGAAACTGAAGTTGTTACTCAAAAGATTATGGTGCCATTTGGATATGATGGAAAGATTACAGAGATTAATGCAGGAAGCTACACTGTGGAAGATGTAATCGCAAAGATTGAGACTAAAGACGGCGAAAAGGAAGTCACTTTGATGCAGAAGTGGCCTGTACGTAAAGGTCGTCCATATAAAGAAAAGAAAGCCCCTAACAAACCACTAGTTACAGGACAGAGAGTTGTTGATACTTTGTTCCCAATCGCTAGAGGTGGTGTGGCTGCAGTACCTGGACCTTTCGGTAGTGGTAAAACTGTTATCCAACATCAGTTAGCAAAATGGGCCGAGGCTGACATAGTGGTATATATCGGTTGTGGTGAGCGTGGAAACGAGATGACGGACGTTCTTAACGAGTTCCCAGAACTTAAAGATCCAAAGACTGGAAAGTCATTGATGGAAAGAACAGTTCTAATCGCTAACACATCAGATATGCCTGTTGCAGCCAGAGAGGCTTCAATATATACAGGAATCACAATTGCAGAGTACTTCAGAGATATGGGATACTCAGTTGCTCTAATGGCTGACTCAACATCACGTTGGGCTGAGGCGTTAAGAGAAATGTCAGGACGTCTTGACGAGATGCCTGGAGAAGAAGGTTATCCAGCGTATCTAGGAAGTAGACTTGCACAGTTCTACGAGAGAGCTGGTGATGTAGTAACTATTGGTTCAGAAGGAAGAGAGGGGGCGCTATCTGTAATCGGTGCCGTATCTCCTCCAGGTGGTGATATATCAGAACCGGTTTCGCAGGCGACACTTCGTATTGTAAAAGTGTTCTGGGGTCTTGATGCAGCACTTGCTTATCAGAGACACTTCCCAGCTATCAACTGGTTAACAAGTTATTCACTTTACCTTGATAGTATCGGACCTTGGTTTGATAAAAATGTAAATGAGGAATGGATGTCCATTAGACAGGAAATGATGACATTACTACAGGAAGAGGCAGAGCTAAACGAAATCGTTCAGATGGTAGGTATGGATGCTTTGTCGCCTACGGATAGACTTAAGATGGAAGCATCTAGATCAATCCGCGAGGACTTCCTACATCAGAACTCATTCCATGAAATTGATACATATACATCGCTCGAGAAGCAGTATTTGATGATGAAGCTAGTTATCGGCTACTACAACGAAGGCGTAAAAGCGTTAGACAATGGCGCGGACATTAAAGACTTAATCGACCTTTCTGTTCGAGAAGACATTGGTAGATTTAAGTACACTGAAGAGAAAGACATCGACAAAGAATACAAACGAATTAGCGAGTTGTTATCAGACCAAATGCTAAAGACAAGAAACAAGGAGGAAATCTAGTATGCCAAAAGAGTATAGAACCATACAAGAAGTGGCCGGTCCACTGATGATGGTAAGAGACGTAGAAAACGTAACTTATGACGAACTAGGTGAAATCGAGTTGGCTAACGGTGAAGTTAGACGATGCAAAGTCTTGGAAGTAAATGGTGGTAACGCACTAGTTCAGTTGTTTGAGAGTTCTACAGGTATTAACCTTTCAAACAGTAAAGTTAGATTCCTTGGACACAGTATGGAATTAGGTGTATCAGAAGATATGCTTGGTCGTGTTTTTGACGGACTTGGAAATCCAATAGACGGTGGTCCAGAGATTATCCCTGATGAGAGAAGAGATATCAATGGTGTAGCTATGAACCCAGCTGCTAGAAATTATCCATCTGAGTTTATTCAGACTGGTATTTCAGCGATTGACGGACTAAACACTTTGGTTCGTGGTCAGAAGCTTCCTATCTTTTCAGCTTCAGGTCTTCCTCACGCTAACCTAGCAGCTCAGATTGCTAGACAGGCTAAGGTTATTGGAACAGATGATCCATTTGCCGTGGTCTTTGCAGCGGTCGGAATCACTTTCGAGGAAGCAGACTACTTTGTAAAGAGCTTTAAAGAGACAGGTGCTATCGATAGAACAGTACTATTTACAAACCTTGCTAATGACCCAGCGGTTGAGCGTATTGCGACACCTCGTATGGCGCTAACAGCAGCTGAGTATTTGGCATTTGAAAAAGGAATGCACGTGCTTGTAATTATCACTGATATTACAAACTATGCTGATTCGCTTCGTGAGGTATCAGCGGCGCGTAAAGAGGTTCCTGGTAGAAGAGGTTATCCTGGATACATGTACACTGACCTAGCTACTCTATACGAGCGCGCAGGTAGACAGACAGGTAAGGATGGAAGTATCACACTTGTTCCTATTCTTACAATGCCTGAGGATGACAAGACTCACCCAATCCCTGACTTAACAGGATACATTACTGAGGGACAGATTATCCTTAGTCGTGATCTATATAGAAAAGGTGTTACACCACCTATAGACGTTTTGCCTTCACTTTCACGTTTGAAAGATAAAGGTATTGGCGAAGGAAAAACTAGAGCGGATCATTCAGATGTAATGAACCAGTTGTTTGCAGCGTATGCCCGCGGCAAAGATGCTAAGGAACTTATGACAATCCTTGGTGAGGCTGCTTTGTCGGAGATGGATATCAAGTATGCGAACTTTGCAGATGCATTTGAAGAAAAGTACGTATCACAAGGATATGACACAAACAGAACTATTGAAGATACGATGAATGTGGGCTGGGAGTTGTTAGGAATGCTTCCAAAGTCAGAACTAAAACGTATCTCAGATGAATACTTAGAGAAGTATTACAAGGGAGAAGATAAATAATGGTAAATCCAACAAGAATGGAATTAACCAAACAGAAGAAGAAACTAGTTTCCGCTACCAAGGGACATAAACTTCTTAAAGATAAGAGAGATGAATTGTTAAGACAGTTCATGGACTTAGTTAGGGAGAATATGGAACTTCGTAAAAAAGTGGAGGCTGGCTTAAAGAACGCAAATATGGAATTTGCCATCGCCAAAGCAGGTATGAGCAAAGAGGTTCTAAATACAGCGCTTCTTGCTTCCAAGAAAACTTTGGAGATAGACGAGGGCGAGCAAAATGTAATGAGTGTTGATATCCCTACTTATTCTACACGTATGGATATAAGTGGTGGAGATATATATTCATACGGTTATGCTTTCACGGCAGGTGACTTGGATGATGCTATGGATTCTTTGGCACAGGTGTTTAAGGATATGCTAAGACTTGCTGAAGTGGAGAAATCTTGTCAGTTAATGGCTGCTGAGATTGAGAAGACTAGAAGAAGAGTTAACGCCTTAGAGCACGTAATAATTCCAAACGCTCAGGAGAATATTAAATACATAAATATGAAACTGGATGAAAACGAGCGAAGTACACAAACTCGTTTGATGAAGGTTAAAGATATGATGCTAGAACAGGCTATCGAAGAGAGAAGAAAAGCTAACTAGCAAAAAGAAGAACAAATAGTTATACGCTATTTGTTCTTTTTTGTATTTTTATTTCTTGTTATATGATATAATATTTTTGTGTGTTAAGAACGGGTAAAATTGTATACTTATTTTTTTTTATGAAACTAGGTTCGTTTGAACAACAGATAGAAAATACTAGAGTTTTGAAGGAGGTTTAAAAATGAACAGAATTATAGGACTAGTTTTAGTGGTTGCAATGTGTTTGGGATTGGTGGCTTGTGGTTGTTCTTCCAAAGATGCCTCAAGTGATCCTAATTACAAGGAACAAGAAGTAACATATAAAGGTGATTTTGATGTTAAGTGTATTAATGATGAGATTGTTTGCGATAATACGTTTGCAGGAAAAGCAGATTATATTGTTATTACGCTTGAAGTAAAGAATATCAGTAAAAAGAGTAAAATGTTTACTTCATATGCAAACATAAATGCTAAGCAAGGCAAAGAAACTTTGTATCTTGGCAATTTGAAAGATAAGAAGGGCAAACCATATTATGAAAAAAGATCTAAGAAAATCAAACCAGGAAAGACTGTAACTCTAAAATACGATTATAAACTTGCTAATCATAAAGATGATGTTATAGTTAATTTTGATAGTTATCTTGTGGGTAATGGAGCAGGCAAGATGAAATTCAAGGTAGAAGGACGTGAATCAAAGGAATTTGCTAAGTATGAAAAAGAATCTAAAAAAGAGTATGAATCAAATGCTAAAATCAAGAAAGTAGATATGAAAGCTTGTAAGATTACTGTTCCTAAAGGATGGACTATTAGAAATGCATCAAAGAATTATTCGAGTATACAAAAGGATGGAAAAGATCAATCAAAGAGTATTTCAGTTTCTAGTCCGTCAACTAAAATAAGCAATGCAAAAGCAGAAGCAAAGAAATATCGTAAAAACTTTAATGATAAAAAAATAAAGATAAAAGAATATAAAGTTGATGGTAAAACATTTTATGGTTTTGAGCCTACAAATACACAATTCTATATTTACGGAAAATCGTCTAATGGCTATAGAGTTGAAATAAGTGGAATGGAAATCGGTTATAAAGATGCTAAAAATATCGTTGATAATAATATAAAGATTAAATAATTTTTATTCTTTGAACGGAAAAGAATAATAAGATATATATTAAGGAGGATATTTTAATGAAAAGAATTATTGCGCTAGCTTTAGTGCTAGTAGTATCAGTTGGATTGTTTGTTGGTTGTGGAAGCAAGAAATCATCAGACGCCAAAAAGTGGGTAATCGGAATGGATACAGTATTTAAACCATTCGAGTACACAGATGCAAAGGGTAACTTTGTAGGTATCGACGTTGATATTCTAAAGGCAGTAGCTAAGGACCAGGGATTCGAATATGAAATTAAGAGTCTAGGTTGGGATGCAGCTATAGCAGCTTGTCAGGCTAACCAGGCAGACGCTTTGATTGCTGGTGCATCTATCACAGCAGAACGTAAGAAGACTGGATGGATTTTCTCAGACGGATACTTCACAGCTACACAGTGTATGGCTGTTAAGGCTGGATCAGACATTGATGATTTTGACGATCTAGATGGAAAAACAGTTGCAGTTAAGAACGGTACTGAAGGTGCTAGTTATGCAGCTAAGTTAGCTAAGAAATATAAATTTAAAATTACTAAGGTTAAAGATTCAGATACAATGTATCAATCAGTATCTGGCGGACAGGCTGATGCATGTTTCGAAGATACACCTATTATGAAAGCATCTATTAAAGATGGTATTAAACTTCAAGTTGTTAAGGGTACAGAAAACGAAGGTTCTGACTACGGCGCGGCTGTATTTAACAAGAATAAGAAGGAGTTTATTGATACATTCAATAAGGGTCTAGCTAACATTAAGAAAGACGGAACATACGACAAGATTATTGAAAAATATCTAGGAAAATAATATAATATTTAAAGATGTTTAATAGTAAAGACACCATAGAAATTATGGTGTCTTTATTATTTAGAAACTAATTATTAGGAAGGAAAAGATATGGTACAAATATTACAAGAATATGGACCATTATTGCTCAAATCAATGGGAAACACATTGCTTCTTGCTTTGTGTGGATTGTTTTTTGCGTGTATTTTAGGTCTTATCTTTGGTATCCTAAGCGTTGTTCATAACAAGGTGTGTAATATTATTGCACAAGTGTTTGTAGACGCTATTCGTGGTGTACCAATGATTGTATTGGCTTATTTTATATATTTTGGTATTCCATATGGTATTAACTCAGCATTTGACGCAGGGTTTACTTTGTCGGCGCTTCAAGCGGGTACAATCTGTTTGGCCCTAAACTGTGGTGCTTATATGGCAGAGATTATTAGAGGAGGAATCCAGTCAGTAGATATCGGACAGATGGAAGCTGCCAGAAGTCTTGGACTTCCTTATTCAAAAGCAATGAGAAAGGTTGTTTTGCCTCAGGCTATCAAAACCATGATTCCTAGTATCATCAACCAGTTCATCATCACTTTAAAAGATACATCAATTCTATCTATCATCGGATTCCCAGAATTGGTTAATGAGGCAAACAGTGTAGTTGCTATTACATTTAAATCATTCCAAGTTTGGTTTATTGTAGGTATTATGTATTTGATCGTAATCACTGCACTATCTAAACTTGCTAAACATATCGAAAGGAGGATGGCTAAAGGTGAAAGACACAGAGACAAACACTAGAGAAGTGAAAATACATGTTAAAAACCTTGAGAAATTCTTCGGAAAGTTAGAAGTATTAAAAGATATTTCTACAGATATATATGAGGGTGAAGTGGTGGTAGTTATTGGACCATCAGGAAGTGGTAAATCTACTTTCTTAAGATGCCTTAACTTGTTGGAAGATATTACTGGCGGCGAGGTAGTGGTAGATGGAAATAGACTATCAGATAAACATGTAGACATTAACAAAGCAAGAGAAGATATTGGAATGGTATTCCAGCACTTTAACTTGTTTAACAATATGAATGTGCTAGACAATTTGACTTTGGCACCTATTCAGTTAAAGAAACAATCTAAGGACGAAGCAAAAGAGACAGCTATGAAGATGCTTAAGCGTGTAGGATTAGATGACAAAGCAACATCATTCCCAGCACAGCTTTCTGGTGGACAAAAACAACGTGCTGCTATTGCTAGATCTTTATGTATGAAGCCAGACATTATGCTCTTTGACGAGCCTACATCAG
Organism: Eubacterium sp.; assembly: GCA_017475235.1. Classification (GTDB taxonomy): domain Bacteria; phylum Bacillota; class Clostridia; order Lachnospirales; family Lachnospiraceae; genus Eubacterium_G. The sequence goes on along the minus strand of JAFVGA010000012.1, from coordinate 11,301 downwards.
CTCTTGATCCAGAAATGGTAGGAGAAGTTTTGCAGGTTATGAAAAAACTTGCTCAAGAGGGAATGACTATGGTTATAGTTACACACGAGATGGGCTTCGCCAAAGAAGTGGCTGACAGAGTATTGTTTATGGATGGCGGTTATATAGTGGAAGAAGGTACTCCAGACGAAGTGCTTAACAATCCAAAAGAACCTAGAACCATCGACTTCTTAAATAAAGTATTGTAATTATTAATCAGATAGTTTATAGCTATCTGATTAATGCTAAGTAAAGATAATTGGAGATAGACATGTATACAGAATCATTAGTTAAATTTGGAAAAGTTAGATCAGAGATTAGAGACCTATTCGAATATGGCATGAAAAGAAAGGCTGAGATAGGAGAAGAGAACGTATATGATTTCAGTATTGGAAATCCTAGCGTTCCTACACCTCAGTGTGTTAATGATGCTATAAAAGAATTGGTTGATACTTCTGATTCTATTTCTCTTCACGGATATACATCAGCTCAGGGTGATGCGATGGTTAGAAAGACGATGGCTGATCACTTAAATAAAAAGTATGGCGCAAAGGTTAGTGCTGATAATATTTATATGACTTGTGGAGCAGCTGCAGCTTTGTCTATTGTTATGAATGCTTGTATGCAGCCTGGTGATGAGTGTCTTGTTATCAAGCCATACTTCCCAGAGTACGGTGTTTATATCGAGAGGTCTGGTGCAAAGGTAGTGGAAGTAGATCCAGAAGATAAGTCTTTGCAGATAGATATAGAAAATGTGGATAAAGCTATAAATGAAAAGACAAAAGCAATAGTAATAAACTCACCAAACAATCCAAGTGGTGTTGTTTATAAAAAAGATAAGGTTGAAGCTTTGTGCGAAATTCTAAAGAAAAAAGAAGAGGAGTATGGACATCCAATTTTTATCATCACTGACGAACCATATCGTGAGCTCATCTATGATGATATTGAACTTCCATATTTAATTAACTACTATGACAATACTTTCTCATGTTATTCATACAGTAAGGCATTGTCTATGCCTGGTGAGCGTATAGGATATGTAGTGGTTTCGCCAAAGATTGCAAATTATGAAGATGCTTATGCTGCAGTTTGTGGCTCTGGTCGTGCGCTAGGTTATGTATGTGCACCTTCTTTGTGGCAGAAGGTTGTTGCAAAGTGTGTTGATGCCACTGCAGACATTTCAATTTATAAAAAGAATAGAGATTTGTTTTATAATTCTTTGACGGAGATGGGTTTTGAGTGCGTATATCCTGATGGAGCATTCTACCTATTTGTAAAAGCGATGGGAGAAGATTCTAGAGCGTTTTCAGCTAAGTGCAAGGAACATGAAATTTTGGTGGTTCCTGCTGATAGTTTTGGTATGCCAGGATACGTACGTGTTTCATATTGTGTAGAAACAAAACAGATAGAAGATGCACTTCCTGCTTTCAAGGCTGTAGCTGAGGAGTATAAATAATGAGTGGACAATATAGCTGCGAGTTTTGTAGCAATTATGTTTATGATGAAGATTATGAAGAGTACACTTGCGTAGTGAATATGGATGAGGATGATCTTGCTAGACTTTATCAGTCTAAGCATTCATCTTGTCCGTATTTCTCTTATGGCGATGAGTATAAACTCGCAAAGAAGCAATAAATATGAAAAAAGAAACTTATATTAAAATTGTGAATAGGGCGAAAGGGAATAAGCACTTGGAGAGAGCGCTTGTTTTTGCTAACCAGATTTTGACTGGAATAGTTTATATAAGTTTTCCGATATTGCTTGTTGCACTTGGATACAACAAAAGATTTAGTGAATTAATTAAGATTGTACTAGTTTGCGGAATCTCATTTGTATTGGTAAGTGTGTTTAGATATTTCTTTAATGCAAAGAGACCATATGCAATGTATGAGTACGAACCTGTTGTGGCAAAAGAGAAAGAAGGACAAAGTATGCCTTCACGTCACGTGTTCTCAGCATTTGTCATTGCAATGTCTTTTGCATATATTAATTGGAAATTTAGTATTATATTTTTCGTGGTAGCGCTATTGATTGCAATCCACAGAGTTTTGATAGGTGTACACTTTATCAAAGACGTGGTAGTGGGAGCAGTCATTGGAATAGCAGCTGGATCACTTTTGTTTTTTATATAGGAGATAGATTTGGAAAAGAAGAGTGCAGTTATAATGGAAGGCGGCGCAATGCGTGGAATGTTCACGTGTGGAGTGTTGGATGTGTTTATGGAAAACGACATCAACTTTGACGCGGGTGTAGGTATTTCGGCTGGAGCTGTTTTTGGTTGTAACTATAAATCAAAACAGATAGGTAGACCTGTCAGATACAACAAAAAATATGCTAAAGATAAAAGATATTGTAGCTTTAGATCGTGGATAAAGACTGGTGATTTGTATGGTGTTGATTTCTGCTATAGAGAGATTCCATACGAACTTGATCTGTTTGACTGGGACACTTATAAATCAAATCCGCTTAAGTTTTATATTGGTGCAACGAATTGTGTGACAGGAGAACCAGAATACTATTTGTGTACTGGGGATGAGGAAAGAGATCTTAAGTGGATGCAAGCATCAGCATCTATGCCGGTTGTTTCAAAAGTTGTGGAAGTGGACGGACTAAAGATGCTAGACGGTGGAATGATTGATGCAGTGCCATTTAAGTATATGGAAAGTCTTGGATATAACAGAAATGTTATTATTCTTACTCAGGCGAGAGGTTATAGAAAGAGTCAAACAAGGATACTTCCTTTGGCGAAGATTTCACTTAGAAAATATCCGAAGATGGTTGAGGTTTTAAGAGATAGACACAATATGTATAACAAACAGATGGATGAGATTGATGCGATTGAAGATAGTGGAAAGTCTATTGTCATAAGACCTCCTGAGTCACTAGGCATTGGAAGGACAGAAAATAATCCGGACGAACTTGAGAGAGTTTATCAGGTAGGTAGAAAGGTTGCCGAAGAAAGACTGGAAGAAATAAAAGAGTTCTTAAATAAATAATTATTAAACCCATAAAAACTAACCGTTTTTGTGGGTTTTTTAGTGCTATAAAAAAGCGATACCTAATTGAATATATACACTCTTCAGAAAATCAAATTATCAAAATTAAATGTTATAATCACACCATAAGATGGAGGTCGGAATATTATGAAAAAATTTAGTAGAAAAGTAATCGCTGCAGTAGTAGCTGTTACGTTGGTTTTAGGAATTCCAATTGCAAGTAAGGTAGTCACGGACGTTAAGGCTGCTGATTATGAACTTGTTTGGAGTGATGAGTTTGACGGAACCTCATTGGACAGATCAAACTGGTCAGTAGAAACTGGTACTGGAAACTGGGGCTGGGGCAATAACGAGCAACAGTATTACAGAGATAGTGCAGACAATATTGAGGTGAGTGATGGAACTTTGAAGATTCATGCTTTGAAGCAGAGTTATGGTGGAAAACAATACACATCTGCACGTATGAAAACTCAGGGTAAACGTTCATTTAAGTATGGAAAAATTGAAGCGAAAATGAAACTTCCAAGATTTAAAGGTTCATGGCCTGCTTTTTGGATGCTAGGTGAAAATATTAATAGTGCGGGATGGCCAGCTTGTGGTGAGATGGATATTATGGAAGCTATCAACGATACCAATAATGTCTATTCGAATCTTCACTGGTCATATAACAACAAACAAGCTGATACACCAGGCGATGCACATAATGTTGGTGATAGAACAGAGTGGCATACTTACGGTATGGAATGGACTGAAGATAGGGCAGTTTTCTATGTAGATGATAACGTGACTGAATCATACAAGATTACTACCGGTTCCCAAATGGAAGAGTTTAGAGCAAAACAGTTCATCATTTTGAACCTTGCTATTGGTGGACAGTGGCCTGGCTATGATATTGATGATAGTGCATTCCCAGATAGATCAACTATGGAAGTGGATTATGTAAGAGTTTATCAGAAACCTGATGAGCCTACTACAAAATATGATGGACCTACTATTAAAATAGAACATGATGCAGTGGCAGAGTATCCAGAAAACTGGACTTCATGGATTGGAACAGATTGGTTACATACAGAAGGCTCATTAACTCTAAATGGTGATAGACCATCAAATGGTTTTACTGCTAATATTACAAAGATTGGTTCATATGATCACACTGATGCGGTATGGAGTTTTCAAGGAAAACTAGAAAACATGGCATATTACAAAGGATGTACGTATACCTATAAGTGTGATATTACTTCAGATAAAGATAAGAGAATATATGTTAAAGTTGCGGACGGAAATGAGGGTAACTTGGCTGGTGGCTACATTGATCTAAGGGGAGGTATTACTCAGTATTACAGCATAGATGTCTACATACCTGAGGACTTTGACAGTACTGTTAGTTTGAAGTTTGGTCTAGGAAACAACTCGGTGGATAAAGATGATCCTAATGAGAGTTTTAACATTCAAGTAAGAAATGTATCATTTAAGACTTCTACATGGGCTCCTGATCCAGATTACACAACTACACCTGGACCTACTACAACAACTACAAAGGCGCCTACTACACAAGCACCTACTTCAAAACATGTAGATCCATCAACTACTGAAACAACTACAAAATCAGTGACACCTTCGAAGAAGACAACTCCTAAAAAGAAAGTAACAGTAGTTAAAGTAGGTAAGACAAAGATAAAGAATATTAAAAAGAAGAAAAAATCTCTTAAATTTAACTTAAAGAAGATTAAGGGCGCTTCTGGATACCAAATTAGATATTCTGATGCAAAGAACTTTGACGGATATTGGGAGAAAAATGTTAAAAAGTCAAAAGTTAAACTTAAGAAACTTGATAGAAAGACTAAATATTACATTAAAGCTAGAGCATATAAGAAAAAAGGAAATATTTATTTCTTTGGCAAGTTTAGTAAAGTTAAAAAAGCTAAAACAAAGTAAATTAATTTATTAATTGAAGAATTATTCAGACAAACGTAGCGAAGCGATTGTGCTAGTTTGAGGAACGAATGAAATGGAGAGACATATTTATGAAAAAGCATTATAAAAAATTAATCGCTATAATTATTGGATTAGCAATAGTTTTTAGTGTTCCGATTGCAAGCAAGAAATTTAATACGCAAGCAAAACAGCAGGCGTATAAAATTGTATGGAGCGATGAGTTTAACGACGATTATTTAGATTCATCCAATTGGAATATTGAAATGGGAAAAACCGGTTGGGGCAATAATGAAAGACAGAATTATACAGCCAACCCTGAAAATTTGTATATAAGCAATGGGTCTTTAAAAATTCATGCGCTACGTCGTTCTTCGACGGAGTACACATCAGCTCGCATTACTACAAAACATAAAAGATTTTTTACATACGGAAAAATTGAAGCAAGAATGAGACTACCAAGGTTTACGGGTTGTTGGCCTGCTTTTTGGATGTTGGGAGAGAATATTGATGATGAAGGATGGCCAGCATGTGGTGAGATGGACATTATGGAAGCCGTCAATAACAATGATGAGGTTTTTTCTAATCTACATTGGTCTTCAAACAGAAAACAAGCAGATACTAGTGGAACGAAATACACAGTTAATGATAGAACCGCGTGGCATACATATGGAATGGAGTGGGATGAGAATCGCGCCAGGTTTTATGTGGATGGTATTTATTATCAGACATTTAACATAACTGATGCTTCTCAGATGGAAGAGTTTAGAAAAGATCAATTTATCATTTTAAATTTAGCTATAGGTGGAAATTTGCCAGGTCAAACAATAGATGATAGTGCTTTTCCAGACAAATCCACTATGGAAGTTGATTATGTTAGAGTATATCAATTAGCTGACGTTGAACCAACTTCAGCGCCAAAAACAACTACGGCGAAAAATCAACCAACAGATAATAAATCAACTGTAAAGGTTGGTAATAGTCAGATTAAAAAAGTAACAAGACAAAAGAAAGCACTTAAATTAAACCTTAAGAAAGTTAATGGTGTTAGCGGATATCAAATCAGATATTCAACTGCAAAAAACTTAAAAAAATATAAGGATAAAAAAACTACTAAAACAAAAATAACTATTAAGAAGTTGAAAAGAAAAACCACGTATTATATTAAAGTTAGAGCTTATAAGAAGTTAGGCAGTGTTTACTCCTTTGGTAACTTTAGTAAAGTTAAAAAAGTTAAAACAAAATAATCTGATTTTTCATTCAAAATATTCCTAAAGCAACCACGGTATAATACCGGTATTAGTTCTAAGCATTGAATTAGTATTGGAAAATGCCGTGGTTGTTTTTGTGTGAGGATTTGGTAGAATTGTTAACTGAGAGGTTGTTATGAAGAAGGTTAAAAATGCCACCTTACTATTCGTTTACACTTGTTTGTTAGGTGGAATAGTAGGTGCGATTATATGGGCATTCTTAAGAATCATGAATATTGGAATAGACTTCATCTGGAAATATGTTCCAGGTCGTTTCGATATACCTTTCTATACAATTATTATATGTGTGGTAGGAGCCGTCTTAATCGGACTTTGGAGAAAGAAGTTTGGTGATTATCCAGAAGAACTTAGAGTCGTTTTGGGTACGGTTAAGAAGACTGGAGGATATCAGTATAATAATATATTGGTTGGTCTATGTTCGGCATTGTTTCCGTTAGTTTTAGGAGCAAGTGTCGGTCCCGAGGCGGGACTTGCAGGAGTTATAGCAGGTGTTTGTACTTGGATTGGTGATAAACTCAAGAAATATATTCACGAGGTAGAAGAACTAAATGCGTTGGGAATCAGTGCTACACTCGGAACGATTTTTAAGTCGCCGATGTTTGGTTTTGTGGCGCCATTAGAAGATGAAAAGAAAGTAACTATTCCTAAGAATGTGAAAGTTATTTTATATTTAGTAGCAGCACTGGCATCGTTTGGAAGTTTTACGTTGCTTGGTAAGTTGTTTGGGTCTGGTGCAGGTATTTACTCGATTGATTTTGAAAAGTTAAAACTTATAGATGTAGCATATATTATTCCACTTGTATTTATTGGAATTATTGGTGGACTTTTATATGTGGCAAGTCATAAACTTGCTAGTATTATTTCAAATAAGTTTAAAAAGTATACAGTTATAAAAGCAGTGATAGGCGGTATCATTTTAGGAGTTCTTGGAACAGTACTTCCTTTGACGATGTTTTCTGGTGAGCACCAGATTGCGGATGTTGCAAAGAATGGTTCTGAGATTGGAATTGCAATGCTGATCGTTGTCGCTTTGGTTAAAATAGTTTTGACGACTATCTGTATTGAGGCAGGACTAAAGGGTGGACATTTCTTCCCAATCATTTTTGCTGGTATATGTTTAGGATATGCATTCGGAATGATTTTTGGAATCAGTGTAGTCTTTGCAATGGCAGTTGTAACTACAGCGCTAGTTGGTTATACTTTGAAAAAGCCAATAGCTACTGTGTTATTATTGATGATAGTATTCCCATGGCAATTGTTACTCGTTTTGATTGCCGCAGCATTGCTATCGAAGATTATTCCAATACCAAAGGTGTTATTAGATGATAGAAACTAAAGAACAACAAGAAAAGATTATATTAGTTGCAGTTAATACTGGTTTTGAGGCGGACGCTATTGACTCGTTGGATGAGTTAGAAGAGTTGGTTGAGACTGCGGGCGGAGAAGTAGTTGGTCGTGTTATACAAAACATAGACCATATTAATAATGCTCTCTATATTGGAACTGGAAAAGTTGAAGAGTTAAAAGATTTGATTTGGGAGACTGAGGCAGATGGAATTGTTTGTGATGATGAACTTTCTCCAAACCAGTTTAAGAACTTGGAAGATGAATTGGGCGTAAAGGTAATGGATAGGACTCTTTTGATTCTTGATATCTTTGCAGGGCGCGCAAAGAGTGCTGAGGGTAAGATTCAAGTTGAACTAGCTCAGCTTCGTTATAGATCAACCAGACTGATTGGTATGCAAAACCTAACTCGTCAGGGTGGTGGTATTGGAACAAGAGGTCCTGGTGAGAAAAAGTTGGAAGTGGATAGACGTGTGATTCGTGACAGGATTTCTCAACTTAGAAAAGAAGTGCAAGATATGGAAGCACATCGTGATGTGACTAGAGCAAAGCGTCAGTCTAATCCTTTGCCGGTGGTGGCTATTGTTGGATACACTAATGCTGGAAAATCTACATTACTAAATACTTTGACGAAGGCGGATGTGTTGGAAGAGGACAAACTGTTTGCAACACTAGATCCAACTACTAGAAATTATAAGTTGGATGATGGAAATGAAGTGTTGTTGACTGATACAGTTGGATTTATTAGAAAACTTCCTCATCATTTGATTGATGCGTTTAAGAGTACGCTGGAGGAAGCAAAGTATTCGGATATTATTATTCATGTGGTTGATTGTTCGAATCCTGCTATGGATAAAAACGTAAAGGCTGTATATGAGACTCTTCGTGAATTAGAAGTTACAGATAAGACTATAATCACAGTATTTAATAAGATAGATAAGCTAGATGAAGTGCCAGTCTTGAAAGATGAGAATGCTGACTACGTGGTGCAGGCTGCTATTAAGAAAGGAATTGGGCTTGAAAAGATAGACGAGGCGCTAGAGAAAGCCATTCAAGAAATGAGAGTATATATAGAAAAAGTAATTCCGTACTCCGAAGGAGGAGAAGTGAATCGAATTAGAAAGTATGGACAACTCATAAGTGAAGAGTACAGTGAAGATGGAATATTAGTAAAAGCATATGTTCCAAAATTTATGGCATAAGAAAAGGTTTTGCGAGATGCAAAACCTTTTTTGTTTATAATAAATCGCTTAATTTCTTACTATAGAAGTAGTCGTGAACCATTCCGTCAAATTCCTCCCACATTGGAAGTGTCTGGCAAATTTTCTTTCTAGGGCAATCATACTTTTTATCTGCAATACATGCAACAGAAGCAAGAGGGCCCTCGGTGCTTTCAAGTATTTCACCCACTATATATTCATCAGGGTTCTTTATAAGTTTATATCCGCCGCCTTTGCCGGAAGATCCTTTTATAAGTTTAGCGGAAACTAAATCTTTGACGATAGCTTCCAAATATTTTTTAGAAATCATTTGTCTTTCAGCAATATCTTTAAGCGGAACATTCTTTTCATCTTTGTGTTCTGCCAAATCAATCATTACTCGAACTGCATATCTACCTTTGGTCGAAATCATTATCATATGTCCTTTCATAAGCTATTTTATCCTCACTTTCACTATATCATAACATTTAAAAATTTGTTTAAAAAAGTTTCAAAAACCTATTGACTTAGTAGGTAAATAACTATATAATACATCTAAATATTTTTCAAGAGGTATTTTGAAAAAGATTAAAAAAGGAGAAAGGCTATGAAGGTATACGCCGATAACGCAGCCACTACAAAGATAAGTGATGCTGCTTTAGAAAAACTAAATAGCGTAATGAAAGACACTTTTGGCAATCCATCTAGTCTTTACAAGGTTGGACAAAATGCAAAGAAAGTATTAGAGGATAGTAGAGAGGAGATAGCTACTTTGATAGGGGCTTCGCCAAAGGAAATATTCTTTTCATCAGGTGGGAGCGAATCTGATAACTGGGCAATTATTTCAGCTGCAGAGATTGGAAAGAGAGAAGGTAAAAAACATATTATCTCCACTAAGATTGAACATCATGCAGTTTTACATACATTAGAGAAGTTAGAAAAAGAAGGTTTTGAAATCACTTTACTAGATGTGTATGAAAACGGCATTATAAAACTAGAAGATCTTGAAAATAGCATACGAGAAGATACTTGCTTAGTTACAATTATGTATGCGAACAATGAGATTGGCACAGTTCAGCCAATAAACAAAATCGGTAGGATTTGCAGAAAACACAATGTATTATTCCACACAGATGCCGTACAAGCTATTGGTCATATACCAATCAGTGTAGGAATTGATAGTATTGATATGCTTTCTGCTTCTGCACATAAATTTCATGGACCAAAGGGAATAGGCTTTCTATATGTTAAGCAGGGAATAAACCTAACTAACTTAATAGAAGGCGGAGCACAGGAGAGAGGCAAAAGAGCAGGAACTGAAAATGTGCCGGCTATTGCATCTATGACTGTGGCTCTCAATGAGTCTTTGAAAAATGTAGAGGACACTCGAATGCGACTTATGTCGCTTAGAGATAAATTAATAAAGAAACTAAGAATGATTCCTCATTCGGCATTGAATGGCGATGAAGTCTGTAGGCTCCCAGGAAACGTAAATTTTTGTTTCGAAGGAATAGAAGGTGAGTCCTTACTACTTTTACTAGATGAGAAAGGCATAAGTGCTTCATCAGGCAGTGCATGTACATCAGGATCGCTTGATCCTAGTCACGTATTACTTGCAATAGGAAGAGTTCACGACGTGGCACACGGTTCTCTAAGACTTAGTTTAGGAGAGGACGCTACCGACGAAGAAATCGACTATATTGCAGAGAGTGTGAAGGAGGTAGTTGAGAAACTAAGAAGTTTCTCGCCTGTATGGCGTGACTTAATGGATGGTAAAAGAGAATTCATTCTATAAACGATTAGGTACCCGCAAAAAAGAAAAGGAGATATGGTTTTAACCATAGAGAATAAAAATGGCACTTTATAGTGAAAAAGTAATGGATCATTTTCTAAATCCTAGAAATGTAGGAGTGATAGAAGATGCAGACGGAATAGGAGAAGTTGGGAACGCTAAGTGCGGCGATATCATGAAGATTTATCTTAAGATAAAAGATGGTATTGTGGAGGACGTAAAGTTTGAAACATTTGGATGTGGCAGCGCAATAGCTTCCAGTTCTATGGCTACTGAGTTAATTAAGGGTAAGCCGTTAGAAGAGGTGAAGGAACTTACTAACAAAGCAGTAACAGAAGCTTTGGACGGACTTCCTGCACACAAACTTCATTGTTCGGTTTTAGCTGAAGAAGCTATTCAGAATGCATTAGATGATTATTACAGTAAACAAAAATAAAATTTTAAAAATAAGGAGATTAATAAAATGAGTGATTATAAATTTGAAACATTACAGTTACACGTAGGTCAGGAACAGGCAGATCCAGCGACGGATTCTAGAGCAGTTCCTATATATCAAACAACAGCATATGTTTTCCATGACAGTAAGCATGCAGCTGACAGATTTGGACTAGCTGATCCTGGAAACATTTACGGTAGATTAACAAACTCTACACAGGGTGTGTTAGAGGAAAGAGTTGCTGCCCTAGAAGGCGGAAGTGCAGCATTAGCACTTGCTTCAGGTGCTGCAGCAATTAGTTATACAATTCAGG
>JAFVGA010000011.1 GCA_017475235.1 Eubacterium sp. | reverse complement strand
CCACCTTCGAAGTATTATCCATTACAGATGAAAGCATGGCTGCCATAAACTCTGTTGGATAATAGTATTTCAAGTAAGCTGTCTGATATGCGACTACCGCATAAGCTGCTGCGTGAGATTTGTTGAAGGCATACTTTGCGAAGTCTGTCATTTCGTCGTAGATTTTGTTTGCAATTGCCTCATCAATTCCGTTGTTCACACAACCTTTGACGCCCTCTTCCTCGTTACCGTATACGAAGTTCTGACGTTCCTTATCCATCACATCCTGCTTCTTCTTGCTCATCGCACGACGAAGCAAGTCGCTTCGACCCAAAGTGTATCCAGCCAAGTCACGAACTATCTGCATAACTTGCTCCTGGTAAACGATACAACCGTACGTTGGTTTAAGAATAGGCTCGAGCTCTGGGCAATCGTAAGTCACATCCTCAGGGTGGTTCTTGCCCTCCTCATATTTTGGAATGAAGTCCATTGGACCTGGACGGTACAAAGAAATGCCCGCAATAACATCTTCCAATGTCTGAGGTTTAAGTTCCTTCATAAAGTTCTTCATACCAGCACTCTCTAACTGGAAGATTCCCTCCGTATTTCCAGTGCCAATGTACCCTAGAACTTTTTTATCATCATAGTCAATCTCTTTTAGATTAACTTCTTCGCCCTTGTTCTCTTTAATCAAATCAATTGTGTTTTGAATTACAGTCAAGTTTCGAAGTCCAAGGAAGTCCATCTTAAGAAGTCCAAGTTCTTCAAGCGTAGTCATAATGTACTGAGTTGTGATTGAACCATCACTCGCCAACGACAAAGGTACATACTCATCCACTGGTTTAGCACAGATAACTACACCTGCCGCATGCATTGAAGCATGACGTGGCAATCCCTCTAGTCTCTTTGACATATCGATCAAGTATTTGACCTCTGGGTCTCTCTCGTACTCTACCTTTAGCTCTTTGCTCTCTTCTAAAGCCTTATCGAGAGTGATGTTAAGTTCGTCCGGAATCATCTTTGCAATCTGGTCGCACCTAGCGTAAGGCATATCAAGAACACGTCCTACATCTCGAACAACTCCCTTAGCTTTCAATGTTCCAAACGTAACAATCTGAGCCACGTGGTCTTTGCCGTACTTTTCAGCTACGTAGTCTATAACTTCCTGACGTCTCTCAATACAGAAGTCGATATCAATATCGGGCATTGATACACGCTCTGGATTTAGGAAACGCTCGAACAGCAACGCATAGCGCACTGGCTCAATATCTGTAATCTCCAAGCAATAAGAAACGATACTTCCAGCAGCTGATCCACGACCAGGACCAACAGGAATTCCTTTTCTCTTTGCGTAATCTATAAAGTCCCAAACGATCAAGAAATACTCGATGTATCCCATATCTTTAATCGTATTCAACTCAAAGTTAAGTCTCTCCTGCAACTCTTCTTTTGTGGCGCTGCAGTTTGGATCCTCCTCGCCACGCATTACGGGATATCTCTTCTCAAGTCCCTTCTCACAAAGTTCCTTTAGGTATGTCCATGAAGTGTAACCTTCTGGCACGTCAAAGTTAGGAAGCTTAGTAACTCCAAACTCAAAATCAACATTACATCTGTCTGCAATCTTTTGTGTATTCTCTAGAGCCTGTGGCGCATACTTAAAAAGTTCTGCCATCTCCTCTGGGCTCTTCAAATAGTACTGACCACCTTCGTAGCGCATTCTATCTTCGTCGCTCTTAAGCTTTCCAGTTTGGATGCAAAGCAAAATGTCGTGCGCTTCCACATCGTCTTTATATGTATAGTGAACGTCGTTCGTACAAACTAAGTCCACACCTATGTCCTTACTCAAACGGAGCAACTGCTGGTTTACAGTCTGCTGCTCTGGGATGCCGTGATCTTGCATCTCCAAGAAGTAGTTGCCTTCGCCGAAGATTTTTAAGTACTTCTCTGCTGCTGCTTTTCCCTCTTCATAGTTTTCCTGAGCTAAATGTCTTTGTACTTCACCTGCTAGACAAGCACTTAGACAGATGATTCCCTCGTGGTATTCTTCTAGTACTTCGTAGTCCACGCGAGGTTTGTAGTAGAAACCATCCACGAAACCTTTTGAGACAATCTTACAAAGGTTTGCGTAGCCAGTATTATTTTCTGCAAGCAAAATGAGGTGATAGTAACGATTCTCGTTCTCACCTGCTTCTTTCATAAACCTTGAGCCTGGAGCCACGTAAACTTCGCAGCCGATGATAGGCTTGATGCCAACATCTTTTGCCGCACGATAAAAATCAATCGCGCCATACATAACACCGTGATCTGTAATGGCGAGACTGTTCATTCCAAGCTCTTTGGCCTGCTTTGTAATCTCTTTAATTTTACTTGAGCCGTCCAACAGACTGTATTCTGTATGGACGTGCAAATGTGTAAAATCCATAAGTCTCCTATTGTAAAAAACTTCCGGAAGTTAATTCCGGAAGTTTGTAATTTCGATTATCTATTTCTACGTATCGACGCCTCCAAAATAAATGCCTCAAAAACAAATATCGCAATGGTTGGTAACGCTGTTATAAAACCATATAGTAGCGACCATCCTATCTTCGAATGTGGCATCAACAATCCGTTTGTTACTACCTGTCCTACTATTACTAACAATAGCACTGCGGATAGTTTGTCGATAAAACGTATCAATCCCATTTCTCTTAGTATGTATAGCGCCATGACACCCACCATAATACAGTGTGCTACTAAGAATACTATTAGGTTTGTCCTTCTCTCGATAGTATCGATACGATTTGTAGTTGTCCATAGCATAATACAAACTGCTATTTGTAATAAGCTGTAAACTGCCATAAACAAATATGCGAACTTAAGTAGTCCTTTTGATTTGCCACCGAATAAGTCGATAGCCAAAAGAAGTAAGCCGATACATGCTAGCAAACAAATGACACCAGCTGAAAGGTGTGCTAACTGTCTAACACGTTCAACCTTATCAAGTTTCGATCCACCTGCAAGCCACATAATATAACTTGTTCCTGTACAAGCAGTAGGCTCTTTTGCCATATAAATAAGGCCGCCTTCTGCCAGCAATACAAAAAAGTATACAATTATCGCTCTTGTTCTACTCATGAAATCATCTCCGATACTAATAATCTCAACGTTTATTTTACTATACTCTAACAGCCTTTGTCAAAGCACATTAGGGCTATTTAGGACGCTCTTCATCCCTTAAATTCTGCGCTATTTCACTGATTTTTCTTAGCCTATGATTCACCCCAGATTTGCCAAGCGGAGGGTTCATCATATCACCAATATCTTGAAGAGATTCCTCTGGATTCTCCATTCGAATCTGTGCAACCTGCTGCAACTTCTCCGGCAAATATGAAAGTCCAACTTCCTCTTCAATATACTTAATATCCTCAATCACACGTTGCGCGGCATCCACAGTCTTGTTCATGTTTGCCATATCGCAATTCATCTGCCTATTAACCATATTGTTCATCTCTTTGTCGACCTTGATAGTCTCGACTTCCAAAAGTGCGAGCGGCGCTTCCATAATGTTGAGTGCATCAACCACCTTCTCGCTGTCCTTCAAATACACAATGAACTTATTCTTTCTGTTTATAGTCTTTGCGTCCACGTCGAAGAACTTTAATATATCAACAATCTGGTTAGCTTTGTTTTCATTTATGCACTTAATCTCAAAATGATAAGACTTTTCTGGATCACTTATAGAGCCAGCTGAAAGGAATGTGCCACGAAGATATGCTCTCTTGCAGCAATCTTTTTTTAGAATCTCATTTTTATTTAAGTCCATCTGCTCTTCCACTTCGTTTTGAGCATTCATTATCTTTGTCTCGTTCAAAACAGTTAGAGCATCTTCATTATTCTTTATTTCAACAATATATGTCTTCTTCGAATGCGAAAGTTGCTTATCCTTCTCCTCTACATCCGTATCTATATGAAATGTTTTCCATAGAAGCTCTCTGAATTTCTTTGCCGTCACTTCTGTGTCAGTCTTTATATACACTTTGTAATTATCAAACTCATCAATAGAAACATTTCCACACATTGAAATCAGGGCAGCAATTTCTGCTACCCTGCAATGTTTTGCATTACTAATGCGATCTGCTAATTCAGTTTTTACTTTAGAAGTAAAACTCATAATTATCTATCAATATCACGGTGTGCTTTTCTCAAACCGTAATTGCTATCGTCTGTTGAAAGTTTGTCGTAAAGTTCGTTTGCAACAGTAACTGATCTGTGGTGTCCACCTGTACAACCGATTCCGATTACCAACTGATTCTTGCCCTCTTCAATATAATTTGGAATCAAGAACTCAATCATGTCAAATAACTTGTCCAAGAAAATTTCCGACACCGGCGAATTAAGCACAAAGTCTCGAACGTCTTTATCCTCACCAGTTTTCTTTTTTAACTTTGGTTCATAGTATGGATTTGGCAAGAATCTTACGTCAAATACCAAGTCACAATCTGCAGGTACACCAAATTTGAAACCAAATGAAAGAATAGTTACAAACAAGTTGTTATAATCTTTGTTCTTAACGAAAATATTATCAATCTCTTTACGCAAATCTCTAATTAAAAGATTTGATGTATCAATAATGTAGTCTGCTTGATCTTTTAGGAAAGCTAACTTTGTTCTTTCCTCTTCTATCTCGTTGTAAACGCTGTCTTGGTCACCCATTGGATGAGAACGTCTAGTCTCTTTAAAACGTTTAACAAGTGTGTCGTTATCACAGTCTAAGAATAGGATTTCGTACTCTTGGTCTTTCTCTTTTAGTTCTGCCAAAACATCGTTCATCTTATCGAGACGAGCGCCAGCACGAATGTCCACTCCTATAGCAACCTTATTCTTTTCACTGTTTTCAGCAAATACCAAATCTGCAAAGTTATTAATCAACTCGATAGGAAGATTATCAGCACAGTAGTAACCACTGTCCTCAAAAATCTTCAACGCTGAAATCTTTCCTGCTCCGGAAATTCCGGTAACAATTACAAAACGCATATTTTACTCCTCGTTTTTATGTAAACCAATAATATTATCCGATAATTCTAACTTCAGGCTCTAAGTCCACGCCAAAGTCCTCTTTCACCTTCGCTTGAACATCTTTAATAACCTGAATGACATCCGTAGCTGTTGCATTGCCACAGTTGATAACAAAGCCACTATGCTTTTCTGAAACCATAGCGTCTCCCACGCGGTAACCTTTCATGCCAGCATCTTGAACTAGTTTTCCAGCATAGTAACCTTCAGGTCTCTTAAATGTAGAACCTGCACTTGGATACTCAAGTGGCTGGCTTGCTTTTCTCTTGCTCATAAGTAGAGCCATAACATCTGCAATCTCGCCCATAATTCCAAGTTCAAGTTTGATACAAGCCTCAAGAACAATCATCTTCTCCTTCATAACTCGGCTTGTTCTATATCCCAACTCTAGTTCTTCATTTTCTAGAGTTTTAATCTCACCGTTTTGATCTACTACCTTCACCCACTTTAGGACATCTTTCATCTCTCCACCGTAAGCTCCAGCATTCATCACAACAGCACCACCCATATTTCCAGGGATGCCGTGTGCAAACTCAAAGCCAGCTAAATCACTTTCCATAGCAATAGTTGCCACCTTTGATAACTTGGCGCCTGCCTCCACGATAATCTCTTCGCCGCGGACATCTATCTCACCAATCTTTTTATCAACTTCCACTACGGCTCCGTCGTAACCTGAATCTTTCACCAAAAGATTGCTGCCGTTTCCGATAACCATATATGGATAGTCTTCTTCTCTTAAAACTTCTAGGACTTTCACAAGCTCGTCGATAGAATTTGGCGCAATATAAAGACTGGCATTTCCACCACACTTGAATGTAGTATGCTCTGCCATGTTCTCATTTTCTTTCACGCTGTCCGCGCCCACAATTTCTCTAAGCTTATCTATCATTTTAAAGTCCTACTCTTTATCTAAAATAACTTTCTCTTCTGATCTAGTAACTAGAGCTGCTGCTCCAATAATTCCTGCATCGTTTCCAAGTTCTGCAAGTCTAACTTCTGCGTTGCTACAAGGAGCAAAACAGTTGTCTCTATAATATCCTTCAATATTGTCAATCAAGTACTGGCCAGCCTTGCTTACGCCACCACCAATAACAAATGCCTGTGGATTAACAACGCTCGCAATAATGCCTAAGCCTTTCCCCATGTACTCACTCATCTGTTTAACTACTTCGATAGCAGCTTCGTCGCCATCTTTTGCTATGTTGAATACATCTCGGCAAGCAAGAGGATTGAAGTCTCTCATCTTAGTTGGCTCACCGTGAGTTTCCATATATCTCTTTGCAAGTCTAACTACTCCAGTTGCTGAACAATACTGTTCAAGACATCCTTTTCTTCCGCAGCCACACTCTTCCACTTCGTCTTCGTTTACAGTGATGTGTCCGACCTCTCCAGCGCCGCCGTTAAAGCCCTGAACAATCTTGTTATTTATAACAACTCCACCACCTACACCTGTTCCAAGTGTAAGCATTACGATACTGTCGAATTCTTTTCCTGCTCCAAGCCAATCTTCACCCAAAGCTGCCACGTTTGCATCGTTGTCAGCCTTCACTGGAACGCCGTGGAACATCTGAGACATTTTCTCAGCCACATTGAAAGTTCCCCAGCCCAAGTTCACACAGTTTAAAACTGTGCCGTTAGCTAGCACTGGACCCGGAAGTCCAATTCCAACACCTTCAATATCGTTTGGCGTCATATTCCACTGCTCCATCTTCTCATCCAAAGATTTACAAACGTCTGCCAATATATTTTCACCATTATTAGAAGTGTCAGTAGGAACCTCCCACTTTTCCACTATCTCACCGTTGGTTCTAATTAATCCGATTTTGACTGTGGTTCCACCCACATCAATTCCAAAACAATACTCTCTCATTTATTCTTTGTCCTCTACGAAACACTCTTCTACTCTTTTTTCTAATTCCTGAGCAGCATTGTAACCAAGCATCTTCTGTCTGTGGTTAACTGATGCAGACTCAACAATAACTGCAACATTTCGTCCAGGTCTAACTGGGATGTTGTAACTTATAATCTGGTTTCCAAGAATCTCAATGTGGTGATCTTCTAGGCCAAGTCTGTCGTAGTCTTTGCCGCGATCCCACTCTTCAAGTTGGATAACCATATCAATATTTGCTGTATCCAGAATACTTTCAACACCAAACAAAGCTTTAACATCAATCACACCGATACCGCGAAGTT
>JAFVGA010000010.1 GCA_017475235.1 Eubacterium sp. | reverse complement strand
TTATTTAGCTTTTTTAATTGGGCCCCAAGCTCCATAGTATACTTTTCCACGAAGTATTGCATAGGCTCTAGCCCTTACATATAGCTTTTTGCGTTTAAATTTCTTAGATTTGATCTTAGTAGTTAGCGTAATTGTGTAGGTCTTGCGTATTGCCTTCTTATTAGCTTTCGCATTCTTCTTTTTCTTATATACTGCTATCTGATATCCGCTCACATTTTCCAAACGTTTTAGCGTTACTTTTAGCTTCTTTGCACTCTTTTTCGCCTTGATTACCGTAACTGGGCCAAGTTTAATGCTCCTCCTAGCTGGTGTAGCCTGTTTGCCTTTAGTTTCGTTATTTGTAGTCGCTAGTGTAGTTGCTTTTGTAGGCTCAGCCGTTGTTGGTGTGGGCGTGGTAGTAGGTTCTGCTGCTTCTTTGCCTTTGGCGTAGGCTTCATCTTGGTCAATGTCCCACTGTCCGCATAGCCAATTATTTCTTCTGATCATCCAATCCTTCAAGAAGTTGATAGGATCTTCCCAGGAATACCAGGTAGACTCTGCAGCGAAACTATATCCATCCTCATTTCGTAGTTGCCAGCCAGCTCCACCGTTATCTTTGGACATGTAGTTTCTTTGGAAGCTGTTTCCATATCTATTTACTATGTATTTGATGCTGTTGACTTCCGTTGAGTCGTCACGATATAAACTCTGGATTTTGTACTGCAAATCGTAGTAGCGTTGTTTTACTAAGTTTACAAACTCTTCATTCTTGAAAAGTCGTTCGTAGTACTTTATTCCTCGACAATAATAGCCTTTGCTACTATCTCCATCTTCATAATATGAAGTGTAATAGGTGCTCTTGCAGTTTCCGCTCGACAAATCCAAATCCCACATAGGACCAGCATATAGCTTGTTGTCTTTTATGTAGAATCTAGTTGAGCTGAAATTGAAATCTACATTTTTGAATAGTTCATTTGCGATGTAGTAATCCACAAAACTGTCTACATCTATATATTTAGATAAAACTTCCAGGTTGTTGACGCTACCTCTGAGCATCCTTTCAAAGTTTGTTAGGAAATTCTTTGCTCTTGTGATTTTTGCATCCACTTCTTCGTCGGTTAGGTCGTCGCCTTTTTCGGGGTCGTTCACATCAAAAGTCTGGTTGTAAATGTCAGTATTGAAATGATCCACGTCCGGCTCGTTTCTTGTTCCGTACTCTAATAGGATGTCATTATTTCCAGGGTTGTATGCGTCCGTCTCCACACGATTGCTCTTCGCCTCCACCGGCTCACATAGCTGGTAGTTGCCTTTATAGTCTCCATTCAGATATACATCAACATATCTGCTCTGCGAAGTATACTTTACTCCATTTTCCAAACCAAAGTTGTATGAAAGTGTATCTCTCATAAGAGACTTGTCCATTGAGTTTGCAAGCAAGCACCACTTTTTGCCCTTTGGAATTCCTAGAACAGATTTCTTTCCACTAAACTTTATGTTATATGCTTTCTTTGGTTGAGTGGACGTTGTGTTTCCACGGATTTTGATATTAGAATTTGTATCTATTATGTCTGAGTATTTTGTCGTGGTGGCTTTGTCTCTGTGAGCACCTTCATCATCTATACAACCTAGGCCTTTGCTACCGCCGTCTTGGTCTACCACTGCTATGCTCACGTCATCATAAAAACGATAGTTTGACGAGATGGCGCCAGATTTAATGTAGATTTGTGGAATGTCAGTGAATGTACCTACCTGGTCCGATTTTGTAAATTTAACTGATGTCTTGGTAGAATTTTTAGTTATTCCGCCTACTGTCACATACGCCTCCACCTTCAACTGGTGTGTGCCAGCTGATACTTGACTGAGATCATCGTTTGTGATGTATTCACCCGAGCCTTTTAATCTGGCTACAATTGGGCCATCATCCACATAGACTCTGTAGCCTTCGGCGTTGGCAGGTGGTGTAAAGTATATGAAGTATTTGCCGGTCCAATCACAATAGTTGTAGACTTTCAAATCTGTGACTGGGTCTACGTCTGCCGCTTTTACGTTCTTTGGCGCAAACGAAACATTAACACTAGTCACTACTAGTGCCGCCGCCAAAATAATTCCTGTTACTTTTTTAATCACTTTCATAATTTCCTCTTTTACGCAAAGAAAGTAAAGCCAAAGGCCCTACTTCCCTCACTATTTATTTATTTCAAAATTATTTTTTAATCTTAGCTTTCTTTACTTTCGACCAAGGTCCGTAAACTTTCTTCTTGCCATCAAGTACGTAAGCTCTAACTCTTACAAATAGTTTCTTCTTGTTCTTGAGTTTCTTTGACTTGATTGTAAGTTTCTTCTTATTCTTATTGATATATTTCTTTACGAGAGCTTTCTTGTTCTTCTTTGCTTTCTTCTTGCTCTTGTAAACTGCAACCTGATATCCTTTTACCTTCTTCTGCTTTTTGATTGTAACTTTAAGTTTCTTAGCAGATTTTTTCTTAGTTGCTTTTTTAACTTTAACCTTTTCTGGCACTTTAACTACAGGCACAGCTGTAGGCATTTTGTCTGTTGGCTTAACTGTAGGTTTCTTAGTTGGCGCCTGAGTAGGTCTTTCAGTATAACCTGTAGGGAATGGCAAATCTGTCATAGTTTCATTATCGACAGTTTCATACCATCCGCTTTCTTTGGTTATAATGTCGCCCCATCCGCTTTCTCCCTCAGGAGTAGTTGTGGCATTACCACTTTTAACGCCGACGTTCGCGCCAATAACAACGATGTTCGTCAAAGCAAATATAAATGTTATTACTAATAATAATGATTTGTGCTTCATTTCACTACCTCTTATAAATTACTTTTTTATTTTTACTTTCTTTACCTTAGACCATGGTCCAAATACTCTTTGCTTTCCGTCCATTGTATAAGCTCTAGCCCTAACAAATAGTTTCTTCTTGTTCTTAAACTTCTTAGACTTGATTTTGAATTTAACTTTCTTTGTATATGTAGTCTTTAATGCTTTTACATTTTTCTTTGCATTCTTCTTTGTCTTGTATACTACTACCTGATAGCCCTTTGCTCCCTGAGATTTCTTGAGAGTGATTTTTATCTTCTTAGAAGATTTTTTCTTTATAGCCTTTTTGACTTTTACTTTGTCAGGGACTCTCACTGCTGGTACTGCAGTAGGAATATCTGGAAGTCTACTTGGAGGTACAGCTGTTGGCGCTTCTGTTGTGGTAGGGGCATCCCATGGATTGTTAATTATTTGTCCGTCACCATCTGGGTCCGCTGACACTACACACACTCCGAATGAAGATACCAATAATATTGTTGTAATAAATAAAGCGATTTTTTGTTTCATAATGTGTTCCTTTCCGTTTAATTCTTATTTATTATTTGATCTCGTAATGTCTACTAGTTCCTGTAACTTTTGTTCCATCTAATGTGAGCCAATATGGTGTCACATCCCATGTCGAATCTATTTGTGCATCCATATTCCTAATTGTCCACATTGAAAAGAATTGTGAATCTGCGCTAAATACGCTCGGCTCAAGCGTTTGGTTATTAGCAACAATATGTTTATAAACTTTTGTTACATCTTTGCTCGTTTCTGGAATAGTTCTTTCTCCATATGTACCGCTAAATGTAAAACCTACTGCTTCATAATCTATTCCATCTACAGAACTTAAAAATCTAACTGCTGTTCTGTCATTCTTCTTTTGAAACTTCACCGTCAAAACTTTTGCATCAACAAACTTTGCATATGCACTTCCGGTTCTTTCCATATAAGGCGTCTGACAAGACTCATCCGTATACCATCCAGCAAATATCTTTCCATATTTAGAAGGATATCTCCATGTACTTGGATCATCAGTTTTCTTGTAATTTGACACTTCAAAATACGTAGCCCATGGATTGTCTATCACCTGTCCGTCGTCGTCACCTGCGGCATATACAACCGTAGAAAAAAGAGTTATCGATAATAATAAAGCTATGATAAGTCTGATTCTCATAACTCTCTCCTTTCAAAGTCTTAACTTCCGCACATAATACACAATAATATATTAACATTAGTCATTTCAAATAACAAGAATCGGGATTTTCTTTTTCATTTTTATATCATTTTTGTGGAATGATGGTGTCTTCGGCGAAGGCACTTTTTTATTTTCACAAAAAAGAAGTGCCCCACCATTTGGTGAGACACCTCTTTTTATTTTACTAGAATTAATCTAGTTATTTCTTTGTAGTCTTTTTAGGTTTTGACCAAGCTCCGTATACCTTAACTGTTCCGTCTAGAGTGAACGCTCTAACTTTAACGTAGAGTTTCTTTTTCTTCTTAAACTTCTTAGACTTGATAGTTAGTTTAAGCTTCTTAGTAAACTTCTTAACTAAAGCTTTCTTATTCTTCTTAGCATTCTTCTTAGTCTTGTATACTGCTATTTGGTAACCCTTAGAACCTTTAACCTTCTTGATCTTAACTTTGATCTTCTTAGCAGATTTTTTCTTCTTAACTGCTTTCTTAACCTTAGCCTTGTCAGGAATCTTGATTACTGGCACAGGATCAGGAAGTTTTGTAGGTGCTATTGTAGTAGGAGCCTGTGTTGGCTTCTGTGTAGGAGCTTGTGTAGTAGGTTCCTGTGTAGGAGCCTGAGTTGTAGGCTCTACTGTAGTAGGTTCCTGTGTAGGAGCTTCTGTGGTAGTTGGAGCTTCTGTAGTAGGCTCTTCAGATGTACACTTAACAGATTTAACATCTACTACTGTTCCGGCTGGCATTCCTGAAAGTTCCATTACCATAGTAAACTCTGTCACTCCAGTAACAGCCTTCTCATATTTATTACTTCCTACAACGGCATCTTGCGCTGTTCCCTCATCAACATTTTCTAACTTTATAAACATTTTTCCTGCTGCCGATGAATCATAGTCTGTAACAAATTTATATTCTTTAGCTGAATCCAATCCAGTAATTTTATATTTAACCTGAATTCCCCAACTACCTGCTGTTCCATTTGAAGAGAATACCTTCAGTCCAATAGAATCATCAACCGCATCTTTATATCCGACGTGTGCATTTGCCCATGTTCCACCTTGGTAAATCTTCCAGTCGCCGGCTGTTACCTCTGCATCTGCTCCTTCTATTGCGACTTCCATAAATCCTTCTGGATCTGTAGTTGGTTCTGGTGGTTCTGCTTCTGTGGCTGTAAGTGTAAGTACGCTCTCACCATCTGGGATTGTGCCAGTTACATCAATAGTCTTCTCAATCGAATCTGATTCTGCAGTAATGTTTTCATGATAAACTACAGCGTTTCCACCTTTAATGTCAACGTCATATGATTTTCCAGCTTCAAGATTTGTTACTTTGTATTTTAACTGAACTAACCACTGGCCATCCTTTGAATTCTCTTTAACATTTACAGGCAATGTATATGGATCTGTAGAATCAAATTTAGCACCAACGATAGCTCTTTGACCTGATTCCCAAATTCCAGCATATACAGAATAGATACCTTCAGAGTAATCACCACTAATCCAACTATTATCTGTATATGTGTAGTCATCTCCAGCTGATGTTGGTTCCGTTGTTTGTCCTTTTCCTAAAAGTAAAGCAGTACCGCGTGCTAAAACTTTTCCTTCGCTATCGTATGCAATTATTATGGCTGTATACGTTGTTTCCTCTGCTAATACCGAACCATCTTTTGTGGTTCCAACATTATCAATCCATGTGTTTGGTGATCCGTATATTGGATTTACATCACTCCAAACATGCCCATTAGTAGTTGCTTTTGCTTTGTGATTATCATCTTCCACATCAATGTAAGATTTATAACCTGCCGCCCCTTCTACTGCTTTCCAATTCACAAATGCAGCATAGTATGAAGTTTCTTGGACCACAATATCTCTTCTCTCTGCTGTTGTAAATTCGATTGCTGGAACAGGTTCTGTTGATGGTTCAACCGATGGGGTTTCTGATGTCTCCTCTGTAGAAGGTTCTACTGATGGTCCTTCTGTGGAAGGTGCCTCTGTAGTAGGTCCTTCTGCACCGTCTTCATAGTAAACATAGCATGTAGTTAAACCACCTGCCCATGATACTGTGAATTCAGTAACTTTGTTAGTAAAATTACTTAAGTGTAATAACGCACCAGCACCTTGAACATCTATACTTTCCAAAGAGCTTGTAATTTCTGCTGCTGGGAATCCAACATAAATACCTGCCGCAGTACCCCAATCAGGCTGCTGAATATTAACTGCTTGTGTGCCGTTTTCTGCATAGAACTTATACTTATTTGTATATGCTCCGCCACCTGCGCCGTCACCTAAATAACTGATTGTACTCCAATCAGGCGCGTCAGCTTTAGTATCGGCAGCAGGAACAAAAGCTAGTCCCGCAGCTACCATTGCGATTGCACAAATATATGCAATCCATTTCTTGCTGAATTTTGATAATCTCATAAAATTCTCCTTCCGTTATTTAATTGTTTCCGACCGAGTTTCCTCGCTTCAACATAGTTAAATTATATCACTCTGAAAAATTGTGGGCAACTTTTAACCCACACAATTTGGTCTTTATTTTTTACTTATGTACTCATATTTTATTGCACAAAAAAAGAGAGATTTTCATCTCTCTTTTTTATTATCCAAGCACTACTGTTATGTGTGCTTCATCTCCTAGTTTGTCTACATCTTCTTTGGCAATATAGTCTAATCCAGTTTCTGGGATATCCTCATTTTTTGGACCTTCGTATTTCTCGCCATCTATGTAAATCTCTTTCACTCTATACTGTCCAGCGTCCAAGCCAAATGGATTCTGATATGTGATTCTAACATTCACACCTCTGAACATGCATCTAGCTGAAGCCATGTTGTTTTCAAACTGATCTGCTAGAAGTTTTGGTTCAAACTTAAGAGCTCCTAGTCTACCTTTGATACCATACATCTCCTCGAGCACTGTAAGTAGCAACCAACTTGCTGCACCAGTTAGGTAGTGGTACATTCCACGTCCTCTCTGGTTTACGTACTCAGGAACTCCAGGATAAATCTCGCTCTTTGTGTAATCCATACAATGTTTATATAAAGTATTGATAACCTTGAAACCTTCTTTGGCGAAGCCGCGTTTGTATAATGCGTTTGCATACATTACAGCCATGTGTGAGAACACTGCTCCGTTTTCTTTGTGGCCGAATGCAAAGCCGAACAATCTTCCAAGGTCAGTCTTAACTTCCTTGAAGTCTGTGTTAAGTCGATAGCCACCGATTTCCTCGTCAAAGAGGTATGCATCGCAAGCCTTCACTATGTCAGCCACCTGGTCGTCAGTAGCTACGCCAGACATTACGCTGAACACCTGGCCAGTAAGCATCATTCGAATGCCTGATTCGAAATCACCCTCTACTGCTTTGCCGCTGTTGTCATAGTAGCCGTTGAACCACGAGAAGCCTTCCTTGGATGAAGTCCACTCAGTTTCTCTTATGTGATTTGCAATCCACTCTGACATGTTTGTGAGAATACCACATAATTCTTCTATACTAATAGTTTCTGTCTCGCCACTTGTGTGATGTTTCACTGCCTCGCAGTACTCGCTTAGCGCCGCGTTCTTCTCTCCGACAGTGTCGTATATATCAGGATTCTTACGAAGCAAATCAACTAACTCTTTTGCTAGTTCCACTTCTTCTTTTCCTGTCTTTTCGTTATAGTCCTTCAAATTCTTTGCAAGTGAGCCTAGGTTGCCACCGTAAAGTGCAGTAAACGCCACACTCTCTCCACGCTCGTCTGCCATGTCTAGTCCGTCGTTCCAGTCGGCACCGCGAAGTCTGATGTGATTATGCTCGCCCACGTCAAAGAATGATGTTACGTGCTGAATTAATAAGTGCTCAAGCACTGTTCCCTCGTAAGCCTCTGCGTTTGCTGTTAGTTGCTTGTTGCCCTGGGCATCGTTCCAGTCTAGGTCTTTGTCTTCGCCGCGGGAAACTTGCATATCTTTAAAGTACGAATTCTTCTCAGCCAAGAACTCAATATCACCAGTTTGTTCTATATATAATGCTGTGGTTAGATATGGCCATGCGCCGTGATCCATCCACACGCGAGTGATGTTGTTTCTATCCGCGATAAACTCGCCCTGCTTGTTTCCGATGATAGTTGCGTTTGTTCCGTCAAATCTTACACCGCCAAAGTTATCGATTAGCATTTGGCGAACTTTCTCTGGGTCCATTATGAGAAGGGCCAAACAGTCCTGCCACAAATCTCTCCAGCCTCGACCACCTTTGCCGTAGTCGTGATGAGGTAGGAATGAACAACCATATATTCTACGAAGCATTGGCTGGAAATTCACCCAATGCATCCAGTTATCAAAGTCTGCATCCGAAGATCTGTAGCTTACATTGATTTTGCTCTGCCAGTAATCTTTGGTTGCTTCTAGGTATTTGTCGAAGTGACGAGTTAAAAGGTACTTCTTTCCAAGGTTAATGATTTCAGTCTCGGACTTTCCGTAACCTAAAACTACTATATAAGTGCGCTCCTCGCCCGGTTGAAGCTTTGCGTTTGCAAATCTGATAGCGCCCACTGTCTCGTAGCCGTCCACTCTCATCTCTTCCTCTGTGTATGGAAGTGGCTTGTTTGTCATCACGTAGTATGGGTTCTCGAAACTTCCGCCGTCGCCTATGAATTCTTCCACAACCGGACAAAAGCTGATAGGCGAAACCATCTCGCCATCTATTTCTTCTTTTGCCATAGTCGCGTAAATCATTTCGTTTTTATTATGACCGCGCTCGTCAAATGTAAGTGTAGGATAAACAACTACACCGTTCTTTATAGTCTTTGTTCTGTGAAGAAGTGAAGTTACGTGTCTGTGGTCACGAATGTTATCAGCAGATCTGCCGTACATTGGAATAGCCACTGTTGGAGTGTACTCTACTTCTTCGTTTGAAATGTTTTTAATTGTTACTTTTGTTAGTTCAACCTGGTCGTTTGTTGGCTCGAGTGTGTCGTCGTCCATCTCAATCTCGCCGTCTGCATTTGGCGCATAAGATGTGATGGTAGCCTGAAGTCCCAAGTCCTTTGACGTACGCTCAATCTCGTGCCACATAATACCAGCTGTAAGTTTTACATCGTCCTTTTCGTCAGTGAAAAGTTTAGCCTGCTGAGCGGCTGACTTTCCTGTTACTGACCAGGCGCCTTTGCCTTCCACGTACACCCAGAAGTTTCTAGATGACTTGTTATTGTGAAGGTTCTCGCTGCTCACCGGCTCCATGAAGAACGTGTTCTGATCTAGTTTTATATCACCATTCAAATCTGGAGTGATTGCACCCAAAATACCCGCTTCGTTTGCAAGCGGGAAGTACATATAACTTGTTAGGTCTGGGTTGTCCAGAGTGAATGTTCCTTTTTTGTCTAAATATTTTAAACTACTCATATTCTCTCCTATAAAAGTCCTCAAAATGTTCCACTACATTATATTTTAATTTAATTAATTATACAATGGTATTTTTATTATTGTTCAATTAAAAAACTGGCGACTAATTGCCGCCAGCTTTTATATATGCTTCTTTATTCAGATGCCATTTTCTTTCCCATTTTTGTCTCCTTATTTATGTAAACTTATGACTTGTGTCGTTTTTACAATTGTTTTTCCATTCTAATACAATCGAATGTCACACCATGAATCACTGTTTCGTCCGTAACTTCATAACCCATCTTTTCATAAAAGCCAGTAGTCACATCTCTACTCTCGGCTACTGCTCTTTTGAAGCCTTCTTCCTTTAGCCATTCTTCTGCTTCCTTAACCACTCTCTCACCTAGCTTCAACCCACGATAATCAGGAAGAACTACCACTCTTCCAATCATTGCACTACCATCACCTAGATCATACCATCTGCAAGTAGCTACCGGAAAATCATCATCAGTCAAAACTATATATTTGGTATCTGGAGTATCATACTCGTCAAATTCTTCTCTTAAAGCAATGTTATGTTGTTTAGCCATTCCCTGTATTCTCACATAGTACGCACCCGCTTGCTGCCATGTTTCAGTTGCTCTTACAACTTCGATATTCATTACAAAACTCCTATCTAAATAACTTCTAAATAATAACTAACAGGTCTAAAGCCATCGTTACATGAAACCATAGCCGAATATGGATTTTTCATCCATCCGTCAAAAAAGTTCCCACCACCATTAGCTAACTCTTTTACAAACTTTTCCATACATGTCCACGCTTCATCACATAATCCATCTGGCTTCTGTGCATCGTGTGAAATATAAACCTTCCCAATTTCCATCTCACATGCATGCTCAATTGGATTCTCATATTTTTCTATCAAGTCGTGATGCTCTGCTCTTGTCATCACTGTTATTTTTACATCTTTCATATGCATCTCCTACGAATCAAAGAACTGCTGTCCTTCATCTGTAACAAGTCTTTCTGTTTTTGGGTATTCAAATATATCATTGTTGTCTGCATTTGCTTCTAAATATGAAGCAAATTCGTTAGCACAGATCTTTGCCTTATCTAAATCGTGCAAACGGTAATTACCACAGTTAACTGCTGCTGCGCCAGGTACTTCTTCATAATCATTTGTTGATTTGAAAGCATTCAAAACTAAATCATATATTTCTTTCGAGTCACGATTACCTTTAAGAATAAGATAGAAACCAGTCAAACAACCCATTGGTCCCCAGTAAATAACCTCATCTTTCCAATCAGGGTCATTACGAAGATATGTTGCAATGATGTGCTCAAGCGAATGCATGGCAGCCACGTCAATAGGTGGTTCCACATTAGGCTTTCTAACTCTTACATCATATGTGGTAACTGTCTGGTCACCCATAGTATCAATTCTACTTACAAATATGCCAGGTACTATCTTTGTATGATCTACTGAAAAACTCTGTATTAATTCCATTTGTTATCTCCTTATAAATCAATCTTTTCAAAATGCTTGCATGACTTTTTGTATGAGATTAGTGTAAGCCCAACAAACAACAAGACTCCCACTACTAACGCAGTCGCTTGCAATCCAATACTGTCGAAGCCGAATGCATTTACCGCTTCTAATCCTGGGATAAAGTGCAACGCCTCAGCAATACTAATTACAAAGAATGTTACTACTATATGAATAACGAAATATTTTCCTAACTTGTAAGCTGTCTTAAAGAAGCCTCCGAGGAAAATCATATTGAATAATCCAAAGATAAAAAATGCAAATGCCAAAAATACGAAGTTAGCATTCATCAATTTGTTATTCGTATATACTGTAGCATTAGACCACACAGTCATACGAACAAGTACAAGTATTGTCATAATCGCTAGTCCACATAGTTCGATAAATAATGTGAAAATATACTTGCCTTTTACTACATCAGTCTTTGGAACTGGTAGCAATGCTGAAAATACAATATCGTTTGCTTCCCTTGCACTCTGGAAACTTTGGAATATTCCAAGTGTCATAAAGAATACTCCACA
Source organism: Eubacterium sp. (assembly GCA_017475235.1). Taxonomy (GTDB): domain Bacteria; phylum Bacillota; class Clostridia; order Lachnospirales; family Lachnospiraceae; genus Eubacterium_G. Next base: position 51,215 of record JAFVGA010000010.1, on the reverse strand, counting down.
AAGAATTGGATATCCTGGGATTAATGTCATGAATGCAAATCCAATAAACAGATAAGCTAATACTTGTGCGCTAAGGCGCATTTCTTTTCTTAATAATGCTTTCATGCTCTCGCCTCCCTTTCTAGTCTTAGGAAGATTTCTTCTAATGTCTCTCCTTCTTTGCCGTTCTCCTCTTCAAACTTGGTCTTTGGGCAGTTCGCACGAATCTCGCCCTCGTGAATATATACGATATTATCAGCACACTTCTCCAAATCTGATGTGACGTGTGTTGAGAATAGGATTGTAACTCCATGACTCTTTAGAGTTTCGAAAATATCTAACAACTCATCTCTTGAGAATGGATCAAGTCCGCTTGTTGGCTCATCTAAAATAAGGACTTCTGCCTTATGAGACAAAGCAAGTAGCAAGTTGAACTTAACCTTCATCCCTTCAGAAAGTTCAATTGGCTTTTTGTCTTCTTCTAGTTTAAATAGTTCCATATACTTGCGATAAGATTCCTCATCCCAAGTTGGATAGAATTCCTTTGTGACATCAACTATCTGCTTTATTGTTTTTCTTGGATACCAACTAACCGTTCCTGTTGAGTAACCAATTCTTTGCTTGATCTCTTTTTCGTTTTCAAGCAAAGGCATCCCAAAGTAATCAACTTCTCCACTACTCGTGTGAATAAGGTTTAGCATAGACTTAATGGTCGTAGTTTTACCCGCGCCATTACGTCCGATAAAGCCAGTAATCTTTCCTTCTTCTAAACCAAATGATACTTTGTTTAGTTTGAAAGTGGGATATTCTTTAACAATATCTTTTACTTCTACTATATTCATATTTACCTCCGTACAATTTACTAAAACCATTATACATTTTTTGACTATATATGACCACAAAAAAAGACGCCCGGATTTTTCCGAGCGTCTTGTAATATCTTTCTTATGCGAAGACCACTTTAATAGCCTTAACTCTACCGTCTCTCACATCTTCAGCTAGCTGGCCAACCAGTTTGTTTCCTTCAGCCACTTTTTCGCCGTCAATCTCAATATATGAAACCTTAGCTCCATCTTCGCCGTAAGTGTTCTTATCAGTTTCATTTACATATGTAACATCACATGTAGATAGCATTCTGAATGTAACTTCGCCATCCTTGAACAACCAGTTTGCAAGTTTCGGCTCGAAGTTAAGTACTAACTTATCATCTTCGTAAGTGAACGCCTTTGGTCCCATGAACATTTCAATCCACATTGACATCATCTCTGTAGTTGAACCTGAAAGTCTAGCTACGAAACCACGTCCGTGAATATCTTCGTTAGGGTTAACACTTGATGCTAGGAATGATGAGTTCTCCAAAGTACTTCTTCCATACATATTTGGATCTAGGAATGGAATAAGCGCACGAGTGATTGTCTCGTAATACTCATCGTATAGACCAGCCTTAATCATAGCAAGGATGTACTTGTATTCCATGTGTAAGAATACGTTTTCTCTCTCCTGCCATCCTGGTGTAAATGCACGACATCTACCATTTTCCATTGAGCAATCTTCAATAGAAGCTGATGTCTTGTACATTGCAAGTTTCTCGTCAAACAAGCCAGTCTCTTTAACCTTGTTAAAGATCTCTCTAGCCTCGTCTGTGTCAATGTATCCCATCATTCTAGCTGGACCTTCCAAGAAATATGGAAGTGCCACAGTCTTGAATGCTTTAACCTTAGCTTTTGGAAGTCCGTAGTGACTGATCACTGGGTTTCCATCTGCATCTTTGACTTCGTCGAAGTCAGTTACTTCGTGAGTTAGGTATGTAGGAACGATTCCGCCACCCATCTCTTTAGCCTTCTCGATGCCCTTAGCAATCTTGTCGCTAAACGCTTTGAATATTTCAACTACTTCTTCCTTAGTGATAACGCCTTCTTCGCCGCCGAAGTAGATTCTAGTTTTCTCACGGTAATCTTCTCTAATAGAAGCAACTTTATCCCAGTATTCGAAATCTGATAGACTTCCAGCGTTGTACTCATCTAGAGCAGCCTTCACGTCTCTTAGGTAACTTACGATTTCGATTGGCATTACAATGTCGCCGTCTGTGCCAAAGTTGTCTACGATAAAGTCCACAAGTCTCTTCAACTCGAATGTCTCAGGTGTACCTGAACCAAACAATCCTGGAAGACCGTTCATAGCGTCGTTCCAGCCTGGCTTTCCACCTTCCATCTCAACACCAATTCCGTCCACATCTAACTGAGCGAACTTTGAAAGTGCTAGAGTGATCATCTTAACAGCACAAGTTGTGTAGTAAATCTTGTTGTCAGGTGTCTTCTTCCAGTTAGTAGCCCATTTGTTGAAGCCTTCAATCTTCTCTTTCTCTTCGTCTTCAACATCCATACCGTACTGGCGAACGTCACCCTTCTTATTAATTACATATTTCTCATCTCTTGGCACAACTACTGCAATTGAGTCATAGAACTTATAAGTCTTGTCGCCAAAGAGCATTTCGTCTTTCTTATCTGGGAACACTGACAAGTAGTTGTCTACTAGGTCCATGTTGTAATCCCAGTGGTCGCTCCAGTAGCCTTCGCCGAAGCCGGCCTCAATATTCTGATCACAGTTATTTAGGATGTTTGCGATAAACTCGCCATCATCTACTGTAAGCTTAATCTGGTTTCTAGCGATTGTATTTGAAATTTGACCAGGTGTGAATGATCCCTCAACGATATCTATAATCTTTGAAGCATCACCGTCGATACACTGGTTTACATAATTCTTAACTTCATCTAGCTTTCCTTCAGTTACGTTGAATAGACTTGGGCGAACCTCAAGTGGATTGTAACCGTCAGCCTGAATCAAACTGAAGAATGTCTTTACGTTAAAGTCTCCAACGTCCTTGTTAAAGAATACGTCGTTTCTTCTATTCTGTGAAACGTCACGGAAGTTACCATTACCCTGTGAATAATACTCAGCTGCGATTGAGAAGAAGTTGTAATCACGCTCTGGGTCTCCGTGCTTTCTTGAGAACAAGTGAATGATTGACTTGTTTCCATCTTTATTTAATACGTATGGATAACCACCACGTAGGAAGTTATCTAGGTAACACTGCTCTACGTACTGATCAAATGTGCCAGCTGCGGTTGTAGTCTTAACGTCCGATGTGAAGCTGTCAGCCAATTCCTCAGCTTCCTCAAACTTCTTCTCGATATATCCGTCCGCTACAAATTCCTTAGCCTTTGCATTGATCTGTTCTGGAGTTCCAGTGTAACCAATCATTGTATTGAACTCTAATTTTTCGTCTGCATCCAAAGTCTCCTTGAATGGTGTGAATCCACAAGGTACTTTGTTTGCGAAGCACTGTTCTTTAGACAATACTTCGTCCAAGCCGCCCTCTTCGAAGCGCTGTGCAGTCATAAGTGATAAATCATATCCGAAGACTGTATCTACATCGTAAATAACATCTTGAAGTTCATTATCCTTAATTGTCAAATAGTAATAAGCACCCTCTACATCTGACACCTCAGCTGAATCCTTTGTAGATGCGCGAAGTGTGTAGCAAGGGATCTTATTATCAATGTTCTTAATATAAGCCCAACTCTTGAACAAGTTAGACATTTCTTTAAACTCGCTGTTGTTGATACCTGAAGTGATAATCTTTGGCATACCGTCGATCACTTCGATATCCATTGACTTGCCAGAAATGTTTTTAACGCTGACCTGACGAACCAATGCGCCAATGCTTTCGTTTGGAAGAATGAAGTAGTTAACCTTTACTTCGATTCCCATTGCTTCATTTCTCTCAATTACTTTGAAGCTGTTTTTGTTCATACGAATCTGGCGTTTAGCATCATCGTTGTATCCAAAGAATGGCTCGTAGTACTTTCCGTCCACTCTAATAAATGTTCTAAAACCTTTAACCGTACAGTTTTCAAATGCTATGTTAGCTGTATTGAATTCCATAATGGCATTGCCTTTATTATCAATACCAAAACTGTTCATTCCCTGACCTCTATTGGTATAGAATGTCCACATTGGAATACCTTTTACACCAGCTAAACCTGGCAAGAAACTTGAAAATGCAGGCTTTCTGTCGTAATCATCAATTACAAAAGTTTTTCCCTCGAGTCTGTATTGTTCCATTTTTTATGTGCATATCTGAGTCATTTTTTGTAGTTCAGACATGCTCTCCTTCCTTAAAATCTACCCTATTATATTAAGTTATTATGGTGGCAATGTAAAGAATAAAAAAGTATATTTTTAACAAAAAAGGCGTTGGTTTTCACCAACGCCTTTTTCTTCTATATATAATGTCTATTGATATACTCTCACATAGTCGAAGTAAAGATAATCTTCATATACTTGAGTATCTCCAAATTCATCTTTCAATGTCCAATACTTTGGAGTTACCTCTCCACCAAGTGTTCCACCGATTGCACAGTTCATGATTAAGTAGAATGGGAATTTATATGGCCATACACTCATATCATCTGTAGCTGGGTTCTCAGTTGTGAAGATTGAAGGATCATAGATACCTGTCTGCTTTCCATCAATTGTGAACTTGATGTATGTTGGATACCATTCAACTCCATATGTATGATAAGCTGTTGTAGCATCAGAAACAGTTGTATCGTAATGCTTGTTTCCTGAACTTGATTTGTCTCCGTTGAACTTCTTCATGTGTAGTGACTGTGGAATCCAAGTCTTAGCTTCTTGATTTGTTGTCTCGAATACATCAATCTCACCACATGTTGGCCATCCACCTCCAGCACCTGTTCCTAACATCCATCCAGCTGCCCAAGTACCTTTACCCTTAGGCATCTTAGCTCTGAATTCGAACTTACCATATGTGAATTGAGCAAAACTCTTATCAGTATCTGTATCTTTTGTCCAAACCTTTGTTGAGTAAGCTTCCCAATGTGAACCATTCTTAACTAATGTATTATTAGCCTTATCCCAGTAGATTGTTGGCTTGATAATAAACTTGCCATCTTTCACTTCAGAGTATTCCATCTGATAATCCTGAAGCTCTTTATTTCCAAATCCACCGTCGCCTGTGGCACCCTCGTTATTCCACTTAGTAGTATCAAGTGCTGCTCCTTCAAACTCATCTTGCCAAACGAGTTTCCAAGTTTTAACACTAACAATATTTGAATACTCATAACTCTGAATGTTCTTGTTACCATAAGCAATTACCTTATAGTAAAAGTACTTTCCAAGAGCAAGACCTGTGTTTGTATAAGTATTGGTCTTTACAGTTGCTATCTTTGAATATGTACCATTCCTACTAGCTGAACGATATACATAATATCCATTAGCACCTTTAGCTTTTGACCATGTAAGCCTTGCACTAGTCTGGCTTGCCAAAGCAGCTTTCAAACTACTTGGAGTCTTAGGTCTAACAACTACGCTAACTTTTTTAGATTTCTTTTTAACCTTAACTTTAATCTTAGTTTTGCCGACTTTCATACCTTTTACAGTAATCTTTGTCTGCTTTTTAGATTTCTTTGTCTTAGTAATCTTAGCAATCTTCTTGCTTGAAGATTTAGCTTTCGCTTTTCCTTTTACGACTATAGTATCTTTTGATCCTATGTCGATATCTAATTTTTTACCCACGATAATTTTTACTCCCGCAAAAGATTTTGTAGGCGCTTGCACTATGCAAAGTGACATTACTAATGCTAATGAAAGCACTATTGAAATAATTTTTCTATATGTCTTCATAATGCACCTCTCTTTCCTTTATTGATAAACTCTGATCCAGTCATAGTATAGATAGTCTTCGTAGAAGCCGATGTCTCCTTCTTCTTTAACCTTTGTCCAGTACTCTGGTGTAACGTTTCCACCAAGTACACCACCGATAGCACAGTTTACTATCAAGTAGAATGGCTGGCAATATGGCCAAACAGTTAAGTCATCCACTCCTCTTCCTTCTGCAACGAATGTGCTAGGATTGTAGTTACCTGTAGCCGCGCCATCAATAGTAAATGTGATGTCATGGTCTGTCCAAATAACTCCATATGTATGATATTGAGATGTAGCAGTTGATACAGTTGAGTCAAAGTGCTTGTTAGCAGATGATCCTGCCATACCATTAAACTTCTTACAGTGAAGCGATTGTGGAATGGTTGTCTTTGCTTTTGCACTAGTTGTCTCGAATACGTCAATCTCGCCACAGTTTGGCCAAACTTTATCTTTACCTAAAGCCCAACCAGCTGTCCATGTACCAACACCTTTTGCTTGCTTAGCTCTAAATTCTAGTTTTCCATATTTGAAATCGAACTTGCCTTTAGTATTCATTCTTCCTGAATAGTATGAATTTGGTACACACTTCTCTGCATCTTCATCATATTGGAATTCATTTTTTATGATTAGTTTACCGCCTTTTACAATATTGTTTTCCGGACGATAGTACTGTAACTCACGGTTACCCCAACCGCCGTCGCCAATATCGTAATTCCAAACTTTCTCATTTACTGCGTTTCCGTTAAATTCGTCACTCCAAATTTGTCTCCAAGTTTTTACATAAACTGTATTGGAAAGTTCTTCACTCTTGATTCCCTTTTTGCCATAGGCTTGGATCTTGTAATAGTAATACTTTCCTTGTTTAAGTCCGTTATCTCTTAAAGATGTACCTTTTTGTTTTTTAACTTTTGCATATCCAGTACTGCTCTTCTCTGAACGGTAAATTGTGTAACCAGAAGCTCCTTTTGACTTAGCCCATGAAACAGTGGCACTAGTCTCAGAGTTTTTAGCTACTCTCACACCGCTAACTGTCTTTGGAAATACAGTAACTTTTATCTTCTTAGTAGATTTTCCAACTTTAACCTTAATAGTAGCTTTACCAACCTTCATACCTTTGATATGAACGTTAGAATTTCCTTCGTATTTATCAATACCATCTACTTTAGCTACCTTTTTGTTAGAAGATTTAGCTTTCGCCTTTCCTTTTACTACGATAGTATCAGTATCAGTAATCTCAACATTTAGTTTTTTGCCGACAATAACTTTAACACCGGCCTGTGAAATCTTTGGTGAATCCACAGCGCAGATGGTAACTATCATTGCCAATGCGACTAATATTGAAATTCCTTTTCTGAACTTCTTCATTTTCTTCCTCCTATTGTATATCAACATTTCGTCCTATGTTCCTATTGTCATTATAGGACGAAATATTGATAATAATTAGTCTTATTCTCCAGTAATACCTGTGTTCTCGATACCTTGAATGAACTGTTTCTGTACAACACCATATAGTATCAATAACGGTAAAATGGATATCAACGTTGCTGCCATTCGTTTGGCCTCGTTCACGGCAGTCTGTGTTTCTGGCGTTGAACCAAATGCCGACAATTGTGTAGGCAATAGTTCTACTGCATCACCTAACATTGTACTTGTGGTATATGTCTCATTCCAGTTAAATACAAATGAGAATAGGAATACTACAAGTATGGTAGCTGTTGATAGTCTAACTGCTACGTGATAGAACACCTTAAGTGATCCTGCACCATCGATCATAGCCGCTTCATCTAATGATTTTGGAATCATATTGAAGAAGTTATAGAATATCAATACAAGCATCGTTGAATATGTTCCTTGTCCTAATAATGACATTAAGAACTGTGGCCAAATAGTATTTAATAACTGAATTCCTGTTAATGTTTTGAATGTCTCAAAAATCATAATACGAGGAACTGTTAATAGAGGAACTGGTAGGATGAACGCTAAGATAAGCATTACATACCAGAAATTTCTTCCTCTGAAAGTGTATCTTGATAATGCAAAACCTGTAGTAGCCGATACTATAGTTTGCGCTACCGCCAATAGTCCTGAGAACCATATAGAACCGATTAGCGATGTTGGAATATCAAGTGCTTTCACTGCTGCCACGAAGTTACTCATTGTAAAGTGTTTAGCCAACCAAGTGATTGATGGGTCAATCAAGTCAGCAGTTGTCATTATTGACTTTGATATCATCTCGAAGATTGGTTTCAAGTATACGTATCCGATACAGATAAGTACGAAGTAAATTGCAATCTTAGAAATGATATTTACAGCTTTCAACTTTTTGAATTTGGCAAAGCTGTAGTTTTTGACTTTTTCTACATTTAGATTTTTTACTTTATCTTTAATATTACTTACCAAAACGCTTTGCCTCCTTCCTCTGATGTCTCTTCTGAGCAGCTAGTCTACGCTTCTGCTGTTTATCAAGCTTCTTGAGTTTCTTCTCCTGTTTCTGTCTAGCCTTAATATCTTTTGGTTTCCTATCCTTAAATAGTAAGAATACAATTCCGATAATCAAGAGTGCTAAAATACTGTAGATCCAAGAGTATGTGGCGGCGTATCCAAGTCCACCGTCCGTCTTACCCGTCTGCTCTTTAATCAATTCGTAAACTGGGTTGATTGATTCGTACATACCAAGTTGGATAACTGTAAATACTGTAATGATAAGTCCGATTGACTTAAGCATTGGTATTGTAATCTTCCACATAATCTGCCAAGCATTGGCTGAATCAATCTTCGCTGCTTCGTAAATACTTGGGTTAATCTTCTGGAGTCCATTGATAAATAGTACAATTGGGATTCCTGTAAACCAAAGTATGATTGATAGATGATCAAACACTCCCGCTAGACCATTTGCAAATGCTGGAGAATAACTCTGTATGATTTGCATAATGAATATATCCGAGAATGCGTTCGTCTGCACCACAGCATCTGTAGCTGTAGTTGCTGCCTGTCCAGCATCCTGTACGTTTAGGATTTGTGTCATAACTGGACCAGACATAATGATTACTGGTAGGAAGTAAATTGTTCTCAAAATACTCTTACCTACATTAATCTTACATAACAAGTATGCAATGATGAATGATAATACTACTACGATAAACGTGTAAGGAATTATCATCTGCAAATATGATAACAACGCTGGCACGAATGTCTCACTCTTGAAGAATGCGGAGTTATAATTTGCTAATCCAACCCACTTGATATCGTATCCTAGGATAGTTGCTTTTACGTGAGTAAAACTCAAGTAGATTGTCATTACAAATGGGAATGCTGTAAATGCCAAGAATCCGATGATCCATGGAGCCATAAATGCATAACCATTTCTATCTTGTCTCTGCTGATATGTTTTTAGTTTTCTTTTCTTTGGCGCCTTTGTCTTAGGGGCTTTAACTTTAGGTTCTTTTACTTTCTTGTCTGCCATTATTTAACACCCCCTTCCAAAGTTACTGCGCTTACTTTAGGGATTGTTTGTCCCTTAACTTTAACTTCGTCGTCTGTGTAGTTAATGACAACAGTCTTTGTCTCGCCATCTTTCTTGTAAGTATTAGCGATAACACCGTCGTCCACTACTGTTCTGTTTGTCCATTCATAACCCTGAACAGTTTTTAGTGTGTCATTAACTGTATTGTAAATATTGTTGATAATCTTCTCATACTGGCTGTACTCTGTTGAGTAATAATCTGCTGATGTAGTAGCAGCTAGCAAGTATGAAGGCTTCTTCGTCAAAACAAATGATGGTGAAATGTTGTAATCAATCATCTTTAACATATCACTCTTAGAATAGAACGAGAAGTTTGAATATGGAGCGTAAACTTCCATTGTTCCATTTAATACCATCTGTAAGAATGGAACTGTATCTGTTTCGTAAACATACTGTGATGTTCCTACATTTGACTGTAAGAAACGATCTGTGTATTGCCACAAATACTGGTTAGGATTAACCATATTCAATTTAACTTTGTCTTTCTTAATATTCTTAAATGATTTCTGATATAGCTTGATAGCCTCTGTTGGTGAAGTAAAGTCATCTTTTCCTGAGTAAGAACTTACTAGCATCTTAGAAATTCCGTCTACAGTAAATGACTTGCTGTCTTCGCCCACGTCGTCATATAAATCATTTAACCATTCGTCACTTGTTTCAGGACTTGCGTAACCGAACTCAGTTACTGGCACGTTCTGAGGCAAGATTGCTGACTTATCAACTTCGATATACTTAGTACTCAAGTGTCTTGCTGCCACTCCGTAGTAACCAGTCATATCTTCATTGATATTTGTGAAGTCTCTTGAATATGAAACATCGATATTCTTCTTTTCGAAGTATTCCATCATGTCTTTAAAGTCGCCTTCGCTTCCGATGTCTCCTGAGAAACTTGTACTGTTTGGTTTAGTCATAGTCTCTCCACCACTCTGCCATCCAATAAGACCTGAGTTGATGTTCTTAACTTTGTCTGTGAGTAAGTCATTTAGAATGTTCTTCACATTGTCCACAGTAGTAACTGGAACTTCCTGTGTAGAGAACACACCCTTCTTAGAATCTGACATTAAGAAGTCAATTCTAATAGGAATATCTTTTTGAGTTTCCTTCTTCACCGTCAAAGTCTTAGACTTTAACAAATAATTTCTGTAAGCCTTAGCCATTCCAACGTAATCTGCTGAAGGAGTACCGTCTTTGCCGTCGCCGTTTAGGAATTCGTATGTGATATCAATATCAAATTTGTTCATCACATCCTGAACTTTTCTGTATGAGTTTCCAGCCTGATCCTTTACTTGGAAATACTCTGCGTTGTATTTGAATGCTGGGTATGCGTATGTATATTTAATCTTGTTCTTCTCAACAGATGAAGGAACAACATTAATCGACATATACTCTGAACCGTTAGTTGCATATGAAACAAATGCAGCTTGTGTTCCATCACCGTGTGAGATACCAAATACTGGCATACTAGGTTGTTTAACCTCTACCGCATCATTCAACTCACTGTGATAGTACATTGCTGTGGCTGGGTCAACGCCATATACGTCTCCCTCATAGTCTGTAAACTTGGCTTCATTCTTTTCAAATCTCATCAAAGCTCCACTTCCATCTGGCACTAAAACGTAACCAGGAGTGAATTTCTTTGACTTAACTTTTGTCCAAGTCATATCTTCTTTGCTGTAGTACTTAAGTCCACCACCACTTGTTCCTAGGAATGGTGTAATGATTACATTCTTGATTGTTCCTTTAGCCTTGCCGTCGTTGTCGTCTTCAATCTCTTTGTATGGAATGTGATACTTAATCTTTCCATCATCAGTGAATGTAATGTAGACGTTCATTTTTACTCTTTCATCGTCCACGCCGAATTTACACTTAAGTACAAATTCATTATCTTTGCCTAATACCTTTGAAATAGTAGACATACCATCTTTTGTTCTCTCAGATGCTGATGAAACCTTTGACGTAGTCATACTTTCACCTGAACCTGAGTAGTACTCAAGAGTGATAAGTGAGTTTGCCATAGCAGTAAACTGTGCGTTAAGATCTTGCTCTTGAGGAGTGTTTGCCAACTTCTTAACTTCAGCTGGTGTAATTCCAAGATCTTCGGCGCAGTCTTTAACTGTTCCGTTGTCTACTGCTTCTTTAGCCTCTCTAATCTGAGTACTAAATGGTGCATCTAAACCTGTCTTCCAAACGTATCCGTTGTTTTTATCTTTAATTGCTATGATATCTCTATCATCTCTGAAGTAGTATTCATATTTACCTACCTCATATAGCTTTTCATAGGCACCGTCCTTGATTGAAAGCGTTTCTGTTGCTTTCTTCGGAGCTTTTCTAGTATCTCTGTTCGTATTTAGATACGCAGCGAGTACTCCAACTCCCAATGAAAGGATGCAAAGAATTGAAACAACGAGGCATGAAATTTTAATAGTTTTTTTAGCCGCCTGTGACATTTCTTATTATCTCCTTTCCTAATGTTATCAAGAAGTCTGATAGCTGATCCCACATAATGATTACAACTAGTACAACTATGATTGCAATTACTATGAAGACTGCTGTAATTATCAAACTTATTACTGTGCCCTTAAAGTCATAGTCATGGACAGTCGCGAGGCCTTCGAAGATGACCGCTATTGACCATCCGACACCGATTACCATAATGACGGTTAAGATAAATGATTCGTTGTATGTTAGGAAGTATGACAAGCCGGTTGTGATTAGCATTGCTATCATGGCTGGCATAAGTCCGTACGCTGGAATCATGTAAATCTGTTTGATTGTTCCGTCACCGTCTGTAATTGATGTTACTAAGTAGTTACATATGATGAATAAGATTAGGATTGCGAAGAATCCGACTACTACAGCTCCCATATCCATATCTTCTACTTTTTGATACTGATAGATAAATCCTTTACCTACTGTATAGAGCATGTATACTCCGAAGAAGATGATATAAATGATTAGTGCTGTGAGCGGTGATCCATGCTTACCAACTCTTATATCATAGTATCTGTCGATAGGATGTCGTGCGCACTTGAACGAGTATCCTATCTCGCTTAGTATTGGAACTTTTGATAATTTCTTACCTAAGTTCTTTTTACCCTGAGAAATGCGTTTCTTCTTATCTACAATACCTACGACTATCTTTAATACGATTAGTAGAACTACTACTATCAAGAATGGTCCTAAGTATTTTTGAATCTGTTTGTTACGAACTTCCCAGTACGCTTCTGAATATCCGTCTCTGTTACCAGCAATCTCGAAGTCTTCCATCGCTTTGTGGTACTTCTCGTTGTTGTAATATGCTTTAGCAACACCGTTATGAGCTAGCACTGACATCTGGTTAAGTCTTAGTACGTAACTCCAATCGTTAAGTGCTACATCATAATTACCTTTTTCATATTCAGTTAAAGCGTGATAAATAGTTGTTGCATATTCTGTTGGAGTGAATGACTGTAAGTAGCCATTTTCTCCGTCGGCTGTCCAAAGGTTACCTTTGTTATCTACCGCGATAGTAACAAGAGATTTGAACAAACCTGAAATTGACATATCGTTAACCTTAGCACCAAGTTTGAAGATTAATTCTCCATCTGGTGTGTATGCACAGATGAAACCTTCTGTATCAGATGTGTAGATAATTCCATTTGGATCTACAGTTACATCCGTTAGGTGTTCTGTACAAATCACGTCGTTCTTAAACATGTTAGAACCCTTAGTACTATGTTTCTTAAGTCCATCCTCTGGAGCATTCATTGAAACTGAATAAGCCATTCCTTTTCTGTCTACGAATACATTCGAGAATGTCTGTGGGTCAGTATTTAATAATGTAGAGTTCTTTGCCTGTTCCTTTGTATAAATCATTTTTAGGAACGCCTGAACTGGTGAAAGTTTAGCTTTGTTTGTTGCGAAGTATCCTAAGAATTCGCCTGTCTTAGCAAGCTGGATAATACCATCGTACAAACCTTCTGAAACGATATATAGGTTTTCACCACTATCGATAGCTACTTTACTTGGCTCGTAGTTTGTTTTATCCTTCGCGCCACTACCATTAAAGATAGGTGCTGTAGGTCTATCGTAACGTCTCTCGTATTTGCCGTTCTTATCGAACTTAAATACTGTCTTTCTACCTGGGTCCGCTACAAAGAGTTCTTCCTTCTTAGAAATGAAAATACCAGTTGGTTTATCGAATCCTTCGAAGTCTTTGTCGCCGACAGTCTCTTTATCAAATACCTTGTCAACTTTTCCTGTGTCGATGTTGTACACTACTACTCTTGAATTTCCTGAGTCAGCGATGTAAGCGATGTTGTCTTCCGTAATGAATATATCCTGAGGATTAACTAATCCTAAATCAGTGATAGTTCTATCTGGAAGGTAAGCATCCTGTGTTCTTACCATCTCGCTATCGTCATCCAAAGTGTATGTGTAACTAGTCGCCTGTGATGCCGCTACAGGCAAAGCGCTCATAATCACGAAAGCTACTGCAAGGAGCAGAACTAACGATCTTTTGAATAATCTCATAACTCTGCCTCCTTACTTAATACCTGAGCTAGCCATTGTGTTCATTACCTTAGACTGCATTGCAATGAATATGATTAAGTTAGGCAAGAACCAAATCATGTTGGCCGCCGCCATCATACCTTGCGCAGACATCTGGGTATTTACACCTAGGGCCGCCACGTAGTACGTGAACGTTCTCAGTGATTCGTTTGTAATATAGTTGTTTGATGTTTCTGCGTTCATCCAAACTTGCTGGAATGTTAACACTACTGTAGTAGCCAACGCTGGCTTCGCCAAAGGAACAATAATACTCCTTAGGATTCTGATATCTCCAGCGCCATCCACAACGGCAGCTTCGATAAGCGCATCTGGGATTCCATCCACGAACTGCTTAACCAAGAATAATCCTACTGGTACAGCGATAAGTGGTAGAACGTGTGCGAACCAAGTGTTGTATGCTCCTATCTTTACGATAACTAAGTATCTAGGAATAGCCACGGCTGTAGCTACAAACATAAGAGCTAACTGGTTGATTTCCCATAAAGCACCGCTTAGTTTGAATTTTTTCTTTGAGAATACGTAAGCAGCCATAATTGTAATAATCAAGTTGAGTACTACAGTTAAGCCAGTTACGATCAAAGAGTTAAGGAAATATCTGGACATTGGGATACCAGTGTTACCAGCCATTTCCATTAAGTTTCTAAAGTTATCCAATGTTGGATTGTACACGAATATTCTTGGTGGGAATCTGAACAACTCACCAAGAGGTTTAAACGCGTTACAGATTACGAATAAGATTGGAGTAATCATAAATACCGACAATGGTAACGCTATGACGTGAAACTTAATTTGCCCTTTGGAAAATCTCGATGGATTAATTCTATTACCTTGAAAATTTGCCATAATGATTCCTCCTTTCTAATATTCATCTTTCTCTGTAAAGAGATTGTTTGCTACTCTACTACATAGATAAACAAGACAGAGCAAAGCTACGGATATAGCCGAAGCATATCCCATCTCGTATCTAATATATGCATAATCGTCTATATGGTTTGCGATCAACTGACCGGCATACTCTGGTGTTGGGTTGGCACCTGCCAACTGTACACCAATCCAGCCCATGTTGAAGGCGTTTACAATAGACATAACCGCACCGAATAACATCTGTGGCTTCATCGATGGCACGGTGATGTAAATAATTTCTTGTGCTCTATTCTTAATACCATCAATATACGCAGCCTCGTACAACTCTTGATCGATGTTCATAATACCTGAAAGCATCGCCAAGAAACCGATACCCATGGATGACCACAGGGATACAAAAATCATAATCGGCATAAAGTAATCCGAGGACAGCAACCACTGAATCGGTTGGTCTATAAATCCGAATTTCATCAAATACGCATTTGCTAAACCTTGCTGGTCACCTGAGAAGATAATTTTCCAAACGTATGGAATCATAATCATACCTGCAAGTGAAGGTGTATACATCGCTAGAGCGTAGATTGTACGAGCTCTAGGAGTAACCTGTGCCAAGATCCATGCCATGATAAATGACAATGCGTATCCTCCCACACCTACTACTATCGCGTAAAGGATTGTATTTGGAAGTACATACTTCATGAAAATCTCATCACCAGTTAATAGTGTGATGTAGTTCTGCATACCCGCAAATGTTGGGGTATTGATAACATCAAAGTATGTGAATGACAATCCCATCGCAATGATGATAGGGATTAGGATAAATCCACAAAATAGTAATGCGTAAGGGAATAAGAGTGAGAATGATCTGAATCCGTCTTTATTGTAAAAATGTTTTTTACCAACAACTTCTGCCATTATTTCTTACCCCCTTTCTGTGCATTTTCTTGATTTTTCTTAATCCAGTCGTAACCACGAAGTTTAAACTTCTTAACGAGTTTGCCTTGATCGTTATAGTAACCAAGTTCTGTCATCTTACGTGTGATTTCCTTGTTTACATCGGCTTTCTTCTCGTCGACTGAAACTTGCGCTGAGACTCCGTCGAATACCATGCTTGTCCAAATGTTAGAGATTGTTCTCTCTAGCAAGTACTGACCAGGTGTTCTTGTAACGTCTGTTACCCAATTAATCTGCTTGAGCATTACGTTCTTATCTTTCTCTTCCATTGGGTTATTCTGCAATGCTTCTAAGTTAGATGATAGCCAGAAGTATGTCTTACCATATGATGATGTAAGTACGTTTGTATACTCTGTCTGAACATCTTTACTTGTCCACCATTTAATGAATTCCCATGCTGCTTCTTTCTTCTTTGAGTCCTTCATGATAGCAGCGCCTGTTCCGTTAGCTACGAATGTTCTGTTTGTTACGCCATCTTTCTGCTTTGTTCCAATATATGGAGCAATCTCCCACTCACCATCAAGCTCTGGCGCGCCGTTCTTGATTAGTGTGTAATCTTCCATTCCGATAATACCGATTGGAAGAGTTGAATATCTAAAGTTATTGAAGAATGAGTTAACTGAAGTTTCTAGTGAATACTTGTTGAACAAGTCTCCAAGCAACTGCATTCCTCTGATAGCATTCTTACTGTCAATTCCTGTTTTAACAATACCGTTCTTATCTTGAACGTATAATTGTCCACCATTCTGAAGAATCATAGGTGCTGTCTGGTAGAACCACTTGTATCCTGTAATACCAAGTGAGATGTTGTGGTAGAAGTTCTTACCATATCTCTGAAGTGTTGGAAGGATGTCAATTAGTTCATCCCAGTTATCAGGAACTTTAAGATTTAACTGTCTAAAGATATCTTTTCTATAAACGATTGCGTTGAAATCTGTCTGTTCTGGGATTGCGTATACGCCTTCGTTGTAGACATATGATACGAATGCTCCAGTAGGGAATCTGTTTGCAACAGTCCAGAAATCATCGAATTTTGTGAAGTCATACAAAGCACCACGGCTACACAAGTCGAATGGCATGTATGACAACAATCCCATAGCAACATCAGGAGTCTTCTTAGCTGCGATAGCTAGAGTAAACTTAGATGGGTCAGGGATGGCTGTGATATGTACTTTAATATCCTTACCAGTTTTCTCTTTGTAATATTTTGTAAAGTCACTAGATGCCATCTTCTGCAACAAGTTAACGTGTGTAGTAGCCTTGTTGAACCAGATGGTGATTGTGTCTTTATCATCTGAAATCTTTGTATCGTACTTATCAGTTATGAAAGTATTAAGCAAAGATTTAATTCCAGTCCATAGAGAACTTCCAAATGAACTGTTTGCCTTGTCAAGCTGGTCTTCGCTTCCACAAACATAGATGCGGTCCAAAGTAAATTCGTTGTTTGTTAACTCTTGAACGAAACTACTTAGTGCAACTAGGATTGAGTTATCTGGACCAGTAAGATCTGAAGTATGAAGCGCGATATCATCTGGATATTCCTTCATGTTCTTAATAAAGATATCTGCCTGATCTAGATATGCAAGAACAGCTCCAGCATTACCATTATCTGAGTAATCCTGAAGTAAATATCTAATGTGCTGAATCATATCTGAGTAAGAATCTAGGTACTTGTCAATATCTTTGATGTACTTAGTCATCTTCCAGTTACGGTTCTCATCAACTTCAGCACCAGTAATCTTCTTAATTTCTAAGTCAAAGTTTGTGATATGTTTTTCAATCAACAATGCATATCTGTATGCTTCCATGATAGGAGCATTTTCCTGCTTAATTGTGATTGAGTGTCTACCCTTTGTAAGATAGAACTTGTATGCTTTTCCATCTTTGTCTTCGAACATTTCGTTCTGGTAGCTAGACTGAGACGCATCGAATGAATAGTTGTACATTTCTGTGAAAGGTACCTTACCATCAATCATAATTGTCTCAAATGTCTGAAACTCTTTCTTTCCGTTCTTAAAGTGAAGCGCTAGGTTATAGTTACCAGTCTTCTTAACGTCGAATGTATACTTAGTCTCTACACCAGCTTCTCCCCACTTCAAGATATTCATTTTCTTGTAATCTATATTGAATCTTGTAAGTGAATCGTCTACATCGTTATCATATGTGATTTCTGTAGAATTCTTTCTGTAGTAATTTACAGCGTCAATCTCCAACTTATACTTGTCATCTTTAATTACAGCTTCTTTTCCATGTTTCTTGCTGTACTCTTTGTATGACTTAGTATTATCCTTTGCTTCTTCTGCTCTCAAGTCACCAACGCCCAAACCGCCTGAAGAAACGTTCTCAAGCGAAATCTCGTTTTGACCCTTCTCTAAGTAGAAGCACAAAGGAGTAGTCGAAGTGTATGTATTGTTGTATAGATAAGCATTTTCCCACTGCTGTACTTTCTGCTGTTTTGGAGTCATCTCGTCTCCATAGCTGTCTTTAGGGAAAGTCTTTAGCTTTCCACTACTAACGAAATTCTTTCCGTCAGTATCTTTCCATGTGATTGGAAGTCTGATAGTCTTCATTTCTGAATACTCTTGCTTACCATTCACAGACATACTTACAGTGTAGTTCGTAAGTGAACTACCTACTGAAATATAGTCTAAAGACAAATAGTACAAACCTGCCTTATCGACTGTAATGTCATACTTAGCTTTATCTTGATAATCAAGATCTTTAATACTGCTATCGTATTTCTTTACAGCCTCGGGAACATTCTCATCGTCTTTGTTCTTCTCGTAAAAACTGCTAGTGGATTCTCCACCTTGAACTTTAGCACTAGTTTTGCCTTTTCCGATTTCACTATGGTCTGCGATGAAGTCAGTATAGTAAACTTCGGCTTCTTGGCCCTCTTCTAAATAGGACTTGTTCAAAGTGTCATAAGCCTTTTTAAATTCCTCTTGGCTTATGTCTTTAACATAGCTAGGTTCAGTCTTTAATACGAAATTGAAAAGAATGATTCCCGCAACAATGACACACGCTATGATTATTAAAGCCGTGATAATTCTTCTTTTCATTGTTGTTTCTCTCCAATCTTCCTTATTTGTTACCTATTTTTACTTGAAAAATTCTATCTTCAAGTACAAAAGCGGAACCGCCATTTTTAGACAGTTCCGCATTGTTTGATTTAATTAAAGTATATTAACTCTTACTCTACGGACCCTCTATTATTTAGTATTTCCGTAGTATTTTGTAAGTGCTGCTTTGAATTCTTTGTCAGCTTTCTTGATACGTTTGTTAATTGTTACGTTCCAGTCAGCTAACTTAGATTTAACTGAGTCTGCCCAGTTCTTATCTGTCATCCAAGCACCTGCAACGTCTTTGTCGTTACAGCTAATCCACTCTTGTAGAGTATAGATTTCTTCACCGTGTTCTGAAATCTTCTTAGTCCAGCATTTGTCTACATAATCCCAAGATTTACCCTCTTTGAATAGTTTGATAACCTTCTGGAATCCTTCTTTATCTTTGTAAACTTTGTGTGCTGGATGCTCGTTCCAGATATCCATCTGCTCATCATATGCATCTCCAGTTACTACAGGGAATGTATCACTAGCAGCTGAGTCTTTCTTCTCGCCGTCCTGTGTCCATCCTTGTTTGAAGATAGCTTCTCTTGCTTCTGTAGATGCTGTCCAGTATGTAGCAAATGTGTAAGTTAGGTCAAGTTTCTTCTTCTCTGCTTTGCTCATCTCTGGATTTGAGTCATCAAGCTTATAGTTGTGTAAGCAAATTGGGTCCATAACTAGCTTGATTGTGTTTTCGTTGTCCATATACTCTGTTGATGGGAATGGATAGAAGTCCCAATCTTTAGCCTTGATGTATGTGTCTGATTTCTTAGCTGAAGGATCAGCACCTGCTGTTAGATACCAAGGATCCTCACAGTTTGTTAATGTTCTGTTGTTTACGAAGTATGTCCATGAATAGCCCATGTTCTCCTGAGCAATTTCAGCTGAAAGTGTTTCTGCACCTTCTGCAGAGTCAACTGATGAAGCTGCCCACATCTGAGCATATTTTAGAAGACTCTTAACTTCGTCTGTATTTAGATCAACACTGTTCTTCTCTTTGATCTGTTTGTTGATAGTAGGAACGCCCATGTCTAAGATGTCCATTGGTCCGTGTCCATCGTGTCCTGCTGGGTCAGTAGCTGCACACTTCATACCAAAGAATGTCTCCTTATCAGCCTGTGATACGAAATCTGAAAATTCTTGGATAGTCCAGTCTGGTCCAGGAACGTCAATGTTGTTATCATTAGCCAATGACTTGTTAATCCAAATTCCCCAAGGAATTGAATATGCTGGAAGTCCAGCCTGTACGCCATTGTAGTTCATCTGTTTCATCAAGCCCTTGTTGTAAGCTTTGTATGAATCTTCGTTCTTGTATACTGACAAGTCAGCAACTAAACCTTTTTTGATATCTGAAATAATATCATCTGCTCCCCAAATGTCAGGATATTTACCATACTTTGTCTTAAAGTTTTCAATTTCCTGATCCCATGAAGGTGTACCAGGTTGGTTAGGGTCACCTGATTTTGCCCACACGTTAATCTTTACATTTGGATATTTTTCTTTAAACTGCTTAGCTACTGCATAAATCTGAGCTACATTCTGTGATGTTAGTTTGCTTTCGCTAAGGTTTTCTGATCCGATATCTTCGTGATATTTTCCGTCACCACTCCAAGTCATAATTGAAATGTCGCCCTTAATATCACTGTCTACTAATCCTGAACTAGCAGGATCTGATGAGCTGCCTCCGCAGCCAGTAAATGCGAACATAGAAACGCATAATACTAATCCAAGCACTAATGCTAATGCTTTACGACCAAATTTTTTCATGTCTGTTTCCTCCTTATAATCCTGAAAAAATTTTCACTTACCCGAACAATCACATAGTGATATTCACGTATAAAATTATATCAAAGGATTAGGTAGGATTCAACAAAAAAAGCACCCCTAAAGGTGCTTTTTTTTGTACAATTTATACAATTTTTATATAGTAATTGCTATTAATTAATCTTCCTGTCTTCTCTTAGCGAAAACAACGATAGCTGCTGCTGCTAGAACTGCTGTAGCTCCGCATGCGATAGGTGTGAAATCACCAGTTGCAACTGTACCATCTGATGTAGTAACTGTGTTTACAGTACCATTACTGTTTACTGTTCCGTTACCATTGCTAACAGTACCATTTCCACCACTTGATGATGCTAGGCCAAATGAATAGTTTGAACATGTAATAACTGTACCATGTTTAGCAAATTCATCTGATTTAAGTCTACTAGCATCCAATTTCTTGTTTGGTGCATATTTATATCTTACTTTCGCATCCTTATCAGTTTTAACTGAAGCTCTATCGCCACAATCTCCACCTATACCAAAGTAAATTGTCTTTCCATCATATTTAGCAGTGAATGTTTCATTAACTGAAACAGCTTGACCTTTCTTACAATCAACCCACTTACCAAAATTCAATTTCTTTCCAGATTCATCACCAACTTTAACCCAAACATACTTAGGCATCTTAGATGATTTCAAAGTAAACTTAAGAGTATACTTCTGACCCTTCTTTATAGAAAGATTCTTTTGGAATACTTGACCGCCCCAGCAGCCGCCCCATCCTAGGTCAGTTGCTTTTACAGTCCATCCTGTAGCAGTGTTAGATGTCATCTTAGCTTTCATTCCTTCATACCAGCCTTTGTTAAGACCAAAGTATGTGCTCCATGAAGCTGCCATAGCTGTAGAAGCCATACCAATTGTTAGTGTTAGTGCAGCAACTACTGCTACCAATTTTTTAACCATTTTCATAATTTGCCTCCTTTAAAAAATAGCATATTATCCCTTTTAATGTACTATAAATTATATAACGGTAAAAAAACAATTACAATACCTTTTAGAAATTTCACATAATTCTATAAAAAAGTGCACTTTTAGGGATTTTTAACATTTTTCGTGAATTTTAGGTAATTATTGACTTCGTCGAAGACAATATCAATTGTTATTTACTCGCTATTGTTTTATAATAATCGCGGAGGATTAAAATATGATTAGATTAATAATTATATCAATACCACTAGTTTTGTTCTTCGCGATATCTTTGATAGTCGCACTAATACTCCTAATTATTA
Source organism: Eubacterium sp. (assembly GCA_017475235.1). Classification (GTDB taxonomy): domain Bacteria; phylum Bacillota; class Clostridia; order Lachnospirales; family Lachnospiraceae; genus Eubacterium_G. The sequence goes on along the minus strand of JAFVGA010000010.1, from coordinate 29,457 downwards.
AGTTATTCAGCAAAAAGGCTTGCGATATACTATCCTTACGTTGGGTACAGTTCGGGCTTATACTTGCTAACTTGATTACAGGAATGAAGACTGTGGCAGAGGGTAAAGAAAACATAACTACAGACGAATCAGTGCTTTATGTGAGCAATCACCTATCACTATTCGATATAATCGTGCTCTACCCTCTAATGAAGAAGCCTACGGGGTTTATTGCTAAAAAAGAAATAAACAAAGTACCTATACTAAATATACTTATGAGATTTACACACTGCTTGTTTTTGGATAGATCAGATCCTAGAAAGGGACTACAGATGGTGCTAGATGCCGCCGAACTAATAAAGGGCGGAACGTCAATGTTCCTCTTCCCAGAGGGCACCCGTTCCAAAGACGGTGAACTACTAGACTTCAAGACAGGCAGTTTCAAAATAGTTGAAAAGACACACTGTAAAGTTGTACCAGTCCGCATCGACTATGAGAAAGAAGTTTTCGAGGACCACGCGCCTAAGTTCTACTCAAACGTTGCACACGTAAAATTCTACGAGGCAATAGATACTGAGGGTATGGACAAACACGAAGTCAAAGACTTAGCGGCCCAGCTGCACGAGCAATTGAAGAAAAAGAATATTTAGTGTTAAAATACAAAAGCAACAAAAGAGAAATGGCTGATTTGCGAATGAATCATTTAATTCGATTAATCAGTATGAACAAAATATTAGGGACAAAAATTGTTCACAAAACAATTTTTGAAGCGAACAAAAAGGAGTTTTCATAAAGAAAACTCCTTTTTTTGAGCTGATGCCCTAAATATTTTGTGAATAATGATTACTATCGAATATGATTTATTCGTATGAAGTCATTACTCTTTTGTTGCTTTTGTATTATTTAATACTTATCGTCTCTTTTTCTTCTTAGGTTGTGCAGCTGGGCCACGAAGTCTTTGAACTTTCGTGATGTACATGCCACTTACAGTAGCTTTAACGTCCTGCTTTGGCACGATTTGATCCCAGATTTTAGTATCCGCAATCAAATTCATAACTCTAGGACCCGCTTTAACCTTAACGATAGGCAACTTAGCCATCTTAGCTAGCTTTGGAGACTGCTCGATAACTACCTGTGGTAGTCCAGCGTCTTTAAGTCTCATCTTCTTCTTATCAATAACGAACAAGTTAATAACTTGCGCGTTTTCTTCCATCATTTTTTCTTGGCCTTCTTGTTTCTTCTCTGCTCTCTTGCCAAGTACAAACAAAACAATAACAGCGATTAGTAAAACAGCTGTAACTGCAATAAGTACTATTGTCCACCAAGCAAGCGCAGCAATCAATGGTGCATTAATCATATCTTCCTCCTTATTTCTTAATGCTCACATCCACGGTGTGGTCTGAAACCTTCTCGTTTTGAGCATACAATTCATAAACTATTTTCAAATTTATTTGTTCGTCTTTTTCATCAATCTGAATATCGTTTGTGATGATATCCATATTCAAATCGCCAAAAGGTGTGCTGTAAGTGGTCTCGTTTTTTTCGTCCACGTCGAAGGTTAAGTTTCCACTCATGTTACCTGATCTCACAACTTCTGCTCTGCCCTCGCTAAAGCGAATGCTGCTTTGAGTTTTGTCATCCGTCTCGGAATCAAATTCGTCGTACTCGATGAAGTGTTCACCATTCTCAGCCGTGTGAAAACCGCGAGCGATCACATCTACATTTTCCTCTTGGTCGCCAACCTTTTGAATGCTTTTAATTTCAATTAAAACTTCTTCTCTACTCATTGTTCCCTCTATTTAATATTTTTCTATATTGACCTCTTTCACAATGCCAATATCAGTTGGCATTATTGTGTTTGCAAACTGTTTAAATTTAAGCGGGTCATCACTCACGTAAAACTCGTATGATGGGACTGCGCCTTCTTCGGCGGAGAGGCCTGTTTCGGATAGCATATCGCGAAGGCCGATTGCCGTTTCATACGCTGGGTTAACCAAGCAAACATTTGGACCCATAATCTTTCCAACCATCTTTCTAAGAAGTGGATAGTGAGTACATCCCAAAATCAAGCTGTCGATGTTTTCGTTTTGCAACTCTTTAAGGTATCTAGTTGCCATTTCTTTTGTCACATCATCATCAAGCATTCCCTCTTCCACGAGTGGCACGAACAAAGGACAAGCCTTTCCAACTACCTCAATCTCTGGATCGATGCTCTGGATGTAACTTGTGTACATCTCACTCTTGATTGTACCTTCTGTTCCGATGATTCCGATACGTTTGTTTCTAGTGCTGTGAATTGCTGTGATAGCGCCAGGCTTAACCACACCTATTACAGGAATGTCTAGCTCGCGCTCGATAGCGTCCAAAGCAAAGGCGCTGGCTGTGTTGCACGCAAAAACAATAGCCTTAACATTTTTAGTCTTAAGGAAATTCACTATCTGTTTTGAGAAACGAATAATAGTGTCCTTTGACTTACTTCCGTAAGGCACTCTAGCCGTGTCACCGAAATATACGATGCTCTCGTTCGGCAATTGTCTAATTATCTCTCTGGCTACTGTGAGCCCGCCCACACCTGAGTCAAAGACTCCGATAGGCGCATTTTTATCTAAAGTATCCATAAATCACCTTGTTACATTCTACTCTTAAGGTCTGTTTTCGTCAATAAACTATTTGTAAACTATTAGTTAACAAATTTTGCTAAGAAAAGCTGTTCTAAAACGTCTAATTCTTTTATGCAATCGATTGCTTCCACAGCTTTTTTCTTATCGTCAAATATTCCAAATACTGTAGGTCCACTTCCTGACATCATAGCGTTTAGCGCGCCACAATCTTTTAGTTTTGTTTTTATCTCTTCTATCTCTTTGTGTTCTGGAATAGTAACTTCCTCAAACACATTGCAAATAGTCTTCGCCAAAGAATGCAAATCATTCTCTTTAACGGCATCTATAATACCTTCAGTATTAGGTCTATTCTTTATTTTCACTTTATCAATTTGGCCGTAGGCAAATCCTGTAGAAACCGAGATGGGTGGCTTTGCTATAACCAAGTATCCTTTTAGTTTATTCGGGATAGGAGTTAGCACTTCACCAATTCCTTCGGCGCGGGCGGTTTTTCCCATAATGCAAAATGGAACGTCCGCTCCCAATCTTACTCCTCTAGCCATCAACTGCTGCTCTGTTAATTTAAGTTTGAATAGTTTATTCATTCCTTTTAGAACTGCTGCGCAATCTGTACTACCGCCAGCCATTCCGCCTGAGATAGGAATGTTTTTCTCTATTTCAATTTCTACGCCCTTTTTAATACCAAACTCTTCCATCAATAACTTAGCTGCTCTGTAGGCTAGGTTTGATTTGTCGTTTGGGATTTTGGAAGTGCTAGACTTAACTGTAATTTCTCCACTGTCGTTTTTAGTGATAATGATTTTGTCGGCCAAGTCAACACTTTGCATAATCATATCGAGATCATGGTAGCCATCATCCCTTTTACCGAGGACGTCTAGTCCGAGGTTTATTTTTCCATATGCATCTAACTTAATCTGTTTCATAGCGCCTCTTAAAGTAAAACACCATAACGTATGTACATTATGGTGTTTATTATTTATTTCAACATTTCATTTACCATGTTAATTGTTGCTTCTCCAAGTTTTGCAATCTTCTCATCTGCTTCCTCTTCTGTCTTTCCTTTCAAGCCGTAATAGAATTTAAGTTTTGGTTCTGTACCTGAAGGTCTAATTGCTAGCCATGCTGCACAGTCGCAATCAAACTCAAAATACAAAACGTTTGACTTAGGAAGTCCTGTTTCTGATTCTTCTCCAGTTTCAAAATCTGTAACTGTTCCAAACTTATAATCTTTGAAAACTTTTGTAGGAATGCCAGCCAATTCTTTTGGTGGATTCTCGCGAAGCTTCTCGATTGTGTTGTTAATCTTTTCAATTCCCTCTTTGCCTTTAAGAGTAATAGACTCTGTCTTGTCTCTCCAGTAACCGTATCTCCAATAAAGTTCTTTTATCTTATCCCAAAGAGAAATGTCCCACTGCTTGTAGTAAGCAGCGGCCTCGCTAAAGACCATAGCTGCCACAACAGCATCTTTATCTCTGGCGTGTGTTCCAACTAGATATCCGTATGACTCTTCGAAGCCTGCCACAAATGTACCGCGTCCAGACTTCTCAAACTCTAGGATTTTTCCGCCGATATATTTGAAACCTGTCAATGTCTCTATACAATCAACATTATAGTAATCAGCAATGTCATTTGCCATGTTTGTGCTGACGATTGTCTTTATGATTGCTCCATCTTCTGGAATAGTACCTTCCACATTCATAACGTCTAGCTCGTACTCACAAAGCAAGCAACCTTGCATATTTCCTGTTAGTGGAATGTATTCGCCACGTTCTTCGCCGCGGACGTAAATACCAATTCTGTCTGCGTCAGGGTCTGTAGCCATTAGCAAATCAGCATCCACTTCAGTTCCAAGTTTTACAGCCAATTCAAATGTTTGTGGATCCTCTGGGTTTGGATAAGGACAAGTTGGGAAATCGCCGTTTGGCATCTCCTGCTCCTTAACCACGTAAACATTTGTGAATCCAAGTTCGTCCAACACGCGTCTTACTGGAATGTTTCCTGTTCCGTGAAGTGGTGTGTATACAATCTTAGTCTTGTCTTTAACTTTATCGATAGCACCTTGCTGCTTAACAACCTTTTTGATTGCAGCAATGTACTTGTCATCAATTTCTCCACCAATCTGGATGTAAAGGCCTTGATCAATTGCCTCCTGCTTGTCCATAGTCTTCGCTTCTGTAATATCTATAGCATTAACTTCTGCCGTTATCTCCTCGTCGTGTGGAGGTGTAACCTGCGCGCCGTCTTCCCAGTAAACTTTGTAGCCGTTGTACTCTGCTGGGTTGTGGCTTGCTGTGATGTTGATACCTGAAATACAACCTAACTCGCGAACTGCGAATGAAAGCATTGGAGTTGGGCGAAGTGCATCGTACACGTAAGCCTTAATTCCATTTGCCGCCAAACAAAGTGCTGCGGCATCAGCAAACTCAGGTGACATATTTCTAGAATCGTATGCTATAGCAACGCCTCTATCTTGACCATTCTGTTTAATGATATAGTTCGCAAGACCTTGAGTAGCCTTACCAACTGTATAAAAATTCATACGGTTAGTACCCGCGCCTATGATTCCTCTAAGGCCGGCTGTACCAAACTCAAGCTCTTTATAAAAGCGCTCTTCTATCTCTTTTTCGTCATCCTCAATGGCTCTAAGTTCCGCCTTTGTTTCCTCGTCAAAGTATGGATTCTCAAGCCATTCATTATAAAGTTCTTTATAACTCATTAGAATCTCCATCTATCAATTTTTCCACCGGTATATTATACAATAAATTGTGTTCAAATAAAACACTAAATTGCCGATTTTATAGCATTTTTTCGGCTATTTTTACTAGTTTTTCGTGGTAGTTTAATTCTGGGTCTGATAGGACTTTGTCGAGGAGTTTTTCTAGGATTTCTCCTATCTTTTCCCCCGGCTCCACTCCCATCTTAATTAGGTCCTGTCCGGTGATATCCAGTTCCTTAATGCTTGTGGCATAGCCCTTCTCTTTTATAATTTCAAACTGCTCCTTGCAGTACTTGAGCATTGGAAATCCTACTTCTCTAGCGTATTCACTCTTGCCCATATAGTCTGCGTAGCTGAATTCGATGAAGTAATCGTAATAGTCTTTGCCGATCTCGTGGACACTTCGCCTGATTGTCTCAGGATCCAGTGAGTATGGTCTATCATCATGATGTAGGATTACATGATAAACCGACCTGATAGTCTTATTGTCCATCTTGAGGCGCTTCATGATTTCCTTTGCCTTCTCCGCGCCCGAGTTTGGGTGGTCTTTGAAGTGATGGTATCCATCCTCGTCCACGGTCAATTCGTCAGGCTTTGTGATGTCGTGAAGTAGCGCAGTCCATCTTAAGATTCTATCCTTGCGGACACTCTCCATAACCTTGATTGTGTGCTCGCCCACGTTGTGGTCATGGTAGATTGAGCGTTGCTCCTGCTCCATAAGTCTGTCGAACTCTGGAATAATCTCTTTTGTGATTCCAAGTTCGAATGCCTTCATAAACATTCCAGGATTATCTGACATAATCAGTTTCTCTAGTTCTGTCTGGATGCGCTCTGCACTTATGTTTTGTAGGTTTGGTGCAAGTTCCTTCATCGCTTCTTCTGTCTTTTTATCTATTTCGAATCCAAGTTGTGCTGCAAAACGAACTGCCCTTAGAATTCTAAGCGCGTCCTCGCCAAAACGCTCTTTCGGATCTCCCACACATCTAATAGTTTTGTTTTGTAAATCTTTGATGCCATTGAATTCGTCCACTAGTCCTACTTTGTCGTTGTAGGCCATAGCGTTTATCGTAAAGTCACGACGCATCAAGTCTTCTCGCAAGTCTGAAGTAAACTCAACTGACTCTGGATGTCTCGAATCTTTGTACTCACCCTCAATTCTGTAAGTCGTAACCTCATAAGACTCGCCTCCCATACGGACTGTCACAGTTCCATGCTCGATACCTGTGTCGAAAGTACGGTTAAAGATTCGCTTCACATCCTCAGGCTTAGCTGATGTGGTAATATCCCAGTCGTCTGGGTTTCTCTGTAAGATTGAATCACGCACACATCCGCCCACGGCAAAGGCCTCATACCCTTCTTTATACAAGATGGATATGATTTTCTTAACACTGTCTGGAAGTTCAATATGAAGTTTTGATGCGTTAATCTTTTTCACCTTCTTTTCATTTGAGTACTTGTTTACTTCCTTATTGATAATTTCAAATGCCTCGTTTAGTTTGTCCTCTTCCACCGCCGAATAGTTGATTATAAATTGATGTTTGTATCTATTAGTTTTCTGATAGCAATAATTTGAAACACTCTTTAGTTTTATGCCATTCTTTTCTAGTGCTTGGAGGAATTCTTTGTCGTCCACTTTCAAGTCGATTTCTAGAATGAAGTGAAGTCCAGATGATGCCTCCCTAATCTTTATCCTATCTTTAAGTTTCGAGTTTTTAAGCTCGTCCATAATGACTTTTCGATAGTTTTTATAGTAGTTGCGCATCCTGTTGATGTGCCTTGAATAATATCCATCTGAAATAAACTTCGCCAAAGTATACTGATCAAAACTTGAAACAGTACTCGAGTAAAAAGATAGCTTCTCGTCAAACACTTTCATCAATACATCTGGAAGCACCATATACGCGATACGAATGGACGGCGCCAAAGTCTTTGAAAAAGTATTTAGGTAAATAACTTTATCTGGATTCAAACTTTGGAGCGTTGGCAGTGGTTTTCCCTTGAACCTAAACTCGCTGTCATAATCATCCTCAATCACATAGCCGTGGTTTTTGTTCATAAGTTCTAATAGTTTTGTTCTATTGTTAATAGGCATCACACATCCAGTTGGGAAATGGTGTGATGGTGATAAATGAACTACCTTGGCCTTAGTCTCCTTCAAAGTTTCTAGGTCAATTCCATCTTCCTTTACTGGAATTGGAATGCACTTAACACCGTTGCTCTCATACACACTTCCTACTTTCTTGTGCCCTGGATCTTCTATCGCAATCATGTGGTTCTTTCCAAGAAGCTGAACGATTAGTCCGTAAAGATATTCCATTCCAGCTCCCACCACGATATTGTCTGGATTAACTTGCATACCACGAAAGTCCGCCAAGTGGTTTGCTATAGCAACTCTCAAGTCTTCCACCCCTGCATGGTTTGGACTCGCGAGGAAATCTTGCTCGCTGTCTGCGATAGTCCTTCTCATAATCTTCGACCAAGTGTTGAATGGAAAACTGTCATACATTATATGGTTTGATGAAAAGTCCACTAGTGGCTTTGGGGCTTCCTTTTTCTTGTGGGTTGGCATGTTCTTTGGCGAAGGTTCCGTAAAGTTAGCCTCCACTTCCGATGCAAAGTAACCCTTCTTCTCCACAGCGTAAATATAGCCCTCGACCACAAGCTGATCGTAGGCATTCTGCACAGTGATAATACTGATTCCATGATTAGAAGCCATCTCACGCTTGGATGGCAACTTCTCATCGGCCTTAATCTTGCCCGAAAGAATATCGTCTCTTATGCAATTGTACAAGTACTCATACATAGGAGTTTTACCCCTCGATGAGAAATCATAAGTTAACATAGCCCTCTTCACCTGGTATTATTATTTTTTCTTTTTTTGGTACTTTTAATAATACCACCATAGTATTATAATTTCAAACAATTTATAATTCCTAAAAGGAGAGAAACTATGAAACGAGTGATGAGTATTCAAGATGTATCTTGTGTAGGTAAATGTTCACTGACGGTGGCACTTCCTATCATTTCAGCGATGGGTGTAGAATGCGCGATAGTTCCTACTGCCGTTCTTTCTACTCACACACAATTCAACGATTTCACATTCCGTGATTTGACAGATGATATGGAGCCTATCAAGGAGCATTGGCAAAAAGAAGATTTCAAATTTGACGCTATATATACTGGTTACCTAGGTTCAAAGAGGCAGATAGATATTGTGGCGGACTACTTCGACACATTTGGAGACGATGAAAACTTAATCGTAATGGATCCAGCTATGGCGGATAATGGAAAGTTGTATGTGGGCTTTGACGAAGACTTCGCCAAAGAAATGGCCAAGCTATGTTCAAAGGCTGACGTGATTTTACCTAACATTTCTGAAGCGTCATTAATGCTGGGGGTTGACTATCCAGGAGAAGATGCAAGTATCGAGCAGGTTCAGGCTCTTCTACTTAAACTAGCTGAACTCGGTCCAAAGCACGCAGTTATAACTGGTGTGGAATTGGGCGACGGCAAGTTTGGTTTTATGGGATACGACACTGAGAAAGGTGAATTCTACAGCTATGGAAACGACAAGGTTGATATGAAGTCACACGGTACTGGTGATGTTTTTGCTAGTACGTTCACAGGTGCGGTGATGAATGACAAGTCAATCTACGATGCGCTTAAGGTGGCTGCTGATTTTACTAGAGCGGCTATTCAGAATACTTTTGAAGATCCTAATGCTATTACATACGGTGTTAATTTCGAAAGTGAAATTCCATATTTATTGAAAAGCTTATAAACACATTTAAATTTTGCATTATAAAAGAGGATGTTTAACATCCTCTTTTTTAGTGGATTAACCTTGCAAATATACCCTTGCTTGGTTCAAACACCACTATATGATCATGTACATAAAGCATTCGATATAAATAAACTAGTATAAACGCTACTACTGTTAGTCCAACTAAAACCTTAAATAGATTTTTATTTATCTTCTTTCTAAAAAACCAAATTGGAATCCAAATAATAACTAGTGACCAAAGTGGATGGTAATGATACGCGTCTACAAAGTGCATTCTGCCTGCAGCCCACAAAGCTCTTGTCATTCCACATCCCGCACACGATATGCCTGTTATGTATTTAATTGGGCATCCATATATTGCGTAAATAACAGCTAGCACACATGCAATAATTCCGCCTATTATTTTATTTGAATGCTTTTTTACTTTTTCAGCCTTAGTACTCAAGTTCGATTACCTCTTCCCATGGAACGTTGATGTCGTCTCTTCCGAAGTGCCCATAGGCAGCTGTCTGCTTATAGATTGGTCTTCTCAAATCTAGCATCTTAATGATTCCGTTTGGAGTTAAGTCAAAGTTCTTGTTAATGATTTCAATCAACTCTTCTTCTGACTTCTTTCCAGTTCCAAATGTATCAACTGAGATAGATGTTGGATGTGCAACACCGATTGCATATGAAAGTTGAATCTCACACTTGTCAGCTAGTCCTGCTGCTACAATATTCTTTGCAACAAAACGTGCTGCGTAAGCTGCTGAACGGTCAACCTTTGTGCAGTCTTTGCCGGAGAAGGCTCCACCGCCGTGCTTTGCATATCCACCGTAAGTGTCTACAATAATCTTTCGACCTGTAAGTCCACTATCACCATTAGGTCCGCCAATAACGAAACGGCCTGTTGGATTGATGAACAACTTAGTGTCTTCATCTATCATTTCGGCGTCTACCACCGCATCTATAACTTGCTCTTTAATATCTTTTTTAATCTGCTCCTGAGTTACATCTGGGTCGTGCTGAGTAGAGATAACGATAGTGTTAACTCTAACCGGTTTATCGTTTTCGTCGTACTCAATTGTCACTTGGGCTTTTCCGTCTGGACGAAGGTAGTCTAGTGTTCCATCTTTTCTCACCTCGGATAATCTCTTTGTGAGTTTGTGTGCAAGTGCGATTGGATATGGCATGTAACTTTCAGTCTCGTTTGTAGCATAGCCAAACATCATACCTTGGTCGCCAGCTCCAGTTTCCATATCTTCAGCCTGGTCACCCTCTCTTGCCTCGAGTGCCTTATCAACACCCATAGCAATATCAGAAGATTGCTCATCAAGTGCTACCACTACTCCACAAGTGTCCGCGTCAAATCCGAACTTAGCGCGAGTGTATCCAATATCACGGATTGTGTCTCTAACTACTTTTTGAATATCAACATATCCTTCTGTAGAAACCTCACCCATAACCAAAACTAGACCAGTTGTAATGGCAGTCTCACAAGCCACACGACTCTGTGGGTCCTGTCTCATCAACTCATCCAATATTGCGTCAGAAATTTGATCACAGATCTTATCTGGATGTCCCTCTGTAACTGATTCTGATGTAAATAATCTATTACTCATGTTAACTCCTTTAACCTCTTGTCATTATAACACTAACTACTTAGAATTTCTAAACTGCACTGGTGTCATACCGTACTTCTTCTTGAAAGTTCTAGTGAAGTTTTCAACGTTCTGATATCCAACCTCGTGTGCAATTGTCTCAACATTCTTGTTGCCACTCTTAAGCATCGCTCTAGCCTTCTTCATTCGCACGTTAGTCACGATATCGCCGAAGGTCTTGCCAGACTTATCCTTAATATACTTCGAAAGATATGTCTTTGAAAGTTCAAACTCCTCAGCTAATTCATCTAGAGTTACACTCAAGTAATTTGTATTAATGTAGTTTAGAATCTCAGTTAGTCTCTCATCTTGATCATCTTTGTCTTTCAATGTAGCCACATACTGGTTAACCGCTGAAGTCAAAGCGTTGATTGATGACTTGATAATATCCTCATCTATGCCAACGCCCCAGAACATTGTTCCGTTGCAGCTGATGCCTACGTATGAAACCGCCTTCGACGAAGACCCACGAGAAAGTGAGTGCTCTTCGTAGAATGAAAGTTCGTAACTTATATCAAAGAAAGATTTGAATGCGTTACTTACCGCATCAAGTCTTCCGTTACCTGTGCTCTTAATGACACGCTTCTTGTCCTTGTAAACCAATGTCACATCTGAAGTGATTCCGCGTGTCTGTTTGAAGTGGACTTCAGGAACCGCAAATACTGATGTGTTGTTCACATACTTATCCTCAAAGATTCGATAGATTGTCTCAGGTGAAAGTTCAGCGTGTTCTTTATCAGAAACATCCTTAATCATATAGCCAACTTCCTCTCGCATTTCTTGAGGAATTGAAAGGCCATAGTTTTGTTTAAGAACGTAACTAACTCCGCCCTTACCAGACTGAGAGTTGATTCTGATTACGTCTGAATCGTAAGTTCTTCCAACATCTACTGGGTCGATTGGAAGATAAGGAACATTCCACTTGCCTTCTGGGTCTGCATCACGGCAAGCCATGCCTTTGGCGATGGCGTCTTGGTGAGAACCAGAAAATGCTGTAAATACAAGTTCGCCTGCGTATGGTTGACGAGGGCCAACCTGCATACGAGTAACACGCTCGTATAGCTCACAGATTTTAGGCATATCACTAAAGTCTAGCTTTGGATCTACACCGTGTGAGAACATATTCATAGCAAGTGTAACTATATCAACGTTACCTGTACGCTCTCCGTTTCCGAAAAGTGTTCCTTCTATTCTATCCGCTCCAGCAAGTACTGAAAGCTCTGCAGTAGCCACACCACAACCTCTGTCATTGTGAGGGTGAACTGAAATAGTAACTGCATCTCTGTACTTCAAGTGTTTGTGCATATACTCAACTTGTGTTGCAAACACGTGAGGCATAGCATTCTCAACTGTTGCCGGAATGTTAATGATTACTTTATTCTCTTTCTTTGGTTTCCACACATCAAGCACTGCGTTACACACTTCCAACGCGTAATCAACCTCAGTACCAGGGAAACTCTCTGGAGAGTATTCAAACGAGAAGTTACCATCCACTTCTGAAGCCAACTTGTTTAGAAGTTCTGCTCCATCCACAGCGATCTGCTTAATCTCTTCCTTACTTTTCTTAAACACCTGCTCTCTCTGAGCAACAGATGTTGAATTGTAAAGATGGATTACAGCATGTTTAGCACCCTTGACCGCTTCGAAGGTCTTTTTAATGATGTGCTCTCTAGCCTGAGTAAGAACTTGAACAGTCACATCGTCAGGGATCATATTTCTCTCAATCAAAGCACGCATAAAGTCATACTCTGTCTGAGAAGCTGCTGGGAATCCAACTTCAATCTCTTTGAATCCTATATCTACCAGTAACTGGAAAAACTCCAACTTCTCATCAAGACTCATTGGCTCGATAAGTGCTTGGTTACCATCACGCAAATCTACGCTACACCAAATAGGAGCCTCTTCAATATACTCCTTCTTTACCCAGTCGTACGTAGCTTCTGGTGGCATAAAGTATTGTCTTTTGTACTTTTTGAAATTTTCCATAATGTTACCTCTCTTTTGTAATAATATTTGTCAGTTAAATTGACTCATATTACACATATTTATAACAAATAAAATAAGATTAGTCAAGTTTTATTGACTAATCTTATTCTAATTATATCATTATTTGATTTTTTACTTAACTTTGCACTTCTTCTTAGCACTCCATGCACCTGTGTAGTCGTCGTTCATGCCTCGTACTCTGAAGTAGTATGTTTTCTTTCTCTTAAGCTTTTTAATAGTAACTTTACTCTTCGTGGTGTATTTCTTCTTTCCACCCTTGAAGTTTTTCTTTAGTGCATAATTGTATTGATATCTAGTTGAGTTCTCTTCTTTTTTCCAAGAAAGAGTAATAGATTTCTTAGCTTTAGATTTAGCCTTTACGCCAGTGATTTTTTCTGGTTCTTCGTACCATTCATCATAACCACCGCCACCACCATGTCTAGCTACTGTAGTAGTTTCTGGCTCATTCAAGTTGCCTTGAATAATATCACAGTTTTCAATATAAACTGAACCGCCCCAAACAACTTCTTCATGTTTGATAATTGGACCTTCAAGTAAGAATGATCCATACATCATCTCTACTTTGACTGATGAATGACTAGAATCCATATCAAAGTTAAACTTGAATGTTTTCTTTGTCTGAGTGATATCTAAATATCTAACAAATAGGATTGTTCCTGATTCATTTGTTCCAACAATCTTTGCATATTTGTTTGTAGCTTTAATTCTAGGTGCTGGTTGATTATTGTGCTCTTCCATCTTCCAAGAAGGATCTGCATAAGTACAATCATCACCAATATATGCATCAAATGTGAAAGTATATGTTCTATTTTTCTTTAGATTTCTAGCTGTTGTCCAACATCTTACTGTGTAAGGGTTGTTGTCCATCAAGTAAGGTACAAAAGAAGTAGTTTCTTGATAAGTTGTAGTTTCTCCCCACTTAGGTGGATCAGTCATTGGGTCTGGTTCTGTTGGATCTGGAATCCACTTTCCTGACCATCCGTTACTCTCGATTTTTGCAACATAACCATGTGCAACACCTTTAGTTATAACTGTACGTTCTTGGTCTTTTTTATGTGTGGTTGGGGCACTATGTGCAAACCACTGTCCCTCATAAATTCTAGGACTCATATTTGGATTGGTAGGAGTAGGATCATTGTTGTATATTGGGTTTGCAATATCAGTTGCATTATCTCGCATCTCAACACGTTCAAATGCAGACAACTCCCATCTATTCCAATCATCTGTAGTTACACCCGTCTGCCAGAATGTCCAAGGGTCAAGAGCATAACTAGCTCTGTCGCCATTGGCAGCCTCAACATCCTTAGAGCCTGTAAATACAAACACGCCTAAGAACAATAATGAAATTGGGATTATTATTAATGATAATCTCTTCATCTCGGTCTCCTTTTAAAGTTTTTCAAACTTTTTCTTCTGAAAATGATTGTAATAAATAATTGTAATAAAAATATGTTATTTATCCTACTTTTAGTTTAAACTTCTGCTCTTCTTGTTCCGAACTAACTGTATCGATAACAGCGCCTAAACCTTTGAGTTTTTCAACAAAACGTTCATAACCTCTCTTGATATAAACAATATCGTTCACTGTAGTAAATCCGTTTGCTGCAAGACCTGCAATAACAAGTGCAGCACCCGCTCTCAAGTCTGGTGCGGAAACTTCTGCTCCCTGCAAACCGCCGACACCTGTAATAAATGCAGCGTTTGCTTCCACCTTAATAATTGCGCCCATTCTATTGAGCTCATCTACATATTTAAATCTGTTCTCAAAGATACTCTCTGTAACAGAACTGTTTCCGTTTGCTAGCGACAATACAGCAGTCATCTGTGGCTGCATATCTGTTGGGAAACCTGGATATGGAAGTGTCTTAATCTTCGCTCCTCTAATAAAGTCCCCAGCCTTAACTCTAACTGCATCGTCATATTCAATAACTGTACATCCCATTTCAATAAGTTTAGATGAAATAGACTCCAAGTGTCGTGGGATTACATTTTTAATCAAAACTTCTCCTCCAGTAGCTGCTGCCGCACACATAAATGTACCAGCCTCAATCTGATCTGGAATTGTACTATAAACGGTTCCATGAAGTGTAGGAACACCCTGAATACGAATCTTATCAGTACCAGCACCACGAATGTTAGCGCCCATACTGTTGAGCATGTTGGCAACGTCAACTATGTGTGGCTCTTTGGCAGCGTTCTCAATTACAGTTCTGCCCTCTGCCTTAACTGCAGCAAGCATAACGTTGATAGTTGCTCCAACTGAGACCACGTCAAAGAAAATGTGACTTCCAACAAGTCTATCTGCTTGAGCATTAACCATACCGTGATCAGTAATGATATCAGCGCCCAAAGCTCTGAAACCTTTCAAGTGCTGATCGATAGGTCTTGAACCGATAGCACATCCGCCAGGAAGTGCAACCTCTGCCTTACTCATCTTTCCAAGTAAAGCTCCAAGCAAATAATAAGAAGCTCTAATCTTTCTCATCTGTTCATAGTCGACAACATGAGATTTGATAGTGCTTCCATTTATTGTGACAGTATGTCTGTCGTCTCTTTTAACAGTTGCTCCGATGTTTTCAATAGCATCGATCAACTGATTTATATCACTAACGTCAGGTAGATTTTCAATTGTAACGTCTTCATTTGTCATAATGGCAGCGGCCAAAAGTCCAAGCGCAGCGTTCTTCGCTCCACCTACTTCAACCTCACCACTAAGTGGTGATCCGCCCTTAATTACATAACGTTCCATGTTCTTCTCCTAATTGCACAAAAATGCTATGGATACAAGTACCCATAATACAAAAACATTATAACATTAGGCCTATAAATACTCAATATCTACTTTTTACGAGTATTTTATGTAAACCAAATCTATTTTTTCTTGTCAATCATCTTGAAATCTACTAATGATACTTTGTCGCCGTCGAAGTCATAGGTCAAAGTCATAATGGCCTTTCTCTTTCCCTTCTTTTTAAAGACATAACTGTTTGAAAGAGAAATATTTGTAGCAGATTTGTACTTATAATTATAGCTATAGGTCACAGTGAACTGCTTTTTCTTTGCGTCATATATGAAATCCTTCTTGATTGAATTAATATTTATGTCTTTGACAACGTATCTCTTAACCTTTTTCTTCTGCGAACCCTTCGTTAAAGTCTTGTTAGTCTTTTTAACGCTGGCTCTCACTTTTTTCTTAACTCTGTTCTTGTTTTTAAACAAACTTAATATGTCGTCACACTTCTTGTCATTGTTTTTAACTGCAGTGTAGTATCTGCTGACTACTGCATCAGCTGACTTGCCGAGAGTATCCTGATTCTCGTTTGCAATCATCTGCTGATCCTCATTCACTTTGCTCAAATCAACCAAGTATGTAGGATTAAAGAAACCGTGTTTTGAAAAGTACACTATGAAATCCTTCTTTTCTTTAGTTTGATCATTTGTACATGTCATAGTGATATACTGTGAGCCATCTTTACTTTCAACTTTGCCAATATCGTATGAGTCAATCTGATATGTTTGACGAAGACTGCGCATCTTCTCGATGAACTTTTCTTTGCTAATCTTGCTAGTGTCCTTGTCCACCATCTTATACATAGTGTTGTAATCCTGCATTATAAATGCACGAAGGTATTTCGAACCCTCGTCTGTTGGATTGTTTGCGTGCTGGTAAAATGCAATTCCCATTCCTATAAGAATACACGCTGCTATTGCTACTAGAATTATCACGAATGAATAGATTCTAGTTTTTCTAAACGCTTTAATTTTTTCTTTTGTACTTTCCTTCATTATTATATCCTTCGTCGAATTTGTCTCTGTTAAAATGTTACCCATATATCTTGATTTTTTCAAGGCTTTTATTTATCATAATATTATATTAAAGATACGGATAAATTTGATAATGAGGAACACATTATGACAGAGACTAATAAGGAATTAGCAGTAATAGAAATGTATATGAAGGATGTGGAGAACATTCCTCAACTTTCGGACGAAGAAAAAGAAGAATTAATAACACGATTAGCTGACGGAGATTCTTCAGTGGTCGAAGAATTAGTTAATTCAATGCTTTTACATGTTGCTGAAATGGCTCAGGACTACCGCGATAAGGGCGTAACCTTTAGTGATCTGATTCAAGAAGGAAACGTTGCACTCACGGAAGTGGTATCCGATTATGATGGAGACGCTGATCTTGAATCATTTGACGAACTGGTCGATGAAGCTGTGACAGAAGCATTCGAAAACGCTATAGAAGAGCAAGCTGCTTCGGATCAAATCAGTCAAAAGCTGGCTGACAAGCTTAATCTTCTAGATGAGACGACAAAAAGGTTGACTGAAAAACTTGGCCGAGTGCCAGAAGCAAGCGAATTAGCTAAGGAAATGGATATCCCTGAAGAGGAGGTTGACAATCTATTAAAGATATCTTTGGACGTGTTGTCGGTGAATGAAGATAGTCATTTAGTAGATGATATCGATGGATCAATTGACGATGTGGACGAAGATGATTCAGATGACGATCCATTAGACTGGAGAATCAACGGATAAGCATAGAAAAAGAAGCGGTGGAAAAACCACCGCTTCTTTTTTATTGTGATTTTATGCAAATATTTCTTTAATAGTTGCACAAATTCCTTCGCCATCTAATCTGTATTCACTTAAGAGTTCTAATGCTGGTCCTGAATGACCATACTCATCATTGATACCAATCTTAGTCTGAACTGTTGGCTGATATGAAACAAGCACATCTGATACAGCATCTCCTAGGCCACCAATCACTGAGTGTTCTTCCACTGTCACCACTCTGCCAGTCTTTTTAGCTGACTCAATAATGATGTCTTTGTCGATTGGCTTGATTGTGTGAATGTTAATCACCTCAGCATCAATACCATCTCTAAGTAGCATATCTGCTGCGTCTAGTGCAGATGAAACCATAAGGCCTGTCGCAATGATTGTAACATCACTTCCCTCTTTCATCTTCACACCTTTGCCGAGCTCGAATTTATAAGACTCGTCATTTATAACTGGTGCAGCCAAGCGACCAAATCTCAAGTACACTGGGCCATCAATCTCGTACGCAGCCCTAACTGCCTGGAATGCTTCCACAGAATCCGCTGGGTTAATGATTGTCATGCCCGGGATTGTTCTCATAAGAGCGATGTCTTCGTTACACTGGTGTGTAGCTCCATCTTCTCCCACTGAGATTCCTGCGTGTGTAGCACCAATTTTCACATTGAGATGTGGATAACCGATTGTGTTTCTGATTTGTTCGTAAGCACGGCCTGCTGCGAACATTGCAAATGTAGAAGCGAATGGGACCTTACCACAAGTTGATAGACCTGCTGCTATGCCCATCATATTCTGCTCTGCAATACCACAATCGATATGTCTGTCTGGAAATTCTTTTTGGAATTTATTTGTTTTGGTAGCACCTGCCAAATCGGCATCAAGCACTATCAAATCTTCATGCTCTTTTGCTAGTTCTATTAAAGCATCACCATACGCTTCTCTAGTAGCAATTCTTTTTTCTTCTGCCATTATGCTTCACCTCCCTCTAATTCATTAAGGGCTTGTTCGCACAACTCATCGTCTGGAGCTTTTCCATGCCAACCGACCTGGTCTTCCATATACGATACTCCTTTACCTTTCACAGTTCTCATAATGATTGCTGTAGGTTTGTCCTTAACGTCCCTAGCTTCATCTAGAGCTGCTCTGATTTCGTCGAAGTCGTGACCGTTAATGTCGATTACATAGAAGTTGAACGCCTCAAACTTTTGCTCAATAGGATATGGTGAACAAACTTCGTCCAATGTTCCATCTATCTGAAGATTGTTGTTGTCCACTATCGCTACCAAGTTGTCTAACTTTCTGTGTCCGGCAAACATTGCTGCTTCCCAGATTTGTCCTTCTTCAATCTCTCCATCACCTAACACTGCATAAGTTCTGTAAGATTTGCCATCCATCTTTGCAGCGAGCGCCATTCCAACTGCTGTTGAAAATCCTTGTCCAAGAGAACCTGCTGACATATCAACGCCAGGAGTGTGTTTCATATCAGGATGTCCCTGCAAGTAAGACTCAGGCTTTCTAAGAGAATCCAAATCCTCTTTAGGAATAAAGCCTTTCTCCGCCAACACACCATAAAGTGCTGGTGCAGAATGTCCCTTCGACAACACAAATCTGTCTCTGTCTGGATCGTCAGGATTTTTAGGGTCAACATTCAACTCTTCGAAGTACAAATATGTAAGCATATCTGCACAAGAAAGTGAACCACCCGGATGTCCCGACTTGGCAGCATGTGTCTGCACAATAATGCTTTTTCTCACTTCATTTGCAATGTTTTGAAGATCCTTCTTTTCCATCGCTTTTCCTCTCTACTATAGATTTATATTGAAATCTGACTCATCTAACAATTTGAGTCCGTCGTTTTTCTTTCCAAAGATTCCTGAAATCTTTTTGCCGAATCTCTCGCTTCTGTCGATTGCTTTGTCGATGATTTCTTCCACGTCTAGTTTGCTGATACCTTTGTGCGCGCCGAAGGCATCGTCTATTGCTTTGAACAATGCGAGCTCAGCTACTTCGTCGAGCTTGTAGCCTTGAGTCTTAGCGTATTCACTGCCGTAAGCTACCCACTCTCTGATGTTATACTGTTTAATTTTGATAACGTGATCAAATGTCTGACCAAGACTAAATGTAGAATTTAGAAGTTCTTCCATAGGCTCAGTCTCTGCTTCCAAAATAATAATGGAATCGATTGTGTTTGGAGATAGAGATTTTACCATCTCCTGAATAGTTGTCACGTGAATATCATGTGCATTCTCAACAATCAAATCGCAGCCTTGGATTTTACCAAGTACACTTGTGAAACTCTTCTTGTTCAAAGTGCTTGCACTAATCTTCGCAATCTTTCTATTTCTTCTATCACTCTTCTTATTGACGAGTTTGATAATCTCGATGGCCATTGTTGTCTTTCCAGTCTTCTCGTCGCCCATCACGATAACATTTGCGCTTGCATCTTTTTTCTGTCCAGTAAATTTCTGAATTAAATCATTACATACTTTCTTAACTGTATCTTCTAGGCCTTCTACGTTTAGGTAGTTGCCGAATACAGCCATGTCACTGTCTTCCACGTCGAATTTAACGCGCTCAGTATCTAACTCTTTCTTCTTTTCTTTACGCATCTTCTGTTTCAACTCTTTCTTTGTTGGAACGTCCACTTGCTTTGTTGCACCCAAGTCTTCTTCTGGCTCTTCTTTTGCCTCTTCCTTTGGTTCCTCTTTTGGTTCTTCCTTTGGTTCTGGTTTTGGCTCTGGCTTATTGTCAGGAGCATCTCCAGAAATCATATCTATCTTTGCAGAATTGTCACTAGATTCTTTTAAGATTTTGTTCTCTTTTGGCTCTTCCTCTAGCGCAGGCATTTCATTTGTCTGCTCTACTGGAGTTGGCTCTTCAACTTCTGGTTCGCTGTTGTCCTGTGAAGTATATTCACCAGATAAATCAAACACTGGAACATCCTTTGGCTGCTCACTTGTTGGACGAACTGCTTCATCCAATACTTTAGCTTCCTGGTAAGGTTTCTTGCTCTCTTTTTCTAGTTCATCGCTGTCAGGCATAATTTCTGTAGGTTTTGCCATAACATCGATCTCTTTTGTTCCACCAACATTTGAATCAATATCGTCTGGGTCAAAGTCATCCATAACTCCAGCTTCCACTGGTTCTCTTTCCTCTTCATCTATTGGCTCAACAGTCTTCTCATCATCAGCCTCCCACTTGCTGCCCATCTGAACAGTGTGGAACTTGCTATCTTCAGCATCTTCTACTTCAGGGATGTCTGGCTGTGTGAAATCTTCACCTTGAATGATTCTCTCTGCTACTTCATCGTCATCCGAGAAGTTGCTTGCCATTTCTGGAACGATTGGCTCAATCTCTTCTGGTTTTTCTTGTGTATATCTAGTCTGTGGTTTTTCGTAATCCACTGCTGTAGTTTCTGGTTGTTCTGTAACTGAAGTTTCTGGCTCAACTACTGGATCAACTAGCGGTTCATGAACAATAACATCCTCTTCTGGAGTTTCTTCTTCAGGCTCTGTTTCCTGCTCGCTCATTATGCTGTCTACTTCTTCTTTCAATTCTTCTTCTATTTGATGTGTGTCACTGTTAATTGCATTAACTGCTTTGTCCACAGTGTCTGCTCCCAAGATACCTCTCTCTTGAAGTGACTTAAGCATATCTTCCACATCACCAACGCCCGGCAAAGATTCCTCTGCTGGTTTCTCATCCATACTTGGCATATTTTCTTCTTTTAAGAAATCTGGTTTTTCAAAACTCATACTTGGCTTTGCCTCATCATACTTATTATTATTTGGAGAGTCATCGTTGAAGAAGCTCATCTGCTGTGGTCCTTCCTCAACTGGTTGAGCAGTTAAAATGTTTTCTGGCTCAATCTTTGGCTCATCCGCCACCTTAATCTCTGTAATATCAAATGAAGGTTTGTATTCATTCTCAAAACTTGATTCACCAAGTGGTTTATCCAAACCTGGTTTAACTGGTTTTGGATCTTCGAAACCTTCTTTGCTCAAATCGATACCAAAACTGCTTCTTGGCTCTGGCTCGATTGGCTTTGGAGCTTCTGGTTCAACATACGGAGTGCGCTCTGGCTGTTTCTCCATAATTGATTCGATTGGACTTTTCGAAACGTGTGGCTCGCTCTTTGGTTTCACAACCACTTCTTCCTCTTCCACAGGGTCCTCTTTGTCTAGCAGCTGTTGCTGAGTAACATTAAGTGGCTTAATAGATTTCTTAAGTTCCATAGCCTTCTTAATGTAACGTCCCTCTGAGAACCATAGTCCCATTTCATCACATAGTTCCACGCACTTAGCTGTGTCACCAGTTTCCTTGTATAACTTAGCAAGCTCGTAAGCCCACTTTTCTTCCATATCAATGTTTACATACTCTTCTAAAATCTGGATTAACTTATCCTTTGGCTCGTTCTTTGCCTCAGCCATCTTGTACTGAAGAACATATCGACCAGTGTCCTTTGGTGCCATTTCGACGAAGTCTTCGTAGAACTCTTCTGCTTCGTCCAACTCACCATTTTTAATAGAAACAAGACATAGTCTGTAAGCCAAATGTCTTCCGGCTTTTGTATTTTCGTAAGCGTATAGAAGCACCTGCTTCGCCAATTCGTAATCCTTTGACAGTTCATATGCGTCGGCAACTAAACTTAGCAAGTTGTTATCTCTGATATGCTTGATATCAAGAGTGTCAGCAATCTGCACAGCCTCATCATAATCCCTGCTATTCATAGCATTTTTGAAATCTTGAATTTTTGCGTCCTGTTCTACTTTTCCCATTTTCTAATTCCTCTTGAGTTTTTATATAGTAACACGTCCCTGCAAAGCACGGAGCAATGTGACATTATCAATGCACTCTAGATCTCCACCTACTGGTACACCGCTGGCAATTCTTGAAACTTTAATTCCAAGAGGCTTAACAACCTTGCTGATGTACATAGCTGTGGCTTCACCTTCCACGCTTGAGTTTGTTGCGATGATGACTTCGTCCACATCATCTTTCAAGCGCTCGAACAACTCTTTCAAACGAATATCGTTTTGAGTGATGCCTGCCATTGGATTAATAGCGCCGTGCAAAACGTGATAAACACCGTGGTACTCGCCCACGCTCTCGTAAGCTGCCATATCCTTTGTAGTCTCCACAACCATGATTGTTTTCTGGTCGCGATCATCACTCTGACAAATCGGACAAATATCTTGGTCCGTCAAAGTCTGGCACTTCTTGCAATACTTAACGTTTTTCTTCGCCTCTTTGATTGCGTCCGCCAAACTTTCAACTTCGTCCTGTGGCATATCTAGAATATGAAAAGCAAGTCTGCCCGCAGTCTTTGAACCAACTCCAGGAAGGCTTGATAGTTCATCTATTAACTTTGTAATATAACCACTATAGTAATCCACTTTTACTCCTTAGAATAAGCCGCCCATTCCGCCAGTAATCTTTGACATTTCTTCCTGGGTCTGCTCTTCCATTTTTCTGATAGCTTCATTAACTGCTGCTGTCACTAAATCCTCTAGTGTCTCCACATCTTCTGGATCCACAACGTCTGGATCTATCTTAATGTTTTTGATTTCTTTATTTCCGCTCACGGTAACTTCTACCACTCCGCCACCTGCTGATGCTGTAAACTCGCTAGCCTCTAACTCTTCCTGTGCCTCTTGCATCTGCTGCTGCATCTTCTGAGCTTGTTTCATTAAATTTCCCATGTTGGCTGGCATTCCTCCGCCGCCTGGGAATCCACCTTTCTTAGCCATTAAAAATCTTCCTCCTCGATATCTAGATTTATTTTAGATGTAATCATCTGAAAATAATTGTCGTCTTGATTTGGTTTCATCTGTGTCATTTCAACTTGAACGTCTTTTTTCACTTGCTCGCGAATGATTGTGTTAACCATTTCTATAACCTCGATTGTATTACAGTGGTCATACATAATGTCGTCCGGGCCGAAGACAATGAGCAATGTATCCTCACCCTTAACCGCAAGTGAAACCTTTTTGAAGTTCGCCTTCTCCAAAGGATTCATTTTGTTTAGAACCATATTCCAATTGTCAGCTACATACTGAACATCCTCTGGTACAGCCTTTTCAACTGGGTCCTCTTCAACTGGTTCTGGAGCAGGCTCATCTGCTGGCTCCTCTGGAACAGGATTTCCATTTGAAATTACTTCGGCGTTTGCTCTTCTAACTGGAGCTTCCACTTTTATATTTCCACTTTCAATTTTGTTTTCCAAAACTGAAATTCTATTGACGATTGATTCATAGTCATTCTCCATAGCTGGAGTGTTAAGTTTGATAAGAGCAATCTCAAGCAATACTCTCTTCTGGTCAGAATATTTGATTTGAGCAGATGTTTCCGATAGAACTCTTATATATCTCATGACACTTTCTGTGTCTATCATTTCTGATTCTTGTTTAAGTGCTTCGATTCTCTCCATTGGAGCGTCGATTACTTCCATGGCATCTTCGGAGCCTTTGACGAGCATGAGGTTTCTGAGGTACCAAATGAAGTCGTTTACAAACTGACTTAGTTCGCGACCTTTAATAACAACTTCGTCCAAAATCTTCATGCTGTTTGCAACATCACCTTGGATAATGCATCTAGTCAAACGACTGAATACTTCTTGATCTACCGCTCCCAAAACTTCCAATACCTTTTCATATGTAAGTTCTTGGTCTGTGTAGAAAGCGATGCACTGGTCAAGTAGACTTAGTGCGTCACGCATTGAACCATCAGCAGCTTTCGCGATATAGCGAAGTGCTTTATCATCCACACTGATTCCTTCTTTGTCCATCAACTCTTTTAGACGATCAACGATAGTCTCGATTGAGATTCGCTTGAAGTCATATCTCTGACATCTCGAAAGAATTGTAACTGGAATCTTGTGAGGTTCAGTAGTTGCAAGTATAAAAATAACATATGCTGGTGGTTCCTCTAGAGTCTTCAACAAAGCGTTGAAGGCTGGGCCAGACAACATATGTACCTCGTCAATAATATATACTGTATATTTACCCACTGTAGGTGAGTACTGAATTTCTTCTATGATTTGTCTAACATCATCTACACCGTTGTTAGAAGCGGCATCCATCTCAATGATGTTTGGAGCTACTCCACCCTCGTTTGCTTTACAAGTCTCGCATTCTCCACAAGGGCTTCCGTCCACTGGATTTTCACAGTTAACTGCGCGAGCTAAAATTTTAGCCACACTAGTTTTACCTGTTCCTCTTGTTCCACAGAAAAGAAACGCGTGACCAATTCGCTCAGCTTTAATCTGATTTTTGAGCGTTGTCACTATGTGGTCTTGTCCCTTAACTTCCTCGAAAGTATTAGGTCTAAATTTTCTATATAAAGCTTGATAAGACATGACGTCCCTTTCCTTAAAAATCCCTTAATTTATCGGCGTTGTAGCAATTTTTACCTGCGCACACACCTTTGGAAATATTATATAATATTCTAGGGTCTCATTCAAGATAGAAAACGCCCTTTTTTGACCAAAAAACATAAAAAAAGAAGGAAAATTGCTTTCCTTCTTTTTAATATCGCGCGGTCTGCTTTGTGAGTGAATCATAAGCGTTACCTTTACAGCCAACTCGGTCTAGGCTACCTTATGTCACTTGGAAGACATCTACTTAGTGCTGCTTCATTCCTGACCTGACACGGTTCACAGAGCTCCAATGCATAAGACCCAAACGTCAACATCGCTTATAAAGGGCAGCCTTACCATTCAATCCCGAGGCAAACCATAGCCCCTGCTAAAGCGGGTTTCAGGTATAGGGCTCCGCTACCTCCCCGGTTGCGCGACTAAATCATTATATACGATTATTTATTATTGCGCAATTCCTTAAAGTAATCTTTTAAGATGTTGCTACACTCTTCTTCTAGCACTCCACTTTCAATCTCAACTTGGTGATTAAACTTATCAACTTGAAGTAGATTCATTATAGATCCAGCACAACCTGCCTTTGGATTCATACATCCAATGTAGACTTTCTTAATTCTCGATTGCACAATCGCACCTGAACACATTTGGCATGGCTCTGTCGTTACATACATCTCGCAGTCATCTAAGCGCCAGTCTTTTAGTTTCTTGCTAGCTTTTTTTATTGCATTAAGTTCCGCGTGCGACAGAGTATTCTTGTCTTTCATACGCCTATTGTAGCCGCGACCTATGATCTTATTATCTTTGACGATGACACAACCAATTGGAACTTCATTTAGTTTTTTCGCTTTGGAAGCTTCTTTAAGCGCTTCCTTCATGTACTTTTCTTTCATTTATTTATTCTCTTCTATCACATTCCAAATGCTATCTTTTTCCTGGCCAAGTGCCCAGTAAGCATTTCCGCCAAGCTTATATTTCTTAGTTAGTTTTAGTCTTTCTGGAATAGATGTCTCATCCTCTAGCCAAATCTCGTATGTAGTGTTGCCCTTCTCCCAAGTTGCATAGTTCTGGCCAGTCTCTTTGTTGTATGATGGTTTCGCCTTCGCATCTTTGCAAGCCTTCTCAGCTTTGTTCATTGTAAGTGCCTGTGAATTCAAGAAGTAGTTTCCATCCACAGCGTCTTCCACAAAGGTGCCTTTGTTTGTACCTTTACCCTCAGGAGTCATCTCCCAAAGTCTTGTGAAGAATGGCATACCATTCACTATTCTATTTGACTCGCCAATCTGCTCGATTGCGTTATTGATAGCGTTCTCCATAAATGGCAATGACGAAACTGAACCTGCCTCATCATCCCCAGCATTGTGTTCGTCGTAATTCATAAAGATTACATAGTCGGCAATCTTGTACTGCTGCTTCCAATCGTAATATGATGTGTGACCCATAGCAGCGTAGTTATCTATCGACAAAGTAATTCTTTGTTTTCTACACTCTACTGACATTTCGCGTAGGAACTGAAGATAGTCTTTAACTATTCCTTCAGTCACGTACTCAAAGTCAATATTGATACCGTCAATTCCTAGTGCATCCACACTATCCATTAGAGTTGCAATCAGTCTTTGACGAGCACTCGTGTGAGTTAGGACGTAATGATCAACCTTCTTGCTCTTGAAGTCATCAAGTAGTGCCCAAACTTCCATTCCATTTTTATGAGCAGTCTTTAGGTAATCCTCGTTTGCTCTAGAAACGAGTCCGCCATCCTTACTCTTTATCTCAAACCAAGTTGGAGAGATAACATTCACTCCCTTGATCTTTCTAATCTCATTTTTGATGTTTGCATTTGCAGTCTGATTGTAAACCGCATCCCAAACCATATTTACACCGTCTTTAATTAGTCGGTGGTTGTATGTATCCGAATCATCTTTGTAAACAGACTCAACCGTTTTAATATCGTCGATATATTTTGTTGGAACGAAACCGATAAGTCCGCCCACGGCTTTAACCTTATCCCAGTTTTCGCCCTCTTCAATAATCTTAACTTTTGTTCCTTCTTTGAGTTCTTTGACGATGAGGTTCTGATAGTCGCCGTTTGTTCTCATCTCGATGTCGTCATCCAATTCGCCCTCTTTCGTTTTGCCGCTCTTGTAGTTTAGACTGATGATTGCTGGACACTTTTTCTTGGCAGAGAATAGTTTGTAATCCGCGCCAATACAGTCCTGAACAAACTTTGCATTGATGTAACAATTTTCATTTTCCTTAAACGAAATCTGATACTCTTTTGTTTCACCATTTAAAGTTTTGTCTGCACCCACTTCTGAAGTAATGACTTCAGTTGCATTTGTAAACATTACAAGGTCTTCATTTTTATCATAATAGAATCTATCGTCCACATCGGCTTTAAGACTGTCCACGTTTATGTAACAATCTCCGTCTTTCACCACGCCGTATTCTTCAGCGTAGGTGTCCTCAAAAGCAACAGCTGCCACTTCACCCATATTCGATGTGAATTTAACTTCTTTGCCGTTCTCTTTTTCCTCGGTCAAATTCATGTACCAGTAAAGATCCGTGTGACCTTTGTTTGTCTTCTTAAACAAATCACATCCGACCACGCCAAAGACCATGGCCAACGCCAAAACCAGTACTACTGTTTTTCTTAAAACACTTTTCATAATATCCTCCGATATTTTTTAAGTGCCGGCGCATAAGCACCGGCACAAATAGTCATCTTCACTCGCAGGGAACTGCGTATAGAAGGTCAAGTCCGTAATGTATTAAACCTTCTAGTTGTTGTTCACCTTTAGATATTTTCTGTTCCGATTCATTATATCACTTATTGTTCACATATACAATATGAGAATATAGTTATCTGTAAATTAAAATAGCTGTTGCGACTGCTGCGTTTAGAGATTCCACTTCACCTTCCATTGGAATCTTAATCTTCTTGTCGGCTAGGTTTGCTATTTCATCGCTCAAACCATTTGCTTCATTTCCGATAAGGAATGCTCTATCATCTGATAGTTCAGTCTTTGAAATATCATCGCCATCTAAATGTGCAGCATATGTTGTAACGCCACTAGACTTGATAGTCCCCACAGCACTCGCCAAATCATCCACAACCACGCAAGGCACTCTAAAGATTGAGCCCATCGTTGAGCGGATTACTTTTGGATTGTAAAGATCAACTGTGTCTTTGCTCATCACAACGCCAGTGATACCTGCGCCCTCTCCAGTTCTAATAATTGTTCCAAGGTTTCCTGGGTCTTGAATTTTATCTAGTACAACTATACAGCTGTTATTTTTATCTCTACCATCAAGCACTTCCTCTAAAGTGTAGTCGGCCATTCTAACAACCGCCAAAACTCCCTGTGGGTTAACTGTGTCGGATAGTTTCTTAAAAACATTGTCAGCCACTACTTGATAGTCCACTCTGCTAAACAAATCTGGAATGTTATCGTATCTATTATCTGTAGCATCTTTTGCTTCCACATCAATATAGTTTCCCACAAAACTCTCTGACACAAAAACAGAATCGATGTCCATAGCAGGAATTTCTTTGAAGATTCTGATTCCTTCCACTACAAAGACACCTTCGCTCTTGCGCTCTTTAGCTTTCTCACGAAGTTTCACTATTCTTTTGATTTGATCATTTGAAGTAGATGTGATTATCATTTCACATTCTCCTCGCCATATAATTCTTTGAGCTTTGCAATAAACTCAGATGAACCATTTACATTAAACTTGCTGTCCATCTGCTTAACTTGTTTTTCTTCTGCCAAGTAAACCATCACGATGTCATTTCCGTGGTTTTCCCAGTGTAGGTCCTCAAGTTCTTTTTCTTTTTCGAAGTACTCATCTTTATTCTTGAAACTAATCCAAATCTTCGAAGGCATATCGCCGAAAGTTGAAATGTTGTTTGCGATTATTTTGCCGTCGTTGTTCTCTTCTATTTGTGCTTCGCCGGTCACGAAGATTTTATTGCCCTCTTCCAAAGCAGTCTTGTACTGATCAAACTGTCTAGGGAAAACAATAATCTCGACAGAGCCAACCAAGTCTTCCAATGTAAGGAACGCCATCTGCGAACCTTTCTTTGTAAACTTCTTAGTTACTGTGTTGATAACTCCTCCCACAGTCACTTTGCTCTTGTCCTTAACCTTTGGCTTTTCACCCTCTTCTGGCTGATTGAAGTCCACAGATATATTTGTAATGTGACTCTTCCACTTGTCTTCCAACTCATCAAGCGGATGTCCACTTACGTAAATTCCAATAATCTCTTTTTCAAACTCGAGCATCTGCTCTTTATCAAACTCACCGCAATCTGGTAGTTTGACTTTATATGTCTCTTTCGTCTCGTCATCTGCAATATCAAAGAATGATACCTGTCCTTCCATCGCAGTTTTTCTCTCTTGAGAAACGCTGTCGCAAATATCATTGTAAACCATCATCATCTGTTTACGTGTAGCATCGAAACAATCGAACGCACCACACTTGATGAAGTTTTCAATTGCACGCTTATTCACACCCTTCTCGGATGTTCTCACAATAAATTCATCTATATCTTTAAACTTGCCGTTTTTCTCGCGCTCTTCAATAATGGCCGAGATGATTGGACGACCAACACTCTTAATCGCAGTTAGGCCATATCTGATGCTATCTCCGGCCGCGGAGAAATCACCATAACCCTCATTAATATTTGGAGGCAAAATCTCAATTCCCATTGATCTACATGAGTAAATATATTCCGCCACCTTCGAAGTATGATCCATGACAGATGAAAGCAT
>JAFVGA010000009.1 GCA_017475235.1 Eubacterium sp. | reverse complement strand
TATGATTTTCTTGCAGTATTCCAGTAGGTAAATGTAGAGCTGCTTTTTACTGCCGAAATACTGAAACACAGACGCTTTGGAAATGTGTGCGGCTACCGCAATATCATTGATTGAGGCTTTTTCATAACCAAACTTGCCGAAGCACTGGAACGCCGCATTGAGAATGGTCAATCTCTTTTCTTCGGTCAGGGCCAAAAATTTGTCCAATTCATTTCCTCCTTTTTACATATTAACCGTTTCGGTTATTTAGAGTATAGCACCAATAACCGAATCGGTCAAGTGTTAATGCAGCAAGTGTATTGATGCGCTTTTTGCAAGCGTCATCTGCGCTCATGTCTGGATAAAAGAACTGATCCACCGATATATCGAACATTGTCACCATCTGATAAAAAGTGTTCAAGCTCGGATGCTGACCGTCGTTTTCGTTATATATGATGGTGCGGGGATCACGGTCAATGATAAAGGCCAGTTGATCCTGTGTCATCCCGCTGGTTTCTCTTTTGCGCTTTATCTCGCACCCTATATCGTGGAAATCAAATTTGCGCTCATCGCGTTCAAATTTCATAGACATCACCCAATGTAATTTTATATTTCAGGTAGTAGTATTTGAACGAATTACATTTTCGTGCAACTGCTGACTTGAACACACCGGAACTTTCCAACTTCGTGGGTGATATGAAACCTGACCGCCGATGTAAGAACATAACCATCAGATTTGTTTGTTGTACACATCATATCATACAGGTTTTAAAATCGTCCAACACTGTAATGGTGGCTATACCCACCATATGCCGGTGGTGCTCTTAATCCCCAAAACACGATTCTCATCTCAAGATTTTCCCCCTTTCTGCCAAAACAAAAAAGACCTGACTACAATACCCTTTTGGTATCATAATCAGGTCTTTAAAAATCGTATTCAATTCTCCAATGCCCTAAATATCAATGCTTTACTTATCTTTCTCATTCTTCTAGTCAGGCTTAACGAAGTGTCTTTTTTCTTCACCTACGGTCTTGTAGAATTCATCTACATCAACCTCCAAACGCACCGTATAATCAGGCTTTACGCCGATGTTGACCAACTGAACTACCGTCTCCACATGTACCGTCTGTGGAAACATATCAACTGGTGTCACTTCATTTAATTTATATCCGTTTTCTTTAAGCCACGCCACATCACGAGCTAATGTAGCACTATCACAGCTTACATAAACAATTCTATCAGGACTCATCTCTACCATTGTCTGTAAAAGATTATGGTCGCAGCCTTTTCTAGGTGGATCAACTACTATCACATCTGGATGGCACTCCTCACCATCGTTTTCACTAAAATACTTAGGCACAACATCCTCTGCTGCGCCCAATAAAAATTCCGCATTATCTATATTGTTTATTATAGCGTTATTTCTCGCATCCTCGACAGCATTTCTCACTATTTCTACACCATATACTTTCTTAGCATTCTTAGCCATAGAAAGGGTTATGGTTCCTATTCCGCAGTACAAATCCCACACTGTCTCCTCGCCGGTTAATCCGGCGTATTCAATTGCTTTTTCATATAATTTTTCAACTTGTTTTGAATTCACTTGGAAGAAACTCTCTGGTGAAATTCTAAACTTGTTATCTCCAATAGAATCTTCTATATAACCCGGTCCAAAGAGATGAACTGTTTTGCTTCCCATAATGACATTTCCAAATTCTTTATTTGTGTTTATGGAAATGCTTGTCATGTTTGGAATTGTTTTTAGTTTTTCAACTATTTTGTCAGCCTCAGGCAACTCATTAGAATTAGTTACCACGCAAACCATTATCTGCTTTGTTGATTCTGAAATTCTAATTAGCACATGTCTAACGAAACCTGTCTGTGTCTGCTCATCGTATGGGTCAATATCATTTTCCTTCATAAATGAAATGACTGTGTCCATAATCTCTTTACAGACATCTCTTCCATCTATTCTCATTCCAAGCACACAACCTGGAGCTTCAATGATAGAGTGAGTTCTTCCTGCATAAAAACCATAGGCTATCTCACCGTCTTTATTTCTTCCAACAGGAAATTGTGTCTTATTTCTATAATAGTATGGCTCATCCATTCCGATTATTTCTTTCATCGGAATCTGACAAGTGTCTAATCCGCCTATTCTCTTTAAGTTGTTAAAGACTTTCTCTTCTTTAAACTTAAGTTGCGTCTCATAGTCCATCGACTGAAGTTGACATCCACCGCACTGTCTGGCCACAGGACATTTTTCTTCCACGCGGTGCTCGGATGATTCAATAATCTCAAGCAGTTTTGCGAAGGCATAGTTTTTCTTTGCCTTCATAATCTTTACTTTGCACTTGTCTCCTATCACAGTATCTTTCACGAAAAGGGCATAGCCATTTTCCTTGCCTATGCCTTCTCCGTTTATACCTTGATCTTCAATTGTCACAATTAATTCGTCGTTTTTCTGGTACATAATTATTTAATCTTCTTTGTCGTCTTTTTCTTGCTCCACTTTCTTTTTTCTATATATAATGGAAATAATCGTTCCAATAAATACAACAATACTAATCCACTGTGATGTGGAAAGTCCAAATGCCGCTCCTCTTATAGCATCATATCTAAAGAACTCTAGAATAAATCTCACCACACTATATGTAAGCAAATATGTTTCTATAGTATAGAAGAAATCTTTTTTTATTTTTAAAACTAACAGTACAATTCCTATTATTAAAACTAATGCCGCTTCTACTAGTTGCACTGGGAATAGTTCCTCACCTGATGGTGCCTGTGAGCCGTAAGGAAAAACGACATGTCCAGGTCCGTGGTATGGCATTCCATAGCAGCACCCTGCACAAAAGCAACCTATTCTTCCGAAGCAATGCATAATTGGAATCATAAATATAAAGTCTCTAATATATCCCCAAACATCTAGGTCGTGGACTTTGCCGCATAGCATCATAAAAAGAATTGCTCCCACTAGTCCGCCGTAAAAAACGAAGCCGTTAGATATTATTGAAATTATACCTTTTAGCGATGCCGCTGCTGACCAATCAATATCTTTAAAGCTAATAATTAAAAATAATATTTTAGATCCTAAAAACGCACCAATAATTCCATAACTCTCAATGGTAAGAAGTTCTAATTTATCCCTGCCAAACTTTTTACAAAGGCTAAGAGCCACGGCATTAGAAACAATGATTCCAAGAAGAATCATCATTCCGTACATTGGAAGTTCTAATCCAAAAATATTTAAATGTTCGCACATATATCCTCCAAGCAAAAAGGACTCATTACGAGCCCCTTTTTTTATTCACTAGTTTTTCTAATTCGTCTATCTAGGGCGTTGTTCCATTTTAATGTCCATCCTTCTTCGTCCAGGTCGGCTTCTAGCCCCTCTTTCATCATTTCCATTCTGGCATCAGTATTATCAGCCATGCTTAAAGCCATAGCCTCCACTAATGACGGAACCTTTGGCGAGCCATACTCTAGTTCGCCGTGGTGTGACAAGATGCAGTGCATAAGTTCTTTTAATCTGACTGGTGAGAAGCCCTCAATCTTTGAAGCTTTTTCCTTCACCATCTCTGTTCCTATCACAATATGACCGATTAACTGTCCGGCGTCTGTATAGTCATTCTTTGGGAAAGGTGATAGTTCTACCACTTTACCAATGTCATGACAAAGCGCGGAAGTTATTAACAAATCTCTATTGATTTCTGGATATAATTTACAATATCCATCGCAAATCTTAGCAACATTAAGTGTGTGCTCTAGCAAACCACCCACGAAAGCATGGTGCATAGCCTTAGCGGCAGAGCTTTTCTTAAATGCAGCCGCAAACTTCTCGTCCTCAACAAAGAAAGCCTCAAGAAGTTTCTTATAATCATCAGTTTGAATTGTTCCTATTATAGAAACAACCTCATCCATCATCTGATTAATGTCCTTGTCTGTGCAAGGTAGATAATCTGCCTCGTTTACTTCTGTCATCTCAACTTTTCTAGCGCGTCTAATGTTCATTTGAAGCGCTCCGTTAAATGATGTGATCTCGCCAGTCACCTCAACATAATCTAGGCTGTCGAAGTCATCAATGCCCGGATCGTTTGGCTCCCAAACCTTTGCGTTTAGCATGCCTGTTTTGTCCTGCAAAACCACATTCAAGTAATCCTTGCCCGCTTTTGTAGTGGCAGGATTCACTTGCTTTACCATATAAATGGTAGAAATATTATTTCCTTCTTCTAGTGTATTAATGTAATTCATAAATACCTCTTTCTAAGGCGCTAGGGTTTACCTAACATCCATTCTTTATTATAATTGATTACAGAATTATAAGCAAAGGAATTATTATGAACAGCAAGGTTTTATCGACTTTAGAATTCAATAAAATAGCGAAAATGTTAGAGGACATAGCTGGTTCGTCTGCGGCAAAGAAAATGTGCAAAGAACTTAAGCCTATGTCTGATTTAAGTGAGATAAAAAAGGCTCAAATTGAGACTCAGGATGCACTTTCTCGCATTTGGAAAAAAGGTGCTCTCGGGTTTACGGGCCTAGTTGATATCAATGAGCCTCTAAAGAGGCTTGAGATTGGTTCAGTTCTTGGAACTGGCGAACTTTTGCAGATAAAATCCGTACTTGGAATCTCAAACGAGGCTAAAACATATGGACGTGATGTAAAGGATAAGACTGGCGCTAACGAAAAGTCTGGCAGTAACAATTCTGATGAGGAATACACAGATAGTTTGACTCCTCTCTTTGAGCAGATTGAGCCTTTAACATATCTAAAGGCTGAAATTGACAAATGTATATTGGCGGAAGACGAGATAGCGGACGATGCTTCTCACAATCTAAAGAACATCCGCCGTCAAATGAAGATTGCAGCCGACAGAGTTCACACTCAGTTGAACTCTTTTGTAAATTCAAAGGCCGGCAAAGACTATTTGCAGGATACTCTTATCACTATGAGAGATGGCAGATACTGTGTGCCAGTAAAGTCTGAACACCGCGCTCAGGTGGATGGTATAGTACACGATCAATCTGCCACAGGTTCTACTGTCTTTGTAGAGCCTAAGGCTGTAGTTGATTTAAATAACAAACTAAGAGACCTTGCGGCAAAGGAAGCTGAAGAGATTCAAATTATTTTGGCTAACCTCTCAAATTCCTGCGCTGAACATATAGACGAGATTTATACAAACGTGGAAGTTCTTACTAAATTAGATTTTATATTGGCTAAGGGTGCTTTAGCTAAACAAATGAAAGCCACTATGCCAATTCTTAATGACCACGGATATATAAATATCAAGCAGGGACGTCATCCACTTTTGGATGTAGAAAAAGTAGTTCCTATCGATGTTAATTTAGGAAAAGATTTCACACTTCTAGTTGTGACTGGTCCTAACACTGGTGGTAAGACAGTTTCACTTAAGACCGTCGGACTTCTAACTCTTATGGGTCAAGCTGGGCTTCATATTCCAGCAGATGACAAGAGTGAAATCGCTGTCTTTGACGAAGTCTTTGCAGATATAGGAGATGAGCAAAGTATCGAGCAGTCACTAAGTACTTTCTCATCACACATGGTAAACACCGTGGATATTCTAAAGAAGGCAGATGCCAACTCACTTGTTTTGTTTGACGAGATAGGTGCTGGTACAGATCCCGTGGAGGGTGCTGCTCTTGCCATATCTATTCTCTCATTCCTAAAGGACGTGGGCGCTCGCATTATGGCTACCACTCACTACAGCGAACTTAAACTTTACGCGCTATCGACAAAGGGCGTTTCAAACGCGAGCTGCGAATTCAATGTTGAGACATTGCAGCCAACATATAAACTTTTGATTGGTCTTCCTGGAAAGAGTAATGCTTTTGCTATTTCTAGCAAGCTTGGACTTTCGGAGGATATTATTGAGGGCGCAAAGGAGCGTATAGATTCAGACGATGAGCAATTTGAGGATGTGTTAGAGCGAATCGATAAACAGCGCGTGCGGATTGAAAAAGATCAAGAGACTATCTCAGCTTACAAGGCACAAATCACTCATCTAAAGAATGAATACGAGAATAAGAGAAAGCGTCTAGAAACCCAGAGAGACAGAATTGTATCTGAGGCCAAGGAAGAGGCAGCCAAGATTTTAAAGGACGCCAAAGAAACTGCAGACAAAGCAATCTCTGATATAAATAAGGGAAAGAAAGCTGCCAACACTAAAGAGATGGAACAGGCCAGAGGAAGTATAGGCGAAATGCTAAAGGATGTGCAGACTCCTTCTATCAAGCGTTCGATTGGTTCTAAGGAACATAAGCCATCCGACTTTAAGCTGGGAACTGGCGTTAAGGTTCTAAGCCTTAACTTAAACGGTCATGTCACTTCTCTTCCAGACAAAGATGGAAATATGGATGTTCAGATGGGCATTCTTAATTCAAAGATAAACATAAAAGATCTTGAGATTATAGATGAGCCAGAGATTAAGGCTCCAGGCTTTAAGAAAGGCTCAAGCGGAAAAATCAAAATGCAAAAAGCACAGGATGTCTCTATGGAGATTAATGTGATAGGAAAAACTGTGGACGAGGCTATAAACGAGTTAGAAAAATATTTGGACGATGCTTACATAGCAAAACTACCTCAGGTAACAATCATCCACGGCAAAGGAACCGGAAAGTTGCGCTCTGCTATTCAGAGTTATTTGAAGAAATGTAATTATGTAGATACATATAGAAACGGAACATTTGGCGAAGGAGGAAGCGGAGCCACTATTGTCACTTTTAAATAAGTTTTAAAAATAATTCATAACTTTTTAATATTTATTTACGACAATATACCTAGGAGGAATTTATGGCAGACAAAAAGAAAATTTTAATAGTAGATGACGATGAAAATATCGCAAATCTTATTTCTTTGTATTTGACGAAGGAATGTTTTGAGACTCATATAGAACACGACGGAGAATCAGCTATTGAGGCGTGGAAATCTTTTAAGCCTGACTTGATTCTTCTTGATATTATGCTTCCTGGAATGGACGGCTACGATGTTTGCAGAACTATTCGTAAAGAATCTAATGTTCCAATCATTATGCTTTCTGCTAAGACTGAAGTGTTTGATAAGGTTTTAGGTTTAGAGTTGGGTGCAGATGACTATATGATTAAACCATTCGACTCTAAGGAGCTAGTGGCTAGAGTTAAGTCAGTTCTTAGACGCTACCAAGAGCCTACTGCTGCGCCTGAAGAAAAGGAAGACAAAGTTTTAGAGTTTAAAGATTTGACTATCAATCTTTCAAACTACGAGGTTATATATAAGGGAAAACCTGTCGAGATGACTCCTAGAGAGATTGAGCTACTCTACTTCTTGGCATCTTCTCCTAACCAAGTGTTTAACCGCGAGCAGCTACTAGAGCAGATTTGGGGTTATGACTTTGCAGGGGACACAAGAACTGTAGACGTTCACATTAAGCGTATTCGTGAGAAACTTCCAGAGACTGACGAGTGGGCAATCACCACTGTCTGGAGCGTAGGATACAAATTTGAATTGAAGAAATAATATGAAAGTATCGATTTTAACAAAATTTATAATATTTTATGTTCTGTTTGCAATAATGGGGTATGCATTTATCGGTTATTATCAACAAACATGGTTATCTCTCGAGGATGAGGACAAATTGATCATGCACGGGATGATGATAATGTATATTGCTATGCTTGTCGTTTCCGCTATTGCATTCGGTATTTACTGCTTTTTAATCTATTTGCCACTTAAGAAAATTCGAACTGCAGCAATGGAATACGCAATGGGAAATTTTGATTACAAAGCCCCTAGGGTAGACACCGACAGAGATATGAGTGATATTTCGGCATCCTTAACCATTATGTCTGATAGATTGAGTAACACCAGAGACTACCAGCGAGATTTTATCTCAAACATCTCGCATGACTTTAGATCTCCTCTCACTTCTATTAGGGGTTATCTGGAGGCTATGTTGGATGGGACTATTCCACCAGAAGAATACGACCATTATTTAAAGACTGTCCTTTCTGAAGCAAACAGACTTGAGCATTTAACCGAAGGTTTATTGGAGATGGATGGCTATGGCACTGAAGGTTTGGAATTAATTTATGAAGATTTCGATATGGAACAAGTAGTCACTGAGGCTGTCGAGACATTCGAGGGAAGATGTAATAAGAAGAATTTAGAAATTATTATGAAATTCCCTAGCAAACACTACTTGGTTAATGGTGATAAGGGAAAATATGAGCAGGTTTTATATAATTTGCTAGATAATGCTATTAAGTTTAGCAATCACAATTCGAAAGTTATCATTTCGCTATACAATCGTGGAGATAAACAGTACTGTTCAGTTAAGGACTTTGGCCCTGGAATTTCTTCAGATAAAATAGACAAAATCTTCCAAAGATTCTACAAATCAGACTCGTCTCGTGGTCGTGATAAAACAGGAAATGGTATCGGCCTATCAATTGTAAAAGAGATCATAATGGCCCACAACGAGACAATAGATGTGATAAGCACAGAAGGAGCTGGTTGTGAATTTGTATTCTCGATAAGTAAGGCGAAATAGGTTGAAAAAATAGTCAATTTGTACTACTATAAATGGGTATTATTTAAGAATATAAAGGAGAATAGTTATGGCATACAAAATAACAGATGGATGTATCGGTTGTGGCGCATGTGAAGGTACTTGCCCAGTTGGCGCTATCAAGAATGCTGGCGACGTTTATGAAATCGACGCTGCTGCATGTATCGAGTGTGGTGCTTGTGCAGGTTCTTGCCCAACAGATTCAATTAAGTTAGATGACTAATCTCATCAAAAAAATAACTACCGCTAATGCGGTAGTTATTTTTTTATTGTATTTATAAATGACTTGTTTCTGGATTCTCAAATTTCGTGTAATCACCAAGCCATACAAGTTCAACTTCTCCAGTTGGGCCGTTACGCTGTTTAGCTACATTTACGATAATTCTATTCTTGTCTTCCTGCTTAGTTTCTTTATCATAAAATCTAGACATTAGCATTACTACGTCGGCATCCTGCTCAATAGAACCTGACTCACGCAAGTCTGCTAAGATAGGTTTTTTATCTTCTCTTGATTCACTAGTACGGTTTAACTGTGATAGAGCGATAACTGGAACCTTCAAGTCTTTGGCTATAGCCTTTAGAGTTCTTGAAATTTCAGCAATCTCCTGCTCTCTGTTACCAATCTTTACGTGTGAACCAGTTGATTTTGTTGTTAATAGTTGTAAGTAGTCAACTACTATAAGCTGAATATCTTTTTCAAGCTTTAGTTTTCTACATTGTGATCTCATAACACTTACATCAATACCTGATGTGTCGTTAATGATAATGTTAGAATTACCAATCACACCTGCTGCTTCAACTAAGTTCTCCCACTCTCTGTCACTCAACTCACCATTTCTGATTTTTTGACCACTAATCATTGAGTGTTGTGAAAGCAAACGCTGAACTAGAGATTCATCTGACATCTCGGCACTGAATATAACCATAGGAATGTTTTGTTTAACACCAACCGACTCTGCAATGTTAAGTGCAAGGGCAGTTTTACCTACTGATGGTCTAGCCGCAATCAAAATCAAATCTGATGGTTGTAAGCCAGACAACTTGTAATCCAGTTTTGTAAATCCAGTTTTGATTCCTGTAATAGATCCTCTAGTCTTAGATGCTTTTTCAATTCTATCAATAACGTCTAGTGTGATATCTTTAATACTCTTAATCTCACTAGAGTGTCCTCTCTGAACTAATTCAAATACTTCTTTCTCTGCTTCCTCTAGCAATTCGTCAGAAGTTTCATTTCCTGCATAACATTTATTTGTTATATCTTCTGTTGATTTAATTAGCTTTCTAAGTACTGATTTGTCGTGCACAATTTGAGCATACTGCTTAACATTTGCAGATGTAGTAACCATGTCTAGAATATTTTTAATAAACTCAAGACTAACAATCTCAGAAGAAACGCCTTGCTCCTCTAGCTGAGTCTTAACTGTCACTAAATCACACTCTTTGCCCTTTGACGACAACGCCATCATTGCTTTAAAAAGCTCAGCATAGTTTTTCTGATAGAAATCCTCTGCTGTTATCATTTCACCCGCAACAGAAATAGCCTTTGAATCCATAAGCATAGATCCAATGACTGCTTGTTCCGCTTCGTTGCTATGTGGCATTACTCTTTTTACTACTTCGTCCATAATTTTTCCTTAACTCGTGATGTTATCTATTATAGTACAAATATATTATTTTGCTACCACTTTTATTGTAAGTGTAGCCTGTACTTCTGGATGCAATTTGATTTTTACATCATATGTGCCAAGCTGCTTGATATTCTCTGGAAGAACAACTTTCTTCTTATCAAACTCTAGGCCTAGTTGATTCTTTGCCTCGTTTGCTACGTCCTTTGTAGAAATAGAGCCAAACAACTTTCCTTCTACTCCTGCATCCATTTTTATTGTAATAGATTGAGTGGCCAATTTATCGGACAGTGCTTTTGCATCATCCAATCTTTCTTGTGCCATCTTCTCATCATTCTTTTTCTGAAGTTTTAAATCATTAAGGTTTTTGCTGTCTGCTTCCACACCCTTCTTCTTAGGTAGGATAAAGTTTCTAGCGTAACCGTCATTTACTTCTACTATCTCTCCCTTTTTGCCGAGAGATTTCACATCTTCTAATAGGATAACTTTCATTATAGTTCTCCCTCCTTCATCTTAGCAGTTATCAACTTCTTCAACTGCTTCACTACATCTTCCACTTTTTCACCTTTGACCTGCGCCCCCGCCAAAGTCATGTGACCTCCGCCACCAAACTCTTCCATAAGAAGCTGAACGTTCTTATCGATAGCTCTAGCACTAATATAAACTTGATCATTATATGGTGTAAGAACGAAAGATGCTTTGATATCTTTTACTGTTAAAAGTTCATTAGCTGCCTGCGCTCCTACAGTGGTTGGCGATTCTACATCCTTCGCCGTACACACTGAGATAGCGTAAACATCTTTATATATTTCTGCGTTGCTGATAGTGTCAGCCTTTGCCTTGTAATCTTCCAGTTTGTTTCTGAACATTTTGTTGACTGTCGCAATATCAGCACCCTTCTTACGTAGGTAAGCTGCTGCTTCAAAAGTTCTAACACCAACACGTCTAGTGAAGTTGTTTGTGTCAACCATAATGCCGCTGTACATTGTGTTAGCTTCTTTAGTTGTTAAACGCACTGTCTCGTTAGTGTATTGCATAATCTCAACAACCAACTCACATGATGATGACGCTGTAAGTTCAATATATGAAAGTTGAACGTTCTCTATAGCGTCTTCTTTTTGTCTGTGGTGATCTACCACAACCTTAGTCTGTGCTCTATTCACCAATTGAGGTTCTTCGGCGTAGTCTGCACTGTGGCAGTCGACAATAATCAAAACGTCGTTCTTTGTTATTTCATCGAGTGCCTCTGAGCCAGTCATAAACATATCTTCTGGGTATTCTTCGTCGGCCTTGTAGTCTTCCACTAGCGGAGCAACCGTACTTGTGTACTCGCCCAAAACTATATGAGCCTCTTTACCTAATGTTTGTGCGATACGATAGAAACCGATGGCTGCGCCAAAGGCATCGTTATCAGCCAAGTGGTGTCCCATAATGTAAACATCCTCGTGATCCATAAGCATTTCTCTAAACGCTGTAGCCTTAACACGAGACTTAACCTTCGTATTCTTCTCAACTGACTTAGACTTACCTCCGTAGTAGTAAACCTTGTTACCATCTTTAAGAACCGCCTGGTCACCACCACGGCCAAGAGCTAGGTCGATAGCTGATGCAGCTAGTTCGTAGTTATCAATTAGATTTTCATTTCCACGTCCAAGACCAATACTTAATGTCGCATCGATATTGTCACCAGTGCTAATCTCTTTTACCTCATCCAAAACAGAGAATCTATCACTCTGCATCTGGTTTAGATACTTAGCCTTGAAGAAGACAAAGTATTTGTCAGTCTCAACTTTTCTAACGATTCCATCGTACTCGCCAAAGTACTTGGCAATCTTTCTATCAATAAGTGCAAGTGTTAGAGTTCTTCTGGCTGGCTCTACTTCTTGCATTAATTCATCGTAGTTGTCTAGGTAGATGTGACCCACAATCAATTTCTCATCAGCGTTTTCTTTTTCGAGCTCGCTAATGTATGAGTAATCAAATAGGTAGAAAGCAATCATATCTGCTTTCGCATTCTCGTCCTCTTTCCACTCTGGATCTAGAGAAAATTCCTTGAGAACAACTTTGTATTCTCTATCGTTATATGTCATCATAAATTCATTTCGTCCGCTCTCGTCAAGCTTAATGTTTGATCCGTCAAACTTATCGAAAACTGAGATGACATTTTTGTTTTTGATAGTTTCACCCTGAACCACTTCACTAAGCATCTCATTTGCCCAAAGAATGCGTCCAGTTTCATCAAGTAGTCCAAATGGAACATCCAAATCATCTAGCATCTGCTTTTGAATTTGACTATAGTCTGCGCCAAACTCTACCAACCTTTTTGTAAACTTAGGTTTAAACTTGATGCAGAACACAAATGCTGCCACAAAGTAAATGATAGCAGCCACCGACATAATAATGCCAGCACGTACATCAAAGTAGAAGCATATTGGAATTAAGATAATCCAAAGTGCTAGAAAATAAAATGGTAAATATATGTAGTTTTTAATTTTTCCATTAACAGTAATCTTTTCTTGTTCGCTCATATTTTCTCCTCTTTTCAAATATCAAATATTTGATTAAGTAAAAACTATGTAGTGAATTTTATTTTGTCATGAAATCTATAACTAGACCTGCAATCTTTTCTACTTCTTCATCTTTCAAGTCTGGATAAATTGGTAAGCACACAATGTTTTGTGAAACCTCGTGAGCAATTGGTGTATCGCCCATTCCCTTGAAGTATGGCATTTCATTTGACGCTGGGTAGAAATATCTTCTTCCATATACATCGAATTGTTCCATATAAGAAACTAGATCTCCGCCATCTACTCCATCCTTCTCTATTAGGACTGGGTAGTATGCGTAGTTGTATTCAACATCATCTTTTCTTTCAAAGATTTTTAAACCATCTATGTCTTTTAATC
This sequence comes from Eubacterium sp., assembly GCA_017475235.1. Classification (GTDB taxonomy): domain Bacteria; phylum Bacillota; class Clostridia; order Lachnospirales; family Lachnospiraceae; genus Eubacterium_G. The sequence continues at coordinate 28,876 of JAFVGA010000009.1, read as the reverse complement.
TCTCATCATACATCTTTGTTAATTCTTTTCTTCTAGCAATCGCATCATCTAAATGTCTAAAATTAACAATACCCATAGATGCTTGGAATTCATTCATCTTTGAATTCACTCCGTCATAAACTGTTCTAGCATCGCTGATTCCAAAGTTTGAACGAGAAATAAGTTCATCTAACATCTCTTTAGTTTTAACAACGCAAATTCCACCTTCTATCGAGTTCATAACCTTTGTAGCATGAAGGCTAAACATTGCTCCATCACCGTAAGTTCCAATTTCTTTGCCTTTGTACTTAACGTTTAGGGCATGCGCTGCATCATATATTACTTTCAAATTATATTTGTCTGCAATCTCTTGAATCTTTTCTGTATCGCAAGGTGATCCGTAAACATGAACAGGAACTATTGCTACCGTTTTATCTGTAATTAACTCCTCGATCTTGTCTGGATCAATATTGTAATCGTCTTTTTTAATATCACAAAAAACAGGAGTATGTCCTGCATTGTTGATAGCCAAAGTTGTTGAGATAAATGTAAATGGAGTTGTGATTACTTCGCCGGGCTCGATGCATGAGAGCATATTCTGCAAAGACATATGCCCATTGCATTGGCAATCAACAAACTCATAACCATATCGATCCTTGATAGTCTTAATAAACTTCTGATACTGTGGACCAAAGTTAGTTATATACTGAGTCTCCCAAATGTTTTTTATCTCTTCAGCGTACTCTTCGTAACTAGGAATATTCGGTTTTGTCACAAATATTTTAGACATATTTAACCTCTCTATTTCTTTTCGAAATGTATTCTATATTCTATCATTTATAATTATTCTGTGCTACTGTTGTTTTCGTCTTCGTCAAACATATCCTTCATTCCACTTTTGTCGTTAAATGCCCAAAGTTTGTTGAGGAAGAAGTTAATAGGTGTTGTTATAGCTAAATTAATAAATGGTGCTATAAATGCTGGGATATGTATAATTTGAACTTCCACAAATAACAAAGCTGCCGTAAGTATAAGTCCTGTTACACCATATGACACATAAGTTTTTAGCAAACTAAACACTAACTCTTTAAAGGTTTTCTTTCCCTTAAACACTAGTTTATTATTCCAAAAAAATGCATTAAATACACTAATAAAGAATCCACAAATATTAGAAATTTGTTCATTAAAATCTATCAAATAATAGCATCCGGTAAAAACAATGTATTGAACAATAAAATTAGAACAGCCAATAATAGCAAACCCTAAAAACTGTAACCAAACATGTCTATCATCAGCTGTAAATTCTTTGTGAAGTATTTTATAAATAAACTTTACAATTGAAATATAAATATTAGCAATAAAGTTTTTTATTTTCTTCATTATTGTTCCTTCTCGTATTCTTCAGCAAGTTCTAATACTCTTTTGCTTCTATCTTTAATTCTTTTACATGGGATTCCCACATAAATAGACCATTCATCTAGGTCTTTGTTTATTAGAGACATCGCTCCAACCGAAACACCATCTCCCACAGTAACTCCAGGTAAAACTGTACATCCTGTTCCAATAAGAGAATGCTCTCCCATCGTCACTTTGCCATTAATAACATTTTTATATTTATCTGGCACAGTAGGATTAGTCAAATACTCACCAGAGTAATCGTCCGTAGTTGCATAAATCACACTTCTTGATGAAACACCCACATAATTACCTAATTCAATGCCCGCGTCTCCGGCAAATAAACTAACATAAGCAGCTATATGAACATTATTTCCAATAGTGATATTTCCACTTAGAAGTGAAAAGTCATCAATTCTAACATTGTTTCCAATGCTCATATTACTAGCGCCATAAATGCTAGTCTTTTTACTTATCAAGACATTCTCGCCGAGTGATTTAAAACCAATCTCTTTTAATTCTTGTTCTGAATAAAAGCTAGACATATTTATTCCTCTTCTTTCTCTTCTTCGTCTTCGTCGTCACAGTTTATTTTTTCTTTGATGGATACTCTTGGCATTCCGCTATCTGAAATATACTGTCTTCCAAGGTATTCTCCAAGTATTCCCATTCCTAGAAGTTGTACTCCTGAGAAGAATATAATTGTAACCATGAGCGATGACCAACCCATTGCCTTAGTTGGATGTAGGATTCTAATTATAATCAAAACTATTGCTACAATAAAACTGATAGTAGCTATCAATGTTCCTAACTTAGTTGCCACTCTTAATGGTTCAACTGAGAAGTTTAGGAATCCATTTGTCCAAAGGCCAACAAGTTTTTTGAATGTGTAGTTTGATTTACCGTATGCTCTTTCTCTATGCTCTACTATAAGGTTTCCAACATTGTTTGTTATTCCAAAAATCATTCCGTAAACATATGGGTAATGATTTGAATATTTAATCATATCGTCCTTAACAAACTTTCTCATTACAAAGAAACTATTTACTCGTATTTCCTTTGGCTTCTTAAGCATAATCTGAGTCATCTTGTTATTGATCTTACTTCCAAGTCTTCTGCCAAAACTCTCTTTTTGATCTTCGTATTTTGCAAAGACTACGTCGTAGTCATTTTCTTCTAAGTGTTCAACCATTCTAATGGCTTCAGCTGCTGGCATTTGAAGATCATCATCCATCTCGATAATGTATTCACCCGTAGCATAACGATATCCTTCTACCACAGCATTAGTCTGACCAGAATTCTTCGCCAAGTTAAGAACTTTAATATTTTTATCCTCTTTGGCGTAGCCCTTTACTAGTTCGTAAACATTATCAGGACTATGGTCATTTACCAAAACCATTTCCATTTCATATTTATTGGATGCCGCAAAAGCTTCTCTAAGCTCTTCAATAACAGCTCCAATTGTTTTTTCAGAATTGTATAAGCCTATTACAACTGATACTTTTTTCATCTTAAACTCCTATCTTTTTTCTTGCGCTTAGCATTAACTATCGCAATTGCAATAAATAACACCAATCCAATCAATGCCACAATTATAGTATACGGCCACCCTACTATATTATAAACCAATTTAATGTTGTGGTGTCCTTTTTTAACTTTGACTCCGGTGAAGGCCGTGTCAACTTGATATACTTTATCAACCTTCTTACCATCGACATATATCTTCCATCCATCATTTTTGATGATACTTAGGTATAGTATTCCACCTTTCTTGGCATCTACTGTTCCTTCTATTAAGTCATTCTCAACAGTTTTTGTTACAAGTCTTTGATCCGATAGTTTTTGTGCCTCTTTTGAAAACTTGTCATTTGGAACTGTCACTAGCTCCATACTATCGTAACTGTACTTACCAGGTGTTTTAAATGTAAGATAAATATCACTGCTTGGATTTTCATCTAACCCTAGATTAATTATATAGTTTTCAACTCCTTGAAGTCCTTGGTTTACTCTCTCAGCATTACTAAAACCTTTTAATATATGTTTATCCCCTATATTTCTAGATACGTAGTTCTTGTCGCTATCCTTTATATCTGTGCCATATATATCTTTTCTTTTATAACCTTTAATCACTAAATATAATTCTTGATTACTGGCTGCGGCCTTTGGCTTAAGAATAACATGTTTACTTGGTTTTTTTATAATGATTTTATTGTTCTTGATTTTAACATCTTTGCTATCCTTCACTAACTCATATGGAATTTGAGTGGTCTTTTCAAAGGACTTGCTCACATCATTATTCTTTAACTTGGCAAAGTCATTCATGTCTTTGTCTTCGAGAACAATACTATTCATTAGTATTTGTTCTCTTTTTACAGAGTCGTACTTTAGATAATCACTCTTAGAAATTGCCTTATCAAAAACATATCCAATACTTGTATCTATGTTTGATATGAAAACATGTGTTTTAGTGTTTGGTATTTTTATTTGCTTATATCCAACTCCTGAATATAAGTCATACGCAAGAGAGTCTTTTCTTATATTTTTCGCTCTATAATCTGTATTCTTCGAAATATAGTATTTAACATTTTGTAAAAAGTTGATTCGACTTCTACTATCATTGTGTAAAGAAGTCATTCTCAAATAGTTTCCGCCACTATTGCTTAGTTCCTTATTATATTCAATCCAGTCGCTATCTAGTGTTGAAAGATATTCAAATGTGGAAGGAACATTCCAATAAATATTAGAATTTACAGCAGTATGAGCTACTGGCCCATTTTCATCAATTCCTGGATTCCAGAAAGTTCCAACTCTATAGAAATCATGGTCTTTTATTTTAGATGCGTGACTCAAACTTGAACTCTCATAACTGTTAAAGCTTACTTTACGATCCATATAAATGCTCACTCCATCTCCTATGTATGGAATAAAGAAAGCAAAACATATCACAGCCACATTGGCGATGACGATTATCTTGATTCGATTCTCATTCTTTTCATCGCCTTGTTTTTTTATCAACAGACATAGAATTGCTACTGCAAATACAATATTTATAATTACATATATTAATTCAGCTGTCTGAATAATGTCTCTTGCCTTTAACACAACTGCTAGTATTCCAGCAGCTCCAGCAAGTACAATAATCGGTATTTTATATTTCCCAATATTCTCTTTCACTATTTCCAGAGATTCCACACTGGCTAATACAAAAAAGAATGCCACTGTATAACACCATCTGCCCGATGGGTAGCTGAGTCCATTTAGTATGGATTGGAAAAGAGGAATCAACAAAAAGATTCCCATAATGATGCTCATCCACATTGCCGTAGTTTTCTTTCTATATAGAATCACTACTGCAACTGTTATTATTAAAATTGCATTTAAAGCAATATTGGAATAGTTGTCATTGATATCAATATTTCCAGCTAAGCCAGGAACAAACTGTAAAACTTTTGAGAGACTAGGAAGAATTGTTAGCCCCTCTCCTGACTCTGTACTTGTATTAATCAACGCGTACAATTGAGAAGCAATAATAGGAATCGCTATCAAAGCCCCCAAAACAGCGTATTTTAATATAGAAAGAATTTTGCCAAAAAAATCTTTGAAACTTTTCTCTTTAACCTCAGCAAAGTATTTAATAATCACATAGATAGCAGCAATGCCTGCTGTCATATACGTAAAGTAAATACTAATTGCGCAAGAGAAAAATATAGACACTATAAAGAGTGCTGGATTTTTCTTTTCCCATATTTTATCTATTCCCCAAATAATTAGTGGGAATATTATTAACTGAGTAATAAAAAAATCGTGCCTAATAGAAATAAGGGCCCATGAACAAAATGCATAGCTGATTGCTCCTATTAAACATAGATTGAAACTTTTTCCTTTGTGTTGTAAATACTTTAAAACTATAAAACCTGCTGTGTATAGTTTTAAAACAATAATGATTGAGTATGCAATATCCTGATTTGCTTTTGAGAATAATAAGGCTATGTAACTAAATGGGTCAAACAAAACCATAGAGTAGTTCGCGATCAAATCTCCTCCCAGTCCTGTATCCCATTGCCACATAGCAATTCCATGCGAGAACAAGTCTCCTATTAGCATTTTAAATTTGGCAAATACAGGATACCACTGTAAGTATCCATCCACTGACCAAATCATTGATTTGCCAAGAATTAAAAACTGTAATCCAAAAAACATTAAAACTATAGCAAATAAAATTGAATATTGGATGCCAATATTATTTTTTCTTTTGAAAAAGTTCAACTAAAATAGCCTCCTCACTTATCTACTATAGTTTTTATATGAGTCTCTTATTATCTTTTTTATTTACAATCTTTATGTTAGGTAAAGATCTAGCATAACCCAACTCCCTAGCTCTCTCTTTAATCTTCTTTCTCTGTGGTTTATGCTTTTTGTCCTCTGTTAAGAAAATAGCCTCTTCCTTTTCCTTAACCATTCGACAATATGCAAAAACAATATATGTCAACTTATCATTGTATTCTTCGTAGAACCACTGATTCATCAATGCGTGGAAATATTTATCTCTAACTGCAAATACTGTGTTTTCCAAATCACACTTTGAAAGAATCTCATCTAGTTCTTCCTTCTCAAGTGGTCTTGCTGGAAGCGCTTCTAGATTCCAACCTTTTTCTTTGTTGCGACTGTAATCTTCCACTTCCAATCCAACGTCTTTGCCGTCGAATACATAGTCAACTAACTTCTCTGTAGCATCAGTTGAATCGTATGAAGTGTACTTGTCAAAGTAGTCTTTAGCATCATCATATCTATATGTAAGGATCTTGCTGTCCTTAAATGAGTCGCACATTTCTTCTATATTATATATCTGCTTAAATGGAAGACCCTTAACATCGATATACATACCTCTGTCTTCCATGTATTCATCATAGTCATACATAAATAGAACGATTGGTTTCTTAGTAATTGAATAATCAAAGAATATACTTGAGTAGTCTGTAATCAATGCATCTGAGCAGTTGATAAACTCGTACTTCGCAACATCGACTGGGAAACTATCGATATGTTTGAACTCTGAATAGTCGATATCCTCACCCACGTTTGGATGCAAATTAACAAACATGCACTGGTTGTCACTTAAGTTCCTATCAAACTCTTCAAGTATCTCTCTGACAGCTGTAGTCTTCATTGCACCATAGCTGTTCTTGCCTCTCCAAGTAGGCATATAAATGAATACTTCCTTGTCCTCTAAACCGAGAAGTTTCTTTGTCTCTTTTCCTTTTTCTTCGTCGCAGAAGATTGTGTTTCTTGGATATCCACTGACGATAGTCTTGTTTGTGTACAACTGATTTAAGTTGTAGTCTTCCATCATGCAATCTTTTGTATATCTATTTGGAAACAATAAGTAGTTACACTGCAAGAAGTTGTGCTGAATATTAGACATAGACTCGATGCCTTTTTTCATATTCTTGCCCAAAGTCTTAAGTGGTGTTCCGTGCCATGTATTTAAGTGAACTTGTTCGTCTCTTGTAATCAAGCACTTAGGGAATGAAACATTGTTTACCAAATACTTAGCGGTAGCAAGCAACTTGTAATACTTCTTAGATCTGATTACTACAAGCTTAACTTTTAATTTATTCTTCTTTATAAACTCTTTGTTTTTATCTTTGCAAAGTTCGTCAGAAGCCACATAGATTTTATATTTCTTTCTCTTAAGTAGCTCCATCATAATGCTGTAAGGAGAATCAGAAATATCTTTTCCGTGGAATGACTCTATTAATACTTTGTTCTTGCTAACTTTTGTTTTGTCTAGCTGACCAACATAATATCTCTTTAGAAGTGCATTACTTCTAACGAAGTGATAGTCGTCATACTCAGATATTCTTTGAACCCAGCTTAGTGGGATAATAGCAATAAATAGCCAGTACCATTTTCTCTTATATAGCCAAATCTTTTTCTTTCTTCTCTCCTGCAAAGTAAACTTTGTATAGTTTCCTGAGTTAGTTCTCCAATCAGGGAAGTGTCTCTTCAAGATCTTAAAGGCCTTGTTTACAAACTTGACTTGTTCTTTTCTGTCTTTGTATTTATCAAACTCTTTAAATCTAAAGTAGATGTGTCTTAAGTTGATTACAACAATCTCATCTCTGTACTCTTCCATCAATCCCATATCTTCAAATCTCTCATTTAGAAGTTCGATAGAATCTAGGATTTTAGTTTTACTTGCGTCAAACTGTGCTGTGATAGATCCTTCTCTTTCTACTATATAATAGTAGAGTTCCTCATTAACTTTAGACACTTTTTTTGCACTAGCAAGTAGAGGATACATTGTACAAATGTCCTCAAATAATAGCCCCTTAGGGAATTGGATTTTTGTTCTCTCTAGTAAGTCTCTCTTAACTAGTTTGTTCCATGCATATGGAGCATTGATTTCCAAAATCTCCTTACGCTCTCGAGGGTTTTGATCATAGAATTCCATGTTACCCATCTGCGCACTCTGCATAGTCTTTTCTTTCTCGTCCACTTTAAAGTAGCCACAGACGACAACCTCGGCATCCTTTTCCTTAGCCTCGTTGTATAGCTTTTCGTACATAGTTAATTCTACGTAATCATCGCTATCGACAAAGGCCACATACTCACCCTTTGCATAAGGCATTCCAAAGTTTCTGGCGTCAGATAAGCCACCGTTTTCCTTTATATAACCTTTAACCTTATTTGGATAATTCTTTTCATAACGTTCAATGATAGCCTGACTATTGTCTGGGCTACCATCGTTTACAACTATGATTTCTATGTCTTCCAGGGTTTGATTAACTAGAGAGTCTAAACATCTCTCTAAATAATCTTCAACATTATATACTGGAACTATTATGCTTACTTTTGCCATTTATTAAAATCCTTCTTTATAGTCTTTTTAGAAGTTCTTCAGTCTTATCCTCAAATCCCGGTTTTCCAAGTAGAGCAAACATGTTTGCTTTGTAGCTCTCTACACCTGGTTGGTTAAATGGATTAACACCAAGCATATATCCACTGACACCACAAGCAAATTCATACATGTAGAACAACTGTCCTAGACTGTACTCATCTTGCTTTGGAACATTTATCATAAAGTTTGCAACTTCACCGTCAGTGTGTGCAAGAATTGTTCCATTCATCGCAGACTTGTTTACGAAATCCATTTCTTTTCCTGCCAAGTAGTTTAGACCGTCAATATCCTCTGGGTCTTCGTTGATAGTTACACTGCTCACTGGCTCTTCCACATTGATAACTGTCTCAAACATAATTCTTGAACCATCCTGAATGAACTGTCCAAGTGAATGAAGATCTGTTGTAAGATCAACTGCTGCAGGAAAGATTCCTTTTCTATCTTTTCCTTCACTCTCGCCGTAAAGCTGTTTCCACCACTCTGCAACATAGTGAAGACTTGGCTCGTAGTTTGCAGTAATCTCAACTGATTTACCTTTGCCAAGCATTATATTTCTTGCTGCTGCATAAAGCATAGCATCGTTTTCCATTGATGGATTGTTAAGCGCAAGCTCTCTTCCGTTTGCTGCACCTTCCATAAGTTTATCGATATCAGCACCACTAACTGCGATAGGAAGTAGACCTACTGCAGTAAGAACTGAGAATCTTCCACCAACATCATCAGGTACTACGAAGCTTTCGTAACCTTCGGCGGTCGCTAAATCTTTAAGTGCGCCTTTGTTGGCATCTGTAGTTGCATAGATTCTCTTAGCTGCTTCTTCTTTACCATATTTCTTTTCAAGTTTTTCTTTGAATACTCTAAATGCGATAGCAGGCTCTGTAGTAGTTCCTGACTTAGAAATAATATTTACTGAGAAATCTCTATCTCCAACAACATCCAACAAACCATTTAGATATGTTGAACTGATATTGTTTCCTGCATAGTAAATCTCAGGTGTCTTCCTAACTTCCTTTGGTGCGTTGTTATAGAATGGATGTCTTAAAAATTCGATAGCCGCTCTAGCACCAAGATATGAACCACCAATACCAATAACAATAAGAACTTCTGAATCACTCTTAATCTTATCAGCTGCTGCTTTAATTCTTGCAAACTCTTCCTTATCATAATCTACTGGCAAATCAATCCAACCAAGGAAATCATTTCCCTCGCCTGTCTTTTCTACCAATGTCTTTTTAGCCTCTTCTGCTTTAGGCATAATTTCTTTTATATCATCTTCTGATACAAACTGTGCTGCCTTAGAATAATCAAATGTTACTTTACTCATTTCTTCTCCTCCAAATAAAATCTATCTATAGTGATACAACCATTTCTTTAACTAATTGCATTGAATGTTCTGCCGCTTTACTTACAAAATCATCAAAAGACATTCTGGCAGATCCATCCGCCTTATCTGAGATTGCTCTTAAGATTACAAAAGGCACATCATTTAGATAAGCAACTTGTGCTATAGATGCTCCCTCCATCTCGCAACAGTCTGCATCAAACTCTTCTACCAAATAATCTTTCACATCTTTATCGCTAATGAACTGATCTCCTGTAGCAATAATACCCTCAATCACTTTAACACCTAGGTTCAAACGCTGAGCACTTCTTGTTGCCTTTTCAATCATTCTATCGTCCGCGTCAAAGAACTTAGTTCCTATGTTAGGTATTTCACCTGGGTCGCAATCATCCAAAGCTCCTGTATTAAAATCATGTTGGATAGCTTTTCTTGAAATAACAATATCGCAAATATCCATATCGTTATTTAGTGAACCAGCCACTCCCGTATTTATCAAATAGTCAATGTGGAAATCATCCACCAAAATCTGTGCGCAAATACTAGCATTAACTTTTCCAATTCCACAACGAACAACTACAGCATCTTTGCCGCAGAGATCTCCTGAGTAAAACTGCATGCCAGCTTTCTCTTCCACTTTGACTTTTTTCATTATGTCCTTTAATCCCTGGACTTCATCAAATCTAGCTCCAATAATTCCTATCATTTATAGAATACCTTCCTTGGCTTGTTCTAAACCTTCTGCCAACTGGTCTGGGCAAGATGTGCCTCTACCTTGGCAGTCGATCCCTTTTATTTTTGAGATAGCTTCATCCACATCCATTCCCTCAATAAGTGCTGCAACACCTTGAGTGTTTCCGTGGCATCCACCAACAAACTGAACATTTCTTACTTTATCATCAACTATATCGAACTTAACTGCCTGTGAGCAAGTTCCTACATTCTTATGAATAATTCCTTCTTTTGTCATAGTGATGACCTCCTAATCGTTTAGCATTGAATCGTAGATGGCAGCCACTTCTTGAATGCCGCCCTCTGCAACCAATTCGCCGTGCTCTAATAAAATTGCTTTATTACAAAGTCTCTTAACCTGTTCCAAACTGTGTGATACGAAAAGAACTGTAACGCCGTGATCAAACATGCCCTGCATCTTTTTCTCACACTTCTTTCTAAACTTAGCATCACCTACAGATAAAACCTCATCCAAGATTAGAATCTCTGGTTCTACTACTGTGGCAATTGAGAAACCAAGTCTAGCTCTCATACCTGATGAGTAGTTCTTGATTGGGACATCGATGAAGTCTCCTAATTCTGAGAATTCTAAAATCTCCTCATACTTTGACTCCAAGAACTCTCTTGAGAAACCAAGCACTGAACCGTAAAGGAAAATGTTTTCTCTTCCTGTGTAGTTAGGATCAAAACCAGCACCAAGCTCAATCATAGGAGCAATGTGTCCGTGTCTTGTAACCTTACCAGTAGTTGGTTTATAAACTCCAGCTATGATTTTAAGAAGAGTAGACTTACCTGCGCCATTAAGCCCAAGTATTCCAAGTCTGTCTCCCTTCTCTAGCTCGAAGTTAATATTTTTTAGAGCCCAAAACTCGTTGAAGCGAATCTTTTCGCCCTTGATTTTCTTAATCAATAATTCTTTTAAGTTGTCTACATTCTCTTTGCTAAGGTTGAAGAGAATGCTGACGTTTTCAACTTTTAAAGCTTTCTTTGCCATAATTCCCTCCTAAATATGCAAGATAAATTTATCTTGGTTCTTCTTGAATATCCAAATACCAAATATCAATGCAGCTATACTAAACAATGCTGAGTAAATACACATTTGCAAGTTAGAAACGCCATAGCTTGCTGATGTAAAGATTGAACCCTTCTCCATCAATACACAACGGAAGTTACTGATAATGCAGTAAAGTGGATTCCATCTGATAAATGCTGCTGCAGATCCTATTCTTCCATCTATATAATAGAAGATAGCTGAACAGTACATGATAAGCATCAATAATACATCCCACAAATATTCTAAGTCTCTAAAGAATACGCAGACTGTAGATAGTATTAATCCCGCCGCAATACTCATTGTAAATAGAACAAGCAATGGAATTACTGCCTCTATTATGTGCCATGTAAATGGTACTCTAAGTACAATAGATGTAAGCGCCAGAATGATAAGTGATAGCAAGAACAAAATGTAATTGTAAAGCACACTTGATAGCGGATACAAATACTTAGGTACATATACCTTCTTAATCATTGCTTGGTTAGATCTGATTGATCTCATCGCAATCTTACTTGAACTTGAGAAACAGCTATAAATCAAACGACCTGATAGAATGTATACAGGATAAAGTGCGTTTCCACGTCCCAGTAATTTACCAAATACGAACCACAAAACGAGTGTGGTTAATAGAGGCTCTAGCAATGTCCATACCAAGCCTAAATATGATCTTCTGTATTTTAGTTTTATACCTTTTCGAACCAGCTCATTGAGAAGGTAGCGATATCGCATAAAACTGTCCCAATACTTCTTCATATTACCTCCAAACTAGCCCTTTTTGACTAGCCATTAAATTATAAAGCAAAATGCTCTAATGTCAACAAAATTTAGTTTACATAAATTGGGTATTTTGAACCCCATTTTTCTACTTTTCAAACACTGTTTCCACTACTCGTTTCGCAGCATTTCCATCATCTATACAACAGAATCTTTCATAGAATTCTTTGTATCTATCTTTGTACTGTTCCCTAATCTTATCGATGTTTTTAATAGCATCTACCACGTCATCATTTGTTAAAAGCAATGGTCCTGGCAAATCCTCTTCCATATCTAAATAGAAGCCTCTCAAAACATCTCTGTACTTATCAATATCATATGTAAAGAACAATATCGGTCTCTCAAGGTTTGCATAGTCGAAGAATACAGATGAGTAGTCCGTCATAAGTATGTCTGATACCAAGTAAAGATCTGTGATGTCATCATAATCGCAACCATTAATCGTAAAGTCACCATACTTTGACAAATCCATCTTCTCTACAACGAAGTAATGAAGTCTTAGTAGTACTACGTAGTCTTCGCCGAACTCTTTTTGCAAACGGTTTAAGTCTAAATCTAAATCAAATCCATATTGGCCCGCTTCAAAGAAGTTGTCGTCTCTCCAAGTTGGCGCATATAGAATAACTTTCTTGTCTTTTGGAATTCCAAGCTTCTCTTTGATTCTGTTTGCGTGCTCCTCCTTGTCCTCTGCGTAGAGTGGATCGTTGGCAGGATAGCCCGCTTCCAAAATCTTTTCTTTATCAAATAGGAAACAACTCTGGAACTTCTCAGTAGAGAATGGATTGTCAGATAACAAGTAATCCCACTCTCTAGTCTGTCTATAAACGATGTTCTTGTACTGAGGTGTAGCTGAATGCACATCGTCCATATCGAAAACAAGTCTCTTTAGAGGTGTGCCGTGCCATGTTGAAAGAATGATTGTGTCGTCTCTCTTTGGAACACTTAGCGGCTGTCTCATATTGATTACCCAGTATTTACTTCTGTTCATATAGTAGAAATACTTGAGTCCAAATCTCTTACACTTTTTATATTTGCCAGGAATCTTCACTCCACGTCTATCCACTACCCAAATGCATTTGTATTTGCCTGGATAATGTTTCTGCAAATATTGATATATGTACTTTGGTTGGCCTGAGCAGTTTCTTCCCATGAAACTCTCGAACACAATCCAATCTTTTTTAAATTTCATTCGACTGAACACATAAAGCGCGATTGTCTTGTTTCGTATTCTCTTGTCGATAAGCATCTTAACTAGCTTTCTTCTTGCAAGAACCTTTAGTCCTTGTTTGTAGGCTTTATCGAAATTGCCTTCGCCCATCACTCTGACGAGTTTCTTCTCAGCTCTAGTAAAGTCTTTTCTCTTTAGCGCTTTTAGATCAACATCCTTTGCTCTCTTAGAGAGTTCTTCAAAGAATTCCTTCTCCCAAACATCGCCCCACTCCTCTTTTTTATCGCGGAGTTTGCGAAGGTATGGTTTGGTGATGAACTTAGCCAAAATCACGTAGACATGATTTCTAAGTCTCTTGTTATTTTCTGTAGCTTTTATCGCATTGTCATATGCCACAAAATAAAATGGCATAGTAATTTCTTTTTCAATCTGATTTAATGATGGGTTGTTAAGTTTGTCATTGTGTGAACGCTTTACATACATTCCCTTGTGAGACGTCTTGATATTTCTTGCGTTATCTAATAATCCCATCAATACTTTGGCATCTGCAAAGTACTTTTGTTCCTCGTTAAACGAAATATTATTGTCAGTCCACAAAGACTTTCTATAGATTGCGCCAAGTATTGATTCCTTCTCTAGTTTCTTAAAGTACTCAACCTTGTAGTCAAACACATCTTCAAAATCTACTTCGATTACTTCGTCATCCTCGTCTTCACCTTCCTCGGCCTGGGCCTCGTTGAAGGCTTTCTTCTGGAACCAAGTAGTCTTGAACTCGCAATATGCCATATCTGTCTCATCATCAAATAATTCCATCATCCCCGATAGAGTCTCTGGCATTAGATAATCGTCGTTATCTACAAATGTAATAAAATCGCCAGAAGCCTTAGCCATACCAAGGTTTCTAGCTGCCGAAACACCTTCTTTGTCTTCTAGCTTGAAGACCTTTAGGTTGATGGAATTAGTGTATTCCTCTATTAAATTGTCTAAATCATCTGCTGTATGATCCAAAACAAGTATAGTTTCGAAGTCTTTATAATCCTGCTCTGAAATACTCTCCAGGCAGTCAGTCAGGTAACCTATATTTGTTTTGTGTGTGACAATAATGCTAAGCATATATCCTCCAGACTTAAATTATTTCTTGTTTAAGTCATCCTTAATCTGTGTTGTTGAAATTCCCTCAGTTCTTGGCAAGTAAACTACTTCGCAGTAGTCCTTTAGGAAGTCAAATTTACCTTCCCAGTCGTTGCCCATTACGAAAACGTCGATATCATTATCCTTAACATCGTCAATCTTCTGCTCCCAGTTGTTCTCTGGAAGAACCTCGTCCACATATTTAATGGCTTCAAGCACCATTTTTCTCTCTTCATATGTAAAGTAGCACTTCTTCTGTTTCATGTTCCAGTTGAACTCATCAGTTGATAGGACAACTACTAGGTAATCACCCAATTCTTTTGCTCTTCTAAGCAAGTTAATATGTCCATAGTGAAGCATATCAAAAGTGCCGTATGTGATAACTTTTTTCATAATAATCAGAACAATACCTTTTTGCACACTAAAAAATAAAAAGGCATTATCTCCTTTCATAAAGTCTCATAATATTATAACTTATGCACCCATAATTATCAATAAATATGGGGCTTTCGTCGAACATCTTTTCGGGTGTAAATTCCCTAAAATGTGGTAAATTTTCTCATATATGATAAAATAACACCTGTGCAAAAAACTACTGGAGGATTTTTACTTTTTTATGAAGTATATTAAGCAGTTTTTGACAAATTTTTATAAGTTATTCGCAATGACTATTAAGTTTAAAGAGAACGTAATAGTCTTTGAGAGTAGTATGTTTAGAAATTACACAGGAAACCCTCGCTACATCTACGAAGAATTCGTAAAACAGGGGCTTGATGAGAAGTTTGACGTTTATTGGGCCTTCAAAAACGTAAAAGATGTGGATCTTAGCATGATTCCTGGTAAATTCAAGACAATCACTTACAAAACTATGCCTTTCTTTAAGGTTTATTCTTCTGCTGCTTTTATCGTGTCTGATTCTAGACTTCCGCGATATCTTCACAAGAACAGAAAAGGTCAGTACATCCAAACTTGGCATGGAACTCCTTTGAAGAAGCTTGCGCTAGATATGGAAGCAATCGATATGGCAGGAAACACTAATGTAGATAGATATCACAAGCACTTCAGAAAGAGTATTGCAGCGTGGGATTATCTATTATCTCAGAACTCGTACTCGACAAAGATTTTCAGACAGTGCTTTGATTTTGATAAAACAATTTTGGAAGTTGGATACCCAAGAAACGACAAGCTTTTGAACACAACTGCTAGTCAGATTTTTGAGTTGAAACGTAAACTGGGTCTTCCACTTAATAAAAAAGTAATTTTGTACGCTCCAACATGGAGAGATAATCAATATTACGACTTGGGCAAATACAAATTTGCAAACCAAATGGACTTCGACGCATTGCGCGATGAGTTGTCAGATGAGTACGTGATGATTGTTAAGTATCACTACTTAATAAAAGATTCTGTGGACTGGAGCAAGTACGAGGGATTTGTTTATCAGTTTGACGAGGGCTGCGATATTGCCGATCTTTACTTGGTTTCAGACATGTTGATCACGGACTACTCTTCGGTAATGTTTGACTACAGCGTTTTGAATCGTCCAATCGTATTCTTCACTTACGACTACGACGAATACATGAATGACCTTCGTGGCTTCTACTTCGACTTCAAAGAAGAAGCTCCCGGCCCACTAGTTTATGACAATGATGAATTAATTGAATCAATCAAGAACTACAACAAAGAAGACTGGGAAGAAAAATATGATGCTTTCCACAAAAAATATAATCACTGTGACGAAGGAACAGCATCAAAAGCAATTGTGGACTTGATTACAGAGCAAAGTTATTTAGATAATATAGAAGAATAGATTTTTAGGCAGAGAAAAAGAGGTGAGGTCGCACTAACAATCGTTTGACCCCACCTCTTTTTCTCTGTTTAAATATTTATCTATATTATTTAATTATCTTTCTAGCAACATTAAGTCCGCAATTGATTCCGTCGAGATGATTAAATTTTTGATTGAACATTGAATATCTTGCGCCTGGTATAAAGTAAAGCGTGTTGTTTATTTCCTGAACTAGTTCTTTTTGTGTCTTTGTTATTGGTCCTGGGAGCTCAGTCTCATCTAAATAGAAGTCTCTAGCATTTTCTTTGTAGTCCTCGTAATCATACATATAGAAGATGATTGGGCGTTTGAGGTTTGCATAGTCGAAAAATACTGATGAATAATCTGTGATAAGCATATCGCTTATGATATACAAATCGTTCACGTCTTCGTAATCTGAAACATCTATAATAAAGTCTTTGTATTTTGCGAAATCCATATTCTTAGCAACAAAGTAGTGTGCTCTAAATAGGATTATATATTCATTTCCAAGTTGTTCTCTTAGTTTGTCAAAGTCTATTCCCGATGCATTCTCATATCCACTAACTTGTGAGTGCTTATTATCTCTGAACGTTGGTGCGTATAAAATTATTTTCTTTCCTCTTGGAACATCAAGTTCTCTTAAAATAGAATTTACCTTTGCCTGATCAAAAGTAAACAACGCATCGTTTCTAGGATAGCCAGTTTCTAAAATAATATCTTCTCTACCCTGCAATCCAAATGCAGAAATATATTTATCAGTACAATACTTTGAAGGCGAAATCATATATGAGAATTTCTTTCCCTCTTTGGCGTAGTCCAGGTCGCTTCCTGGCACATCCAATCCTATTCTCTTCAAAGGAGTTCCGTGCCATGTCTGAATATATACTTGATTTTTTCTTGGCTTGAGGAACGGACGAACATTTGAATTCATAATCCAATACTTAGCCTTTGCAAGAGTCTTGTAGTAACGATAAGTCTCATATTTGTGAATCGTGATAGTTGCTCCGCCCGTAGAACCATCTGGGGCACTCAACTTCTTCATAATCTTTCTGAAGTTATGCACTTTGGCATCTCTCAAGCCCCATACAAACTCGTAGTCTGCGTATTCACCTGAGTCTCTCATTTCTTCGAAGATGGCTTTTGGACTACAACTAAAACTTCTTCCTTGGAAGCTCTCGAAAAAGATTGTCTTGTCATCCACTTTTGTTCTGGCACAGGCAATCTTGTAAAGTATTCTTTTGTACACGAGCATTAGTGCTCTCAATATATCTTTAATTATCTTCATTATCCAAATAGTTTGCGGCGATTCTCATCGCACTTCTTCCATCGTTGTATGTGTTCACCATCGCGTTTACTTCGTGGCGGTCGTCTCTGTAAGTATCGATTCCATAGTCCACCGAGCTAAGGAAATTTTTCATCTGATCTAGGTCCTTAAGTCTTGGCCCTGGCATAAAGTCCTCTGGCTTGTCGAAAATGAAACCTCTTTTCTTCTTGTATTCGTCGAAGTCCTCGGTCACGAAAGCGATTGGGCGATCGAGCATCAAGTAGTCGAAGAATACCGATGAATAGTCGGTAATGAGCGCATCTGCGTTTCTTAGAATTGTGTAGACGCTCATGTCATTTTCGCGAAGTTGCTTTTCGTTGTAAATGTCTATATGGGAATACTTCATCTCATTGAGGCTTGCCTCTTGAAGTGGATGAAGTTTGATAATCATTCTCCAGTTTTTCATTTTTAAGAACTTGTTCAAGTCCTCGAGATCACTTCTACTTAGAAGTGGCACGAGCATATCGTCCTTGTACTCGCGATATGTTGGAAGCCAAACGATAAGGCGTCTAGCGCCGCGAAGGATTGCTGTATCTAAGATTTGATTTACTTTAAACATCTCGTCGTTTCTTGGGTTTCCTAAAACGTCCACATCTTCTTCGCTGCAGCCGAATATATCCGCCATAATTGGTTGGTACATTGGCGATGAAGCCACAACCTTTGTGAAGAAGTTGTAATCAATCTGCTCTTTTCCCTCTTCTAAATTTCCAATTTTCTTTAGAGGTGTTCCGTGCCAAAGGTTAACAACCATCTGGCTCTTAGCTGGCTTGATTGGGTATTTTCCAAAGCAGTAGAATGCGTACTTTGCTTTCATAAAATACTTGATGCC
Source organism: Eubacterium sp. (assembly GCA_017475235.1). Taxonomy (GTDB): domain Bacteria; phylum Bacillota; class Clostridia; order Lachnospirales; family Lachnospiraceae; genus Eubacterium_G. The sequence continues at coordinate 10,440 of JAFVGA010000009.1, read as the reverse complement.
TTCTTTGTTGTCGACAAACTTAACATGTTTTGGCGATTTATGAACATAATCTTCAAAATCATTTATGCTGACAACTATGTAATATTTTTCATTGTAATTATTCTCAATCAAATAGTCGTAGAATGCCTTTACATTGTCTCTGAACCCAAGATTTGAGTAAAAGAAAATAAGCCTCTTGTCTTTCTTCTTTATCATATTGAGAAGAGTAAGTGGCTTGAACGCAATCTTCAACATCGATTTTTTCATTTCCGCCTTGTCCATTGCTAACCTCTGAGTTTTTTCTTATAAACTTTTTCTCTAAATTTATTTGGCGCGATTGCAACTGCTACTCTCGCTCCAACTTGAGTCAAATAATTAAATCTCGAAATATATCCTATTTTAAGCATATGCTTTTTAAATGCGATAATACATTTTGCGTAGTCCTTGCCTCCGCGACGAAGATACAAATCATCTCCAGCCCTCATTAAAACGAGCGATTCTTGTACATTGTAGCCTTTGCATCCGTTTTGAAGAAGTGTAATCCAAAGATAGTAGTCTTCAAAGTAATCGAACTTTCCGTATCCGCCCACAAGTTCTACTTTTGATTTTTTGTAAACGACTGATGGGTGGTTGAATGGACTTCTTGATTTTGCAAACTCTCTTATTTCTTCGTCGGTTTCGGGAAGGCTACGTTCACCAGTTAATCGAGTGATGTCGCCGTTAAATTCAAAGATGTTTGTACCGACAATATCTGCGCCAGTCTCATCCATGGCCTTCAATTCTTTTTCAATTCGATCAGGTTTGCTGAAATCGTCCGAATCCATTCTGGCAACAATTTCATTTTTGCAATGCTTGATGCCCTCGTTCAACGCCATGGCAAGCCCCATATTTTCTGGGAGTCTCACAACATTAAATAAGCCCGGATTAGTTCTCTCGAAATTCGAAATCACTTCATCCAAGCTATCAGTTAGTGGTCCATCGCACACTAATACAAAGTCATTTGTAGCAACACTTTGGTCAAGCATGCTTTCAATGGCAGTCTTTAAATACTCTGGGTTTTCTTTTTTGTAAACCGACATCAATACTGAATAGTCTGCCATTTTACTCACCTTTATATAATTCCTCCATAGGTGGTTCAACTTCACCTAGGTCATATTCTTGTTTTTTCTTTGGGTTCTCAACACTTGCTGTCTTTTGATCTTGGTCTACACCCTCTCTGTTCTCCTTGATAAAGAGAATCTTAAATGTCATTAGAAGAAGCTGAATGTCTCTCCAGAATGAATAGTTTTGAATGTAGAATAAGTCTAGTTTTAGTTTGTCATATGGTGTTGTGTTGTACTTACCATAAACTTGAGCGTATCCAGTTAGTCCAGCTTTTACTTTAAGTCTAAACTTAAACTCTGGAATGTCTGCTAAGTATTCTTCGGCGATCTCTGGTCTTTCAGGACGAGGTCCTACAACAGACATCTGACCGATAAGTATATTGAAAACCTGAGGTAGTTCGTCCAAATGAGTTGCTCTCAAGACACGACCAACTTTTGTGATTCGATCGTCATCTTTCTTTGCAAGCTGAGCGCCCTCATTTTCAGAGTCTACCTTCATACTTCTAAATTTAATAATCTTAAACTTCTTGCCGTTTTGTGTGATTCTTGGTTGAAGATAAAAGATTGGCCCTCTATCCCAAATCAAATCACCAATTGCAACAAGAATAGTTATAAATATAGTAGGAATACACAAAATCAAAGAAATGATTATATCAACTAATCTCTTAAGCGCTGCCTGCTCCCATTTAAGTCCCTTGATTTTTGTAACCAAAAGCGGTGAGTCAAACAATGTGTTTTGTCCTGCACCAAGAATGATTAAGTCAGAGAGTTTTGGAGTTACATACGCTCTCTTATCGTGCATGTAACAATACTTGATAATTTTGTTTCTTCGTCCGCTAGGAATATCACAAAGAAGAACTGCCTTGTGTCTTCTAATCGCATTTCTAATTTCCTCAGCAGGTGAATCACAGTGGATTCTATCATCAATCAAGTACTTGTCTTCTCTAGTTTCAATTTTCTTAACTAGGTTATCTGGATCTCTATCACTGTATATTAAAAGAAGCTTTCGAGGCGGATATAGCCATCGGTAAACACCGAGAGCAAGCAAACACCAAATCAAACAACAAAGCAAGTTGATGAATGACATTCCAATAAGTGGTGCTACATTAACCAGTTTCAAAGAAAGCAACGATGCTTGTAGATATATAAATAAGTTTGTGAAAAGTATCGCAAGAATCTGCGAGAAAACGAGGTTGGCATACTGGAGAGTTCCCAGTTTAAATGCGCCATATACGTTACAGAACACCAAGAACATTAAGCCGTATAAAAAGAATAGCACGATATGTCCCTTGAAGAACAATTCTGTGCCGCCGGCATAATAGTTATTCCAATAATAGATAAAGATAGCAGTCTGCGCCGCAACAACAATTGCAAGCAAAAACAAGACAACTATCCTTCTAAATGTTCTTGATTTTCTCATAAAAACAACCTCTTATTAAATCAACTAAATTTTATCAAAGGGCATATTGTTTGTCAATCAAACGCAATAATGCTATAATACTAGCGACTTTTTATAGAAAATACTTACCTATTAATAGGAGGATTTTATGAACAATTTAAATGGTCCTGACAGTATTAAAAAAGGAGATTATGGCTACAGCTCAGAGGGTTTGTCGAAGGCATCTTCTCGTAGAGATAGACAATCTTCAGGCAAAGCACCAAAGCAGCCTAGAAACTCTGGCAGGGTAACTAAGAACGACGCCAAGAAACTTAAAAACAGTACGATTCTAAGTATGATTTTGGTTGTTATTCAGTTGGCTCTTTCAGGATACTTTGTGTACCTAATGATGGCTCACAAATGGTCGTACATGCCAAACGTTCCTGACGCTTGGTTTATCGGCATTTGCGCTGCTCTAGTTGTATTCCTAATTATCGCGTTTATTTTGGCGAACGGAAAGAAGCGTTCGACTAAACGCGTTGGTAAAGTTATATCAATACTTGTCAGCATTGCATTGTTAGTTTGCATCTTTGTTCTTCCATTCCTTTCACTAGGCGGAAAGAGCAAGGTTGATGAAAATCCTTTTGTTGTATTTGTATCAGCTACTGATACTTTTGGTGATTTAAATAAAGAAGGAAACGAGAGATCAGACACAAACATTCTTGCTGCAGTCAATCCAAAGACTAGCACAGTAACTATGGTTTCTGTTCCTCGTGATTACTATATTCCAGTAATAGCAAAGAGCGTTTCAATTGACACGGCTCTTAACTCAGATAAACTTACTCACATTGGTCTTTACGGAAACGGTCAGGCTAGAAACAACAACGGCGAAAAGGTTGGAGCCGCTGGATGGAACTACGCCTGCGAAGTTCACTGGGATCACGGCAAAAATGCTCTTATGGATTCTTTGAAGAAGAAGTTTAAATTTAATGTAGATAAAGACCACTACCACTACGCACAGCTTAACTTCACTGGTTTTGGAAAACTTATTGATGAATTAGGCGGCGTGGACGTGGACGTTGAAAAGAGTTTCTCTTACACAACTTACGAAGACTACGGCGAAGACAACGGCAAGAGAAAGAGATATAAATTCAAGAAGGGTGAAATGCATATGGATGGTAACGAGGCTCTAACATTCGCTAGAACTCGTAAGGCCTTCGCCGATGGCGACTTGCAGAGAAATAGAAACCAAACTGTAGTGCTTAAGGGCGTGGCCAACAAGGCATTGTCTCCTACTATGCTACTCAGATATAACGGCGTGTTGAATGCGGTTAACGATTGTTTGGAAACAGATATCGACGCTTCATCAATGGCTCTACTTCAGACAAAAGTTTCTGGACACAAAGGATATGATGGTTGGAACATCGTCTCATTTGGAGTTATTGGCGAGTCATCTCGTCAGCGAGTTCTTTGGAACGGACAGGCACTATCAGTAGTATTGGAAAACCCTACATCAGTCAGCTACGGACGCAAGCTTCTAAACAAGACATTGAAGGGAACTGACTACAAGACACTTAAGAGATTGTCAAAGCAATATACAAACGAGCAAGGACAACAATAATATGAAGAAAATCATTTTGACAGGCGGCGGAACCGCTGGGCACGTTACACCAAACATTGCGCTAGTTCCAGAGTTAAAGGCTGCCGATTTCGAAATTAAATATATTGGCTCTAAAAAGGGCATGGAAAAACAATTAGTAGAGGATGCTGGCTTAGATTATGCTGGCATCTCTTCTGGTAAGTTGAGAAGATATTTCAGTCTTCAAAACTTTATAGATCCTTTCAAGATTGTGAAAGGTTATTTTCAGGCAAAGAGAGTTATCAAAAAGTTCAAACCTGACGTGGTCTTCTCCAAAGGTGGTTTCGTAACTGTTCCTGTAGTGTATGCTGCAGCAAAGTATGGAATCCCTGTGATTAGTCATGAATCAGATATCACACCAGGTTTAGCTAACAAGTTGTCTCTAAAGAAAACTAGTGTGGTTTGCTACTCTTTCCCAGAGACTGCAAAACACTTGGGTTCAAAAGGCAAATACACTGGCTCTCCTCTCAGAGCAGAATTATTTGAGGGAAATCCAGAAGTTGCCAAGAAGATGTGTGGTTTCACAGACGACAAACCAATCATTATGGTTACTGGCGGAAGTCTTGGTGCCGAAAATGTTAACAAACTTGTTAGAGATGCTCTTCCTGAACTACTTAAGAATTATAATGTTGCGCACCTATGTGGAGAAGGCAAATTAGACGAGACTTTGAAAAACACACCAGGTTATGCACAGTTTGAATATATTAAAGAAGAAATGAAAGATTTCTTTGCTATGGCCGACTTGATTATTTCAAGAGCTGGCGCCAACTCAATCTTTGAGATAGTTGCTTTGGCGAAGCCTAATATTTTGATTCCTTTGTCGGCGGCTGCTAGCAGGGGCGATCAAATTCTTAACGCTAAGTCTTTCGAAAAGCAGCGATTTAGTGTGGTCTTGGAAGAGGACGGCGCCACTGGCGAAGATTTAGTAAATAAAGTGAACGAACTCTACGCAAACAAGGATAAATACATAGAAACTATGAAAACTTCTAATTTTAGAGGCGGCGTAGATGCAATTGTTGATACTATAAAAGAATTGGCTAAGTAATTTAGGGAGGATGTTATGGCTGAATTAAACGAAACTGAATTACAGCAACAATATGATAAGGCGAAAGTCTTGGTGAATTCTCTAGATTGTTTAAAGAAGAATTCTGACAAGGCAAAAACTCTTAAGAGAGCAGCCAAAAGATTTGAAGCGTTGGGAGATTTCTCCGACTCTTCTGCTATGGCGACTAAATGTAAGGAAGAAGCTGAGAAGTATTCTAAGATGGAGGACAACCTTCCGCCTGCTCCAAAGAATCCTTTGGATTCAAAGAAATCAGGCAAGGCATCTGTATGGATTATAAGAGTTGTTGCCGTTTTAGTTATTATTGGTATTTTAGGTTTCTTCTATACTAGAATGTTTGATCACGGCGCATACCTAAGGTCAACTTTCTACGAGAGCATTGGAAACCACGAGAAAGCTTACAAGATGTTTCTTCATTTAAAGGATTACAAGGATAGTGAGAAGAGATACTTAGATAACAGATACAAGCATGCTTGCGAAAAGCTTAAAGAAAAAGATTTTGAAGCTGCGAAGAAAGCGTTTAGAGATATTCGTGACTACAAAGACAGCGGCGAAAAGCTAGCTAAAGCAGAAATCCAAATTTTAAAGAAGACTAAAAAACATGGCGATGTGTTATTTGGCGAAGCCCACTGGGTTGTGGCCGAAAAATATGGCAACAAAGCATTCCTCATTAAGGTTAAGCCAGTGGATGAGATTCCTTACAATGAGAAGGACACTAATGTCACATGGAAAACTAGCTCAATAAGAGATTATTTGAATTCTGATTTTATGGATGATACGTTCACAGACGGAATGAAGGATAAGATTCTTACAACTAAGGTTGTGGTTAAAGATAACAAGAAGTTTGGAACAAAAGGTGCTACTACTAACGATAAATTGTTCATGCTTAACGGCAAACAAGTCTATAAATACGAGGAAGACTTGGGCGAGTTTAGTTGGGACTATTGGTTAATAGGTCCTGGCGAAACACAGAGAGAAGCGCAATTTGTTTCTCATGGACAAGTTAAAGAAGCTGGATATCCAGTTGCGGATCAGTACATCAGCATGCGACCATGTATGTGGATTAATTTGAAATAGTTTTACAAATAATTATCATAAACAAAAAGAAGGTGGGATTTCACTAACAATCGTTCTACCCCACCTTCTTTTTGTTTATATTTTTATCAATTACTATTTCAAATTAATCCACTTGCGCGGGCAATGATGTCTTGAACGGCTGCTTCGTCCAGCTCGCCTGGAGTCCACTGTATCATTTCGCCTTTTTCGTAGTGTGGGATGATATGGATGTGTAAGTGGAAGACTGTCTGTCCTGCTACTTCGCCGTTATTCTGTAAGATGTTTATCCCGTCGCATCCCGTTACTTCTTTTAGAGCTGTGGCAACTTTCTTTGCAACTTTATATCCGTCTGCCAATAAATCTTCTGGAATCTCAAATACATTTGCATAGTGCTCTTTTGGGATTACCAAAACATGTCCCTTTGTGGCAGGTGATGCGTCGAAGATTACTCTGAACTGGTCATCTTCATATAATGTGTTTGTCTCAAATACTCCGTTTGCTAATTTACAAAAAATACAATCATCTTTCATTTTTCTTTCTCCTTTTTATTTCCGTTTTTAAATATTTAAATGTTTCTTTCTCGCCTTTTTCTGCTAGCATCGTTAACAGCTCTTCCAAATCTCTAGCAGTCTCTGGCGCCATCATTTCTTTGGCGTGGCCTCCGTTAAAATATACAAGAGGGTCGTTGTCTTTGTAGTCTTTGCCGCGGTAGACTTTGCTAGCCGCCACTCTATCACAAAACATCTCCGCCAAATATCTATATGGCATTGGCATAAAATCGTACTCGTGTGTTGTGGTATTTATGTCTTGCCAGTACTCATAGTGATGCTTGTTTCTTCCCTTGTGATGAATCCAAGCTTTCGAGCAACCAATGTCTCTTCTCTCGCCCTCGTTCGGGCTTCGATCTCCCGTGTAGTATTTTACGCCTGGTACAAACTCTGTGGGCGAAAACTTCGACAAATCATGCTTCAAGCCTTGTCCAAGAATTCCAGCCCTCGCACAATTGCGAATAACCTTGTGCCTATGGCGTATAATTGTATGAATATGTCCAAACAGTTTCTTAAATGTGTTCATTTTCTTCCTTATAAATTATCTATAATATATTTTACAAAAATTTCTACTATATCAATGTCTGTGTTTTCGTAAAGCATTCTTGCTCCAACAGGGTCTTCTATCTCATTGAATACAGGCTCACCATTATGATAAATCAAATCTATCCCTGCATAATCAATGTTGATGATTCTTGTAATCTTTTCAACAATCTCCAACTCTTTTTCTGTTAATTCTGTGGCTGTTGCTTTTCCACCAAGTGAATAGTTACTTCTAAAGTCTTCTGACTCTCTTAAGACTGCTGCTATCACTTCATTTCCAACCACATAAACTCTTTTGTCTTTTCCTAAGTCTGAGCAGACCTCTTGCTTGATGTAATCTTTTGTTCCAAGGGCAAGTACCGCCTTGTCTTCTTCCTCTCGCGAGTTAACCATGAAAACTTCGCCGCCTCCGTGGCCATCCAGACTCTTAATTACGAATGGATAGTCGCTTACCAATTTCATTTGAGGGACTTTGCCTTCGAAGAACTCCCACATTTTTCGTTTGTCGTTGGCAAGTTTAGTTAACGCGCTCTCGTTAAAGACCTTGACTCCCTTGTGCTCTAGCCTCTCCGCAATCTTATGGTCTCTACTTCTGTTAATTGCAAACGAAGGGGTTTCTTTTTTAGGCTCGCTATCCAAAAAAACTAGCTTTGCCTCGATATCGTACTTCGCTAGCTCCGCCGACAACCTACTTATAAATGCGATGTTCTTCTCCGCATCTTTTTTCTCGTAAATAATCCAGCCCTTCATCTTAAATCTTCTCTAAAATATAATCTATTATCGCTTCTGCCGCATCCACTCCCGTGCAATCAAAAATATTTTTGAAATGCGCATTCGAATTAATCTCACATAGAAGTGGTTCGCCATTTTCCTTCCATATAATATCTACGCCCGCAAAATCAAGTCCAAGTTTTTTGCAAGCCTTAAGTGCAATCTCTTTTTCTTGGTCGGTTGGCTCATATTTTTCCATACTTCCACCGCCCGTCACGTTTGACTTGAAATCTTCTTCGTTTGTAAGTTTCATGGCGGTTATCACTTCATCTCCAACCACCTGAAGTCTCGCGCTCTTTCCTTTTGATGCCTCGATATATTCTTGAATGATAAACGAATTTGGTCCTAACGATTCCACAATTCCTGCGGCCTCGTTAAAGTCCTTGGCCAAGAAAACTTCATTGCCAAAAGATCCTTCGTTTTTCTTTATAATCATTGGATATCCAATTTTGTTTTCCATTTGAAGTAGGAATGTGTAGTCTGGATATTTTGATTCAAAACATAATGGCGCATTGAAAGTAACTGGCATTGGAATGTCAGTGTCTTTCAACTTGATAAACGTCAAAGATTTATCGTCGCACGCCTCTATCGCATCTGCGCTGTTGAACACTTTGAAGCCCTCTGCTTCTAACATGCGAGCAAGTTTCACATCTTTGTCCCAGAACAATACAAAATCTGGTTTTGCCTTCCAGTCGGTCTCTCCCGTACTGATTGGCAAGATTGATGTTGCTTGATCGTTTGTGAGTTTGCGAAGAGTCACGTTCTTCGACGCGGACTTCTCTAATATCCATTTGTAAATTTCCCCGAATTTAGGGCTTTCTAGAAAGCCATTTACGATTAACCAGCCTTGTTTCATTCGTACCTCTTTCGTTTTTCTTTGCTTTTAATTCTATCAAATCCATTTTAGAATTCAAACTTTTTTCACATTTTGTTCCTTTATATTTGGAGTCTAAAATGATATAATTGTCGATAGTAAATTATAAGTTACGGGAGGTAATTATGGATAACGTTAACAACACACAGGCTCCTGAGCCAAAAGAAAGTAACAAAAAAATTATTATCATTTCAACAGTTGTTATTGTGGCGCTAGTTGCTGCATTTGTAATTGTTGGCTTGTCTTTGGGATGGTTTGGAAACAAGACTGCTGAAAAGAAAAACAGCGGACAAATCCCTGCTACTATTAACATGGTAGAGACAAAGGGATCTGATTCTGCTACTAAAAAAATTAAGATTAAAGTTCGTGACGTAGATTTCGGCGACAAATTGAAGGCAGTTAAGGCTTTCGAAAAGAAGCAGGAAGATACTTTGGACAACCCATCAGAAGCATCAACTAAAGATGGCTATACTTACTTAACTTATACTTTCTCACCTAAAGCAAAGTTCTTCAGCGTTAAGCCAGCAGATACAAGCAAAGGTTCTTTACTACAATATGTTTTCAAAAAGAAGAGATTGTTTGACATGCGCATACAACTTGGAGACATCAGTAAAAAGGATCAGAAGAAAGTTAGAGATTATTTAAATAATAAATACGGAAAGCCAACTAGCTATGTTAAGTACTCTAATGATTCATGGATTGAGCGTTGGAGAACAGATAACAAGAATCCTGACAAGCAGACTATCCTTAGTCTAAACTATAGTCCAAACAGCGGACTAATTGTTAGCTACGAATCAGTTGGTAGGGATTTTGGTAAGAAATAATGAAAAAGTTTATCGACTTGCTTAAAAAATACATCTTCAATAAAGAGGTAATTCTATACATCATAATGGGTGTATTAACCACACTAGTAAACTTAGTTGTTTATGCAATATGTGTTAAACCATTAGCTGCTTTCATCTCGGACAAGACAATTTATATTGGCGTAGCCAAGCTGATTGCCTGGGTTGTAGCCGTACTATTTGCTTTCTTCACAAACAAAGTTTGGGTTTTCGAAAGCAAATCGTGGGCACCAAAGGTATTTTGGAGAGAACTAATTAGTTTCGTTGGAGCTCGTGCTCTAACTGGCCTCTTGGAAGTATTTGGTACACCATTCCTTGTCAGCATCGGACTCGACCAAACGCTGTTCGGCGTCGAAGGCATGTGGGCAGTAATTATTGTAAGTGTATTCGTAATTATATTTAATTATGTATTTAGCAAGTTGGTAATATTTAAGAATAAGAAAGATTAACAACGAGGACACTCAGAGACCTACGGTCTCTTTCGTGGAGACAGTCGTCTCATACTCAATAAAAAAGAAGCAGAAATAAATAAACTTATTTCTGCTTCTTTTTTATTTCCTATAATCCTCGTTGTGAACCAAAAAGAGTACCATCCCAAACACTAATTGTCCAAAACGGTACCCGCGTCCGCCTCCAGGGGCTCG
>JAFVGA010000008.1 GCA_017475235.1 Eubacterium sp. | reverse complement strand
CGTGACCTGGACAGTCAACGTGAGCATAGTGTCTCTTCTCTGTCTCATACTCTACGTGAGCAGTTGAGATAGTGATTCCACGCTCTCTCTCTTCTGGAGCCTTATCGATGTTTTCAAAATCTGTAGCCTGGTTACCTGATACTCTCTCTGAAAGTACTTTAGTAATTGCAGCTGTTAATGTTGTTTTACCGTGGTCTACGTGACCAATTGTACCGATATTACAATGCGGTTTGGTTCTCTCAAATTTTTCTTTAGCCATTTTCAATTTCCTCCTGATTAACTAAAAAATATTTTTATATTTCATCTCGAAAACTAAATACCATTATATTTTATAACAGAAACATTTTCAAGTAATTTTTTTGTTATTTTTCAAGGTTAAACCTTTAGCAAATAACGGCTACTTATGGGCGTCTCCGCCGAAGAATTTTGGCGTCTCAACCCTTATTAAATAATTAATTATTTAGATACGTCCGATACAACTTTCTCTTGAATTGACTTAGGTGCCTGCTCATATTTCTCGAAGAACATTGAGTAGTTACCACGTCCCTGTGTACGAGAACGAAGATCTGTAGAATATCCAAACATTTCAGCTAGTGGAACGAAACCTCTAACGATTTTACCACCGCCTAGGTCATCCATGCTCTCGATACGACCACGACGACCATTGATGTCTCCGATAACGTCGCCCATGTATTCTTCAGGCATTGTTACTTCGACTCTCATGATTGGCTCTAGAAGCACTGCTCCACCTTTCTGCATAGCATCCTTGAACGCCATAGAACCAGCGATGTGGAATGCCATTTCTGATGAATCGACTTCGTGGTATGAACCATCATAAACTGTAGCCTTAACACCAAGCACTGGGAATCCTGCGATAATACCAGTCTGTGCAGCTTCTTCGATACCTTCGCCGACGGCTGGGATGTATTCCTTAGGAATGTTACCACCTACGACTGTAGATTCAAATGAGAATGTTTCCTCTCCGTTTGGATCCATAGGCTCGAATTTAACTTTACAGTGACCGTACTGTCCACGACCACCAGACTGCTTAGCATATTTGCTATCTACATCTACTTCCTTAGTAAATGTCTCTTTATATGCAACCTGAGGTGCACCAACATTAGCCTCTACCTTAAACTCACGAAGAAGTCTATCTACGATAATCTCTAAGTGAAGCTCTCCCATACCAGCGATAATTGTCTGGCCTGTTTCTTCATTAGTATGAGCTCTAAATGTTGGATCTTCTTCAGCTAACTTAGCCAAAGCTTCACCCATTTTGCCCTGACCTGCCTTTGTCTTAGGCTCGATAGCGAGCTCGATAACAGGTTCTGGGAATTCCATTGACTCAAGGATAACTGGATGCTGCTCGTCACAGATTGTATCACCAGTTGCTGTAAGTTTGAAACCTACGGCTGCTGCGATATCTCCAGAATAAACCTTGTCTAACTCTTCACGACTGTTAGCGTGCATCTGAAGGATACGACCAACTCTCTCCTTCTTTTCTTTAGTAGCGTTTAATACGTAAGAACCTGAGTTCATAGTACCTGAGTAAACTCTAAAGAATGCTAGCTTACCAACGAATGGGTCAGCCATGATCTTAAATGCTAACGCACTGAAAGGCTCATCATCTGATGCGTGTCTTTCAACTTCGTTACCTTCCATATCAACACCCTTGATAGCTTCAATATCAGTAGGTGCTGGCATAAACTCAACGATTGAGTCTAATAGTTTCTGAACACCTTTGTTCTTGTAAGCTGAACCACAGCAAACTGGTACTGCAGTACAATCACAAGTAGCTGTTCTAAGAACTTTCTTAAGTTCCTCTTCTGAAGGCTCTTCACCTTCTAGATAAGCCATCATCAAGTCTTCGTCTAACTCGCAAATTTTCTCAAGTAGCTCATCTCTGTATTGATCAGCTTGATCTTTCATGTCGGCAGGGATGTCCTCGATACTAATATCTTCACCCTTGTCGTCATTGTAGATGTAAGCTTTCATTTCAAATAGGTCAATAATACCTTTGAAATCATCTTCTTTGCCGATTGGCAACTGAGTAACGATGGCATTTTTGCCAAGACGCTCTCTAATTTGGTCAACTGCATTAAAGAAGTCTGCACCTAAGATGTCCATCTTATTGATGAAAGCCATACGTGGTACGTTGTATGTATCAGCCTGTCTCCATACGTTTTCAGACTGAGGTTCAACACCACCCTTAGCACAGAACACACCAACAGCACCATCAAGTACACGAAGTGAACGCTCAACCTCTACGGTAAAGTCCACGTGACCTGGAGTATCGATAATGTTGATACGATGTTCTAACTCACCAGGTGCTGGCTTGTTATCCTTCTGCTTTGTCCAATGACATGTAGTAGCAGCTGATGTAATTGTGATACCACGCTCCTGCTCTTGTTCCATCCAGTCCATAGTAGCAGTACCTTCATGAGTATCACCGATTTTATAGTTAACACCGGTATAATATAGAATACGCTCAGTCAATGTTGTTTTACCAGCATCGATGTGGGCCATAATACCGATATTTCTAGTTCTCTCTAGTGGATATTCTCTTCCAGCCAAAGCTCTTTCCTCCTTATACGAAATTTAATTTGTTAAATTGTCTTCGTCGAAGACATATTATTTTCATTATTCTAACGTGATTAGAATCTGTAGTGAGCGAAAGCTTTATTAGCTTCAGCCATCTTATGCATATCCTCACGTTTCTTCACTGAAGCACCTGTCTCGTTAGCAGCGTCTAGAATCTCATTTGCAAGTCTCTCTTCCATTGTCTTTTCGCTACGTGCACGAGAATACTCTGTGATCCAACGAAGTCCAAGTGCCTGTCTTCTAGCAGGTCTTACCTCGATAGGTACCTGATATGTGGCACCACCAATTCTTCTAGCCTTAACTTCCAATGCTGGCATTACATTGTTCATAGCTTCTTCGAATACTTCTAAAGCATCTTTGCCAGTTTCCTTAGCAACTCTATCGAATGCTCCGTAAACAATCTTCTGCGCAACACCCTTCTTGCCGTCTAACATAATGTTATTAATTAACTTAGTAACGATTATGCTTCCGTACATTGGGTCAGCTAAAACCTCTCTTTTTTGAGTATGTCCTTTACGTGGCATAATACTTCCCTCCTTAATCATTTTTTTAGAACCGTTTCGACTTTCTTCTATAATATAGAACTTCTTCGTCGAAGGCTCAGGTGCATATTTCTATGCGATTAGATCTACGGTACTCACTTAGTTGTGTTTTGCCGGTATTAGACAACTCATATATCTCTAATAACCGAAACAAATCATTCAACCTGTGATGTAGTCTTACCTAAAATTATTTAGGCTTCTTAGCACCATACTTTGAACGTGCTTGACGTCTATCTGCAACACCAGCAGTATCTAGTGTTCCTCTAATGATGTGGTATCTTGTACCAGGCAAGTCTTTTACCCTTCCACCACGAATCATAACAACACTATGCTCCTGAAGATTGTGACCTTCACCAGGGATATAGCTTGTTACCTCAATACCATTAGACAAACGAACTCTGGCGATCTTTCTAAGAGCTGAATTAGGCTTCTTAGGTGTAGCCGTCTTCACTGCTGTACAAACACCACGCTTCTGTGGAGAAGCTGTATCTGTCATTCTCTTATTTAAAGAGTTATAAGTCTTTAAAAGAGCTGGAGCAGTTGACTTCTTAGTAGATGTCTTACGTCCTTTTCTTACCAATTGGTTAAATGTTGGCATCCGTTATTACCTCCTTATTTTTACTATGTTTACATTATTTTAGGGCGCACTTACCCCTATAAACACGCCATATTATTATAGTTAAAGGGGGAATTGATGTCAAGCAAAAAATCCCAGTAAATACTGGGATTTTTTAAGTATTAAAATATATATTATTTGTCATTTTATTCCTAGTTCTTTATGAAAATATTTCAAAGTAGTATACTGATATTTCTTTTTCTCATATGATTTCATATTACCTATAGCAAATCTATAATAATTTGAAACATATTTTTTAAATCGGGAAAATATAAAGTAAAATCTCTCACTTATTTCTAAGTATTCCTTTTGATCTATTTTAACTTTCTTCCCTAAATATTTTTTATCATTTACTATTACTGCCTTTGAAAAATCTAATCCTGTTTTATACTTTGTCCGTCGTCCACTATTGTAAAACTTATAACATGCATTATGTTTAATATTTGTCCTGAGAGGAATGGCAAACGTATTGTTGTTGATTATAATTAGAACTACTATATAAGGCCTACTCTTCTTTCTCTCTATTTCAGGATAGTTAACCTCGTCATATTCAGCATAAAAAACTTTAGACAGTTTTCTTATTTCAAATTTTTTATTCATACTTCCCCCCTCTAAAACAAAAAAAGACTCTTGCACTGTTGTACAAGAGTCTATCTTCAATCGGGATTTCTTTTGAGTGCTACCCTCGCACTGGATCCAATTTGGGGTTTCTTTATAGTGCGTTCCCCTGCACTTAATCTTCAATAAGGCATTCGCCTTATCTACTTACATTTTATATAAATAGTATAAATGTGTCAATACTATTGTTGACTCTTGTTATTATTCTAATTTAGTGTTTTTTGATAACAGATATATACAATACTGATTCATACTAATTCCTTCTGCTCTAGCTCTATCTGCTAGATACTTATGAAGTGATTTTGGCATACGAAGTCTAAATTGACCCGAATACTCGCAGTCCTCCAAAGGCTCTGGTATTGAAACTCCGTCTTCAATAGCTGCTATAAGCCATTGTTTTTTTGCATCTTTTCCATTCTCAATTGCCGCCTCTAAAGTTTCTCCGCAAGACAAACAACCTCTAAGATCCGGATAACTAATAACATATCCACCTTCATATGAATCTTCTATTAACTCAATTCTATAATTAAGGTTCATATATTTTTCCAGCCTCTTTAGCATTTTCTTATCCATTTATTTACCCTCCTCTTCTATTATAGTGTAACCGTATATGGTGTCAAGTATTATGTTGGTATATCATTAAATACGTCATTATCGGCATTATATAGTATTTATTACGATACATTTGCTAAAATATTATATTCAGTACAATACATACCGTTCAAATATAAGATATGTTGTTACATACAAGGGAAAACGGAGGAACATATCATGACAAAGGCAGAATTTGCAAAGAGACTAAGCGAAATCATGGAAGAAAACAACAGGACAGCTAGGGATGTTAGTTTGAACATTGGACAGAATTCAGGATACATTAACAGCATTCTAAACGAGAAGGCATATCCTTCTATGGATGTATTCTTCAAGATCTGCGAAGAACTAAACATTACTCCTATGGATTTCTTTGATACTGAAAATAGATATCCAGAAATGATGAATAGAGTTGCTCCTTATTTCAAGAAGCTAAACAAAAAAGAATTTGAAGCTGTCGAGTTGTTTCTCGAAACAATAGGCAACAGCAAATAAAAAATCAGCACGTAAGTGCTGATTTTTTTATACATTCAAGTTCGTTAGGAACTCTATTATCCTCTTCTTCGAGCTTCTAATCTTTAAGATCATAAAAACTGTAATAAATACTGCAATTGCAAACGCTACTATAGCTATAATAGAATTCTTCTGCTGATTTTGAACTACAGAATAAACTAATCTTGCGATAATCAAAGCATAAAGAACTGCTGCTATTATATAAAGATAGATTCCTATGTTAATCTTACCAACTAAAGAAACCTTTCCATCTTTCTCTTCAACAGTTCCCTTAAACCCAATCGGATAATATCTCTTACCCTTCTCATGTTCAAGGTTGAAAGCGACTGAGTACTCGTCTTTTTCTTTTTTTATGATGAATCCTTCTCGCTCACCCTGTCTTGTAATTGCATTATTAAATTTTTCTTTATCATTCTGATACTCGAAACTTAACATCTTATCCTCTGCTTGCTTTAAACATCAAGTCTTCCCATCTTCTATCTACTTCCTTCTGATACTCTTCTAGCAAGTGCTCATTCTCTGGAGTGAACAAATGCTTGAATCTTCCCTGTGTGCGAAGGAACTCTTCGATAGGAAGTCTGTTCTTCGGCTCGTAACTTACAATCCACTTGCCGTCTACCACTTCGTATAGTGGCCAGTAATTTGTCTCAACCGCCAAACGGCAAATCTCCATTATGTCATCTGTAGCATACTTCCAACCTGTTGGACATGGTGCCATTACGTTTAGGAATGCTGGTCCCTTAGTATAGATCGCACGCTCAGACTTTGTATGAAGATCCTTCAAACCATTAAAGAATGTAGTCTGTGCTACATATGGAATATTGTGCGCTACCAAAATGTCTGACAAATCTTTTCTGTACTGTGGCTTTCCGTTTGATTCGCTACCAACTGGAGTTGTGGTTGTATCTGCGTACATTGGTGTAGCTGATGAACGCTGCGTACCTGTATTCATATACGCGCCGTTATCATAACATACATACGTATAATCAGTTCCACGCTCCATCGCGCCCGACAAAGACTGAATACCGATATCATAAGTACCACCGTCTCCGCCGAAGACAATAAACTTATAATCTTCTTTCACTTTGCCTTTGCGTTTCATTGCCTCGTATGCGCCCACAACACCACTCATAGTTGAGCTGGCATTTTCAAACGCACTATGGATATAGCTATCTTCCCATGCCACGTATGGATACTGGAATGATGATACATTCAAACATCCTGTAGCACAGCCGATAACTGCTTTGTCTTCTGGTTTTAGTCCACGAAGGACGTTTCTAGCACAGATTGTTGCTCCACAACCTGCACACATTCTGTGACCTGGCGCAAAACGTTCAGGTTTATTCATTGTTTCTCTAAAATTATAACCCATTATTTTGCCTCCTTATCACGTAATCCCATATAGCGATAAATATCTCCTCTATCGCCAGTTTTTGCAATATCTTTAAGTGTCTCGTAAACACCCCTAATATCTTCTACCTTCACATCACGTCCACCGATACCATACATAATATCGATAGCAAGCGCATCACAACCATACTGGTACATAGCCTGCATAGTTTCTGCACCCAAAGGTCCACCGTTTGTAGAGAACGCTTCACTTCTGTCCATAACAGCAACTGCCTTACATCCCTTAAGAGCGTTTCCAATCTCTTCTGCTGGGAAAGGTCTGAATGATCTAACTTTAACTAGACCAACTTTGTCGCCATTCTCTCTCATCTGGTCGATTGCTTCCTTTGACGTGCCCGCTGCTGAGCCGATAATAACAATCGCATACTCTGCATCGTCCATCTTATATTCTTCAATCAAACCGTACTTACGGCCTGAAATCTTTTCAAAATCTTTTGCAACATCCATGATTACTTGCTTTGCATTTTCCATAGCGTGAGCCTGTGCTTTTCTAGATTCCATATAGTAATCTGAAACAGCATATGGGCCTACGGCGAATTTCTCGTCTGGATTTAGCAAGTACTCTGACGCTTCTCTCTCGCCCACGAATTTCTTAACCACATCGTCGTCTAACAATTCCATATCGTTAACGGCGTGGCTTGTGATAAATCCATCCTGACAAATCATAATTGGAAGCATAACATCTTTGTGCTCCGCAATATTAAATGCCATAACCATGTTGTCATAAGCTTCTTGGTTGTCCTCTGCGTATAACTGAATCCAACCTGAATCTCTAGCGCCCATTGTATCTGAATGGTCACAGTTGATGTTAAGTGGTCCAGTAAGCGCTCGACAAACTGCTGCTAATCCAACTGGAAGTCTACTTGATGCAGCAACACCTAAAACTTCCCACATAAATGCAAGACCTGCAGATGATGTAGCAGTAAGGGCTCTTGCTCCTGCTGCTGATGCACCCATAGCTGCACTCATTGAACTGTGCTCACTCTCCACTGTTATAAATTCTGTATCAACTAATCCGTTTGCCACAAAGTTTGAGAAGTACTGAGGTACTTCTGTTGATGGAGTGATTGGAAAAGCTGGAAATACATCAGGATTGATCTGGCGAAGCGCTTCAGCAACAGCTTCATTACCTGACATGAAAGCCTTCTTACTCATTTGACTTCACCTCCATCGTAATTGCATTAAAAGGACATGCCTTGATACAAATACCACAACCTTTGCAGTGGTCGTAATCGATAGGCTGTCTCTTGTTCTCTTTTACTGCGATACAACTGTCTGGGCAAACTGGTACGCAAAGTAAACACTGTTTGCACTTTTCTTCGTCGATGACGGGTGCAGTGTTTGTCCAGTCGCCTGTGTTGAACTCTCTAGTTGTTCCGCTACCTACTATAGTATTGCCGCGAGTGACATCTTGCCACGCAACATCTGGTCCAAGTTTTTTCAAATCCGAT
>JAFVGA010000007.1 GCA_017475235.1 Eubacterium sp. | reverse complement strand
GCAGCAAAGAAAGGTGCAGAGAGTCTTGGAAACCTTATTATAAGACATTCAGACGATACTTATATTGGATCTTTGGGAAAGGCCCTCGGTAAACGTATGATGATGGTGGCCAAGGGTTCGGAAAAACTTGCTCCAGATTTAGACGATTTGACTAAGGTCACAAAGAAAGGTCTTAATTCAAGATACATGAAAGGTCTTGGTGGACGTCTTATAAAGTCTGCTATATCCGAAGGTATTGAAGAAGGTAAACAGCATGTAAATGCAGAAGAATTTAAGAATTCATTAGGTGATCCTAAACTTATGGACACAATGGATATTGCGTTTACAGACATGATCAACGGACTGACCATGGGAGCTTACGTTCTCGGCATTCCTTTGGACGGTCTTGGTATAATTAATATCAAAGATCAAGATTTGTTGCAAGAAATTAAAGGCGGTATGCTCGGTGGTTGGGGTCAAACAGGAATGGTTACTGTTGCCCAAAGTACTGCTCCGTATATCAGAGAAAGAAAGGCTCTTGATATTGCAGTAGAACAACTTCAGAATAATAAGTTAGCTGCTACAGCACAAAAACAACAATATAGATCTTGGTTACAGAAAGGATTATTCAATCCTAATGAAAACGATGTAAAGAGAGCGTTTGATATGCTTCGTGAACAAAATGATAAATATGGCGAAACATATCATGAAACTGCAGTTCCATCAGAACTTATAGATGAAGCAGAGAAGAAATATAATTGGTTGATGCAGCTTGCTCAGAGACCTGAGACAAAGCAAGCAGCTCAGGATAATGGTATAAATGTACGTTCTTGGAATAATCCTGCAAGCTGGAGATCTAACGCTCAATATCATGACTTCGTAGCTACTACAGCTGTTGCTTTAGATAGACTCTCAGACATAAAACAGCATACTGCTGAATCTATAAAGAACGTAATAGATACTGAACAAAAGGTAGAATCTAGACTTGCTGTAAACGACAACGGTTTGCAGGAGGTATTAGAATATTTACAAGCTGATGAAGGTTCTGAAAAGAGACAAAATGGCCTTGGTACCGTTACAGGAGAAGGCTGGAGAGCAGAACAACAAACTCCATTCGAAAAAGCAACCGACAGTATATTACAAGAAGGCGAAAACGATGCAAGATATACAAAAGTAATAGCACAACTCGCAGCCTTATTGAAATATAGAGATCAAATAGAAAGCGGTCTAAACGCAAATAAAAACATAAGATTTTAGAAAGTTCGTAGAGGATTAAAGGATCAACTAGATAGAGTAAATAAGCAGATAGATGATCTAATAAAAACAAACGAAGATGATCTAGTACACAAGTTTGCTTTCGCAGTGCAAGGCCAGACATCCGATGGAAAAGGTTTATCTAATTACGTAAACAGTAAACAACATATACGAACTCTTGCGGATGTAGAAAATCATCTTGTATACAACCAAGAAGAGCACGACATGCTTGTAGACGCTTACTTGGAAAATTTAAAATGGCAGGATGAATATGATAGTGCTAAAAAATCTCTAGAAAATTTCCTCGGAAAGGAACATAAAGACGAAAACGGTAATGTTCATTTTGAAGGCGGAAATGCAGTTAAAGTTCTTGAAGAAATAAAGAATAACGAAGATGCCGACGATGCGTTTGAACAAGCCGTTGAACAACATTTCTAGGAAGGTTTAAAAGCCGAACATCTAAATGAAGAAAACGGGTGGGAGAACCCACAAGTATATCCTGACGCACGAGAGAAAGTTCCAGTGCTTGACACAAACGGAGATCAAATACAAGTTACTTATGACGAACAAGGTCGTATAAATAGACGTTTAGCAGATAATGAGACTGTAGATGATCTTGGGTTTGTATGGGAATATAAAGACAATAAGCCAGATCTTCCAATAAACCGTCTTGATCGAAACGCTCCTACTCCAGAAGATAATGCTGAACACGACAGGAGAATATTTAGAGAAACTTTTGCGAACATTCAAGACGAACAGTTGCCTCTTACTCCAGAAGGAATGGTGGAACGTCGTCAAAGGTCTCTGTTTGAAGCAGCTAGACTGGAAGGATTGTGGCCAGACCAAAAGAAAATTGTGGTAGAACCTGTAAGCGGAGCTGATCCAGATCATAAGAGTTTGGTAGAAAGTTATTATGAAAGCCGTAATAAACTAGTTCCTACTACAACTACTGTACCACAAATAAAAACAAAAGAGGTAAACGATAATCCTCAAGACTCTGTTGTAAAAGACATAGAGCGGAGATACGCAGAAGATAAACAAAAGGTTCAAAATGATCCTAATGGTTACCATACTACAAGTCAAGATTATTTTATAGAGCAAGATGGTAAAGTAATAAGAGCTTCTCGTGTACACAATGTAAAGCCAGAGGCCTATAAACATGAGGACGAAAAAAAGATTCAAGATAATCTTTTAGACGACCTTAAGAAAGCTAA
Source organism: Eubacterium sp. (assembly GCA_017475235.1). Classification (GTDB taxonomy): domain Bacteria; phylum Bacillota; class Clostridia; order Lachnospirales; family Lachnospiraceae; genus Eubacterium_G. The sequence continues at coordinate 25,965 of JAFVGA010000007.1, read as the reverse complement.
ATCAGTAGACGAAATAAGAAATGTTCTTGAAGAGTATATTGTACCATTTGATGATTCGCAAGTATATCTGAGATATTTGAAAGATAACTGGGATGAGTTACAAACAAATCCTACTGAACTAAATACAACTTTATACAATCTGTCTAGAGTCTGGAATAATAGAGAAACCTCAGCATCAGTCTTAGTTGGTAATATTGTAGACGAACTTGCTAGAAACTTCCTTGGGTCAGATGTATTATATAACAAAACACTTCAAGATGGAGGCATAGAATGGTTGTTTGACCAAGTAAACGAGAGCGATGGTAGAACGTATAGAGAGTTGTATAGAAACAATTTTGATTCGTTCGCATCTCTTATTAGACAACTGCAAGGTCAATATGAATACTATACTAATACGCTGGGATGGAAACTGTCCACACTTCCGTTCACCGTACGTAGTGAATTTAAAGATTTAGGATGGGTTGCTGGACAGACTGATGTAATAGGTGTAGATACGAATGGAAAAGTTCATATCATAGACTTTAAAACATCTTAGTATACATTTGAAAGTGAGTATGTAGCAACAGACAGGGCCATACGACTTACAAACGAGTATGCTAGTCAATTGAAGTCTCTTACAGAGAAAGATTTTTCTGGAGATAGAAGTACCAAAGCAAAACGTATATTGCGTTTTATAAAGAGTGACGGTAATAGAAATATCGATCTTAGATGGATTCCTGAAAAGAGAGATAAAAACAATAATATTGTATAGAACGGGCATGTTGTTATTGTTGAGAAGAGAAAGCCGTTCTTTAGTACTCCAAACAGACAATATGGTCAAGAATTGTCAGCATATGAAGATTACAGCAATCAGCTTACGGCGTATGCAGAGATGCTTAAAGCAAATGGATTTGACGTTGCTTCTATAGAAGTTCTTCCATTTAAGGTCTCATATGACTACGATTTTACTGAGCCTGGTAAAGGCATTGTAAACATAACAATGTAGTCTAGGATGCCGCTTATGTTAAGTAGTAAGATGAAGACTATTCTGGATGGTATTGAAAACAGAGATCAACAAACTGTACGAATAGCTCAAGAAAACTTACACAATAACATAGGCCATCTTCAATACAAGTTAGATCAAATAACTGAAAAGATATCAGATGATGTATTCAATGAATTGTCAGAACAAGGAAAGCTTATATACTCTGATTTTATATCTGAGGCGAAAAATGCGTTAACAAGTGCAGAACAAGCTTTATATGATAGAAAGTCTGAAGACATAGACGAGTTAAATGCTCAAAATGACGCTGTAGATGACGTTTTAAGCCGTTTTGACGAGGTTTTAAAGGACTTGCGTGCAGATTATAAGCAAGCTACGTCAAAAGCCGCTGAACAGGCTGTAAATAAAGCTAAACGAGATCAGTAGGATAAGCGAGTATCTAAGCAAGACTCGGAAGAAGTGGCTGGTGTTATTCCTGCTACTAACAAGAGAGATAGTGGTGGAAATACTAGCCATTCTAACTTAAATTATAGAAGAGTTACTGGCGATCCTGAATTGAGTCGAGCTACACTGGCTCCAAACTTTATAGACGAAGCTGATATACGTCTATACGCAGAAGATGATGAAATTTATGCGGATATACAGTTTGAAGGCCATGTATGGCAACGTGTACCTATTGATTCTAAATATCAAACTATTGGAGGTCCTACGTGGATTCCTAATAGTAAGAAGTTGTACGATGATATTGTAAGACTTCAAAACGAACATCCTGGTGCAAAAATAGTACCAGTAAGAGCTACGATGAACCGTACAGCAGGTCGTATGAATATTCTTGTCGACAAAGATAGAAATCCTGTATATCAAGATGTAAGAAAATCTGATCTGTTTGCGGGACAGGATATATACGACATTGAGTTTTCTTCTTCGTATAAGAGAATAGGATATGTAGATCAGCAGGGAGTTGTTCAAACCTTTGAAGATGGAAAACAACAACCAACTCCTCTATATCAATGGTCTGATCCTAGAATGTCATCTCACCCAGGAACACTCATATATTTAAAGCCTGTTCCAAAGAACGAATGTCCAAACAACAAGAAAACAAATAGAGTAATTGTAGCTATAGATAGAGTTAAACTTGGAGATAATGATATTAACTTTATCGTAGAAGCTTTGACAAATCCAGATCAACTTGATAGGGCATATTTTAAGGAGATAGATGGTAAAGTTTATGATCTACATGCCACTAGAAGACAAATTGCAGGATTAATGCTTCCAATAGTAGACAATCCTCAGCAATTAGGAAATGCGGATTCAATCATAAGAGATCCAAACAATCCTATGGTGGTATATATAATGAAGCGAACAGACCTTGCTACAGGTAGTACAGGAAGAGGACGCTTTGATCTGTCTACTCAACAAGGAATAGACGATTTTAAAGAAATTTTGTCTACAATGTCTATAGCAGAAAGACATGATGTTTTGTCTAGTAGACTCGGTTCGTTTGATAAAGTAGAAGGATCTTCACTACCGTTTGGAGGAATAAAGCAATTCTTTATAGAACAGCGCGGAAACATTACTAGTGTAGATATTACAGATGCAATCAAGTTTGATCTTGAGGACTTCAAAACAAATACTTCTAAGAGTGGAGTTAAGCGCCAAGGAGTAAACGGATTTGCTTATTATTTGAAACACGGAATGCTCATTACTCAGTATGGAGGAATGTTAAGCTCTAACGTTGAAATAAAAGATGCAACTCTAGAGGACGGTCCAGTAGGACCTGTAAACGTTGCTCCGAACGGCGTGCAAGAAGTTGCTCCTATAGGGTCTTTGTCTACTACTGACGGAACGGTTATTGATTCTAGTGATATCGACCTGTTGAAGACTTGGGACTATCGTGGAAATAGAAAACCGTTGTCCGAAGAGAAGGCTAGAAAACACATAAAAGAGATTCTTGGAGATAATATTCCTGTAGAATTCCATCAAACATTCTTAAAAGCCGTATTTGGAGCTGCTCATGTTGTAGGTAACTGTAAGACAGACGCCATTATACTTTCTAGCATGGGATGGCCTGGTGTAGAATATCACGAGGCTTTCCATAGAGTGTTTGAAATGCTGTTACCATCTCATGAAAGAGATAAGATATATTACAAAATTGCTGATAGAATAGGTGTAAATTTGTACGATTCTGAGGGTAATGAGAATAAGGCTGCTTTCAGAGAAGTTGCAGAATACGCTGCAGATCGTTATATGGATCATATGAATCATCATATGACAGATGTAAAGATTCCATTTATAACTAAGATATACAACAAAATACACGATTGGGTATCTGCTCTATGGCACTTCAACGATAGAGAATTGTATAAAGTATTTGCAAGAGTAAATCGCAAAGAATTTGTAAATGCAAAACCTTCTCAGCAAGCAATAGACAGATTTAATAGACTGTTTAAGAATTTGCATTGTGAAATACACGGTGTTCCTTTGGATCATGTGGTAAACAGACCCATGTACGACAAGTTGCGTGAGAATGTAATGTTCTGCATATTACAAGGACAAAATGTAGATCCGTCTGGTAGAAATATACAAGAGATTGGAAAACATATTGACAAAGAGACATTCTTGGCTGGAGTTGAAAAGCTGAAAAAGAGTAATATAGATATATTTGGAGAATCTACAGATATTCCTACTGTTGGTCAGCTTGCTATGAAAGAGATTTACGACAACTTCGATAACGAGTTCTTTAGAGACGATATAGCAAACCTCATTTCTGCAATATCTACCGACTTTACAAAGGAGTTTGAAAACGAATCTATAGAAGATGCTCAGAGCGATGACGTAACTAACGCTAGCATCGGTGAACATACAAGAAGTTCTTATGAATTTAGCAGATTTAGTAAGACATCGAGTAGAGTTAGGTTCTTCTTTGCAACAATTCCTGATACAATGTATGAAAAGACTGTTGTAAAGGATGACAACGGTAAGGAGAAAGTTGTTATGAAAGTCAAGCTTGCTCTAAACGAGTTTGGTCTTCCACAATATGCTCCAGTAAATGCAGTGTTTAATGAGTTCTTGAATTTATTCCATGACGTTGACACGTTGTCTGAGTTAAAAGCAAGACTTGAGTTGTATGCAAAAGAAGATCCGTTGTATGAGCGAATGTATAAAGCTTTTGATAAGATATACAAGAGTGCGTATAGTCTCAAAGATGGTGTTCTTACTAGAAACTCAGACCAAGAAGCATTGTTGGTACAGTTGATGAATGTTATTAGATCAAATAAACATAACTTTGACATTGCTAGATCTACTACTACAAACAACATGAACGGCATGCATCGTATCATAATACAGACAACAGACGCTGATTATAATGCTACGTTCTATCCAACGCAGTGGAATCAAATGCTTGTAAACGGAGGAACTCCAATTGTAAAAGTATCGTCTAACGGCAGCTTACAATTCAATCCTGCAATAAAAGGTGCAGAAAACAGCTTTGCAAGAATAGCAGATATATTATCGCATGGATCTGAAATGCGAAAGGCTGAAAATAATGCATTATACAACGACGTAGGTATAAAAGAATGGCTCATAAATGCTATTACTGGTGGAGAAAATAATGTATATTTAAAACTGCGAGTAAACGGTAAATATAGCTATTACGATAATCCAAAGAACCCAGAACAGTTAGAAGTAGTAAAAGACAAGATTGTAGACATATTGAATACTCTTGGTATACAAATATCTGGAGACGAGTTCAACTACATGTTGAGAAATAAATATGGATCTAACGATTATGAAGCTCTCGCAAAAATGTTTACATCTACGTCTAGAACTGATTCTATGGCTACATTCCTTCAATTCTTAAAAGACGTTGCTCCAAACGGAAAACTCCAGAAGGAAATTCGTATCAAGGGTAAACAAGTAAAGCTTGAAAATGCTTATGCAAAGATGGCGTTTATAAGAGATCTTGCAAACTGGAAATATCAATATAAGCATTCTCACGACCAACTCACAGTTCTTGCTACAAATAATAACAAGTTCTACGAGATATCTGACAATAATTACGCTTCTGATGTTGTTCGTATGATAAATAAGAGAACAGAAGAACTTGACGAGTTATTGTCTGATCCATTCTCTTATTTTGAAGGTGAAACAGATGTTACTGGAGAAACCCCGAAGTACGGCTCTGTAATACTTAAAGAAATTACAAGAAATAGGGACGTGTTTATAACTCTTAGAAACTTTGTAGGATTTAAGACCGATAAGCGTGGAGATTATGGATCTGACTACTTCGAAATAAGTAAGCGAGAGGATTATGTTTCTAAAGCTACTATTCTTGAACAAGGTGGTATAATAATGCCTACTCTTTCCGATAAGAAAACATGGTTGTACATAGATGGTATAAAGCTTCCAGGACTTGATTATAATAATACTGTAGACGATAACGGAAATACAACGCCGTTTGCAGCAGAACAGCTCGGAGATCAATTTGTGATATCTGCTGATCCTATGTCTCAATTAGACAATATACTGTCTCAAAGAGAAGATGTGGTAGACCAGTTTATATCGTATGCATATTCTGAGTATGAAGCTGTAAAGAAAGCTGATAGAGATCTTGACGAAATGGAGAAGAATGGCACAAAGTCTGACGAAGTGGCTAATTACTATAAGTCAGAACAAGGTGCTAAATTCTCATCGCTCCTTGGTGTATGGGTAAACACGTACAAGAAAGGAAAAGATGGTCAAAATGTTGTTTCTGGAGAGAAATTTATATCGTTTAACAACAACAAGAAGACTCGAAAGAAAAACATAGAAGAGGCTGAAAAATATTTCTTCAGAGCAGACAAAGACACACAAAGAGCTCTCATCGCAAGATTGTTACATAAGCGCTTATTACAAGAAATAAAGACGTGTACAGATCTTGGTCTTATTAGAAGAGTTGATAGCACGGATAATTTGTTTGGCGATTATGAGAACGTAGGTCTTAATTCACAAGCAATCGACATTATATACAAATCTGTAGTAGCAAAGAACGGAGAACCAAAAGACGCAATAGCAACATCTAGATACAAGTCGCTGGCCGTAATGATATATCTGAACGATATTTCTAACAAAGCCATAATGTCTGGACAAGAGTTTGAACGAGTGTTCTCTGGAAACCCAGCGTTCTATAAGTGGAAGTACGACGAAAAGACTGGAGTACTTACAGATAGAACTGTAGACGAATTAAAACGTCTTGGTGGTGTTGTGTCTACTGGTAATAATAACTTTACAGAATTAAAAGACGTACCTGAAAAATATAGAGACGAAAACGGCAATTTCTCTGGAAAGTATATATGCGCCGAGGTAGATAATGAGCTGATCGAATCTCCGCAGATAGATCTTATCGAAGAGCGAATGCTGTACGGAGATATTCTTACTGCTGCATACAATAAAGAAGAGACTTCTAGACTGAATCAGTATAGAAAGAGATATAACGATTTACTTAGAGAATTATCTAAGGAAGAAAATGATCTTTCTGAGGAAGACTTAGAGTGGATACAAAATGCTGATCCTGTTAGAGACGAACAAGAAATCAGAGAAGATGTTTCTAGAATGCTCGATTCTGTTGGAATTGATGACATTAAGAAACTGCTTGACGAAACTACATTACAGATTGCTGAGAGAAAAGCAAAGCAAGCCACTGACAGCTATAGGCTTAAATTCAAGGATGGTAAGGTTGATGATGGTATTGATGTTGCAGATGGTGGTGCATATATCACCGACACGATGGCAGAAATGCTTCTTAGAATGAATGGAAACTATAGTACAGATATAGAAAATGCGTTCAAGATTCTAAGAGAAGAGAAAACTGCTACACTCATGCAAAAGCAACAAGCGTACAATAAGGTTGTAACCACTGTAATAGGATCTTAGAAATATACTGCTTTTGGTAGGCGTAGACACGCTTCCACTGGAATTCAAGTTGCTTACTATAACAAGATGGCGTTATTCCCACTGTTTAAGAGTATTGCGACAGGAAAGATGCAGAATGTGTATAATAAGATGGTGTCTCAGGGTATAGACATGCTTATGGTAAATTCTGCTGTGAAAGTAGGAAGTCAGGGATCTAAACCAATTGAATGGGGTAACTTTGCACAAACTCAAGAAGATTCTAATTCAAAACCAACATTCGACGAAGGATTTGAGTTTAATACGTATGAACAGAAATTCTTATATCTGAGGAAACAGCTCAATACTGATCCTAAAGAAGAGTCTATGATGAATATGGGTACTCAGATGACAAAGGTTGTTATGTCTAGTTTGTTTGACGGCCGCACTTACTATATGCAAGACGGTACAGAAATGAATGGAACAGAGCTTCGTAATGATATTATGAACGCAATTAACACATTGTCAGATAGAGGTTACCACAACATACTTACTAGATTCTTCAAGACAAATGGAAAAGGAGAGCTTGTAGACAAAGACGGAAACGTGATTGGTGACAAGTCTTCTGGCAAGGTGCTTGATGAAAAGAAATTTGCAAAAGAGATTAGAGCAATGATGCAAACGAAAGACCCAGATAAGAACATTATTGATGGTCTTGAGATTGTAGAACAAGAAGATGGTGACGGAAAGGTCACTAAACATATGAGGTTGCCTCTAAATGCTATTTCTAATTCAAGCTGGTTGGAAAGTGTTCTCATATCTTCTATTAATAGTAAGGTAATTGATATTGAAACTCCAGGTGCCGCATTTATTCAGAGATCTGTATGGGCAATGGAAGGATCTACCATGTTCGAAAGATCGAATGGCTCTATTCAAGGAGATGAAGATCTTCCTGCTTCAATTAACGGAGGAAAGCGTCTACAGATGGTAAACGAAGAAGGTTCTATGGATTGCGTAGTATCGTTCGACTTTATCAAGAAAATGTTTAAAGGAGAACTTCCTCAGGTTCCTATTAGAGATAAGAATAGAAATATAATCTGGGATCTCATACCTGAAACCGACAAAAACGGAAAGGTAATAATGAAGGACGGTAAACCTGTATATAAACAAAAGCGCGATAAGGAAGGTAATCCTGTTGTAGACAAAGAAGGTAACCCTGTATATAAACGCAAAATTCGCATGAGAGATATGTCTATAGATGAAGCACGTCAATGGCTTATCAATAGAAGTATTATCGGAGAGAATGCTACTGCAAACATTATAGGTTATCGTATTCCTACACAGGCACAATCTTCAATTCATGCTTTACGTATTGTAGATATACTTCCTGTTGTAAACGATACTATTATATTGCCTGCCGAATTTACTAAGATTACTGGTTCTGACTTTGATATCGATAAACTTTTCTTATCTTCTGTACAATATACTGTTACAAGAGAAGAAGGTGAAGACGGCAAGTTCCATCAGACAATATCTAGTACGTTTAAGGAAAATAGTTCTGCATATTATCAGAACAAACTTCTTAAAGATTATATTGCAGTATTGTTAGACTGGACTTCTCATGAAGATAAACGACAGCGTACTACAAATATTCTACATAGATCTATTGATAATGATACCAAGCTTCTTAAAGATATTATTAAAGATATTGAGGCTGGAAAACCTGCTACTGTAGAGGAGCCTTACGGATTCTATTCGTTGAGCACATAGACAGCGTCTAAGAACGACTACATTACTGGTAAAATTGGAATTGGTCCATTTGCTCTTAATAACAATAACCACATTCTTACGATGATGTATCATGTTAGATTTAAGCACATTGAATCTAGCATAATGAATGCTCTTGGACTAGAAAGTCTTGATGGACGTGTTGACAAGAATGGTGAATCTATTATGTCGTGGATTTCAGCTCTTATTAACGCTCACGTAGATATCGCTAAAGATCCGTATATTAGCAGATTGAATGTAAACCCATTTACATACAACATCGTTAACTTGCTTGTAAGAACTGGTTTAGGTAAAAAGACTTTCTATTTTACTTCTCAACCTATTATGAAAGCTCTTGCAGAAGCATACGTAAATGCAGGTGCTCTTTATATGTCTGATCCTCACAAAGGAAAATATAAGTTACAACAAGAAGCAATAGATGAATTTGCAGAAGAGTACTTCAAAGAACTTGGAAATGATGCTATCAATAAGATAAATATTATTAAAGAAGGCGGTGCAGCACATGCTAAAACACGAGCTAAGATAAACGACGATATTGCGAAGTTGTTTAATGGTAACGATTTAATAGCTAGTGCAAAATCTACAGAGGTTGATAAACAACAACAGTTGCTTGTATACTTGGCATATTTGCAGTTTGATAAATATGCAAATGCTTTATCTAATCTTGTTAAGTATAGTAAGATTGATACAAAGAGACAAGGAAAGAGTGTTGTAGAACAGATGATATATCAAAAAGGATATCAAAGAACATTTGATGTTACTAGAGAAGATAATCTATTTGATCCTGTTGGTTTAAGCGCAATGGAAAACGATTCTTATATTGCAACTAAAACTGACAATGCAATAAGTCTTACAAAAGATATTCTTCAAAGTCAGTTTATACAAAGCACTCCAGCATTCCAAGGCAGTCTTGATAAAATACTTAAGGCTGTAGGAAGAGAAGAATCATTATCTGTAAATCTTGTAAATAAAGCTGTAAATGCGCTGAGCGCTGCCGTTAAGTCTAAGTTCTTTACTGACACTTATGTTCCTAGCATAACAACTATTCCTAGTTATATGCATGATCTTGTTAGTGAAAGTTAGGAATATCTTGACTTTAAAGTACTACAACAAGGTACGGTAATACAATTAAATGGAACTCCTACATACAACTTGCAATCTTATTGTAATGGCGGAGTTGCATGGCTTATATACAAAGGAAAAGATGGAAACAGCTACCAAGTGAGGTTAAACGTTGTAGCCGCAGACCATGCTACAAATCGTATTGTGGTAGATAAACCATTGCCTCAAATGTATGGAAAAATCCTTATAAAAGGCGGTAAGAATACTATATACGATAGATTTATGAGTCTGCAAACAGCAATCGCAACCGATCCACAGTTTGCTAAACTTAGATCTGCTTCTGGAGAAATAACAAATAGGCTTCTTCAAATGATTGTTCCTGGAACTATTACTGAGTATAAGAAAGGCTTCATTGCTGGGGAACATCCAGATACTTATGAAACGTCTAAGTTTATTAAGTTGTTTAACTTTGTAGAAGACAGCGGTAATACTGCAAACTATATAATCGACGGATGGGATGAACTTCTTCAATACACTGATGACGAACATCCTCAAGCTCAGAAAATGATAAGAGATTTTGCAAGAGACCTTATTGTTTATGCTTTCATTACTTCTGGTGATAGAGGAGGATTTACAAAGATGTTCAAATACGTTCCTGTTTCATGGAGAGAAGAGTCAGGTTATGGTCAATATATCCACGATAAACTTGCTGAGTATTCTATTGGATACGAAACAGACATCGATATAAACGATGTATTGCTCAACAACTGGTACGACAACGAGCTTGTTCCTACATATTATCTTGATGATAGTAAAACTAAAACTTCAAACTTCATGAAGTATTATACTACTAAAGATAATGTACGATTAGGATTCCCATCAATACTCGCAGCTCTTCATACTGTAAATGGCAGACTTGAACCTTCTATAGATCCTAGAACTGCTCCTCTGTATATAAAGATACCTAGACGTAGAGATAAATCTGCAGATGATAGTCAGCGTAGGTTTACTGTATATAAAATGCACGCTGTAGCTATGAGCAACAATGGTGTAGAATACCCAGTATACATAAAAGTGAACCAGAAAGGAAACCAAGTTTCTGGAGGATTCATTATAACCGAATACGGCAGATCTGATAATCTAAATGCTCCTGAGTATTATATAAACGAAGAAGTTCTTGAGAAAGTATATCAAGCTTCTACTGTAGCAGATCATATAAATGCTGTAAAGAAAGCACAACCTATATATGCTTCTATTATAGAAGGTCTTAATAGAGCTTGGAATAAAGAGTCTCAAAATGGAGTAACAGACCAACAGATACAAGAAAAACATAATTAGAAGTTTGATGATTCTTAGTTCTCAGATGAAGCTATGAAACATTGTAAAAGTTAAGTGATATGAACGCAATATGTCCAAATTTAAGTAATCCCGATGTTGCTAGGGAATTTAACGAATTAGTTGAGGCAACAAGTGAGAAGGCGGCATATGCTATATGGTCGCTTAACAATGGAAATGCTATAGATAAGGCCCCTAATGGGGCCTAGTCTAAGCTGTTTGAAGATCTTTTGAATTATTTCGAAGGCGATAGAACGAAAGCTATACGTGCAAAAGCTAATATATTCGGCAAACCGTTTATGGATTGGTTTGGAGATTGGATTGGTGCCAATGCTGTATATGATGAAGAAGGAAGACGTGTCGATTAGGTTTCTAAAATTGTAGACTGGAACGGAGAACCTATTGTAATGTACCACCGATCAGATAGCAATATAGAAGAATTTGATCTTTCTTATAGTAGGCACGGCGGGTTTTGGTTCAGTAAAGATCCTAATTATTATACAAATACAAAGGCTACTAGAACATATGCAATACCTGTATTTCTTGATATAAAAAAACCAAACAGAATAAAACACGGTGAGTTTGAGGCCGCAGTAGATGGAGATCCATATCAAGAAGGATAGTATACAGAAGATTGGGCATTTGACGGATGGCAAACGTTATATATACACCGTCCGGAATTTTATGGAGATGATTATTGGGAAGAAACTGTTTTCGCAATGGCAAGACGTCCAAATCAAATAAAATCTGTAAACAACGACGGTACATTTACCGATGGAAACAACATATACCACAACTTACAGGGAACTTCTGTAGAAAATGTACAAGATGTAATAGACATTTTATCAAGACTTCTTACACGAGAAGTAGGATTTAGACCATCTAGGGCAAAAGATAGTTCTCATGTATATTATTCAAGAACATCTATTACTAAAACACAAGCTGAAAAGAGGTTAAAATTACTTCTTTCTTTATTTGGTCTTCCTGAAAATTCTGCAAATATATCTGAATATGGAAATATTCACTGGAATAGAAATATAATTTCAGCTTATATAAATGATATTAAAGATGTAATACAACACAGCGAAGATAATTCTATAGAAGAGAAACAAGCTCTCGCTTACTTTTTGATTGATAAATTTGAACACATTAAGGGTGTTCGGTTTAAATCATTGAAAGGAGAAAACGGCCGTTTCGAGAATGGAGAGGTAGTTTTAAACAAAGACGCATCGTTAGATATTGCTGCAGAAGAGTGTTTACATCCATTTGTAGCGGCTTTAAAGTCCGAAAATGAGGAATTGTTTAAAGAGCTTTTAAAAGAAGCTAAAAAAGACTTTAAAACACTTCATCTAGAGATACAGGATAGATATGGCAATAAACGTGGTCAAGATGTTGAATTAGAGCTTGTAACTCAAGCGTTGGCAAGACATTTTGCTGATTTGTGGGAAACCCCTGTAAATCAAGAAACCGGAGAAAAAGAAAAATCTATTTGGGTAAAGGCGTTAGAATATATATTAGATTTATTTAATTTTAATAGACTTGACGAAATAGATAAGAATATAACTCTCAAACAACTTGCAGAAGCTATTTATAAAGCGGAACATATTAATATAGACAAGGTATATTTTGAGAACAAAAAGTATTTTAACTTGTCTCAACAAAATTAGCAAGATGTTGATGATTCTATAACAAGACAGATGTACGACGTTGGTGTTCAGCTAGAGCAAGAACGTTCCCAGTATATACAATCTGTATTAAATCAATATAAATAGAATAATCAAAATGCCACTCAACAAGATCAGTCTAGAGTAATAACTGCTGCTAGAAAACAGTTTGATGACAGTAAGTCTAACCAAATATTACACCAACAATAGCTTCAATTGGCTTAGAAGTTTGGGTTGCAAATGAATACAAAAGGTTTCTTTGAGAGCACAGAAACATCTCAAAAGAAACTTATGTTTGAGCATTTTGTAAATAGCTTGCAAGAAGACACTTTTAAGGCTTATACGCTTGAAAATATTAACAGGACTAAATATTAGTAGGTTGGAACAATTCAACGCGCCACAAGCGCTGCAAATGTGCTCTATCAGGCTATATTTGATGGCGATCTCACTACGCTTGATAAAGAATTGGCAAGAGATTATGTTAGAATGTTCTGGACATCTCCTTTAATTCAATCTGCTCTTGAAGTAGTAAGTAATAATAATACAGACGCGAAGAAGGCAGAAGACGCTCTTGTAGACAGAATGACTACAGAGCCGATAGATTCTAGAGATTCTAGCATTGTAGAATGGTTCAGAAATTTCTGGACACAACTCAATAGCCTTGTAAAACAAATATTCGGAGTACATACTTTTACAGATCAATAGAAAGATGATATTTTGAAGGGTGTAGATGCTGCATTTATGCTTGCAGAAGACCTTGAATTAGCAGAAGAAAATTCTAGAATACTTGATAGGTACGATGGAGATTTCTCTACTTCTGACTTGTTATCTGAAAAAGATAAGAGTGTTCTGTCTGATATTTATAAAGGAACAAAAACTAGATTGCGTTCACAACAGGCTCGTACTGCTCAAAATCCTAATCTTATATCCGACCTTAAGAGTAGATTGGAAATCATAGATGGAAAAAATCAAGATTCTGTAGAAGACGTATTTAGCGTCATTGAAGACTTTTTAATATATGCTAACCAAGAGATTGGAGAAACAAGACATCTTATCGATAGCACTTTCTTGACAGCTGGTTCTATGGATTCTTGGAATCCTCAAGAGATTAACTTTATTCAGCAAGACCTTATTGGTCATTATGACAGCTTGTTGAACAGTATATATGAGCTGTTCTCAGATAAGACATCTGCTATTAATAAGTACAACGAACACCGTGTAGCTACTAATCCTGATAAATTTGACTTAAAACATTATTTATCTCAACTTATACGCAACGTAGATTCTATTAAAAAAGATTATAACTAGAGTATCGTAAAACCATATGTGCGAAAAGTTCTTACTGACTATGTAAATGAGCAAGATGCTATTACAGACAAGAAGACGTTCGTATACAACATGGAACGTTGGTTTGAACAAGACTCTACTTATGGAGACCTTGCTGCTGGAGAAGTTCTTATTGGAATGGCTTCTAGATCTAAGAGTCCTATCGTTCGTATAGTAGAAAAGATGATGTCAGATGCTGAATTTGATACCAATAGAGAAGTATTGAAGAAAGGTAACGAACTTGTTCGTTTGTACAATAAAATACGCCCTAGTGGTTCTTAGATAAGTTGGAATAACTGGCAAAAACGCTTCATGGAGCTCGATAGAGAAGGTCTTCCAACAGGATACTTCATAAGAGAAGTAAACGAGGGATTGTTCTTCAAAGATAGAGATGAATACGAGGCTACTCTTAGAGCTGAATTCGGTTTAACTGCCGACGAAGAAGGACACACTATCTTCCCAGAAGAAGAGTTTACAAAAGATGATAGTATATACAACAAGTATCACGATAAACTCGATGAATGGTTAGATAGTAGATGTAATAGACGTTATGTACTTCAATATTACAAAGATAGACGTAGATACTTGTCCCCTAAGACTATTCAAGCACAGAACAGAATACAAAGATAGATAGACCTTATTCTTGATAAATGTAGAATGGAATCTGGCTTAGTAGACTTGTCTAAACTTACGTTGAATGAAAAGAGTCAGCTTAATCATTATCGTAGAGAAAAGAGAGATTTGGGTAGCCATTATATATTTACAGAAGGTTCTGATGGTATTCTTAGAGTTGAAGAGAAAACAGGAGATGCTTTAAAGATGGCAGATGAAATATCAGACTGGAATAAATATATAACAGATAAAGTTAAATATAAACCAGACTGGACTGCATTTAATCAAGCAATTTCTGAGTTAAAAAAGAATGGAGCTACTCAAGATGAGATAGATGAATTTAAACGCAATAATACTATTACTAGAATTACTCCAGAGTTTTATGATACTTTAAATAGAGTTCTTGGAAAGTCTGTAACTAGTAAGAAATTAGAACAATTAAAACATCGTCATAGAGAAATAATAAATGCCTTAAAAGAGAGACAGGGTGCTGGACGTCATAATCTTAGCAAGCTTGGTTCAGGTCTTACTACAGATCAATCTGGATGGAGAGAATTGTAGAAGATTGAACAAGAAATGGCTAATGAGAGAAAGGAGCTTATAAAGAAAGGTATGAAGGGAGAACCTGGAGATATCGAAAACTTAAGCTTCTCTGATATAGCTGCTATGTTGTATGTTCCTATAAGTGACACAGAGGATAGATCATATCTTGACGTACTTATACAACAATGGAGATCTGCTGCTGTTTCTAATACAGACTTAAACAACGTATTTAATCAGTTGTTTACGTTTAAAGATGAAAAAGGCAAAATAAGATATCTTAAAGCATTCTCTTATCTTACTCCTAGAGACTGGACATTAACTGTTGAAGGTAAATAGATCTCGTGTATCGAATCAATGCCTGGAAGTGAATATTCTGAGTTGGACGAAAGTTCTCCTTTTGTAAATAATAAGTTTATTAAGAATGGTAAATCTTTACAGGTTAAGAAAGATATGTATAAAAATGAAAAATATACAGAGCTTTCTGACAATGAAAAAGAATTCTTAAAGAAGCTTATGGAGACTATGGATGAAGCGAATGAGAAAATACCAAATAAATCTCTGTATAGAGATGGTAGATTACCTCAAATAAGTGGTAGAACTATGTCTGTATTATCAAATACACTTAGAGCAAAAGAGTGGTCTACTGCTTTAAAATATCCATTCAGAAAGTTTGGCGTAAAATATTCTGAAACAGATACTGATGTTACAACAAATATGGATTTAGCCAGACGTCCTGACGGTTCTGTTGTAAATAATATTCCTATACGATTTGTAGAAAAGCTTCCAAATACCGCTGTTCAAACTACAGATGTATTAGGTTCTGTAATCGCATATTTTGATATGGCTTGCAATTATGCAAACAAATCTAAAAATCTTCCTACACTAGAGCTTATTAAATATGCTGTAGATCCATCTCAAGCAAAGAATGGAAATAAGATGGAAGATCAATATGCAAAAATTGAGAACTTATTAGACCAGCGTTATTATGGCAAGGAGACATCTTTCGGATTCAACAGTGAAGAGAAAATAACACCTTCTAAACAAAGAGCAATTCAAGCAACTAAGACTATAAGAAACCTTGCTGCAGTAGCAATGCTTGGTGTAAACTTTACTACTATTGAAGTTGGTTATATCGACGCATTGTGTTCAATGTTAGCAGACGCTGTAGGAGGTAAATACTTAACAGGTAAAGATATGCGTAAAGCATTTGCACAATGTATCGCACATACTGGTAAAATGATAAAAGGTCTTGGAAATCCTGTTGTAGAAGATAAACTTGTAGCTGCTATGTAGTTCAATCAACTTAGTAGAAGTAATTCTGAGATATTCTCCTCTACAGATAAATTTAAGGTTGATAGATTCGTACATGAACATCTTCTTATGGGTGGTTATACTATTGCTGATTATATGATTAATTCTATGATGCTTACAGCGACATATAACCATTATAAACTTCTTACAAATCCTACCACAGGTAAACAGTAGTTTATGTCTAAAACAGACGCTATAAATATATTTACGTCTGTGGGATACACTGAAAAAGAGGCTGTAAAACTTTGGAAAAAATCTAAAGAAACTCTTTGGGATGCATACGATTTGAAAGATGGTTTGTTTGTAAGAAAAGATAAATACAAAGATATAATAACCAAGAAGCTTGAAAATCAAATTGCAGGTAGATTACGTGATAGAACAGCAATGTACAACGGTATTGTTCCGATGACAGAAAAAGCTAAAATGCAACAAAACGTATTTGGTTCGTTTGTTACACTTATGCGTAATTTTTACATAAATACATATTGGGATAAATTCAAGACTGGCGGAGATTATGTTACAGAAGATGGAGATCACCATATAGGATGGTCATCTGAGTATAAACGTGACGACCTTGGATTAGTGAACCTTGAAACAGGAGAGTTTGAGGGTGCAGTATTTAAAGATTTCTGTCGTGGTATGTATAAAATGGTAGCTAATTATAAGTCTGCATTCAGAAGCGGTATAATGGGTTCTTTAAATGAATCTCAACAATATGCAGTAAAAAGGTGTCTTACAGAGCTTGGTATGATAACTGCATTAATGTTTATGATGTTATGGAGCGTAGCATTTGCTCGTGCTAACGATTATGATGACGATAAAGATCCTGTATGGCTTATAAACATAGCTGGTGTAATGCCTTGGAATAAGGAAAAATTACTTACCTTTGATTTTGATAACGCTGATAAAAAATTCTTTGATTTCTTAAGGTGGAAATTAGCGTTACTGTCGACAAGAGGGTTTACAGAGCGTCTTACATCATGGTGGCCACCTACGGTACTTGAACTGTTTACGTCACCTTCTACAGCTAAATCGTATTTGGATGATGTTTGTACTATATGGGATTTAAGTTTAGATATGTTCAGTCAACATGCTGACGATGAGATAAAGACCGGCGGGTACAAGCATATGACTCGTAGAACAAGGGATGTGCTAAAACTTACATCTGCGTTTGGCGTAGACAACCTTGTAAGACAATGGCATACTGATGGAATCAAATCTACATTCAACTACTATAGAAAACTTACTCCTACAAGTGCGATTGTTCCATCTCAATCAGAATGGAACGAACAGCAAGGTTTAGGTACTCACGGTGGTTAGAAGTCAGAAGAGAACAAAACAAAGAAAAAGTCTTCTGGTGGATTTGTATACTAATACATATTGAAATAGTAAACTGTAAATTTCAGTTTGGCTATCTTGTATATTGTTGTATTTAAACAATAAAACGAACAAAGGGGAAGCATTCATTTAGAATGCCTCCCCTTCTTCGTCTCCATATTCCTCTGGTGCGTAATCCTCTTCAGGAAGCACCAAAGGTTCTGGATGTTCGTACATTGTTCCAAGAAGTACGTTGTTTGTTATCCATGAATCTGTATGGTCCCAGAAATCAAGTATTCTTTGTTTCTGAGATACAGATAATAATATATTACCTGTTCTTAAGTTTTTAATAGTACTGTTAATGGTAAATACATACACTGTATATGATTTACCATTGATTCTAGCAATTCGGGAACTGTGACAACTATTAAGTCTATACAGTTTATAATGTCGTTTTGCAACATCATTACCCTTTATACTATCATCATACATTAAAAACAAATGATCCACAAGATATGGTTTATTTTTATCTTCAAAATACGCACCTACAAAACCACTACTATCTTGTAAATCTGATAATTTAATATCAAAGTTTAATAATGGAATTGCAAGTTTCATTAGATTATTCATAGGTTTAAGGTTTCTGAGCCGTCACCTTCATAGTACTCTCTACTATGTTCCCATTTGTTGTTAGCTTGGTGCCAAGCAATTTCAAATAAAGCCTTATATATAGTATCTTTTCTATCTTCTACCATACCTGGCTCTATTTTGAATACACGAATCTCATTACTGCCTGTAGTATCTATACCAATGATATAGTATTCGAAAGTCCATTCGAAACTATCTTCTGTCAACTCATTGTCTAAATACCACTTAACAGCCATAGTATAATAACATAACTGTCTACAATAGTCATACATCTCTATACTATCCTCAAAGTGCCACAGTTTAGCTGTAGTCTTTAAGTCCATTATAGTAGCCTTCTTATGTTTGAAGTCTAATGTAATACTATCTAGTAGAGATTTACATTTTATACCACTATCTTCCCAGTTTATATGGAATTCATGTTGAAATAACATTCCTTCTTGTGCAATTTGTTTACATGCTTCATCAGCACCAAACTTCCATACGCGTTCTGCTACTGGACCTGCAAGAAGTGGCTTAGCCAATTTGTGAGCTTGTATGTTATTCTTAATCACTTTCAACATATGGTAATCCCAAGGACCAATCATTATCCTCTGGTCTCCCGACTTAAGGTAATCGATATAATCCTTTAACGTAGAGGCTATTTTAAGGCCTTCTGATAGCATGTAGTCCTCTGTCTTAGACTTTGTACTATATGCCTTCTTATAAGCCTCTAGAACGGCTTTATTTGGTTCAATTTCAAGACTCGATGCTAGCGCCTGACAGAACTCTTCCTGCTGTCCAGAGGAAGGTCTACTTTTGTCCCAGATTACATAATCTTTTTTGAACTCTTCAGGCGTTAGAAGATAAGAATGAATCATTGTTCCTCTCTCTAAAGATTGAGTTTTTTCTCCTTCTATTTCTCCCTTTAGCATCTTATAAAAATAGGATGGTCCTCCTTTTAAAAACCATCCTATTGACGAGTTACTCACACGTGTGTGATCCTCGTAATATGGGGTGTCAATTATCATCATACCTCCATTTATATCCTCCACAAGTTTCACATTTTCCTCTGCAACATCTAGAAATGTTTTGTTGTGCCGTATTAACAAAAGTTGCAGCTTCTTTTAAACTGTTCCATTTTTGAATTTCATTCATGTTTAAGTCATATTGAATTACTTTTCTAAATTTAAACTTGTTAATTCGTTCAGCAACATTACTATATTTCAAGTTATAATCTGTTGTACACCATTCTAGATTGTCTACATTAGGATTTCCAGGATTTTCATCTTTATGATTCACACACGGTAAATTATTAGGATTAGGAATAAATGCTTCTGCAACAAGTCTATGAATTAAATATACTTTATAAGAACCATTTTTTCTTAATGATACTCTTAAATATCCTAATTTATCTTGTATAGGTTTGCGAATCTTCCCTTTCATAAATTGAAAATCACATGTTATATGATTTCCATTTACATATCTATCCATGGATCGGACTCTTCCTAAATTACTAACTTGGTAAAATCCCTCATATCCATTTATATCTTTCCATATTTCTTCCATGTTATATTAACGTGAATCACCATATTTCTGGTTGCATACTTGTGAATCATTTCTTTTTCAGCTCTTCAATCATCTCGTTAACCTGCTTCTGGTTACGCACCAGATATAGCTTGGTTTTAGCGTGATGTTTGTGTAAATAATACTTAAAAAGTTTCCAACGTAAGGGAAACGAATCTCCCATAAGACCTTTGCATTCTACTATAAAACCTCGTCCAACGAAGTCTGGTAGATATGTAATAGGTCTTATTTTTTCGCCTAGAAATTCGAACTTTGGTAGAAGTGTAAAATGCTTTGGCTCATATTTAACAGGTATACCTGCTTTCATAAAAGCTTCATACGTATAGAGTTCGAGTTTACTACGGAAATGTAGTCCATACGCATCGACCTTCGTCGCATTCTTTACTCTTCCTTTAGATTTCATTTTTAAGAGTTATCTTAAAAGTGTTTGCATCCTCAATTAGCTTCTTAAGCTTCTTTATATTCTGTGACAACATATAGTCAGCTATATAAAGACTGCCTACTAGACCAATCAATGTTCCCAGCAGGGAACCTATTATACTCGTAATCATATCCTTCTACTGTTTTAGTTAACCAATTCTTGACAATGGAGAATCCGTTAGCTTTAACAGCATCGGATACGTCCTTTGCCTTAAACTACTTGTGAACGAACATAGCATTTAGCTTATGTTCTTTGCTACATCGTCTTGCATTCTTGACACCAGCCTCATCTCTGTCAAACAGGATGATGATAGTCTTGAATCGCTTTCTGAGATCTTCCAATATACTGTTCGGTATAAATGTGGTCTCACTGGATGGCGATACTGCATAAAATCCCATTTCATATAAACACATTACGTCTTTAAGAGATTTGGTTATAAATAACAAGTCTCCCTTCTTAGGAAGCTGTCTATAACCTTGTATATTAGTATTATTCAAGTTAGTTCTCCATTTAGTATACTTACTTGCAAGTGGACGATAGATTTTAAACCTATCATCTACCTTATAAGCATACATAGGATTATCTTCCTTGTATATCCCTCGTACAATATTATTGCACAAGAAATACTTAATACTAAATACATCGAACCTCTTAAGCGTATCTAAGGAAATATGGAATTGCTTCCAATATCTCTTATCTACTTCTGTAAATGGTTGTCTAACAATCCCTATGACCGTGTCAGACGCATTTTCAGCCACTCTGACGGCCTTTCGGGTTGTCTGTGAAGGATTTATCTGCTTAACTATTTTTAAGAGCTCACGCTCCATTTCTTCACGTGTTTGAATGTTCTTGTATAGCTTCATGAACTTGATAGCATTACCTGCTTCTCCAGTACCATGATCTTTGAACAACATTCCTCCAGTCTTACTAGGAAATATAGCAAAACTAGGAATTTTATCATCGGGCCTCAAAGGGCTGTTAATCAGCTTCTTTGGTTTTATAGGCCCTAGATAGTAGCTATAAATGTCATAGTCGCTCACTTTCTCCAACAAGTCTTTTAGACTCATTGTGATAGCTGTTTTCGTACTATACATAAGCTTAAGCTTTGTGCAGAGAAGTAGGATTCGAACCTACTTCGAGCCACCCCATTTCTGAGGACCTCTTTCTCTTCGTCGTTGTAGAGTCTGTTCTCTACCACCACGATTCCAGTACCAGTCATGGTACCATTGTTTTCTCTCTTCTTTCGTCATTTGTTAGGGGCTGACTGGATTAACCAATCAGTCCTCCACCACTGACCATTAGAAAGGCAGGTCGTCAGCACCTGTATTAGTCTCAGTTACCGGAGTGCTATTAACTGCATCTGAAGTAGTTGCAGTACCAGCAAGCGGATCGTTAGGCTTCTCTACATCAGCCTTTACGGGACGCTCTGTAAGATCGTTCTTCCAAAGCTTAATCTGAGACTCTTCTATGCTCATAGACTCAATGAAAATACCGTTCTTAGACACCTGAGTATATCCATTCTTATCGTAAGTTACCTTAAGACGTACTGAATTACTCTCACCATCGTTTAATGCTTGTTTAGCCCAAGTAATCATTTCAACAAATGAGGAACCCTCAAAGTCATTATGACCACCTTTAACCGCGTCAATTACCTGCAGAATACGACCGAACTGTAGATTATCCTTCTTCTGAAGGTCCTCATCAGTGACAGTCCACTGGTTCTTCTCGTTCTTCCACTCAGTCATTGTTGCAGTCTGACCGTCAGCATTCTCAAAGATAATCTCCAAGAAATCACGACCGTTCTGTGTCTTATTTACGTTAACCTCTTTCAAGGTTATATTCTCGTTAATGCCTACAGGCATATAGTTGCTTGTAAATTCGCTAGCAACTGTAGCGGTATTTGTACTATACATAGTTCTTGCGTTTTTAATTATTCAGGTTTATAAACTTTATCCCAATATGTTGTTATGCTTCCATCTTCATTGCCTGTCGCAATAACGATGTCCTTGCCGGCGATGTGACGAGCACGAGCCTCCATAATTGTTCCATCTCCGCCAGACTTAAATGAAATGTGAGTTTCATTGTCTTTCCGGTAAACGTAACCGACTGCATCTGCCATTCCACACACAATCTTACCAAGTTTTCCAACGAGGTCGATTTCTTTCGCATTGACTTCTTGTCCATCTTTATCTGTGATACTGTCTTTGACATGTCCTATAAGTATAAACTCTTCACAGAGATCCTTGAACATATCTATCACCTTCTTTACAGCGGTTCGTAGGTATCCATAACCTGCACCTCTTGCCAGAGTGGTGACATCGGTACCCTTCCAGTTCTTTCCAAGTTCCGTTTGTCGATAAAGAGTGCAAGCATAGCCCATACAAATATCTTCAAGGCGTGTTGCATTATCAATTGTTATATGTTTATAAAATTTATGACCTACTTCTGTATTCTTTGCTCGAATAGCCTGAGCAATCTGACCAAGGTCCTCAATGGTGCGTGCTTGTACAGCCATCGCATCAATGAAGGTAGAACCTCCTTCGAGGTCAATAATCAGGTTGTTAGGTATCTGAGCTACACAAGAGGTCTTACCTTATTTCGGCAGTCCATACAGTATTAAATACGATGGATTAACCGATACCGCAGGAACGGTTTGTGTAGGTAGTACTAAGCTCATAATATACTAAATTATTTCTTAATAGTAATCTTCAGACCATCAATATAAATAGTAGCAATAGTCTTCTTCATCTTCTTGGTCAAACCACCAATAAAGATAGGGTTGCCAAACTCGTAGAAGTAATACGTATTGAAACCAATAGTAATGTAATCCTTTGTGAAATAGAAAGGAGTACCGTCTGCGAGGTAGTAAATCTTATCCTCCTTATAAGGACAATCATTACTGAACTTAAAACCGTTGAAATAACTATAAATGTTCGACATACAAGTAGGATTATCAATGTTAATCTTGATAGTCTTCTTGTTGGTGCTATCACCATACAGCCAAGAATTCTTAGCCATTATATCGTCATTAATATAATCATCAAGAGTCTTAGTAAACTTTGGACATGTGTTGCAAAAGAAACAACTACTAGTGTTATTGATGTTATTATTATTGCTCTTAAGTGTAAAAGTATACTTCTTCATAATTCAGCCTTTCTTTTAAAACGTTAATACTAGTCTGATGCATTAACATTCAATGAGATTATTGAACATAAGGTCGTTCTCGAATTCGAGTATGCAAGGCTTACCAGCATCTCTATTCTTTAGGATGTGCACGTATACCTTGTTTTGAGTAGGTAAATGATTCGGACCATATTCTAAGATGTTCAAAATCTCTGGTCGATGCAAGGCCATAACATAGTCACTGCCCTGGAAGATTGCATCAGACGATGAAAAATCACTACGCATAGGATAATGCGAAAGTGGGTTATTAATCCTCTCAGGGGCTTCTATGTTACGGTTCATCTGAGCAATATGTATAATAGATGTCAGAGGTAATTTCTTGACCTGAATGAACACACGTTGTAACTCGGCAATAGTCTCTAAGACAGAACCGATTGGTTTAGTCAGAAGAGCATGATCGTATAAAACGATGAAATGCTTTCCTGTACCTTTTACATACGTATTATAGAAACCAAATATAATCTCTTGAACTTGCATGGGCGTACACGGATTATCTACAAAGTAGATAGGGTACTCCTTTAGCTGGTTGCATACTTTAATGACCTGACCAAAAGTGGCGTCATCAAGGCTCGTTTCCGAGCTATACAAAGTCGAAGTCGTTTTCCTGAGCTTATTAGAAAGCGTCCTTCCAACTTGCCTAAATGCTACCATCTCTAATGAGAAGTTTAGAATAATTATATCTCTGTTAGGATTAAGCTCAATCAAATCAGTTTGGATACAGTTCACGAATGAACTCTTTCCACTTCCAGAAATGCCGCCTATGGTAAAAATGGTATTAGGTTCAATACCTCCCATACACTGCTTATTGAACTTCTTCCACCTAGTCTGTAATGATACTACATCGTGTGTCTTACGACCCTCGACATAGTTAATAGCCTCTTGGGCTACGACCTTCATAGGTCTTACAAGATTAGATAAGTTCTGTTCCATAAGAGTTTACAGCTTGTTTAGTTGTATCCTGCATTTCTTCTTCAATCGCTTCCCATTGTGAACGTGTTAACCAGTTCCACATGGTCATCATATAACCAAGGGAACCTTCACGCATTCGTTTAGCTATCTCATAGTCTAAGCACTTTATAAGGTGCTCAGCCATTGCTGAACTCTTGCCACACTTCGTGTTAAAGAAGTGACGGCATTTGTTTACATTAGCACGAAGGTAGGATTTACTACCATCGGAGCGCATAACGTACACTGGGTACACATCATAAAACACATCGAAGTAGTCCTTCTCTGGTTTAACTGCAGATATTAGCTTATCCGTAGGTTGATATGTAATTGACTCACCGCTCTCTATCGCGGTTATTAGCTCTTGAGAGATTAGGTATGATATGTCTTCGTCGCTTATAAGGCTGACAATTTTGCGGACGTCTTGATATTTTGGTTGATTCTTACCCAATATCATACCTAAGAAGATTAACTGATTTGAATTGAGGCCTGGAAATGCATCCAGGACTTTCGTGTCTATCTCAATAATCATATCGAAAATAGTTCTAGTTGCTGTTCGGTGAAGTCTGCAACAATCTTTTTGGCTTCACTGATATAGTACCTGTAGTTGATCTTACGACCTTCCACAGTGGTATCATATAACTGGTTCAGGATCGTAACACCTGATTTAGTTAGCATGTTTTGTTCTTTTTCTCCATCTCGCTTAAACAAATATTCTCCGTTTGTACTTGCGTAGAACCTATTAATGCGCTGTACTCGATTTTCCCCGTGCAGCACTTCAAACTTCTTATCGACTTGTTGGGACATTAAGAAGTCTCTGATGTCTCCATCAGATTTAATAAATTCTTCAATGGGTTGTTTCTTTGTGAAGTAGTTTATCACCGCCTTTGGTATTACCACAGGTGCCAAGCCTTTGCCAAGCTTGTGTTTTGTAATAAACATACCTTTTTCCTCTATCTCTCCACCCTTCAAGACACCAAAGTAGTCATTGATAGCGTATTGATAGAATGCTTCATACTCGTCAGATTCAAATTCTAATCGGGTAAGCCCTTCCACCTCCCGTATAGCATTGGAAATCGCCTCATTAAGGCCTTTTTTAGCCCTGTAGACGACTCCATCAGTATTACACTGAATAATTTCGCAGCCAAGCTCTAAAAGCCTGTCTACAAGCAAAAGAAGTATCAACTGGCCGTTTATACGTATCTTAAATACGTTGAACGGGTCGTACATCCAGCTAACCTCCTGTTGCATTTTGCCTGTAGGTGAGTTAAGCACAATTTTCAGAAACGCGTTCTTAACTTTCTGACCCGTATGTTTTGCTTCTAGTCGTTCGACTTTCAATCCGGCAAATAGATCGCAAAATAGTTTTCCCAAATGACGAGGACCCCATTGATACT
>JAFVGA010000006.1 GCA_017475235.1 Eubacterium sp. | reverse complement strand
GGCGAAGATAGTTTGGCAGACATGGCAGCATATGATGGTCATTGTAATTACTTCTTAGGATACAATGAGCCAGATATTGATCATCAAGCGAATATGACGCCAGAAGAGGGAATTCAAAATTGGTCTTACCTATCAAACACAGGTAAACGTTTGGTATCCCCAGCATTGTCTACACCTAGTGGACCATCTGGGTGGTTATCAACTTTCTTGGATCAATTAGATCAGACAACATTGAAGAAATGCGATGCAGTTGCATTACATTGTTATGGTGGAATAACTGATGTAAGTAGATTGGTTAATGCTGTTAATGCAATGTGGAATACATACCATAAACCAGTTTGGGTAACAGAAGTATCTATTGTTGGTAAGAAGGGATTGCTTTCAGATCACAGTTATGACAATGAACCGGCTAGAAAAGCAGTTGAAAAATACTGTAAAGACGTTGTTGAAGCATTAGATGCTATACCATATGTTGAAAGATATTGTTGGTTCCCATATAACGTTGAAAGTTATAACGAAATTGACGGATTAGATGGATGTGGTGCCACAGCAATGTTTGAATATGCTAGTGGAAAGTATACAGATTTAGGATATCAATATTCACAGATGGGTAACCCAGCAGGATATAATGCAAATGTTATTCCAGAAAGCAAGAGATTCAACTGGGATGATAGAATCATTGAAACTACTACAGCTGAACCAATCACAGCGGCACCTACAAAGGCCACAACAAAAGCTAAAGCAACTAAACCTGGCAAAGTTTCATTGAATAAACCAAAAAATGTTAAAAAGAAATCAGTGAAGCTTTCATGGAATAAAGTTAGTGGTGCAGTTTCCTATCAGATTAAATATGCTTTAAATAAAAAGCTTACTAAAAAAGCAAAAACAAAGAATACCAAATCATTATCACTAAAGATCACGAAATTAAAGAAAAAGAAAACATATTACTTTGCCGCAAGAGCTAAGAACAGTGCAGGATACGGCGCATGGTCTGATGTTAAGAAGGTAAAGATTAAGAAATAAAACACAAATTCCTATCATAAAAAAGTGTTATACAATAAGTATAGAATGATAGGAAATCGTGAGCGGACTTGATAATAATATATAACTTAATAAATTGATTATTCAATTTTTGAATGTTATAATTTTTATATATTATTGAAACGGTTTTCTACAAAAATTAAAAGGAGGATTTACAATGAAAACTATTATGAAAAAAGCGATTGCAGTAGTTAGTGCAATTGCAGTGGTAGCCGCATTATTTATCGGCGTAAACGTAACACAGTCAGCTAAAGCTGATTCTGAGGTGGCATTAAAGCCATGGTCATTCTTCGAGGGTGGAAGATCAGGTAGAAGTACAGATCCAGATGGTTGGCCAGTAAGACTTTATAAGTCAGTTTCAACTACAGCAGGTGAAACACAAGGAACATCATACTGGGATGTTCCACCAGATCAGCAATATGTAGATGGCCCTCAGATTACATGGGATTCTACACAACCAGCTAACGGATTTACAGCAGAGATTGCAAACACAGGTTGGGACGGAGAATATCAAGGTAGTACACTTGTGGGTGATAACCCATGGCTAATGACAGCATATATGAACGTTGCTGCTCAGCAGGCTCATCGTTATACCATTTCATTTACAGCAAAATGGTCAAATGTCACAGCTGGTGAACATACTAAAAATGTTCCTGAAAAGAACTTTATGGTGGGCGCAGTTGATGAGTATACAAATTCCATATTTGATACAGGTGCTGAAACAACATTCAAAGTTACAACAGGTGATACATATAACTATTCAGCAAATCTTGTAATGTATGCTAGTAGTTCAACTATGAAGATTACTATTGCATATGGTGCATTTTTATACAGTTATAAACAGGGTGCAACTACTGAAAGTGAGGCTGCTTGCGGAAAACTAGATATTTCGAATTTCAAAATTGTAGATTTAGGTTTAGATCCAACAATCCCAACTGATCCACCTAAGCCAACTACTACACCTAGACCTACAGCAGCACCTACAACAGAGGCTCCTACAGGAGCTACTACAGCAGCTCCACAGCCTACAAAGGCTCCAGAGACAACTAAGGCTCCAACACCAGCACCTAAGAAGATAGCTAAGGTTACTGGCGTTAAGGTTAAGAGTGTTAAGAAGAAAACTATCAAGGTTACTTGGAAGAAAGCAAAGAATGCTAAGAAGTACCAGATCAAAGCAAACAACAAGACATATAATGCTACAAAGACTTCTAGAAAGATTAAGAACAAGAAGTTTAAAAAAGGAAAGAAAGTTAAAGTTAAAGTAAGAGGCATTGATGGAAGCAAGAAGGGTGCTTGGTCAAAGACAGTTAAGAAAAAAATTACTAAATAATTAAGTTTATCTAAGGGCCCGCTGTATTGTACAACGGGCTCTTTAATAAATAATACTTATTAGGAGGAAAAAGAAGTGAAGAAGAATATTATTAAAAGAATGATAGTCAGCGTACTTGCTTTACCATTAGTGTTTAGCTTCTCAGGACCAATCTCTGCTGCATCTCATGCACCTAATGGATCAGATGTTCTCCCAGATAGTTTTACTTGGGACAGTTTTAGTGTAAGACAGGATTTAGTTAGCGGAGATGATAATGATTGTTCTGGTTGGGAAAATGATTTAGTAAAAGCTATGGATGAAGCTCTAAAGGGTGAATTTGGAAAATACTATACAAATATTAAAAAATATACACCAAAAACTATTGAAGCAGCTCGTGCTGATGCTATAGAAAAAGCAGCGGCTGCTTTGGCAGCAGGTCAAATCACACAGGCTCAATATGACGCAATGGACCTAAAGACAGGCTGGGATAAAGATAATGGTATCATGGCTTGGCAGAGTGGAACTTACGGATGGGTTAACCCACTTCAAAATACTGCTCACAATGCAGATCTTTGGTGTGCTAGTACTGGTTGGGACGGCGAATATGCTGCTCAAACTCATGGTGGTAAGAAAACACTAGTGGCAGATAATCCTTGGGGATTAAAATTCAATATGACAAAGATTCCAGTTGAGTATAATCGTTATTATACAATGGAATTTGATATTTCAAGCGAATTGGAAGATCCAGATACTCATGAGAGAATGGATAAGCAAGTTTGGTTGAAGGCATATGATTATCAGTCAAATGGTGATCCAGCAGCTGCTTTTGAAGAGGTTAAGATTAATGGAAAGAGCGAAGCAAAAGATGGTAAGTTTGTTATTCCTAAGACTCCATCTGGAGATCCAGATGTGGTAACACATGTATCAGCAACATTCAAGATTCCTGAAACAAAGGATGAATGGAGTGGTGGACATGATAAAGGCTCATTTACTCATATGGGAATTATGTTTGCATGTGGCGCATTCCTTAAAACTAGACCAGAAGAAGTTAACTATAAAGGAACTATTAAAGTAAGAAATATGAAAATTATCGCTGGTACACAGTACGCAGTTAAGTACTATGATGGATCAGCTGTTAAAGCTTTAAGATATGTAAACGAATATGAACAGGCTAAGAATATTGCCCTAAAGAAGAAGGGTTATACACAGACTGGCTATGTTGATATGGCAACAGGTAAAAAGTTTAGTTTCGGAACTCTTATTGAAAAAGATACTAACTTAAGGGTTACATGGACTAAGACTCCTAAGCCAAGTAAGGCATCTTTCAAATTAAAGAGTAAGAAGAAAAAGAAAGTAACTGTAACATTTAAGAAGAATAAAAATGCTAGAGGTTACGAGATTAAATATTCACACAGCAAGAAATTCAAGAAGAAAGCTAAATATAAGACTAAGACAAAGACTACTAACAGCACAAGTAAGTATACAATCAAAGGACTTAAGTCATCTAAGGTAGCTTATGTTAAAGCAAGAGCTTTCAATAAGGATTCTTGTGGAAACAAGATTTACGGAAAATGGAGTAAGAGAAAGAGCGTTTACGTTAAATAAGTTTTCATTATAATTGCACAGAAAGGTGACTAATCATCACCTTTCTGTGTATTTTTTTTGGTACTATATATTTAGAAAAATATAGTAAATATCCCTACATTTTGTTATAATTGTAAGGAAGTATGACTTGAGAGATTTAGGTGTTTTGTTCACCTAAACTTAAAAAGGAGTATTGTTGTGAAGAAGAGTATTTTGAACAAAAAAGCATTAAGGAGACTAGTAGTAAGTGTACTTTCTCTATCTATGGTATTTGGTATTTCAGGTACCGTTTTTGGTGCGTCACACGCAGCAAACGGATCTAATGTTATACCATCTAATGCTAAGTGGTCGAGCTTTTCAATCTGTACTAGAGAAGATGGTGGAGAATGGGAAGATGCGCTAAAGAAAGTATACAGAACAAATTCTGATGGTACTTATTTCTTGAATGAGAATGGTGAGAAAGTTACCTTTGTAAAAGGTGTCGACTATGCCACAGAAGGTTGGATTAACGGAGCGGAAGGATTAAATAATAATTCTAGTGAAGTTACTTTCTACTGTAAAGCCACAGGATGGGATGGTGAATATGGACAGATGACAAAAGACGGTCCATCATTTCTTGTTGCGGATAACCCATGGGGTATGACGTTAACTATGACTAATATTCCAGTTGAGTTTGGTCGTTACTATACTATGGAATTCGATATGCTAGGTGAGCTTTATGAAGCTCAATATGATGGTATTACAGGAAAGACTACTTATGAGCCAGCTGAAAAGCACATCTTACTTAAAGCATATGACTATAATTCAAACGGCGAGCCATCAGCTGCATTTGAAAATGTTAAGCAGGATGATGAGGAAATTTCGAAAGACGGTTTTATTGCCGTTAAGATACCAGAGAAGGACCAAGAAAGCGGAGAACCAAAATACTCTCACATAGTTGCTAAGTTCAAAATCCCTGAATCACCAGATGACTGGGGTGGTGGAAAACATAAAGGAAGTTTCACTCAAATGGGTATTAAGTTCGCGCTTGGTGCAAACTTGATTTCATATCCTGATGAAGGATCAATGAGAGGTAACATTCATATTAAAAATATGAAGATACTTGCTGGAAAACAGTATTCAGTAAGATATTTCGATGGTAATGCACAAAAAGCTGTAAGATTCGTTAATGATGAAGAATCAGCTAACACAGTTAAACTATCAAAATCAGGTTATTCGTTAGCTGGATATACAGATATGGCTACTGGAAAGAAATTTAATTTCTCAACCGTCTTAACAAAAGATATGAAATTGAGAGCAATTTGGTCAAAGACACCAGCTGCTGGAAAAGCATCATTTACTGTTAAGAGTAAAAAGAAGAAAAGAGAAACAGTTACATTTGGAACATGTAAAAATGTAAAAGGATATCAAGTGATGTATTCTTACAGTAGCAAGTTTAAAAAGAAATCAAAATTCAAAACAAAGACAAAGTATTCATCGAATACCGCTACATACACTATCAAATCACTTAAGTCAGGTGCGGTAGTATATGTGAAAGCAAGAGCTTATAATCTTGATTCGAAAGGTAATAAAGTTTACGGTGCATGGAGCTCGAAAAAAGCTGCATACGTTAGATAAATTTAATAAAAGTGTGGGGAAACATAGTTGTTTTCCCACGCTTTTTTTAAATAAAAAAACAAAGGATTTTTAAGAAATGAAAAGAATTATTACAATAGTTTTATCAATTGCATTAGTTGTATCGGGATTGATGGTTGTACCTGTAAAAGCAGATGTGAAGCAAGATCCTGACACCTGGAAAAGTAGTGCTATAGTTGCTCCAAAAGCTGATAGCTTAATTGGTGCAGGCCATATTGATGTTAAATGGAACAATGATTTGGAAGATGCTAAGCAGTATAGCGTATATGTAGACTCAAAGCTTATTAAAACAGTTACTGCTACTGAGGCAGAAACAATGGCTGTTGATTTCTACACAGTTAAAGTGAGTGCTCATACAACATATATTATTGCAGAGCAGAATAATGGAACAAAAACTCAGACACCTACAGTTAAGTTCTATGTAACTAAAAAAGGTATCTGCGTGAATGATAAAGACATGGGTGTAGCAGTTGATCCAGCATCTATGAATATTGGTTGGTATTACAACTGGGGCACAAAGTCATTTAAAGAAAGTGGTTTTTCAAATACTAAATTTTTTGATTTAGATTATGTACCACAAATTTGGGGAGATCCAGATGCAATTTCATACGAAGACTTATTTGCTAGATTTAAAACTCAAGGCTACAAATATGTACTAGGTTTTAACGAGCCAGATTTGGTTTGGGAATCTAATTTCAAGACAGACGTAGCTATGAGAAGATGGATGAAAGACTTTGTTCCTAACAAAGGAAACATATTACTTGGTTCACCAGCAGTTTCAGCATTTCCACA
The DNA here is from genome assembly GCA_017475235.1 of Eubacterium sp. Classification (GTDB taxonomy): domain Bacteria; phylum Bacillota; class Clostridia; order Lachnospirales; family Lachnospiraceae; genus Eubacterium_G. Next base: position 328,729 of record JAFVGA010000006.1, on the reverse strand, counting down.
ATGGTCAAACTGGTGGAAAACATATTGGAACATTCTACCAAGCAATGGTAAGTCTGCAACTAATTTCATAGCAGTACATAACTACAACAAGTACTATAACGGTAAAGAAACAGCACTTGAATATTTAGAGAAGATTGATGAGTGTTATAACAAATATAGAAAACCTATTTGGATTACAGAGTTTGCTATTTGGAAGTTTGACAAGAATGATAAGGCAGGCTGTGCTAAAACTCAAGAGTTTATGAAGATAGTCCTTAAAGGTTTAAACGAGAGAAGTTATGTAGAGAGATACTCATGGTTCTCGCCAGACCTTAGCAAGAAAGATGCTAGTTCATCAAGTTTGTTTGATTATTCAACAGGTGCTTTAACAACATTAGGTAAGATTTATGCTCAGATCGGAAATCCAGCAGGATATCCAGCAAAGACTTACGGTGTTGCATCTAGTACTTCGCAGAACACGTCTGTAGCTACATGTATTGCTTCACAGAAGACAGGCTTAATAGGATTGAAAAGAAAGAAGAAAGCATTTAAGTATTCTATTATGTCGATGGATGATGCTGTTAAGTATCAGATTCAGTATTCGCTAAATAAGAAGTTTGGCAAAAAGAAAAAATATAAGACTAAGATCAAGACAATCGGTGCCAAAAAGACTGATGAGATAACTGGCACAGTCAAGAAACTCAAGAAAAAGAAAAAATACTATGTTCGCGTGAGAGCTATTAAACCATTTTTAGGCAAGAATTATTATTGCGGATGGAGTAGAGTACAAAAAGTTAAGACCAAATAATCGTTCTAGATTATTGTTGTGAGGAATAATATTTGATAAAGGATTAAAGGGCGAAAAAATGAAAATTGCAAAAAGAATTACTATAGTTGTTTTATCGTTTGCATTAGTGATTGCTGGACTAGCTTTTGCAGCGCCAAAAAATACTAATGCAGATGCTGACTTTGCTGTTACAGCGCCAACTAATGGTCAGCTTAAAGCGGCAGGCTATATGGACATTACGTGGGAAGATGCATCGGTAATCAATACGGTTAAAGACTATGATGTCTTCGTCGACGGCAGTCAAGTTGGAACGACTACTGACACGAAGTATGAGTTCTATACTACAAAGGTGAATTTCCATAGAGTATGGGTTAGAGCTAATTTCACGGATGGAACTGATCATTACACTAAAACTATTAATTTTGCTGTAACTAAAAAGGGATTGGCAACAGAACCAAATATGGGATGCTATAACATTAATACTAAAGAAATGAGAATAGGCTGGTACTATAACTGGGGCAGAGGAGCAATGTATACTGATATGTACAAAGACATAGAGTATGTCCCAATGGTATGGGGAACACAAGAGGATAGAAATGTAGGAATTATTAGAAATAAAATGAATTCTGCTATCGCTAATAATTATAAATATATGTTAGGATTTAATGAGCCTGATATAAGCCATAGTGGAGGAAGTGGAATACCTAATGAGACTGTTATTGCTCTTTGGCCTCATTTTATGGCTTTCAGTGATAGAATTAAAGTTGCATCACCGGCATATGCACTTTGGCCAAAACTTTCTGATAGTACTTTTCCAGCATTTATGGATGGAGTAAACAATAATGTGGATGTTATATGTTTACACTGTTATCCAGGAGACTGGAATGGCGGAAAGGGGATGGCAGACTGGTTCTTATCGGATATAATTGATTATACATGGAATAGATATCATAAACCAATCTGGCTTACTGAGTATTCAACTGCAGGAAATGGAATTACTCAGGCCGGAACATCATCATTTATAAAGTATTTACTACCTGGTATAGATGAAAGAGAATACGTAGAGAGACATTCATTCTTCTCATTTAACTCAGCTACATTTGGCGGAGGATTATATAATTATAATACAGGTGAACTATCTGAGTCAGGAAAGGCATATGCTAAATATGGAAATCCAGAGAAATATTATAAGAGTGGTGATGAGGTAAATCCTAGAGATTCAGAAGATCCAACAGAAGAGCCATTCACAGAAGAGACAACAACAGTTAAACCTACACCTGCACCAACAGCTAAGCCAACACCTTCACCAACAGCTAAGCCTACGACAAAGGCTAAAAAGCCAGGTAAGGTTAAGATTAAGAAAGCAAAATATAAGAAGAAAAGAAAGATTTATATTAAGCTTAAAAAAGTATCTGGTGCAAAAGGATATCAGATTAGATACTCAGATGAAAAGAATTTCGACGGTTACTGGCAGAAGAATACTAAGAAGACAAAGGTTACTCTAAAGAAGCTAGATAAGAATACTAAATACTACATAAAGGTAAGAGCATACAAGTTAGTAAATGGATCTAAACTTTATGGTAAGTGGAGTAAGAAAAAGAAAGTAAAGGTAAAGAAATAATATAAAAAGGAGCCTGGCGATAGGCTCCTTTTTTATTGCTCGAATGTGATGTCTGCTTGGTTGACAGACATATAGCATAATGTTAAGATTATAGAGAATTAAACATAGTAGAGGCTGCGCTAGATATGAGTAAGTTATAGGATGCACCTAAGCAGTTGAGTATAACTGAAAGGAGACAGCGCCGAAGGATAACTGCTAGGAAAGGTTTTCCTGGGCATAGGATTAAGAGTCTTGTGACTGTCATCAAAAGATGGAGAGCTACTTATTAATTTTTGAAAAAGGAAGCTCGAAACGTTGAGCTTCCTTTTTTACAAGATAAGTACACTATTGTTTAAAATATATTTTAGGAGGACATAGAAATGTCTATTTTTAAAGGAGCAGGTGTAGCGATTATTACACCATTCAACGAGGACGGAAGTGTTAACTTTGACGAATTCGGAAAGTTAATCGAGATGCAGATTGAAGGTGGGACGGATGCGATTATCGTATGCGGAACTACTGGTGAGGCATCAACTATGAACGATGATGAGCATCTAGCTACAATCAAGTATTGTATTGATAAAGTGGCTGGAAGAATTCCTGTTGTTGCAGGTACAGGTTCAAACTCAACAGCTGAGGCTATTAATCTTTCGAAGAAGGCGGCTGACTTGGGAGCAGATGGACTTTTGTGCGTAACACCTTACTACAACAAGGCTACACAGGAAGGTTTATATCAGTATTACAAGGCTATCTCAGATGCAGTTGATATTCCGATCATTATGTACAACGTTCCAGGACGTACAAGTACAAATATTCAGCCTGAGACAGCAGTAAGAATTGCGAAAGAAGTAGAAAACGTAGTTGCTATCAAAGAAGCATCAGGAAACATTGGACAGGTTGCTAAATTGGCAGCGCTAGCTGATGGATGTCTTGATATCTATTCAGGAAATGATGATCAGGTATTGCCTCTAATGTCACTTGGTGGAATCGGTGTTATTTCAGTTTGGAGTAACGTAGCTCCAAAGCAGGTTCACGATATGACAACAGCTTATCTAAACGGCGATTTTGAAACTGCTAAGAAACTTCAGCTTGATGCAATCGATTTGATTGGAGCATTGTTCTGCGAAGTAAACCCTATCCCAGTTAAGGCTGGTGTAAATATGCTTGGCTACAACGCTGGTTCACTTCGTGCACCTCTAACAGAGATGACAGACGCTGGCAAGGAGCGCCTAAGAAAAGCAATGGAAGACTACGGTATTCTATAGAAGGCTATAATGACAAAAGTAATAATGCATGGCTGTAATGGCCATATGGGTAAAGTTATATCTGAACTCGTAGCAAATGATGACGCTATCGAGATTGTTGCAGGTATAGACTTAGATACAGAAGAAAACTTTGGATATCCAGTTTTTGCAAACATCATGGACTGTGATGTGGAAGCGGATGCTATCATTGATTTTTCAGTGGCAGTGGCTGTGGACGCACTTCTCGACTACGCCAAAGAAAAGAACACTCCAGTAGTTCTTTGTACAACAGGCTTGTCAGAAGAGCAGTTAGCAAAAGTTGAAGAAGTATCAAAGGATGTTGCTGTCTTAAAGTCCGCAAATATGTCACTTGGAATTAACACATTGATGAAACTTCTAAAGATGGCAACGGAAGTATTGGCAGATAGAGGATATGACATTGAGATTGTTGAGAAACATCATAACCAGAAGCTTGATGCACCAAGTGGAACAGCACTTGCTCTAGCAGATGTAATCAACGAGACAAAGGATAACAGATATGAATATGTTTTCGATAGAAGTCAGAAGCGCGAGAAGAGATCTGACAATGAGATTGGAATCTCAGCGGTTCGAGGTGGAACAATCGTTGGACAGCACGACGTAATCTATGCTGGAACAGACGAGGTTATCGAGATTCAGCATACAGCATACTCGAAAGCGGTCTTCGCCAAAGGCGCAATAGATGCGGCCAAGTTCTTGGCGGGCAAAGGACCAGGTATGTACGATATGAGTGATGTTATAGACTAAAAATTAAACCCAGATGCTTGTTAAAGCATTTGGGTTTGTTTTATAATAGAGGGGAGGCAAAACGGAGGGTTTTATGAAAAAGATTAAAGTATGTGCGGCTACACCCAACATTACAGTGGCCGATCCAAAAGCGAATGCAAAAGAGATTATAAGAATTTCCAAGAATGCTGGAAAGAAAGGTGCAAAACTAATCGTATTTCCAGAACTATCGCTAACGGGTTGTACTTGCGGAGATTTATTCTTCCAAGACGCTTTGCTAGAGAGTGCTATGGAAAATCTTGAAGTGATAGCAGAGAAGACTAAAGATATCAAGGCTGCTATTGTTTTTGGTTTGCCTATTATGATGGACCACGATCTTTACAACGTGGCTGCAGTTTTGTTTAAAGGAAAACTTTGCGGTTTTGATATTAAGAACAAAACTTTTTGGGATGCATACGGAGATGAGTTTAGATGGTTTAGATATAGACTAAGAGGAAAAATTAAGAATATCGAATTCTTCCCAGAATCTCTTAAAAATAAATCAGGAAAGATAATTGAAGATTTTTCGAAAGGTTACGATTTAGATATAAGTGAAAACCTAAGAATTGATTTCAAAAGACAACTTGGTTTTACGCTAGGTGTCGGAATTGGAAATGACGGTGTAGGCAAATACTACGAGTGCTCATACAGAGGCGATGAAGTAGATATAGTAGCGCATTTAGGAGCTAGAAGGAAAGTAGTGGACGAAGATACAGAGTACTTTGTTCAAAACGTTGCTTATGATTCTAATGCTCAGGTGGTTTATGCTGAAGCGGGTGATGGTGAATCTAGTACTGACTTTGTCTTTGCTGGAGAAAGCGCTATTGCAAGTGAGTACACTGTGTATAAGAAGTCTATTCCATTTAAAAATCAAGCAATAATAGCAGAAGTGGATATAGATGAAAAGAAGGATGCGTTAGTTCGCAATCAGTACGGACAAACAATTGCTAAGTCTGAAGAGGGCCCTTCTAAACACAAACGTCCTGATATTGTAATGCTAGACGGTGATTATTGGTCGATGCCTTCAGATATGTTGGGCTATAATCCATTCATCCCTGATGATGAGCGCGACAAAGTAAAGATGTGTAAAAACATTTTGAAGATTCAGTCGAAGGCTTTGGTGAAGAGAATGAAGACTATCGGCGTTGACAAATTGGTAGTTGGCATATCGGGTGGACTTGATTCTACTTTGGCTCTCATTGCATGTGTGAATGCCTGTGATGAACTAAAGATTAATCACAAGAATATTATCGCAATCACAATGCCAGGTTTTGGAACAACTAGTAGAACACACGATAACGCTAGTAAGATGATGAGATTTTATGGTGTCACTAAGAAAGAGATAGATATAACAGAATCTGTAAAACAACATTTCTCAGACATCAAACATGGTATTAGAAATAAGAATGCTACATTTGAAAATGCGCAGGCTAGAATGCGAACAATGATTTTGATGGATGTGGCAAATGATAATAATGCATTGGTGGTAGGAACTGGAGACTTCTCCGAACTCGCTCTTGGATGGTGCACTTACAACGGAGATCATATGTCGATGTATAGTGTAAATGCCAACATTCCAAAGACAGTGATTAGAGAAGTGGTAAACTACGAGGCAGATAGAATTAAGAATGAGCGTCTAAGCAAGATTCTCAAAGATATAGTAGATACACCAGTTAGTCCAGAACTTCTTCCAAGCAAGAAAGATAAGATTGCACAGAAGACTGAGGATATAGTAGGACCATATGAGTTGCACGATTTCTTCTTGTATGAGATAGTGTATTTAGGCAAAACTCCAAGTGAAGTGGAGTCAGATGCTATAGTTAACTTTATGGAGCAGTACAAGCCAGATGTAGTTAAGCACTGGTTAAAAGTGTTTATAAAGAGATTCTTCTCACAACAGTTTAAGAGAAATTGTAGTCCAGATGGACCAGGGGTTTACTCATTTGGATTTTCACCAAGAGGTGGATTCTTGATGCCGTCAGACGCCTCAGCCAAAGTTTGGCTAGATTATTTAAAGTAGTACTTAATTATTGAACTTTATATAAATAATATTTAGGAGGATATTATGAAAAAGAAAAATGGAATTATTATCGCACTTTGTGTGGTAGTGGTAGCTTTGATTGTAGTATTAGCATTTGTTCTTGGAAGAAACACTAGTAAAAAAGACGAAGTTACAAGTGCACCAACAATTGCATCTACTCAAGCTACACAGACAGCTGCTCAGACAGCAAAAGCAAATGTTGACTCAACGGACATCAAAGTTGTAAAGAAGTATACAACTATTGAAGACGACGATTACAGTATGGTTTTAGTTCTTCAAAATACTGGATCATCTGATGCTGCAGTAGCAGTAACTGGAAAAATCTTTGACGGAGCTAACACAAATGTAGGAACTGAAAGAGAATCTATCTTTATGGATCCAGGTTCTCAGTCTGTAGTTAGTCTAGACTTTGACACAGAGGGTGTTAAGGTAAAGAATGATGAATATAAGATTTCGGCTGCACCAGCTACTAGTGTAAAGCCTGGACTTAAGAACATAATGTATAAGAAAAAAGTGGTTGGAAATATTGTTAATGTTACATCAAAGAATGAAGGCGACTTCGACTTAAAAGGAGTAGAAACACATGTATTGTTCTACCAGAAAGGTGAGCTAGTAGACATTGAAAGCGAAGATATGATTGAGAACGATTCAGAAGTCTTTACAAAGGGCGCTTCAGTTAAACAATCGTTTGACACAAGAGAACAGTTCGATAAAGTAAAAGTATACTACTCACAAGACCAAGAAAAACCAGATGCAGAAGACGATGATTAAATAATAAAACACCAGTTGTTAATTCAACTGGTGTTTTTTATATGAACAATTCTACAATAAATACTACAAAACAACTTGCTGCTGCAGTAATAAATAGATTCGACTTTTTCCACGCCACGATAATCGCTGTTACTAGTGCCAGCGCACCGGATATCCAAGACTGAGTGGCTGTAATAATAGCAGGGAATGTCATAACTGAAAGTGTGACATATGGCACGTAGTATAAAAATGATCTTATATATTTATTCTTAATTTCTTTTCTAATTAATGTAATCGGCAAAACTCTTATCAAGTATGTGGCAATTGCCATCAATAGAAGTGTCAAATAAAACTTATTCATTCTGACCCTCCTTTACTGGCTTGACCACTGCAAAGATTCCCGCAATCACAACAGTGAGAACTATAATCTTAATTCCGCTATCTATATTTTTAACCACAGGAATAATTGAAGCAAGATAACTAGCCACAAAACTGATAATTATAACAATCGCAACAATCTTGTTTTTCTTGCCCTCAGGAATAATACAAGCGATAAACATTCCAAACAAACCGACACTCAACGCACTAATAACATTACTTGGAAGTGCATTACCTAAAACCACACCGAGAGCAGTACCAATAACCCATCCAGGACTAGCCACAGTAGCCATTCCAAAAATGTAGTATGGATTAAGTTTGCCTTTTACAGCGATGGCTGCGCCAAAGATTTCGTCGGTGATGAAGTATCCCATAATAAGACGTTTCCAAAGTGGAGTGTCCTCAGGAATCTTCTGGCTTAGCGAACATGACATCAAAAGGTACCTAGCATTAGCAACCATTTCCATCAAAACCATAACAAGAATTCCAGTTGCAGCGCCAAAGAGAGAAATGAAAATATACTCTCCAGCAGATGCGTGAAGTCCAAAACTCATAATGGCAGATTGAACAGCAGTAATCCCAATCTTCTTAGCCTGGATACCTAGAGTGAACGCCACCGCCAAATATCCTAGTCCAATTGGAATTCCTGTCTCCAAACCTTTTATGTACGCTTTTTTGTTTGAATTCTCCATATTATTAATCCTTTACGCAAAGAATATAATAATACATTTTTGCCCATTAAACAATTCAAAAGTACCATTTATTGGACTCTGATTTATGGTATAATACTAGACAGTGAGGGTACGGAATGCTTAATTTTATTATAGGAACCGCTGGTAGCGGAAAATCTTACAAATTACAACAAAAGTTAATAAAAGAATCTATGGATAATCCAGACAGTAGATTCGTTCTTTTGGTGCCTGATCAGTATTCCCTTGAGGCACAAAAAGAGATTTTGGATAAGCATCCAAACCATGGTGCGTTTAATATTGAGGTTTCTGGCTTTAATCGTTTAGCTTACGAAGTACTTGAAGAGCAGGGGCCTAGTGACGCTAGGATGATGGATGATTTGTCTAAGACTATTTTGACGAGAAAATGTTTGATTGACTGTAGGGATGACTTGGATATATACAAGGGCAAAGTTGATATGCCAGGTTTCACAGACAAGATGAAATCTGTTATAAGTGAGTTTGGTCAGTACAACATTAGTCAAGATAAACTAAAAGAAATTATCGGCGTAAGCGATGATATTTTAAGTGCAAAACTAGAAGATGTTTTCAAAGTGAGAGAACGTTTTAATAGTTATGTCACAGAGAATAATCTAACAAGTGAAGAGTTGCTTGATAGATTCATTAAGCTTATTCCAACATCGAATATAATCAAAAATATGCATATCTATCTTGATGGGTTTACAGGCTTTACACCTATTCAAGAAAGAGTAATAGAAGCATTAAGTAGAACCGCAGTGGATGTAACAGTAACTGCCACTATGCCAGTTGAGGATCTAAATGAAACTTCAGACACAACTAGTGATGAATTGTTTTATCTAGGAAAGAATACAGTTAGACATTTAAGAAGGTTTGCGGCTGAAAACGGACTAGAAGGTTATATTGAAAAGATAAAGAATGAGAATGGAAATCCTAAACGAATTGCGGATAACGAAGCACTTTCATTTGTTTCAAAAACTATTTTTGGACAAAAGAATAAAAAGTATAAGAAAGAGCAGGATTCTATAGAAATACATGAGGCAGATTCGCTAGAAAATGAGGTTTTGACGGTTGTTAAGCGTATTGAGCGCCTTGTTAGAACTGAAGGCTACAGATATAGGGATTTTGCCATAATAACGGCCGATTTAGAGAATTATTACCAATATTTAGACAAGATTACACGTAAATACAAAATGCCTGTATTTATCGATTATAAGCGTCAGACGCGTATGAATGCGTTTGCCGATTTGCTTGTTGCGCTCGCTAGAGTTGCACATTGGAATTTCTCATATGACTCATTATTCCATGTATTGAGAACTGGGCTAACTCCTATTGAAGAAGGTGATGTAGATTATATTGAAAACTACATTCTTACTTTTAAGAGAACATCATTTAACAGCTTTGCTCAAGAATGGAAACGTCCGCTTGATAGACTTGATCTGGATAGAGTAAACAATATTAGAAAGAACATATATGATTTATTCAAACCATATATGACGACAATGAGAAGTTCTAAATCATCGGTCAGTGATTACTGTAAGAGCGTTTTTGATATACTTGAAACTTTTGAAATTGAAAAGAAAGTAGAAGAGTATGTTGCACGATTTAAAGAAGAAGGGAACTATGCTTTAGAAGAAGAGTATAGTCAGATTTACTCTGCAATAGTTAAACTTCTCGAAACAATAGAAAACACTCTTGGCAGTGAAAAGATCACTCTAAATGATTTTGAAAAACTAATTGTCAGCGCTATAGAGTCGTTAAAGATTGGTATTATTCCACCAGGAATCGACGAAGTAATGGTTGGTGATATTGAGAGAACGCGTCTTAAAGATATTAAGAAGATGATTTTCTTGATTGGAGCAAATGATGGAGTTATTCCAAAGTCATCAAGTCCGGCCACGATAGTTAACGATGCTGACAGAGAAAAATTAAAGGAAAAAGGTTACGAGTTAGCACCTACTACAAAAGATAATGTCTTTAAGCAGATGTTCTATTTGTATATGTTGCTTACTAAACCTACAGAAAAGTTTATTGTGTCATTTAGCAACCAAGACAAAGACTTCAACGCTATCAAGCAATCCTACTTTGTTGATATGTTGAAAGGAATTCTAACAGAAACAAAGATCATCTTGGATAGTGAGACAAATAATGAAGTGGAAGACATTATTAACACTAATGTTGCATTAGATTTCTTGGCTGAAAATGCTAGAAGCATTAAGTATTCAAAGGATGAAGATGAAAAGAAACTATATTCTTCGTTGAAGAAGTATATGCAAGATAACAACCTTGAAACTGATGCTATCAATCTAATAAACGAAGGCAAAAACTTTGAGTATAAACAAAAAGGTATTGAGAGATCTTTTGCTGAAGAGATTTTCAATTCTGAAGATAGTATAAAAGTAACCGAGGCTCAGAACTTTGTGAACTGTCCTTATAATCATTTCTTGGGCTATGGTTTAAATCTTAAAGAACGTGAAGTATATCAGTTTGATAGATTACAAAGAGGTAATATAGAGCATGATATTTTAGAGAGGTTCTTTAAGTCGGTTAATGATGAAAAGATAGATTTAAAGAACACTGATCAGAGTAAAATAGATGAACTACTAGAGGTCGCAATCAAAGATGCTTTTGAAAGCGATAGAGCTGGTGAGTTTATCAAAACTGACTCATCTAACAAGTTCTTAAAGAGGCAGTTAAGTAATATTGCCAAAGAGAGTGTAAGTGCATTAGTTAAACATCTTCAAAGAGGACAATTTGAAGTCACATATTTAGAAGAGCGTATTGCTGGTGGTAAAGCAGACCGCGTAGATAAGTATGTTGATGGAAATGATATTTATGTGAAAGTGATTGACTACAAAACTAGCAGTAGTATTAGTTTCAGTTTTGGTGAATTGATGTGCGGTAAAAATATGCAAGTGTTTGTATATCTTAAGGATGCAATTGAACGTGAAGCCAAAAATAATCCTAGTATGAATATTATTCCAGCAGGCGCGTTTTACTTCAGAGCCAAAGAAAACTATGTCGGCAAAATTAACGGTAATGATGAAGTTTCTACTGAACAGATTGCTGAGCAAAACGTTTTCGACGAATACAAAATGAAAGGGCTTCTAAACAGAGAAGCAGTTAATTATATAGACGAGAATGCAAAACCAGAAGATATAATTAGTTTGCCAGCTAAAAAACCTGAATCAGCTATGTTTGATACAGACAATTACAATAAACTTTTGGATTATGTAGATGGCAAACTAAATGAGATTCGTGGTGATATAAGAACTGGATATATTAGAGTTGAACCATATGCTGATGCCTGTGATTACTGTTCTTATAAAGGTATATGTAGAAGAGAGATGGGAAGCATCGAGGATAAAGCTGTGGAGAAAATATCAACAAAAGATGCTATAGCAATATTGAATGGAGAAGAAGATGTCGCAGATTCCATGGACTAAAGAACAAAAAAGCGTAATAAATACTAGTGGAAAAAATATTCTAGTGGCTGCTGGAGCTGGCTCTGGTAAGACCGCTGTATTAGTTGAGCGCATAATTAAAAAAGTGACTAATCCTGAGAATCCAGTTGATATCGATCAATTCTTGATAGTTACATTTACAAAAGCTGCAGCTGCACAAATGCGAGAGAAGATAAGAGACGAGCTTTATAGACTATCATTTGAGAATCCAGATGATGACAATCTCAAGAGACAGTTGTCTCTAGTTCATACTGCAAACATTTCGACAATAGATAGTTTTGCTAAAAAAGTAGTTTCAGCAAACTTTGAACAACTCGAAATTGACCCAAGTTTCAGATTGATGGAGACAGAAGAGTCTGAGTTGATGTTGGAAGATTATACTGCAGAAACGATAGACGAGTTGTTTGAAGAGGACAATGAAGAATTCTTGGATGCTATGCAACAGCTAGCCAAAGGTGATGTGTTTACTGATGTGGTTGATAAGGTATCTGAAATTGTTAAGAAAGCAAAAAACCAAGAGTATCCAGTGAAATGGATGGAAGAGTCAATTAATAAGAATTATTGTGAAACAGAAGCTGACTTTGAAGAGAAATCTTTTACAAAATGGTTTGTTAAAGGTTTTGAAAAATATAAAGATTTTTATGATGACTTGTGGACAGCCACCAATAATGTAAAAGAAAATGAAACTCCTACAGCCCTTACAGAAGAAATACTTGAGAAGGTAGAGGGAGCGCTTGTTCAACTTGATGCGGCATCTACTTATAAAGAGTATAGAGAAGCTATTTTGTCTTATGGTAATAGAGCAAGAATACGTCAAGGAGGTGGATTCTTTGACGAATTTAAGATTCATCACGATAAGTTGATTAATTACTTGAATTTATATTTAGGAGAAAATACTAAACCTAAGTATTTCCCATCACCTGAAGAGGCAATGGAAGATGTTAATAGAAGTCAGTTGACTGCAAACGTTTTACTTGAGATTGCTATTAAGGCTTTCAGTAAATGTATGAAAGAGAAGAAGCGTATAAGTGCTTATGATTTTAGTGATGTGGCACATTTTGCTATTGATATTCTTTGCGTGCCTGGAGAGGATGGGCCTACAGCAAGCGATACTGCAAAGAGAATGGCAGAAAGCTTTCACGAGATTTTAATTGATGAGTATCAAGATAGTAACTACATTCAAGAGTACATGCTTTTTGCTTTATCAAAAGGACGTGGAATTAACAATGTATTTATGGTGGGCGATATTAAACAGAGTATTTATCGTTTCAGATCTGCTGAGCCTAAAATCTTCTTGGAGAAGTTTAATACATATAAAAAAGAAAGCGACAACCATACAAGAATAATTCTTGGCAAAAACTTCAGAAGTCGACCAGAAATAATAGACTTTACTAACTATGTCTTCGACGAACTCATGGTTGACGATGTGGGCGGTATTGATTATAAAGATGGCCAGGAATTATCTTTGGGTGCAACGAACTATAATCTAACACTTAACAGTGGAAAGCAAGATAATAAGACAGAGATTATTTGTATGCCAAGCCATGATGTAAATAGACATGTGGCTGAGGCTAATCTTATTGCCAAGAGAATCATAAATATGATGGATGAGAATACTGGTCTTAAGATTTCAGATGAGAAGGCTAATCAAAGATCGTTGGAGTATAGAGACATAGTTATTCTTACGAAAGCACCTAAAACAGTTGTAGACACTTATATTGAGATTTTAGAGGGCTATGGAATTCCTGTGTTTGGACAAAAACGAGATGGATTCTATGAGTCTACAGAAATTAAGATTATTTTAGACTTTTTAGCAATTATAGATAACCCAATGCAAGACATACCTTTAGCAGGTGTGATGACAAGTGCGTTCTATAATTTTGATGAGAGCGAGTTGACTCAGATTAGATTGGTTGATAAGAAAAATACTTTATATAAAGCTGTTTTAGATTATGCAAAAGATGGCAAGGATGATGAGATAAAAGAAAAGGTTAATGAGTTCTTAAAATCTTTTGAGGATTACAGAGAAAAAGTAAAGTATATGTCAGTGTTTGAGTTTATAAACTATTTTCTAGACTGCAGTCATTTCAATCACTATGTTAGAAGTTTACCAGCAGGCTCAAGGCGTTCCCTAAACATTGATATGTTAAAAGAGATTGCATATAAATATGAGAATTCATCTTATAGATCACTTTTCAATTTTGTACGATTTGTAAATAAGAATATAGATAACAATAAGGAGATTGGAGAAGCATCAAACGTTCATGAAGATGACAACGTAGTGAGAATTACAAGTATCCATCAGAGTAAAGGTTTGGAATTTCCAGTCGTTATTCTTTCAAATGCTGCAGGTGGTAAACGAGGTGGCGGCAATGCCAACGACTACTTGATAAACAGTAACGGTGATGTTGGCCTAGATGTCTTGGACACAGAAAACAAAACTAAAACTGATACTTTGCTTGAAAGATATATTGAGTCAACGGAGAAGGAAGAAGAAAAAGCAGAAGAGCTTAGATTGCTTTATGTTGCAATGACTCGTGCAAAGGAGAAGTTGATAATTATTGCAACTAAGCAAGGTAAAAAGATTGAGAAAAAAGACTTTAACACTATCGATAAAAAGTTTAAGAAGGATGCTATCCTAAAGACTGGCAACTTCTATCAGATGATTGCACCTATTATAGGTGAAGAAGTGAAAGATGAAGTGCCAGATGAATTCAATATCGAAAGTGAAGAAGAAATAATAAACAAAGATACATTTAGACTCGAGATGTATCCATCATTTGAACACTACTATTGTTCGCTTAAAGATTTTGAAGGCTCAATTGATGATCGCAACTTGGAATCGGATAAAGATATAACAAAGAAGATTGCTGAGAACTTTAAACACAAGTATGACTATAAAGAGGAAGCTAAATTACGCGCTAAGATGAGTGTAACTGAAATAAAGCGTAATTTAAGTAAGGAATTTGTAGATGAAGATGCAGAAATCTTCATTCCAGATAGAACGACAGAAGCTAAACCAAACTTTATAGAGAAAAAAGAGAGCGAGTTTACTGCTGCAGATATCGGAAACATCTACCATAAGATTTTTGAGTTGCTTGATTACTCGTTAGAAATAACAGATCAAAAAGTAGTGGAAGAATTCTTGAAACAATTGGTTGAAGATGGAAAATTCACTCAAGAAGAGATTGAACAAGTTGCAATGGAGCAAGTGATGAAATTCACAAAGAGTCCAATTGCCACTCGAATGAAAGCTGCGTTTGAACAAGGTGAGCTATATCGTGAGCGCAAGTTCTTGTTGCAAGTGGATGGTGAGCAGACAAAGAAAATCCAAAAACTTGAAGTTGATACTGAAGAGACAACTATAGTTCAAGGTATTATTGATGCTTGTTTTATCGAAGACGGAAAATACATTATTGTCGACTATAAAACTGACGATGTCGATGATGTTGAAAAACTGAAAGAAGAATACTCAGAGCAGTTGAACCAATACGAACAAGCAGTGAAACAAATTTCAGGAAAAGAAGTAGCAGAGAAGATTATCTATTCTGTAAAACTAGGAGAGGAAGTAAAAGTATGATATTTCCAAAACATATAGAAAAAGGTGACATCATAGGAGTTTGTGCTCCATCAGGTGGTGTTACTGAAGATATTAAGATTAAGCGCACAAAGAATGCTGCACTAAATTTAAGAAATGCTGGATATGAGGTAGCATTTTCTGAGAGTGTGTTTAAGGCTGATGAAAGAGGAGTCAGTGCTAGTGGTAAGCAACGTGCTGATGAGTTTAATGCGTTCTTAAAGAACGATAAAGTGAGCGAGATTGTTTCTGCTGGCGGTGGAGACTTCTTGTTTGAGATGCTAGAGTATGTAGATTGGGAATCTTTGAAGCAGAATCCAAAATGGTTCCAAGGTTACTCAGATAACATGACATTACTTTATCCAATAGTTACAAAGTGTGATATAGCAGCTGTTTATGGTTGTGGTATTAGAGAGTTTGGAATGCAACCTTGGGAAAAATGTGTTAAAGATGCGCTTGGTGTTTTGGACGGAAGTGTTAAGAAATTAGAATCATATGATTTCCACGAGACAGAGAGACATGAATATGAGACTGGACTTGAGGGATATTTTAATGATCAAGAAACGATATGGGTAAATGGAAAAGATGAAGACAAGATAGAAATGTCAGGAAGACTTCTCGGTGGTTGTCTTGATGTTTTGATATTCCTTATTGGCACTAAGTATGATGGAACAAAAGATTTCATTGAGAAGTATGCAGATGACGGAATCATTTGGGCTCTTGAGAGTTTTGCTATGGCAGATGTTAACCTGGTTACACATCTATGGCAGATGAAAGAACTTGGTTACTTTGAAAACGCAAAAGGCTTTGTTTTTGGAAGACCTTGCATGTATGAGCATTGGACTTATGACGAGTATAAAGATGCCGTCATGTCAGTGCTAGGTGATTTGGATGTACCAGTGGTCTTTGACGCGGACTTGGGTCATATGGGTCCACAGTTCCCTTGGATTATGGGTGCGAAAGCAAAAGTTACATCCGAGGCCGGCAAAGGCACCCTAGAATACATTGAATAGATTAAAAATTTAGAGTAAAATAATACTGTTAGAGTGTACGGATAAAATACGGAGGGTATTATGAACAAAACTATACTTATAGTAGAGGATAATGACAAACTTAGAAAAACCGTAAAGGAATTTTTGGAGTTTAATGATTATCTTGTTTTGGAAGCAGTGGACGGAGAAGAAGGTGTCGCTCAATTTGAAGAGTGTATTGAAGATATCGATCTAGTTCTCCTTGATATAATGCTTCCTGGAATTGACGGACAGGACGTTCTAAAGAAGATTCGTGAAGAGTCATCTGTTCCAGTTATTATGATGACTGCTAAATCAGGAGACGTGGAGCAAATCAAGAGCTTTAGTAATGGCGTGGATGACTATATCAAGAAACCATTCCAGCTTATGGTTCTAAAGGCTAGAATTGACGCAATCTTTAAGAGAGCATCTCGTGTTCCTTCAGGACACATTGAAGAGAAGTTGGAGCCTATCGAAGTTGGTAAACTTAAACTTGATGTGACTTCTAGAAAGGCTTACATAGATGACAAACTAATGCCAACCACTCCAAAAGAATTCGATATTCTAGTTTACTTAGCAGAGAACGAAAGTGTAGCTCTAAAGCGTGAACAGATATTGGATGCTGTTTGGGGACAAGATTACGACGGAACTTTCAGAACTGTTGATACAGTAATCAAACAAATCAGGAATAAGATGGGTAAGAAGTGCCCATACATCAGATCAATTTACGGCGTAGGTTATATATTTGAGGTAAATGATGATTAAAACTATCAGAGGTCGAATGGTCATATTGATGACACTAACTATACTAGTGTTAACTGTGGCCATTTTTTCTGTTTTCGCATTGTTTGCTGATGACTATTATTACTCAAGAAAAAAGAGTCTAATAAATGAAGCATACAATAAATTGCAGAAGACAGATGTACTGACCCTCACAAACGACAACAAAACAATTTCCAGGTATGAAGATGAGCGACTCACCTTCATTATTTGTAATTCAAGTTTTGAGCGTGTATATGTTACGAAGATGGAGAAAAAGCCTATCGATGCCCAGACTCGAATTGCAAATGATATTGTTGCAAACTTAAGATCTTTCTCATACAAATATAAAAGTAAAGAAACAAAGAATAGAATTATTGGGTATGGGATGAAACTACAGGACGATGAAGATTACTATATCTATATTTACGAGAATAAAGAGGCTACAAAGATATTCTTTACTTACTATAGATGGTTCTTCTTTGTAGTCGGAATATTTGTTCTAGTTGCAGGAATTCTTATTTCGCTTTATGTTTCTAGAAGAATCACGCGTCCTATTGTAAAGATTGAGGAGGCGGCCAGCAAAGCTGTAAGTAGTGGTTACTCACTCAATGTCGAAACCAAGCAAGAGTTCGTGGAGGTGGATTCTTTGGCGAACTCAATCAACCAGATGCTCGACCAGATTCGAACTCAGATGACCGACTTGCAAGATGAGTTGAGCACTCAGACTAAAGCAGAAGAAGAGAGACGAGTATTTATAAATAACATTTCTCACGAACTAAAGACTCCTTTGGCGGTCATTTCTAGTCAGATTGAAATGATAAATATGATTGACGATGAGGAGAAGAGAAAAGAGTACATCAAATCGATCACTGAAGAGACTGACAAGATGATCGACATGATTAACGACATGATTGTGATGTATGCTACAAAGAGTAATGAAAATGAATTTGCCATTGAAAAATGTGATGTGGCAGAGTTGGTTTGCAATACACTTGGAAATTACGAAGAACTCTTCGAAGAAAGAAATATCGAACTCAAACAAGAGTACGACGAAGACTGCGAAGCAATGGCTAACACTAGATACCTATCGCAGGCAGTTAGCAATTATGTTTCGAATGCTATTAAGCATTGTAAAGAGCCCGGCGTTATAACTGCAAAAGTTAAAAATGGCATAGATACAATTCGCATTGAAATTGGAAATGACGGTGAACATGTACCTGATGATGTTAAAGATAAGATTTGGGATATGTTCTACTCGAAGGATATTAAACCTAGAGCACACAAGTTAAAGAGTAGTGGAATTGGTTTATCAATCGTTAAGAGTGTTATGGAAGTTCATAAAGGAGATTATGGTTTTGATAATATTGACGGTGGTGTCGTGTTCTGGATGGAAATTCCAAAGAATATGAACGAATACACAAACAAATAGATTGAATAATGAAGAAACAATGAAAAACATCTTGACCTATACTAACTAACGCGTTAGTATAGGTCTTGCATTTTGACAATTAAATATACCAGTAAGGGCTAGTACTGGTTTCGACAGGGATTCGGAAACTGGGGAAGCGAGTCGTATGGGATGCGTTAAATACCAATTTTAAATTAAACGCTGATAAAAAATTAGCATTTGCTGCGTAATTTAACGTAGCGTTCTGAGTTTAATGCACCTACACATTTTATTCAGATCTTATGTTCTGTAGGAAACGACAAATACTTTCGCTTCAAAGTATTTGGGCGTATTTAGAAGCTACTCATTTCACTTGGGTGTCTATCTCCGTTTGAGATGGGGAATTTTAACGATAGACTACACTCGTAGAAGCACGGCGGAAGGATTTTTGGACGTGGGTTCGACTCCCACCTAGTCCACTAAAAAAGCACTTCTTTTATTAGGAGTGCTTTTTTGTGTTATAATTTAACAGTGAGTGTTCATAAATAATACACATATTTTTTTGATAATAGTATTAAGTTGAACACGGAGGTGCATTATGGCGGATTTGAAAATTTTAGTAGTAGATGATGAAGCTAGAATGAGAAAGCTCGTCAAAGACTTTCTCACACGTGAAAATTACATAGTGAAAGAAGCAGCCGATGGAGAAGAGGCTATTGATATATTCTTCGAGGACAATGACATTGATCTAGTTATCCTCGATGTTATGATGCCAAAAATGGACGGTTGGGAAGTATGCAAAGAGATTAGACAGTTCTCTAAGGTTCCTATTATTATGCTCACCGCCAAAGGCGAAGAGAGCGACGAACTACTTGGCTTTGACCTAGGAGTAGACGAATACATTTCAAAACCATTCAGTCCAAAGATTTTGGTTGCTAGAGTTAATGCAATTCTAAGAAGAACTAATAACCTAGATGAAAGTGAAACTATGACAGCCGGTGACATAGAAGTAAACCAGGCTGCTCATACGGTTACAGTTAAGGGTGAACCAATTGAACTTAGTTTTAAGGAATTTGAGTTGCTTGAATATTTCATAAAGAACAAAGGTATCGCGTTGTCACGTGAAAACATTCTAAACAACGTTTGGAATTACGATTACTTTGGCGATGCTAGAACTATTGATACACACGTTAAGAAACTCCGCGCAAAGTTAGGCGATGCTGGAGATTATATCCAGACTATTTGGGGAATGGGGTATAAGTTTGAAGTCAAATAGTGAGAACAAAAAAGAAAGAACTGTCCCAATAACACATTCAATTTCTTACAAATTGACATTTCTTATTGTGGCAGTAATGCTCTTGTCTGTGATTTTCGCAGGCGTTTTTGGGTCGCTATTTTTAGAGAAATACTACACAAAACAGAAGCAGTCCGCGGTCAAGGACGTTTATAAGACATTTGATAAAGTTGTAAAAAAAGATGCAGGCTTTTCTGAATCCGACGATTTGCAAGAGTTGAATGCAATTCTCGAGAAGACTGGAGCCAGTGCAATAGTAATTGATAACGGCGGAACTGTTCTATACACATACGGCTCTGAAGTGCCTCTTCGTCAAAGATGGCAAGACTTAGTTTTCGGTCATGGTGATGACAAAATGTTCAAATCACAAGTAGTTGAGAAAAATGATGACTACAATCTTTTGTACACAGTTGATCCATCAAGCAAAAACTATTACTACGAGTTAGTATCAGAACTTTCCAACGACAGTGACTTAGTTGTCAGAGTTTCGGTGGAGAACTTCAAAGAGAGCTTGAGTATCACAAACAAGTTCTATATTGGACTTGCAATTGCGCTTATTATTGTTATTACAATCATTTTGATTGTTGTGACAAGAAGATACACAATTCCAATGCTCCAGCTTGCGGCTATTTCGAAGCAGATGTCAGAGTTAGATTTTGACGTCAAATATGAAGGCCAGCATAACGATGAGTTGGGAGTTTTGGGTGATAGTATGAATGAGATGTCAGAAAAACTAGAGACAACCATCACTGAGCTAAAGACCGCTAACCTTGAACTTGAGAAAGACATCAAGCAAAAAGAAGAAGTAGATGAACTACGTAAAGAGTTTATCTCGAACGTTTCTCACGAGTTAAAAACTCCTACCGCATTAATCCAAGGCTACGCCGAAGGCTTAAGCGAAGGAATAAATGATAATCCAGAAGACATCAAATATTACAGTGATGTGATTGTGGATGAATCAAACAAACTAAACAAGATGGTCGGACAACTCTTAACTCTAAATCAGATTGAGTTTGGAAGTGTCAAAGTTAACCTTGAAAGATTCGATATTGTTGAAGTTATCAAGTCATTGATTAATCGTAGACAGATTTTGACGGAGAAGAACAATGTCGATATTAAAGTAGATGCGCCAGATAAACAATTCGTCTGGGGCGACGAATTCTACATAGAAGAAGTTATTACGAACTACCTAAATAATGCTATTAACCATGTGGATGACAAGCGCATCATTAAGGTGCAAGTGGCAGAGAATAATGGTATAGTAAGAGTGTCGGTTTTCAACTCTGGAAAGCCTATTTCGGAGGATGAACTAGAAAACATTTGGGTTAAGTTCTATAAAATCGATAAAGCAAGAACTAGAGAATATGGCGGAAGTGGAATTGGTCTTTCAATTGTTAAAGCGATTATGGACAACCACGACAAAGAATGTGGCGTAATTAACCACGAAGATGGCGTCGAATTCTGGTTCGAGCTAGATGCTAAAAACTAGAGGAAAATTATGATAGCAATAATTGATTATGATGCAGGAAACATTCATAGTGTTGAGAATGCCTTTAAGTTTATTGGGCAGGATATAGTGGTTACAAGAGATCCTAATGAAATCTTGGCCGCTGATAAAGTTGTGCTTCCAGGCGTGGGAGCTTTTGGTGATGCTATGGATAAGTTAAAAGAATATAAACTAGTGAACACTATTTATGATGTAGTGGAGAGCAAGAAACCAATGCTTGCGATTTGTCTTGGACTTCAGCTTCTTTTCGAGGAGAGTGAGGAGTCACCAGGAAAGACAGGTCTTGGTATCGTGCAAGGCGAAGTTTTGCACATCCCAGATCAAGTTGGTTTTAAGATTCCACATATTGGTTGGAACTCGCTAGAGTTATCAAATGATGGAAGATTATTTAAGGGAATGGAAAACCCTTATGTTTATTTCGTTCACTCATATTATGCTCACGCTAAAGACGATGCGGTGGTGACAGCATCTACAGATTACATTACACAGATGCATACATCTATTGAACAGGACAACATATTTGCTTGTCAGTTCCACCCAGAGAAGAGTGGCGATGTAGGAATTCAGATACTAAAGAACTTTGTTGAAATAGATTAGGAGAAACAATGTTTACAAAAAGAATTATCCCATGTTTGGATATCGACAATAACAGAGTGGTAAAAGGCACAAACTTTGTCGACCTCAGAGACGCTGGTGATCCAGTGGAGGTGGCAAAGGTTTACAATGCTGCCGGCGCAGATGAGTTGGTGTTTCTAGATATCACAGCATCATCAGATCAGCGAAACACTGTCGTTGATTTGGTTCGCCGTGTTGCGGAGCAGGTTTTCATTCCGTTCACTGTTGGTGGTGGAATTAGAACCGTGGATGACTTTAGGGAAATCCTTCGAAACGGTGCTGATAAAGTTTCAATCAATTCAGCTGCAATTGAAAACCCAGATTTGATTAGTGAAGCAGCTAAAAAGTTTGGAAGCCAATGCGTTGTTGTTGCAATTGATGCAAAGAAAAACGAGGACGGCGAAAGCTGGAATATTTATAAATACGGTGGAAGAGTAGATACTGGAATTGATGCAGTTGAATGGGCTGTCCGTGCCGAAGACTTAGGCGCAGGCGAAATTCTTCTAACAAGTATGGACTGCGACGGTGTTAAAGACGGATATGATATTGAACTTACTCGCGCTATCTCAGAAGCAGTAAGCATTCCAGTTATTGCATCAGGTGGTGCAGGATCAAAAGAACACTTCTACGATGCATTAACTACAGGTGGAGCGGATGCAGCACTTGCAGCGTCACTATTCCACTTTAAAGAATTAGAGATTTCAGACGTTAAGGAATATTTGAATAGCAAAGGTGTTCCAGTACGTATTGTTGATAGCAACGTTCAAGATTATTTGAGATCTACCATGGAAGAATAATGAAGTATCATTTTATTATTAACGGAAAAAGTGGAAAAGATAACAAGTCTCTCTTGGAAGCAAAAATAAGAGAGGCTTGTTTTAAGCGTAAAATTAACTATGACATTACATATACAAAGAGACCAAGCGATGCAAAAAGAATTGCAGCTGAATTCCCAGACGAAGAGAGTGTAATCTTTTCTGTTGGTGGAGATGGCAATCTAAACGACACACTAAATGGAATTGTTGGAAGTGAAAATAAGATTCTCGGAGTGATTCCTGCTGGTAGCGGAAATGACTTTGCTCGAACTCTCAAGAACTTCGACGATGGCATCCATTCAATTGATATTGGTTCAATCAATAACAGATATTTTTTAAATGTCGCTTGTGTGGGATTGGACGCGGACGTGGCTGACAACGTTTCTATAACAAGGGAAAAGAAGTGGATTCCAACAAGTCAAAGGTTTAATGCGAGTTTTGTTTACACATACTTTAAGTACTTGCCAAAGAAAGTGAAAATCCGTATGGGTGAGAATGAGGCAGAAGGTGAGATAACTATTCTAGCTATTTGTAATGCTCAGTACTATGGAAGTGGATATAAAATTGCACCACACGCGCTTTTGGACGATGGATTATTTGATATTTACTTGGTAAAGAAAATGCCAAAGATTAAAATCCTTCCAATGCTTGCATCATTGGCGAGAGGAAAGCATGAGAAATTTTCTGCAATAAAAAGATATCAAGAAAGTGAAATTCACGTAGAGTCAGATGAAAAGTTATCGTTCAATGTGGATGGTGAATTGATGCGTGGAACTAGTTTTGATTTAAAGATTCACAAGGCAGCGATTAGAATATTCAATGATAAAAAGTTTATATATGACATTTTGAAATAGGAGAAGACATGGCAGCATTAACTGGCGATTGGGAGCAAGCCCTAAAGCCTGAATTTGGAAAAGAATATTATAGAGATTTATTTAAGTTTGTTAAAGATGAATATAGTTCACAAACTATTTATCCTCCGGCAGATGATATTTTTAATGCTTTCCATTGTACGCCACTAAGCGAAGTGAAAGTGCTATTGATTGGACAAGATCCATATCACAACGAACATCAGGCACATGGGCTATCATTCTCGGTTTTGCCAGGAAATGATATACCGCCATCACTTCAAAACATATACAAAGAACTGAATGACGATTTGGGATGCTATATTCCAAACAATGGATATTTAAAGAAGTGGGCAGATCAGGGAGTAATGCTTTTAAATGCAGTATTAACAGTTCGTGCTCATCAAGCAAACTCACACCAAGGTAAAGGTTGGGAGCAATTTACAGACGCAGTTATTAGAGAAATAAATAAACAAGATAGACCAATTGTAATCTTTCTTTGGGGAGCGCCAGCTAGAAAGAAAAAAGCTATGCTAGATAATCCAAAACACTTAGTACTAGAAGCTCCACATCCAAGCCCATTATCAGCATATAGAGGATTCTTTGGATGTAAACATTTTAGTAAGTGTAACGAGTTCTTAGAAGCAAACGGAATTGAGCCTATTGACTGGCAGATAGAGAACATATAAAAAAGACCTTGCAATGCAAGGTCTTTTTATTATTTATCATTTAATCTTTTGTTAGCAGTAGCCAACATTAGCTTAATTCGATTCAATTGGTTAACCTCCGATGCACCTGGGTCGTAATCGACTGCCACGATATTTGCATCTGGATTTAATGCACGTAGTCTCTTGATAACACCCTTACCAACTACGTGGTTAGGTAGACATGCGAATGGCTGTGTACAAACAATGTTTGGAACCCCGTCGTGAATCAAGTGAAGCATCTCACCGGTTAGGAACCAACCTTCGCCGGTCTGGTTACCAACGGATACAATCTCTTGAGCCATCTTACTCATCTCCCAAATATCAGAAGTAGGAGTGAAGTGCTTACTCTTGATAAGAGCTTTCTTGGCAGAACCACGCATCCACTCAACTGCCTTAATAGCTAAGTTGTTGATAAGTACGCCTTTCTTGTTAAATCCAAGTTTTTCGAATTTATATTTAGCGTTTCTAAATCCATACAAGAAGAAGTCGATCAAGTCTGGCATAACAGCTTCGGCGCCTTCTTCCTCAAGCAGATTAACTAAGTCGTTGTTAGCAGTAGGAGAGAACTTAACCAAAATTTCACCAACGATACCAACTCTAGGTTTCTTGATGTCCTTTGTTGGAATGGCGTCGAACTCTTCAACAATCTTCTTCATATTCTTCTTAAAGCGACGAATACCAAACTTGTTGTCTGATAGTTCTTTGATTATTTTTTCTTCCCACTTCTTATGAAGAGCATTTGTCTCGCCTTCATTTACCTCGTAAGGTCTAGTTCTATAAACTACACGCATAAATAAGTCACCGTATAGACAAGCTTGAAGACATTTAACACCAAACTTAGGAGTTAGTTTGAAACCGCTGTTTTTCTCAATACCTTGAAGGTTAAGTGAAATAACAGGAACTTGTTCCATACCTGCCTTTTCTAGGGCACGTCTTATAAATCCAATGTAGTTTGTAGCTCTACATCCACCACCAGTCTGAGTGATGATAAGAGCAGTTTTATCTAAATCATATTTACCTGATTGCAAAGCTTCCATCATCTGTCCAACGACGATAAGTGATGGATAACATGCATCGTTGTTTACATACTTAAGTCCTACGTCAATACATGAACGTCCGCTGTCCAAAACTTCCAAGTTAAAACCACAAGAGTTGATGGCAGCCTCTAGCATACCGAAGTGGATAGGACTCATCTGAGGACAAAGGATAGTGTATTTGTCGTCAAACATTTCCTTAGTAAACTCAACCTTCTCGATAGCAGAAGACTTGATAAATCTCTGGTAGTTGAGTTCACTACGTTCACGAATTGCTGCAAGAAGTGATCTAACACGAATTCTTGCTGCTCCAAGGTTGTTTACCTCGTCAATCTTAAGTACTGTATAAACTTTATCTGAACCTGTAAGAATATCACTTACACAGTCAGTAGTAACCGCATCCAAACCGCAGCCGAATGAGAAGAGCTGAATCAAATCTAAATCTTCGCGCTTCTTAACTACGTCCGCAGCTTTATATAATCTTGAGTGATACATCCACTGGTCTGATACGATAAGAGGCCTCTCAACTTCGCCTAAGTGAGCAACTGAGTCCTCAGTTAATACCGCAAGACCATATGAATTAATCATCTCTGGAATACCATGGTTAATTTCTGGGTCCACGTGATATGGACGACCAGCCAAAACAATACCGTGAAGATTATTCTTCTCGATATAACGTAAAGTTTCCTCACCTTTACGCATCATATCTTGTCTAGAGTCAATTAGTTCAGCCCAACCTTTTTCACAAGCTTTTTTGATTTCATCAGCATCAATACCAAAGTCTGTTGTGAAGATATCAACCAAACGCTCTGATAAAACTTCCTGATTAGAGAAAGCCATAAATGCGTTTAGGAAGTTGATTTCAGGATCTTCTAATTCCTCTACGTTATTCTTAATGTTCTCAGCATAAGATGTAACCATTGGACAGTTGTAGTGGTTGTTAGCATCTGGTGTCTCATCACGCTCGTATGGAATACAAGGGTAGAAGATGAACTTACAACCCTCATCAAGTAACCACTTAATATGTCCGTGAGTAAGTTTTGCTGGATAACACTCAGATTCACTAGGGATTGATTCAATACCCAACTCGTAAATCTTGTGTGAAGACTCAGGAGAAAGCTTAACGCTAAATCCGAGTTCTTTGAAGAAGACTGCCCAGAATGGGAAGTTCTCATACATATTCAAAACTCTAGGAATTCCAACTACACCACGTGGGGCTTCGTTCTCATCTAGAGGTTCGTAGTCAAACATTCTGTGGAACTTATACTCAAATAAGTTTGGAATCTGTTCCTTATTTTTGACACCGCCCACACCTTTCTCGCAACGGTTACCACTGATAAACTTACGTCCGTCAGAGAACATGTTAATTGTCAAAAGACATGAGTTTGTACAACCTTTACATCTAGTCATCGAAGTCTTGTAAGAGAATTCATTAATCTGATCAATAGAAAGCATAGTAGTTTCCTGACCGTCATATCTTTCTCTAGCAATCAAGGCTGCGCCAAAGGCACCCATTATACCGGCAATGTCAGGTCTGATTGCCTCTGTTTCAGAAATTTTTTCAAAACTTCTAAGAACAGCATCGTTGTAGAATGTACCACCTTGAACAACAATTTTTTCTCCAAGGTCTGATGCATCTGCAATCTTAATAACCTTATACAAAGCATTCTTTATAACTGAGTAAGCAAGACCAGAAGAAATATCAGCGACAGTAGCACCTTCTTTCTGTGCCTGCTTAACATTTGAGTTCATAAATACTGTACATCTTGTTCCAAGGTCGGTTGGGTTTGGAGCAAACAATGCTTCTTTGGCGAAGTCTTCTACGGAATAACTTAGAGAGTTCGCAAAAGTCTCAATAAATGAACCACAACCAGAAGAACAAGCCTCATTAAGCTGAACTGAGTCGATTGTCTTATTCTTGATCTTGATGCACTTCATATCCTGTCCACCAATATCTAAGATACAGTCAACGTCCGGCTCAAAGAATGCAGCTGCATAGTAATGAGCTACAGTTTCAACTTCTCCCTCATCAAGAAGAAGAGCAGCCTTAATCAAAGCTTCACCGTAACCTGTTGAGCAACTGCGAACAATTTCAGCACCTTCTGGCAACTGTTTGTAAATATCTTTTATTGCGTTAATAATAGTTTGAAGAGGGTTACCTTCATTACTTGAATAGAATGAGTAGAGAAGTGTACCATCCTCTGCCACGACAGCGGCTTTTGTAGTGGTAGAACCAGAGTCAATTCCTAAGAAGCATTTGCCTTTGTATGAAGCTAAGTCGCCCTTCTTAACATTTGCTTTGTCGTGACGAGCCTTGAACTCTTCATACTGTTCTTTAGAGTCAAATAAAGGATCCATACGCTTGATTTCCATAGACATCTGGATTCCTTCAGACAATTGTTTATACAATTCTCCGATTCCTACTGAAACATCTTCTTTATGATTCATAGCAGCACCAGTAGCAGCAAACAAGTGTGAGTGCTCCGGAGCCACAATATGTTCATCGTCTAAGTTAAGCGTTCTAATAAACGCATTCTTAAGTTCAGGTAGGAAGTGAAGTGGACCGCCAAGGAACGCAACAGTTCCTCTAATAGGCTTTCCACAAGCCAAACCTGAAATAGTCTGATTAACCACAGCTTGGAAAATAGAAGCGGCCAAGTCTTCCTTAGTAGCTCCCTCGTTGATTAGTGGCTGAATGTCAGTTTTGGCAAACACTCCACATCTAGCTGCGATAGCATATATTGATTTGTAATCTTTTGCATAATCGTTAAGACCTGATGCATCCGTCTGAAGCAAAGATGCCATCTGGTCAATAAAAGAACCTGTACCACCGGCACAGATACCATTCATTCTCTGTTCAACACCGTTTGTGAAGTAGATTATCTTAGCATCCTCACCACCTAGCTCGATAGCTACGTCAGTTTGAGGTGCGTAATCCTCTAGGGCAGTAGAAACAGCTACAACCTCTTGCACAAAAGGTACGTCCAAATGCTCTGACAAAGCAAGTCCACCTGATCCAGTGATCATTGGTGAAAGATTAACTTCACCCAACTCATCTTTAGCCTCTTTCAAAAGCTCAGCCAAAGTCTCCTGGATGTTAGCAAAGTGTCTCTTATAGTCAGAGAATAGTATATTGTTTTGTTCGTCTAGAATTGCAATTTTTACAGTAGTAGAACCGATATCAATTCCTAAACTGTAAGTGCTTTGATTGCTCATATTTTTCCCTCTTAAAACCTAATTCTTTTTGTGTCTAAAACGATAAAATTATAGTACAAAACCCCCTAAAATTCAACTACATTAATATAGTAAAAAGTTCGTTTGACAAACCATTTTTAAGTCTATATACTTTATATTGGCTTATTATATAAGGAGGACATAAATGGCTTCAAAATTCGAGCAAAAATTTGGAAAATATGCTATCAAGAACCTAACAATTTACCTTATTGGTGGGTATGTTTTAGGTTATTTGATTTACTTTTTGAATAAAGATTTGTACGCAATGTTAACATTTAATCCATACCAGATTATGCATGGTCAGGTTTGGAGAATAATAACATGGGTTATTACTATGCCTGAATCTTTGGGAATATTCACAATTATTATGTTATTCCTATATTATTCACTGGGAAGAACGCTAGATAAGACATGGGGTTCATACAGATATAACGTATATTTGTTCTCAGGCTTCTTATTCACAATAGTAGGTGCTTTTATACTGTATTTCATTTTGCTTTACTCAGGCATTCCTATTATGAGTCAAGGTGTAGCGGTAACAGGCGCACAGAGAGCTGTGGCTATGGGACAAATAATCTCAATGTACACAACTACTTACTATATAAACGTTTCAATTTTCTTGGCGTTTGCAGCCACATATCCAAACCAGGAATTGCTACTATACTTTATCATTCCTATCAAGATTAAATGGCTAGGATTGGTATATGTAGTATTTATGGGAATAGATGTTGTCAGCACATTTAGAAACCAGGGAATCATCTCAGGTATTCTAGTTCTAGCAATGATCTTATTCTCGCTAATGAACTTCCTAATATATTTCTTCTTCACAAGAAAGAAGATGGGCATTAGTGGAGTAACATTTAAACAGAGAAAGAGAAAAGTTCAGTACAAGCAAAAAGTAAGTCAGGCACAAGCTCATAACACATATGCTAACGGCGCTAGACATAAATGTGCAATTTGCGGACGTACTGATTTAGATAACCCAGAGTTATCATTTAGATTCTGCTCAAAATGTAGCGGAAATAAAGAGTACTGTGAAGATCACCTCTTCACACACGAACACAACTAAGAAGGGACCAATATGGCACAAAAGGAATTTAAAAGATCAGCAGGAATATTGATGCCAATCAGTAGCTTGCCATCACCATATGGTATAGGTACTTTTGGAAGCAAGGCATACGAATTCGTAGACCATCTTGAGGCGTCGGGACAAAAGTTCTGGCAAGTATTACCTCTAGGGCCTACTAGTTTTGGTGACAGCCCATATCAATCATTCTCTGCGTTTGCAGGAAATCCATACTTTATAGATTTTGATTTCCTAATAGAAGAAGGACTGATCACAAGAGACTTCGTCGAAGACTTCAAGTGGAGCCTAGAAGATGGCTACGTAGATTACGGTTTATTATTTGAAAATCGATATCAGGTTCTTCGCGAAGCATTTGCTAATAGTGATCATGCAAAAAGTGAAGAGTACAAAACATTTGTAAAAGAAAACGATTGGCTTGAAGACTATGCGCTATACCGTGCGTGCAAAACTCACTTTGAGCATTTGTCTTGGGAAGAGTGGCCAAAGGATATCAAGTTTAGAAAGAAAGAGGCGCTTGCCAAGTATAAGAAAAAGTTAAAGAAGGACATTGATTTCTATAAATTCCTTCAGTTCAAATTCTTTGAGCAGTGGTTTGCATTAAAAGAATATGCGAACGAAAAGGGCATCGAAATCATTGGAGATATACCAGTTTACGTTGCTATGGATTCTGCTGAAGTTTGGAAGAGTCCAAAACAGTTTAAGCTAAACAAAGATTTAGTGGCAGAAGTAGTTTCAGGAGTTCCACCAGATATCTTTTCAGAGTTTGGTCAGAAGTGGGGCAATCCACTTTACGATTGGGCTAAGATGGAGAAGGATGGTTTCAAGTGGTGGAAAAACAGAATGAACTTTATGGCTAAGATGTACGATGTTATTCGTATCGATCACTTCTTGGGACTTGTAAAGTATTACGCAATCCCTGCTGAAGATGGAAATGCCGTAAACGGTAAATATCTAAAAGGTCCTGGCATGAAACTAATAAAGGCTATTAACGAGGCTGTTGGCGATAAGAAAATTATTGCCGAGGACTTGGGCGTAGAAATGCCAGAAGCTAAAAAGGTTATTGCAAAGTCTGGTTATCCATCGATGAAGGTTTTGGAATTTGCCTTTGACGGTGACAGAAAGAATCCACATTTGCCATACAACTTTAATGAGAACATGGTTGTATACGGCGGCACTCATGACAATGACACATTGGTTGGTTACTTTAATGATCTTCAGTGGTGGCAACTTGATTATGTTAGAGAGTATATGGGTGATTCGCACATGTCTGTTGAGCAGATTGTGGATAACATTTTTAGAGAGGCTTACAAGAGTGTGGCGAACTTAGTCGTTTTCCAGATGCAGGATGTTCTTAAGATTGACTCGAAGGGCAGAATGAATGTGCCATCGACTTTGGGAACGAACTGGAGATGGAGAATGAAAGATGGTGAGTTCACACCAGAACACATGAGATATCTAAGATATATGTCAGATATCTATGGAAGATTATAGATAGAGAGGAAAGTTAAATGGAAAAGAAACCTTTTGTAACTTTAGAACAGTTACAAGAAATTGTTAAAGAATATCCAACACCATTTCACATCTACGATGAGAAAGGGTTTATGGAGAATGCCAGAAAAGTAAACGAGGCGTTCGCTTGGAATAAAGGATTTAGAGAGTACTTCGCAGTGAAGGCAACACCAAATCCATTTATTATTCAGAAACTTAAAGAAGCAGGTTGTGGCGTTGACTGTTCATCAGAAACTGAGCTCATGATTGCAGAAAAGCTTGGCTTCCACGGTGACGAAATCATGTACTCATCTAATGAGACTCCAGAGGGCGAGTTTAGATATTGTAATGCACTAGGTGGAATCATTAACCTAGACGACATTACTTTAATAGAAGATATGGAAGCAGAGTGTGGTATTCCTGAAACTGTATGCTGTAGATACAATCCAGGCGGAGTGTACGAAGTCTGCAACGGAATCATGGATAACCCAGGCGATGCAAAATACGGAATGACTCCAAACCAGATTGTTGAAGCATTCAAGATTCTAAAAGAGAAGGGCGTTAAGCACTTTGGCGTGCACGCGTTCCTTGCAAGTAACACAGTTACAAACGAGTACTATCCAATGCTTGCTAGAGATATTTTCAAACTAGCAGTTGATTTGAAGAACGAGTGCGACGTTCATATCGCATTTGTGAATCTATCGGGTGGTGTTGGAATTCCATATACACCAGATCAGGAGCCAAACGACATCATGGCCATCGGCGAAGGCGTAAGACAAGTCTACGAAGAAATCCTTGTTCCAGAAGGAATGGATGATGTAGCTATCTACACAGAGATGGGTCGTTTTATGATGGGACCATACGGTGCGCTTGTAACAAAAGCAGTTCACGAGAAACATATTTACAAAGAGTATATTGGCGTGGATGCTTGTGCAGTTAACTTGATGCGTCCAGCTATGTATAACGCATATCACCATGTGACAGTTATGGGCAAAGAAGATGCACCTTGCAATCATATGTATGACATTGTTGGTTCGCTTTGCGAGAACAATGATAAGTTTGCAGTGGACAGACATCTACCAAGGATTGAAAAAGGTGATCTAATTTATATTCACGATACAGGTGCTCACGGCTTCGCAATGGGTTATAATTATAATGGTAGACTTAAATCAGCAGAACTACTTTTGAAAGAGGACGGTTCGGTTGAATTAATTAGAAGAGCAGAGACTCCAGAAGATTACTTTGCAACATTCGACTTTTCAGATATTATGAAATAGGAATTAATTATGGAATGGTATTATGATTTGTATCTTGGCGAGAAGATAGCCAAGAAGAAAAACAAACTCATATATAAGATTAATGAAGGCAAATTATCACCAACAACATTTGTTATTGTTTTGCCGCGCAATAATCGAGACATTCTAGAAACATTCCCGTTTGAAGTACTAAAACAAAAGTACTACAAGAGACAAGACTTCTTTATAGTCGGCCTCGCCAAAGGACGTGAAGAGGCAAATGAACTTATGTGCAGAATTATTGTTGATTGCTTCCGACAGACAGACACTGTTAATGTAAGAGATTTTATTTTGGATAGAGAAGCGAAGAAAAACGATATAAAAATTATCAAATATAGATAAGAGGACAAATGTTAAGCGTTTTACTATTAATACTAAAAATAATAGGAATAATATTGCTAGTGATACTAGGAATAGTACTGCTTGTTTTGTTCGTGCCAATTTTCTATAAGGGTAATCTTCACTACAGCGACGAAGAATTCAAAACTCACCTGGGTGCACATTGGTTAGGATTTCCAGTCAGATTCAATGTTGATTATGAAAACGACAAACTAACTAAGTCGCTTAAGATTTTTGGAATAAACATCTTAAAAGAAAAAGAGAAAAAGCCAAGAGAAGAATATAAGCCACCTAAAGCAGAAATATCATATGAAAATGAATTAGTACTAGAAGCCATCTACGGCAAAGAATCAGACGAATACCTGGTTAACTTGGTGGATGATGATACAGGCTTTAGTGATAGGGAGTTATTAGATCCTAAGTTTTCTTCAGTTGATTATCCAGAAATAGATGTTCCAGATATGGAGGATATTGATACTGGTATCAAAGATAACTGGAGAGTAAAACTCAAAAAGAAATTCAGAAGAAAGAAAAAGCTAGAAAAGCCTAAAGTTAAGAAGCCTTTGTCGAGGAAGATTAAGATTAAGGCTATCAAAACAAAATCTAGAACCTTAGATGCACTTGCTAGAAGTGTTAAAGCAGTTGAAACTGCAATGAAAAAAATCCAGGTGATTCTAGAGAAGTTTAAAGAGTACATTGATTTTATTAATAGAAAGTCTACTAGAAAAGCATTTAGTAAGATGATGGACATTGTTAAGGAGGTAGTCAAACATGTCTTTCCAAATAAGATTACTGGCAAGATAGAGTTTGGTTTTGAGGAACCACATTTGACGGGACAGGCATTAGGCGGTATAGCATTTGCCTACGATATGCTTGGCATAGATCCAGAGGATGTTGAAGTGATTCCTTACTTTGACAAAGAAACGATAGATGCTAGACTAGAATACAAAGGACATATAAAAGTAGTAGTTTTGGTTTACTACTTCATCAAGTTTATGCTTGATCCAGATATAAGAAAAACAATGAAGTTTATTAATAGCAAGAAAAACGATTAAGTTTTTAATAAATAGGAGGTCTCATTATGGCAGACAAAAATACAAAGAAAGCCACTAAGAAAACCACAGAAGAATTAGTGGAAGCTATGGAACATTTTATAACAACTAAATCAGTTGTTGGTGAGCCTATTAAAATTGGCGACACCATTCTTTTGCCATTAGCTGATGTTTCATTTGGAATGGGAATTGGAATGTTCTCAAAAGGTGAAAATGGAACTGGTGGTGTAGGTGGAAAGATTACACCTAATGCTGTTTTAGTTCTTAAAAAAGGTTCTTCAAAAATCATCAGCGTCAAAGATGCAGATGGAATGTCAAAGATTCTTGATATTGTACCGGACGTTGTTGACAAGTTTGGTGATAAGTTTACCAAAAAGGACAAAAAAGAAGAGGAAACGGTAGAAGAAGATTAATGAGCATAGTGGAACTGTTTGAGGACAAGACTGTCTTCTCGTTTGAAGTGTTTCCACCAAAGAAAGAGAGTGGAGTTGAAACAATCTATGATACTCTCAAAGATCTTAAGGAGTTAAACCCTGATTTTATCAGTGTGACTTATGGTGCAGGTGGGAGCGGAATAAACGGCGTAAGTACAGCTGATTTATGTTCTCTTATTAAAAACGAATATGGAATAGAGACCATTGCTCATTTGTCATGTCTTTACAACACAAAAGAATCTGTTGATAAAATATTGGATGAGTTAAATGCAAACGGTGTTAAAAACATCCTTGCTCTACGCGGAGATGTTGATCCAAACCGTGAGATAGAGCACGATTTCAAATATGCATCAGAACTTACTGAATACATTATGAGTAAAGATATGGGATTTGAAATAACAGGTGCATGCTATCCTGAGGTTCATCAGGAAGCAGAAGACCTACAGACTGACGTTTCAAATCTAAAGAAGAAAGTGGATGCGGGTGCAAGTCATCTTATTTCACAGTTATTCTTTGATAACAATTCTTTCTATGAGTTTATGGATGAGGCTAGAGGTGCAGGTATTGATGTTCCGGTTGAAGCTGGAATTATGCCTGTCACAAACAAGAGTCAAATCGAGAGAATGGTTTCAATGTGTGGTGCAAGTATTCCTGCCAAATTATCTAAGTTATTGCAGAGATTCGGCGATGATAAGATGGCGATGAGAGATGCAGGTATTTCATATGCGATAGATCAAATAATGGACTTGGTAGCAAACGGAGTGGATGGAGTTCATATTTACACGATGAACGACGCTTACGTTGCTAGAAAAATCACTGAGGCCGTTAACAATATAATGAAGTTTAAATAAAATGAATAAACATACTATTGAAATAACTGAAAATGATTACAAAGAAGTTCTTAAAACTCTAGGATATGAAAATGAATCTTTAGACGAAAGTGTAAAAGAACTTCTTTTAGTATGTGAAAAAGAATTAAAGAACGCCATCAATGCTTGTTTCGTCTACAGAGTATTTGATTATTGCCACGAAGAAATGAAAGACTCGGGCTTCGAACTTGAGGGCGTGACTATAAAAGAGCATTTAGATGGATGTTGCAAATGCGTTTGCTTTTGCACAACACTTGGCGGCGAAGTTGATAACTTGATTCGAAAGAAACAAATCACTTCAATGGCTGAGGCTATGATGATTGACAATATGGCTTCATACCTTGTTGAGAAAGCTTGCGACCACGCCGAAGAAATCATTATGAAGGACTTCGACGCGGACAAGACTTTTAGATACGGACTAGGTTATGGAGACTTTCCTATTACAAAACAAAAAGAATTTTTAGATATGTTGGATGCAAGTAGGCAAGTGGGAGTGCATGTGAATGAGGCTTCGATGCTTATGCCTACAAAATCAGTTACATGTCTGATTGGAATTAAAGATGATTGATTTATTAAATCAAAACTACATATTGCTAGATGGAGCGATGGGAACGATGCTTCAAAAAAGTGGCGAGATGGGAGACACTTTGCCAGAAGTTTTGAACATTGAAAAGCCAGAGCTTATTTCTAGTATTCATAAAGCATACGTGGACGCTGGTGCGCAGGTCGTGTATGCGAATACTTTTGGTGCCAACAGATATAAGATGAAAGATGCTGGATACAGTGTAGATGAACTGATTGGTGCTGCTGTTAATAATGCAAAACAATCTGGTGCCAAGGTAGCACTTGATATTGGACCAATTGGAAAACTACTTGAGCCACTTGGTGATTTAAGTTTTGAGGAAGCATACGACATCTTCAAAGAAGAAGTGTTAGCTGGAAAAGATGCTGACTTGATTGTAGTTGAAACAATGACGGATCTTCTCGAGACTAAGGCTGCGGTTTTGGCAGCAAAAGAAAACAGTGATAAACCAGTATTTGTCACAATGACATTTGAGGAAAACAGAAGAACATTCACTGGCGTAAGCATTGCATCAATGTGTCACACGCTTGAAGGTTTGGGAGTGGATGCCTTGGGTGTTAACTGTTCACTTGGACCAAAAGAGCTACTTCCTATAGTTGAAGAGATAGTGGGTGAAGTAAGCGTTCCAGTTATAGTCAAGGCTAACGCTGGACTACCTGATCCCGTCACAAATGAATATAGTCTTAAACCAGAAGATTTTGCTAAACACTACAAAGAAATGAGAAAGATGGGTGTTAAGGTCTTTGGCGGATGCTGTGGAACTACACCTGATTATATAAAAGAGATTGCAAGCATATTGGACGATGTGCAAGTTGAAAAAGAAGAGAGCGAAAAGACTTTAAATGTTTGCTCGCCAACAAAAACTGTTAAGGTTGATGCACCAAAGATTATCGGTGAGAGGATTAACCCAACAGGAAAGAAAAGATTTAAGCAAGCTCTTATCGAACAGGATATGAATTATATTTTGTCGCAGGCTATTGAGCAGGTGGACGCAGGCGCTGACATTTTGGACGTGAATGTTGGACTACCTGAGATTGATGAGCCTGAGATGATGATTAAAACTATCAAGGCTTTACAGGCGGTAGTAGATGTGCCACTTCAAATCGATTCATCTGACCCAGAAGCTATTGAGGCTGGCTTAAGAGTCTATAACGGAAAACCAATTGTAAACTCAGTGAACGGCGATGATGAAGTGCTAGATAGCATCTTGCCAATTGTTAAAAAGTATGGCGCATCGGTTATCGGTTTGACACTTGATTCAAACGGTATTCCAAAGACTGTGGAAGATAGAATTAACATTGCTGAAAAGATAATGGATAAGGCATTGTCTTATGGCATTCCAAAAGAAGATATAATTATCGACTGCCTTACAATGACAGTTGCCACAGATCAGAACGCTGCAAAGGATACATTAAGAGCTCTCAAACATGTGAAAGATGAGTTTGGACTAAGGACAGTGCTTGGTGTCTCAAACGTTTCGTTTGGTATGCCTAACAGACCTAGAGTTAACCAGATATTCTTGCATATGGCTCTAAATTCTGGACTTGATTTGCCAATCATCAATCCAAATATTCCAGCAATGACTGATACAGTTAAAAACTATGATTCGCTAGAAGAGATTGATATAGATAACTTTGACTTCTTCGAATACGCAAATATCGAGACCGAAGAAGATGATGATAAGGCTTCAGAGACAATTGCAGATCCAAAAGAGGCAATTCTCTATGCAATGCAGAAGGGAATGTCTGAAAAGGCTGTTAATGTCACAAAAGAGTTGCTTGAAACCATCACTCCGATGGAAATCATAAATGAATACTTGATTCCTTCATTAGATAAGATAGGAGAAGAGTTCGAGAAAGGCACATTGTTCTTGCCACAGCTTATTATGGCTGCCGATACTGCAAAGGATTGTTTTGATGTAATAAAAACACATCTAGCAAACACAGGCGAGCAGACGGAGAGCAAGGGCAAAGTGATAGTTGCCACAGTTAAGGGGGATATTCATGATATTGGAAAGAATATTGTGAAAGTTATCCTAGAAAACTATGGCTATGAGATTATTGATTTAGGTAGAGATGTGGCTCCGGAAAAGATTGTAGAAGTCACTAAGAGTGAAGATGTTAAGCTAGTTGGACTATCAGCCCTTATGACCACAACACTACCAGCAATGCAAGAAACAATAGACTTACTAAATGATTTAGATGATGTAAAAGTAATGGTAGGTGGTGCAGTGCTTACAGAAGATTATTCAAAGCAAATTGGCGCCGATTACTACTCAAAAGATGCGAAAATGGCAGTAGATATCGCCAAAGAAGTATTAGATTAAAAAGTACTTGCATTTTATAGGGGCTTTTGATAAAATACCACTCGTGTCAAAGTCGATGGGTAAGTTCGACTTAATTCTATTAAAGGAGGTGCTATTATGGCTAAATGTGAAATTTGCGGTAAGGGTGCTCATTTTGGTAAAGCTGTGTCTCATTCACACAGAAGATCAAGCAGAATGTGGAAATCAAATATCAAAAAAGTTAGAGTTAAAACAGATGGAAACGCAAAGAGAATGTACGTTTGTACACAGTGTTTGAAATCTGGTAAGGTTGAGCGCGCTTAATTTCGCGTCAATAAATAAAAAAGACTGTTCCCTTTGGAACAGTCTTTTTTTATCACTTTTTCTTCAAAAATCAGGGAAAAATTGGTATAATATAACTGTGGGAAAATTGAATATAGTTAACCTTTGTTTTTGACATATTTTGTGTGGCAACAGCCAAACATACAAGGCGAAAGGAGACCGATTATGAGAAAAGCATTATCGATTTTACTTTCGGTTGCATTGTTAATAATATCAGTAGATATTGGCTGTGTGAGGGTAAATGCAGACGGAACATTTAGTGCAACAGTGGGTTCTTCTTGGTGCCAAACTGACGTGCAGACTAGTGGAGACGCTCAGGGCATTTGGGAGTACAAACTAATTCAAAACCAGTGGAAGAATATGGCTGGTAATTATTCAGGTGCGTCTGGAATCGAAGGATTCACATTTACAACAACACAATATGGCTGGGATGGTTTCCATCTAAGAACAAAAGATATTAAGGATATTTGTGGAATAGAACCTTACCACGTATATGATGTGACTGTTAAAGTTACACATACGGGTACGAATGCCACGAATATCCATTTTTTGTCTTATGGGGGACTTGGTTCTTACGAGATATCACAACAATCAGCCACGATTAACAGTGCCGCTGGAGAGATTACATTTACAGGACAACTCGCTAGCGACGGTTTATCAGACTTGATTCTTATGATAGACATGGGAGTGACTGCCAAAGGCGCGTCATCTGGTTGTCAGAAAGGATCGCTTACAATTACTAAAGCTACTTTCCAAGACACTGGCGTAGTGATGGAGAAGTTATTCCCTGCAACAATTTACGATAAGTCAAGTCATCAAGGCGAGGACGACAACGGATGGGACAAAACAGATGTGGAAGAAATCGGCGACAAAGACGGCATATGGGAGTACAAACTAATCCAAAACGAGTGGGGTAATATGAGAGGTTCGTACTCTGGCGCTTCAAATATTGAGGGATTCCAGTTTAACTATCAAACATATGGCTGGGATGGTTTCCATTTAAAGACAAAAGATTTGAAGTCGGTATGTCATCTTGATTACGATAAAATCTATAATGTCTCAGTTGAAGTAACATACAACTTTACAGCAACTGACAAAGAGCCACCACCTTCCAATATTCACTGTTACACAGAAGGTGGTTTGGGTAACTATAACCTAAGTAAGGATTTAGTTGTATTTGACAAAGACACTTATGAGTACACCTTTACAGGACAGTTTTGTCCTATAGAGGAAAATGAATGTAGCCTTAGAATCAGTATGGGCGTGGATAATAATTTCGAATCATCCGGCTGCGACAAAGGCGAATTAGTAATTTCAGAATTTACAATTCAAGATACTGGATGGGTTCCTGTAGAAAATGATACAAGTTCTGAGAGTGTTGGCCCTTGGGGATTCTATGCATTATTTGACGCAGAGCATCCTACATATGGACACTGGGCAAAATTAAGTTACAAGACAATTGGAACAGGTGCAAACTATTCAGACACAACAATCCTAGTTCGTTCAAGATCTGGTTGGCTAGATGCTGAGGCATCGTGGGCTAGACTTAAGGACTACGCATCAAATAGACTAGAGCCAGGAACCAAAACAAAAGCGACTATTGTTATTAATTCTTCAAAGGCTACATCTGTCATTCACAATGACGACACCGGCGAAGACAATATCTCGTACTTGAAAGTCGGTATTGGTGACCACTCCGAATTATTCACACTCCAGGAGGGCGAAAATATACTCGAAACTGCCGATTTCAAATACAATGACCAATACAGTATGGATATTTCCTTCGAACTAGATATGCTTGAAGTTGGTACTGAATTGAACATTGAAAGCATAGATTTATTGAATGCTGTAGAACCAACTGAAGAAGAGCAAGAGACAAAAGTTCCAGTACTTTCACCTGACACAATGAATGTGGACGAGAGTGGAGCTACATGGAGTGATGAATTCAACGGCGATGAACTTGACGACAGTAAGTGGCAGATTCAAACTGGAAATAAAGCTGGAGTGAATTCTCCAATCAACTGGGGTAATAACGAAAAACAAAACTACAAAGAAGAGAACGTATCCGTTAGCGGTGGTGCTCTAAATATTGAAGCAAAGAATGAGCACACAACTATAGTCGATGAGAATAATAACAGTTTCGACTATGATTACACATCTGGAAGAATTTGTACAAGAGGTAAATTCTCAGCAGGCTTAGGCTATGTGGAGGCAAGAATAAAATTGTCCACAGCGAAGGGTTTATGGCCAGCATTTTGGATGCTTGGCGAGAAGAAAATGACTTGGCCTAGAAATGGTGAGATTGATATCTTGGAGCAGGCTAACGCAAATGATTACTTCCAGAGTACAGTTCACTTTTATAATTCTTCGATGAGCAGTAACGACGAATACTTCACAAGTAAAAATGATGCAACAGCCCATGCGAAGATGAGCAATATAGATTTTAGCCAGTATCATACATATGGAGTTAACAGAAATGGCGACACGGTTGCTTTCTATCTCGACAGACAAAAGGTATATGAGTACACGATTGAAAACGATAGAAGAGTTGCACCATCTAGATACCCATCATCTATGAATAACGATTATTACTTGTTATTAAACTTAGCTGTGGGTGGTCATTTCACAGGAAATCAGTTGCCAGAAGATTTGCCAAAGTCAATGCAAGTTGATTATGTAAGATACTACGAAAGCTTTGGACAGAATAGAATTCAACCAGATATTTGGACTAACATTGGTACTTGGGATTTATACAACGGCAAAGATGATTGGTGTGACTACGCAGCAATCACTTACGACCAAGACGAAGGCACAGACCTTGAAGATACAAAGATAATCTTAAAAGATAGCCCTAATGATGATGAACAGGATAAAGAATATGGTCTAGGAGCTAGGCTAAGTGGCTATACAGTTGGAAAAATGAACGGATACAGGCCATATAAAGCTAAGATTACTCTTAACTCGACAAAGGCAGGCACGCTAATTACAAACGTGGAAGGTGAGGAATATAGGCTAGAAATAAATGAGGGAGATAATGTTATATATACAGATGAATTCTTCCACGATGAAACACTTTCATATACAACAACATCTAGTCACGATCCGACAGATGTGTATTTCTACTTAGGAATGTTGCCTAAGAATACTGAAATCGAAATAAGTGAGGTTGAGTTTGAAGAACAGCCATATGAGTGGACACCGGTAATAAACGACGAGGAAACAGAAGTTGATCCTTGGATGTTGAAGGCAACCTTCAGTGCAGAAGACACTCGTTGGGGTGCAATGTCATATAAAGATATCTCAGATGTTAACGACACAGGAAAACTAGGAGATACACTAATTAAGGTTCGCTCAACATCAGGATGGGATACTTGGGATACATTTGCACAACTAAGTGATTACATGAGTGAGAGAACACTAGAGCATGGTAAACAGTACGACTTAGTGGTTACATATTATTCGTCGATGACAAATAACACAAACTCACATCGTGCGATAGTGATGGCAAATGACAAGTCATTTAATCTTCCTTTGGTTGAGTGTGAAGACTTAAGCGATACAAATAGAGTGAATGTAGGAACGTTCACCTATAATGCAGGAGCCAGCCAGCATGTAATATTCAAACTTGATATGCTAAACAAAAATACTTGTCTAAGTATTAAGTATATTGAATTTGTTGAGAAGAACGGTAGTGGCGACTACGATGTGGAACCATACAAGCAGACAAATACTTATCCAAAAGAGGATGGAAAACTATTTGCTGGATGGTATGATGATCAGTCATTTGACGAAGTCCACGCCAAAGACAGTGGCGAAGCGTATCCTAAGTTTGTCGATGAAAAAATGCTTACAGCGAAACGTCAATGGAAGACAGACGGTAGAGCAATCAGATTTGTAAGTTCGATTGATGTATTAGATTATCAATCTGCAGGATTTGCATTTGAAGGTCAGTATGGTGAGAGAGCAATCAAAAAACAGGAAAAAGAAGTTTCAAAAGTATATAAAACAATAAAAGCTGGAAACGATAATATATCACCAAATAACTTCTTTGCAGATGAATCAACATACTTCTTTACCTTTACGATTAGAAATATGGATCCAAATACTACATCCTCTTGGACAGTAACTCCATACTATGTGACAGGAGATGGTACAAAAGTATATGGAAAAACAAGTGAATTTACCAAGTAAAATAGGCTAAATATTAGATAAAGCCGCCAATTTTAG
This sequence comes from Eubacterium sp., assembly GCA_017475235.1. GTDB lineage: Bacteria > Bacillota > Clostridia > Lachnospirales > Lachnospiraceae > Eubacterium_G. Next base: position 286,185 of record JAFVGA010000006.1, on the reverse strand, counting down.
ATATTGGCGGCTTTATTATATTATGTGATTTTATACTTTAATTTTTAGCCAAAAAATAGTATAATATATTGACTATGGTTTATAGGAGGATAAGTCATGAAAGGTAAGATGGATACAGACTTAGGCAAGGTTCTAATAAGCCCTGATGTTATTGCACAATATGCGAGTGAAACAGCATATGAGTGCTTTGGAATCGTGGGAATGGCTATGGTTAGCATGAAGGATGGACTTGTAAAGTTACTTAAGAGAACCAGCTCTACAAAGGGTATAAACGTAGAAATTGATGAAGACAATGAAATCAGTATTGATTTCCATATTATTGTTTCATACGGCGTTAATATTGTCACAATCGCAGACAATATTATTTCGAGCGTAAAATATAAAGTTGAAGAGTTTACAGGAATGACTGTAAAGAAAGTTAACGTTATTGTAGAGGGTGTTAGAGTAATAGACTAATTAAAGTAAATAACTATTACTTTAGGAGGATTTATCGTGGAATTATTGAGTATTAGCGCCGAGATGTTACAGAATGCATTTATTGCTGGCGCAAAAAATCTTGAAGCAAATAAAGAATATATTAATGAGTTAAATGTATTTCCAGTTCCAGATGGAGATACAGGTACTAACATGACTCTTACTATTATGTCTGCAGCTAACGAAGTTGGTGCTATTGCAGATCCTAATATGGAGAACGTGTCAAAGGCTATTTCTTCTGGCTCACTTCGTGGTGCTAGAGGTAACTCAGGTGTTATCTTATCACAGTTGTTCAGAGGTTTTACTAGAGAGATTAAGAAAGAAGATGAGATAACTGTTGAAATATTATCTAGAGCATGCAACAAGGCAGTAGAGACTGCTTACAAGGCAGTTATGAAGCCTAAGGAAGGTACAATCCTTACTGTTGCAAAGGGCATGGCTGAGAAGGCTGAAGAGCTTGTAGCTGAGAGTGAAGACTTGGTCTTCGTCGTGGGCGAAATTATCAAGCACGGTGATTATGTTCTAAGTCAGACTCCAGAAATGCTACCAGTGCTTAAGGAAGCTGGAGTGGTAGACTCTGGTGGAGAAGGTCTTATGACTGTTATGAAGGGTGCGTATGATGTACTTCAAGGTAAAGAAGTTGACTACACACTTGAGGGCGTGTCAAAGACTGGTGCTGGCGCAAACTTAGATGACATTGAGATTGAAGAAGCAGATATTAAGTTCGGTTACTGTACTGAATTTATTATAAATTTAAAGAAACCATTGAAAGCATCTGAAGAAGAAGGTTTCAAGGAGTTCTTGCATTCGATTGGTGATTCAATTGTTATGGTTGCTGATGATGAAATCGTAAAGGTTCACGTTCACACAAATCAACCAGGTGAGGCTTTCACTAAAGCTTTGACTTTTGGTTCTTTGTCGAGGATGAAAGTGGACAACATGCGCGAAGAGCATCATGAGCGTCTAATTCAGAATGCAGAGAAGAAGGCTAAAGAGCAGGCTGAAGCTCAAAAGAAGAAAGAAGAGCCTAGAAAAGAGAATGGCTTTATCGCTGTATCTGTGGGCGAGGGCTTAGACGAAGTATTCAAGAGTCTAGGAATTGATACTATCATTTCTGGTGGACAGACTATGAACCCAAGTACAGATGATATCTTGAGAGCAGTTGATGAAGTGAATGCGGATAATATCTTTATCCTTCCAAACAATACAAACATTATTCTTGCCGCAGAGCAGACAAAGATTCTAGTGGAGGACAAACAACTTATCGTTGTTCCTTCAAAGACAATTCCTCAGGGAATTGCTGCTATGCTTGGATTCATTCCTGGTGAGAGTGCAGAAGACAATACAGCATCTATGATTGAAGCTATGAAGGGCGTTAAGACTGGTGAGATTACATACGCAGTTAGAGATACAGTTATAGATGATAATGAGATTAAAGAAGGAAATATCATGGGTATTGGCGATGACGGTATTCTAGCTGTAGGTGAAGATCTAGAGGCTACAACTATCGACTCAATCGCTGCTATGGTGGATGAAGATTCAGGAATGATTAGCGTTTACTACGGCGACGAGATTTCTGAAGAAGATGCAAATAAACTAGCAGAAAAATTACAAGAGAAATTCCCAGATGTTGAAGTTGAGTGCTATATGGGTGGACAGCCTGTATACTATTACATCACATCTGTTGAATAGGAGTACTTAATGGCAGACGTATTTGTAGAACAAATTATAAAGAAGAACTTATCACTAGGAGGATTGGCAATCAGAATTTGTGCCATCTTCCTTGTGCTTATTGGAATCCTTTTGTTTCCAATTATTAAATTGATTCTAACAATTACAGTCACATGTCTGTTTATTTACTTGGCATATCTCGCTTTTGTTTACACAAGTGTTGAGTGGGAGTACTCATTAGTTAATGGCGAGTTAACAATCGATAAAATACTTGGTAAAAGAAAAAGAAAACCGGGTGAAACTTATGACATCAGAAAGGCAACTTTGATTGCGCCTACATACAGCGATGAAGTTCAGACAAAGTCAGAGTTTCTAACAAAGATTGATTACACTGCCACAAACAATAAAGAAAACCACTATTCTATAATCATTGACGATGTAGATGGTGTTAAGGGAGCGCTCATGATTACATTTGAGCCAGATGAAAAAATGCTGGACGCAATGTACAATGTGCGCCCTAATATTTTTATAAAGAAATAGGAGGGAAGTTGTTATGAGCAAGATTATTGGCGACGCAATTACATTTGACGATGTCTTATTGGTACCTCAGTATTCAGAGGTCACACCTAATATGGTAGATCTTTCTACTAATTTGACTAAGACAATCAAACTTAATGTTCCTGTAATGAGTGCAGGAATGGATACTGTTACTGAGAGTGGAATGGCTATAGCTATGGCCAGACAGGGTGGTATCGGTATCATTCATAAAAATATGACTATTGAACAACAGGCTAACGAGGTGGATATTGTTAAGCGTTCAGAGAATGGTGTTATTACAGATCCATTTTCATTGTCACCAGACCATACATTGGCTGACGCCGACGAATTAATGGGTAAATATAAAATATCTGGTGTGCCTATTGTTGTTGGAAAGAAGTTAGTAGGTATTATCACAAACCGTGATTTGAAATTCGAAACTGATTTTTCAAAACCTATTAAAGAGTCAATGACTTCTGAAAACTTAATCACAGCCAAAGAAGGCGTGACATTAGATGAAGCAAAATCAATTCTTGCTAAATCAAAGAAAGAAAAACTTCCTATAGTAGATGATGATTACAACCTTAAAGGTTTGATCACAATAAAAGATATTGAAAAGCAGATCAAATACCCTTTGAGTGCAAAGGATGAGCAGGGAAGACTTCTCTGTGGTGCTGCAGTTGGTATTACAAACAATGTATTAGAAAGAGTTAAAGCATTAGTTGATGCAGCTGTGGATGTAATCGTAATCGATTCAGCTCACGGTCATTCAGCAAATATTGTTAAGACTCTTAAAGAAGTAAAAGCAGAGTTCCCAGATCTTCAAGTTATAGCTGGTAACGTGGCAACAGGTGAGGCTACAAAAGACTTGATTCAGGCTGGAGCTGATGCTGTTAAAGTAGGTATTGGACCTGGTTCAATCTGTACAACACGTGTTGTAGCAGGTATTGGTGTTCCTCAAGTTAGCGCCATTATTGATTGTTACAATACTGCTAAGAAGTATGGTGTTCCTATTATCGCCGACGGTGGAATTAAATTTTCTGGTGATATTGTTAAAGCTATTGCCGCAGGTGGAAGCGTTTGTATGATGGGCTCAATGCTTGCAGGTTGTGATGAGGCTCCTGGAGCTTTCGAAATCTTCCAGGGAAGAAAGTACAAAGTTTACCGTGGAATGGGTTCAATCGCAGCCATGGAAAATGGAAGTAAAGATAGATACTTCCAAAACGATGCGAAGAAATTAGTTCCTGAAGGTGTGGAAGGTCGTGTGGCCTACAAAGGAACTGTTGAAGATACAGTATTCCAGTTAATGGGCGGTCTTCGTTCAGGAATGGGATATTGCGGAGCTAAAGATATCGAGACACTTAAGGAGACAGGTAAGTTCGTTAAGATTTCAGCGGCTTCACTAAAAGAGAGTCATCCTCATGATATTCATATCACTAAGGAAGCTCCAAACTATACTACAGAGAGTTAAGAGGTAAAAAGATGAAGAAAGTAATATCATTATGTTTAACAGTAGCACTAGCAGTTTCACTGTTTGCTGGATGTAGCTGTGGAAGAGACGATGAAATTGATAAGGAAGCTGGTTACAAAGTTGATAAGTATATCACACTAGGTAAGTATAAAGGCTTTGATTACAATATAGATCAGAAAAAGTTCGATGAAGAGTTAGCTTTTAATACTTATGATGGTCATGGCGTTAAAAGAGCCGCTAAGAAAGGCGACGAAATAGTATTTTCTACTGTTGGATACATTGCAGGTAAGAAAGTTGATGATTTATCAAGAAAGAACGTAGAAGTTTCAACTAGCAAAAAGAACAATGCTTTATTTACAAAGATATCAGAAGCATTGTATGGAAAAAAGGAAGGCGATACAGCCACTGTTAAAGCGTCAGGAAAAGACGCAAGTAATCTATCTGAGAAAAAGAAGAAATATACTCAAGATGTTGTATTTAAAGTAAAGATAGATGAAGTGAGTGAAGTTCGTTATCCAAAGGTTACAGATCAATGGGTAAAAGATGAGACTGATTACAAAAATACAAAAGAATTCTTCAATGCCATTGAAGAAGAATTAGAAACCACAGCAGTAGCAGATCTTTGGCAAAAGGCAATTGATAATGCAAAAATGACAAGTTGGCCACCAAAGCTTTACGACAAAGTAAAGGAAGAGGCTGAGGAAGATGCTGCATACCAAGCTGATGAGTGGAATATGTCACTAGATGAGTATTACAAAATGAATGGTGATACTAAAGAATCTTTAGAAAAAGACTATTTAAATCAAGTAAAATCTACTTTAGTAATGTGGGCAATAGTTAAAGAAGAAAACATTAAAGTTACTAAAAAAGAGATTGAAGCTAGATATAAAGAATTGCTAGAAGATGACTTAGCAGAGGATGATAAATATAAAACTATAGCTGATGTTAAGAAAGACTATCCTGAAAGTGAAATTAAAGAAGCTGTTTATTTAAACAAAGCTCAGATATTCGTTTACGACAATTCAAACGTAAAGAAAACATATAAAGTACATAACAACAAGTAATTCCTTATATTAAAGAAAAGGAGGTATTTGAAGAATGATTAAGAAGAGGTCAATGTGTGTGGTAGTTAGTTTTATTCTGATTATTCTTATGCTTCCGGTATGTGGTAATGTGGATGTTCACGCTTCTAGACTGAAGCTAAACTATTCATATTACAAAATGACAGGTGGACACACTGTCAGACTCAAAACACGCTCCGGTGTCAAAGCAAAATGGAAAAGCACTAATAAAAAAGTTGCCACAGTTTCTAAGAACGGTAAAGTTACCGGAAAGAAAAAGGGCAAGTGTTATATTATTGCGACTAAGGGCGGTCGAGTTGGCAAGTGTAAAATAACTGTCACAAGAAATATTTACGTTAAGAACAAGAAGTTTAAAAAGACTTCTCTAGATGTTTTGAGCGTAAAACTTGATGTGAACAACATTCAATATGACGAGTACGGCGTAAGTCATATTATAAAGAAGAAAAGTACATTTCCTTTGTCTTTGAAGAACACGAAGAAAAAAGCGAAATGGAAAACTAAAAATAAAAAGATTGCGACTATTTCTAAGAAAGGCGTTGTCTCAGCCGTATCTAAAGGCGAGACATACGTTTATGCAAAAGTCGGCAAAAAGAAATACAAATGTAAAGTAGTAGTCACTGATTTGAAAAATCCTAACAAGATTGAGAATCAAAAAGATGCTTATGAAATGTTAAGACGAATCAATGATCTACGAATCAAACATAAAGTAAAACCATTAAAGATTTTAAATCGTTTAATGAGAGCATCCACACAGAGAGCTAAGGAACTTAAACCGGCCAAGATAGAAGTGGATGGACTAGGAATCAAACTTGATAAGAACTTCTCGCATATGAGACCAGATGGCAGATCGTTCAGTACGGTAATTCCGGAATTCAATTTGCCAGCAGCTAGTCGAGTTGGCGAGAATATCAGTTTCGTAACAGATACTGTTACACAGAGAGAAGAGTTTATGAACACATGTTTCAAAGCTTTCCTCGATTCAAAAGAACATAAAGAGAATATGTTGAACAATGATTACAACTACATTGGAATTGGTCACGATGATAGTATTCATTTCATCAACTACCATACTCATCCATGTATTGCAGTTTTCTGGGATCAGCTATTTTACTCTAAATATTAAGGAGACATTATGAAAATCACATTAAAAGATGGATTAGCAAAAGAATATGCAGAGGCTATGTCGGTTAAAGATATAGCTTTTGATATTGCGCCAGGTTTGGGCAGAGCTGCCTGCGCTGGTGAAGTGGACGGCGAAGTGGTAGACCTAAGAACTACTATAGATAAGGATTGTAAATTAAATATCTTGACCTTTGCCGACGACGAAGGCAAAAAAGCTTACAGACATACCGCAAGTCACATCTTAGCAGAGGCTGTTAAGCGTCTTTGGCCTGAAACAAAGTTGGCGATTGGACCAGCTACTGATACCGGATTTTATTATGATTTTGAACACGAGCCATTTACTCGTGAAGATTTAGATGCTATAGAAGCAGAGATGAAGAAGATTATTAAAGAGGGAGCAGAGATTAAGAGATTTACTTTGCCTCGCGAAGATGCCATCAAATATATGGCAGACAGAAAAGAGGATTACAAAGTAGAACTAATCCAAGACTTGCCTGAAGATTCAACTATTTCATTCTATAGTCAGGGAGAGAAGTTTGTGGACCTTTGTGCTGGACCTCATCTTATGAGCACAAAGCAAGTTAAAGCATTTAAACTAATCTCATCATCTATGGCTTACTGGAGAGGCGACGAGAACAAAGCTAGACTACAAAGAATTTATGGTACAGCTTTTGATGATAAAAAAGACTTGGCAGCTTATCTTGAGTCACTAGAAGAAGCAAAGAAGAGAGACCATAATAGACTTGGTCGTGAGATGGGTCTATTTACAACAGTTGATGTTATTGGTCAGGGACTTCCATTGTTCACTCCTAAGGGCACAAAGATGATTATGAAACTTCAACGCTGGATTGAAGACTTAGAGGACAATGAGTGGGGCTATGAGCGTACACGTACACCTCTAATGGCAAAGAATGACTTGTTCAAGATTTCAGGTCACTGGGATCACTACAAAGAGTCAATGTTTGTTTTGGGCGACGAGGAAAAGGACGACGAAGTATTAACACTCCGTCCGATGACATGTCCATTCCAGTACTATATTTATAAGAATGAACAGAGATCATACAGAGATCTTCCTATTAGATATTCAGAGACATCTACACTTTTCAGAAATGAAGAGTCAGGTGAGATGCACGGTTTAACACGTGTTCGTCAGTTTACAATTACTGAGGCTCACTTGATGATTAGACCTGACCAGGTTAAACAGGAGTTAACAAGATGTCTTGAACTTGCAATGTACATATTTAAAGTATTGGGAGTAGAAGACGATATAAGATTTAGATTATCTAAATGGGATCCAAATAATAAAGAGAAGTATTTGGGCGATGAGGATTACTGGGATGAGTCGCAGAGCGTTCTTCGTCAGTTGCTAATCGACAACGATGTTGAGTTCACAGAGGAAGACGGAGAGGCAGCATTCTACGGTCCTAAGATTGATATCCAGGCAGACAATGTATATGGAAAAGAAGATACGATGGTAACTATCCAGCTTGATAATGCGATTGCAGAAAAGATGGATATGTACTATATAGATGAGAATGGTGATAAGCAAAGACCATACATCATCCACAGAACATCAATGGGATGTTATGAGAGAACTTTGGCGTGGTTGATTGAGCACTATGCTGGCAAGTTCCCAACATGGCTTTGCCCAGAGCAAGTTAGAGTACTTCCTATTTCAGACAAGTACGAAGACTATGCAAACGATGTTGTAGATAAACTAAAGAAGGCTGGCGTGGACGTTACAGTTGATAACAGATCTGAAAAGATTGGTTATAAGATAAGAGAAGCTAGATTAGAGAGACTTCCTTATATGCTAGTGGTTGGTGAGCAAGAGCAGACTGACGGCACAGTTTCAGTTAGAAGCAGATTCGCCGGCGACGAAGGAGTTAAGCCATTAGTTGAGTTTATTTCTCAAATTACTAAGGAAATCGAGTCTAAGGAGATAAGAGAAGAATTGCCTGAAGAGGAGAGAAATCAAGGGCAAAAATAGTCCCAATTTTATTTGACAAAGTACCATAATAATGGTATATTACTACACGTTGTAAAAAGAAAGCAGAGTATCCACTCTCACCCAGACACGAGGAGTGATTCGAGGTTCATACTTTTTAAACACTTTATTGGTGTTTTGAATTTGTATTTATGTGGATAATCTCTGTGATTATCCACTTTTTTATTTGTAAAAAAGGAAATTAATTTGGAGGTGCATTACAATTAACAAAGTACAGATTAACGAGCAAATCAGAGATGACGAAGTTCGCGTGATTGGATCAGACGGTGAGCAAGTTGGCGTTATGTCAGCTAGAGAAGCACAGCAGATGGCTTACGATGAAGATCTTGATTTGATTAAGATTTCACCAAAAGCAAACCCACCAGTTTGTAAAATCATGGATTACGGAAAGTTTAAATATGAACAGCAGAAGAAAGAAAAAGAAGCCAAGAAGAAACAACACGTTGTTGAGACTAAAGAGATTAGACTTTCACCAAACGTTGAGATTCACGATATGAAAACTAAGGCTAACAATGCTAGAAAGTTTTTAGAGAAGGGTGACAAAGTAAAGGTTACTCTTAGATTTAGAGGTCGTGAGATGGCTCATATTAGTAGTAATGCGACTGTTCTTGATGATTTCGCAGAGTTGTTAGAAGATGTTGCAGAAATCACTAAGAAACCAAAACTTGAAGGTAGAAACATGACAATGTTTTTAGAGAAGAAGCGTTAAGACGCGGAATATTAGGAGGAGAGAATTATGCCAAAGGTAAAAACAAACAGAGCAGCTGCCAAGAGATTTAAAAAGACAGGCACTGGTAAATTAAAGAGAAACAAAGCTTACAAGTCACATATTTTGACTAAGAAGTCAGCTAAGAGAAAACGTAACCTAAGAAAGGCTACAACAGCTGATAAGACAAACGAGAAAAATATGAAGAAGATATTACCATATCTATAATCTAAGGTTAGGAGGAAATCAAAATGGCAAGAGTTGAAGGCGGATTAAACGCTAAGAAAAAACATAAAAGAGTATTGAAACTGGCTAAGGGTTATAGAGGAGCCAGAAGTAAACAGTATAGAGTTGCTAAGCAGTCAGTAATGAGAGCTTTGGCTACATCATATGCAGGAAGAAAAGAAAGAAAACGTCAGTTCAGACAGTTATGGATTGCAAGAATCAATGCTGCATCAAGAATCAACGGATTATCATACAGCAAGTTCATGTATGGACTAAAGCAGGCTGATATTGATATCAACAGAAAGATGCTAGCAGATATGGCTGTAAATGATGCTGATGGATTTGCAAAACTTGTAGAAGTTGCAAAGGAAAACATTCAGTAATTTTTAAGGACACAAAAATGTATTTTTGTGTCCTTTTTATTTCACAAAATGAACATATTTTTGAATAAAATAGTATATAGTGTGAAATATAAAAATGAGACGGAGGAAAGAAAATGAGCGTAATACAAATTGAAAATCTAGTTAAAAAGTATGGCGCTAATTTAGCAGTAGATGGACTTAACCTCGAGATTGAGGGTGGAAAAGTTTATGGTTTTCTTGGACCAAACGGTGCAGGTAAATCAACTACTATGAATGTAATTACAGGTTACATTGGCGCTACAAGCGGAACTGTTAAAGTAAATGGTTTCGATATCTTAAAAGACAGCAAGAAAGCTAAAGCTTCAGTTGGATATTTGCCAGAGCAACCACCTCTATACAACGAGATGACTGTTAAGGAATATTTGAAGTTTGTAGCTGAGCTAAAAGGCATCCCTAAAAAGGACAGAGAGGATGCTATTAATGCTGCAGTTGAAAAAACTGGCATTAAAGAAGTATTTGAAAGACTAATTAGAAACCTTTCAAAAGGTTATAAGCAAAGAGTAGGTATTGCTCAGGCTATCATTGGTATGCCAGAGATAATCATTTTAGATGAGCCTACAGTTGGACTTGATCCAAAACAGATCGTTGAGATTAGAGACCTAATCAAATCATTAGGTGAAGACCATACAGTAATTTTGAGTTCACACCTTTTACCAGAAGTTAGTGAAGTGTGTGATTACATTTATGTGATTTCACAGGGTAAACTTGTGGCTGAAGGAACTGAGTCAGAACTTTCAAAAGACATAGCAAAAGAAAACATCCTAGAAGTTACTATCCAGGGCGACAAGGCAGTGGTAGAGACACTAGTTGATGATATGGTTTCTGTAAAAGACTTCAGCGTGAAAGAGACCGCCGAAGGAGTGGTCCTTACAGTTAGAACTGAAGAAGATACAGATATCCGTTCAGGTCTATTTGCTATTTGTGCTTCAAAGGGACTTCCAATTGTTGGTATGAATTATCAGCAAAGTTCACTAGAGGATGTATTCCTTGAGATTACAGAGGACTACAAAGCCCCTGAGAAAAAAACAAAGAAAAAAGACAAAGATGATATAGATGCTGTCGTAGTGACAGAAGTTGAAGAGACAGTAGAAGAGACAGATGACTTTGACGAGGAGGTGAGTGAAGATGAAAGCGATTTATAAGAGAGAATTAAAATCATATTTTTCATCAGTAATTGGTTGCATCTTTATTGCAGCAACATTACTCATTTCCGGAATATTCTTTGTACTATATAACTTAATGCAAGGATATCCAAACATGGAGCCACCAATTTTCTACGGCGCAATGGGACTTGCACTTTTAGTTCCAGTGCTAACAATGAAAGTTATGGCTGATGAGAGACGTCAAAAGACAGATCAGTTGATTTTGACTTCACCTGTTTCATTGTTCAAAGTAGTGATGGGCAAATACCTAGCATTACTAACAATATTTGCGATTCCAGTATTAATCATATGTTCTTACCCATTGATTCTTTCAATGTTTGGTACAGTTTCATTTAAACTTGCATATGTGACAATACTAGGATTCTTCCTATACGGTGCAGCATTGATTGCAATTGGTGTATTTATTTCATCAATCACAGAAATGCAAATCATTGCAGCAATTATAGGTATTGTAATTATGTTCCTTGGATTCTTTATGGGAACAATCACAGGAATGATTTCTCAAGACGGAAATCTACTTACAGATATATTGAACGCGTTCTACACAATGGGACCTCTAAACGACATCATGGCAGGACAGATTACATTGGCTAACATTGTTTATTATGTATCGATTATCGTTTTATTCTTGTTCCTAACATGTCAGTCAGTTCAGAAGCGTAGATGGTCTGCGTCAAAGGCTACTATCGGAACAAGTGTATTTAGTACAGTTACAATCGCAGTAGTATTAGTTTTAGTTGTATTTGTTAACTTGCTTGCTACTGTAGTTACAAAAAATGTACCAGCAGCTACAGTTGATACAACATCTGAAAAGGTTTACTCAATCTCAGATAAAACTGTTAAGATGCTTAAAAAGCTCGACAAAGACATAGATGTTTATGTTATGTCTTCGAAGGGCGCGATGAAGAAAGATGTTTATAAAGACTACATCTTGAAAACACTTGATAGATTTGAAACAAATTCAAGTCATATCAAAGTTGAGTACAAGGATACTAAACAAAATCCTAATTTCTATAAAGAATATACAGATCAAAGCCCAACAGAGGGAAGTTTGATTGTTGTTAACAAGAACAATAAAAAGTCAAAAGTTATTGACTATAATGATATGTTTGAGATGGATCAGACGGCAGCTATGTATGGACAACAGTCTCAACCTACAGCTTTCGATGCTGAGGGACAGCTTGATGGAGCAATTACATATGTTCAGTCTGATGAGCTATACACTGTTTACCAAGTAGAAGGACACAAAGAGACAGCTGATGAAAAATCACTTGGTACAATTGAAAACATGACAGATGTCATCAAAAAGCACAATGGTGAAATCAAAACTATCAACCTAAACACAAAGAAAGCTCAAGAAGAATTAAACACAGATAAGTGTGCAGTTCTCTTGATTTTGGGACCTCAGAAAGATTACACAAAGACTGAGGCCAATATGGTTAAAAAGTATTTGGAAGAAGGCGGAAAAGTTGTGATTGGATTAGAAGCAGCTAATTCTTTCCAAGTTAAGAAGCCAAACTTCTATTCAATTCTAGAGGCATACAACATTAAAGTTCAAAGTGGAATTATTGCTGAGAATGATGAGAATTGTTATATGCCAATGCAGATGGATGGCTCAGGTGGACCATTGTTCGCAATTGCAAAGGGAACAGAAGGCTTTGCCACGGACCTTTCAGGAGAAATGCTTTCACCATACAGTATTGGTTTGACAAAGAAAGACAAGAACAACGAAGAAATCACAATAACAGAACTTGCAAAATCATCTAGTAAATCAGTTCTGAAGACAGACCCTAACCATGCTAAGAAGAGTACTAAGGAAAAGGGAGATGTAGCAGGACCATTTGATCTTGTTCTTTCTGTTGAGAAAAATGTAGCAGCTACAGAGGCTTCATCTGTAGGCACTGATAAGGCTGATAGCAAGCAAGCTGAGATGCTAGTTTATTCATCAGTATACTCATTATCAGACAGTATTGATTCAATCGCTTCAAATGCAAATACAGAAGTATTAAGTAATGCATTAGATGAGTACATTGATACAGACGTTGAAACAGTAACAGTAGCTAAGAAGAGTTTACAAGTTTCTCCATTAACAGTTTCAGTTAAGGCGATGAGAATTTGCTTAATCATCTTCGTGATTGTACTTCCAGTTGGCTTCCTTGCATTTGGTATTATCAGATGGGCTATAAGGAGAAAGAAATAATGAAGAAGAGTCAAGTTATTACATTAATAGTTCTAGTGGTAGTTCTTGGACTTTGCGTCGCTGGTTACTTTGTCGGCAAACAATACTTTGCAGATAAAGAGAAAAAAGAGGAAGCGGCAAAGACCACAACTGTTAAAAAGATTGATACTAGTAAAGTTACTGGTGTGGCTTATACATATAATGGTAAGACATATATGATTGGTAAGACTGGCGATGTATGGACAAATGTCGATGACCCAAAGATGAAACTTAAACAGACAGATGTTGGAACAATGATTGCATCTTTGAAAGATATCAAAGCAGACACAATCATTAAGAATCCAAAAGACATTGCTCAGTATGGATTCACAAAGATTAAGAGTGGCGTAAAACCAGAAACACAAGAGATATTTGTTAACCTTGGAAATAAGGAAGAAGATATTTTTGTTGGTGCATCAAATCCATATAATCAATCAGCATACTACGTAATGTTCAAAGGTGATAACAATGTTTATCTAGTGGATGGAGGAGTTTGTTCCGAGTTTCACAAGACATTGAACGAACTAGAACAAGAGAGCACAACAGCAGCTGCTCAACAATAAAAATAACAAGAAAAGTCAAAGTTTAAGCGCTTTGACTTTTCTTTTTTATTGTGATAATATTTTTCATGCGTTTAAGCAAGCAGGAGTGTGGGAATTGGCAGACGAGCAAGATTAAGGATCTTGTGAGCGCTATGCTCGTGTGGGTTCAAGTCCCATCTCCTGCACTAGTTAAAAAGAAAACGAGTACCTTTGGTACTCACTTTCTTTTTACAAGCCGGAGCGATCCTTGAACCCGGTTCAAGGTCTCGCCTCCGGCTCGGTCGGCGCTTCTGCTTCGCAGAGTGCCCCACTGGGGCACCGCGCCCCATCTCCTGCACTTTTTTTATTTAAGGAGTTATTTTATGAAAAAGATTAGCATATTAATGATACTCGTAATAATGTCCACATTAATACTATCTGGATGTGGTGAAGAGTATATTGAAGGAACAAAACTTAGATGCGATGGAGTATATCAGTCAACGCTTAAAGATGCTGATGGAGAATGTTCGTATGTTTGTTTTTATGAAGAAGGTCAAGCAGCTACTTTGAGCGACAGTTCAATTAGTAGCCCAGAGGAAGCATATGAAGAATTTCATAATGGTTCTATAAAAGCGCATCATTCCACATCATTTAAAACAACAAGTGGTTTGGTAGTAGAAAAGAAAAATAATGGAAAGACTGATATTGATAAAAAACCTGATGCAGAATTCACAATTAAAGTAAATACTGGTATAACGACTTATGTGGTGCGTTCTACAGGTAAGCATGGAATTAGTTGTGATATTACTGGGTTTTTTGGTACTACAAAAGGCAAGTATTACAACTTTGTAAAAGTAGATTAAAAAAACGGTGGTTATTAACCACCGTTTTTTATTTTCTTATTTGATTTTAACTTTTTTAATAGTTGACCATTTGCTACATTTGTATGAATAACTTATTTGGTTGATTGCACGAACCCTAACGTATAATGGTTTTTTGTTTGCTAATTTTTTAGATTTAAGTGTAACGGTAGTTTTCTTTGTTTTTTTAGAAACTAAAGTTTTTTTGTTTTTCTTGGCATTCTTTTTAGAAGAATATACTTTTATTTGATAATAACTAACCTCTTTTACCTTACCAATGCATACTTTAAGTTTTTTAGATGACTTTTTCTTTTTCCATATTTTTTTGATTTTAGTACTTGATGGTTTTTTTAGTGTTTTAACAACTGTTTTTTCTTTAAAACCTGGTAGTAGAGCAATACCCTTTTTGCCATTTTGCTCATAGAAGTAATATCCGTCACCGATATATGCATATACTTTTACACCCAAGTCGTTTTCAAATATATTATTTCCATTCAAATCAAAACATGAAAGATAATAATAATTAATCATGCCGGAGTCTGCTCCAGGTGTGCAAAGACAATCAAAAGCTTTGATTTCTTTGCAATATCGTAAAACATTTAGGTAACCTTGATTATCGAATTTACTTTGAACGATAGGGATAGTTTTTGTTTGACCTGATAGTTTGTTTTCTATTGTAATTATTGATTCATAGTTATCATACGTGAAAATCTTATTTTCATCTATTTCATTACTGTATTTTGGAAAGTATAAACCACAATCTATGTTGGTGGTATCAGATCCTCCGCCTATAGGTACCATGTGTTTGTCATATATATTATATTCTTTCGTAGATTTATTGTAGACTTTTATGTCACCATTATTATTAATGTCGATATATTTATATTTAGGCTTTAGTATAACTTCTCCCTTTAAGTTAATTAAACCATACTTATAAAAATTGGAGTCGTTATAAGTGTTGTTAGAAGTATAAATTACTATTTTATCGCCTACATATTGTTTGATTAAAGCGAAATCAAAAATTGGTTTTGTAATTGGATTGAATTTAGATAATATCTTTTCTTCACTAGCAGTTGCGTTGGTGAATATAGGAGTAGAAAATATTATAGCTAAAGAAAGAATTATTGAAATTATTCTTTTCATATTATAACCCACCTCTCAAGTTTGTTTAAATTATATAATAAATAGATTAAAAATACATTAGAAAAACATTATTCTCTCTCATTCTTGCTATAAAAACCCCCCCATTTGTTGTATAATAGCACTGGTATGTTTTATTCGGAAGACACAATCGAACAGGTTAGAAGCGAGAACAACATCGTCGACGTCATAGGCGATTACGTGAAGCTCACTAAGAAAGGCAGTTCTTATTTTGGACTATGTCCATTCCACAATGAGAAGACGCCTTCATTTTCTGTGTCTCCACATAAGCAGATGTATTATTGCTTCGGCTGCGGCGAAGGTGGCAACGTTATTTCATTCCTAATGAAATATGAAAACTATAGTTTCGCTGAGGCTATGGAAGTTTTGGCAAACCGTGCAGGAATAACTCTACCAAAGCAAGAGTATTCTAAGGCGAAGAAGCAGGAGCAAGACCTTAAGACTAAGATTATTGAAGCAAACACTGAGGCTGCTAAGTACTATTATCACTTGTTAATGTCTAAACGTGGACAGACTGCGTATCACTATTTGAGAGGCAGAGAACTTAGTGATGAGACAATCACAAACTTTGGCTTGGGCTATTCTGATAAGTACAGCAATAATCTATACAACTATTTGAAAGAAAAAGGATATGACGATGCGTTACTAAAAGAGACAGGTCTCTTTACTTTTGATGAGAAGCGTGGAGTTAATGATAAATTCTGGAACAGAGTAATGTTCCCGATTATGGATCCAAACAACAGAGTAATAGCCTTTGGCGGACGTGTCATGGGCGATGCTATGCCTAAATATTTGAATTCGCCGGAGACAAAGGTGTTCAACAAGAGTCACGTTGTTTACGGAC
This sequence comes from Eubacterium sp., assembly GCA_017475235.1. GTDB lineage: Bacteria > Bacillota > Clostridia > Lachnospirales > Lachnospiraceae > Eubacterium_G. The sequence continues at coordinate 269,700 of JAFVGA010000006.1, read as the reverse complement.
TAAATAAGGCTAGAAAATCTAGAAAGAATTACTTCATCATTTGCGAAGGATACATGGATGTAATCAGTCTGCACCAGGCTGGTTTTGATAATGCGATTGCAGCGCTTGGTACAGCATTCTCATCAGGCCATGCATCTTTGATTAATAGATATGTGGATGAAGTTGTTTTGTCATTCGACAGTGACGAGGCTGGAACTAAAGCTGCGCTACGTGCAATTCCATACCTACGTGATGTTGGATTAAAGATTAAAGTTCTCAATATGAATCCATACAAAGATCCTGACGAGTTCATCAAAGAGTTGGGCGTGGAAGAATATGAGAAGAGAATTAAAGACGCAATTAACTTCTTTATCTTCGAAGTGGGCGCAAAGCAAAAAGAGTTTAACCTAAATGACCCACAGGAGAAAACTCAGTTCCACAATGAAGTGGCAGCAATGCTTTTGGAGTTTAAAGATGATGTGGAGAGAAAGAATTATATAGAGGCAGTTTGTGCAGAGTTTGATATTCCGAAAGATGGTTTGGAGAGCTTAGTTAAATCTAAGGCTTTAACATATGTTGAGAAGGATAGAAAGTACGAAGAGAAAACTTTTGTTTCTAAGGAGCAGAAGAAAGAAAAGGCATCTTTTGGTGCTCAGAGAATCCTGCTTGCTTGTCTGATTGATAGACCAGAGATTTTTGTCAGAATTAAGGAAGTGATTGAGCCAGAGGACTTCGGCGAAGACTTCTATGTGAATGTTGCCCAAAAATTCTGGGAGCAGATGGAGGCTGGACAGCCAAATCCTGCATCTATAATGGATCAGTTCACAGACGAGGAAGAACATAAGAAAGTTGCGGCACTATTTGTTTCACCATTTAATAAAGAATTAGAACATGATGAGTTGGAACGAGCAATTAATGACTCCGTGCTAAAAATAAAGAAGGACAGCTACGAGAGAAAGGCTGCCAATGCAAAAGACATCAATGAATTACAAGAATTAATGAAAGAGCAAAGAGAACTAGAGAAGGTTCATATTAAACTATAATGTTATCTAAAAGACTTAAAACAGTAGCGGATTTAGTGTCGCCTTGTGAGAAGGTGGCTGACATAGGCACAGATCATGGATATGTGCCTATCTATTTAATTAAAGAAAACATTGCTGAGTTTGCTTATGCAATGGATGTAAATGAAGGACCTTTAAACATTGCAAAGGCGAATATTATAGAAGAAGGTCTTGAGGATAGAATTGAAACTATATTATCGGACGGATTTGATAATTTTGGAGATAGAAATGCAGACTCGGTAATTATTGCAGGAATGGGCGGAGATTTGATTGTTGATATTCTGTATCGATCATCGAAGTATGATTTTAAAGAGTTGGTTTTGTCTCCTCATAAGAGAGTCGATTTAGTACGAAAGCATCTTTGTGAAAGTGGATATGAAATCATAGACGAGAAGATGGTGGAAGATGCAGGTAAATTTTATCCCGTGATAAAGGCTCATAAAGGTGATAGTGATTACTCGGAAGTTCAGTTAGAATTTGGACCAATTCTTTTAAATAAAAAAGATGAAACACTAAAAGAATATTTAGATATTCAGTTAAATAAATTTGGTAGAATTATTTCTTCTTTGGAGCGAGAAGACAAAGAAGTAGAACATAAATACAAACTAATAAAAGAAGGATTAGAATATTATGTTTAATGTCAAACTAAAAGACAAAACAATACAAGTTGAAGAGCATACATCTATTGTTGATATTGCAAAGGAATGTGCAAATGATTATGAAAATGACATTATCCTTGCAATGTACAATGGAAAATTGGCAGAGCTTAATACTTCTGTGCAAGAAGACTGCACTTTGGAGTTTGTAACAACTGGCGATAAAATCGGAAGCGATTGTTATAGACGTAGTGTTGTTTTCATGATGCTAAAAGCTATTTATAAAATACTAGGAAGAGATCAAATTGAAAAGGTATCAATAAAGTATTCGATTTCAAAAGGCCTATACTGTGAGTTGCACGGTGATGTTGAAGTGACTGATGAGTTCTTGGAAAAAGTATCTGCTGAAATGAAGAGTTTGGCCGAGAGAGATATTTTTATTATTAAGAATACAGTTCCTGTTAGCGAAGCAATTAGACGCTTTGATTATTATGGAATGAAAGATAAGGTTAACCTTTTGAAATATCGCAGGTCTTCTCGAGTTAACATTTATAACCTTAGCGGTTTCGAAGATTACTTCTATGGATATATGGCTTACTCAACAGGCATCCTTAAACGTTTCAATTTATTTAAATATAAGGATGGTTTTATCCTACAGACGCCTACGTCAAAGGACCCAAAAGAGATTCCGGATTTTAACGGGGAAGACAAACACTTTGACGCACTTAATGATTCAACAGAGTGGGCAGAGAAGATGGGAGTGCCAACTATTGGGCATGTGAATAATAAGATATGCGACGGAAGTGTAACAGATTTAATTATGGTGCAGGAAGCTTATCAGGAGAAGAAGATTGCTGATATAGCAGAGGACATTGCAAGTCGCGATGGTGTTAAGTTTGTTTTGATTGCTGGACCATCTTCAGCAGGTAAGACCTCATTTGCGCATAGACTTTCAATCCAGTTAGTCGGACAAGGTTTAAAACCACATCCTATTTCAGTGGATAATTACTTTGTCGATAGAAAAGATAATCCAGTGGATGAAGAGGGAAATTTAGACTATGAAGTTTTAGAAGCTATTGATCTTGAACACTTTAATAACGATATGGAAGCATTGCTAAATGGCGAAGAAGTTGAACTCCCTGAATATGATTTTGATACAGGTGTTCAACAGATGAGTGGTGAAACTCTGAAATTAGATGAAAATGATATTCTTGTGATTGAAGGAATTCACTGTTTGAATGATGAGATGACATACAAGCTTGATTCAGATAGAAAGTACAAGATTTACATTAGTGCGCTCACACCACTTCGAATAGATGAGCATAATAGAATTTCAACATCTGATTGGAGATTATTGAGAAGGCTAGTTAGAGATTTGAGAACTCGAGGTAAATCTGCACAGACTACTATAGAAATGTGGAAGAGAGTTCGCAGGGGAGAAGAAAAGTATATCTTTCCATATGAAGACACTGCTGATGCAATATTTAATTCGGCCATGGTATTTGAACCATCTGTACTAAAAGTTTATACGGAACCTGCACTATTTAGTGTTCCAGAAGACTCGGAAGAGTACTTAGAAGCAAATAGACTACTCAAGTTCTTGGATTATGTATTACCTTTGCCGGAGGACGACATTCCGAAGAATTCTATTATGCGAGAATTTGTGGGCGGAAGCTCAATAGTGAAAGAATAACTTGATAATAATTAAATGATATGGTAACTTATTTACTCGAGTAAAGTAGATGGTCGCGTGTGTTTCACACGAGGAAAGTCCGGGCTTCGCAGGGCAGGATGCCAGTTAACGGCTGGTAGAGGTGACTCTCAGGAAAGTGCAACAGAAAGTATACCGCCACTTTGTGGTAAGGGTGAAATGGCAGGGTAAGAGCCTACCGCGCTGATGGTAACATCAGTGGCAGTGTAAACCCCATCCGAAGCAAGACCGAGCAGGAATCATATAGTTGCCCGCTAGATTCCGGGTAGGTTGCTTGAGCGTATAGGTGACTATGCGCCTAGATAGATGATCATCCTAGACAGAACCCGGCTTACAGCTTTACTCATATAAAAAAGAATCTCTTTCGAGATTCTTTTTTATTAGAAATTGTTATTTTCAATAAACTTAACCAGTATTTTGTTTACCTTTCCGGCAACTCCATTAACTGCACTAATGACTTCAGCATCATCTAATGGTCCATCGTTTATATCAGCTGCTTTGTTTGCGATACAGCTTAGGCCAACTATTTTGAATCCACAATGACGAGCTGCAATTGCTTCCACAGCAGTACTCATTCCAACTGCATCGGCGCCCCATGTCCTGTAAGCTTTAACTTCAGCAGGAGATTCATAGTTGGGACCTGAGTCTTGGATATAGACACCTTTCTTCATTTCATAGCCTAGGTCATTAGCAGTCTTTATTAAACTCTCGGTTAGTTCTTTATCATAGATATATGTCATATCTGGAAAGCGTGTTCCAAGCTCTTCTATATCTTCACCTACAAGAGGAGAAGGAACTAAGCTAGCAATTTGATCCGTGATTGCCATCATTGTACCCATATCAAAATCAAGATTGATTCCGCCGGCTGCGTTTGTAATGATTAGTGTCTTTGCACCGAGCATTCTAGCTACGCGCACAGGAGTAACAACCTCATTCATTGAGTAGCCTTCGTAGTGGTGGAGACGTCCTTCTAAAACAACGATGTTTGTATCTCCAATGTTTCCGAATACATAACGTCCTCTGTGTGCTGCGTTTGTACAAATTGGATGTCCTGGAATTTTTCTGTAACCACGTTCAACCTGATTATCTAAGCAATCAACAAATGCATCCAAACCAGAACCCAATATGATAGCCACATCAGGTTTCATATCTGTTTTTTCTCTGATGGATTCAATGTATCCCTCTAGTTTTTTATATTCTTGACTCATAATCCGTACCTCACTTATAAAATATTCTATCATAAAAACAATAATTGTTTTATAAATTTATACTTTAACACTGAAATAAGTAGTATAATTGTTTTAGGAACATCTAGTTACACCAAGGAGGAACTTATGAAAAAAGTATTAGCCTTAATCACTTGTTTGAGTTTATGTTTTGGCATTCCAACGAATACATGTGTTGCTGGAAACTATGGCTTAAACCATCCAGAAAACTTAATAGACAAGAATAGTGGAATGGTTAGACAACTGTTTTGGAGTGATGAATTTAATAGAAATACTTTAAACACGATAGATTGGAATATTGATCTTGGTTCTGTTGAGCCTCAATGGGGAAGTAGAACATATTCAACTGCCAGAGCAGAAAATGTAAGAGTCCAAAATGGAATGTTAGATATTATTTCCCAAATATCTTTTAATAGTGACGGAACAGTACTCACTGACTCAGGATATACAGGCAGTATTAGTACAAATAATAAAGTCTATTTTAAATATGGGGAAATAGAAATAAAGGCAAAAATGGCTCCTGGAAAAGGTGCGTGCTCCTTATCCTATTTTTTGGGCAAGGATCATCCTTGGCCTACTTGTGGAGAGGTTGATTTGTTTGAGTTTTCAAACCATACTAATCTATTAACCCAGGCAATTCACACAAAAAGGTTTAACGATTTTAACAGTAGTTCACCTATTATATGGCAGAGTAGCATAGACAAGACTAAATTTCATATTTTCAAATTAAGATGGTATGATAAAAAAATTGAATTATATGTAGACAATAAACTCTCAGCCACATATAATCCGGCCAATTATACAGCTAACTCAAATTCAACTGAGGATAATACTGTTTGGCCATTCAACCAACTAATGACGTTGAATCTTCGTGGTTCTTTGGACCCTAATCTGGGAGGAGAAAGAAATCCAGAGGGTTGGACTTTAGTCAAAGAAAATGAAGACTCAAAGGATTATGAAACACATACATATGTCGATTACGTGAGAGCATATTCATTCCAAATAGACCAAACAATAAAAAATCTGCTCAAATATAAACCGGCATTATATAGGGGATATAAAAAGAAGAAATCTAAAAAGCTTATAATCGAACTATTTTCTGATGATTGGAATAATGGTTATGAGTTTAGAGTATATAAGACTAAAAAGAATGCTAAAAAGAATAAAAAAGTTCTAGTCAAAAAGACATTTAAAGGTGCGCCTACTAAGGTTAAAGTAAAGAATAAGAAACTAAAGAACAAAAAAACTCTATATGTGAGAGCTAGATCATATAAGTATTGTTATAACGTGAAGTATTATAGTAAGTGGAGCAAACCACTCAAGGTAAAAATTAAAAAATAATAATTATCACCACCAATTTATTTGGTGGTGATTTTTTGATAAAAACTGCTTGAATTATTCCTCTCTATAATGTATCATTTGAATAACAAAAATTTGCGACCCAAATTTTTTTTGCCCATTTTTAGGCAAATTGAAAAATGGAGGTAACAATGAGACATTTACTTAGTCCTTTGGATATGTCAGTGGAAGAGTTGGACAGCTTGTTTGACCTTGCTAACGACATAGAGAAAAATCCAGACAAGTATGCTGATGCATGTCGAAACAAAAAGATTGCAACACTCTTTTACGAGCCAAGTACAAGAACTCGTTTGAGTTTTGAGGCGGCTATGATTAACCTTGGTGGACAGGTGTTAGGCTTTTCTGAAGCAGCATCAAGTTCAGCAGCTAAGGGTGAGAGTGTAGCGGATACGATTAAAATTGTTTCTTGTTATGCAGATATATGTGCTATGCGACATCCTAAGGAAGGTTCAGCGCTAGTTGCTGCAAACAATGCAAGTATTCCTGTTATTAACGCAGGCGACGGTGGACATCAACATCCAACACAGACTCTTACAGACTTACTTACAATTAGAAGTCTTAAGGGAAAACTTGGTGGATTTACAATCGGTCTTTGTGGCGACTTAAAGTTTGGACGTACAGTTCATTCGCTAATCAATGCTTTACTTAGATATGATGATGTGAAGTTTGTTCTAATCTCACCTGAAGAGTTAAAGGTTCCTGATTATATTCGCGATGCTATAGAAGAAGCTGGTTGTGAATATGAAGAAGTGACAAACCTAGAAAAAGCAATGGGTGATTTGGACATCCTTTATATGACAAGAGTCCAAAGAGAAAGATTCTTCAACGAGGAAGACTATATAAGATTAAAAGATAGTTTCATTTTAACTAAAGAAAAGATGAAAGACGCTAGAGAAGATATGCTAGTTCTTCATCCTTTGCCAAGAGTTAATGAAATTTCAGTAAAAGTAGATAAAGATCCGAGAGCTGTTTATTTTAAGCAGGCACAGTACGGTGTGTATGTGAGAATGGCTCTAATCCTTAAACTTATGGAGGTGGAAGTATGATTAATGTAGATCAGATTAACAATGGTTTTGTACTAGACCACATCCAGGCTGGAAGAGCAATGGCAATTTATCATTATCTAAATCTTGAAGATTTGGATTGTTCGATTGCAATCATTAAGAATGCTAAGAGTGAAAAGATGGGTCGAAAAGATATCATAAAGGTAGAAGGACCACTTGATATTGTGGACTTCGACGTACTCGGTTTTATTGACCACAATATTACAGTTGATATTATTGAGGACGGCAAATTAGTTGAGAAAAGAGATTTGAAACTACCAGAAAAGATTACTAATGTTCTTCACTGCAAGAACCCTAGATGTATCACATCTATTGAGCAGGAACTTAAGCACGTATTTGTTTTGACTGACAAAGAGAAGGGTCTTTATAGATGTCAATACTGCGATGAACAGCAGGGAAGATTGTGGGAAAAGATTCAAGCTATTAAGGAGTTATAATGAGTAAACAAGAAATTATGAACTTTAAGCCTAAATTTTATCACTATGTATTTTTATTTATTGTAGGCTGTTTACTAGGTGTAGTAGTTGAGGGTGTTTTTGCCATCTTCGACAAAGGCGTATGGGAAAACCACGTTACATTTGTTTGGGGTTATCTGAACATTGTTTACGGTGCCGGAGCAGTAATGTCCTATGTCGTAGCTAAAAAAATGGCCAAGTATAATATTATAATAACGTTTGTAGTATATTTGATTTTGGCTTCTGTATTAGAATGGCTATGTGGATTTATTGAAGAAGTTTTCCTAAATTCTACATCATGGGATTACGAAGCACTTGGTAATCTAACAATTGCAAAATATATTAGTGTTCCTTTTAGCATAGCTTGGGGTATACTTGGAATATTGTTTATCAAGTTTTTGTTGCCACTTATAACTAAACTGTTTATGAAAATGAAAGGCAAAGGTTGGACAATCGCGGGATGGATTATCACAGTATTTATGGTTGTGAATTTAGCTGTAAGTATGTATGCGTTCTATAGATGGGGCGAAAGAGAGGTTGTTCATACAGAGAAAGAGTATAAAGAGGTTATTAAAAAAGGTGGCGCTGAAGCCAAAGAAATAAGAAAAGTAGAAGTGCCAAACAGAAAACCTGTATACGTTATTGATAAGAAACCAACTAATGGCATTGATAAGTTCTTTGATAGAACATATCCAGATGAGTACATGCATAACAGATATATGGAGTGGGTAATACTACCACAGAAATAAAGACATAAAAAAAGCATTTGAGTTATCTCAAATGCTTTTATTTTTATTCTTCAGTTTCTTTTTCTTTTTTAACCGGCTGTACATCAACCGCCACAGATTCAACTCGGTTTGAATCCATATCGATAACTGTAAACTTACAATTGTCTATTCGAACGACATCACCAGTCTTTGGAATTCGTTCGAGCTGTTCAATGATTAAACCGCCCACAGATTCGTAGTGATCTGAATCAATATCAGTTCCAAGTTCCTCATTAAAGTCATCAAGGTTAACTGAACCATCAACTTTGTATCTGTGTTCGCCCACCTTAGTGATACCTTCTTCTTCGGCGGCGTCGAATTCGTCTCTCATATCGCCCACAATCTCTTCTAGGATATCTTCAAGAGTAATCATACCGTCCACCTGACCGTATTCATCGAGGACGATACACATTCCTGATTCATCTTCCTTCATCTCGAATAGAAGATCATTAATCTCTTTAGTAGCGATAGTGTAGAATGGATCACGCATCATTTCTGATATGTCAAATTCTTCGTCGCTAATCTGACTTACAATTAAATCCTTTATGTTTACAATGCCGACAATATTATCGGAACTATCTTTATAAACCGGCATACGAGTGAATTTGTTTTCCTTAACAATATCCAAAAATTCCTCGTAAGTAGTGTCGATTGATACCATAACAATATCAACCTTTGGAATCATAATATCCTTGGCTTTTGTTTCGCCGAAGTCAAAGACATTGTTGATAATATCTACCTCTTCAGACTCTAGCAAGCCTTCCTCTTCAGTTACATCCATAATTGTTCGAAGTTCTCCCTCGGTAATCTTTTTTGAATTAAGATTTACTTTAACTCTAAATATCTTTAAGAAAATAGTAGAAATCAAATTCAAAATGAAAATAAGAGGAGTAAAAAGAATCATTAAGAATCTAACTGGTCTTGCGTAGTGTAACGCAATAGATTCTGAATGCATACTTGCTATAGTTTTTGGAATAATCTCTCCGTAAACAATAAGAATAAAAGTAAATATTCCAACGCCAATACTTACATAGATATTTCCGAACATATTCTGCGTAAACACTGTAGCAATGGAAGAAGCAGCAATATTAACGATATTGTTTAGAATTAGCACAGTACTAAGCATTTTGCGGTTATCCTCAAGCACTTTGCTTAGTATAATAGCGTTCTTTTTGCCGTTTTCCACGTGCATTCTGACTCTCATTCGGTTAACAGTAGTAAGGGCTGTTTCCGCACTCGAGAAAAATGCAGATAATAGTAATAATACAATTAAAACACATAGCATCGCTATGTCACTCGGTCCCATAAATACCTCCTTTTTTATAGGGATTTTTCATCTTTTTTTATTATACGAAATAATGTACAAAAAGTCACTCTTGTGCTATAATTTTTTAGGAACTTTTGTTTCGAAAAAAGCCGTTTTGGAGGGTATTATGAAACATATCAAAACACTTACAGATAAGACTTTAAACGATACAGTAAAAAAGGGTGGTTGTGGAGAATGTCAGACATCTTGTCAGTCAGCTTGTAAGACTTCTTGCACAGTTGGAAACCAGACTTGCGAACAAAAATAATTAAAGATTAATTAAATATTAAGTATCGTATAACAGAGCCGGCATCGACTCTGTTATAGTGCGTTAAAAAGGCTTAATATTTAGGAGGAAATTACAATGATTCATCAGTATAAGAGCAATGGATTCAATATTGTAATGGACGTAGACAGTGGTGCTATACATTTGGTGGACGATGTCACTTATGATGTTATCGCGTTGTACGAAGATAAGAGTGCTGATGAGATTGTTGAAGAACTTAAGGCTAATTATGACGAAGACCAAATAAAGGAATCACTTGAAGAAGTAAAGGAATTAGTCGATCAGAATAAGCTTTTCACAAAAGATGTTTTTGAACCAGTAATAGACAGTTTTAAAGAACATCACAAACCAGTCGTTAAAGCTTTATGTATGCATATTGCACATGACTGTAACCTAGCTTGTAAATACTGTTTTGCCGAGGAAGGCGAATACCACGGCAGACGTGAGCTAATGAGTTTTGAGACTGGAAAGAAAGCGCTAGACTTCTTGGTTGAGAATTCTGGTAGCAGAGTAAATTTGGAAGTAGACTTCTTCGGCGGAGAGCCACTTATGAACTGGGATGTTGTAAAACAGCTAGTTGAATACGGCAGATCCATTGAGGAAGAAAAAAATAAAAAGTTTAGATTCACGCTTACTACAAACGGAGTTTTGTTAAACGATGAAGTTCAAGATTTCCTAAACAAGGAAATGGGAAATGTAGTAATCAGTCTAGATGGTCGAAAAGAAGTCAATGATAATATGAGACCATTTAGAAACGGCAAGGGTAGTTATGATTTAATAGTTCCTAAGTTTCAAAAACTTGCTGAGAGTCGTGACCAGAATAACTATTACATACGAGGAACTTTCACAAGAGAAAACTTAGACTTTTCTGAGGACGTAAAACACTTTGCTGATTTAGGATTTAAACAGATTTCGATAGAGCCAGTTGTCGGTCCAGAGGAAGATCCATACTCGATCAGAGAACAGGATTTGCCACAGATATTGGACGAATACGACAAGTTGGCGAAAGAGTACATTAAACGACACAAAGAGGGAAATGGCTTTACATTCTTTCATTTTATGATTGATTTGAGCGGTGGCCCTTGTGTATATAAAAGACTATCAGGTTGTGGCTCAGGTACAGAGTATTTGGCGGTTACGCCTTGGGGAGACTTGTATCCTTGTCATCAATTCGTCGGGGACGAAGATTTCCTAATGGGAAATGTAGATGAGGGAATCACAAAACCTGAAATTGCAGATAAATTTGGAGAGTGCAATGTCTACTCCAAAGAAAAATGCAAAGACTGTTTTGCTAAGTTTTACTGCAGCGGAGGATGCGCAGCAAATGCTTACAATCAGAATGGTTCCATAGATACCACATACGATATTGGATGTGAAATGGAAAAGAAGAGAGTGGAATGCTCGATAATGATAAAAGCAGCGTTAGCTGAAAGCTAGCAAGAAAGAGGTTTAACATGAAATTCAAAATGACAAGACCAAAGGCTATAATCGCATTTGTGTTATCAATCGCTATGATTGCATTTGCGGCTTATGTTTTAGTTTTTGGTGTGGCTGGATATGGCCAAGCAAAGTCTATTAAACTTGGATTGGACTTAAAGGGTGGTGTAAGCATCACTTATCAGGTTTCCAAGAACAATGGAAAGTATTCTCAGACTGACTTTGATGATACTATCAACAAGTTGGAGAAGAGAGTACAGGTTTTCAGTACAGAGGCTCAGGTTCAGAAGGAAGGCGATGATAAAATCGCAGTTTCTATCCCAGGACAGTATGATGCTGACAAGGTACTAGAAGAATTAGGTAAGCCTGGTTCTTTGTATTTCTGTACAAAGTCAGAGGAGACTCCTTCCAAGAAAGATTTAAAAGCTAAGAAGTTTATCCAACTTAAGAATAATTCACAGGATGATGGATATTATAAAGTTTGGGTTACTGGTGATGAAATCAAGAACGCCAAAGGTCAAGCTTCTCAGGACGAGAACACAAAGGCTACTCAGTATGTAGTTTCTCTTAAGTTTAACGACAAGGGAACAAAAGCATTTGGCGACATGACTTCTGAAAACGTTGGTAAGCAAACTTATATCATTTACGATAATCAGATTTTAAGTGCACCAAACGTAAAAGAAGCAATCACTGGTGGTGAGGCTCAAATCGATGGTCAGAAAGACTTAGAAGAAGCAGAGCAGTTAGCTTCAAACATCCGTATCGGTTCACTTAACCTAGAACTAGACGAAATCAGCCATAAGGTTGAGAGTGCTCAGTTAGGTAACGATGCGTTGTCTAAGAGTTTGTTGGCTGGTTTGATTGGTATGATTATTATCTTTATCTTCATGCTAATCGTTTATAGAATCCCTGGTATTGCAGCATGTCTAGCACTTGTTGCTTACGTAGAGATGATTCTACTAGCTCTAAATGGATTTGATTTAACACTAACGCTTCCAGGTATCGCCGGTATCATTTTGAATATTGGTATGGCCGTGGATGCGAACGTTATCATATATGCTCGAATACGAGAAGAAATTGCGGCTGGTAAGACAGTTAAGACTGCTATCAAGACAGGTTTCAAGGCTGCTACATCAGCTATTGTCGATGGTAACATCACAACACTTATCGCAGCATTAGTTCTTCTTTGGAGAGGTTCAGGAACTGTTCAAGGTTTCGCACAGACACTTGCAATTGGTATCATTATCCAGTTGTTCGAGGCTTTAGTAATCTCAAGAGGATTCGTATGGATGCTTTACTACATGGGATTTGAAAAGGTTAAATTCTATGGTAAAGAAAAGGTTAGAAAAGTATTCCAGTTTGTTCAGAAGAAAGCAATCTTCTTTGCGATCTCAATCGTTTGTATTTTGATTGGTGTTGGTGCAATGGTTGCTAACGGAGCTGCTGGTTCAGTATTCAACCTTGGTATCGAGTTCAAGGGTGGTAGCTCAATCAGCGTTGAGTTCGAGAAAGAATACTCAATCGATTACTTCAACGATCACATCAAGAAAGACCTTGAAAAAGAGGTTGGACTAAAAGAGGTTCAAGGACAGAGAGATACAGCTAACAAGAAATTATACTCAATCAAGACAGAAAGACTTGAGGGAGACAAATTCGATAAATTCAAAAAAGTATTAATTGATAAATACAAAGCATACGACCCATCTAAGAAGGGACATGAAGGTAACTTTGCTAATGAGATGATCTCCGGATCAGTAAGTAAGCAGATGAGAGAAGATGCCGTAATTGCTACAGTAATCGCCATCATATGTATGTTGATTTACATTTGGATTAGATTTAGAAATGTACAATTTGCCTTTGCGGCGGTTACAGCCCTAGTCCACGACGTGGCTATAGTAGTTGGTTTCTATGCATTGGCGAGAGTAACACTTGGTACAACATTTATCGCGTGTCTACTTACAATTGTAGGTTACTCAATCAACGCCACAATCGTCATATTCGACCGTATCCGTGAGAACATGGCGAAACGTAGAAGAGGTGAGAAGGTAATAGATCTTGTAAATACATCTATCACACAGACACTTACAAGAAGTATTTACACAACATTCACAACATTTATCATGATCTTCATGATTTACATTATGGGTGTTACATCTATTCAGGAATTCACATTACCACTTATGGTAGGCTTGATTGCAGGTGCATTCTCATCAGTATTTATCACAGGTTCATTGTGGTACATTTTTAAGGGTAGATCTTACGATAAAGCCTTAAGATAATTTCAAGCGGTATCACTAAACGGTGGTACCGCTTTTATACTTTTACAGATAAATTGATATGGTTGAAAAATGGATTCTTCAAACTAAGAAAGCAGAGTTTGATGAAATAGCAAAGAAATTTAATATTAATCCAGTTGTTGCCAGAGTTATCAGAAACAGAGATGTGGAGGGCGACGAAGCTATTGCAGAATATTTAAGCACTGACATTAACAACCTTTCGTCTCCGTGGAAGTTTAAGGATATGGACAAGGCAGTTGATATCCTCAAAATCAAAATCGCTGGAGAGAACAAGATTAGAATCATCAGCGATTATGATGTAGATGGAATTTGCTCTGGTTACATCTTAAGCAAAGCGCTTTCAAACTTGGGCGCAGATGTAGATGTTGTTGTTCCTCACAGAGTGAACGACGGCTATGGTATCAATGAGAGTTTGATTAAAGATGCCAAAGATGCAGGAGTGGATACAATTGTTACTTGCGATAATGGTATAGCTGCAACTGAGCAAGTGGATTATGCAAAGAGCCTTGGAATGACAGTTATCATTACTGACCACCACGAAGTTCCTTTTGTCGAAGACGGTGGTGAAAAGAAATACGTTGTTCCAAATGCAGATGCTGTAATCAACCATAAGCAGAACGACTGTGAGTATCCATTTAAAGACCTTTGCGGCGCAATGGTTGCGTATCAGTTTATGAGAGCTCTATATGAGAGCATGGATGAAAATCCAAAGAACTTGGAGAGTTTACTGGTTTACGGTGCTATGGCTACGGTCTGTGATGTAGTGCCTTTGAAGGGCGAAAACAGAACGATAGTTAAAACCGGACTAGAACTTATAAAGACAACTAAAGATGTTGGAATTAATGCTTTGATGGATGCTTGTAAAATAAGCAAGGATAGCATCGGTTCATATCATTTTGGTTTCATACTTGGCCCTTGCCTAAATGCTTCGGGAAGACTTGATACGGCAAAGAGAGCTGTTGATCTTCTAAATGAAACTGACAGGGAAAAAGCAATGGCCAGCGCTAGAAAACTTAAAGAGCTAAATGACGAGAGAAAAGACATCACTGAAAATGGCGCAAAAGAAGCTATCGAGATGGCAAAAGATAGCGAGGATAAAATCCTGGTTTTGTATTTGCCAAACTGTCATGAAAGTGTGGCAGGTATTATTGCAGGCAGAGTGAAAGAGCAATACAATAAACCAACTATTGTTCTTGTAGACTCAGAAGACTGCGTCAAAGGATCAGGCAGATCTATAGATGAGTACGATATGTATGAAAACTTATCTAAAGTCAAAGATTTGTTTTTGAAGTTTGGCGGACACAAGATGGCTGCTGGTTTATCAATCGAAAAAGACAACATTGATGAACTTCGCACACGATTAAACGATTCTTGCGAGTTGTCAGATGAAGACTTGATGAAGAAGATTTGGGTTGATTGCGAATTGCCATTTAAATTTGCGACATTTGGTTTATTCAATGACTTGAAGAAGTTAGAACCCTTCGGCGTAGGCAACAAGAAGCCTATCTTTGCAGGTAAGAATATCAGGGTTAATCGAATGAAGATTCTTGGCAAAGAAGGAAAAGCTATTAGACTAGAAATGGTTGACGAATCAGGCTTTAAGATGCAAGGCATTATGTTTAACAAGTCAAAAAGGTTTATGAGTTTTTTGCAGAAGAAGTTTGGGCAGGATGAGATTGATAAGGCTATGAAAGGCGAGGATAATGAGATTAAAATAATGCTTCTCTATTATCCAAATGTAAATGAGTTTAACGGAAGAGAATATCTTCAGTTGATTATAGAGAGTTTTTGTTAGGAGGACATTATGCATCCAATTGATAAATACATTAGAACAATCCCAGATTTTCCTGAACCGGGTGTAATCTTTAGGGATGTATCTACAGTTACACAGAATCCAGAAGGAATGAAACTTGCTATTGATAGTATGCAAGAAAAACTTGAAGGTTTGGATTTTGATGTGTTGGTAGGATTGGAATCTAGAGGATTTCTTTTTGGAGCGCCTCTTGCATACAACTTGAATAAAGGTTTTTCTTTGATTAGAAAGAAGGGCAAACTCCCATACGAAACTATTGCGGAAGAGTATGATTTAGAATATGGCACAGATATTATGGAGATGCACATTGATGCTCTTGAGCCAGGACAAAAAGTTGTTATTGTAGATGATTTGATTGCTACAGGCGGAAGCCTTAAGGGCGCTATTAAACTGGTAGAAAAACTAGGTGCTGAAGTAGTTGATTGTCTATTTTTAGTAGAACTAAAAGGATTAAATGGAAGGGACAATGTTCCTGGTTACAGAGTTGATTCTGTAGTCTCTTATGAAGGAAAGTAAAAAGATAAAATGAGCGATGTAAACATTAACAAACAATTTGAAATTCATGGAATAATTCCTACTGAACAGGAGCATGCAACTCCTGAGGAACTCTATGCTCGTTTGATCGACAAAATCAAGCAATATCACCCATCTTCGGATTTGGAGATAATTGATAAAGCTTACGATTTTGCTTATAAGGCACATGGAGATCAAAAGAGAAGATCAGGTGAACCATATATCATTCACCCTCTTCATACTGCGCTCATTTTGGCTGATTTGGAATTAGATAAAGAATCGATCATGGCAGCTTTGCTTCACGACGTTATGGAGGATACAAAGGTAACTCGTGAGGATATGATCAGCGCCTTCGGCGAAGAAGTCACAGACTTAGTCGATGGTGTCACAAAGTTGACTAAGTTAGATTACGACGTAGATAAAGTTGAAAAGCAGGCTGAAAACTTACGTAAGATGTTTTTGGCGATGGCAAAGGATATTAGAGTTATCTTGATTAAGCTTGCGGATAGACTTCACAATATGAGAACTCTTATGTATATGAGTCCTGAGAGTCAGCGTGAAAAGTCCCGCGAGACAATCGATATCTATTCACCAATCGCAGATAGACTTGGTATCAGTAAGATTAAGATTGAGCTTGATGACTTAAGTCTTAGATATCTTGAGCCTGAAAAATATGATGAGTTGGTAGTGGGAGTTCACCAGAGACTTGAGCACCGCGAAGACTTTATGAATGAGTTAATTGAAGAAGTGGCTGGATACATTGAGAAGGCTGGAATTAAGGCGACTATTGATGGTCGTGTTAAGCATTACTTCAGTATTTATAAGAAGATGGTTAACCAGCATAAAACGCTTGATCAGATTTACGATATCTTTGCAGTAAGAATTATTGTAGATAGCGTTATGGAGTGTTATGGTGCGCTTGGTATTATACACGAGAAGTTCACGCCAGTTCCTGGCAGATTTAAAGATTATATCGCTATGCCTAAGGAAAACATGTATCAATCACTTCACACTTCATTGATTGCACCAAACGGTCAGCCGTTTGAAATCCAGATTCGTACAGCGGAGATGCACAGAACTGCTGAGTATGGTATCGCTGCACACTGGAAGTATAAAGAAAATATCACTGGCGATGATAATGAGGAGCAGAAGATTAGTTGGCTTCGTCAAATCCTTGAGTGGCAGAGAGACATGACTGACAACCAAGAGTTCCTAGATCTTTTGAAGGATGACTTAAATATGTTCTCAGGCAATGTTTATTGTTTCACTCCAGAGGGTGACTTGAAGAACTTGCCAAACGGCTCAACACCAATTGACTTTGCATACAGCATTCACTCTGCTGTAGGTAACAAGATGATTGGTGCGAAAGTTAACGGCGAGATGGTTAACATCGATTATGAGATTAAGAATGGTGACAGAATTGAAATCATCACTTCAAATAACTCGAGTGGACCAAGTCGTGATTGGCTAAAGATTGTTAAGAGTACACAAGCTAAAAACAAGATCAACCAGTGGTTCAGATCTCAGAATAAAGAAGAAAACATTGAGCGCGGAAATAACCTAATTAAAGCTTACTGTAAGGCTAAGAGTATAGACTACGACGAAATCATGAAACCTGAGTATATGGATATTGTCCGCAGCAAATATGGTTTCAAAGAATGGGATGCGGTTCTTGCAACTGTAGGACACGGTGGACTTAAAGAAGGTCAGATTGTTAACAGACTTCTCGACCAGTACAAGAAAGACCACGACCAACCAATCACAGATCAACAAGTAGTTGATATGATTGATAAAAATGCTACAGGCCAGGGCTTGATAAGCAGTTCAAAGAGTGGTGTTGTTGTGGAAGGCATGGATGATGTTGCGGTTAGATTTTCTAAGTGCTGTACACCAGTGCCTGGTGATGAGATTATCGGTTTCGTTACTCGAGGACGTGGTGTATCACTTCATAGAACTGACTGTGTAAATATGATTAATCTTCCTGAGATTGAGAAAGATAGATTGATAGAAGCTAGTTGGGCTGAAGACCAAAGTCAGCACGAGGGCAAATACAATACAGAGATTGTTATTTATGCTCACAACAGAGTTGGTATTTTGTCTGATCTATCAAAAATCTTTACAGAGAACGACATTGACGTACTATCTATTAACAGTAGAACTAGCAAAAATGAAATTGCTACTATAACAATGGCATTCCAGATCAACAGTACTGAAGAACTAAACAACATCATTTCTAAGATTAGAATGATTGACAGTATTATTGATATCGAGAGAACTGCTAGTTAAACTTTAAACTGTTAAAGAATAAAGTGTTAAACACTAAAGTTTAAAAGGACAAAGTATGGAAATAAAAAACGTATTAGTTAGTGAAGCTTACACTAACTGTTACCTAGTAAAAAATGAAGAGAACGATGAAGGCTTTATAATCGACCCGGGCGGAAGCGCACTAAAGATTTCTAGATGTGTTGAGCAGATGGGTATGACGCCAAAAGCAATTCTTCTCACACATGGACACTTCGATCATATTGGAGCTGTAGATGAACTAAGAGAAAGATATGACATTAAGGTTTATGTGTCAGAGGAAGAGTCGAAGTTTATGCAAAACTACAATAACAACTTGTCAGTATTCTTCGGCGAGAGCATGATTGTAAAACCAGACATTACAGTTCACGATGGTGAGGAACTTGAGATTGCTGGAATCAAAATGAAGTTTATTTTGACGCCAGGACATACTCCAGGAAGCGGTTGCTTCTACGTGGAAGACGAAGGAGTGTTATTCTCAGGTGACACATTGTTCTGTATGAGTAGAGGTAGAACAGACTTTCCTGGCGGAAGCGAGAGGGAAATAATCGATTCGATTAGAAATAAGCTTTTGGTACTTCCAGGAGAGACAGTAGTTTTAGCAGGACATAACGAGCAGACTACTATAGATAACGAAAAGAGATTTTATTAAGGAGAGAAGTTATGGCTTTAAGTAAGAAACCAATGACTGGCATGAAAGACATAATGCCGGACGAGATGAAAGTTAGAAATTACGTTAAGCGCGTAATTGAAGAGACATACCTTTCATATGGTTTTTCACAAATCGAAACACCTGTAGTTGAGAACATTCAGAACTTAACAAACAAGCAGGGTGGAGAGAATGAGAAGTTAATATTTAAAATATTGAAGCGTGGCGAGAAGTTAAATCTTGAGACTGCTGAAACAGAGATGGACTTAGTTGACGGTGGACTTAGATATGATTTAACTGTTCCTTTGGTGCGCTATTATTCAAAGAACGCAAATGATTTGCCAACACCTTTCAAGGCACTTCAGATGGGAAATGTGTTTAGAGCAGATCGCCCTCAGCGTGGAAGATATCGTCAGTTTATGCAGTGCGATATTGATATTTTGGGTGATGCATCAAACTTGGCAGAGATTGAATTGATTCTTGCCACATCAAGCACAATTACAAAGCTTGGATTCAAGAATTTTGAAATAAGAATAAATGATAGAAGAATCCTAAAGGCAATGGCCGAGTATTCTGGTTTTTCACCAGAGGATTTCGATTCAGTATTTATAACTCTTGATAAGATGGATAAAATTGGACTTGATGGCGTGAAGGAAGTCTTGGTTAAAGACGGATTTGACGCAGACGCTGTTGAGAAATACACATCATTGTTTGGCGAGATCGAGGGTGAGTCAGACCCTATTTCATATTTGTCAGATAAGTTAGGTGATGCTTTTTCAGGTGACGTTAAACAGTGGATGGACGAGATTATCGAGAGTGTTAAGAATGCTAAGACTGATAATTACGACATCGTGTTTGATCCAACATTGGTTCGTGGAATGTCATACTACACAGGAACAATTTTTGAGATTGCTATTCCTGAGTTTGGCGGAAGCTGCGGTGGCGGCGGAAGATATGACAAGATGATTGGACAGTTTACTGGAAATGATGTTCCTGCTTGTGGTTTTTCTATTGGATTTGAGAGAATCATTCTTTTGATGATGGAACAAGGTTTCGAGATTCCAGAAAATGATGATAAGGTATGTTACCTAATTGAAAAAGGAATTGATGGTAAACAACTATCAGATATAATTGAGCAAGCTTCAAAAGAACGTGAAGCTGGCAAACAAGTACTAGTTGCTAGAATGAACAAGAACAAACGATTCCAAAAAGAACAGTTAGCCGAGCAAGGCTACACAAACTTTGAGGAGTTTTATAAGGAGTAAATATGTCAGAAACAATTAAGGGACTTCACAGAAGTCACAGATGTACAGAAGTATCAAACAAAAATATTGGTGAAGAAGTCACTGTTATGGGTTGGGTGCAGAAGAGAAGAAATCTTGGCTCTCTAATCTTTATCGACCTTAGAGACAGAAGTGGCTTAGTTCAAATCGTCTTCGACGAAAACGACGGCGAAATATTCGAAAAAGCAGGAACTCTAAGAAGTGAGTTCGTTATTGCTGTGCGTGGCGAAGTTAGAGCACGTGATGGCGCTGTCAACGAAGATATGGAGACTGGTGATATTGAAATTACTGCAAAAGAACTCCGTATTCTTTCAGAGTCAGAAACACCTCCATTCCCAGTGGAAGAAGGTGCAAACACTAAAGAAGAGTTGAGACTAAAATATAGATATTTAGATTTGAGAAAACAGAACCTTCAAAACAACTTGAAGCTTCGTTCAGATGTAACAACATTTGTGCGTTCGTTTATGGCGAATGAAGGTTTCCTTGAGATAGAGACACCAACACTTTGTAAGAGTACTCCGGAGGGAGCAAGAGATTACCTTGTACCAAGTCGTGTGCATCCTGGTCATTTCTATGCATTGCCTCAGAGTCCACAGTTATTCAAGCAGCTTTTGATGTGCTCTGGATGCGACAGATACATTCAGATTGCAAAGTGTTACAGAGATGAGGACTTGCGTGCTGACAGACAGCCTGAGTTTACACAGATTGATATGGAAATGTCGTTTGTGGAAGCTGAGGATGTTATGGAAGTAAATGAACGTATGCTTCAGGCTCTATTTAAAGAAGTGTTAGATGTAGACGTTCAAATTCCATTTGAGAGAATGCCTTGGCAAGAAGCAATGGATAGATTTGGCACAGACAAACCTGACACTCGTTTTGAGATGGAATTAACTGATGTGACAGATGTTGTTAAAGGCTGTGGCTTTGGCGTGTTCGCAGGACCAGCTGATACTGATGGCTGTTCAGTTCGCGGACTAAACGTAAAAGGCCAAGGTGCAATGTCACGTAAGAAAATTGATAAGTTAGTTGAGAGCGCCAAAGGTAATGGTGCAAAAGGACTTGCTTACCTATGTATAAATGAAGATGGTACTTACAAATCAACTTTTGCTAAGTTTATGTCAGAAGAAGAACTAGAAGCACTAGTTACAGCAATGAAGGGTGAACCTGGAGATTTATTGCTCTTTGCAGCGGACACGAATAAGATTGTTTGGAATGTGCTAGGTGCTTTGAGACTTGAACTAGGAAAAGAACTAGAGTTGATTGATGAATCAAAATACAACTTCTTATGGGTTGTTGACTTCCCACAGTTTGAGTGGTCAGACGAGGAAGAGAGATTTATCGCAATGCATCATCCATTTACAATGCCTAAGGAAGAGGATATTCAGTATATTGAATCTGATCCAGGAAAGGTTCACGCAGAAGCGTATGATATCGTTCTTAACGGTTCAGAGATTGGTGGAGGTAGTGTCAGAATTCACCAGACTGATGTTCAAGAAAAGATGCTTCGTGCAATCGGATTTACTGATGAGCAGGCACATGAACAGTTTGGTTTCTTGATTGATGCATTCAAGTATGGAGTTCCACCACATGCTGGACTTGCGTACGGACTAGACAGATTGGTAATGCATATGGCAAATGAAGACAACATAAGAGAAGTGATAGCATTTCCTAAGAATAAAGATGCAGTTTGCTTGATGAGTGAGGCTCCAGGAACTGTAGATGAAAAACAGTTAGATGAACTATCACTTAAAATAGTAGAAACTGAAGAATAGATTATAAAGTTGGTGCTTCGGCATCAACTTTTTTTATTCTAGACAAAGCGAGAGTAATTTAATTAGTTTGCGACTATCTGGCGACATCTCCGAAATCTGTTGAATTATAATGTCTATTTCATATGGGCTATTGATTTCAATGTTGAAAAAATGACAAGGTGTAATGTTTAAATACTCACAAATATAAATGAATGCTTGCATTGAAGGGTAAAAATAGTGATTTTCGATTTGGTTAATATAATGTTCGTTTTGCCCAATGCTAAGACTTAAATCCCTAGCAGAAATGCCGTATTCAATTCGCAGCTCGGCAAGTCGATCGCCAAATTGATTAAATTCTAGAAAACTCATAGAATAATCGTCTTTCATACTTCACCTCCTATTCATTTGTATAGTATCTATTTTATACACTCTAGTGACCAATAAATCGGACTGTCAGACATTCCATTTTCGACGAAGTATCGCATACAATACGACACAAATTTAGTAAATTTTTTATTTAATTTTTGGCCCCGATATGATAAAGTAATAAAAGATGTTTTAAGACAAAGGAGAGAATAAAATGTTTAGTTTTGACGAAGTAAAGAATTTTGATCCAGAAGTTGCAGAGCAGATTCAAAATGAGACTGACAGACAGGAATCTCATCTTGAGTTAATCGCTTCTGAGAATATTGTAACTAAGGCTGTTATGTCAGCAATGGGCAGCCCACTTACAAATAAATATGCTGAAGGATATCCTAGAAAGAGATATTACGGCGGATGCGAATACGTGGACGTGGTAGAAGATATCGCTAGAGAGCGTGCTAAAAAGTTGTTTGGTTGTACATACGCAAATGTTCAGCCACATTCTGGTGCACAGGCAAACATGGCAGTATTCTTCGCACTAGTAAAACCTGGCGATACAGTTATGGGTATGAGCCTTGATGCAGGTGGTCACTTAACACACGGTTCACCGGTTAATATGTCAGGTACATACTTTGACATCGTTCCATACGGCGTAAACGACGAAGGATTTATCGACTATGATGAAGTTCTAAGAATAGCAAAAGAATGCCAGCCAAAACTTATTGTTGCAGGCGCTAGTGCTTATCCAAGAAAAATAGATTTCAAGAAGTTCAGAGAGATTGCAGATGAAGTAGGAGCATTCCTAATGGTTGATATGGCTCATATCGCTGGTCTTGTGGCTGGTGGTGCACACGAAAGCCCAATCCCATATGCTCACGTTACTACAACAACTACTCATAAGACACTAAGAGGACCACGTGGTGGATTAATTCTTTCAAGTGAAGAGTTCGCTCTAGAGCACAAGCTAAACAAAGCAGTGTTCCCTGGAATCCAAGGTGGACCACTAATGCATGTGATTGCTTCAAAGGCAGTATGCTTCAAGGAAGCACTATCAGAGGACTTTAAGACTTATGCAGAAACTGTAGCAGCAAACGCACAGGCTCTTGCAAAAGGTTTAATGGATAGAGGATTTGATTTAGTATCAGGTGGTACAGATAACCACTTAATGCTTGTTGATCTTAGAAGTAAAGGTATCACAGGTAAGGAATTTGAGATAGCACTAGATAAGGCAAACATCACATGTAACAAGAACTCAATTCCAAACGATCCTGAAAAGCCAGGTACTACATCAGGTGTAAGAATTGGTACACCATCTGTTACAACTAGAGGTCTTCAGCCTGAGGATATGGATGTAATTGCTGAGTGTATGAATTTGATTGCAGAAGATGCTGAGGGCAATACTGAAAAAGTAAAAGCCATGGTTAAAGAATTGACGGATAAATATCCTATTTATAAATAATTATTATTAAGCACTTTGAAACGGCTTCGAAACGGTGATTTGTTAGTAATCACTGTTCAAAAAATATTTAGGGCATCAGCTCAAAAAAAGGAGTTTTCTTTATGAAAACTCCTTTTTGTTCGCTTCAAAAATTGTTCCTGTAAAACAATTTTTGTCCCTAATATTTTTTTCACATTGATTAATCAAATCAACCGCTTCTGCAGATTGTTTCAAAGTGCCTTCTAATACTTATTTATAAAAATCAATTATTCCGTCAATTCTTGAAGCCATGTTTTCAAGTAAAGCGTCGACCAGTGTGATGGCAACCATTGACTCGACTACTACGCATGCGCGTGGAACTATTACTGGGTCATGGCGGCCATGAATCTCTATTGAGACTTCGTTGCCGTCTTTGTCGGTTGTTTGTTGTTCTTGGGCGATAGATGGAGTTGGTTTAACGGCTGCAGTAAGCTTAATTTGCTTTCCGTTACTTATTCCGCCTAATATTCCACCGGCACCTTCTTGGTTATTTAAACTACCAGTAGAAGTAGAAGCGTCAAATCCTGAACCAATCTCAACACCTTTAATAGAACCGATACTCATAACTGCTTTTGTAAGATTAGCATCAAGCTTATCAAATACTGGTTCACCTAAACCTGCAGGACAACCATCTACTATACATTCAATAGTTCCTCCCACAGAATCTTTCTCTGAACGTTTTTCATTTATTAACTCAATAGCTTTTTCAGCGTATTCACTATTAGGCATATTTACAATATTTTGAACTGAAAAATCAATTTCACCTTCAGGAATAACAACTGAACCAATTGATTTTGTAAAAGCATTAACTTTAATGTTTAACTGTGCCAATATCTTTGACGCAACCGCACCAGCACAAACACGCGCTACAGTTTCTCGACCAGAAGAGCGTCCGCCACCTCTGTGATCTCTAAAACCATATTTGGCATCGTATGTTAAGTCCGCGTGTCCTGGTCTATATACATCTTTTAACTCATCATAAGCATTTGAGTTATGATCTTCGTTTTTAATAATCATTGAAATAGGAGTGCCAGTAGTTTTGCCCTCGAATACGCCTGATAATATCTCAACTTCATCAGATTCATTTCTCTGAGTAGTAACCTCAGATTGACCAGGTTTTCTACGGTCAAGGAGCGGTTGAATGTCTTTTTCAGACAACTCTAAACCGGCAGGGCAACCATCTATCACCACACCTAAAGCCTTTCCATGAGATTCACCCCATGTTGTTATTTTAAATATTTTTCCAAATGTTGAACCAGCCATAAAGACCTCCATATTTATATTAAAAATATCTTATAAAATTATAGCAACATAAAGAATTTATAGCAAATCTATCGTTCTAATTATGTTTTAATGTTTTAAGTGTACTATAATTACATATTAGATAGACAGGATAATAATTCTAATACTATTCTAATGTTCGTAACATAAGATAAAAGTACATTAAAAGAACGGAGGACATAACAATGAAGAAATTACTCACAAGTTTAATGGTATTGGCTTTGGTGGTAACATCTATTACAATCCTTCCAAAGAAAGTGGAAGCTGGTGTGTTTAATCATTATACATATTCAAAGCTAAATGGAATTAAGGTTACATGGAAAAAGAAGAAAGGTGCTAAAAAGTTTAGAATTTATAGATTAGTTCGAAAAAATGATTTCTTAGACGATGAAGTATATCCTACAAGATCTGATTTTAAGAAGTATAAAACTACAAAGAAGAGATCATTTCTTGATAAGAAGACAAAAAAAGGAAGATACTATTCATACTTTGTCGATGTCGTAAACAAAAAAGGAAAAGTAATTGCAACATCTTGGATGGAAAATTGCGATATGGCTGTTAAAGGATTGGCTCAACCTGTTGTTTCTAATGCAGGTTATGGCTAAGACCATGTTAACACTCCTCATAAAATTTATCTTTATATTTCACCTGGGGAAGGGTATACATCAGGGAAAATGAAATATAAATTATATAGAAAAGTAGCAGGAGCTAAAAAGTACAAAAAGATTAGAACAGCAAAATATCCAAAAGGATTGACTGATGAATATTGTGATAAAACAGTAAAACCAGGAAAAACATATTATTATAAAGTGAAGTCATTCCTAAAGAAGGGTAAAAAGAAATATGCTTCAATATACTCAGACAAATGTGAGATTTCAGCAGTTAAATTTAAAGGAAAATATAAAGTGGAGAGTATTACTAAAGCTGGAGTTTATACAGGAAAGAGTATGGAAGCAATAATAAAATTTTCCAATGGACAAAAGTATAATGGAAGAACATTTTTAAAAGGCAAGACATATTATAATTCAGATGGAAAAGTTGGTTCGTTCATATATGATATGAATATTTTAGAATATAGTAAAGATAATAAAATCTGGATTGATGCACGAAATAAGAGTGTTGAAATACCAACAAATGGTTCGGTATATATTAAATTTGAAATTAGAACTACTAAAGAAGAAGATAACAAGATTTATTACGCAGGTAGTGATGGCGTAAACTATTCCGAATCTTACATTAGTGATGGAAATGGTGAAGACTATTTTATTGCTTATAATGGACCTGGATTTGGTGATACTTATGGTGGTTTTGATTTACTAAAAGGGACTGGAAGTGCATACCAGGATTGGGATTAATTGTTTAACTAATTTATAAATAATGTTATAATCATTGCTATGTTTAAGATATTAAATAAAGATGGCAATGCCAAAAGAGGAGAATTTCATACAGTTCACGGAGTGATTCAAACTCCAGTGTTCATGAACGTGGGAACAGCCGCCGCTATTAAGGGGGCTGTTTCTACTGTTGATTTAAAGGAAATTGGCTGTCAGGTTCAGTTGTCTAACACATACCATTTGCATGTGCGCCCAGGAGACGAGGTCGTCAAAGAACTTGGCGGACTACACAAGTTTATGAACTGGGATAGACCTATTCTTACTGATTCTGGTGGATTTCAGGTGTTCTCTTTGGCGGAGCTTCGTAAAATAAAAGAAGAGGGTGTGCATTTTCATTCTCACGTAGATGGTCGAAAAATCTTTATGGGACCAGAGGAGAGTATGCAGATTCAATCGAACCTTGCATCTACCATAGCCATGGCCTTTGACGAGTGCCCATCAAGTGTGGCGGAGAAGTCTTATATTCGCGAGTCTGTTAATAGAACAACTAGATGGCTCGAGAGATGTAAAAAAGAGATGGCTAGACTAAACTCTCTAGATGACACAATTAATAAAGAACAACTTTTGTTTGGTATTAACCAAGGTGGAGTTTATGATGATATTCGAGTTGAACATGCTAAGCAAATAGCTGATCTTGATTTACCGGGTTATGCGATTGGTGGACTTGCTGTTGGCGAAACTCATGATGAGATGTACAGAATCATTGAGGCTGTTGAGCCACATCTTCCAAGTGATAGACCTATTTATTTGATGGGAGTTGGAACTCCAGCAAATATTCTAGAGGCAGTGGAACGAGGAGTTGATTTCTTTGACTGTGTTTATCCATCTAGAAATGGTCGTCATGCGCATGTTTACACAAATCATGGAAAGATGAACCTTTTGAATGAGAAGTTTAAACTTGATGATAGACCAATAGAAGAAGGATGCCAATGTCCAGCTTGTAGAGACTATTCTAGAGCATATATTAGACATCTTATTAAGGCTAAAGAGATGCTTGGAATGAGACTTTGTGTGCTTCACAACTTGTATTTCTACAATAAAATGATGGAAGAAATCAGAGAAGCAATAGCAAATAATACATTCCAAGAGTATAAGAAAAACAAGTTGGCTGGATTTGAAGCAAATGGGGAAGACTAGAAAGTCCTTGAAAATATCTAGCAAATACTTTATTATATTAATAATTAATTTTAGAAAAACCTAGGAGGATTTTTACATATGTTATTAGCAGCAAAAGGCGCTTTAGGTGGAAATATGTGGATGATCATTTTGTACGTCGTCGTCATTGTCGGAGCAATGTACTTTTTGTTAATCAGACCTCAGAAGAAGAACGAAAAGAAGCAAAAAGACTTACTCGGTAATATTGAAGTTGGCGATAGCGTGCTTACTTCGAGTGGATTCTACGGAATGATTATTGACGTTCAGGATGACACAGTAATCGTAGAATTTGGTGGTAACAAGAACTGCCGAATCCCAATGCAGAAAACAGCTATCGTAGACGTAGAAAAACCAACCGAAGAATAAGTCAAAAACGTTTCAAATTCGCAGCTATCAGATGAGATCTGATGGCTGCTTTTTTGTTATAAAAAGGCAAATCTAGTCATTGAAATTGACCTTATTTATGGTATAATTTTAAAGATAATGCGTAACTTTTTATAAAGAAGAAACGCGTAAAGAAAGAAGGATATTATGAACTTTAATATTGCTACAATTCCAGGTGATGGAATTGGTCCAGAAATCATAAAAGAAGCCACTAAAGTGCTAGATAAAGTGGGCGAAAAGTTCGGCCATACTTTTAATTACACTGAAGTTGATATGGGTGGCGTTTCTATAGATAAACATGGTGTGCCTTTGACTGACGAGGCATTGGCTACAGCGAAGGAAAATGATGCAGTATTGCTTGGAGCTGTAGGCGGAATCGTGGGTAAGGACAGCTGGTATGATTTAGCTCCAAACCTTAGACCTGAGGCAGGATTACTTGCTATTAGAAAAGGACTTGGACTATTTGCTAACCTTCGTCCAGCGTACCTCTACAAAGAACTTAAAGGCGCATGTCCACTAAAGGAATCAGTTGCTGATAAGGGCTTTGATATGATTATTGTTCGCGAGTTAACTGGTGGTTTATACTTTGGCGAACGCGAGACTAAAGAAGTTGATGGCGTTATGACGGCTAAGGATACACTAGTCTACAACGAAAATGAGATTAGACGAATTGCAATTAAGGCTTTCGAGATTGCAATGAAGAGAAATAAAAAAGTGATTAGCGTGGATAAATCAAACGTGCTAGATTCATCAAGACTTTGGGATAAGATCGTGAATGAAGTGGCTAAGGATTATCCAGAGGTTGAGCTAGAACATATGCTAGTTGATAACGCGGCTATGCAGTTGGTAAAAGATCCTGCACAGTTTGACGTAGTCGTAACAGAGAATATGTTTGGAGACATTCTTTCGGACGAAGCTAGTATGATTACAGGTTCAATCGGAATGCTTTCATCGGCGTCGCTAAGAGAGGACAAGTTTGGACTATATGAGCCAAGTCACGGAGCAGCACCTGATATTGCTGGAGATGATAAAGCAAATCCAATTGCAACAATTTTAAGTGCGGCTATGATGCTTAGATATTCCTTCGACTTGGACGAAGAAGCAGACGCAGTTGAGAAAGCTGTAGAAAAAGTATTAGAAGATGATATTAGAACAATTGATATTTACTCAGACGGTATGACACTTGTTGGTTGTAAGCAGATGGGTGATGAGATTGTAAGTAGAATATAAGGAGGGACCAAAAATGAAAAGTGATGCAGTAAAACAAGGTATGCAGACAGCACCTCAGAGATCATTGTTTAACGCACTTGGTCTCACAGAGGAAGAATTGAAAAAACCATTGGTTGGTATCGTATGCTCATACAATGAGATAGTACCAGGCCACATGAATTTAGATAAAATAGCAGAAGCCGTAAAGATGGGCGTTGCTATGGCAGGCGGAACACCAATTGAGTTCCCAGCTATCGCAGTGTGCGACGGAATTGCTATGGGACACATTGGAATGAAGTACTCACTCGTTACTAGAGATTTGATTGCTGACTCTACAGAGTGTATGGCATTGGCTCATCAGTTTGATGCGCTAGTTATGATTCCAAACTGTGACAAGAATGTTCCAGGACTTTTGATGGCAGCTGCTAGAGTTAATGTTCCTACGGTATTCGTTTCGGGAGGCCCTATGATGGCAGGTCATGTAAACGGACAGAAGCGTAGCCTTTCATCAATGTTTGAGGCTGTGGGTGCTCATGCTGCAGGAAAACTTAATGATGAGCAGGTTAAGGAGTTTGTTGAAAAGGTTTGTCCTACATGTGGATCATGTTCAGGAATGTACACAGCTAACTCAATGAACTGTTTAACAGAGGCTCTTGGAATGGGACTTAAAGGTAACGGAACTATTCCAGCAGTTTACTCAGAGAGAATTAAACTAGCAAAGCATGCAGGTATGGCTGTTATGGACTTGCTAGAAAAAGATATTAAACCAAGAGACATCATGACTAAGGATGCAATCCTAAATGCTTTAACTGTAGATATGGCACTTGGCTGTTCAACTAACAGTATGCTTCATCTACCAGCTATCGCACACGAGATTGGTTTTGACTTCGACATCGGTTTCGCAAACGAAATCAGTGAGAAGACTCCAAACCTTTGTCACCTAGCTCCAGCGGGTCCTACATATATGGAAGACCTAAACGAAGCAGGCGGTGTATGGGCAGTTATGAAAGAACTTGCTGACATCGGACTATTAAATACAGATTGTATGACAGTTACTGGAAAGACTGTTGGCGAGAACGTCAAAGATTCAGTTAACAAGAATCCAGAAGTTATCAGACCAACTGACAACCCATATACAAAGACAGGTGGACTTGCAGTTCTTAAAGGTAACTTGGCACCAGATGGTTCAGTTGTTAAGCGCTCAGCTGTTAAGGAAGAGATGCTTGTACACGAAGGACCAGCCAGAGTCTTTGACTCAGAGGAAGATGCAATTGCTGCTATCAAGGGTGGCAAGATCAATCCTGGTGATGTTGTTGTTATCAGATACGAGGGACCAAAGGGTGGCCCTGGTATGAGAGAGATGCTAAATCCTACTTCAGCCATTGCTGGAATGGGCTTAGACGATACAGTTGCTCTAATCACAGACGGTAGATTCTCAGGAGCATCAAGAGGAGCGTCCATCGGACATATTTCTCCTGAAGCTGCAGTAGGTGGACCTATCGCATTGGTAGAGGAAGGCGACATTATAAAAATCAATATTCCTGAATACACATTAGACGTAGCCGTCGAAGATGACGTTCTAGAGGAGCGTCGCAAGAATTGGACACCTAAGGAGCCTAACGTTACAACAGGTTATTTAGACAGATACAGAAAGATGGTTACAAGTGGTGCTAAGGGAGCTATCCTAGAGATTAACGACTAAGCACTAAGAAGGAATAAAGGAGTGATAATATGTTACTTAATGGTTCAGAAATAGTAGTTGAATGTTTAAAAGAACAAGGCGTTGATACAGTATTTGGATATCCAGGAGGAACTATCCTAAATATTTATGATGCCATCTACAAAGAAGATAAGATTAACCACTATCTTGTTTCGCATGAGCAAGGTGCTGCACATGCTGCAGACGGTTATGCAAGAAGCACAGGTAAGGTTGGTGTTTGTTTTGCAACATCAGGCCCTGGTGCTACAAACTTAGTTACAGGTATTGCGACAGCTTACATGGATTCGGTTCCATTAGTTGCAATCACTGCGAACGTTGCTAAGTCTGGTCTTGGTAAGGATTCTTTCCAGGAGATCGATATTGTAGGTGTGACAATGCCTATCACAAAGCACAACTATATTGTAAAAGAAATAGAAGATCTAGCTGACACAATTCGCGATGCGTTCAGAATTGCTCAGTCTGGTAGACCTGGTCCTGTACTTGTAGATATTACAAAGGACGTTACAGCAAACAAGATTGAGTTTGAGAATAAGAAGCCAGCTCCAATCGAGCGCGTTTCAGACACAATCGACGAAGAAGACATCGAAACAGTTTGCAATATGATCGAAGCTTCTAAAAAGCCATTCGTTATAGTTGGTGGTGGAGCTACTATATCTGAGGCCGACAAAGAAGTAAGAGAATTTGTTGAGAAGATAAATGCACCAGTTTGTGACACTTTGATGGGTAAAGGTGTTATCGATGGAAAGAATGATCTTTACACTGGTATGATTGGTATGCACGGAACAAAGACTTCAAACTATGGAGTTAGTGATAGTGACTTACTTATCGTTATCGGTGCTAGATTCTCAGATCGTGTAACTGGTAATCCAAAGAAATTTGCACAGAATGCAGCGATAGTTCACATTGATATTGATCCATCAGAAATCAATAAGAATGTAAAGGCTGACGCAAGCATTATTGGCGATGTTAAAGAAGTTATGACTCGCCTAAATAAAGCAGTTAAAAAGCAAGACAACTCTGACTGGATTAAGGAGATTGATGATTACAAAGCTAAATATCCATTGCCAGTAGACAGAGGCGCTTTAACTGGTCCATCAATTATTGACGCTATCTATGAAGAAACTAAGGGTGATGCAATCATCACAACAGACGTAGGTCAGCATCAGATGTGGGCAGCTCAATACTACAACTACAAAAAATCTAGACAGCTTATCACTTCAGGTGGTCTAGGAACAATGGGTTACGGTGTTGGCGCTTGTATCGGAGCAAAGATGGGCAACAAGGATAAGACATGTATCAATATTGCGGGAGATGGATGTTTCAGAATGAACATGAACGAAATCGCTACAGCAACAAGATACAACATCCCAATCATTCAGGTAGTTATTAACAACCACGTTCTTGGTATGGTTCGTCAGTGGCAGACATTGTTCTACGGCGAAAGATACTCAGCAACAGTACTTGATGACGAAGTAGATTTCGTTAAGGTTGCAGAGGGACTTGGTGCTAAGGCTTACAAGATTACAACTATCGATGAATTCAGAGATGCTATCAAAGAAGCAATTGAACTTAACATTCCATGCGTACTAGAATGCGACATCCACAAAGATGACAAGGTATTCCCAATGGTACCAGCAGGAAAACCTATCATGGATGTATTCGACGCAGACGATTTAGATGCTTAAGAAATAAAAAAATTGGAGGAATTATAAAATGAGCAGAGTATACAATTTTTCAGCAGGTCCGGCAGTGTTACCGGAAGAGGTATTAGAAGAAGCAGCAAGCGAGATGCTTGATTACCAGGGAACTGGTATGAGCGTTATGGAGATGAGTCATAGATCTCCTGCATTCCAGCAGATAATTGATGATGCGGAAGCAGATTTAAGAGAACTAATGAACATCCCAGACAACTACAAAGTATTATTCTTACAGGGTGGTGCATCCACACAGTTTTCAGCTATTCCAATGAACTTAAAGAAGAACGGAAAAGCTGCATATATCGTAACTGGTCAGTGGGCTAAGAAAGCTGCCGCAGAAGCAGAGAAGTATATTGATGTAGTAAGAGTTGCATCATCAGAAGATAAGACATTTTCTTATATTCCAGATTGCAGTGATTTGGATATTCCAGAAGATGCTGATTATGTATACATCTGTGAAAACAATACAATTTACGGAACAAAGTACAAAACACTTCCAAACACAAAGGGTCATATCCTAGTATCTGACGTTTCATCATGTTTCTTGTCAGAGCCAGTTGATGTTGAAAAGTACGGCATCATCTACGGTGGTGTTCAGAAGAACATCGGACCAGCTGGTATGGCAATCGTAATCATCAGAGAAGATTTGATTCCTGAGGAAGTTGACAAAAGCGTTCCAACAATGCTTGCATACAAAACACAGGCAGATGCTGGTTCACTTTATAACACACCTCCATGTTATACAATTTACATGTGTGGTAAAGTCTTCAAGTGGCTTAAGAAGATGGGTGGCTTAGAGGCTATGAAAGAAAGAAACGAGAAGAAAGCTAAGATCCTTTACGATTTCTTAGATCAAAGCGAGATGTTCAAAGGTACAGTAGTACCAGAAGATAGATCTCTTATGAACGTTCCTTTCGTGACAGGCGACGAAGAACTAGATGCTAAGTTTGTAAAAGAGGCAAAGGCAGCTGGTTTCGAAAACCTAAAAGGTCACAGAACTGTTGGCGGAATGAGAGCTAGTATCTACAATGCTATGCCAATCGAAGGTGTTGAGGCGTTAGTAGAGTTTATGAAGAAGTTTGAGGAGGAGAACAAATAATGATTAAATATAATTGCTTAAATCCTATTTCACCTCTTGGATTAGGAAACTTTACAGATAATTATGAAGCTACAGACAACTTTGATGAGGCAGAAGTAGCATTAGTAAGAAGTGCAGCTATGCACGATTTGGATTTACCAGAAAGTTTAGTTGCGGTTGCAAGAGCTGGTGCTGGTGTAAACAACATCCCTCTAGACAAATGTGCTGACAAGGGAATCGTTGTATTCAACACACCTGGCGCAAACGCTAACGGCGTTAAGGAATTAGTTCTTTGCGGAATGCTTCTAGCATGCAGAGATATTATCGGTGGTAACACTTGGGTTAAAGAAAACAACTCAGATGAGAATATCAACAAGTCAATGGAGAAGGCTAAGAAACAATTCGCCGGCGGCGAAATCTTAGGTAAAACTCTTGGTATCATTGGACTTGGTGCTATCGGTAGATTAGTTGCTAACTCAGCTGTAGCACTTGGTATGGACGTTGTTGGTGTTGATCCATTCCTTACAGAAGAAGGAAAGGCAATGCTTGATGATAAAGTAAAGATTGTTGAAACAAATGACGATGTTTACGCAGTATCTGATTTCATTTCAGTTCACGTGCCACTACTAGATGACACAAAAGAAATGATTAACAAAGATACAATTGCTAAGATGAAAGACGGAGTAGTAATTCTTAACTACGCAAGAGATCTTCTTGTTGCAGATGATGATATGGCTGAAGCTCTAGCATCCGGTAAGGTTAAGAAATATGTTACTGACTTCCCTAACTACAAGAGTGCAAACACAGAAGGCGTTATTGCTTTCCCACACCTTGGAGCATCTACTGCAGAATCTGAAGACAACTGTGCAATCATGGCAGTTAAACAGATTATGGATTATGTAGAAAACGGAAACATCGTTAACTCAGTTAACTTCCCTAAGGTTGTTAAGGGTGAAGCAACTGGCGCAAGAATTGCTGTTGCTTTCAAAGGAGACATCGTAGAAGACATCAAGGCTGCTGCAGGTAGTGATGATGTTGAATGTGGAACAAGAGGAGATTACGGCTATGCAATAATCGACGCAGACTCATTCGACGATGCCGCTATTGATGCAGTTAAAGCTATTGATGGAGTACTAAAGGTTAGAGTGATTAAATAATTATAATGATTTAATGATAAAGGGCTGTCATATGACAGCTCTTTTATTGTATAATGAATGTAGTTTTTGAACGGGAGTAAAATATGAGCAAAAAAAGTCTAATAATTGGAATAGTAGCATTCGTTGCAATGTGTTTGTCCGCTTGTTCTTTTATGGATAATGATAAGGTAACAGATGAAACTACAGTTGAGAATACCGTAGTTGTTAGTGCGACTTGCGAAGCTGAAGTGTCGACAGTTGATACTTCGGTACTAGAGGAAACTGAAAGTGCAAAAGTGACTACAGCCCAATCAACACAAGCTCCTACAAAGCAAAAACCTAAAGTAAAAGTTAAATACAAATCGAAGAAGCTTAAACTTAAAAATATTCCAAAGTATAAGGTTGTAAAAGCACCTTACGTTAGAGTGAATGGAAACAAACCAACATTTACCCAAAAAGAGATTAAAAGAAAGTCATATCAAAAGTTTAGTAAGTTAGATAGTCTTGGAAGATGTGGTGTTGCGATAGCGTCTATTGGAAAAGATATAATGCCAAAGAGTAAGAGAACATCTATCAGTTCAGTTTATCCATCTGGATGGCATACATATATGTACTCAACTGTAGCTGGAAGATATCTATATAACAGATGTCATTTGATTGGCCATCAGCTAACTGGTCAAAATGCAAATGCTAAGAACTTAATCACTGGAACAAGATATATGAATGTCGATGGAATGCTTCCTTTCGAGGATGAAGTTGCAAACTGTGTTAAATACTTAAACAAACATGTAATGTATAGAGTTCGTCCGATCTACAAAGGAAATAATCTAGTAGCCAGCGGAGTGCAAATGGAAGCATACTCTGTCGAAGACAAAGGCAGATCATGTAGTTTTAATGTTTATTGTTACAATGTTCAACCAGGAATAAAGATCAACTACAAGACTGGAACAAGTAAGGGCAAAGGAAAGATATCAAGCAGTTCTAGTACAAAAAGAACCTATAATAAAAAATACTATAATAAGAAAGTAACAAAAGGTAAGAGCGGAACATACATATTAAGCAAGAATACCAAAAAGTTCCATTATCCAAGTTGCTATTATGTGAAACGTATTAAGAGTTATAATCAGATTAAATATAAAGGAAGTAGAAAGACTTTAATCAATCAAGGCTACAGTCCTTGCAAAGGATGCAATCCATAAACGAATTTAGGAGGGTCGAATATGGCTAATAAGTTTTGTTATAATTGTGGGTCTGAATTAGAAGAAGGAACTGTCTATTGTGGAAATTGTGGTGCAAAGCAAGAAATTGTGGAAGAAACAAAAGTTCCAATCCAAGAGCCAGAACCACAGACTTTTGAAAACAATGTTGAAGTGCAAGAGCCAGAACCACAGACTTTTGAAAACAATGTTGAAGTTCAAGAATCAGAACCAAAAAGGACATCAATTAATTCTAAGACGAAAATAATAATTGCTGGAATAGCTTGCGCTGTTGTAGCCATTGTTATTGTTATCATGTGTTTGGTGAGTTGCCAAAGCAATATTACTTTAGATGGTAAATTTGAATTAATTGATGGCGGAGGAAGTTTTACGTTCCACGATAGTGATAAAACGTTTGATTTTCATGGGGATGAACAAGGTGATGATAAGGGAACCTTTAAAGTGGATCAAGATAAAAATGAAGTAATATGTAAATTTGATTCAGATGGTACAAAAACAACATATAAAACTGATGGAGAATATTTTTATTTTGACGATTACTCAGGAGATGCTGAACCTAAAGTTACAAATCAAAGAGTTAGTTATTTTGATACAGCGGAGGGAACGCCATATAGAACAACGATTTCTATAGAAATAATTTTTAATGCTGATGGTACATATAGCAGAGAGTGGGAATCTCATTGTGAAATGGATTCACGTCTTAATTCTGAGACAATGAAGCATGGAACTTATACCGTTGATGATAGTACGGGACTTGTTTCGATGACTGACGAAGAAGGGGAAAAAACACATGGCATAATAAGAGATGGAGCTTATTATGATCAAGTGTATGAAAAAGAATAATAAAAAAGACAAGGTTTACACCTTGTCTTTTTTTGTTTTAATCTTTTTATTATTTCAAAAACTCTTTATAGCTTTCAATTACCTTTGCCATAGATTCAGGACTTGGTGCACCAAGTGTTAGACGCTTGTTAACACAAGTTTCCAAACTAATAGCATCAAATATATCATCTTCGAACACATCGCTTATAGCTTTGTACTCATCTAATGTCATATCATCAAGTGATTTATTGTTTTCCTCACAGAACAAAACTAACTCACCAACAATACCATGTGCATCGCGGAATGGAACTCCTTTGTTTACCAAGTAGTCAGCTGCATCAGTAGCATTAGTGAATCCCATCTTAGTGCTGTTTTCCATATTGTCCTTATTGAATGTCATTGTATCAATCATTCCAGTGAATAGAACGACGCAACCTTTAACTGTATCGATTGCATCAAATGCCAATTCTTTGTCTTCCTGCATATCTTTATTGTATGCAAGTGGAAGTGATTTCATAGTTGTGAGCAATGACATCAAAGCACCATACACACGTCCAGTTTTACCACGAATCAACTCAGCAATGTCTGGGTTTTTCTTTTGTGGCATAATACTTGAACCAGTACTGTATGAATCGTCAATATTTACAAAGCGATATTCATTTGAATTCCAAATGCAGATTTCTTCGCAGAAGCGAGAGAGGTGCATCATGATAATTGAAAGATCGCTCAAAAATTCAATTAAGTAATCGCGGTCTGAAACAGAGTCCATACTGTTAAGTGTTGGTTCTTTGAAACCAAGTTCCTTTGCAACAAACTCGCGGTCCAAAGGGTAAGTCGTCCCCGCCAAAGCACCCGAACCAAGTGGGCACTGATCAATACGCATCAATGCACAGTTAAGACGTGAGTAGTCACGCTTAAACATTTCGAAGTAAGCTCCAAAGTGGTGAGCTAAAGTGATAGGCTGTGCTTTTTGAAGATGTGTAAAGCCTGGCATAATAGTGTCAGTGTTTTCTTCCATAACATTAAGGATAGAAGCAAGTAGAGTTTTAATTAAACTCTTAAGCTCTAACATTTCCTCTTTAGTGTACATCTTCATATCTAAAGCAACCTGATCGTTTCGACTACGTCCTGTATGAAGTTTCTTTCC
Organism: Eubacterium sp.; assembly: GCA_017475235.1. GTDB lineage: Bacteria > Bacillota > Clostridia > Lachnospirales > Lachnospiraceae > Eubacterium_G. Next base: position 231,766 of record JAFVGA010000006.1, on the reverse strand, counting down.
TGCATCGCCAATACGCTCTGTCAAAGTGGCCTCGACAAAACTATGTATATCTTCTGAATTATCAAATTCTAAGGCACCAGAATCAAGGTCTTTAAGGATACCTTCTAGACCTTTGACGATTTCTTTTGCTTCATCATCTGAAATAATTCCTTGCTTTCCAAGCATTTTCGCATGGGCAATACTTCCAGTGATATCTTGTTTATAAAGTTTTCTGTCAAAAGAAAGAGACTCATTAAAGTTGAATACTAATTCATCAGTTTCTTTTGTGAAGCGTCCACCCCATAATTTCATAACTTTATACCTCTTTTCAAAATATTGATAAAAGTATAACACCTAACTAGTAGTATTTCAAATACTCATTTGCTATACTAGATAAGGTTTAAGGAGAGGTTATGAACTTACTATTCGCTCCATTGGAGAGCATTACAGGATTTACATATAGAAACCTTCACTATAGGTTCTTCGGCGGTGTCGACAAATACTACGCGCCGTTTATTTCGCCTACCCACAATCCAGAGATGAAGGGCAAGGAAATTCGTGATATTTTACCGGAAAATCAAGAGGATGGATTAAACCTTATCCCACAGATTCTTTCAAATAAGCATGAATATTTCATCAAGGGTGCAAAGCAGTTGATTGAGATGGGCTACACCGACGAAATCAATATAAATATGGGTTGTCCATCAGGAACAGTAGTTTCAAAAAACAAAGGTTCAGGTTTCCTTAGGGATTTAGAAGGGATGGACGAATTCTTCTACAATATTTTCGAGTGGAATGACGGACTTCAAAAACCTTTAAATCTATCAGTAAAAACGAGAATAGGTGTTAAAGAACCAGAAGAATTTGAAAAGATTCTTGAAATATATAATAAGTACAAATTTTCTGAGCTAATTATTCATCCAAGAACAAGAGTACAGATGTACAAAGAAACTCCAAATATGGATGCGTTTGAATATGCGTATCAAAACTCAGAAAACAATCTTTGCTACAACGGAGATATAAATACAGTAGAAGACTATAAGAAAATAGTAGATAAGTACAACATAGATTCTATAATGATAGGTCGTGGTTTAATCGCAAATCCTAATCTGGCAAATGAGATAAGAGGGGCAGAAAAATTAAGCAGAGATCAAATAAAACAGTATCAAGAAGAATTATTTAAAGAGTTTAAAAAGATAATGAAATCAGATAAACACTTACTTAATAAAATGAAAGAATTCTGGTTTTATATAGCTGAAAACTTTGAAGATACACATAAGGCAAGAAAGCTTATAAGAAAGACTCAAAACCTTTATAAATACGACTTAGCGGTTAATGAAATACTTGAAAACTACGCTTTAAAGTAGTAAAATTTACAAGGTTAGAAAAAAACAGGAGGACATTAACCTATGAATAACAAATGGACAAGAGCAGCTATACCTGCATTGTTACTACACTGTAGTATCGGTACAGTTTATTGCTGGTCAGTATTTAGTCAAGAGATTTCAGACAGAATCGGTTTTTCAAAACCAGCGGTAGAATGGGCATTCAGTTTTGCTATTTTCTTCCTAGGAATGTCAGCAGCGTTCCTTGGCGGTATCGTTGAGAAGAATGTACACCTTTCTTCACTTATAGCAACTATCTGCTTCACAGTTGGTATGTTAGGAACTGGATTCTTTATTTGGTATGGTGGTACAGATGCTGGACACGGAAACCCACTAACACTTATCGGTATCTACGTATGCTACGGTATGATTATGGGTATTGGTCTTGGTACAGGTTACTTATCACCAGTTAAAACTTTGATGCTTTGGTTCGAGGACAAAAAAGGTCTTGCAACAGGTCTTGCAGTAGCAGGTTTTGGTGCAGCTAAAGCTATCGCTAGTCCAATCATGCAGTCATTACTACACGCCTTCGGCAAAGACGCCAAAGGATACCTAGTTGGTGTTTACATGATGTTCTTTATCTTAGGTGGCGTATACTTCGTAATGATGTTTGTGGGACACTTACTACTCAAGAAACCAGATGGTTGGGTAGAGCCTACAAAGAAAGCAAAAGGCGAAGGAGTTTGGGCTACAATTAAGAGTAAACCAATCACAAACTATATTGGTATATGGTTAATGTTCTATATTAATATTACATGTGGTCTTGCAATTATTTCTCAGGAGAAGATGATTGTAAATATTATCGGACTTGGAAGTGTTGTAGGTATCATCGCATCTATATCAGCTATCTTTAATGCAGGCGGTCGTCTTGGATTCTCTGCATGGGCTGATTACTTGAAAGACAGAAATACTATTTTTAAACTAATCTTTAGTTTATCAATTTTATTTACAGGATTAGTTATCGTAACTAACGGTATCAAGAACGGCGAAGGTAACGTATTACTAATCGCAATCGTATTAGGACTTATCTTTGTTGTTAACGCAGGATACGGTGGTGGATTTAGTAACGTTCCAACATTGCTTCACGATCACTACGGTATGGGTAACATCAGTGCTATTCACGGTATTACATTATCAGCTTGGGCTTTCGCGGGTCTATCTGGTAACCAGTTAGCATCATGGATTGTTACACACACTGGTACAAAGCAGGCTGAAGGAAATGCTGTTGGATATCAATATGTGCTTTATGCCACAATCGTGCTTTACGCAATAGCATTGTTACTATCAATTTTCTTCGTTAGAAAATCTGGTAAAGCGGCTGAATTAGCTGAAGCAAAAGCAAACAAATAATAAAAATAAGAGGGCATTCAAATATGAATGCCCTTTATAAGCTTCTGTAGCTCAGTTGGTAGAGCACTTCACTCGTAATGAAGGGGTCACGCGTTCAAGTCGCGCCAGAAGCTCTATCAATTTATAAAGGTGATAAATATGGGAAACAAATTAACAGACAGTGAAGGAAGAGTAAAAGTATTTGGATTTAGATCAGGCAAATCATGGAAAATGATTATTGCTGTTTTGTATTATGCAATAGCCGGATATATGTTTGTCGCAAGTATTGTTAATGAATGTTTACATCATTCATTTGAATTTGTTGATGTCATTTTAGTTATTATCAAGTACATTTTTATTTTTATTGCGCTATTTAGTCCGCTAATCTTTTTGTCGGATTTTAAATATGTATACAATATTCCACTTTTTAGAAAAAAAGAAAGAACTAAATCAATAGTTGGAATAATAATTGTTTTGTCATTTTGCTATTTTATGATGGTACTTGATCTTCATGTTGGCTCAACTTTGTATAAAAATTCTGTGAAAGAATATGATTTGAAAAATACGGCTCAAGTTGTTGCTCCTTACGAGAAAAAAATAGAGTCTAACAAGCTTAAGGTTATGTTGAGTAGCCTTCAAATTGCAAAAGGCTACAAAGTAGAAGTATCTACTGATAAGAAATTCAAAGCAGTTTTGATTCAAGGTGATTACAAAAAGAGTTTATTCACTATTACATCGCCAAAACTTGTTAATCAAAAAAAACTATTTGTTAGAGCAAAGAGTTATGGTACAGTTAATAAGAAGATAGTGGAAGGCGACTGGTCTGATGTTAAAGAAGTGAAGATCATTAAGACCAAAAAGAAAGTCCAAACTACAACAGTTCATACTACGTCAAAGAAGCAAACTAAAAAAGATAAGAAGAAATAGGAGGACGAAGAAATGAAAAACAGAGTATTATTGTTAGCAATCACAATTGTGGCAGTTGCAGCTATGGCTGTTGTCCTAGGCGGATGTGGATGTGGAGACAGTTCAAAAGAAACTAAACTAAATCCAAACAATGTTCCAACAGATAATGTAACTGGAAATATAAATGGATTTAACGTTGTTAATGATGAATTTGAAACTATCTCACCTACTCAAAAGACAACTGATGCCAAAGGAAATACAGTTATTTCATATACAGATTCACAGGGTAATAAAGTTACAAGAACCGTTAAAAAGAACGGTACTATTCATATTGTCGTTAAGAATAAGAAGGGCAAGATTATAAAAGACAAGACTTATAAAGACAAAACTAAAAAAGCTACAAACGAGAATAAGAAAAACGACAAAAAAGATGACAAGAAAGATGACAAGAAAGATGATGGAGAGCACGTAGGTGCAATGAACGACGAAGAAGGTTGGTCAGACTTTTATTAAAATACATAAGAAGAGAAGGTATATATGTTTAATTTAGATAAGAAACTAAAAGTTGGAATAGTGGGCGCAACAGGAATGGTTGGTCAAAGATTTATTACTTTGCTAGAAAACCATCCTTGGTTTGAACTTGTTTGTTTAGCAGCAAGTCCTCGTTCAGCCGGCAAGAAATATGAAGAAGCAGTATCTGGCAGATGGAAAATGTCTACACCTATGCCTGATAGTGTTAAAGATATGATTGTTTATGATGCAAGTGAGGTTCAGACTGTTGCAGATCAAGTTGATTTTATCTTTAGTGCGGTCGACATGGACAAAGAGGCTATTAGAGCGTTAGAGGATGAGTATGCAAAGGCAGAGTGCCCGGTTGTTTCAAATAACAGTGCGCATAGATGGACTGACGATGTTCCAATGGTTGTTCCAGAAATCAATCCAGAGCACTATGAAGTAATCAAATATCAAAAAGAAAGACTTGGAACAAAAAGAGGTTTTGTTGCTGTAAAACCTAACTGTTCTATTCAAAGTTATACACCGGTTCTTACTGCATGGAAGAAGTTTGAGCCAAAGGAAGTTGTAGTTACAACATACCAGGCTATTTCAGGTGCAGGTAAAACATTTAACGAGTGGCCAGAGATGGTTGGAAATATTATTCCATTTATCGGCGGCGAAGAAGAAAAATCAGAGCAAGAGCCACTTAAACTTTGGGGTAAAGTAGAAGATGGAGTTATCAAGAAGAGTGACTGTATGACAATCACTTCACAGTGTATTAGAGTTCCAGTTTTAGATGGACACACAGCTGCAGTGTTTGTGAACTTTGCTACAAAGCCTTCGAAGGAGGAGTTGATTCAAGCTCTTAAAGATTTCAGTGGTAAGCCACAAGAATTGGAACTTCCAAGTGCACCAAAGCAGTTTATCCAGTATTTAGAAGAAGATGATAGACCGCAGGTTGCATTGGATGTTGATTATGAGAATGGTATGGGAATCTCGGTTGGCAGATTACGTGAAGACATCATGTTTGATTACAAGTTTGTCGGACTATCTCATAACACATTAAGAGGTGCTGCAGGTGGTGGAGTTATCTCAGCTGAAATGCTAGTTGCAGAAGGATATATTACAGCAAAATAAGTAAAAGTTAGTAATAAGAGCAAGACGAGAAAGTCTTGCTCTATTTTTATGAAAAACAGTCGATTTTGGCTTAAAAAACTATGGAAAACAACGCCATTTTATGAGATAATATTTTTGATGTGAGCATAAATATTTTGTGTTCAATATAAACTAAATTATAAAGGAGTATTTCATGATTTATTCAAAAGAAGTTGAAATGATGTGCCCAGTAGCTAAGGGTGCAAAGCATGAACCAGCACCTATTCCTGAAGAGGGTAAATGGGTTCACGCTAAAGAAGTAAAAGACATTTCAGGTTTTACACATGGTGTGGGTTGGTGTGCACCTCAGCAGGGCGCATGTAAGCTAACACTTAATGTAAAAGAAGGCGTTATTGAGGAAGCTTTGATTGAGACTATCGGATGTTCTGGTATGACTCACTCAGCTGCTATGGCTGCAGAGATTTTGCAGGGCAAGACAATTCTTGAAGCATTAAATACAGACCTTGTATGTGATGCTATCAATACAGCTATGAGAGAGTTATTCTTACAGATCGTTTACGGTCGTACACAGAGTGCATTCTCAGATGACGGATTAGTAGTGGGCGCAGGTCTTGAAGACTTAGGTAAGGGACTTCGTTCACAAGTTGGTACAATGTACGCTACAAAGGAAAAAGGTCCTCGTTACTTAGAGATGGCTGAAGGATATGTAACAGGCATTGCACTAGACGAAGATGATGAAATTATTGGTTACCAGTTTGTCAACTTAGGAAAGATGACAGACTTCATTAAAGCAGGCGATGATGCAAACACAGCATGGGACAAAGCTAAGGGTCAGTATGGCCGTGTAGATGATGCTGCTAAAATCATCGATCCAAGAAAGGAATAGGAGGTGACGATAATGGCATTATTTGAATCATATGAGAGAAGAATAGATCAGATTAATTCTGTTTTAAATAGTTATGGTATCGACTCTATTGAAGAGGCGGAGAAAATCACAAAGGATGCTGGACTTAACGTTTACGATCAAGTCAAAGGTATCCAACCAATCTGTTTTGAAAATGCTTGCTGGGCTTACACAGTAGGTGCAGCTATCGCTATCAAGAAAGATTGTAGAAGAGCTGCTGATGCTGCTGCAGCCATCGGCGAAGGCCTTCAGGCATTTTGTATCCCCGGTTCTGTTGCTGATCACCGTAAGGTTGGTCTAGGACATGGTAACCTAGGAAAAATGTTATTAGAAGAAGAGACTGAGTGTTTCGCATTCTTGGCAGGTCACGAGTCATTCGCAGCTGCCGAAGGTGCTATCGGTATCGCAGAAAAGGCTAACAAAGTAAGACAAAAACCATTAAGAGTAATTCTTAACGGACTTGGAAAAGACGCAGCTCAGATTATTTCAAGAATCAATGGTTTCACATATGTTGAGACTAAATATGATTACTCTACAGCAACTCTTAACGTAGAATATGAGAAGGCTTATTCAGATGGTCTTCGTGCTACAGTTAAGTGCTACGGTGCTGATGATGTTCAGGAAGGTGTTGCAATTATGCATCACGAGAATGTTGGCGTATCTATCACAGGTAACTCAACAAACCCTACCAGATTCCAGCATCCAGTTGCAGGTACATATAAGAAAGAATGTGTAGAGCAAGGTAAGAAATATTTCTCAGTAGCTTCAGGTGGTGGTACAGGACGTACACTTCATCCTGATAACATGGCTGCTGGTCCAGCTTCATACGGTATGACTGATACACTTGGAAGAATGCACTCTGATGCTCAGTTTGCAGGTTCTTCATCTGTACCAGCTCACGTTGAGATGATGGGACTTATTGGCGCTGGAAACAACCCTATGGTTGGTATGACAGTTGCTGTTGCTGTTTCAATTCAGCAGGCTGCTGACGAAGGCAAATTTTAATTAAGATTAATAATGGGGCAAGGGAGTATATTCCCTTGCCTTTGATTTTAAAAAATAAACTTTTTGGAGAGAAAAATGAGCGAGAGTAAATTCAAAAAATGGATTACATTATTAAAGGAGAATCCAGTTAGTCCAAAACTAAAGAGAATAGCATGGATTTCAAACTTTCTAGCAGTTGCAGCGTTTATAATGTTAAATGTTGTTTTGTGGTATTTTGTTTCGTACAAAAACTACTTACTACTAGATTACGTGCCAGTTGGAATAATTATTGTTCCGGAAATACTTCTTTTGATAGCAGTAATATTCCCATTCCTAATTAAGTGGGGTAGAAAGAGAACATACATATCCATCACTATATCTTTAGTGGTTGCTGTTGCATTATTTATAACAAGTATTTGGGGTATTGCCTTTAACAAACAGATTAAAGACTTTATTAACTCATTTGATGATGCTGTTACAACTATTTCTAAAAATAGCAAAATATCAACTGATGATTACAATGTATTTGTTTTGAAGAAAGATAATGCAAAGAATCTAAGTGAAATGAAGGACTATACATTCGGCATCGTAAACAACTATGACGTGGATGATATGCACTCAGTAGTTTTGATGTGCGAAGAGGCTTTAAAACAGCCAGTTAAAATCAAAAAGTTTAATGACGTAGCTGAACTTGCTGACGGACTTCTCGATAAGAAGTGTCAAGCTATCATAGTTGACGATTCTTTGATGAGAATGATTGTGGAAGCAGGCGATACTACTGACGACGACAAAGACAACGGACCATACGCTAATTTCAGAAAGAAACTAAAAGTTATTAAGGGCTTTACAGTTAAAAACGAACTAGCTCCAATGGATGATCCTGGACATATCACAGATAGATGCTTCAATGTATTGTTAAGTGGTATTGATACAGGTGGAGACGTTACAAACAAGAGTCAGAGTGACGTTAACGTTATTCTTTCAATCAATCCTAATACAAACACAATAGTTGGAGTTTCAACACCTAGTGATTATTATATTCCTTTGTCGATCTCAGGAACTGAGAAGGATAAACTATGTTACGCAGGTAACTACGGTATTGATGTTTCAATGAAGACATTGTCGCAGTGGTATGGAATTGATATTGACTACTATGTGCGTATGAACTTTACTGGATTTAAGGATATCATCGACGAAATCGGTGGAATTGACATTGAATCTGACTATGCATTTGAAACACATGGATATAAGTATAAAAAAGGTCTAAATAAGGACTTAAATGGTGACCAGGCGCTTTGGTTTGCTAGAGAGCGTGAATCACTTAAGAAAGGTGATGTTTCGAGAAGTAATAACCAGATGAAGGTTATCGAGGCTGTTATTGAAAAGACATCTACCAGATCAATTCTTAACGATTATAAGGATATTTTGAAGAATATTAGTGAAAGTTTCCAAACAAATATGTCAATTGGAACTATGAAACAGCTTGTTAAGATGCAAGTATCTAAGGGTGGAGAGTGGAAAATCAATTTATACAGCGTTAACGGCCACAAGGGCGTGGAGACTACATTCTCTATACCTAGCCTAAAACAACACGTTCTAATCCCTAATAATAATACTGTGAAGAAGGCTAAGAGGTACTTCAAAGAGAATAAGTTTGGTAAAAAGATTAAATAATAGGTTAATTTACAAAAAGAAACACAATGTAACAAATTTGTAATAATTTATTGACAAATTGTAACAAATAACGTATAATACACTCCGGAGCGTCGAGAAGACGTGAAAGGAGTGTATTATTTTTATGAATAAGAAGATTATGGTAAGCGCAGTTGCGGCTATAGTAGTATTATTCTCAGTTGCATTAGGTTTTGGTGTTTATTCATTCAATAGCGCACCAGGAACAAGCACAGTTTCAGCAGAAGTAGCTACTATGAAGAACGTTGATGCTAAACCAATCCAAAAATCAGAAAATATAATCACTAAACTTGGAACATCACCAGTCGACAAGGCTATTGCTAAGGCTTATGCAGACAAGAAGGTTAAGGCTAAGGAGTTAGCAGTTAAGAAAGCTAAAGCAAAGGCTAAGGCTAAGAAAGCAAAAACTAAAAAGGCTAAAATGATGAGCAAGTTTAAGAAATTAGGAACATTCAATGCTACAGCATACTGTGGATGTGCATCATGTTGTGGATCAGCTGGCGGACACACTGCTTCAGGTACAACACCTACAGCTGGTAGAACAATTGCTACAGACCCATCAGTAATTCCACTAGGATCAAAAGTAATGATTGACGGACACATTTACACAGCCGAAGATACAGGTGGAGCAATCGGTGGTAAGAGAATTGATATTTTCTTCTCATCACACAGCGAAGCACTACAGTTTGGTAGAAGAAGCGTTGAAGTATCAATAATGAAATAATATTTGGTTTATATAAAAGAAAAGCACAAGGGTGTGCACTAACAATCGTTTACACCCTTGTGCTTTTCTTTTTTACAATAAATATTCATTATTGATACTTCAAAAGACGTTTGAAAAGCAATTGGCTTTATTGTATAATTTACACAATGTGATTACTTGGAGGGACTATGGATACAGAGAATAAAGCACCAGAATCCAAAAATTTTATAGAGCAGATAATAGATGAAGATTTAGAAAAAGGTCGTTTTGACCATGTTCAGACTAGATTTCCACCTGAACCTAACGGATATCTTCATATTGGACACGCTAAATCTATACTTTTGAACTATGGAATAGCTTCTGAGTATGAGGGCAAGTTCAATTTGCGTTTTGACGATACAAACCCTGCCAAAGAAGACGAAGAGTTTGTAGAGTCTATTAAGAATGACGTTAAATGGTTAGGTGTTGATTGGGAAGACAGATGTTTCTTCTCATCAGACTATTTCGATCAGATGTATGAAGCTGCAGTTAAACTTATCAAAAAAGGAAAGGCTTATGTTTGTGATTTAACTGCTGAAGAGATAAAAGAATCTCGTGGTTGGGCTGATAAGCCGGGTACAGAGAGCCCATATAGAGATAGAACTGTGGAAGAGAACCTAGATTTATTTGAACGCATGAAAAACGGCGAGTTTGCCGACGGCGAAAAGGTTCTTCGTGCAAAAATAGATATGGCATCTCCAAATATGAATATGAGAGATCCAGTTATCTATCGTGTGGCGCATCTAACTCATCACAACACTGGTGATAAGTGGTGCATCTATCCAATGTATGACTTTGCTCATCCGATTGAAGATGCTATTGAGGGAATAAGTCATTCAATCTGTACATTAGAGTTTGAAGACCACAGACCTTTGTATGATTGGGTTGTAAATGAATTAGAATATGAACAGCCTCCACGTCAGGTAGAGTTTGCGAAACTTTATCTAACAAACGTGGTAACTGGTAAGAGATATATCAAGCAGTTAGTAGAAGATGGAATAGTTGATGGATGGGATGATCCTAGACTTGTATCTATAGCAGCGCTTCGCCGAAGAGGTTATACACCTGAGTCTATCAGAATGTTTATTGACCTTTGTGGTGTATCAAAGAGTAATAGTTCTGTGGATTACGCAATGCTTGAGTATTGTATTCGTGAGGACTTGAATCTCAAGGCTCCTAGATACATGGCAGTACTCGATCCAGTAAAGGTAATTATCGACAACTATCCAGAAGATGAAGAGGAATGGTTGGATGCTCCAAACAATGTAAAGAACGAAGAACTTGGTTCTAGAAAGATTCCTTTCTGCAAGGAACTATACATTGAGAGAACTGACTTTATGGAGGACCCTCCAAAGAAGTACTTCAGACTATTCCCTGGAAACGAAGTTAGACTTATGAACGCATACTTTGTTAAGTGCGTTGATTATAAAAAAGACGAGACCGGCAAAGTAACAGAAATTCATGTTACTTATGACCCAGAAACAAAATCTGGTTCAGGTTTCACTGGAAGAAAAGTAAAAGGAACAATTCATTGGGTATCAGCTAGACATGCAGTGAAAGCAGAGACTAGATTATATGAAAACTTAGTGGATGAGGAAAAAGGAGTTTTGGATGATGATGGAAATCTAAATCTAAACCCTAACTCATTAGAAGTTCTAGATAATTGCTACGTAGAACCAGCATTAGCTGAAGTAGAACCAGAAGACAAATTCCAGTTTATGAGAAATGGATTCTTCTGTGCAGACATGCACGATCATTCAAAAGACCACCCAGTATATAACAGAATTGTTTCTCTTAAGAGTTCGTTTAAATTACCAAAATAATAATATAAATCTAAAAAGGAACCTCCAACGGAAATGACAGAAATTTCCTTATGGAGGTTCCTTTTTGATTTATAAAACAAATTGATAATCATAAAGAAAGACCTTGCGAAAGAAAATTTCTGTCATTTTCTTTGCAAGGTCTTTCTTTGTGATGACTTAAGAAATTTTATAAATCGTTAAGTTCATCCTCCATAAAGTCAACTCCGCCATCATCTTTGACTGTTGGAATATCGATATCCTCAGTAGTAGCTGGTTCTGGCTCAGCCTTAACTTCAGGCTCTGCCTTTGGCTTTGACTCAGGTTTATCGAATTCATCAAAGTCTTCAGTAGAAGGATTCACAACTCTTTCTTTGATGGCATCCTTAGCATCGGTTACAGTATCTTTAACTTTAGCCTTTGCTTCTTTAATGTTTTCTTCACCAATCTTATCGATTGCTTTATCTTTAGCTTCTGATGCTAAACTAGAAACTCTTAGGGCAGTCTCTTTAACTTTTCCCTTAGCAGTCTCATAATTTTCTTTAATCATTTCAGCTTTTTCTTCGCCAATCTTTTCAGTAACTTGATCAACAGTTTCATCGTATTTATCAATGATTACATCGGCTACTTGATCAGCAGTCTGTTTAGCCTTCTTCATATTAATAGAAATATCTATTTTGTCATCTGATTGTTTATAGTCGAAGTATTTCTCATCGCTCAAATCCTCAAATACTTCATCTTCTTTTCTTGTATCCTTACGGTTTTTAACATATAAAGCACCACCAATAGCTGCTCCTGTAATAGCGGCAGTACCAAATAATTTGCTGAAAAATCCCATAATGTATCCTCCTCGAAATAATGTTAAATTCATTATAATACTTATCGCAAAATAATAAAAGAGAATAATTGTAAAAGATTTGTGAATTTGATAATATATCACGTATGAAAATTAGAAAGAGAAAAGACAATGTAATAATAGAAGAAGTTAAGGATTTCTTGCTCTCTCAAACGCTTGAGTGTGGTCAATGCTTTAGATTTGATAAAGTGGCCGACGAAGACTATGTTATTGTTGCAAATAACAAGTTGCTTCACGTCAAGCAGGAGAAAGATACGCTTATCTTTTACAACACTTCAAAAGAAGATGTGGTTGAGTTTTGGGTTCATTATTTCGACTTAGACAAAGACTACAGACAAATCAAAAACTTCTTAAGAAGAAAAGACGAAAAACTAAGACCGATCATTAAAGATAAGTGGGGAATCAGAATATTAAATCAAGATTTTCATGAAGCTTTAATTACATTTATTATCTCTCAAAATAAACAAATCCCACATATACAAACAATAGTAAATGACTTGTCAGAAAAGTATGGAAAGTATTTGGGAACAGTTGAAGGTAAAAAGTATTATGCTTTTCCTACTATAAATAAGTTAGGAACTTTGACGGAGAAACAATGGCGAGATCTCAAAGTTGGATTTAGAGCGCCATACTTAATGGATGCATCAGAGATGCTTTCGAAGAGGAGACTTAAGAATACTTCGTTCTATGAATATGGAAACAGGATAGACGAAAAGTATGCTAGAAGTATTTTGACGAGCATAAAAGGTGTTGGGGACAAAGTTGCAAACTGTGTAATGTTGTTCTCACTTGGTTACACCGATGCTTTTCCAATAGATGTTTGGATTAAGAGAATAATGGAGACCATGTACTTCGACGAGGACGAAGTCAGCAAGGAAAAAATTGCAGAGTTTGCGAAGAAAACATATGGAAAATATGGTGGATATGCGCAGCAATATCTTTTCCATTACGGCAGAGATAATAATCTTGGAAAATAGAAATAAGTTGCTATAATATATAAGGTGCAAAAAAAGGAGGAATCATTATGAAACTAAAACCTTTATCAGATAGAGTTGTATTAAAGCCTTTAGAGGCAGAAGAAACTACTAAGTCAGGAATCATTTTGGCGACTGATTCCAAAGAAAAACCACAACAGGCAATCGTCGTTGCCGTAGGCCCAGGCGGATTTAGAGATGGCGAAGAAGTTGACATGGACGTGGAAAAAGGCGAAAAGGTAGTTTATTCAAGATACGCAGGAACAGAAGTTAAATTAGAAGATGAAGAATATATCATTGTTAAACAGGATGATATTCTTGCTGTTATAGAGGACTAAGGAGGAAGAGATGGCTAAAGATATCAAATATGGTGCTGATGCCAGAGAGGCACTAGAGTCTGGTGTAAACCAACTTGCCGATACGGTTAAGGTGACATTGGGACCAAAAGGAAGAAACGTAGTATTAGACAAATCTTTTGGCGCGCCACTTATCACAAATGATGGTGTAACTATCGCGAAGGAAGTGGAGCTAGAAGATGGTTTTGAAAATATGGGTGCGCAGCTTGTAAAAGAAGTTGCAACAAAGACAAATGATGTGGCTGGTGATGGAACAACTACAGCTACATTGCTTGCGCAGTCAATGATTAACGCTGGAATGAAACAGCTTGAGAATGGCGCAAACCCAATTATTCTTCGTAAGGGAATGCATAAGGCTACTGAAAAGGCAGTTGAGTGTATCTCTGAAATGAGCAGTGAAGTAACTGGTAAAGAGCAAATCGCTAGAGTTGCTGCAATTTCTGCCGGCGACGACGAAGTAGGCGATATGGTTGCAGACGCTATGGAAAAAGTTTCAAACGACGGCGTTATTACTATAGAAGAATCTAAGACAATGAAGACAGAGTTAGACTTGGTTGAAGGTATGCAATTCGACCGTGGATACATCTCGGCTTACATGTCCACAGATATGGAAAAGATGGAAGCAAATCTTGATGATCCATTTGTTCTTATTACAGATAAGAAGATTACAAACATTCAAGAGATTCTACCATTGCTTGAGCAGATTGTTAAGGCTGGTTCAAAACTTCTCATCATCGCCGAAGATATAGAAGGCGAAGCTCTTACAACTTTAATTGTAAACAAACTTCGTGGAACATTTAATGTTGTTGCTGTTAAGGCTCCGGGTTATGGTGACAGAAGAAAAGAGATGTTAGCTGACATTGCAATCTTGACAGGTGGTACAGTTATTTCTGAAGACCTTGGACTTTCTTTGGCGGACACTAAGATTGAACAACTTGGTCGCGCTAAGTCAGTTAAGGTTACAAAAGAAAACACAACTATTGTTGAGGGTCTTGGAGATCCAAATCAAATAGAACAGAGAGTAAATCAGATTAAGGCTCAGATTGAAGAGACTACATCTGAATTTGATACTGAAAAGCTTCAAGAACGTCTTGCTAAGTTGGCAGGCGGTGTGGCAGTTATCCGCGTGGGCGCAGCTACAGAACCAGAAATGCAAGAGAAGAAACTTCGTATGGAAGATGCTCTAAACGCTACAAGAGCGGCCGTGGAAGAAGGTATTATTGCAGGTGGCGGATCTGCATACATCCACGCTTCTAAGGAAGTAGCCAAATTAGTGGATGAATTAGACGGCGACGAAAAAGCCGGTGCACAGATTATATACGATGCATTACAATCGCCGCTTTATACTATTGCAGAAAACGCTGGTAACGACGGCGAAGAAGTAGTTGCTAAGATTCAAGACTCTGACCCGGGACAAGGCTTCGATGCTTTGCATGGCGATTATGTAGAGATGGTAGAAGCTGGTATTCTAGATCCTGCAAAGGTTACAAGAAGCGCACTTCAAAATGCAACTTCAGTAGCTAGTACATTGCTAACAACAGAGTCAGTTGTTTCAACTATTAAAGAGGACAATCCAGCGCCACCTATGCCTCAGGGTCCAATGATGTAAACGATATTATAAAGGTATGTGTTGAAGGTATAGTTTTACTGGACAACAAAAATGCACCTCCATAAGGAAATTTCTGTTATTTCCGTTGGAGGTGCATTTTTGTTGTTGAGAAAAACAACACCATTTTTCAACACATTGCACCTTTATAATATTGTGTAGAAAATATCTATTTGATATAATCAAGAATAGATTACGTGCGGAAGTTGAAGAAATTTAATAAAGGAGATTTTTTATGTTTAAAAAAGTGAGAAATCAGGTTCTTTCTAGTATCGTTGTTTTAGCAATGGTATTTAGTTTGGCGCCTGCAATTCAAGTGCAAGAAACAAAGGCGAGCGATGTACTTAATGTTCATGTATCAGTTAATGCATCAGACCTTGCGGCAATTAGTTGTGATGCCATAGAAGGTGCAACTTATGAACTATACAAGGCGGAAAGTAGATTTGCTGATTACACACTAGCTGCAAGCTACAACAATAATACTTTTTTGGCTTCGCATTACTCGGATAGTTATTTCTATGTTCGCGCAACTAAAGATGGTAGTGAAGTTGCTAAGTCAAAAATCTTTTCAGAAGAGATAGATATGTTTGGTGAAAATACATACATCTTCGAAGAAACTGACCCAATGAATAAGATTCAAAATGTAATTGATACTGCATATAAAACAACTGAATCTGGTCAATTTAGATCAGAAAGATATGCGTTTATGTTTATGCCAAGTGATACAGAGTATGATGTTACTACTAAAGTTGGTTTCTATACTCAAGTTGCTGGACTTGGTTTGGTTCCTACAAAAGTTAAAATTAAACAGGTTCAATGCCTTGCGAGATGGATGAAAGGCACAAAATGGGATGGAAGTCCTAATTATAATGCGCTATGTAACTTCTGGCGTTCAGTAGAAAATTATACATCAGATTATAATAGAAATGTTTGGGCTGTTTCTCAAGCAACTGCAATGAGAAAAGTTAATCTTACTGGTGGAATAAATCTACACGATGAAGGTGGATATGCCAGTGGTGGATTTATGGCAGATTCAAAAATAGAAAAATATGTATCATCTGGTTCACAGCAACAGTGGCTATCAAGAAATATAGTTTCAAACGGAAATTATCAATCAGCAGTTTGGAACAATGTTTTAGTTGGCTCAAAAACTCAGCATACAAAAAGCGATTGGCCAAATGGTACAAATACTGTAGTTGAAAAGACTCCAAGAATTGCAGAAAAACCATATCTTGCATATACAGAAAATGAATATCAGATTGTTGTTCCTAAATTAAAGGAAGAAACTGATGGTGTTTCTTGGGAAGATTATTATGAAGAAAGTGATTATCGCCTAATTACACAGAGAAACTATTATGTTGCTAAGCCAACAGATACAGCTGATGATATTAATGCGGCTATAGCTGATAAAAAGGGATTGATTCTTTCTCCTGGTATTTATAACCTTGATAAACCAATTGAAATAAATAAAGAAAACTTTGTTGTTCTTGGTTTGGGTTATGCAACTCTTAAACCAACAAATGGAAATGAATGTATGAATGTAGAAGATACTGCCGTTGGCGTTCGTTTGGCAGGGATCTTGTTTGATGCTGGACGTAAGAAATCTGCAGACTTATTAAGAGTTGGTGACACAAAGAGCGATGCAAACAATTCGGCGAACCCTACAGTAATCAGTGACTGCTTCTTCAGAGTAGGCGGTGCTGACGATGCTAATTGTCAGGTTGAGAATTGTGTAGAAATAAATCAGAATGATGTTATTACTGATAACTTCTGGGTATGGAGAGCAGACCACGGACATGGAGTTGGCTGGAGTAAGAATACGGCCGATAATGGTGTAACCTTCAACGGTGACAGAATTACTGCTTATGGTTTGATGGTTGAACACTTCCAGAAATATCAGACAATTTGGAATGGTGACGGTGGAAGAACTTATATGTATCAGAGTGAATTACCATACGATATTCCAAGTCAAAAATCATGGAATGCTCCTGGATCATATGGTTACACAGATTACTATGTGGCTCCAAGTGTAGACAACCATGAAGGATACGGAATGGGTATCTACTCATGTTACCAGGCTGCTCAGTGCTGGCTCAAATCAGCAGTTGAGTGTCCAAAGAAATCTGGAGTTAAATTTGAAAATGTTTGTACATACAGCTTGGTTGGAAATGGCGGAATCGATAGAGTTATTAATGATGCTGGTTATGCGGTAATCGCTTCAAGCGAGATGGCTAAGATTATGTCATATGTAAACGGTGTAGCAAAGGCTGATAGAGAAGGCGACGATGCTAAAAAGTATATCTGGTCATTGGATTATGAATCATTAATTGACAATCAAACATATACTGGAAAAGCAATTACCCCTATTAAAGATCCATTGAAGTTTAGTGGTGTGAAACTTCGAAAAGGTATTGATTACACAATGACATACTCAAACAATACAAAGATTGGAAAAGCAAAGATTTTCATTAAAGGTATTGGAAACTTTAAAGATAGTGACACAGTTACATTTAAGATTGTTCCTGGCAAAGTAAAGATTACAAAAGCAAAAGGAACAAAGAAAAAGATTAAAGTTAAGTATAAGAAAGTTAAAGGCGCTGGCGGCTACGAAGTACAATGGTCAAAGAAGAAGAGTTTCAGTGGTAAGAAGGTTAAAAAGACTAAGAAGCTTAAATACACAATCAAGCGCAAAGACAAGAAACGTAAGAAATATTACGTAAGAGTAAGAGCTTACAAGAAAGTTAACGGAAAATACTATTACGGTAAATATTCTAAGAAAAAGAAGGTTAAATAAATCTATTTTTTAACCCAAACAAAAACAACAGGGTACTCACTAACAATCGTTCGATCCCCTGTTGTTTTTGTTTGCTTAATAATTTAGTTTTCTTTAACTTTGTGTTAGAATATTTACCGATGGAACTAAAAACAATTAAAGGTATCGGAGAAAAGACAGAACAAGCTTTTAATAGAGCCGGTGTGTATCAAGCAGAGGATTTAATCGATTATTATCCTCGTTATTATGATACATATGAGGCTCCTGTTTTAGTCCGTGATTTGGAGACAGATAGAACTCAGGCTGTCTTTGGAACAGTCGCTCGTGACACCGTTGTTAGACGTGTAAAAAACTTAACACTTACCGAAGCTTTTATTCGAGATGCCAATGGCGACTCGATTAAGTGCGTTTGGTTTAATGCGCCATATCTAAAAAATCAATTGCAGATAGGCGCAACTTTTGTGTTTAGAGGCTTCGTCAAAGAACTCCGTCAAGCTTTGGTTATAGATCAACCAAAGATGTTTAAGCAAGATGAGTACAACAAGAAGATGGGTTCAATGCAACCTGTTTATCCATTAGTTAAGGGTCTTACAAATAATGTTGTGACAAAAGCTGTTAGAGATACTTTGGAACAGATTTCTAAGCCAGAGTTTTTGCCGCAGTCAGTTAGAGATAAATATGATCTATTGGATGTTAAAGATGCTGTAAAGCAGATTCATTTTCCAAAGAATACACAGGAATTTCAAGTTGCGAGAAAAAGATTTGCTTTTGAGGAATTCTTTAGATTCATAAATAACTTGCAAAGCCTTAAAGCAGAAAACGAAAAGCATAAAAATACACATAGGATTGAAGATTATACCGAAGCAGAAAACCTACTAAACAACTTGCCTTTTGATCTCACAAAGGCTCAGGTAAATGTTTGGAATGAAATTAAGAAAGATATGTCATCCGATGGCGTTATGAACAGACTCGTTCAGGGTGACGTTGGTTCTGGTAAAACAATTGTAGCTGTCCTTGGACTTTTGAGTGCTGCAGCAAATGGATATCAAGGTGCAATTATGGCGCCAACAGAAGTTTTGGCAAAACAGCACTACGAGGGAATGCTAGAGTTGTTTGATGATAATGACATTGATATGAATGTTGTCATGCTTACAGGTTCAATGACTGCAAAAGAAAAGAAAGAGGTCTACGAAGTCATTGAATCAGGAAAAGCAAATATAATCGTTGGAACACATGCTTTGATTCAAGAAGCAGTTAACTATAAAGACTTGGCTTTGGTTGTTACTGATGAGCAACACAGATTTGGCGTGAGACAACGTGAAGCAATCTCAAACAAAGGTGAGAACCCACATGTGTTAGTTATGAGTGCAACACCAATTCCAAGAACGCTTGCCATTATTATGTATGGTGATTTGGACATTTCAATAATAGATGAAATGCCAGCTGGAAGACTTGCGATTGGAAATGCGTTGGTTGATACATCATATAGACCAAATGCATATGATTTTATAGAGAAGCAAGTTCAAGCAGGAAGACAAGCATATATCATTTGTCCAACAGTTGAATACTCTGAGGCTGTGGAAGGTGAAAACGTTATAGAGTATGCAGAGAAACTTGAAAAGATTTTTCCACCAAGCATAAAGGTTGCTTATTTACATGGTCGAATGAAAAATGATGAAAAGAACAAGATAATGGATTCGTTTGCTAGAAATGAAATCCAAGTACTAGTTTCAACTACAGTAGTCGAGGTTGGAGTGAATGTTCCAAATGCTACAGTTATGATGGTTGAAAATGCTGAACGATTTGGTCTTGCACAGCTTCACCAGTTAAGAGGTCGTGTCGGAAGAGGTTCAGAACAATCTTATTGCATCTTCGTCGATGGCAGCAAAGACAAGATCAAAAAGGAAAGATTGCAAGTATTATGCAACACAAATGACGGATTTAAGATTGCAAACGAGGACTTGAAATTACGTGGTCCTGGCGATTTCTTCGGAGTCAGACAGAGCGGCGATTACGAGTTTCGAATGGGTGATATATTAAATGACGCTGATGTCTTGAAACAAGCGGCAGATAGTTATAAAATGCTTATGGAAGGTGAGCTTCCAATTACTGAAAAAGAAAAGAAGATTCTCGAAGATGACGTTGTAAGAGAACTTAGTATATAGGAGAAAAGGAGATTTTATGAATATTGCTGTATTATGCGCGGGACTAAGTACAGAGCGTGCAATTTCAATCAAAACAGGATATAACGTGTGTAAGGCATTAAGAGAAAAAGGTCATAATGCTGTTTTAGTAGACGCATACTTTGGGCATACTGATCCAAACGTTTTTGAAAATAGTGTTAATGATTATGATATTGATGTTGAGAGATATAAGATAGATTCATTGACTGGAGATATTTCAAGATATTATTTGAAGGGCAGACCATTCTTTGGACAAAATGTTTTGTTTATTTGTGAGCAAGCAGATATTGTTTTTAATGCGCTTCATGGTAGATATGGCGAGGATGGTCTAGTTCAAGCTGTGTTTGATATGTATTGCATTAAATTTACTGGTTCTGGACACGTTGCAAGTGCCATTGGTATGGATAAGGGTGTGACAAAGCAGATTTTCAAAGGAAGAGACGTACCAACACCTCAAAGCATTTGGATGAAAAAGAATGATGATTATGATTTTGCCAAGACTGGCATGGAATTCCCAGTAGTTGTAAAAGCAGCTAATGGTGGATCGAGCGTTGGAGTTTATATTGCAAACAATGAGGAAGAGTATAAAGATGCTATCTTTGAGTGCTTTAAGATTGATAAGAGTCTTTTAGTTGAAGAGTTTATTGATGGTAGAGAATTCTCTGTCGGAGTATTTGAGAGAAAAGCATTGCCTGTCGTTGAGATAATTCCAAAAGATGGTTGGTATGATTATGAAAACAAATATGAGCCAGGCGCTACTGAGGAAGTATGTCCGGCGGAACTTACAGAAGAACAGACACAAAAAATGCAAAAGATAGCAGAGGATGCTTGTAACGAAATTGGTTGTGAGGTTTATGCTAGAGCAGATATTATTATGACAGAAACTGGTGATATGTATTGTCTAGAAGTAAATACATTACCAGGTATGACAGAGACTAGTTTGATACCACAAGAAGCAAAAGCTATAGGAATGGATTTCCCAGAACTTTGCGAAAAGATAGTTGAAGTATCACTTAAGAAATATGAGGATGATTAATGAAGAATCTTACTTTGAGAAATATTGCTAGAGCTACAGGCGGCGAATATTTTGGACCAGAAGAAATGCTAGACATGGTTGTGTCTGGTGTCGACAAAGACAGTAGAGAAATTAAAAAGGACTATCTATACATTCCTTTTGTGGGAGCGAGAGTAGATGGTCATGATTTTATTGCGGACGTTTTTGAAAAAGGCGCGCTTTGTACTTTGTCGGAGAAAAAGTTAGATATAGAACAGCCTTACATTTTAGTTAAAAACAGTGGACAGGCGCTAAAGGATATTGCTGAGTTTTATCGTGAACAACTTGATTGCCAGATTATCGGCATTACGGGAAGTGTTGGAAAGACTAGCACAAAAGAGATTATTGCCTCAGTTTTATCTGAGAAGTTTAACGTGCTTAAAACTGAAGGAAACTTTAACAATGAAATTGGAATGCCACTTACTCTTCTAAAGATTCGCGAAGAGCATGAGATTGCCGTTATAGAGATGGGCATCAGCTTCTTCGACGAAATGAGAAGACTATCTAAAGTTTCTAAACCAGATGTTTGTGTAATTACAAATATTGGAACTTGTCATTTGGAAAACTTAAATGACAGAGATGGTGTTTTGAAAGCTAAGACTGAAATGTTTGAAAATGCTAAACCAAATTGTTTGACGGTTCTAAATGGCGATGACGATAAACTTGCAACTATAGAAGAAGTAAATGGCAGATCTCCTGTATTCTATGGACTAGAATCTAATCGTGACATCACAGCTTTTAATATTGAACCAGATGGAATGAATGGTACAAATTGTACTATTAAATATAATGACTTTGAATTTGATACTTATATTCCAATTCCAGGTCTTCATATGATTCATAATGCTTTGGCAGCTACTTGTATTGGAGTTCATTATGGAATGACTTTGGAAGAGATTGATCAAGGTATTAGAAGCCTTAAAGCAATCGGAGGAAGAAACAATATTTACGAGAACAATGGAATAACAATCATAGATGATTGCTATAACGCAAACCCAATGAGCATGAAAGCATCTATTGATGTTTTAAATAACTCAGATGGACGCAAAGTAGCAATACTTGGTGATATGTTTGAACTTGGAAAAGACGAAGAAGCGCTTCATAGAGAAGTGGGCGATTTTATAAATACAAAAAATATTGATTTAGTTATCTGTATCGGAAAACTATCAAAGAATATTGCAGATGCAGTTACAAATGCTGATGTGAGATATTTTGAAACTAAAGAAGATTTTGACCCAGACCAAATTTTAACTGAAGGTGATACAGTTTTGGTTAAAGCTTCAAACGGAATGAAGTTTAAAGAGATTGTGGAAGAACTCTCAAAATAAGGAGAATGAGTATGGTTAAAAGAATATTGGCTTGCTTAATTACTTTAACGCTTGTCTTTACAAGTGTTAATTTTTCACTTGTGCAAACAGAGGCGAAAGTAAAACTTAACAAGAAACAAGTATTAGTTAGAATTGGTTCACCAGTAAAACTAAAAGTAAAAAATGCAAAAAAGAAAAGGATCAAATGGAAATCATCTAACAAAAAGATTGCGACTGTATCAAAGAAGGGTGTTGTTAAAGGTAAAGATGATGGCAAGTGTACAGTTACCGCTAAAGTTGGCAAGAAGAAACTCAAATGTATAATTGTGGTTGCTCACATAGTTGCAAAAAAGACTTCTGCCAAAACTATGGCTGCAGTTACTAAGCAGATAAAGAAAAAGGGAACATATATTGCAGAGTCTAAATGTTATCGATATATTAAAAAATTTAAAGAAGACAATCGAGTTTTTATTGGCAATCTTAGATATTATCCAAGTGGAAACTACTTAGAATTTGATGCAATTTCTGATACAGAAACTATAACACTAACATTTAAAGTTGGTGATAAGAGAAAATGCAAGTTTGAGTATAAGGATGGAACATATGATTATAATGTGGTTGGCATTTGGGATGTAAATAGACTTAAAGATGAGGCTAGTTCATTATCGTTTACTTCGACAAATATTCCTGAAGGATTTCATGATTATGCCAAAAATCTTTTGTTCCCATATGTAAGATATCAAGCATATATGTTTGATCGAGTTATGAAAGAATTAAAAACAAAAGTATATACTGAAAGTTTTGGATTCAATTACCCAATGAGTAATTATTTTGAATAAATAAAATGTGTGAGGTTAGAAAATGAAAAAGAAGGTTTTATTAATAGGAATAGTTTTAGTTGTGGGATTGATGATTTGTGCTTGTGGAACTCAAGTTCAAACAGAATCGCCGCTTAAGAAAACTTTTAAGAGCATTTCTAAATATGCAAAGAAAACTGGTAAATTAAAACTGGGTTATGACAAAGAAAAAGAACGTCTAGATATAGGTTTTTATCCTGGTGCTGATATTGATAAGTTCTTTAACGTTTTAAGTAAAAATGTTAAGGACAATGCAATTGGCATACTTTATTTCCGTACATATTTTGATGTTCAAGATGATGAAAAAGAAAAGATTTGTGAGCGTATCGGAAAACTGGATCCAAAATCAGTTATGGTATTTGGGATGGACGTGGAGTTAATTGAGTGTGGAGAACACAGCTGGACAAATATACTTCCAAAAACTGATATACTTTATATACCTAATGCAGCAACTTTTTATGATTACAAAGACGCAAATAGTAAAAAGAATTTTGAAAGTGTAAAGACAGTATGGAAACATGACACTGGTTATGGCAGCATATGTAATTTCCCTAATTGTGAAGAAGTAGGAATTTATGCCACAGTCGAGAGCGACGATGACAGAGCTTCAACTCATGGAAAAGTATATTCTACATATGGTTCATATTCTTACCCAACTGTAGCTCAATTTGAAACAGTTACAGGTAAAAATGGTAAGGTTAAAAAAGTCAAAGCTAAACCAGAACCATTTGAATTCGACGAAAGTTTTGATGAACCGGATGAATTTTATGCTTTAAAAGATTGTAAAAAATTGAAAAGAATTACTATAGCACCTTGTTTTGAAAAATATAAACTTGGAAATAATGCTTCAAGTTATCTCTTTGGAATTAGTAATGTGCGTGGTGACATAATGATTAATAAACCGTACACTAAGCTGGCCGAAGATGATTACATTACTGTTGATGAGTATATTAAAACAAATTCAAAGATAACTAAACAGGAAAAAAATCTTGTTGTCCACCAATTCCTTGGCGACGAAGTAAAATCAGTTTATAAAAAAGCTAAGAAATATAAGAAGAAAAACAAAAAGATTAAAATTAACGATAAAGCTCTAGTTTATCTAGCTCAACCAGGCGAATCAAACTATAAGAAAAAGAGAATCTATCATTCGGAAGGAAGAGTGCTTGATTCAAGCGATATAGGATATAAGGTTAAACTTCCTGAAAAGGCACATGATTATAGATATTTTGTATATGTATATCCAACATACAAATACTATGGAAAGTACAATAAGGGTACTAAGGCTTACACAATTACTTATTGGGCGCAAGTATTTGATCTAAACAAGAAGGTTGCTTACAAGCCTTCGAAGATTGGTTCAAAGAATCCAGAACAAACAATTAGAGTAAGTGGTATACCAGATAAGTATGCACCTTCAATAAATATTCGTAAGATTTATAGATCTATAAAGAGACTTTGGAAATAAAAAAGAGCGAGGCATTAAGCCTCGCTTTTCTTTATATTATATTTTTAAACTATTTAAAAAACCTATTAAATAATCTTTTAAATTGTCATCGTTTAAATCGGATACTCTAATAAACTCAAATCTTGAATTGTTATCTGATTTGAAAATATATTTAAAATCTCCATAAGCTGAAACAAAGCAATCATTAACATTTTCATAACAGGTAGATGCTTTAGCTTGCTCGCGGTATTTTTTATAAACGAATTGTGATACTGATTTGTGAATCGCTTTATCCTCTTCTGGTAGATAGTAGTATTCTTTGTAATTATCAAAGAATAGTTTTAATGTATCCTCTAATACCTTTATCTTTAATTGACATTTATTGTCCCTTATCATAAGTGAATATGAATCATCTGTCTGTGAAATATCGACTGCAGAAATAGATTTATTGGAAACAATATTTATAACCAACTCTTTTTTATCATTTCCATCCATATCTTTATATTCAGAAACATTCCAATCAGAAATCTCAAAGTTTCCTTTGAAGAAGTCACATAGACTTAGTAGTTCAGTAATCTTACCCATATATAAAACATCTTCTCGGTTGTGAAGTAGAAGTGGGTAGATAAGCTTCTCGTCTTTAGTGCGAACGTATTCTTTATATACCTCAACTAATTCACCGCCAGAGAATGGATCTGTTCGTTTTATTCCAATAGCTTCCTCTAAAGTTTTTTGTTTTAAGTTTGGAAGATTTAAAATATTTTTCAAAGAAGATATGTCTTTGTAGATGTCGACACTCTTTAGTCTATCTAAATCCAAATCGATATTGTATTTCTCAGCACGTTCTTTAACAAAAGGAATGTCAAAACTATTTCCATTAAAGTGAATCAAACAATCATAGTCCTTAATAAATTTCTCGAAAGCCATAATGACATTTGCTTCATCATTATAGTTGTCGGCAAACCACTGAGCATACATCCATTCGCCATCGTCAAAGTACATTACTCCAATCAAATAAATAGAGCAATACTTTCTAGATAGCCCAGTCGTTTCTATGTCGAAATATAAAATTTTTTCTTTGTCCGAAAACTTTTCGATTGGATAATCGATATTCATTTCAGCCCGATCTTTTATCACTAACATAAGAAAAATTATAGCATAATTTAAGCCCAAATTAGTAGGAAATAGTGCTATAATATTAAAAGATTGTGCGAAAAGGAGATTGAAATAAATGGCAGAGACAAGACCATATGTAGATTGGGATTTAATGAATGATTTTATGATTGATGTGTTTGAGAAATACGGAGTTCCAAGAGAGGACGCTGCTATTTGTGCGGACGTTCTTTTAGAGAGTGACAGACGTGGAATTGAGAGCCACGGATGTAATCGTTTCAAACCAATATATTTAGATAGAATTAAAAATGGAACATTGCTTCCAAAGACAGAGATAGAAGTTGTTAAGGAAACACCTAC
Organism: Eubacterium sp.; assembly: GCA_017475235.1. GTDB lineage: Bacteria > Bacillota > Clostridia > Lachnospirales > Lachnospiraceae > Eubacterium_G. The sequence goes on along the minus strand of JAFVGA010000006.1, from coordinate 205,552 downwards.
CACAGTAGTTATCGACGCTCACGATGGAATGGGTATGGTTGCTAGTCATAAGATGATGGAGATGCTTATTGAGAAAGCAAAGACATATGGAATGGCTGGAGGAACTATTTACAATTCAACTCACTATGGTATTGCGGGTTACTGGACAACTATGGCAGAGAAGGAAGGCTTGATTGGTATTTCTGGCACAAATGCTAGACCATCAGTTGCACCAACTTTTGGTGTAGAACCAATGATGGGAACAAACCCAATGACTTTCACAATGCCAACCGACGAAGACTTTCCATTTAACTTTGATTGTGCGACTTGTATTATGCAAAACGGAAAGATTGAGTTTTATGAGAGAATGGGAAAAGACACTCCAGCAGGTTGTGTTGTAAATAAAGACGGTGAGACTATGACTGACTCCGGCAAAATCCTAAAAGATATGCGTGCAGGTAATGCTGCATTGTTGCCACTTGGTGGTTTGGGAGAAGAGACAGCCGGCTACAAAGGTTATGGTTTCACAACTATAGTTGAAATCCTATCAGCTGCATTGGCTGGTGGACCATTTATGAAAGACTTGAATGGTGTAGATGAAGATGGAAATCCTAGAATGTATAAGTTAGGTCATTTCTTCTTTGTTATTAACCCAGAGTTCTTTATGGGACTAGATACATTTAAGAAAACATCTGGTGATATCTTAAGAGGCCTACGTGCATCTGAGAAAGCACCAGGTCAAGATAGAATTTACACAGCTGGTGAGAAAGAACACGAAGCCTGGATGGAAAGAAAAGACAAAGGTGTTCCAGTTGGCGATTCTATTCAAAAAGAATTGATTGAACTAAGAGATACTTTGGGACTTGATCAGTATCATTTCCCATTTGAAGATTAAGGAGCTATATGTTTAACAAAACTTTCAGTTTTAAAAACAGAATAAGCTTTATAAAAACTTTTTCTGGTGGAGTTCATCCAACGGAAGGAAAAGATATGTCTAAAGATCTTCCTGTCAGAAAAGTTTTTCCAAAGGATGAAGTTGTAATTCCTTGTTCCATGCACATTGGTGCGCCTGCCAAACCTGTAGTGGAAGTGGGCGATAAAGTGCTAAAGGGGCAGCTTATTGCTGAAGCAAGCGCTTTTATTTCTGCTAACGTTCATTCATCAATTGCTGGAACAGTTAAGGCGATTGAGGAAAGAGAATTAGTTGGTGGAAGCAAGGGGCTTTGTATTGTCATTGAGAATGATAAGTCTGGTGACACATACAAGTACGAGGCTAAACCTAGTCCTTGGACGAAAGAGTATATCCGCGAGGCTGTCAAAGACTGTGGTGTCGTAGGAATGGGTGGAGCTTGTTTCCCAACACACGTAAAGATTACACCTAAGGATGACAGCGCAATTGATCACGTAATTATAAATGCGTGTGAGTGTGAGCCATATATTACAGCAGATTACAGAAGGATGATTGAAAACCCTGAAGAAATGCTTGAGGGTCTTAAAATTATGCTTACACTTTTCGAGAACGCCAAAGGATACATTGCGATAGAAGATAACAAGCAAGATTGTATTGAACTATTCGAAAAGCTAACAGCGAATGAAGAGAAGATTGAAGTAGTTCCAATGAAGACAAAATATCCACAAGGTTCTGAGCGCCATGTGATTTACGCAATCAATAAGCGCAAGATGAATTCATCTATGCTTCCAGCAGATGTTGGATGTATCGTGGACAACGTAGATACTGTATATAACATTTATCAGGCTGTTAAATTCCATAAACCTTTGACTAGTCGTATTATGACTGTTTCTGGCGATGGTTTCTATCAGCCTTGTAACTTAGAAGTTTCACTTGGAATGAGCTATCAAGATGTAGTTGATGAGATGGGTGGAATGGTAGAAGATGTGAAAAAAGTTATAGCCGGTGGACCAATGATGGGACAGGCTATGTTCAATCTAGATGTTCCGGTAACAAAAGGTGCTTCATCATTACTTGCGTTTATGGAAGACGATTATGAAAAAGCTCCTAAGACAAACTGTATGAATTGTGGCATGTGCGTTAAAGTATGTCCACAAAAATTAGTCTGCGCAAATCTTGCAAAACTTGCTGATGCAGACAATATGGAAGAATTTGTTAAGTGTTATGGAATGGAATGTATCGAGTGTGGTACATGTAATTATATTTGCCCAGCTAAACGTAATTTGACGCAGTCTATCAAGGCTATGAAGCAAAAGGTTATTGCTGAGCGTAGAAAGGGGGAGAAGAAATAATGTTTAATGTTTCATCGAACCCACATGTAAAAGATAGAATAACTACACAGAGAGTAATGTTGTATGTGATTATTGCGTTGATGCCTACAACACTATTTGCTGTGTTTAATTACACAAGTATGTTTGGCTTAAAGTATGGAATTAGAACTATGCTTTTAGTTGCATACTGTGTTGCAACTTGTGTGGTTGCAGAATTCTTGTTTAACAAGATTACAAAGAGACCAAACACTGTTGGAGATTTAAGTGCAGTAGTTACAGGTTTAATTCTTGCACTTAACCTTCCAGTCACATTGCCTTATTGGATGGCAATGGTTGGATCTGCGTTTGCTATTATCATTGTTAAAATGATCTTTGGCGGACTCGGACAAAACTTTATGAACCCAGCACTTGGTGCTAGATGTTTCTTGGTTCTTTCATTTGCTGGACCAATGAACAAGTTCTTCCCAGCGGACGTCTCAAAAGTGGATGCGGTAACTAGTGCAACGCCGCTTACTCAGATAAAGACTACGGGCGCAACAAGCACATCACTTTTTGATATGTTTATCGGAAGACATTCGGGAACACTGGGTGAGACAAGCATTTGTGCACTTTTGATTGGTGCAATCTTTTTGTTAGTGATGAAAATAATTGATTTAAGAATTCCACTAACATATATTATTTCATTTGCGATATTTATGATGTTGTTTAAACAGACAACTGATATGACATATTTGGCAGAGCAGATTTGCGGTGGCGGATTGGTATTTGGCGCGTTCTTTATGGCGACAGATTATTCCACATCACCTATCACAAAGAATGGAAGGATAGTCTACGGTATTTGCCTTGGACTATTAACCGCATTACTAAGAGTCTTTGGCTCAACTGCAGAGGGAGTTTCTTTTGCGATAATCATTTGTAACTTGCTAGTTCCTATTATTGAGAAGATTACATTCCCTAAAGCCTTCGGCATAGTAAAAACAAAGGAGGGCAAATAGATGAGTAGAATTATTAAAGACATTTTCATTTTGTTTGCAATCACTTTGGTGGCTGGACTTGCTTTAGGCGCAGTTTACAATTTAACTTCAAATGCTAGAAGTGAGCAGGAAAAGAAGACTTTGAACGAGGCTTACGAAAATGTAATGCCAGGCGTTCAATCAACTGAAAAAGTTAAAGTGGATTTGAAGCAGATGAACGAACACATCGCTAAAGAAGTTGTTGCAAAGGAAAAGGATCTAGAGTACAAACCTTACAATGAGTTTAAGGCTACAATCACTGATGTGTTAATTGCAAAAGATGAGAATAAAAAAGATTTAGGTTATATCATAACTGTCACCGACGAAGAAGCCTACAACGGCTCACTTACAATGACAGTTGGTGTTGACATGAATGGAAGTGTTAAGGGCATTTCATTCTTAGATATTAATGAGACTCCAGGACTTGGTATGAAAGCTAAAGACGAGGAGTTTTTGAAACAGTACTACGGCAAAGATGTTGATTTCTTCACATACGTGAAAGAGAAGGCAGAAGACAAGTCACAAGTGGATGCGATCAGTTCAGCCACTATAACTTCTAATGCCGTAACACATGGAGTTGATGCATGTTTGATTTGTGCAAATCACTTAGGAGGTGATGACCATGAATAAATATGTAGAAAGACTTTACAACGGAATTCTAAAAGAAAATCCAACATTCGTCCTTATACTTGGAATGTGTCCAACACTAGCGGTTACTACATCGATGGTTAACGGCTTTGGCATGGGTGTTAGTACTTTGTTTGTACTTGTGTGTTCAAACGTTGTTATTTCAATGCTTCGAAAGATTATCCCAGACAAAGTAAGAGTGCCAGCTTTTATTGTTGTAGTTGCAAGTTTCGTAACAATACTACAATTCTTGTTACAGGCATATTTGCCAACACTAAACAAAGCACTTGGAATCTACATTCCTCTAATCGTAGTTAACTGTATTATTCTTGGCCGCGCCGAAAGCTACGCATCTAAGAATAGTGTAGGACTATCATTTATGGATGGAATTGGAATGGGTATTGGATTTACATTTGCCCTAACAATTCTTGGCGCCTTCAGAGAAATCATTGGCGCAGGAACAATTCTTGGATATAGCATTCCTCATTGGGATGGTATCAATATATTTGTAATGGCACCTGGAGCGTTCTTTGTTCTAGCTGTTATTATTGCGGTGCAAAACTACATCAGAGCAAAACATGGTAAGAAACCTCGCAAACTAAAATGTGAGCAAGGTTGTGCTGGATGTAGTGGTTGTGGAAATGATTACGACAACTGCGAAAAAGAAGAAAAGGAGGAGATTTAAATGGGTAATTTATTATTGATTGCTTTGGCGGCAGCGCTTGTTAATAATGTAGTGTTAAGTCAGTTTTTAGGTCTTTGTCCTTTTATTGGTGTTTCAAAGAAAACTAACACAGCAGCTGGAATGGGTGGAGCAGTTATATTTGTTATTATGATTGCTTCGGCGGTGACGTATGGAATTTACTATGGAATACTTAAACCATATAAGGTTGAGTATTTGCAGACAATTGTTTTCATTCTAGTTATAGCTGCATTGGTTCAGTTGGTTGAAATGATTTTGAAGAAATTCATTAAGCCTTTGTACCAGGCACTAGGCGTTTACTTGCCACTTATCACTACAAACTGTGCAGTACTAGGTGTTGCAATTTCAAACATAGATAAGAAGTATAGTTTTATAGAGAGTATGTTCTGTTCGTTTGGAACAGCGATTGGTTTTTTGATTGCGATTGTTATCCTTGCAGGAATTCGTGAGAGATCAGAAAACAACAATGTTCCAAATGCATTCAAGGGAACTCCGATGGTTCTAATTGCATCAGGCTTGATGGCGATTGCATTCTCTGGATTTACAGGATTAATTTAGGAGGGTTATATGATTGGTTTAACTACAATTCAAGGAATCCTCTTAGCAGTTTGTGTAGTTGGAGGAGTCGGATTAATAATCGGAATAGTTCTTGGTATCGCTGGCAAGGTATTTGCGATTGAAGTGAATGAAAAAGAACTTGAAGTTCGCGAAGCACTTCCTGGAAACAACTGCGGTGGTTGTGGATACCCAGGTTGTGACGGCTACGCCAAAGCAATCGTGGACGGCGAAGCAGGTGTTGCTCAATGTCCAGTCGGTGGAGCGCCAGTTGCAAAAAGAGTTGGCGAGATAATGGGCATAGAAGCTGACATTGTTAAAAAAGTTGCTGTTGTCCACTGTAACGGTGACTGCGACAAAACAAACAATAAATACAATTACTTCGGTAATGAATCATGTACTGATACAACAGCTATTCCTGGAGGAGGCGCGAAAGCTTGTGAGTTTGGTTGTCTAGGAATGGGAAGTTGTGTAAAAGTTTGTGAGTTTGATGCTATCCATATAGAGAATGGTGTAGCGGTTGTTGATAGAGATAAATGTAAAGCATGTGGAATGTGTGAAAAAGTTTGTCCAAAGAAACTAATTACTATAGAACGTTTTGACGCACAGTATTTTGTTAAATGTAACAACCATCTTAGAGGCAAAGCAGTTATGGATGAATGTGAGGTTGGATGTATTGGTTGTTCGCTTTGTGAGAAGACTTGTAACTTCGACGCAATAACAATGATTGATAACCTTGCTTTAATAGATCAGAACAAATGTAAGAAGTGTGGCTTATGCGCACAGAAGTGCCCAAGGAAAACGATTGAAAAAGTATAAAAAAAGAATCTCTCTTTCGAGAGATTCTTTTTTATTTTAGAGTAATATTTTTACCATCTTGTTTTAATCCATCTGTTAGGTGAAGCTTGTTATCTTTATCAATAAACACAGCTTCAATTTCCTTTGTTTTATTGGCTAACTTCAATCCTTTCTCAAGACGCATAACCATAAATCCTGTGCTCAGCGCATCAGCGGCAGTAGCATTTTTGGAAATAACCGTAACTGAGTTCAAATCATTATCAATTGGATAACCTGTCTTTGGATCTATTATATGTGGATAAATTTTTCCGTTACGTTTTTTATATCTTTTGTCAATTCCAGCAGTTATTACTGCCGAATCTTTAATCTTAACAGTAGCACTTAATTCGCCATTGCTGAAAGGCTTGTGTATACCAACATTGAATGGCTTTCCGTCTTTTGAACCAATAGCATATATATTACCACCCATATCAATAATTGCTGATTTAACTTTCATATATTTTAGTAGTTCAACCATTTTGTCTGTTACGTTACCTTTGGCGATAGCACCCAAATCAATTGAACCAGCTTTAGTGAGATGGACAGTATTGTTATCGAAATGTATTTGTTTATAATCAACTAAATTTAAGTATTTTTTAATTTTTAATTTATTAGGAATCTTAAAATGACTAGTATCGATACCCCATAGATCAACGATAGGGGAAACAGTTATGTCAAAGTTACCATCAGTAAGGTTACTGTATTTAATGGAATCTTTTAGTATTTCTATACATTCTTTGTCAGCTGAGAAGAACTTGTTTTTATTAAGTTTCTTTACAAAACTTCCGAATCTAGTCTTGCTGAACTTGTCATCGTACTGATTGCATCTCGACATAAATACTTTGCGAACTTCTTCAAAATCTTTTGATCTTATATTGTCTAACACTTTTAGTGAAACTATAGTGTCAAAGCACTTAAATGAGGCCGAATATGGCTTATTTTCGTCCTTTTTAACGCCACATGAAGTGCAAGTAATTAATACAGAAACTACCAATATTAAGCTAATTAAACGTTTCATTTTAAACTCCTTAATCACCCATTTTCATCTATAATAACACAATAAAATCAGTTTGTATTCATATATTTAATATAGTATAATTAGCAAGGGTAAACATTCGTTCTAACCCTTTAGAAACGAGTGAGAATCGGTTATTTATGGATAATAAAAACATATTTAAAAGTCGAAAGAAAGAAATAATTGCTGTTTTGATTTTAATCCTTATAGCAGTCATCTTATTTGTTTGTGTCAGAGTCTTTGTCGAAGACAAAGGCAAATACGTAAAAGTATATGTAAACGAAAAACTAACAAAAACTTTTGACTTAGAAATAGATCAAGAATACTTTATTGAGACAAAAAGAGGATATAACTTACTTGTAATAAAAGATGGAAAAGCTCGTGTTTTGGATGCGGACTGTCCAGATAAAATATGCGTAGACAAAGGTGCTATATCAAAAAATGATGAGTCAATCATCTGTCTACCTCATAATGTAGTTGTAACTATTGATTCCAACGAAGAAAAAGCTGTTGATGCTGAGGCGAAGTGAGGTGTGATATGGCAAGAAAGATTTCAGTAATTTCATTGTTTAGCGCGTTTGCTATATTGCTAAGTTATGTGGAAACATTCATTCCATCAATTGGAGTTCCAGGAGCAAAACTAGGACTTGCAAATATAGCAGTAGTTTTGGCTTTGTATTTGTTAAACGCTGAGAGCGCAATAATAGTTGATGTGGTTAGAATAGTAATTGTTGGGTTATTGTTTGGTAATTTGTTCAGTATTACATTTGCATTGGCTGGAGCATTCGTAAGTTTGACTGTGATGATTATTATAAAGAAGGTATTTGGCTTTTCGATTATTACAGCATCAATCTTTGGCGGATTCTTCCACAACGTTGGACAGATAATTGTCGCAATGATTCTAGTCGATAATTACAGCATCGTTTATTATATGCCAATCCTAATGATTGTCGGAATTATAACTGGATTAGTCATTGGATTACTAGCGAAAGTATTATACGAACGCACGAGTGTGCTTTGTAAAAAGATATTGAAACAATAGGAGAAAATAATGATTTCATATGTTTCAGGAATAGTTGAATATGTTGATACAGAAAAAGTAATTGTGGATAACAATGGCATTGGCCTTTCTGTGTTCATGACAAATGATGACTTAAGTGTTATGGGCGAGGGCGAAGAAGTCAAAATCCATACTTACTTTAATGTAAAAGAAGACACGATGCAGCTTTATGGTTTTCTAAAACGAGAGAACCTTGAGATGTTTAAACTTCTTTTGACTGTTAACAAAGTTGGCCCAAAAGGTGCGTTAGCTATCCTTACAACTTGTCCAGGCGATATGCTTAAGATGTCTATTGTAAGTGGCGATGCAAAAACTATTGCAAATGCGCCAGGTATTGGAGCAAAAACTGCAGAGCGAGTTGTTCTTGAACTTAAGGATAAGATTGAGATAGAGGGTGTCGAGACCTTCGAAGGGGACGCTCCAAATGTAGATAATGAATCAACAAATGATGTGATTGAAGCGTTAATTGGACTTGGATATTCAAAGACAGAAGTTGTATCAACGATGAAGAAGTTAGATATTACTGATGAAATGAGCGAAGAAGATATATTGAAGATTGCGTTAGCAAATTTAAGTTAAAGGATAAGATATGTCAAAGAGAATTATCAAAACAGATGTCACCTCAGAAGACAAGGTGATAGACAAAGGTTTAAGACCACAGAGTCTTGATGATTATGTGGGACAGGATGCCATTAAAGACAAAATTAAGATTTATATTGAGGCTGCAAAAAACAGAAATGAGCCTCTTGATCACGTGCTATTTTATGGTCCTCCAGGGCTTGGAAAGACTACGTTGGCACTCATAATTGCATTACAAATGGGGGTTAACATTAAAGTAACAAGTGGACCGGCTATTGAAAAGCCTGGAGAGATGGCAGCCATCTTAAATGGGCTTCAAGAGAACGATATTTTGTTTGTTGATGAGATTCACAGACTTAATAGACAGGTGGAAGAAGTCTTATATCCAGCTATGGAAGACTACTCAATCGACATTATGATTGGTAAAGGACAGGGAGCTAGATCGATAAGACTAAATCTTCCAAAATTCACTTTGATAGGAGCAACTACAAGAGCAGGCCTCTTAACGGCTCCATTAAGAGATAGATTTGGAGTTATTGACAGACTTCAGTTTTACTCGGTGGATGAACTCAAACAAATAATCATCAAATCAGCAGAAAAGTTGGACGTAAAGATTGATGATGAAGGTGCATTAGAACTTGCTAAGAGATCTCGTGGAACACCAAGACTTGCGAATAGACTTCTAAAGAGAGTTAGGGATTTTGCACAAGTCAAATATGACGGTGTTATCACTAAAGACGTAGCGAACGATGCACTCGATAAATTGGATGTTGATAAGCTAGGATTGGATAAAGGCGATAGGACTATTCTAGAGACAATCATTAATTTATTCAATGGCGGACCAGTTGGAATTGATACCATTGCTGCAGCTATCGGCGAAGACGCAGGTACTCTAGAAGACGTATATGAACCATACTTAATTCAGAATGGATTTATCCAAAGAACTAAGAGTGGAAGGGTGGCTACAGACCTAGCATACAAGCATCTTGGTATTGAAAAAGAACAATAAAATTGCTATATTTATAAGTAGCGAATTTAAAGAAAAGGAGATTTTCAAAATGAAAAAAATTATTGCAATTGTACTAAGTTTAACACTAGTATTGGGATTGTCAGGCATTATTACTGCCCAGAATCAAGGTACTGATGTTTCAGCAGGAAAGGGTTGGGGTTCATACTCAATCCACGGAAACAATGCTGAAGACAAAGCTGAGTGGGAGAACGAACTTAAGAAAGCTCACCAGGTTTGGAACACTAAAGCAGATAAGACTGCTGTTCAGAATGCTAAGGGTAAATTAGATGCATTCTATACATATGGTGAGTGTGCTAAATTCAAGACTGCTAAGCCTGATAACTATGTACTTGACGTTACAAGTACTGGTTGGAGTGCTATCTACAACCCAATGACAGGTGAAGCTGTTGCTTCTAACCCTTGGGGTGTTACAACAACTAAAGTAGTTCCAGTTGAAAGAGGCCGTTACTATACAGTATCTTTCAAGATTAAGAGTACTCTACAGAACGAGATTACTAAGTGTGATGACACAACAGTTCTTAAGGATGTAAAGAACTGGGAAGGCAAACCATGTCACTACACAGAGGGTACTGGAAAGTATAACTATGTTAAACATTTCCACATCAAAGCTTATGATAACCTAGATTCTGAAGGAGCAGCTCTTCATGTACAGGGAATGTCAGCTACATATGCAGGAAAGAATGTTATGACTAAGACTAAAGATTTCAATAACCTAATCGCTATGGATAGTAGAAATTCAGACTATGTTAACGTTACTATGAAAGTTCTAGTTCCTAGTGAAAAAGCTGATTATCAGAAAAAGAAGAGTTCAGCAACAATGGGTATTAAGATGGCATTTGGTCCATTCTTGAAAGAGTTCAAAGATGAGAACAATATGTCTGGTGAAGTTGAAGTTAAAGACTTCAAGGTTCTAGCTGGAACAAAGGCCGCTGGAGCTGCAAAAGCTAAGATTAAGAAAGTAAAAGTTGCTAAGAAGAAATTAACAGTTAAGTATAAAGCATCTGGCGCTAAGAAATATTGCGTACAGGCAGCACTTAAGAAGAACTTCAAGAAAGGTCTTAAGACTAAGTATACTAAGAAGACTTCGCTTACAATCAAAGGCCTAAAGAAGAAGAAAAAATACTACGTAAGAGTAAAGGGCGCTAAGAGTTATGGCGGAGTTTACGTTTACGGAAAATGGTCTAAAGTTAAAAAAAGCAAAAAGATTAAATAATGTGCTATAATAGACTAGCTATTTTGCTAAAAGGAGTAATTAATTATGTCGTCAAAAAATTATATTGATGTGGTCATCGATGGTAAGATATACAATATCGGTGGTTTCGAAAGCGAAGCATACTTGCAAAAAGTCGCTTCATACATCAATAATATGATTTTAGAATTTAAAAAAAATGAAGATTTCAGAATGCAGAAGCCAGATATGCAACGCATTCTTCTTGAAATCAACATTGCTAACGATTACTTCAAGGCAAAAAAACAAGCAGATCTATTAGAAGATGATTTAAGTATCAAGGAAAAAGAAGTGTATGATCTAAAACATGAGTTAATCCTGTCAGATGCCAAAGCACAGACAGCTACTGATGAACTTGAAACTGCACTGGAAAAGATTAAAGAGCTTGAGAAAGAAATCATCAGATTACAATCAAGATAAATATTAATAAACGATCAGGCTTAACGGCCTGGTCGTTTTTAACATTCTAATGATACTTTAATGAACAAATAATAGGATTATTGACATGAAAAGAGAAGTTGAACTTCTAGCACCAGCTGGTTCATATGATATTGCGATTGCTGCTATAAATGCAGGAGCAGATGCAGTGTACTTAGGTGGAGAAAATTTTGGTGCTAGAGCAAACGCTGAAAACCTAAAAACCGAAGAGATTATTGATGTTCTAAACTATGCTCATCTAAATGGTCGCAAAGTTTATTTAACAATAAATACTCTTCTCAAAAACAAAGAGATTAAAAATGATCTCTATGATTTTTTGCGCCCTCTTTATGAGAATGGTCTAGACAGTGTAATTGTCCAAGACATTGGAGTATTGTTGTTTGTTAAAAAGTATTTCCCTGAACTAAAGATTCATGCCAGTACACAGATGACGATTGAAGGAAAAGAGACAGTTAAGTGGCTTAAAAATCTTGGTGCTAAGAGAGTTGTTCTTCCAAGAGAGTTATCAATCGACGAGATAAAAGACCTTAAAGGCACTGATATAGAAATAGAATCATTCGTTCACGGAGCACTATGTTATTGTTACTCAGGACAATGTTTGTTAAGCAGTTTTATCGGTGGGCGAAGTGGTAATAGAGGAAGATGTGCACAGCCATGTCGACTTCCATATGATGTCTTGTATGATGGAATGCTTATTAACGAGTCAGATGAAAAATATATTCTAAGCCCAAAAGACATTTGTGCTTTATATTTATTGCCAGATATTATTGATGCGGGCGTTACGTCTTTAAAAATCGAGGGACGAATGAAAAAGAAGGAGTACGTGTGTGGTGTTGTTAGTATTTACCGCAAGTACTTAGATGCTATTTTAGATGGCAAAAAGTTTGAAGTAGACGAAAATGATATTATGCTTTTGATGGACTTGTTTAATAGACATGGATTCAATGAAAGTTATTATTACACAAAAAATAGTAGAGAAATGATCTCTTTAAAGGAACCCGCTTTTAGAGAGGAAAACAGAGAGTATACAGATTACTTGAGAGATAAATATTCTAATAAAATACTAGTTAAACCTTTGAACATTAATGTTAAATGTAAGGTTGGAGAACCTTTCGAAATCTTTGGCGAAGTAGATGATGAAGAACTTAAGGTTGAAGGTGCTGTTGTTGAAGAAGCACAGAATATGCCATTAGAATTAGAGACTTTAAATAAGCATGTGAATAAAACAGGAAATACTGATTTTGTATTTGCTGATATTGAATATGATTTGGATGATAATACTTTCTTGCCTGTATCTGAGATAAATGATGTTAGAAGAAAGTATTTAGATTTAGCTTATGAAAAAGCATTGGCTAAATTCAAACGAGAGTGTGAAGAAGTAGAAGAAACAAAACAGGAAGAAGAGTGTGTTGAAACTGAAGATAGAATTATTACGGTTTCGGTTTCTTCGTTTGATCAGTTGAAAGAAACTTTGTCCAGAGATTTTGTGGATAGAGTTTACATAGATTTGAACCTATTTCCATTTGATGATGTTTTGAATGGAATGGAACTTGTTAAAGAGGGTAACAGGAAGGTTTATTTGGCGCTTCCATATGTTGCTAGAAAAGATGACATCAAGATAATTAAAGATGATTATTTAAAACTAATTAAACAGTCTGATGGAGTGTTAATTAGAAATATTGAACAGTATTTTTACCTAAAAGATTTAGTAGATATAGACTTTGTTTTTGATTATAATGTGTATGTATGGAATGATGAAACAAAGGACTACTTTAAAGACTTTAATGTCACTTCTACGGTTCCAGTAGAATTAAATGAGGCCGAGTTGATAGACCGTGGCGTGAACGGTGAAGAGTTCATTGCATACGGATTTATTCCGATGATGATAAGCGCAAACTGTGCTTTCAAAACTCTAAATAGATGTGAAAAGAATAATGATAGATACGCTTTAAGCGATAAGATAAATAATGAGTTTGTAGTTAGATGCAATTGTAGACATTGCTACAACGTAATGTACAACTGCAATGCAACATCTCTATTCAAATTCAAAGATGATATTGAAAAGTTAAACCCAAAATCAATTCGAATTTCTCTAACTAATGAGAGTGCGAAGTTGAGTTCGCAAGTATTAGACTTAACTGAAAGGGCCTTCGTGGCGGGCGAGTTGGTAGAGGATTTACCAAATACTACAAGAGGACATTTTAAACGCGGAGTACTTTAATGGAGACCTATTTAATTACCGTAAGTAAATATTTATTTATAGCTCTTATGTTGTTTTATACATGGGAGTGTTTTAGTGCGCTCAGAAGTAAAAACCCAATTAAACAAGCAGGTATTTACCAGAGACAAAACGGAATTATTTTCTTGGTCTATGTAATCGGAATGGCAATGGTATTTATGTTTGAAAAAGACGTGCCTCAGATTAATGTGATTATTTTAGCAGGAGCACAACTATGTTTCTTGATCATAGTGCTTGGTGTATTCCCGGTTATTTATTCGAATATTAATAAAGCGATTTTGAGTAACATGTGTATGTTGCTGACGATTGGTTTTATCATACTGGCTAGACTAGATTATCAAGGAAGCATAACACAGTTTATTATTGTGGCTGTTGTTTCATTGTTGTCTTTGATTGTGCCATATATGATGCAAAAAGAAGATTTCCTAAAGAAACTAACTTGGATATATTGTCTAGTTGGAGCAGGACTTTTAATCGTAGTTCTTGGACTAGGCGTAATAAGTCGTGGTGCAAAACTATCTATGGAGATTGGTGGATTCACATTCCAACCATCAGAATTCGTAAAGATACTATTTGTATTCTTTATGGCAGGATTCCTATCGAAATCCACTGAGTTTAAACATATTGTAATTTCAGCAATTCTCGCTGCAATGTTTGTTGGCTTACTAGTGTTGTCAACAGACTTGGGTTCAGCGCTAATATTCTTTATGACATATTTGTTTATGGTTTATGTCGCAACGAAGAGAGCGAGATATTTATGGATTGGATTTGGTGCCATGGCATTGGCATCGATGGTTGCCTATGGTTTGTTCTCACACGTTCAAACTCGTGTGGCTGCATGGCAAGATCCTTGGAGCATCATCGACGGCAAAGGCTACCAAATTACCCAATCATTGTTTGCGTTGGCGAGCGGTGGTTTTATTGGTACGGGTTTATATCAGGGACAACCTAAAGACATCCCTGTTGTTAAAAAGGACTTTGTCTTCTCCGCCATCGGCGAAGAATTCGGCGGCATTTTTGGTATGTTACTGATTTTAGTATGCTTAAGTTGTTTTATTGCATTCCTAATTACTGCGATGAAACAGCTATCACTATTTAATAGATTGATTTGTATCGGACTTGGAATCCAGTATGCAGTTCAAGTTATCTTAACTGTTGGTGGAGCAATCAAGATGATTCCATCAACTGGTGTAACATTGCCATTAGTTAGTTACGGTGGTAGTTCGATACTAAGTACTTTGTTTGTCTTTGCGATTATTCAAGGACTGGCGATTGTCGGTACGAATAATGAGGAACTAAAGATTGGCAAGAAGTATGAGGAAGAGGAAGAAACCCCTTCTAAAGCTAAAAGGAGAAAGAAAATTGAGCAGACGCAAGAACTCCCAAAGCTCTAAGAGCGAAAAGAGAAAACTGAATAAACAGACTTGGGTAGTAACTATATTCTTCTCAATCATTTTCTTCTTTATGATTGGTTACTACGCATTCTTTATCGCGTTCGACAGTCAGGAGGTTGCTAGTAACAGTTACAACAAGCGAGTAGATGAAAAGCAAGAGAAGATTCAAAGAGGAACAATCTATGCAAGTCATGGAGAAAAGTTAGCTTACTCTGATCCAGGTTCTACAGGAAATAAGAACAGACACTATCCATATGGTAAGACTTTTGCGCATGTGGTTGGTATAACTTCGCATGGAAAATCCGGTTTGGAGAAGTCTTGTAACTTTGACTTGCTTTCGACTAGAGACACACCTCTTCAAATGATTATTAATGACTTCCAGGGAAAGAAGGAAAAGGGTGCTGATGTTTATACAACATTGAAAGTAGGACTTCAGAAGAATTGTTATAATGCACTTGGAGATAGAAAGGGTGCTGTGTTTGCAATGAATCCAAAGACAGGCGCAGTTCTTGCTTGTGCATCTAGACCATCATATAACCCAGAGACTATTGATAGCATTTGGAAGAAGTTGGTTAAAGATTCAAAAGATTCTAGATTGGTTAACAGAGGAACTCAAGGAAAGTATACTCCAGGTTCAGTCTTTAAGATTTTCACTGACTTAGAATTCATGAAAGAAGACAGTGATTTTAAAGATTTTAAATATTACTGTAAGGGTTACACAAAAGTTGGAAATGCTAAGATACATTGTTTCGATGGAAAAGCACACTACAATGTTAATTTGAAAGAGGCATTTGCTTATTCTTGTAACTCTGCATTTGCAACTATTGGAAGAAAACTTAACATTGGTAAGTTTAGAGATACTTGTGAGACTGCATTGTTCAACAAAGATTTACCAATTGATATTGAGTCAACTCAGAGTAAGTTCAATCTAGACTCTGATTCAAATGAGTGGGATGTTGCATCTACATCTATCGGTCAGGGAACAACTACAGTTTCGCCGGCTCATATGTGTATGGTTGCATCAGCCATTTATAATAAGGGTACTTTAATGAAACCTTACTTGGTTGATTCTGTTGTGAACAGTTATGATGTAATTGTCAAAACAACCGACCCTGACGAATACAAAGAGATTATCCCAGAGGAAGAGGCTAAGTATCTAAAGAAAGAAATGAGAAGTGTTGTAACTTCAGGTACTGCAACAATGATGGCTTATTCATCATACAAGGCATATGGAAAGACGGGTACAGCCGAGCTAAACAATAATGACGATATAAACTCGTGGTTCGTCGGCTTCGCCAAAAAGGGTAAAAAGAAGATTGCTATAGCAGTTTGTTTAGAAGATATAAAACAAGGATCGGGCTCTGCTACAAGTGTGGCAAAAGAGATTCTAGATTCATATTTTGACTAAGCTCATTGAAATAAAAAATGTAATAGTATATACTTAATACGAATAATGGTAAGGTTATACTAACCTTGGTACAGGAGGGTTGCTATGCAGAAAGCAGTCAGCTGTGGCGGGGTAGTTATATTTCGTGGAAAGATATTACTATTATATAAGAATATTAAGAACAGGTACGAAGGCTGGGTCCTTCCAAAAGGTACCGTAGAAGAAGGCGAAAGTCATGAACAGACAGCCTTGAGAGAAGTTCACGAAGAGGCCGGAGTAAAGGCCAAACTTCTAGAGTACGTTGGAAAAAGTGAATATAGTTTTACTGTTCCAAACGATACAGTCGAAAAAGAAGTTCATTGGTATTTGATGACGGCGAATAACTATTATAGCAAGCCACA
This sequence comes from Eubacterium sp., assembly GCA_017475235.1. Lineage (GTDB taxonomy): Bacteria > Bacillota > Clostridia > Lachnospirales > Lachnospiraceae > Eubacterium_G. The sequence continues at coordinate 188,826 of JAFVGA010000006.1, read as the reverse complement.
GAAAGAAGAGTATTTCTTTCATTCTGGTTACTATAGGTATATTGAAGCGATTCACTTACTAAAGTTTCCGAATGAGAGAGCTATGTTGGAGAAAGCTTACAAAATGTACAAAGAGAGAAGCAAATCCAAATAGTTAAAAGAGACAGGCTGATGCCTGTCTCTTTTAAAAAGGAGAGGTATGAACTATCAAAAGAAACTAGATGAATTAATTGAAAAGTTGCAAAAAGAAAATGCAAAACCAACTTTGCTTTTGCATGCTTGTTGTGCGCCATGCAGTAGTTACTGTTTGGAGTATTTGTCGAAGACTTTTGATATAACAGTTCTTTTTTATAATCCAAATATTGAAAGTGAAATGGAGTTCAATAAGCGAGTTGATGAATTGATTCGTTTCATTGATGAGTGCAGATCTATTGAGGGTGTTGATCTTGAGATTATAGATTACGATAATGCAGAGTTTTACGATGCAGTTGAGGGACTTGAAGATAAAGAAGAAGGCGGAGCAAGATGTTTCAAGTGCTATGAACTTAGACTGCGTAAAACTGCAGAGTATGCTAAAGAGCATGACTTTGAATATATAACAACCACTTTAACAATCAGTCCACATAAGAACTCAGATAAGATTAATGAGATTGGAGTTAAAGTGGCGGAGGAGTATGGCCTTAAGTATTTACTATCAGATTTCAAGAAAAATGACGGATTTAAAAGGTCAATTGAGTTGTCTAAAGAATACGATTTATACAGGCAAAGTTTTTGTGGATGTGAGTTCTCAAAGAGAGATTAGTTTCGTTGCACGAAACATTCTAATATGATATATTTTTTATGGTAATTTAAGGAGATAAAAAATATGATTTGTCCAAATTGTGGAAAAGAATGCACTGAAGACGAATATTTTTGTAGAAAATGTGGTACAAAAGTAGGAAACTTCAAATTTGCAACAAATAAAGATAAAAAAGTTCAAGATGATTACTCGGAGACGAGTGGTTTTAATAATATTGTCGGCGGTATTCCAGAAGAAAAAACTCCTGAGGATAATTTAGGTAACACAATTGATACAAGTGCAATTTTAGAACATGAAGAAGTTACAGCTAGTTTCAAAGATCCAAGTAAGGAGAAACCAATTGAACTTGGTTCTGTGGATGATGACTTCGGTATGATTGACGATGACGATAGAGATGCTGGAAAAGAGTACGAGTCATCAAGTGTTGAAGGTGTTAAACCTGAAAAGAAAAAGAAGACAAAACTAATTATTCTCTGTGTTTTAGCGGTAGTTTTGGTGGCTATTCTTGGAACAATTGGTGTTATTTACATGACCAAGACATCTAAGTTTAATAAGTTCTATAATGCTGGTACAGTATTATACAATCAGAAAAACTATCCAGATGCTAGAACTCAGTATATTATGGCTGCAAGTAATGCATTCACTTCGGGACAAAAGATCAAGTCATACAAAATGGTTTATGCCACTGATGAAATGATTGGCGGATACGATAAAGAAGAAATTGCTTACATGGAAGCACTAGTAGACTTGGACGACGAAAATGTTGAGTTCTACAAAGAACTAATTATTCTTTACCAGAATAATGATATGGACGATAAGATTGGCGAGCTTATTGCTAATGCGCCGGATAGTGTTAAGAAAGCACTTAAAAACTTTGATGGAACAATTCCAACTTGTAATTATGAGGCAGGTAAATATGCGAAACCGTTAGAGATTGAATTATCAGCCACAGATGATGTAAAGATTTATTACACATTGGATGGATCAAAGGTTGAAGATAGTCAAACTCGTAAAGAATATAAGAAACCATTTATGCTTAGCAGTGAGGGTCAGTACAACTTGCGTGCTGCATCTAAATCAAAGAATGGTAAATTTAGTAAAGAGTTCCAGGCTAAGTATGAATTAGACTTTGGTAGCGTTAAGGAGCCAAGTGTAAACCTTGATAGTGGTAAGTATACTGAGCAAAAGAAGATTAAGGTTACTTGTGATCCTGATTGTACAATTTATTACACAAAAGATGGAACAACACCTACAGAGAAGTCTAAAAAATATACAAAGGCAATTAAGATGCCTAAGGGCACAAGTTTATATTACTTTGTCGCAATCAACAAAGACGGAGTGTCAAGTGGAGCTGTAACACGTGCTTATGATTATTCACCAGACTTTAGTTTTACTTATGACGAAGCATTGAATGCAGTATCATCTAACTTGGTTTCAAACCATGTGTTTGAACAGAAAGATGGAACATTTAAGAATGGAAATGTGGGATACTTGAATTATAAATCTGTAGAAGAAATAGATGGAGCATACTATTATGTGATTCAGGCAGAGATTACGGACAAGAAAGGCAATACAAAATCCACATCATATTACGGTGTGGCAACAGACTCAGGACATGTTGAAAAGGTTAAAAGGTCCGGAGGAAAATACTCGATAGAATAGAAAAAGAGAGCTATAAAAGCTCTCTTTTTTGTGCAGGTGGCGGGACTTGAACCCGCACGCTTTTGAGGGCGCTGGATTTTGAATCCAGTGCGTCTGCCAATTCCGCCACACCTGCCAGCGAGATAAATTCTATCATTTTAGAAGAACTATGTCAAATACATATATTTGGCTTTTTTATTGCCTTATCGCATAGAAAATAAGCCTGATTTGAGTTATAATATAACGGAGTATGCAAGTGCGAAATAGAGGGAAAATCAATGAAATTTAGTGTATCCGGAATGGGATGCGCAGCATGCCAAAACAGAGTAGAAAATGCAGTGAAAGACGTCAAAGGAGTGACGTCTGTTAATGTTAGTCTTCTAACCAATTCTATGGAGGTAGAAGGCGATTTTTCTGTTTCAGATATTATTCAAGCTGTTAAAGATGCTGGATATAAAGCTGACTATTTGGAAGAAGGCAAAAGCGTTATCACGGAAGAAAAGCATCAGATGTCAGATGAGACAAAATCTATTCTAAAAAGATTTATCATTTCTTTAATCTTTTTTATTCCTCTAATGTTTGTTTCGATGGGAAATATGTTCCTTGAGTTCACAGACAATTACAAGCTTATAGTTATTATCGAGATGATTCTATGCGTAGCGGTAATCATAGTTAACTACAAATACTTTGTTAACGGTATTAAGTCAGCCATTCATTCGAGTGGAACTATGGATACTTTAGTTGCGCTTGGTTCGGGTATATCATTTATCTATTCAGTCATAACTATGATTAGAATAATTAATCATCCTGAGCACGGACATCATTTAATTCATAGTGTTTATTTTGAATCAGCTGCTATGATCTTGGTTTTAATTACTTTAGGAAAGTTCATTGAGTCTTACGCTAAGGGTAGAACTACAGATACAATAAAAGAACTAATACATCTTGCTCCGAAAACTGCGATTATTGAAGTGAATGGTGAGCAAAAAGAAGTTGCCGTAAACGAGATTAAAGAAGGCGACATATTTGTCGTTGAACCTGGTCACAATGTTCCGGTTGATGGAATTGTTATCCACGGACTCAGCAAGATAGATGAATCAATGCTTACAGGCGAGAGTAAACTAGTTGATAAGCAAATTGACTCAAAAGTTTTTGCTGGAACAAAGAATCATGAAAGACTAATCAAGTGTAGAGCAACGGAAGTTGGAACTGATACTACACTTTCAAAAATTATAGATATGGTAAGTAAAGCGTCTACGTCAAAGGCGCCGATAGCTCGAATTGCTGATAAAGTGGCGGGAGTTTTTATTCCTATCATTTTAGTGATTGCAATTATTACATTTATTGTATGGTTGATTGTTGGAAAAGGAACTGAAGATGCAATGAACTTTGCACTATCTGTTATTGTTATTTCCTGTCCGTGCGCGTTAGGTCTTGCAACACCAGTTGCCATTATGGTTGGTAATGGAGTTGCCGCAAGTGCTGGTGCATTGTTTAAGAATGCAACAGCTCTAGAAAACGCTGGAAAGACAAAGAACATTATGCTTGATAAAACAGGTACTATCACAGTTGGTAACACAATGAATGATGAGTTGCGTGAAGATAGTGTTGAAGCTATAAAAGAATTCAAAGATATGAATATAAATGTCACAATGCTTTCTGGTGATAAAGAAGCAACTGCAAATCTATTTGCGACCTTAGCAGGTGTAGATGATTATGTGTCCGAGATGAAAGCAGATCAAAAAGAATCTGAAGTGGCAAAAAGATTAGATAGTGGAGTGACTATGATGGTTGGTGATGGTATCAATGATGCCCCAGCTCTTACAACAGCAGATGTGGGTGTGGCAATCGGCTCCGGAACTGATGTGGCTATTGAGTCAGCAGATGTTGTTATAGTAAATGATTCACTAAAGACAGTTTCAAAAGCAATTAAGATTAGTAAATCAGTTATTAGAAATATAAAACAAAACTTATTCTGGGCATTTATTTACAATGTCATTTGTATTCCAGTGGCGGCTGGAGTTTTCTACCAAGCGCTTGGATGGAAGTTAACTCCAATGATAGGCGCACTCTGTATGAGCCTATCGAGCGTATTTGTTGTATTAAATGCTCTTAGATTAAATGTATTAAAGAAAAGGTATAAGTAAATGAAAAAGTTAGTATTAATTGATGGACATAGTATTTTAAACAGGGCGTTTTATGGCGTGCCTGTTTTTACCAACTCAAAAGGTGTGCACACTAACGCTGTTTATGGTTTTTTGAATATTATGTTCAAAATAATAGAGTTGCAAAACCCCGACTACTTTGCCGTGGCCTTCGACGTTCACGCGCCAACATTCAGGCACAAAATGTTTGACGACTACAAAGGCACAAGAAAACCTATGCTTCCAGAGCTAAAGGAGCAGGTTCCTTTGATTAAAGAGTTGCTTGGCAAGATGGATGTTAAAACTCTTGAACTTGAAGGATACGAGGCTGACGATATTTTGGGAACAATGGCTGGTCGTGGAGAGAAAGAAGGTTTGGAAGTATCGGTAATCTCTGGTGACAGGGACTTGCTTCAACTTGCAACTGACAAAGTTCAAATTTGTATTCCAAAGACTTCTAAAGGCCAAACTACAGTTGAGTATTATGATGCTGATGCAGTTAAAGAAAAATACAAGGTAACTCCTACAGAGTTTATAGATGTTAAGGCGTTGATGGGCGATTCATCAGATAATATTCCTGGAGTTCCTGGTATTGGTGAGAAGGGTGCTACAGCAATCATTTCAGAATTTGGATCAATTGAGAATGCCAAAGAGCATGTAGAAGAAATTGCTAATACTAGAAATAAAAACGCATTTAAAGAAAACTATGATCTAGCAACTTTAAGTAAAGAACTTGCAACTATCGATACTGACTGTCCAATTGAGGCAAAAGTGGAAGAGTGTGAATTTGGAGATATCTACACTAAAGATGCTCTTGATATGGTTAAAGAACTCGAGATGAAGAGTATGATTTCTCGTTTTGAGAATGTTGATAGCGACGAAAATGATTTTGAAGAAAACTTTGAAGTTGTTAGTGATACAGACGAAATAGATAAACTAATTGATGATGCTAAAAAAGCAAATAAGATTGGTCTTTATATTTACGAGACTGATACATTGCAAGGCTTAGGTTTATGCTTTGGGGAAAAGGCATATTACATCAAATCATCTGCTAATAATAGCGATGAAAGTCTTGAAGATATTTATTCTAGATTTACTGGTGAAGCAAACGAATCTAATGATGATTATTTGAAAACAAAAATCAAAGAACTAGTTCAAACAAAGAAACTAGTTAGCAATGATGTTAAGAAATATAATAAATATTTAGAAGCATCAGTGGAAGACGAAGTCTTTGACGAAGGCCTCGCAGCATATCTTCTAAATCCTTTGCAAAACTCTTACGAGTATGATGATATTGCAAAAGACTACTTGGGAATGTTGCTTCCATCTGAGGAAGAGATTTTCCCTAAGACAAAGAAAGACGAAACTCCAAGTCGTGAGATAGAAGGTAACGTTAAGCGTTTTGTATGTTTGAATGCATTTGTTTTATACAATGCAAAAGATAAATTAGAAGAAGCATTGAAGGAAACGGAAATGTATGATGTTTATAAAGACATTGAGGTTCCGCTAAGCTTTGCGCTTTATGATATGGAGCAAGTTGGAATCCAAGTAGATGCAAATGCATTGAAAGATTACAGCAAGATGCTTCTTAAGGAAATTGAGAAGATAGAAAAAGATATTTATAAAGAAGCCGGCCATGAATTTAACATTAACTCTCCAAAACAACTTGGTGAGATACTGTTTGAGGAGATGGAGATTCCAGGCGGAAAGAAAACAAAGACTGGTTATTCGACGGCGGCAGGAGTTCTAGAAAAATTAGAGCCAGAGTATCCGTTCGTTAGAAAGATTTTGACATACAGAACTTTAACTAAACTTAACAGCACTTACGCTGAAGGTTTGCAAAACTATATAAGTGATGATGGAAGAATTCATGGAACATTTAACCAAACAGTAACTGCGACTGGACGAATTAGTTCAACTGGTCCTAACTTGCAAAATATTCCAGTTAGAATGGACTTAGGTCGCGAGATTAGAAAAGTATTTGTGCCAAAGGATGGATGTGTGTTTGTGGATGCTGACTATTCACAGATAGAGTTACGAATTCTTGCGAGTATGTCCAATGATAAGAACTTAATTGATGCTTACAAGAATTCAAAAGATATTCATGCTTCAACTGCGTCTTTGGTGTTTAATGTTCCGATAGATGAAGTGACAGATGTCCAGAGAAGAAATGCTAAAGCTGTTAACTTCGGAATTGTTTATGGAATCAGTTCATTTGGATTGAGCCAAGATTTATCAATTAGTAAAAAAGAGGCTCAAAAATATATTGAGGATTATTTTGAAAACTATCCTGGAGTTAAAAAGTATTTGGACGATTCAGTAGAGTTCGCCAAAGAAAATGGCTACGCATTGACTCTTTATAAGAGACGTCGTCCAATTCCAGAACTTAAAGCTGGAAACTTTATTCAGAAACAATTTGGTGAGCGTGCTGCCATGAATTCACCAATTCAAGGAACTGCTGCGGACATTATGAAGATTGCTATGAATAAAGTGGATGCAGAGTTAAAGAAACAAAATCTGAAATCTAAGATTGTTCTACAGATTCACGATGAGCTTTTGATTGAAGCATATGAAGATGAAGTGGAGCAAGTAAAAGAATTACTTAAGAAAAACATGGAAGAGGCTGCAGAACTTAAAGTTCCATTGGATGTCGACGTGAACGTGGGCGACAACTGGAATGATGCACACTAGGAGGAAATATGGTTATAGGTGTAATGGGCGGAATAGGCTCAGGAAAATCTGAAGTATTAAAATATATGCAAGATAAGCACAATGCAGTAATCATTGAGGCTGATAAAATTGCGCACGATATTTTGTTTAATGACGAGAAAGTGAAAGCGGAAGTGAAAAAGATATTCCCAGAAGCTTTTGACGGGGACGAAATAAATTCAGATAAGATTGCGGATATTGCATTTAATGATCCAAACAAACTTGATGCGTTAAATGAATTAACTCATCCGCCTACCATAAATGAAATCATTAAACAGATTTCTAATGCTATAACAAAATATATCGTAGTAGAGTCAGCTCTTTTTTTAGGAGAGGAAGTGGCTGATTTAACTGATGAACTTTGGTTTATATACTGCGACAAAAAAGAAAGAATTAGACGCCTAGTTGAGACTAGAGGTTATTCAAAAGAAAAAGCAGTTGCTATTATTGCTAATCAGCCAAACGATGAAGATTACAATTCTGCAGCCGATGAGTTTATTGACAATACAGGAAGTTTTGACAAAACAATTGAGCAAGTTGACTTTGCTTTATCAACAATGGAGTGCTAAATGATAAGAACCCTAGCTAAGGAAATAAAACAGTATAAGTTTGCATCAATAATGACACCAGTTGGTATGCTGGCAGAAGTAATAGTGGAAAACTTTATTCCGCTTTTGATGGCGAGCATCATAGACTCGATCGAGAACAAAGATATGCAGACAATTGCTAGCACATCTGTCATTATGGTTATTCTAGCTTTGGCTGGATTGTTCACCGGTGGCGTTGGTGCTGTTTTTGGTGCGAAAGCATCTGCTGGATTTGCAAGAAACTTGAGAAAGGCAATGTATGAAAAGATTCAGACTTTCTCGTTTTCTAATATTGATAGATTCTCAACGTCAGGTTTGGTCACACGACTTACAACTGATGTAACAAATGTTCAAAACGCATATCAGATGTTGTTAAGAATGGCAGTGAGAGCGCCATTCAGTATGATTACAGCCATTGTTATGTCGTTTATAGTTTCACCAAAGATGGCTGTGATTTATATTATCGCAGTTGCATTTCTTGGAATAATAATTGCAATCATAACTCTAAATGCACATAAATATTTCAAGCAAGTATTCGATCGTTATGACAAGTTGAATGAAGACGTGCAAGAAAACGTAACAGCTATGAGAGTTGTTAAAGCATATGTGCGTGAAGATTATGAGAAGGGCAAGTTCGGAAGAGCTAGTTATGCAATTTATCGAATGTTTATAAAGGCTGAAAAAATAGTTTCTTTTAACTTCCCAGCTATGCAGTTTACGATGTATGCATGTATTATCGCAATCAGTTGGATAGGAGCAAAAATGATTGTTTCTACTGGTAACCATGCGCCATTTACTACAGGTAACTTAACATCGTTGCTTGCTTACAGTATGAACATATTGATGAGTTTGATGATGCTATCATTTGTGTTTGTAATGTTGACTTTGAGCATGGCAAGTGCTGAGCGTATATCGCAAGTTTTGAACGAGGAACCTGATATTACAAACTGCGATAATCCTGACTTTGATGTAAAAGATGGTTCTATTGACTTTAAGAATGTCGTTTTCAGATATAATGAAAAATCTGAACTTCCAGTCCTTGATCATATAAATATTCACATTGATTCTGGAGAGACTATTGGAATTATGGGTGGTACAGGTAGTGCTAAGTCATCTTTTGTAAATCTCATTTCAAGACTTTATGACGTGAACGAGGGCGAATTATTAGTTGGCGGTAAAAATGTAAAAGTCTACGACCTAGAGACTCTTCGTAAAGAAGTAAGCGTTGTTCTCCAAAAAAATGTTTTGTTCAGTGGAACAATTATGGAAAATCTCAAGTGGGGAGATGAGGACGCCACCGACGAAGAATGTATCGAGGCAGCCAAACTCGCATGCGCTCACGAATTCATAATGGAACGTGAGGATGGCTATAACACTATGATAGAGCAAGGTGGTGCAAATGTATCTGGTGGTCAGCGTCAAAGACTATGTATCGCAAGAGCTCTACTTAAAAAACCTAAGATTTTGATTTTGGATGACAGTACAAGTGCTGTTGATACTTTGACGGACTCGAAAATCAGACAATCATTTAGAGAAAAGATTCCTGATACAACAAAACTAATTATTGCACAGAGAATTAGTAGTATTCAGGATGCAGATAGAATCATCGTTATGGACGATGGAAAAATCAATGGTGTTGGTACACATGAGGAATTGCTTTCCAATAATGAAATTTACCAAGAAGTGTACGATCAACAGACCAATGATAACGCCGACTTTGACAAGAAAGGAGGCGAGTAATCATGGCTAAAGCAAGAGTAGTAAAAGGCATGCACGGAAGAGGTATGGGAGCTAATACCAAGATTGAGCATCCTTTCAGAATATTGAAACAAATAATAGGCTTTGTTGCAAAATACTATAAGGGTCGATTGATTATTGTAATGTTTTGTTCTGTTGCAAGTATTTTTGCAAATCTACAAGGAACATACTTTACAAAAGATTTGATTGACGATTATATAATGCCAATTCTTAAAAACAAAAAAACTTTCGAGGATTTATTCCAAGCTATTCTTAGAGTTTCTATTTTCTATTTGCTAGGAATTGCATGTGCTTTGACTATGGCTTTGATTATGGTTTACATCACACAAGGTACTATGAAAAAACTTCGTGATGAGATGTTTAACCATATGCAAGATTTACCTATAAAGTATTTTGATACTCACTCTTATGGTGACGTGATGTCAATGTACACAAACGATATCGATACACTCAGACAGTTAATAAGTCAGGGTTTACCTCAAGTGTTTGAAAGTGGAATTACGATTGTAAGTACATTTGCTTGCATGCTTGTCTTAAGCCCAGTATTATCATTGGTTGCGTTGATGATGGTTGGCGTGACTTTGATTATCATGAAAAAGACAACAGCTAAATCAGGTAAATATTTCTCTGCTCAGCAAAACGATTTAGGTGATGTAAATGGATATATAGAGGAAATGATTTCGGGGCAGAAAGTTGTTAAAGTGTTTAACCACGAAGAACAAGCTGTAGAAGGATTTAATGAACTAAATGATAAATTGTTAAACTCTGCATATAACGCTAATAAATATGCGAATATTATAGGACCAATCAATGCTCAACTAGGTAATATGAGTTACGTTTTGTGTGCTATGGTAGGTGCATTACTTGCTATTAATAATCCTCTAGGCTTAGGCATTTCAATTGGAACATTAGTTAGTTTCTTGACTTACAGTAAACAGTTTTCGAGACCAATTAACCAAATCACAATGCAGATCAACTCAATTGTTATGGCTTTGGCTGGTGGTCAGAGAATTTTCAAACTTCTTGAAGAAGATGTGGAAGTTGATGATGGTTATGTTGAACTTGTTAATGCTAAAAAAGACTCAAATGGCGAGATTATCGAGTGCGAAGAGCACACTGGCCTTTGGGCTTGGAAACATTATCACAAAGAATCGGATACAACTACTTATAGAGAACTTAAAGGTAAGTTGGTATTGGATGGTGTTGATTTTGGATATGTAGAAGGAAAAACTGTCCTTCATGATATTCAAATGTATGCTGAGCCCGGTCAAAAAATTGCCTTTGTTGGATCCACTGGCGCAGGTAAAACCACAATTACAAACTTGATCAATAGATTCTATGATATCCAAGATGGAAAGATTAGATTTGATGATATCAATATAAATAAGATTAAGAAAAAAGATCTACGTAGGTCTCTTGGTATGGTGCTTCAAGATACGCACTTGTTTACCGGCACGGTAATGGATAACATTCGCTACGGAAATCTAAATGCCACCGACGAAGAATGTATCGAAGCTGCAAAACTCGCAAACGCAGATGGATTTATTCGCCAGTTATCAGATGGATATAATACAATGCTAAAATCGGCTGGGGCATCCTTAAGTCAAGGACAAAGACAGTTGCTTGCTATCGCAAGAGCAGCTATTGCAGATCCACCAGCATTGATTTTAGATGAGGCTACATCTAGCATTGATACAAGAACAGAACGTGTAGTCCAAGAAGGTATGGATGCATTGATGAAAGGTAGAACTACATTTGTAATTGCACATAGATTATCGACTATTAAAAACAGTGACTGTATTATGGTTATGGAACGAGGAAGAATAATAGAACGTGGTAGTCATGAAGAGTTAATGGCTGCGAAGGGCACATATTTTAAATTGCAGACAGGAGTATAATTATGAAAGTAATCCAAGATGAACAACATGATGAGGAGAGAGCGCTGTATGGATTAGATGGCATACAGGTTTTAAACTGCAAATTTGACGGACCTGCAGATGGCGAGAGTGCGATGAAGGAAGCAGACAATATTGAGGCAAAGAATTGCTATTTCAATTTGCGTTATCCATTCTGGCACAATGATAATGTGTTGGTTGAAAATTGTGAGATGACAGAACTTTGTAGAGCTGCATTTTGGTATTCAAACAATATTCAGATAAAGAATACTAAGATGCATGGTATCAAGGCTCTTCGTGAGTGCAGCAATATTGAGATTTTAAATTGCAATGTAAAGTCCCCAGAATTTGGCTGGGATAATGAAAATATAATTGCTAAGAATTCAAACTTTGACGCAGAATACTTTATGATGAGATCTAAAAATATCGAGTTTAGTAATGTTCATATGACTGGTAAGTATTCTTTCCAATATATTGAAGACTCAGTTTTTACAAATTGCAACTTTGATACTAAAGATGCATTCTGGCACGGAAAAAATATCTTAGTTAAAGATTGTTATGTGAAGGGTGAATATCTTGCTTGGTACTGTGAAAATGTTACTTTTGAAAACTGTACAATCGAGGGAACTCAACCGCTTTGTTATTGCAAAAACTTAAAACTTATTAATTGCAAAATGATAAATTGTGATTTGTCGTTTGAAAAATCTGACGTGGAAGCTGAGATTACAACAGAGGTTGATAGCATTAAAAATCCTAAGAGTGGAACTATCAAGGTGCCAAGTGTAAAGGAAATAATTATGGATGATCCTAATGCGAAGGGTGAAATAATAACTGGATGAAAGAAGTAATTATCGGAAAAAATGAAGCAGGACAAAGATTTGATAAATTTTTGTTCAAATATTTTAAAGAAGCAGGAAGTGGCTTCATTTTTAAACAACTTAGAAAAAAGAATATTGTTCTCAATGATAAGAAAGCCTCCGGCAAAGAAATCTTAGAACTAAATGACAGTGTAAAGGTTTATATGAAAGATGAAACTATTGCTAAGTTTAGAGGTGAGACTAACTTTAACGTTACTTCTTCAGATATTGATGTAGTTTATGAAGATGAAAATGTGATCATAGTTAATAAGCCATCTGGAGTATTGTCGCAGAAGGCTGATGATTCTGATGTGTCTATTAATGAAATGATTATTTCTTATTTATTAAAGAATAATAGTATTACTGAAGAAGAACTACAGACATTTAAACCTAGCATTTGTAATAGACTTGATAGAAATACAAGTGGACTAGTAGTTGCAGGAAAGACACTAAAAGGTCTACAGGTAATGTCTGAAGTTATTAAAGAAAGAAGTGTAGATAAATACTATTTAACTGTGGTAGATGGAATACTGGATGATGGAATGGAACTTAATGGTTATCTTCTTAAAGATGAAAAGACTAATAAGGTTTCAATTTCTGAAACAGACAACGGTGGTGATAGAATCGAGACTTCTTTTGAACCGATTGACTTTGGCGAAGGAGTGACTATTCTTGAAGTTAAACTTATCACTGGAAAGACACATCAAATAAGAGCACATCTTGCTAGTATTGGCCATCCGATTATTGGAGATAGAAAGTATGGAAACGAAAAGACTAATAAAAAATATCCAAAGATTAAGAACCAATTGCTACATGCATGGATTTTGAAGTTTAATGATTTACCAGATGGGTTTGAAGGATTGTCAGGCAAAAGAATAATGGCAGATTATCCAAATGATTTTAATCAGTTTATGGATGATGTGGAAGATTTTTAGTTATCCGGATTTACTGGGTGTAAAGGAGAATTATGGGACATTGGAGTTCTAAGGGCTTACGTGGTAGTACGCTTGAGGAAATGATTAACAGCACAAATGATAAATACAGAGAACAAGGGTTGGCACTTATTCAAAAGATACCAACTCCAATTACTCCTGTGGAAATAGATCAGAAATCTAGACATATCACTAAAGCTTATTTTGAGAAACAAAGTACAGTCGATTACATTGGAACAGTTCAAGGAATACCTGTGTGTTTTGACGCAAAAGAGTGCGGCAAAGACACTTACCCACTAATGAATATTCATGAGCATCAAGTACAGTTTATGAAAGATTTTGAAGCACAGGGTGGAATTTCATTTATAGTTTTAATGTTTACGCATAAAAACGAAATATATTATTTACCATTTAAAGATGTTTTAGCTTTTTACGAGCGAGGAGAGAACGGAGGAAGAAAAAGCTTTACATATGATGAGATTGATAAATCTTATTTGATTAGTCAATCGTCAGGTGTTCTAGTTCATTATTTAGAACAATTACAAAAAGATTTATCATCGAGAGATGAGTAAAAAAGAGGTAATAATGAGTAAAATCAGAAAAGCAACAGAATCAGATATAGAAGGAATCTTAAAACTATTACTTCAAATAGATAAGATTCATCATGATGCAAGGCCTGATATTTTTAAAGGTCCAGCATATAAATATAACGAGGATGAACTAAAGGAATTATTTAAAAATGAGAAGACTCCTGTGTTTGTATATGTGGACGAAAATGAAAATGTATTGGGCCATGCTTTTTGTGTTTGCAAACAAGAAATTGATCATAATGTTCTAACAGATATAAAGACTCTTTATATTGACGATATCTGTGTGGATGAAAATATTAGAGGCCAGAACATTGGAAAAAGTCTATATGATTATGTTGTAAACTTCGCCAAAGATAATGATTTCTATAACATTACTCTAAACGTATGGGAATGTAATCCGGGTGCATTAGAGTTTTATAAAAAAATGGGACTAGTTCCACAAAAAATTGGAATGGAAAAAATATTATAAAATGATGGATAAAAACTTTGACATACAAACATAAAAGATTGTTCTATTAAGAGATTAGATTAGGAGATATTATGAATATTGATATGACAACACCATGCGACAATGGTCTTATAAATATTCGTGTAGGTGCAATAATAATGAAGAACAATAAATTACTTATGGTAGGGTGCGTAAAGAGGCCTGAATATTTGTATTCCGTTGGTGGAAGATTAAAGTTTGGTGAAACCTCTGAAGAGGCAATTGTTCGAGAAGTATTTGAAGAGACTGGTCATAAGTTAGAAGTGGATAGATTAGGTTTTATTCATGAAAATTATTTTTATGGCGATACTCCACATAATAATGGGAAACTAATATATGAGGTTTCTTATTATTACTATATGAAAGTTCCGTGTGACTTCGAACCAACAAATATGAGCATTACTGAAGATGGTGAAGAAGAGTTTTTGAAATGGATTGATTTGGATGATCCAATAAAATATTATCCTGAATTTTTCAGAAGTGAGCTGAAAAATCCAGTTGATTCTGTGAAAAATTTTTTAAACGATGAAAGATAATAACATAATGGAGAATTACATGATAAAAGTTTTGTTTGTTTGCCATGGAAATATATGTAGATCTCCAATGGCGCAATATATTTTTCAAAATATGATAGATAAAGATGATTTGACAAATCAGTTTTATATTGATTCGGCAGCTACTAGCACTGAGGAGATAGGGAATGGTCTTCATTATGGTACTAGAAGCAAACTAGATGAAGTTGGTATTCCGTATGAGAATCATAGAGCATACCAAATTTGTAAACAAGATTATGAAAAATACGATTACATTATTGGAATGGATGAAGCAAACATTAGAAATATTAATCGTATGATTGGTCCTGATGTTGAAGGTAAAGTTTACAAACTATTAGATTTTGCACGAGAAGACAGAGATATTGCTGATCCATGGTATACAGGAAATTTTGATGTAACATATGATGATATAGTCAAAGGATTAAATGCTTTTTTCAGAAGTCTGAAAAAGGAAATATTAAACAATAAATAGAACGATATAATTTAAGTAAAGGAGATTGACATGAAGAAAGATTTAGGTATTTTGCAGGCGGTATATCCAATGCCGGTGCTAATGATTGCAACTTACGATGAAGAAGGAAATGTGGATGTTATGAATGCTGCATGGGGAAATATTTGTGCTAGGGATAAAATAGCATTATTTATTAGTGAGCCTCATAAAACGACAAAGAACATCAGAAAGATTAAAGCGTTTACTGTTAGTATTTCAGATAAAGCGCATATGGATGGCGCTGATTATTTCGGCATTGATTCTGCAAACGATGTTGAGGACAAGTTTGAAAGAACAGGTTACACAGCCATTAAGAGCGACAAAGTAAATGCACCAATAATTGATGAGTTTCCTTTGGTTATGGAATGTGAATTAGCTGAGATTGTTGAGACAGACAATCTTCATGCCGTTGTAGGTACAATTGTAAATGTGGCTGCAGATGAAGAAGTTATAGATGAGAATGGAAAAGTAGACCCTAGAAAACTTAATGCCATTTCATTTGATAATTTCCAAAGTGGATATTATGAGATTGGTGATAAAGTTGGTCAAGCATGGGATGCTGGAATGAAATTTAAAAAATAAAGGACAATAAATTGAAAACTAGAGAGCAGGCAATTAAATATGGGTTAACATTTCCTGACACATACAAGGATATTCCGTTTCACGACCCTAACTGGGTTTTGGTTAGGGTAAAAGGCAGTAAAAAGGCGTTTCTTTGGACTTATGAGAGGAATGGGTATATAAACTTGAACGTCAAAGTAAACCCTGAATGGAGGGATTTTTGGCTAAAGACTTATAAGTCAGTTACGCCTGGTTATCACCAAAACAAAGAACACTGGAATACCATAATTTTAGATGGAACTATCCCGGATAAAGACATAAAACAAATGATTGCTGAGAGTTATGACTTGGTTACTGATTCTCCAACCAAAAGGATTTATGAAGCAGTTAAGCAGATACCAAAAGGTCGTGTTGCCACATATGCTCAAATAGCAAGACTTGCCGGAAATGAGAAAATGTCTAGAGCAGTAGGAAATGCTCTTCACAATAACCCGGATCCAGATAATATTCCGTGTTTTAGAGTGGTTAATGCAAAAGGAGAACTACCGGGCAATTTTGCCTTCGGCGAAGGAGTTCAGGAACGTCTTTTAAAAGAAGATGGAATAGAAGTTATCGATGGTAAAGTAGATTTAGAAAAATATAAATGGAATAAGTAGGAGGAGATGATGAAAAGAATAATAGCAATATTGTTGATAGTGTTGATTGCACTTTGTGTGGTTGGTTGCAAAGAAAATGAATCTTCAGATTATTTTTCTAAACAGAAAGAAATAGATTCACCTAATTGGGTTACTAATCTAGATGCCACAAAGAATGCAAAACAATTGATTGTGGTTGCTGGAGTTGATAAAACTACAGCATATGTCACCATGCACAAAAAAGTGAAAGGTGAGTGGAAACAAATTATTGCTACACCAGGCTTCATTGGTTTGGATGGTTTGGGTGATGCTAACATAGAAGAATGTTATACACCTGTTGGAACATTTACTATTGATAAAGCGTTTGGTTTAGCTGATGATCCTGGATGTAAAATGGATTACACAAAAGTTGACAAAAACTATTACTGGTCAGGAGACGGACGTAAAGGTATGCATTTTAATGAACTTGTTAATATTAAAGATCTTCCTGACTTAGATAAAGAAAATAGTGAACATATATCTGAATTTGATTATGCTTATCAATATGTTTTGAATATGGGTTATAACTCAGAATGTAAAGTAAAAAAAGGATTTGCTTTCTTTCTACATAGTTTTAGAGTTAACAGACCTTACACAGGCGGTTGCGTGGCAGTTCCAGAAGATATTATGAAATTTATAATGCAAAATGTTGAAAATGGTTGTAAAATAACTATTGATTCATTAGATAATATGAACGGAACATTAGATTATTAATTATTTAGGAGGAGAACATGGTTAAAAAGTTTAATGGTATAATTTTTGCAATGATTGCTGTTTCAATCATCACAATTTTGGTAGGTATCGCTATGGTATGCTGGCCTTTAAAAGCAATTTATACTTATGCGTTACTTATAGGATGTTATTTTATTGTACAAGGTATAATTCAAATTGTTATGGGAATTAGAGCGGCTAAGTATAATTTGCCTCATGATGGAACAGCGTTTGGAGTGCTTTCATTAATACTTGGTATTTTAGCTGTTGTTGCATTTGTTAAAAATCCGGAATTAACAACTATTTATTGGGCTTTGTTTATGGGAATTTCATTAGGTATTTCGATCATCTTTACAGCTATTTTTGATATTAAGACTGCTTTTCTTTTGAAAAAAGATCCACAAAGTAACTGGGTGATAATTTTGGTTTTAGGTATTATAACGTTGATTTTAGGTATCTCAATGATGAGCATTCCATTTACAGGTGCATTGGCTGAAACTATTATGATTGGTATTATTATGATTGTATTTGGCGTTGTAAGTTTGATTGATTCTATTTTCCTTAAGACTCAATCTAACAAGTATGAAAATGCTGTCAAAAGACAAGCGGAAGATGTTAGTGAGTTCATTAACAAAAATTAAACATATTTACTAGTGATTATTTAAAAGATAATTAAAACTAGTATAAGATCAAATTGATAAGATTAATAATTGATTATAAAAATATGTAAAAAGGCACTTAAAATACTTAAGTGCCTTTATTAAAAAGTTTGTTGACATATAAAGATTTGTAGTGTAATATATTTTTACTTGCTAATATGGTAACATATTAGCACGCTAAAGTGCCAAGAACTGACAATATTATATTTATAATAGTTTGAAAGGATAGACTAATGAAGAACGAACTTTTGCACACACCAGATGGAGTAAGAGATATATTTGGTAATGAAAGTGCAGTTAAGAGAAAAATTGAAAACAGTATTAATGATGTGTTTGACTCATTTGGATACGAAAACGTACAGACTCCAACATTCGAGTACTTTGACGTATTCTCAGAAAAGCGCGGATCAGTTCCTTCAAAGGATTTGTACAAGTTCTTTGACAGGGCTGGAAATACATTGGTGCTTCGTCCTGATATCACACCATCTATTGCTAGAATGGTCGCAAAGAATTATAAGGAAGAAACCAAACCTATCAAGCTTTCATATAACTCGAACACATTTATCAATAACTCAGAACTTCAGGGCAAGTTGAAAGAGATTACACAGTTAGGTTGTGAACTAATCAATGACGATTCAATTGATGCTGATGCTGAGATGATTGCTTTGGTCGTTGAGTCGCTTAAAGCCACTGGCCTAGAAGAATTCATGGTTGAAATCTGTGAAGTAGACTTCTACAAAGGACTTTTAAACGAATGTGGCTTTGATAAAAAGACTGAACACAAGATTCGTAAAGCAATCGTAAACAAGAACAACTTTGAAGTTGAATCAGTATTAGAAGAAGAAAAGGTATCTGACAGTGTGAAAGAAGCTTTCAAGAAACTTCCAGAACTATTTGGATCTGTTGAAGTCTTGGATAAAGCATTGGAAGTTACAGACAATGAGATTTCACAAAAGTCAATCAAGAGACTTCAAAAACTTTACTCAATATTAGAAGAGTACGGCGTTGCTAAATATATCAGTTTTGATCTTGGCATGATTAGTAATTTCAAATATTACACAGGAATCATTTTTAAGGCATACACTTATGGCTCTGGTGATGAGATTGTTGCTGGCGGTCGATATGACAACTTGATTGCTCAGTTCGATAAAGATGCACCAGCCATTGGATTTGCTATTTACCTAGATCAGATTGCTTCAGTTATTTATTCAAAAGATCCTTTGTTTGCAGACGAAGAAAAATGCGTGATTCTTTACAACGAAGATAAGAGAAAAGAAGCAATTGAATTAGCCAAATCAAAACGTAGCGAAGGAATAAAGACAGTAATGATTAATAAGTCATCAGGAGATGATTTAGAATACTTGGGAAGTAAATTAGAGGTTATAGAATTATGAAATATTTAACATTTGCTCTTGCGAAAGGTAGACTTGCAAAGACTGCCATGGAAATGTTTGAAAAAATTGGCATCGAATGCAAGGAGATGCAAGATAAAGATACTAGAAAGTTAATATTTGTTAATGAAGAATTAAAACTCAAATTCTTTTTGTCGAAGGCTAGTGATGTCCCTACATATGTAGAGTACGGTGCGGCTGATATTGGTATCGTTGGTAAAGATACTATTATGGAAGAAGATAGAAAGTTATATGAAGTTTTGGATTTAGACTTTGGTAAATGTAAGATGTGCGTTTGCGGACCAGCCAGCGCCAAAGAATTATTAAATGACGGAAGTATGATTCGAGTTGCATCAAAATATCCAAAGATTGCTAAAGATTATTTCTATAACAAAAAGCATAAGACTGTTGATGTTATTAAACTAAATGGATCAGTTGAGCTTGCTCCAATCGTTGGCTTGTCAGAGGTGATAGTTGATATAGTAGAAACTGGAACTACACTTCGTGAGAACGGATTGGAAGTATTAGAAGAGATTTGTCCGCTTTCTGCTAGAATGGTTGTAAACCAAGTTAGTATGAAAATGGAAGATGAAAGAATAAAGAAGATTATTTCAGATTTACAGAAGGTAATATAAATGAGAATTATTAAACTAGATGAGAGTACAAAACAAAATATATTAGACAATCTGCTTAAGCGCAGCCCTAACAACTATGATGAGTATACTCAGACTGTTAACGAGATTCTTTCAAATGTAAGAGAGAATGGAGACAAAGCAGTTTTTGAATATACTAAAAAGTTTGACGGCGCTGATATTGATGCTTCAAATGTTTTAGTAACTACTGAAGAATTAGAAAAAGCATATGATCAAGTGGATGATAAATTGATTGAAGTAATGAGAAAATCAATTGCAAACATTAGAGACTTCCACGAAAAGCAAAAAGCAGAAACATGGATTGATGAAAAAGCAAATGGCACAAAGCTAGGACAAAAAGTTACACCTTTATCAAAGGTTGGCGTTTATGTTCCTGGTGGTAAAGCTGCTTATCCATCATCAGTACTTATGAATGTCATTCCAGCCAAAGTGGCAGGCGTAGATGAAGTGATTATGGTTACACCTCCAGGGAAAGATGGAAAGGTTAATTCAAACACTTTGGTGGCTGCTCACGAAGCTGGTGTTGATAAAATCTACAAAGTTGGTGGAGCCCAAGCTGTTGGTGCGTTAGCGTACGGCACAGAGTCTATTCCAAAGGTAGATAAAATTGTTGGACCTGGTAACATCTTTGTGGCACTCGCAAAGAAAGCAGTCTTTGGATATGTAAGTATCGATTCGATTGCTGGACCTAGTGAAGTATTAGTGATAGCAGATGATTCGGCCAATCCAAAGTATGTGGCAGCTGATTTATTATCTCAAGCAGAGCACGACGAATTGGCATCAGCCATTCTCTTGACTGACAGTGAAAAGTTGGCTAATGAAGTTTCAGAGTGGGTAGAAAAGTTTGCAAATGAACTAGAGCGTTCAGAGATTATCAAGAAGTCACTAGATAACTATGGATATATTCTTTTAACAGAGTCTATTGATGAAGCATGTGATATGGCAAATGAAATTGCATCTGAGCACTTAGAACTTTTGACTAAAGATCCGTTTGAAACTATGGATAAGATTAAGAACGCTGGAGCGATATTCCTAGGAGAGTATTCTTCTGAACCATTGGGCGATTACTTTGCAGGACCAAACCACGTTCTTCCAACAAATGGAACAGCAAAATTCTTCTCACCACTTGGTGTTTATGATTTCCAAAAGAAGTCTAGCATCATTTACTATAATGAAGAATCGTTAGGTGAGATTAAGGATGATATACAAGATTTTGCTAATGCTGAAGGTTTGACAGCGCACGCAAATTCTATTAAAGTAAGATTTGATGATTAATTAATTTGGAGAAGAGAAATGAGTAGAATAGGTGAATGTAAAAGAAATACAGATGAGACAAAGATTGAAATCACAATCAATCTAGATGGTAAAGGGAAGGCTAATATTGATACAGGTATTGGTTTCTTTGACCACATGTTAACAAGTTTTGCTAAACACGGCTTGTTTGATTTGGATGTAAAGGTTGAGGGTGACTTGATTGTTGATTCACACCACACAATAGAAGATACAGGTATCGCACTTGGTGTAGCTATTAGAAATGCACTTGGCGACAAGAAATCTATCACAAGATATGGAAATATGATTCTTCCAATGGACGAGTCACTTTGTCTTTGTGCAGTAGATCTTTCTGGTAGACCATATCTTGTGTTTGATGCTGAGTTTACTGTTGAGCGAGTTGGATACTTTGACACAGAGATGGTTAAAGAATTCTTCTACGCGCTCACTTATACAACAGGAATGAACCTACACTTAAAGATGCTAGAGTCTGGTAATAATCACCACATGATTGAGGCAATGTTTAAATCATTTGCGAAGGCTCTAGATCAAGCGACAACATTAGATGGTAGAATTGCAGATGTGCTTTCTACGAAAGGAACACTATAATGGTTAAATTATATTCAAAAATTGTTTTAGATAATGGAAATGTGAAGGGCTCTGACAAGAGCCCTGTTTCACAGGCGATGGAACTTAAAAACAAAGGTGCGGATGGCGTCTACTTGGTTGATAAGTCAACTTCTGATGCAGAGCACGATGCAAACATCTCTGCAATGATTGAAATTAAGAATAATCTTGATATTGATTTTGTTGTGGATGGAACTGTTAATCGCCTAGAAGATATAAAGAAGTATTTTTACGCTGGCGCAAGTCTTATCGTAAAAGATGAGATCGATTCTGATGTGTTAGAAGAAGGTGAGAAGAGATTCGGTGTTGAGAGATTTGTTACTGCAAGTGATATTTTAGAATACACTTATAGCGACGACACTGACTTCATTGCCACAAAGAAAGAACTAAAAGCAGAAGGAAAAGACGTTTGTATTTTTGAGGCAGAGATAAGCTTTGATGAATTGAAAACAAACGACCAAGGCTTAGTTCCAGTTGTTGTTCAAGACTATAAGACAGATAAAGTGTTGATGCTTGCTTATATGAATAAAGAGGCATTTGAAAACACTGTTGAGTCTGGCATGATGACTTACTACTCAAGAAGCAGAGATGAACAGTGGGTTAAGGGTGAGACTTCTGGTAACTTCCAGTATGTTAAAGAGCTTACAGCTGACTGTGATAAAGATACATTGCTTGCAAAAGTATATCAAGTTGGTGTTGCTTGTCACACAGGAGCTGAGAGTTGTTTCTTCAATGAAGTTATCAAGGCTGATGTTGACACAACAAATCCTATGAAAGTATTTGAAGACGTTTACAACATTATTCTAGATAGAAAAGAAAATCCTAAGGAAGGATCTTACACAAATTACTTGTTCGACAAAGGTATTGATAAGATCTTGAAGAAAGTGGGAGAGGAAGCTACAGAAATTGTTATTGCAGCAAAGAATCCAGACTCTCAAGAAATGAAATATGAGATTTCAGATTTCTTATATCACGTAATGGTTCTTATGGCAGAGCGTGGTGTTACTTGGGAAGATATTACGGAAGAATTGTCCCGCAGATAAATATGAAAAATGTATTAAGCCACAAGATAATCTTGTGGCTTTTTTATGCAATAAATCATTTATATATGATAAAATATAAATGGAACGTAGGAGCGGATTCTTATTGAGGAGGTTAAAAAAATGAAAAGAAAAATTTTATCTATTGTTTTATGTTTTACACTTGTGTTTGGATGTTGCGCAGCATTCTCACCAATGAAAGTTGATGCAAAGAAATTCAGTAAGAAAAAAGTAAAACTAGTAGTTAAGAAATGTAAAGGAAAGATTTATCTGCCAGAAGATGATATTAGTTGCAAGGAATTTATTATGATTACTAATAAGAATAAACAACTTGCAGATGTTTCGTTTACAATAACCTATTATAATGGCAAGACTGAGGTGTTTGGTGCTACATATTTTGTTTGTTTTGCACAATTATATTATATGGGTATAGGTAATGAAGAAGAAATGAAACCATATACTTCATACAAAATAAAATTCCATTATGCCAAAAAATTTAAAGCAAAGCAGATTCCAAAGAAAAAGGTTATAATTAAAAAAGTTAAAAAAGGAAAGATTTCTATAAAGAATAAGAGTAAATATAATGGTTTGTTTGAACGAGCAAGAATATATTATAATAAAAAAGGAAAAGTTGTAGCTGTAGATTCGACTTGCTTCCAAGAAATAAAAGCGGGTAAAAAAGTTACAATTAATGATATGAGTTATAAAGGAAAATATTATAAGAAGAAAACTTACTATAATTATTTCGAGAAAAAATAGAATAAACTATAAAAAAGAAGTGCCGCAAGGCACTTCTTTTAATATATAAGATTCATTGGTTTTTGTTTTTTAATTAATTTAATATAATCATTAATCGATTTCCATCTATCCTTACATTCAATTCCAGAACATAAAATATTATGATGGTGTGAATCGGAACCAGCAGTGACAGGAAGATTATATTTCTTTGCATACATATATGCTTCTTCGTTTTCTTCCTCAAAGTTGCCTGCGTTAAAGATTTCAACACCGTGAACATGATCCGGGAATAATCTTATCTTTGGAATGTAAGGTCTATCTCTAAATGGGTGAGCATGAATAACCATACCACCTGCTTGATCAACTGCTTCAAACTGTTCTCTAATAGTCCAGTACTCCATTTCAGGGTGAGCTTTCATCCAGTCTTTGTCGAGTCCGTATATCAAGAAGTCTTGACCTTCGAAGGTTTCTTCCCAACCAAAGAAGACATCTAAACCTATCTCATCGCCAGTTTTCTTTGCATTCTCATATCCTTTGCAGAACAAATCAATTCGTTCGTCCCAAGGAAGATCTTTACGAATACAAGTGTTTCCTCTAAAAAAGTGATCAGTAATAATGATGCCAGTATAACCAGCATCTTTATAAGCCTCTGCTTGATAACTACCGGAAGCAGTGGCGCATAGACTTCCTTCTTTTGTGTGAATATGTGTGTCGTATCTATACATTTTAATCCCCTTTTTACCCAAACAGTATTATATCATAATTATCCTTTTTATGTTAAAATCTTCTTATGTGTAAATTGGCTTTAAGCGACGAATTATTAATGAAATTAGATAAGCCATCAAGATACATTGGTGGGGAAGTGAACATGGTAAAGAAGAATCCTAATGATGTAGATATTCGATTTGCTATGTGTTTTCCTGACGTCTACGAAATTGGAATGTCGCACTTAGGCATTCAAATTTTATATGATATGTTTAATAAGAGAGAAGATACTTACTGTGAACGCGTCTATTCTCCATGGCTTGACCTCGACAAAGAAATGAGAGAAAACAACATTCCTCTATTTGCGCTCGAAACTCAGGAGCCAATTAAAGATTTTGACTTTCTAGGAATTACTCTTCAGTATGAGATGTGCTATACAAACGTTTTGCAAATCTTAGATTTAGCACAGATTCCTTTATATTCAAAAGATAGAACTAAAAATGATCCAATAGTAACGGGCGGCGGTCCGTGTACTTATAATGCGGAGCCAATCGCAGACTTCTTTGACATTTTATATATTGGCGAGGGCGAGACTAGATATACTGAACTTCTCGACCTCTATAAAGAACACAAGAAAAATGGATTTGATAGAGCAGAGTTTTTGTTTGAAGCATCACAGATTCCAGGTATGTATGTGCCAAGTCTTTATGATGTTTCTTACAATAGCGATGGAACAATAAAAGAAATTAAACCTAATAGAGATGGAGTTCCAGAGAAAGTTAGGAAGGAAGTTGTCGCTGACTTTGATGCAGTTGATTATCCTACAAAACCTTTAGTTTCATATATGCAAGTGACACAGGATAGATGTGTGCTTGAAATACAACGTGGTTGTATTAGAGGATGTAGATTCTGTCAGGCAGGATCTGTTTACAAACCTCTTCGTGAAAAGAATGTAGAGACTCTAAAGAAGCAAGCAGTTGAGATGCTTGATTCAACTGGTCGGGGTGAGATTTCGCTTGCGTCACTAAGTAGTAGTGACTATTCACAACTAAAAGAACTTGTAGATTTCTTAATGGAAGAGTGTGCAAAACGACATGTAAATATTTCGCTTCCTAGTTTGCGTATTGATGCGTTTTCTTTGGATGTGATGAGCAAGATTCAAGATCTTAAAAAGAACTCTGTTACCTTTGCACCAGAAGCAGGCTCGCAAAGAATGAGAGATGATATAAATAAAGGTTTAACTAAAGAAGAAATATTAAAAGGATGTGAGACTGCATTCAAAGGTGGTTGGAAAAAAGTTAAGTTATATTTTATGCTTGGTCAACCATTTGAGACTGACGAAGATGCTGCAGCCATCATGGACCTCTGCGAAGATATAGCAATGCTATATTATGATACTATTCCTAAAGAGGAAAGAATGGGAAGATGTCAGATTAATGCAAGTTCTTCATTCTTTGTGCCTAAACCTTTTACACCTTTCCAGTGGGCGCCAATGTCTAGCGAGGAAGAGTTCTTGCATAGAGCTGGTTTGGTTAAAGATAAATTGAAAGAAACTCTGAATAGAAAGAGTATTAGTTTCAAATATCATACTTCAGACATAAGTGTGCTTGAAGGATTGTTAGCGCGCGGAGATAGAAGACTATCAGATTTACTAGTTTACGTTTATGAACATGGTGGCATTTATGATGCTTGGTCTGAACATCATAATGAAGAATTATGGAAAGAAGCGATAGAAAAAACTGGCGTTGATATGGATTTCTACATTACAAGAACTCGCGACGACGACGAAGTATTCCCTTGGGATATGATCGATGTTGGCGTTACAAAGAAGTTCTTGCTCGATGAATGGCATAGAGCAAAAGAGGAAGCAGTAACTCCAAACTGTAGAGAGAAGTGCGCTGGTTGTGGTGCAGCATCTTTCGGTTGCGGTGTTTGTCTCCAAGACAAAGGAGGTGTTTCTGATGAAAGCTAGAATAAAATTTTCAAAAACTGGAAACGTCAAATTCATTGGACACCTTGATGTGATGAGATATTTCCAAAAGCTAATTAGGCGAGCAAAACTTGATGTCACTTATTCACAAGGTTTCCATCCTCATCAAATAATGTCATTCACATCACCGTTAAGTGTTGGTATTGAGAGTGTTGGTGAATACTTTGATATTGAAACAAACTCAAAGATAAATCCAGAAGAAGCAGTGAGAGTATTAAATGAACACACTGTAGATGAAATTCAAGTTTTAAAATATGTTGAGCTTCCAGATGATGCTAAGAAGAGTATGGCATTATTAGCGGGTGCTGATTATTCGGTTGAATTAGATATATCTAATGACGTTATTGTTGATTTCTTGAATCAGGAGTCAATTGAGATTTTAAAGAAGACCAAAAAGAGCGAAAAGGTTGTAGATATAAAGCCATTAATTTATAAATTAGAAAACAGAGATGGAAAGCTATTTATGCAACTTGCTCATGGTAGCAAAGATAATCTAAAACCAGGATTAGTTGTTGAAGCGCTTTGTAAATTCGCTGAAATAGAAAAACCAGAATTTGTTAAGATGTGTAGACTCGAAATGTACTATGAAAAAGACGGCAAACTAACTCCACTTGACGAGGTGTAAATTGGATAAACTAATAATCACAGATTTTTATAATAATATATTGATAGGTTTTCACTTGATCGACGATGAGATTGAAATGATTTATGATTTCTCAGAATCTGAGGTTGGAAATATTTATTGTGGTATTGTAAAAGATATCACAAAGAATTTGTCGAGCGCGTTTATTGAGTTTGGTGATGGCAAGAAAGGCTTTTTATCACTAGATAAGGAAGTTAAATGTGGCGACAAGATTCTTATTCAGGTGAAAGCAGATAAGATGAAAACTAAGGACTATTTGCTTACTACCGATATTGATTGTGAAGACGTTGAAGAAGTGAAGCGTAAGTTTGAGTTTTCTTCGCCGAAGGCGCGTTTGTATAAGTCAGACTATATGATTGACACTTGTAAAGCTTTGAGCGAGGCTGGAACTGAAATAATTACAGATTCAGAAAAGGTATCTCAAAATTTAGTAGGTGCAAAAATTCAAAACTTGTTATATAATAATAACAGCGGTATTTCGATAGAGAATACTTATAGACTCGGAAAAATAATTAAAGATGTTTTATCTAAGAAAGTTTGGATGGACTCTGGCGCATACTTGGTAATTGAGCATACGGAAGCGCTCACAAGTATTGATGTAAATAGTGGTAAGAATGTATCCAAAAAAGATCGAGATGAGAACATAAAAGCTATCAATTTTGAAGCGGCCGATTTTATTATGAAACATCTCAAACTTAGAAATATATCTGGAATTATTATTGTTGATTTCATAAATATGAAAGACGAGTACTATGAAGAACTTGAGGAATACATGAACGAATTAGCAAAGGCAGACAATGTTGTTTGCAATATTGTGGGATTTACAAAGTTGGGTTTACTTGAAATTACGAGGAAGAAAAACAGAAAATCTTTATTTGATATTTTGAGTGAGGTAGGAAATGATTAGAACATTATTGATTGTTGATGACGAGCAAAAAGATATCGACAAAATCAAGAAAATCATTCAAGCATCTGAGGTTGAAGTTGAGAAAATCTTTGAATGCTCAAACGGTAAAGAAGCCATCGATATTATTAATGAGAATGATATTGATGTAATGTTTACTGACGTTGTAATGCCAGATCTAAATGGTATCGCAATGGTTAAGAAGTTAAAGGCTGATAAAAAGCTTCCTTTGACTTGTGTAATTAGTGAACATGAGGATTTCAATTTTGCGGTTGATTTGTTTACTAACGGAGTTAAGCAGTATGTGCTCAAACCAATTAACAAGAAAAAGATTACTAATCTTTTGAATTATTGTTCAGATGAAATGCAGAAATTCTATAAGACTAGAAAGTCTGTTTTCCAGAGAGTTAGTTATATGATGTTTTACGATAACATCTCTCCAAACGAGGTAATTAACATTTGTGATGATGCTAAACCATACTTAAACTTTGATGAGTATATTGTTTTCTGTCTAAGTGCTGGAGAAGATACTGAAGATTACACTAAGGAAGATAAATATTACTTTATCAAGGGTGAAGAGTTCTTAGATATGATCATCTGTGACGTTAAGTACAAAGATGAAGTAGTTAAAAAAATTAAAAATTTGTATGTTGGTATTTCAACACCATTTACTAATGTTTTAGATTTGAAGCAAGCGTTCTGTGAAGCTATGGAAATGCGTAAGACCGCATTTATGGTCTCAGAGCATGTTGTAGACTTTTCAGAGTTTAACCAACCTGTATTTGAGTATGAGTATGGTGCTAAACTTATGATGCATACAGCCAACCTCATTTGCTCAAACAAGATGAATGAAGCTTTAAAGCAGCTTGAAATCTTTATGCAAGGTGTAAAGAATCACAAGTATTCAATTGATGAGTTTCAAGAGCAGGTTCGTATCATCATAACTACAGCTATGAACATTTACAAGAGTATGCTTGGCGACAAAGAAAATGAAGTAAAAGAAATTTTAGATATGTATAGATTCCAGAATTTGGATGAATATATGGATGTTCTAAGACAGTGGGTTGATCGCTTTGATGAATTGGTTAACAACGACGCTGACGAGCATATGACTATAAAGAAGATGAATGATGCTGTTGATTATATTAAGGCTAATTACAGCAAGGATTTGAATATGGCGGTTGTTTCTAACCATATTTCAATGAATTATTCATTATTCTCATATACATTTAAGAGATATGTTGGAACTAACTTTGTTAACTATTTGAAGAATATTCGAATTGGTGAGGCAAAGAAACTGTTAGTTGAGACTGATATGAAGGTGCATGAGATATCAAAAGCAGTAGGATATGAGCACGAAAAACACTTTATGAAGACATTCAAAAACATTACTGGACTTACACCTTCACAATATAGAAAAAATCTTACATAAAATGATAAAAATAAATGGTGTTTTCTTCGTCGAAGACACCATTTTTTATGCCAAAAATATAGTGTTTATCGGACTTGACACTAATTTATGCATATGTTATATTTTTATAGTTGCCGCACAGCGAGGTTTAAAGTATTGCATTAGCAATCACCGAAGTTTGGCGAGTATTGAGTAATAGGAGGTGCCCAATGTACGCAATTATATCAACAGGTGGTAAACAGTATAAAGTGGAAGAAGGCGATGTGTTGAGAGTTGAAAAACTTGATGCAAAGGCTGATGATAAGTTCACTTTTGACGAAGTACTTTTAGTTGGTGGTAAAGACGTTAAGGTTGGAAATCCATTAGTGGATGGCGCTAGCGTAGATGCTACTGTAGTGGCTGAAGGTAAAGCTAAAAAAGTAACTGTTTACAAGTATAAGCCTAAAAAAGGATATCACAAGAAAAACGGTCATAGACAGCAGTACACAGAAGTAAAGATTGATAAGATCAATGCTTAAGGTGGTGTGATATGACAAGTATTACAGTTTACAAGGCAAATGATTTATATATTGGATTCAAGGTATCTGGTCATTCTGGATATGAGGAATCGGGAAAAGACATCGTTTGCGCAGGGATTTCTGCATTGACTATAAACTTTATCAATTCCGTAGAAGAATTTATGGATGATAGATTTGTTTGTAGCTCAAATGAAGAAGATGGAATGATTGAATTCAAGTTTGAAAAAGAGCCATCTAAAGAATCCCAAGTATTGTTAGATTCATTAGTTTTCGGACTTGAGAATTTAGCAAAAGATTACAAAGAGTTTATTTCATTAGAATTTAGGGAGGTATAGATATGTTGAAGATGAACCTTCAATTCTTCGCTCACAAAAAGGGTGTTGGATCTACTAAGAACGGTAGAGATTCAGAATCAAAAAGACTTGGCGCTAAAAGAGCTGATGGTCAGTTTGTAAAAGCTGGAAACATTCTTTACAGACAGCGCGGAACAAGAATTCACCCAGGCGTTAATGTTGGCCGTGGTGGTGATGATACATTATTTGCTACAGTTGATGGTGTAGTTAGATTCGAAAGAAAAGGCAGAGACAGAAAAGTTTGCTCTGTATACCCAGTAGCAGAATAATTAAAGTGTTTAAGGCTTCAAGTCATTTATGATTTGAAGCCATTTTTTTATGTGGTAAAATATTACTTGGAGTGTAATTTATGTTTGCAGATTTTGCGAAAATTTTTATACAATCAGGAAAAGGCGGCGACGGCCATGTTTCCTTCAGGCGCGAGAAGTATGTTCCAGCAGGTGGACCAGACGGCGGCGACGGAGGAAAAGGCGGCGACGTTATTTTTGTCGTGGACAAAGGTCTAAACACACTCTACGAATTCAGACATAAGCACAAATTCTGTGCCGAGAACGGCGAACAAGGTGGAAAGCAAAACATGTCTGGAAAGAACGGTGAGGACCTTATCATTAAAGTGCCAGAAGGTACAATTATCCGCGAGGAAGAGACTGGCAAAGTTGTTGCAGATATGAGTGGCGACAACCAAAGAGTTGTTGTATTAAAAGGTGGACGTGGTGGAAAAGGTAATCAGCACTACGCAACACCTACCATGCAAGTTCCAAAGTACGCTCAGCCTGGACAGAAGTCACAGGAGCTTAATGTCACATTGGAACTTAAGAGTATTGCTGACGTTGGCTTGGTCG
The DNA here is from genome assembly GCA_017475235.1 of Eubacterium sp. GTDB lineage: Bacteria > Bacillota > Clostridia > Lachnospirales > Lachnospiraceae > Eubacterium_G. The sequence goes on along the minus strand of JAFVGA010000006.1, from coordinate 157,712 downwards.
GTTTTCCAAATGTTGGTAAATCAACTTTATTATCACGCGTAAGTAATGCTAGACCAAAGATTGCAAATTATCACTTTACAACTATCAATCCAAACCTTGGTGTTGTGGATTTGGATGGTGGTAAAGGTTTTGTTATAGCTGATATTCCTGGACTTATTGAGGGAGCATCGGACGGTGTTGGTTTGGGACACCAATTCCTAAAACACATCGAGAGAACTAAAGTAATTATTCACATCATTGATGCGGCATCTGTTGAGGGTCGCGATCCTATCGCTGATATTAAAGCAATAAACACAGAGCTTGAGAAGTTTAATCCAGATCTCTTGGAGAAACCTCAAGTTATTGCAGCAAACAAGATTGATGCAATCTGGGATGAGAATGATACAACTATTGAAGACTTAAAGAAAGAGTTTGAACCAGACATAAAGGTTTATCCTATTTCAGCCGTATCCGGAGAAGGCGTCAAAGATTTGCTCTTCGCCGTGCGCGCAATGTTAGATGAAGTAGGAGACGAAGTGACGGTATACGAGACGGAGTTTGATATTAATGACTTCATCGATAACGAAGATCTTCCATACACTGTTGAGAAGATTGACGATGAAACTTACTCTGTTGAAGGACCTAGAATTGAGAGAATGCTTGGTTACACAAACTTTGATACTGAAAAAGGATTCTTGTTCTTCCAGGACTTTATGGTTAAGAATGGAATTATTGAAGAGATGGAAGCGCTAGGTCTACAAGAGGGCGATACAGTAAAAATATACGGACACTACTTTGAATATTTTAAATAGGTGATATATGAAGATTGGTATTTTAGGTGGAACGTTTGATCCGATTCACAATGCACATATTGAAATTGCTGAGAATGCTTACAAGCAGTTTGGATTAGACAAAGTTTGGATTATGCCAACGCCATGTCCACCACACAAAGACAAAACTAAAATCACTCCTGCAAAAGACAGAGAGAATATGATTAGGCTGGCCATCGATGGTATTGATGGTTTAGAGTTTTGTGACTTTGAACTTCATAGAGAAGATCCAGTTTATTCTGCAGATACATTAACTGAGTTAAAAGAAAAATATCCTGATGTTAAATTCTATTTTATTATCGGTTCTGATTCACTAGAAACATTTGCTAGTTGGTACAAGCCAGATGTGATAGTTGATAAAGCTCAGTTGTTAGTTGTTAAGCGTGGCGAGAGAGAAGGCAATATAGATTTTGAAAAACTAGTTGTTGATCTTGAAGATAAATTTGGAATAATGATTCCATGTATCGTGATGGATGAAATGTATGAGTCATCTACTGACATAAGAACTGGCGAACAAGCATTAGAGCAATCAGTTCCTGAAAATGTTTATAAGTATATTCAGGAACACAATTTATACAAAGAAAATGTCAATGAAGCTTGGTCTGTTGCAAAGATAAAAGGTGACTTACTTAAACGCTTAAATCAACATAGATATGAACATACAATTGGCGTGGCAGACACTGCAAAAAAGATGGCTGAAGCCTTTGATGTTAACCCAAACAAGGCATACTTGGCTGGAATATTGCACGATTGTGCGAAATATTTCGACGATACAGAGCTTTTAGCATTCTGCGCCGACAAGAACATAAAAATCACACAAATTGAGCAAAAAAAGCCATTTTTGTTGCATTCTGTTGTAGGAGAAATCATAGCTAAAGAGCGATATCACATAACAGATGAAGAAGTATTATCAGCAATAAGATGGCATACTACAGGCAAGGCCGAAATGAGTGACTTGGAGAAAATTATCTTCGCCGCGGACTATATTGAGCCTGGCAGAAAAGATCTTCCTAGATTAGATTATTTGAGGGAGATTTCAACGAAGGATTTAGATTTGTTGGTTAGATGTATTCTTGAAAACATGATGGAATACTTGAAATCGACAGATGAAGAAATAGAAGAGCATACGCTCGAAGCATATAATTATTATAAGGAGAAATAAGAGAGACTATATGGATTCAAAACAAGTTACAAAGATAGCATTCGACGCATTGGAAGACAAGAAAGGTGTTAATATCAAGGTGATTGATATTTCAAGCATTTCGATTTTGGCAGATTATTTTATCATTGCTGGCGGTACAAACGAAAACCAGGTTAAGGCTTTGGCCGACAACGTTGAAGAAGAACTTGCAAAGGCTGAGATTATGCCAAAACAAATCGAGGGCTACAACAATGCCAACTGGATTTTGATGGACTACCAGGATGTTATCATTCACATATTTAACGAACAGGACAGATTGTTCTTTGACCTAGAACGAATTTGGTCAGATGGACAACTAGTTGACGCAAAGGAGTTTTAAGATGGAAAGACCAATGATTCCAATTACATTACTTACTGGATACTTGGGCGCAGGCAAAACTACACTTTTAAACGAAGTGCTTGCAAACCAAGAGGGCTACAAAGTAGCTGTAATTGTAAACGATATAGGAGAGGTTAACATTGATGCTTCATTGATTGCCAAAGGCGGTGAAGTAACAATGGCCGACAACAACTTAGTGCCATTAACTAATGGATGTATTTGTTGCACACTAAATGAAGATTTAATTAACCAGATTCTTGATTTAATTCAGACTGGTCAGTTTGATTATATAATGATTGAGGCTAGTGGTATTTGTGAACCAATTCCAATAGCTCAGTCAATTGCAGTTTTAGATGGTTCATTTGATCCAAATGCTAAGATTGCGAAACTAGATAACATTGTAAGCGTAGTTGATGTAGCTAGACTTGCAGATGAGTTTGGCTGCGGCGAAAAGTTGCTAGACGATTCTGTCGAAGAGGAAGACATCGAAAGTCTCATCATTCAGCAGATTGAATTCTGTAATACAATTATCCTTAATAAAGTTGATACAGTAACTAGTGAACAACTTGAAACTGTTAAAACAATTATTAGAAAACTTCAGCCTAAGGCTGAGATTATAGAAACGAATTATTGTAAGGTTCCTTGTTCGGAAATCTTGAATACAGGAAGATTTGATTTTGAACAGGCAAGTCTTTCGGCTGGTTGGGTTCAGGAGTTAGATGCAGAAGTAGAAGAGACAGAGCACCACGAACATCATCATGAGCATGACCATGAGCATCACAACCATGATGAACATGAACATCACCATGAGCATCATCACGGCCACGGACATCATCACCATCACCACCACGATGGCGACCATGGCCACGAAGAAGAATATGGAATTGAAACATTTGTATATTACAAACGTGACCCTTTCACTAAAGAAGGATTTGAAAACTTTGTCGAAAACTATCCAGAAGGAGTTATTCGTACAAAAGGAATCATCTGGGTAATTGAAAACAATGATATGGCTTATATGTTTGAACAAGCTGGAATACAAGTTGGAATTCAGCAAGCCGGTCAGTGGGTAGCAACTGCTCCAAAAGAAACTCAAGAGCAAATGATGGCAGAAGACCCAACGCTAGTCCACGACTGGGATGAAGAAATTGGTGATAGAATGGTTAAATTAGTTTTTATTGGAAAAGATATGGATAAAGATGATATAATAAAGAGGCTAGATGATTGTTTGGCATAAAAACCGAAAATGCAATTAAGGAGGAATGATATGAAAACTTGTCATAATTGTAATAATCTTATTGAAGACGATATTAACTATTGTCCTTTCTGCGGTTCTTCACAGATGAATAATGAACCATCAAATGATGTTCCAGAACCTGTGGCTAACGAACCGGTTCAAGTTAATAATGTTTCGGAACCAATGCAACAAAACGATATGCCTGAACCAGTTATAACCGAACCAGTACATCAAGATGATATGCCGGAGCCAGTTGTAACTGAACCTATTCAGCAAAATGACACTGCTGATCCTTCATTTAACAATTCAAGTGATGCACAGGACATTCCAGAACCAGTATATAATGAAGCGACTGGATCATATGGCACAGCACCACAAAGTAATGATCAAAAAATCGTTAATACTGATGCATTGAAAAATAAAATTAGTGGACTCAAGGATATGCCGCCGAAGAAAAAGAAAATGGCTGCTATTATTGGTGGCGGTGTTTTACTAGCAATTATTTTGATTATCGTTCTTTCATTCACAGTATTTAATAAAGGTGGAAGTAGTAGCGGCGGTTCATCTGGCGGTGGATACGAGAGTGATTTGAGAGCAAAATTAAGATCCGCATATCAAGGATGTACTTCTAGCCATTCTTATTTGGCAAGTGATGCTTCAAGTTTAACTATTAATGGTGAAGACAAATACGATACAGAAGCTGCAAGTGATGCATTCCACGTTTTGAATGCACTAGGTATGCCAAGTTATATTAAAGATGAAATAGAAGGAACCAACTCACTGATGGGACGACAAAGAGAATCGGCGAATGGTTATACGGTCTCATGGACCTATCATCCAGATAATGGATTAGATATAATTTTTAGAGTTAATGAATAATAAAAAACGAGCATCTATTGATGCTCTTTTCTTATATAATGTTTGGTCTATATAATGAGTAGACCTTTCCGACAATCTCACAATCTGTACAAATGATTGGTTCATAATCATCGTTCTCTGGTTGAAGTCTAATATGATCATCTTCTTTATAGAATCTTTTGACTGTAACTGAATCTTCAAGTAGTGCAACTACAATATCACCATTTCTAGCAGTGTTTGTTTTTTCTACAATTAAGTAGTCACCTTCAAAGAATCCAACGTTAATCATACTGTCTCCATGAACCTTCAAAATGAATGTATCCATATTTGGTAGAAATTCTGTAGGAATAGCAAAGTAGTTTTCAATATTCTCAACAGCGAGTAGTGGTTCACCGGCTGCTACACGGCCCACGATAGGAATGTTTGAAATCTCTCTTCTAGAAATAGCAAACTCATCATCATCCACAATCTCAATAGCTCTTGTCTTCGATGAATCTCTTTTGATATATCCATTCTCCTCAAGAGTGTTTAGATGAGAGTGAACAGAAGAAGTAGAACTAAGTCCAACCTTTTCACAAATCTCTCTAACAGTTGGTGGATAACCTTTCTTTAAGATTTCTTCTTTAATATAATCCAAAATCTGTTGTTGTTTATCTGAAATTTTACCAGGCATAATATATACCTCCTTATTTGACTGTACCATTTATTGTACAATTCCTATGATAATCTTAACACAGTTAAAAAAGGGATGTCAAGAAAAAATCGAACAAATATTCGAAAAAAGTATTGACAAACATCTGTTCGAATATTATACTAAATGTAACAAAAGCGAACAAATGTTCCCATATAATTTATATAGTGTGGAGGTCAGATATGAGAACAATTACAAAGAAAAAGTTTTATTTAATCATGACAATAGTTTGTGCAGTAGTTATCGTAGTAATGCTTGGAGTTAAGTTTGTTAACGCTAATGATAACCCTAATGCATCTAAGTACAAGTACTATACAAGTTATAAGATCCAGGAGAATGATACATTAACTAGTATCGCAGAAAAGTATACTAAAGATACAAATGTATCAGTTAGTGATTATATAACAGATCTTAAGAATGATAATAGATTGAAAGATGATGAGATTACTGAAGGTGAGAATCTAATCATTTCATATTATTCAGATATTAAGAAATAATCTCCTTATAATATCTCTTTGTTAAGATACAATTCAATATTGTTTCTTATAATTACTACCTTTTTTCTTTTAAAAAAGATGCTTTCCAGTACAACTGGTTAGCATCTTTTGTTTTTAATCTTTTCTAAGTTTTACAGCATTTCTGGCTTTTCGTCTGCGTTCATCTTCAATAGCAGCATAATGTTTCTTTGTGGTATTTACATCTTTATGGCCTAAAACATCAGCCACCAAGTAAATATCACCTGTTTCTCGGTAAAGTGCAGTACCATAAGTGCTTCGTAATTTATGAGGAGTAATCTTCTTTAAGTTTGTGACAAGAGAAGAGTACTTCTTAACTAGATTTTCGACAGCCCTAACTCCGATACGTCTTTTCTGCAATGATAAGAAAAGTGCATTTTCATGACCTGCCTGTGTAACTATATGCTTTCTCTCCTCAATATAATCCCTTAAAGCTTTTTCAACTTCTTCGCCGAAGTAAACTACAGTTTCATATCCACCTTTTCGTCTTATCTTTACACCAGAGTTTTTAAAGTCTATATCATTTATATCTATACCAACACATTCAGATACACGCATTCCTGTTCCAAGCAAAAGTGTAAGTATAGCAACATCTCTAGTTTTAGTCTTCCCATGGAATCTTTGCTGTGATTTAGTTAGTTTATCGCCCTTATCTACCTCATCTAATAAATCAGCTACTTCATCTGCATCTAAACGTACAATTTCCTTTTGATGTAGTTTAGGTAACTCAACTATAGCTGCTGGATTATTTTTAATCTTTTCTTTTTTATAAAAGTAGCGGTAGAGCGTACGTAAGCAAGCTAATTTACGTTTAATTCCGCGTTCAGAGTTTCTATGTAATTTTCCATTTTCATCTTTATAAAGTTTTAAATACTCTAAATATTCTTCAATATCAGTAGATGTAACTCTATCAAGCATATCTAAGTCAAAATCAACCACATCTTTATTCTTAAGTGAAGGATTATATTCGTGCATATAATTAAAGAAAACTACTAAATCATAACCATACGCAATACGTGTACGGCTAGAAGTAGTAGGTTCAATTCCTCTAAAGAATTCCCCACAAAATCTTGGTAACTTTGCACGGAGCTCCCTTAACTTTAATTCGTTATTAATATCTACTTGATCATGATAATTTGTAGCATCCATTATTCTTCAAATCCTCCGTTGAGAATAGCAGTAAAAAATCTATCTTTAACCCCAGGGTTTTCATTGTTCAATTGTCTAAGCAAATTTTTAACATATTCGCGTTTAGTATGACCATCTATTTCACATTGAGGCTTAGCGACTGGTAGGTCATTTTTATTCTGAAAACCAATAACATCCATCTCTGGAACATACATTAGTGGTCTGATAAGCGTTAAATCCATTCGATCTAGATATGTAACAGGTTTGAATGAGTGAAAACGCCCCTCATAAATCAAACTTAGCAGCATTGTTTCAATAATATCGTCTTTATGATGCGCAAAAGCTGTTTTATTACATCCTAACTCTTTGGCTTTATCATTTAATGAACCCTTACGCATTTTTGAGCAAAGAGAGCAGGGGTTCGTTTCACCACGTTGTTCAAATACAATATTTCTTATATCTGTAACTACAACATGATATTCTACATCTAATTCATCACATAAAGCCTTAACTTTACTAAAATCCATTTCTCCATTAGTTAAATCAACTGTAATAGCAACTAATTCAAACTTATTCGGATAGAACCTACGTAGACCTGCAAGAGCATACAACAAACAAAGAGAATCTTTGCCGCCAGAGATTCCAATTGCAATTTTATCTCCGTCCTGGATCATATCGTAGTCGGAGATAGCACGTCTTGTATAACTATATAACTGTTGTAGTTCCATAAATACCTCAAAAATATATAAAAATAGCCACTAAAGTAGTGGTACATATCTTGTTTAAATCTAATAAAAATTATAACACAACTATTCGCAAAACACAAGTTTAACGAAGAAACATATATAAAAAATAGTGCTGGAACCCCCATAAATACTGGGAATTCCTAAAAATGGCTATTTTTTATTAAATTGTTATTTAAACGTTATTTACTATTACTCTTCAAGTATGTCTAACAAGTGTTTAAAGTATTCTGGCTCTTCAACTTCATACTCTACATATTCTTTTGTACTAGGATGAATAAAACCTATTGTCTTTGCATGTAAACACTGTCCAGTTAGGTTAAATTTACATTTTCTATTCGTATATTGATCATCTCCAAGTAACGGATGATTAATATGAGCCATGTGAACTCTAATTTGATGAGTTCTACCTGTTTCTAGTTTAAATTGCACATAAGTGTATTCTCTGAAGCGTTTTAACACTTTATAATGTGTAATTGCACGTTTTCCATCCAAGTTAACGCTCATACGCTTTCTGTCACGTTTATCACGAGCTATTGGCTCATCAATTGTACCTTCGTCGGCGTCTAAGACACCGTACACAATTCCAGTGTAGATTCTATTAATTGAATGCTCAGATAATTGATCTGCAATGAAATTATGTGATTGATCATTTTTACATACAATTAAGCAGCCAGTTGTGTTTTTATCAATTCTATGCACAATACCAGGCCTTAAGACACCGTTAATATTCGACAATGAATCCTTACAATGATACATTAAAGCATTAACTAACGTGCCTGAATAGTTTCCAGGAGCCGGATGAACGACCATTTCTTTAGGTTTATTTACAATTAAAACGTCATTATCTTCATAAATAATGTCTAATGGTATGTTTTCAGCCTTAATATTAGCTTCTATAGGCTCTGGAATATCAATTTGTATTCTATCATCGGCCTTAACCTTATAGTTAGTCTTAATAATAGAGTTATTAACTAATATATGACCATCTTTAAGGAGTTTCTGGATGTAACTCCTAGATTGATCAGGCAATAACTCTTTTAAATACTTATCTATTCTAATGTTGTCCGCCGTATCTTCGACTATAAAAATGTTATCCATAATATCCTCTGATACAAACTTGTAACAAATTATTTAACCTTTTTAAATGTAAATACACTGTTGAATGTCTTGTTATCCACTTTGAATATACAAATTATGAATAATAATATGCATGATATTGTTATATAGCAATCAGCCACATTAAATATTGGAAATCTTATGAAATCAAATGATATAAAATCAATTACATATCCGTTAACTATCCTATCTATAAGATTTCCGATAGCTCCAGCCACTAATACTACCATTAAAATATTAAGGGCTTTGACTGTTGGATTTAACGAATAGTTTGTTTTATACAATTTATATATGTTGTATATGAATTTTGAAATGATTGCTACTGCAAATATTGTAAATATAATAAATAGAATGATTCCACCAGAAAGTATGCCCCATGCGGCACCAGAATTGCCGCCGTCTAAGTACTTAAAGCTAATAATATTCTTTATTATCGTATAGCTCTTCTCCCCTTTTATATGGGCTTTTGCAATGTATTTAGTTATCTGATCAAATATCACTAAAAACGCCAAAAATAGGCCATTTTTTAGCCAAAATAAGTGATTTTTACTCATTAATACACCCTTTATTGTGGATTTTCTATTGTTATAGTCTCTATAGCATTTATTAATAGTTCTTTCTCATCTTCTGGCATATTATGGAAGTTTACTTTGTAGAAATTAACCTTACCAATATGCTTTAGAACTATAAATGTTATATAACCTGAATGCATTTTCTTATCATTCAAGATTTCTCTTAATATATCATTTGCTTTGATACCAGACACAGCTATTGGCAATCCATATGATGCCAAAGTGTTTTTAATTGAATTAAATGTGTCTGAATCAATCTGCTTAATCTTATAAGAAATATATGATGCAGCAACAATTCCTAACGAAACACATTCACCATGTAAATACTCGAAACCTTTACACTTTTCAATTGCATGTCCAAATGTGTGACCAAAGTTTAGAATCTTACGAACATTTTTCTCGTAAGGATCATCTTCCACAATAACCTTTTTTAATCTACAACACATATAAACAACATTAGATAATGTCTCTAAGTCACGAGATCTAATCTTAGCAATATTTTTATTTAGGTACTCGTAGAAATCTTCAGCCATTATCAATCCGTACTTGATAACTTCACCCATGCCTGCATTAAATTCTCGTTCAGGTAAAGTTTTTAAAGTGTTAAGATTTATATAAACAAGTTTTGGCATCTTAAATGCACCAATGATATTTTTATGATCTTTAAAATCAATTCCTGTCTTTCCACCTATACTAGAATCAACTTGCGAAAGCAATGTTGTTGGAACTTGAACATAATCAATTCCACGCATATAAGTTGCGGCAACGAATCCTGTGATATCACCAACTACACCGCCGCCTAATGCGATAAGAATATCTTTGCGATCAAATTTCTTTTTAACTAAGACCTCGTAAATCTTATTTACTGTCTCTTGGCGTTTAGATAATTCTCCAGCATTAAATTGCACAACAATACATTGTTTGCAAATCATATCAACTAGACTCTTAATTTCATTTGCATATAAAGATGCAACATTTGAATCTGTAACAATACAAATGCGTTTCTTTTCAATGTTAAATTTCTCTAATTCACTTTTTAGTAAATTAAAACTATCACTAAAAATAATGTCGTAAGCGTGTTCGCCTTCGTTGTTAATTTGAATAATGTTATCCATAACTATCTCCTAAAAAATAAACCTCCTGAAAACTCAGGAGGTAATTATCAGCTTAATATGTTGCGTCAGTATTTGAGTTTGCATTAATATCAATGCCATTTACTATATCCATAATATCTCCAGAGATTTCAATTCTAGATGGTGTTATTAAATAAATATAGCCACTTACTCTTTGTAGGTTTCCTGAAATTGCATAACATCCACCAGAAACTGAATCTACGATTCTCTGTGCAACATCCATTTTTAAACCTTCTAGATTAAGAACTACAGCTTTGCCACTTAATAAATTATCAATAATCTCTGTTGTGTATTCGTAACCAGTTGGTTTGATAACTGTTACTTCGAACGCAGATCTTGGTTGATGCATTGAAACAACCTTTTTAGATGATCTAGACGAACGAGATGGTTTTGTATACACTTCCTCATCTTCAAATTCATCATACTTAGACTTTTTAAACTTACTAGTCTTTTTAGATTTCTTGTTATAGTCGTCTAAAACATCATCTGTATCGTCATAATAACCATCACCATAATAGTCATCGTCGAATTCTTCGTAATTAATCGTAAATAGACCTTTAATCTTATCTAACGCACCCATTTTTTCATCTCCTGTTTATATATTATAATTTCTTTCTCCAAATATTTTTGTTCCAACTCTAATCATGGTGGAACCCTCTTCAATAGCGACTCTATAGTCACCAGACATGCCCATTGAGAGCACACTCATAGTAACATTATCGATGTTTTTAGAGTCGATGTCAACTGATAATTCTTTCAGTTTTTTAAAGTAAACTCTGTTATCTTCTGGCTCTAAAGTGTATGGCGCAATAGTCATCAAACCACACACTTTAACGTGTTCTAATTTAGAGATTTCTCTAATTAATTCTTCTGTTTCTTCAGGCTTAATTCCAAACTTACTCTCTTCTCCTGCCATGTTAACTTCAATTAAAATATCAGCAATCAAATCTTTTTTTGCAAATTCTTTTTCAATTTGATTTGCAAGTCGTAAAGAATCAACCGAATGAATCATTTTAACTTTGCCAACCAAGTACTTAACTTTATTTCTCTGAAGATGTCCAATCATATGCCAATTGATATCTTTAGGAAGCAAATCATATTTTTGATCTAACTCTTGAACTTTATTTTCGCCGTAGTCGAGACAACCACTTTTCATAGCTTCTTCTATATCAGTATAAGGTTTAGTTTTACTTACAGCTATTAAAGTAACTTCGCTTGGGTCTCTGCCAACCTTAGCGCAAACATCATTGATTTCATTTTGAATTTCTATAATATTTTGATCTATCATCATTCACCTCTATTGAGATACAATTTGATTTTCTTTTACGGAATCTGAATTCAATACAATTCTGTCATATATTGAAACACTAAACACATCGCCAGCTTTTATAATGTAATATTCATCTGTAGAGTTTAGTATTTTAACTCTTACGAATTTTGTATATCCATTATTGATATTGTAAACACCATTAAACGATTTAGTCTTGCCAACAGTATATGTCTCGCTCGAGTTAGGCATAACAATTTGATCGCCTGCGTCAAAGGATGATGTTGAAATATAATAATTCTTAGAATCCGAGTAAGCAATTGGTGGATATACTATCTTGTTCTTGCCATTAGCTTTTTGAATATTGAACGCTATTTCATCAGAGTTACCACCTGCTGTACCGTAATCTTTTGGAATAATATAAACACTCTTCTTAACTAGTGAACTCTTTGGAATCTTTAATCCATCTTCAACATTATTAATAATCTGAATATTCACAAATCTATCATTTGAGAATCTAATCATGTATTTAGACAAAGTAATGATTCCATATTTTCTGTTATCTTTGCCTGTAACAATTTTAAAGTTTGCTGTTGTATCTAAGTTGTCATTGATGAATTTAATATGAACACCTTTTGTGTCTTTATAACGTTGAACATCTTCATCTTCTAACTCAATTGCGATGCTCCATTCATCATCTGTTATAACTTTATAGATTTCTTCACCTTCGGCCATCTCGTCACCTGTTTTACGTGTTGTGATTTTTCTAGATGCTTTAGTAAAATCCTTTTCTTCTAAATTCTTTGGCTTTATATTTTCATACCCGTCCATTTCATATGAAACGATACCGGAGTATTTTGATTTGTTAATTGAGTATGTTGTACCAGTTTTCTTTGCAATATTCTTCAAGGTCTTTGTACTAATCAAATCAATAACTGAACCCTTGAGTGATGATTTGAATTCGTAGACATCATTAAAAGACATATCATCATAGTCACTGCTGTAATCATTGATTAACTCAGTAAGTGATGATACGTTCTCACTCGACAACTTTGACTTGTTATTGTTCTTAGCAAGATAATCTGTTAGCTTTCCAGACGAATCAATACTGTAAAGAGTTGTGCTTTTTGACACTCTTAAACCATCTCGCACAAAAAACTCAATATATCCTGTTGAATTTGCTTTTGCAATCTTTTCGTTTCTGATTGCTAATCCAGAATATATCTTTGAGTTATTCTCTGCGTTTGATCCTGGCGATACTTCATAAAACTTAGTTTTTGTTGAAGTTAATGCTAAGATTCCAAAGATGGTTAAGTAAACAAATCCCACAACCAAAACAACAATACCAACATTCAAATGAAGTCGTCTCTTTTTGAATGGTACTTCTCTACTTCTTCTTTTTGCCATCTTTAATCCTTAAAAGGCGAAAGTATAAACTCTCGCCTTTTACAATGAATTAACAAGAAAATACAATCTTGTCCTGTACGCTATCTGGTAAATCATCTTTGTTTGCACTAATACTAACTACGAATTCTACATTGCTGCTTAATGCATCTAGCTTATCAACAATTGTAGCAATTTCTGCAGCTGTAAGTGCTGATAGTTTGAGTAAACTGTCGATGAAAACCATTTCAATATCGTGGTTACCTGCAAGCAATCCTGATACAAAACCTAGGAAACTGTCACTTGATGCAACTGGATATTCTGAAATATCAATAAGTCTAATCTGATTGTTCAACTCATACATGTGCTGATCACTCTTATCGATGTAAACGATTGAACCCTCTACATCCTTAACAGCCTGATCTGCTAGAGTTAACATCTCCTTTGTTTTTCCTTTGCCTTTGGCACCACAGATAATCTTCACCATAGCGCTATCCTCCTTGTATTTTATTTATATTAAGTTTGCTGCTTAATGTGCAACACACATAGCATTTATTTTTGTCTCTGCAATCCTATGTTTAAAACAATTCCCACACCACAGAATAAACTCAAAAGTGATGTTGGTCCGTAACTTACAAATGGTAATGTTACACCTGTATTTGGAAGTAACATAGTTGCAACTGATATATTGATAAATGATTGGATGGCTATCAGTACACCAAATCCATAACAGAATAATCGACTTCCTATATCGGGGGCTCTCGATCCTACAATCATGCATTCAATTACAACTAATAGCAATAATAATATGACAGCGCCCGCGCCGAAGAATCCTAATTCTTCACCAATAATTGTAAAGATAAAGTCTGTATGCGCCTCTGATAAGAACTTACCATTCTTAACTGAAGTGGCATTTTCGTTGTCTATACCTTTACCATTTAATCCACCAGATCCAATGGCGAGAAGTGAGTTCTCCTGCTGGTATCTGATTTCTTTGGCTTCTTTATTATCATCCTGGAAAAATCCTACGATACGATTGTATTGGTATTCTTGAAGTATTCCACTCTTTGGATTAACTGCAAAGAATCCAAATACAAGAACAATCGGAACCGCTATTATTACTATAGCAGCAATGATTTTTCCGCTCATCTTCGATAAGAACATTATAGCACAAAACGTAACAAAAAGAACTATGGTTGAAGACAAATCAGGCTCTCTAAATATCAAGAATAAGATAATCAGAGCAAATAGATTTACTAGTCCTAAAGTCTTCGGAGTATCAAGTGTTTCGTAGTGCTTTTGAATAAACATTACAACGAAAATTATTAAGAATAGTTTTGCTACCTCGGATGGTTGGAATTGAACAAATCCCAAATCAATCCAACGTGTAGCACCAAGTTTTGTCTGACCAAGTATCAAAACTAATAGCAACAATCCAATTGCAACAAAATATAATGGCCAGTAAAATTTGAAAATAAATTTATAACTTATCAAAGTTAATACTACTAAACCAACTAAAGCTATAACAACACCGACAATCTGTCTTAGCTGATAGTCCTGTCCTTCTGTCGCACTTCCGATTGCAAAAATTCCTAGAAGAGTGAGCGCAGTAACATAAACTAAAAGTCTAAAGTTTAGTTTTGATAGCTTATATGAAGTTACTAATTCTTTAATCTTTCTAAACATAAATTCCTCTTAGTTTAATCTTGTACTCCGTCACTTGAACTGTCTGACTTAACTCGTTTACTAATGTCTTTATTATCAATCTCACCATAGTAATACTGAATTACATTCTTTGCTAACTCAGCTGAATCGTGAGATGAATTACCATATGGAATAACCGCTGTACATGTAATCTCTGGTTTGTTGTAAGGAGCGTACGCGACGAATAACGCATGGTCATTTCTCTTCTTGTTCTCCTGCGCTGTTCCTGACTTACCAGCAATCTTAACCTTTGTATCTTTAAAGTATTTTGTTACTGTACCATCTGTAATAACTTTTCTCATACCGCGAGTAACAGCATCCCAAGTTGATAACTGTCCGCCAACTTTATTCTTACTAACAGCTTTGTTCTTTTGAACAGTCTTGCCATTAGATGAACTAATCTTGTTAATCAATGATAACTTATAATTTGTTCCACCATTAGCAAGTGTTGAAATGTATCTTGATAACTGAACTGGCGCATAAGCATGACTACCCTGACCGATAGCTGAGTGTACTGATGACTCAGTTGAGAAATGAGGTTTTGATTCTGTAATCTCAACTCCTGACTTCATATTTAGTCCAAGTTTAGTTGCGTATTTCTCTAACTTATCTAGACCTACAGTACTATCATACTTGCCGCTTACTTTACCTAATCTATAACCCATTTCAAAGAAGAAATAGTTACAAGACTCAGCAATAGCTTCAACAATATTAATCTTTCCATGAACGTGTGGATAATACCAACACTTTGGCGAAGGCTTAATCTTTTTAAACTTACCCTTAGCATTGATAATCTCAGTTGTACCAACTTTTTCGTTTTCAAGTGCTGTAAATGATGTAACCATCTTGAATGTAGAACCTGGAGCAGTCAAACCTTGAGTTGCTCTGTTATACAATGGGTCAGATTGATCATCAATTAACTTAGCCCAGTATTTTGGATCCACACTACCAGATAACATATTGTTATCATAACTTGGATATGTAACCATAGCTTTAACTTGCCCGTTGTTAGGGTCAGTTACTACTACTGAACCTGAACATGGATCAAGCGCTATCTGTGCTGGAGTAATCTTCAATTCTTTAATTTGTTTCTTTATAAATCTATAAGCAACATATGTGTCGTGAGATTCTAACCTATTGTACATAGTTTTGTTCATCTCAAATACATCTTGATCGTATAGTAACAATAAGATTTCACATGGATTAATAGTGTTATCTGCTACTCTATACTGGATAACTTTCTTTCCAAATGTTGCATCTTTTCTAAATGTATTAATTATAAATTCGACGATTGTGTCATATGTTTCTTCGGTAGATAAATATTCCTGGTTAACTTTTAATGCTTCAATATTTATCCAGTTGTTTCTAATTGCCTCATGCAAGAATTTGTTTGTAGATGTATTACCAGCAATATATTTTTGATACACTTCATTTTCTGTATCAATACTTGAAGTTAACAACACGCCATTGTTCTTTAGCATGTCATAAATGTAATCGTTATAATCTTGATACTCTTTATTTAAGTCATTATATTTAGGCGAATGACTGTTGTTAAGTTGACGCTCAAGTTTCTTAAGCGTTCTATCTAATGATTTTTCATACTGTTTATAAAACAACTTTTCGTTCTTACTTGATTTAGAAGTAATGTTTGGAATAGAAACGACATTGTTTGTTATTAGCTGTGATATAACTTTCTTCGCTGGAATAAGTTTGATTTTACTGTCGTTGTCGTCATCTTCCGGTTCTTTAACATCATGGTTCACAATCTCTGACAACAAAATAGATGCAATCTTCTTCTCTAACAATTTGTAAGCAGACTTTTGAAGTTTACTATCAATTGACAGATAAACATCATTACCTGCTGTACTGTCTTTCTTGGAAATAGTACTTAAAACCTTACCTGTACTATCTACAAAAATCTTTTGCTCTCCACGTTTACCTTGGAGTTCTTTTTCTTCGGCGGCCTCGATACCAGCTTTACCAACGATATCTGATGCTACATAGTTACCGCCGTTTTCATTTTCCTGTTCTAGTTCTTCATTAGAAATTGTTCCTGTGTAACCGATAATTGGAGCATAGTATGTGCTGTCCTTGTATCTTCTAATGTTTCTTTCTTCTACTCCCACACCAGGAATATCTGCTTTATTCTCATTGATAGCAACCATAGTTTCATTACTAATGTTCTTAGAAATAACCACAGTTACATATTTCTGATATGAATTTAAGTAAACGTTATATCTAATCGACAATACTTTCAAAAGCATGTCAAAGTCATCGTAATTCTTGATTTCAAACAAGTCGTTCTTCAAATAATAGAACATTTCAGGTGGTGTGGCTTGAGAATAATCCACGCCATCTCTTACAGGGTCTTCGCCGAAGAGGTTTCTGATAAATAACTTTTTCTGTGTTTCGGAACTAAAGTTATATTTTAGATTTCCGTATTCATCTTTAACGATTGGGAAATCAACAATAATCTTATCTCCACAACCCTCAATTATCTTAATCGCCTTATCAGCAATTTCGTTTAGTTTTTTATTCTTGTTATCATCTGATTCAATTGTATCTTCAAATGTTGCAACATAAGCTAGCGTATCGTACGCCAATACTTTACCGTTGCAGTCATAAATATTTCCTCTTGTGCCAGGAGAATAAATTGTCTTCTCTGCCTTCTGAATATATGTACTCATATAGTAATTCTCGTTTACTATTTGAAGATCAAAGATTCTAAATAATAACGTAGCAAAAAGAGCCACGATAACAATCATGACTATAAATATTCTAGATTTTAGAACCTTTATGATGTTGTAAAGAAAATCACTTATCAAAGCTTAATGACTTCTCCTCTTCATTCATAAATACTTTTTCATTTAACTTATAGAATAGTTTAAATGTTAGGAACATTATAAAAGTTGTTATTACCATTTCTGGTAGTATTCTATTCCAAAAGTAATATGGAAAATCTTGCTTGTTTCTTAGTAAGAATCTAAATATGTATACTGCAAGATTGTATATAAAATCATTTGTGAAAACTAAAAGTAATGGCATTAACACGTTTTCACTATAAAATAGTCTCTTCAATTTACCACTGAAGAAACCACAAATCATATATAGGAATGCATAAAGACCTACTATGTCTGCATACTCAAAATCAACTAAGAGACCACAGAACAATCCTATAACGCATCCGTAATTTGAACCTCTCATGAATCCAAAAATACAGACTAGTATTAATAGAAAGTTTGGTGTAGGTACAATCGAACTATTCTGTTTTGACCAAAATGACTGAATAACAAAGCAAACTAATATTAGCGCAATTATTATCAGTACTTTGATAATTTTCTTCTTCATCAATTAATCCTTTAGTTCTTCTTTTGTTGTTTTGATAACTAGCACTTCGTTTATATGTTGAAAGTCCACAACAGGAATAATTGTTCCAGACTTTGTTAACTTGTTTGAATCTTTCTTAACACTGTTTAGGTATCCAACTAAAATTCCAGGTACGAACTTATCACTAATTTGAGATGTGGCGACCATATCACCCTCAGATACTTTTGCAGATGAATTAATTCCTGTAATGTTCATTACGCCGTCATCCATAAGCTTCAAATCACCACTTACGATACCTGTATCTGATGTGGCAGCAAATGAAACCGAAACACTACTCTCATCATCAATAATAGATCTTACTTTCGCGTAGTTCTTGCCCACGTCAAAGACAATGCCAACTAAACCACCATCACTGATTACATTCATATCTTTCTTGATACCATCTTTGCTTCCGCGGTTGATTGTAAAGATATTGAACCAGTTACCTGTGTCTTTACCTATTACCTGTGCTCCTATCTTTTTATACTCTGAATAATCCTTATCTAATGAATAAAGATTACGTAGTCTTGTTAACTCATATTTGTTTTGTGATAGCAAACTGTTCTCTGCAATCAAATCAGCATTCTTTTGTTTTAACTTAGCATTATCATTTTTAAGCTTTCTAATTGATTTGAGCAAATCAGATTTGCTATTAAACCATGAACCAATGGCATTAACTCCATTTTGAAGTGGTACTACTGTGTAACTAACTATTGTCTTTGCAGGCGCAAAGAAACTGCTTACTGTTACTGAAATAATTAAACAGATAACACAAAGCATAGTTAGTATAAACAATACTACTTTTGAATTCATTTTACGGTTTGATTGTCTTTTCATAATTTATATCCTCAATTTGATTGAACTAGAAAGAACTCTCTCTTGGCTCATACATTAAATCTTTAAACTTATTATCAGAAACTATCATTGATAGTCCACGAATTACTGTCTGGTCTGGATTCTTAACAGTGTTTACTTTTAGGTCAGTATTCTCTTCAATATATTGATCTAAATTTTTAATAGCTGCAGATCCACCAGTCAAATACATTCCGATATCTAAAATATCTTCCTGCAATTCTGGAGGTGTTCTCTCCAACAAGTTTTTGATTGACTCGATCAATTCTTCGAAGAATGATTCAATTGCTTGGTAAACTGTCTCCTTTGAGATTGCTCTCTCTGAAGGAAGTCCAGTAATAGCATTTCTTCCGTATACGTAGATTAGTTCGTCTTCACTATCTTCGTCGGTCTCTTCATACATGGCATCCGCCAAAGCAATCTTAATCTTTTCAGCAGTTTTAAGACCAATGAAAATGTTGTATCTCTTCTTAACAACTTCAACTATTAACTCATCAATTCTATTTCCGCCAAGTTCAATCATCTTACTAATAACAATTCCGCCATTAGAAATAACTGAAATCTCTGTGGTGTCAGAACCGATGTTAACAATCATATTTCCTCTAGAACTTGTCATATCAATTCCAAGTCCAACTGCGTCCGCCAAAGGCTTCTCAACAATCTTAATCTCTCTAGCTTTAACATTTGATTTAAAAACAACATCATAAAAAGCCTTCTGTTGTACTTCTGTGATGTCAGCTGGAACAGCCACACAAAATCTTCCTAGTTTACCGCCACGTGAACCAAGCAACTTCTTATAGAACATTTCAAACAATGTCATCATATTACTTAGGTCAGCAATAACGCCAGCTTTAATAGGAAAATCAACCATGATGTTATCAGGGTTTTTTTCGTACATCTTAAAGGCTTCGTCGCCAAAAGCTAGAACTTCTGTTTTATTTTTAATTGCAATGATATTTTTTTCGTTAGTAATTGTTTTTGAAATTCCGTTATAAATCTTTATGTTGTTTGTTCCAAAATCAATTCCAAATACACTTAGAGCCATAACTCTTCCTTTCAACTAAAAATCTATATTTGATTCTATAAAACTTGTGTAACATCTATCGCCGATAATGATGTGGTCAAGTAAGCTCAATCCGACAAGTTCACAAGCTTTCCTTAACTTCTTCGTCGAAGAAATATCAGCCGTACTAGGGCTTGGATCACCACTCGGATGATTATGTAACAGGATAATGTTTACTGCATCACACTTAAGTGCTTCAACCAGTATTTCTCTGTTACTAATAAATGATGAATTGATGCTTCCTTTTGAAATCACAATGTCTTTAATCATATTGCATTTGGTGTCGACAAAAATCACAACTAGTTCTTCTCTATCCAAATGTCTAACTTGCTCCATGTAGTAATTTGCAATGCTAGACGGAACATTCATCTTCAAATTTAGAGAAGCCCTCTCTAAAGATATTCTTCGGGCTAATTCACCAATGCAAAGGATTTGAACTGCTTTAGCACTTCCGACTCCTTTTATCTTTAGCAACTCTTCTTTTGAAAGATGCATAATCGACAAAATGTTCTTTGATGCATCTGACCGAATGATGTTATTTGCCAAATCATATGCGCTTAAACCATTCGTTCCAGTTCTTAGAATTGCAGCTAACAATTCAGCATCTGATAGATGGTTTGCACCATATTTCAAGCACTTTTCATATGGTCTTTCAACTTCTGGTAAATCTTTAATTCTATTCATTTGAACCTCCACTCTCTCCAAGCAAAGGCTCCTAGTATTTTACCACATTTTTAGAGTGATATTAACCCCAAATCCACTAGGTTTTGGAACGCTTTTGTGATTCCAAACTTAGCATGTGGAAATGTTAAACCACCCTGGAAATATACAGCATATGGCGGTTTTATAGGCCCATCTGCGCTTAGTTCAATAGATGAACCCTGAACGAATGCTCCAGCGGCCATAATGACCTTAGAATCATATCCTGGCATGTCCCAAGGCTCTGGAGTTAGGTGTGAATCTACCGCTGCAGCCTCTTGAATTCCTTTACAGAAAGCTATTACACAATCTGGGTTGTTAAACTCAATTGATTGAATAATATCAGCTCTTTTAACATCCTTTTGGGGATTCAATGTGAATCCATATCCATCAAACAAGTATGAAGCAAATATTGCTCCTTTTAGAGCTGACGCTGTAACTGTTGGAGCCATAAATAATCCTTGATATAAAGAACTCATAACTCCTAAGTTTGCACCTACTTCTTTGCCGAGCCCGGGTGATGTTAATTTATATGAACATCTTTTGATGCACTCTTTTGTTCCACAAATATATCCACCTATTGGTGCAAGTCCGCCGCCTGGATTCTTAATTAAAGATCCTACAATCATATCTGCGCCAAATTCAGACGGTTCTTTTATCTCAACAAACTCACCATAACAGTTATCAACCATTATGATAATGTCTTTATTAATATCTTTAATAAACTTGATAACTTCGCCAATCTTATCCACTGTCAAAGATGGTCTTGTATCATATCCACTTGATCTTTGAATTCCAATGAGCTTCACATTATCTGTAATAGCTTCTTTAATACAGTCAAAGTCAAACTCTCCATCTTCTGTCAAATCAACCTGTCCATAAGTAATACCATACTCGGCAAGACTAGATTCGTTATCTCTAATACCAATTACTTCATCCAAAGTGTCATATGGTTTACCTGTTATATAAAGCATCTTATCTCCGGGATAAAGATTTGCAGATAAAGCCAAAGTGATTGCATGAGTTCCACTTACAATCTGTGGACGAACCAATGCATCTTCAGTTTCAAATACATCAGCATAAACTTCTTCCAAAGTGTCACGACCTAAATCGTTGTATCCATATCCAGTCGTTGTTGTAAAGTGTGCTTCAGAAATCTTGTGGTTCTGAAACGCCTTAATCACTTTTAACTGATTGTACTCAGCCACTTTGTCTATTTTGTGAAATTCGTCATGCAAATGTGATAAGACATTCTCAGCCTTATCATACACTTCATTTGATATTCCTAAGTTTTCATATTGTTGTTTTAATTCTTCCATATCGTTTTTTCTTTCAAATCATTTAACATATATTCTAAAACTTTATCGACATCTCTATCAAAGTCTCTGTAATCAATCATCTGTACAACTTTTTCATGTCTAAACCATGTAAGCTGTCGTTTTGCAAAATGTCTTGTATTTTTCTTAATCAATTCTTTGCATTCATCTTCTGAAATACTTCCATTCAAATACTCTAGAACTTCTTTATATCCAATTCCTTGCATACTTTGACTAGATTCGTCCAAACCTAAACCTTTGACTTCGTCCACAAGACCATTGTCAAACATCTTATCCACTCTTTTATTAATTCTGTCGTATAAGACTTCTCTGTCATCATTTAAAACATAGTATGCAAAGTTGTATGGTGATTTATTCATCTTCTGTTCGCTATTATGCTCCGACAAAGGCATGTTGTTTTCATGATAAAACTCTAATGCTCTAATCACTCGTTTTACATTGTTCGGATGAATACCAGCAGCATATTCCGGATCGACCTCTTCAAGCATCTTATGAATATATTCATTACCGTATAGTCCAACTAATTCCTCTAACTCTTTTCTGTATTGCATATCAACATGAGTCTCTTCAAAATCAATATCATACAAAACTGATTGAATATAAAAACCGGTTCCACCAACAATAATCGGAGTCTTGCCCTTGGCATATATTTCATCAATAGCTTCTTCTGCCATCTTCTTAAATGTATAAATATCAAAATCTTCAGTTGGGTCTAACACATCAATCAAATAGTGTTTAACCCCATCCATCTCTTCTTCAGTTATCTTGGCTGAGCCAATGTCTAAACCTTTATAAACTTGAATTGAATCGGCACTAATAATCTCGCCATCAATTTTTTTGGCGAGCTTAATTGAAATATCAGTTTTACCCACTGCTGTAGGCCCAGTTATTACAACTAAATTCTTCATTACACAATTCTCTTAAACTTCTTTTCAAGTTCTTCTTTAGACATTTTAATTATTGTTGGTCTGCCGTGCGGACAGTTGTATGGGTTTTCACAAGATAATAACTCGTCTATTAATGCGTCGGCCTCGGCGAAGGAAATCTTAGTGTTTCCTTTAATCGCAGCCTTACAAGACATAGACATAATCTTTTCTGTGATAATATTTGGAACCATACTTCCAATCTCTGCTGTAAAACTATCTATGATGTCCATAAGTACATCTTCACTATCCAATGTGTATAGTTCGCTTGGAACTGCGCGCACTGCAAAGTCTGTTCCCTGGAATGGTTCAATTACAAATCCAATCTCATTGAAATTATCCAAATACTGCTCAACAATATTTGCATCCTTCATAGATAGATTTAGAATGATTGGTTGAGTTAATGTTTGAGATGAAATATCATTGTTCTCAAATCTTTTCATAAGTCTTTCAAAATTTACTTTCTCGTGAGCAGCATGCTGGTCAATAATAAACATTTCATCTTCATACTCTACAATCCAATATGTCTCAAAAACCTGACCGATAATTTTGTGCTTTGGTCTGGCTTCCTCAGACAAGAAATCGTAAGTCATTTGCTCATGAACTTCTTCATCTTTTTTAGGTTTTATATTTTCATAATTGACTTTCGGTTTATTGCTAACCTTTTCAGGTTTAATCTCTTCTTTAACTTCAACCTTATTTCTTTTAGTTTCAAAAGGTTCTGGTTTTCTATCTATTTTCTTTTCTACTTGTTTTTCATCATCAATCTTGGCATCAATGATATTTTCTTTTTCTGTTAATGCATCCTTAACTGTCTCTACAATCACTGGGTAAATCTCAGGTGCGTTACAGAATCTAAGCTCCATCTTTGACGGATGCACATTCACATCTATATATTTGTTATCGATATTGAAATTAATAACTGTAAATGGATACTTGTGTTGCATCAAAATAAACTTGTATCCTTCTTCGATTGCTTTAGAAATGATTTCACTCTTAATGTAACGACCATTTATAAAATAGTTCTCATTCGATCTATTTCCTTTAGATATAATTGCCTTTCCAGCAAATCCAGATATCTCAATATTTTCATCTTTATAATTTACTTCAACTAGATTATCGGTAATCTCTTTTCCATAAATTGAATAAATTGTATCTTTTAAATTGCAATTTCCCGGAGTATAGATTCTAGTCTTTCCATTATTGATAAATGTAAAACTAATCTCAGGATGAGACAAAGCAATTTTTTCAATAATCTCTGAAATATATCCAGACTCAGTACTAGCAGTCTTTAAAAACTTTCTACGAGCTGGGGTGTTAAAGAAAATGTTTCGCACAATAAATGTGGTGCCGTCTGGTGCACCGATTTCTTCGAAGGCTTTTTCTTCGTCGCCCTCAATTCTGTAGCGGTATCCAGTCATTGCATCTTTTGTCTTAGTGATAAGTTCAACCTGACATACGGCTGCAATACTCGAAAGCGCCTCACCTCTAAAACCAAGTGAACTGATTGAAGCCAAATCAACAGTATCTTTAATCTTACTTGTAGAATGTCTCTCAAAAGCAAGCTTAATATCGCCCTCTTCAATACCATCGCCATTGTCAGTGATTCGAATTAAAGATATGCCACCATCTTTAATCTCAACAGAGATATTTGTGGCGTTAGCATCAATACTGTTTTCTACAAGCTCTTTAACAATAGATGAAGGTCTATCGATCACTTCACCTGCGGCAATATGATTTATTGTGTTTTGATCTAACTTAATTATGCTCATATTAATCCAATCTATTCTTTAACCTTTGTTGTAATTCATTCAAATAGTTTAGTCCTTCTAGTGGAGTCATCTCGCCAAGATTCAATGCTTCAATCTCAGCGATAATATCATCTTCAGTTACTAAATCGCCAAATGTCATTTGAGTTTGCGTCTCAGCAACATTGAATATATCTTCACCTTTTGTATTAAGTGCAATATCTTTTGCGTTAGTTGCAATATCTGCGTTAGCCAATTGCTGAACTAAAACTTTTGCTCTATCCAAAACTGGTTCAGGCACTCCCGCTAACTTAGCAACTTGAATACCATAACTCTTATCAGCGCCACCTTTTACAATCTTTCTCAAAAAGACAATGTCGTCGCCTTGTTCTTTGACGCTGATGCAAAGGTTCTTCACGCCATCAAGTGTACCTTCTAGTTCAGTGAGTTCATGGTAATGTGTTGCAAACAATGTCTTAGCGCCAAGAATATCTTTATTACTAATATACTCTGCTACTGACCAAGCAATGCTGAGTCCGTCAAAGGTACTGGTTCCTCTACCAATCTCATCTAAAATTATCAAACTGTCCTTTGTAGCATTTCTCAAGATGTTTGCAACTTCAGTCATCTCAACCATAAATGTACTTTGTCCACTAGCAAGATCATCAGATGCTCCAACACGAGTGAAAATCTTATCGCATATTGAAACATTAGCTGATGCAGCAGGAACAAAAGAACCAATCTGACTCATCAAAACAATCAATGCAGTTTGTCTCATATATGTAGACTTACCAGCCATATTTGGTCCAGTAATAATTGCAAATCTATTATCGTCTTCGTCCAAGAATGTATTGTTTGTCACAAACATATTCTCAGGCATCATCTTTTCAACAACTGGATGTCTTCCATCAGTTATCTCAACTATCCCATCTTCATTAATTGATGGGCGAACGTATCCGTTTCTCTCTGCAACATAAGCGAGTGATGCAAACACATCAATCTTTGCAATAGCTTTTGCTGTTGATTGAATACGAGAAATCTGATTGTAGATTTCGTCTCTTATTGTTGTGAAGATATTGTATTCGAGCGAGAATAATTTATCTTCGGCGCCCACGATAATATCTTCCAATTCTTTTAGTTTGTCTGTAGTGTATCTCTCTGCATTTGCAAGAGTTTGTTTTCTAATATAGTGTTCTGGGACTTTATCCTTGAAAGAATTCGAAACTTCCAAGTAGTAACCAAACACCTTGTTGTATTTGATTTTAAGTTTTGTGATTCCTGTCTCTTCTTTTTCTTTCGCTTCAAGTTCAGCTAACCACTGCTTTCCTTCAGTCTTAGCGTTGCGAAGTTTATCAACTTCTTCATTGTAGCCAGTCTTAATAATTCCACCTTCTCTAATGCTTAGTGGTGGATCATCATTAATAGAACTATCAATCAACTCTGCAATATCTGTAAGTGGATCTAGTGAATTGTAAATATCCCTAAACAAAGGAGATTTAAAATCTTGAATTACATTTTTAATATGTGGAATCATTTGAAGCGACGTCTTAAATGCAATCAAGTCTCTTGGGTTTGCAGACTTATATGAAATCTTACTCAAGAGTCTTTCCAAGTCATAAATAGGTGATAGATATTCTCTTAATTCATCACGGGTAATCATTGAGTTGTTTAACTCTTCAATCACTTCTTGGCGAGCAATAATCTCATCTTTTGAAATGAGTGGCTGCTCAATATAACTTCTTAGAGTTCTAGCACCCATTGCAGTTTTAGTTTTATCTAAAACCCAAAGTAGCGAGCCACGTTTTTGTTTGTCACGCATTGTCTCGCATAACTCTAGGTTTCTTCTTGTAGATGTATCAAGCATCATAAATGTACTTGATGTGTATGGCTTGAGATTTGTTATGTGTTCAAGCGATGTCATCTGTGTCTCGAACAAATATCTCAAAAGTGATCCTGCAGCCAATATATAAACTTTAGAATCTGTGATTCCAAGTCCACTTAAGTTTGATACTTTAAAATGATCTTTCAATGTATTGTTACATGTGTCTTCGTCAAAGTACCAATCTTCCAACTCAAATATTGAAGTATTCATTCTATTCTTAAGCTCATCAATGTTAAACGGATTCATTCCTTGAGCTAAGAACGCTGCATTACAAACTATCTCTGTTGGAATAAAAGTATAAATCTCATCCAAAACATCACGCTCAGAATTAGCTTCAGTCACATAGTAGTCGCCTGTTGTGACATCACAAATAGATACACCATACATATCACCAATGTAAACAATCGACATAATGTAATTGTTCTTACCCTCATCTAGAGAGTTCGAATCCATATTGGTACCAGGTGTAACAATTCTAACTACTTCTCTTTTTACCAAACCTTTAGCCTGGGAAGGATCTTCAGTTTGCTCAACAATACAAACCTTATAACCTTTTGAAACCAACTTATTTATATAAGTATCAACAGAGTGATGTGGCACTCCACACATAGGCGCTTTTTCATCTAGTCCGCAATTCTTTCCCGTTAAAGTAATTTCCATCTCTTTTGAACCAGTCAAGGCGTCGTCGAAGAACATTTCGTAAAAATCGCCTAGTCTAAAGAACACAATGCAATCATCGTGCCCTTGCTTAATCTCTAAATAAGTTTTCATCATAGGTGTTAAGGAATCTAATTGATTATCCCAAACATCCTGCATTAGTTTTGGTAAACTCAACTTACAATTTCTCCCATATAGTAAAAGCCTTTGGCTTCTTTTAGTTTAACTTGCTGTATTGTTCCTATAACTGATTCATCAGCCGGAACATGAACTACAGTGTTGTTGCTAAGTCTTCCTGAAACGTAGTTCTCTAGTCTTTCGTTTTTCTCCTCGATAAGCACATCAACTACTTCCCCAAGTTTTTCATTAACCTTTTCATTTGATATTTCATTTACTACTTTGAGAAGTCTATCAAATCTATTTTTAACTGTTTCTTCATCTATTTGATCATCCATCTCTGCAGCTGGTGTACCAGTACGCTTCGAATAAATAAAAGTAAAAACAGAATCAAATCTACATTGTTTAATTAAATCTAATGTATCTTCAAAGTCTTCTTCGGTCTCTCCAGGGAAACCGACAATAATATCAGTCGACAATCCAATATCAGGAACAGACTCACGAAGTTTTCTAATTAATTCTATATAATCTTCTCTAGTGTAATGCCTATTCATCTCTTTTAAGATTTTGTTGCTTCCAGATTGCATTGGCAGATGGAACTGCTTGCAAATCTTCTCCGACGAATGCATTGTCTCTATCAATTCATCTGACAAATCCTTTGGATGAGATGTCATAAATCTAATTCTTTTAAGACCATCTATCTCTGTTACCTTTTTTAGAAGTTGTGCAAATGTTATCGAATTATCTAATGTCTTTCCGTAAGAGTTTACGTTTTGACCAAGAAGCATGATTTCGACAACACCCTCACTTACTAGTTGTTCGATTTCTTTGACGATGTCTTCTGGCTTTCTACTACGCTCTCTTCCTCGAACGTAAGGAACTATACAATAACTGCAAAAGTTATTACAGCCAAACATAATATTAACGCCAGACTTGAAAGAATACTTTCTTTTGGTAGGAAGATCTTCAACTATCTTTGTTGTACCATCTAGTATTTCTTCCACTTTGTGATCTTCAGCTAATCTCTCATACATAAGCTTTGCAAAGTTGTAAATGTTGTGAGTACCAAAAATCAAATCTATAAATCTATAACTCTTGTTTAACTTTTCAACTACGTGCTTCTCTTGCATCATGCATCCACACAATCCAACTATCATATCAGGATTGTTTTCCTTGATTTTCGATAGATAACCAAGTCTTCCGTAGATTTTAAAGTTAGCATTTTCTCTTACTGTACAAGTGTTATATAAAACTAAATCAGCATGCTCGTCATCTGTCTCTTCGTAACCCATTTCAGTCAAGATACCAACCAACTTTTCAGAATCCTTAAAGTTCATCTGGCATCCAAATGTGACGACACACGCTGTTAGTTTTCTACCAAGTGTATTCTCTTTTTGTTTGATAATTTCTCTACACTTATCTATGTAGAATAATTGTTTCTCTTCTTCGGTTTGAAACTCCATATAACCTCTAATCGTCAAATATTATTTCATCAAGCCTCTCATCATGTGAAGTTGTAGGAATTCTATCTAACAATTGGAATTTATAACAAACACCAAGTGAGTGAACTGGATTTTTTGAAAGGAATTTATCATAAAATCCTCCGCCGTATCCAATTCTCATACAATCCTGTGAGAAAGCTACACCAGGAACTATAATGATGTCTGGTGATGGCGCTTCTTCATTTGACTTTGGTTCTGGAATACTAAACTTTCCAATTTCAAAATCATCTTCAGATTCTGCAACGCAGAATTTCATCTCATCTCCTACAACCTTTGGAAAGGCCATTATTTTATTATTCTTTTTGCAATCATCATATATCATTCTAAGTGATACTTCGTTGTTGACTGCATAATACATATAGACTACTTTTGCAAGTTTATATTCAGGAGTGTTAATTATCTTTTGACAAATGACACGTGACTTCGTCAAAATCTCCTGATTACTCATTTCTAGTCTTTGTTTTATAATCGTTTTTCTTAATGTCTCTTTATCCATCTTTGCTCCTTACTCTAGGAAGATGTAAGTAGTCTCATCATTAGATGCAATTGCACCAATATAGATTCCGTCCTCTTGCAAGACTACTTTCTTTCCTGGATATTTTATAATCGCAACACCAGTCTTTTCTTTGTTCCAAATATTTTTCTCTTTGAACGAAGCAACAACTGTAGTGTTGTTAATGTATTCAACGTTATATTCTGGCGGATAAGTATTCTCAACTTCATCCGTAATAAGATTTAAGAATTCAGTTCCATAAGATTTTTTCATAAGCATATATGGAACGTTATCTATTACTGTTGCGTAATTGATAAGTGAATGCTTATGAGATGTCTTATTAACGCAAGTAAATGTCTCTTTTGTTTCGAGATCATAAAAGATAGTGCTCTCTTCGTCGTCGTCATGATTGTATTTTGAGTAAATCAAATATCCACCTTGGATCTTCGCTTTACCAATAGTTGAGTCAAAGAAACACTGGTCGATATTGTTGTAAACAACATTTTGCTGTTCGAGTTGCAAATCGCTTAAGAATTGTGAAATGTTAAGTGAAACAATCGATTCAACGGCAGCATCTTCCTCAGATACTACTCCCTGGTCAAACACTGGATATCCAGTCTTCATAATACAATTGTTTTCTGAACTTGGGATTATATAATCAATTCCATTATCAACTAGATTTGAATTGTGAATTACAATCTGCTTGTTCTTCACAAAGTTAAATACGATTTGTGAAAACTTGTGGAATCCATACTTATCTGGATCTGCCTCTGATATCTTTGGAAGAGCTCTCTGAATGATTAAGTTTTGATCGTCCAATACAAAAATCTTAATCTGTTTATGACTTGGATATAGATTGATATCATCTCTCAAAGTAATGATTTTTCCAAAAGTATGATCAGTAATATTGTATTTTATAATATTAAAAACATATCCACCATTCACATCTTTATTGTACTCAGTGAAATATATAAAGTCAGAATGATAAATACAGTTAGTAATCTCAAATATATCTACTTTATCAGAATGAGGCGCCACTTCTTTACGAACATTTTCTTCGAGGAAATACAAATAATAGCGCACTTTAGGAATGTTCTCAAACGGACCAGTTTCATACTCTTTTTCAAGTATGATATCGTCCTTCAGATGAACAGCATTAAAGTATTCAAATTGTGCTAAAAACCTAATGTTCATAACATTCTCCCGTGTGTTTTCTCAATCATATATTTTACTATATTTTTGGGTCATTGTCATTACCGACAACGCCTTAAAATGGCTTATATTTATCAATTATTTTCTCAAAAACTCTAATTCCATCAACAGCCGACGAAACAATTCCTCCAGCATATCCTGCACCCTCTCCAGCAGGGTAAATTCCCTTTATATTTGACTGTAAATCATCATCTCTAACAATTCTAACTGGAGATGAAGTTCTGCTCTCTACACCCGATAAAATTACATCATCATGATTGAAACCATCAATAATATTTCCAAAATAATCTATACCTTCTATAAGCGCTTCACTAATGTAATCAGGTAAAACGTTTCTTAAATTAGCTAGCTCATATTCACCTTTTAATTGTGGTTTAATGCTCCCAATAGATTCACTTTTAGTTTTATTCTTAAAATCAACAAACTGTTGAACCGGAATCTTTCCATTTCCTTCGACGAAGGCGTTGTTTTCAATCTTTCTTTGAAATTCAATTCCGCTTAATGGATTATTTGAATCAAAATCGTCCGGAGTGACCGAACATACAATTGCACTATTTGCATTCTCACCATCTCGTCCGCTGTAACTCATTCCATTAACTACCATTCGATCAACTTCAGACGAAGAGTTAACAACATATCCACCTGGACACATGCAGAAAGAATAAATGCTTCTTCCAGATTCTGAATGATAAGTTAACTTGTAAGGTGCGGCACCCAATCTATTGTCTTCAAAACCATATTGGTTTTTGTTAATGTCTTTTTGCTTATGTTCAATTCTAAGTCCTACAGCAAATGGCTTTGCTTCCAATTTAAAGCCATTTGCATTTAGCATTTCAAATGTATCTCTAGCTGCATTTCCAATTGCTAGAATTACTATATCAGTTTCAAATGTTTTGTCGCCTGTCTTAACTTTGATTGTGTTATCTTTAGTAATTTCTGTAACTTTTGTATCAAAGTAAAAATCGCCACCATTATTTTCAATTTCTTCTCTAATACTTTTAACTAGTTTGGTTAATATATCAGTTCCGATATGAGGCTTGAAATCATATTTGATATCTTCATTTGCACCAAACTTAACAAAAGTGTCTAGCACAAATTTGATTCTATTTCCTTTGTCTTTGTTGCCAGTGTTTAGCTTTCCATCAGAAAATGTTCCAGCTCCTCCCTCGCCAAACTGTACATTAGATTCAGTATTAAGTTCATTTGTTTCCCAAAATTTATTTACTGATTCTACTCTTGCATCAACTTTTCCACCGCGCTCAATAACGATTGGCTTATAACCATTTATTGCAAGCAAGTATGAAGCAAACATTCCAGCGGGACCAAAACCGATAACAACTGGTCTGTGATTCAATTCACTTGTTCCAGTGATGTCATATTTATATTCTGGTCTCTCATTAAACACTATAACATCTTTTCCAGATACCTTTTCGCTTGTCTCAAAACCAACAGTGAAAATCTTTTTAATATCTGGTTTCTTTCTAGCATCAATAGATAGTTTAGCTATTTCAATACTAGAAACATCGTCAAAGGATAACTTTACTCTTTTTAACGCTTCTTTAATCGCATCATCGTTAGTAGCATCAATATTTAATTTTATATTGCTAACTTTTATATAACTCATCAATTATTTCCTGCTATGTAACCAGTAGCCCATGCAAAGTAAAGATTGTAGCCACCACACTTGCTATCGATATCGATCAATTCACCACAAAGATAAAGGTTATCGTGACCAATCACTTGCATAGTTTTTGAATCAATACACTTTGTGCTAACTCCGCCTTTAGTCACTTGGGCAAAGTCAAAATCTCTTTTTCCTGAAATAACTACTTCATAATCTTTGATCAAATCTACGGCCTGCTCGAGAATCTCAGGAGTGACATCTGCTTCTTTTTCCACTCCTAGTTCTTCAACTATTAAAGCTGCTAACTTATCGTTAAGCAATCCACAAAGCAAATTGTAAATACCTAACGCGTTCGTCGAAAGCAACACGTTTAAGTCGTTAATTAAATCTTCTTTGTCGGTGTCGTTTACAAAATCGATATGTACTTCGTCGCCCACTTTTGCAAATCTTGAAATATTAAAAACTGGAATTCCAGAAATACCATAATCTGTTATCTGAACCTGTCCATATTCTGAAATATCTAGATCTTCGCCATCAAACAATTTGATTTTAGCATTAACTCTCACACCACTAGCTTTTGTGATGTTTGATTCAGAAACTAATGCAGTAAGTGCAGGCTCTAGCTCTGACACTTCTAAACCAAGTTTTTCTAATGACGCCAAAACATTCTTTGGAGAATCAATGTTTGTATAAGATAAACCACCCGAAGCTACAATTAATTTTTCACACTCATAGACATAACCGCAATCAACAAAGTATGTATTGTCTTTAAACTCAATTCCTTTTACTTCATTATTTGTTTTAATCTTTACACCAATCTGCTCGGCATAATTTCTCAAAGCATTCACAACGGTTGATGCTTGCATGCTTGAAGGATAAATATATCCATCTTCATTCTTAGTGATTACACCAATCTTCTTAAAAAAGTTTGTAAATCTCTTGAATGAAAATGCATCTAACACATCACTTGCAAAACTACTTTTAGGATCTGAATCATTGTAATAATCTTTAGCCACAATATCAGTGTGTGCCATATTACAATGACCATTACCAGTCATTTGTAGTTTTCTTCCAACCTTGTTTTCTTTTTCTAGGAGAGTTACTTCGTCGCCTTTTTCTTTGGCGGTGATGGCTGCAACCAATCCCGAAGCGCCTCCTCCAATTACAATTACATTCATAATGAACCCCTAATTGTTTATCCTTATATAGCAAAAAATACATGCTAGGCTTAGCACATATTTTTTGGTTTTATATTAACTTAACTTTCTTCAACACTCTTACGAGCATTGCCCCTTTCGGCAAGTCAAGAATCTCCTCCTCAACAATTGCCTTTATCTTGATAAGCAAGATTCCATAAACTATTACGGCAATTGCTATCGCAACAATTGTCGCAACAATATTGTTTGTAAACTTGTAGAACAACCAGTATGAAGCCAATGCAAAGAGGCCCATAAATGCTGCCGCAATAAACGGTTTAACAAATATTGCAATAAAGTCATGTTTGTAGTCCATATACTTTTTAATTGAAAATGCATTTAAGATACAAACGAGCGCTGCAAAGGTAATGTCACCAATCACTACGCCGTAGATTCCAAGTCTAAAGACAATCAAAAGAATTGGAAGTAATATTAAATGCACTCCAAGCGATATAGCTGAATTTTTTATTGGAATACTCAAGTGATCAATTCCTTGCAATATGGCATTACTAATTGTCGATAAAGAAAATGCAACAACAGTAAATACACTAAACGCCATCATAATTGCAATCTCTTTTTCAGTGCCAGGTGTAATTCCAAATAGCAATTTATTGATTGGTAAACCGAGCACTGATAATCCAACACCACAAGGTATTGCTATCATCA
Source organism: Eubacterium sp. (assembly GCA_017475235.1). Taxonomy (GTDB): domain Bacteria; phylum Bacillota; class Clostridia; order Lachnospirales; family Lachnospiraceae; genus Eubacterium_G. Next base: position 123,696 of record JAFVGA010000006.1, on the reverse strand, counting down.
TCGAAAACTTAAACGCTTGATTCACTTTCTCGGTTAGTTGTTCTTTATTCTTTGCCACGTAAGATCTAACCAGAGATGGAACCATGGCCGTCGACAACGCGGCGGATATTGCAATAGGCATTGTAGTCATAAGCCTATACTTCGCACTATAGATTCCCCAGTCCTCTGCTCTAGCTGTTGTGGACATATGGAAAAACTTGTGCATTATATTTTGGAATATAGGGTTATCCAGTAAGTTACTAATGTTGTATATTGTCGTACTCAAAAGTACTGGCAATATAGTGAACGTCAAAATCTTTGTAACCCTAGAATACTTATCTAGATTTTGAGTCGTATCTGATTTTATTAATAGTTTAATGTCACCATATTTTCGCCAAAGAATAATTGCAATAACAATCAAAGCCGCTATAGCACCGCACAATGTACCAAGCGTTCCTCCGGCTGCGCCGAAGGCTGCCTTTGACGTGGACTTACTCATGCCAACAGTCTTATAAACTGATAGTCCGTAAGCAGCTAATTCCATTGCAGCAAAAATACTTACAAAAGCGTTTACAATCTGCTCAAAGATTTGGGATACAGCAGTCGGAACCATATTGCCCATTCCCTGGAAGAAACCTCTCATAACTCCAAGGACACACGCAACTGTAAGTGTTGGCGCTAGAATCTTAAGCGCATACGCCGAAGGTGCACTCTTATATACAGATGCTGCTAGCCAATCTGATCCAAAATATGCGAATAACCCAACAACAACGCCAAGTATTAGAGCAAAGATCAATGAACCTTTAAACACTCTACTGGCGTTCTTGTATTCTTTCTTTTGAAGTTTTTCTGAAACAATTTTTGATACTGCAAGTGGCATGCTTTGCGATGATAGCAACAATAATACATTGTATATATCAAACGCTGTTGAGTAATAACCGTTACCCTCATCGCCAAGAATTCTTGTTAGAGGAATTCGATATATTAATCCAATAACCCTAACAAGAATACCTGCGATAGCTAATATACTACCTTGTATCACAAAACTGTTTTTGTTAAATCTACCTTTTTGTGACATTAATTAACCTCTAGTTGTTAGTTTGCTTGAGTCTGTGATTCAGCCTGTTTAGCTTTCTTATCACCTTTAAATTTAGTTCTCTTCTTATCTTCTCTCTGAACTATTTGAACGAAAGTCTTACCATTATTCAAAGTAATCTCTTGTCCGTTCTCATCATAGTACTTAGTCTGTCCAGATTTGCGTTTAGCTTTCTTCCATGTAATCTTCATAGCCTTACCATGAGTTACATACCAGCCTTTGCCTTCGCCGTTCTGAGTCATCTTCAAACTCTTTCCGTCTGGATAAAGTACCGTCTTAACATATTGAATAACAATATTTGTGCATGAAAGTTGTTTGTTATGATTTGCTACATCAACATGTTTGTTACCATACTGATATCTGTAATATAACTTCTTATCAGCATTATATTTGTAAGTTGCGTTGTTGTAATTATAACCAACTACAACTTTCTTCGACGCATCTTCACCTTCAGTTATCTCAAATGGTTTATCAATTGGTGCAAACTTGAATACTCCTACGAAATCATCTTTATGATTCTTTCTGTATTTAAGTTTCTTTCTCTGATTGAGAAGTTTTTGACCATCTGCATAACAGTTATGTGGGGCTGGCTTGTCGCTAGTTCTATAGTATGCGTTTTGTCCTTTCCAAGAATTGATTACATCAATCTTTCCTGAATGTAAGAACTTCTTGGCATATTTAGATTGACCAAAGTGACAATAAATCGCATCCCACTCTAAAGCCATAAATGCATAGTATATTCTACAGCTTCTAACGGATCCAATTTTACTATCATTGCCTGGAGCTGCTTTATTAACTTTTTCAGGTTTTTCAAACAAAGCCATCATTCTTGTAATGCTTCCCTCAACAGGTGATTCATAAATAATTGATGCTTTGCTGATTCCAGATTGTGGAATTGCATCCTGAATATTATTAATCATTACAGCATATGGTCTTCTCTTAGCGTCAGCTTCTTTGATATATTTTCCGGTCAAGAAGCTTCGTGCCATACCTGCATATGGATCTGTTGTAGTAGTTTCAACTGCTTCAGTTGTTTTTGCTGGTTTATTATTTCTCATATAGAAATATGCAGCTGTACCAGCACCTGCAATCAATACTACTGACAGTATCGCTGTGATAACCTTCACTTTCATTGTTAATCCCTCCTAATTTTTAAATTATTTAAAATGGATTCCTGATCTGATTCCATAGACTTTCTTTCTTCATCATCCATATGGTCATAACCAAACAAATGCAACATGCTATGAGCAACTAAAAAAGCGAACTCTCTAATTTCTGAGTGACCATATTCTTTTGCTTGTTCAATTACTTTGTCGTAAGAAACAATTATATCTCCCAGCACCAACTCTCCAGATTCAGGATTGAAATTGAAATTGTCATCTTCCACTTTAGAAAAGTCAGCCGGTGAATCATAATCTAAAGCTGGAAAAGATAACACATCAGTTGGTGCATCTATATCTCTTGATTCTTTGTTTAGAGTTTGGATTTCACTATTGTCAGTTATCAGAAGATTCACTTCGCAGTCATAAGGGCATTCGACGAAGTCCTCAGCTTCATGAATTACCTTTGAAGCAATATCTTCATAATCAATCTCTATAGGATTTTTGTATTTGTTATCAATATAAAACATAAATATTAAATATAGATTAGTTTACTTTTTCTTTTTCTTACGTTCCGCGAGTTTCTTGTCATACTCCTCGTAAGCCATAACAATCTTTTGTACAAGAGGATGTCTAATTACATCACTATTGTCTAGACACATAACACCGATATCATCAACATCTTTCAAAACCCTTAAAGCTATATCTAAACCTGAAACAGCATCTTTAGGTAAGTCCTTCTGAGTTCTATCACCAGTAACGATTACTTTTGATCCAAAACCAATACGAGTTAAAAACATCTTAATCTGTGCTGGCGTGGTATTCTGCGCTTCATCTAAAATGATAAATGCATTGTCTAGAGTTCTACCTCTCATATATGCAAGGGGCGCCACTTCAATGATTCCTTTTTCACAGTTTGCAGTAAAACTTTCAGCACCCATAATCTGATACAAAGCATCATATAAAGGTCTAAGATATGGATCTACTTTTTCCTGCAAATCACCTGGAAGGAATCCTAAGTTTTCACCGGCCTCGATTGCTGGACGAGTAAGAATTATTTTATTTACTTCATTATTCTTTAATGCTGCAATAGCCATTGCCATAGCAAGATATGTTTTACCAGTACCTGCCGGACCAATACCAAAAACAATCATTTTATCTCTAATTAAGTCAACATACTTTTGCTGACCAATTGTTTTAGGCTTAACTGGCTTACCCATAGCTGTACGACAGATAATACTGTCATCTAAATCCAACAACGCTGATTCATTGTTGTCAAAACATAAAGATAAAGCGTAGTCGACATTTTGCTCTGTAATATCATTACCACGCTTTGATAATTCAATTAGTTGGTTAAATACGCTTTTAGCCCTTTTAGTAGCATCTTCACTACCTATAATCTTTACATTATCATCTCTAACTATGATAGATACATGTAAAGTTTTTTCGATCTTCTTAATATAAGAATCGTACTGGCCAAAAACGTTTCTAGCATGATTGGAAGGTATATCCATAATACTTTCAATATTGCTCATATAAACCCACCTTTATTTTTCTAGTTATATTTTACCATAAAATACAATATATGGTAGTTTTTTATGTGCAAAAACACTAAAAATTGTGGTATTTTGCTATATTTTGGCACTAAAAAAGCAGAAATAATGAATATTTCTGCTTTTTTTATTAATATTTACGCTTTCTAGCCGCTTCTGATTTCTTTTTACGTTAACACTAGGCTTTTCGTAATGCTCACGCTTACGAATCTCCTGTTGGATACCAGCCTTAGCTACGTTTCTCTTAAAACGTCTTAAAGCGCTATCAATTGATTCTCCATCTTTAACTATAACTGTTGACATTTCTTCTACCCTCCCTTCAATTTTAGATTCCTAAAACTGTAGGTATTGTGTAAAAACACAAGAGATATTATATCATATAATCTTTAGTCGTCAAGAAAAAAATAACCCACAATAAAACATTTTTATTGGGGTTATTTTTTACTGTTATAAAACAATCATAACTATTTTTTCTTTACAGTTTTCGCTTTAATTCTCTTCTTTTTAATAACATTATTAGCATTTGAAACATATCTATATCCCCATGTTCCAACATCGTCATAAGCAGCAATTATCTTATTTCTAACATATGCTCCATAACTATTTGTACTCGCATAATCAAAATATACAACAGGAACCTTATGACCATTCATTTTATAATAGCCTTTATAAATATTATATAGTTTTAATTTATCAGGATTATTAACCACATCTTTGATTTCACGATATGTTCTTTTTGCTAGTTTTTTAAAATCAGTTACATAAACTCTAACCTTATATTTGAATCCGCCGGCTTTTGCAATCAATGTGCATCTGCCACCTTTCTTAGCTTTTATCCTTCCTGACTTTTTCTTTATCTTAATTCTTTTTTTCTTGCTACTTGACCATTTAATCTTCTTAACTCCTTTAGGTTTTGGAGCTTTTGCTTTTGATCCTTTCGCAACATACCAATGTCCGTTTGTACAATGCACAGTAAACTTAATTGTGTTACCACCAACCATACTAAGTGATATGACAGTCTTACCAATATAATATGGATATATTGTTATAGTACCAGAATTATTTCCTGTCACTGAAAATGAGGCTTTTGCTACTTTTGGAACAGAACTCTTAATTCTTAGATTGTCTCTAGCGTAATCAGATGTTCCTGTAAATGTAAAACCTACACTTTTAGAATCTGCACTCTTAATAACTACCTTCTTGCCTTTTGAAGATATTTTATCTCCAGCAATTTTGCTTACTTTAAGAGTATATTTACCACTATATTTAATTGTTAATTCATATGTTTTACCTTTAGGTAAATAACAAGCAACATTAGATGGCGCTGTTTGAGTAGAAAAAGATACACTGTAATCAGTGCTTCTCAATGTCCATAGTTGTTCATTGTTACTTCCCACAAGCACTTGCACATTGGAACTAGATGTCATAGTAAATGTATATGTAACTGTCTCATATGAACTTAAACTGCCACTATATTGAACACCTAAAGTTAGTGCTTTATCAGCAGCTTTAACAGTTTTAGCATTATAGCCAATAAAACATGTAGCCACTAAAGCAACCGTTAAAATAATTGAAGTAATTTTTTTCATTTTTAAGTCCTCCACAAATTATTCTAGAACTATTATAACATAAAAAGGGATGGCTTAAAGCCACCCTTTCAAAATACTATTTATTTCTATGATTATTTTATCTGACTTTCCAAAACTTCTGCAGCCTTCTCAACTACATCATCTGCACCTGCTGGATTCTTACCACCAGCTTGAGCCATATTTGGACGACCACCGCCGCCACCTCCAATAAGGCTAGCAAGTTCTTTAATCATATTTCCAGCGTGAGCACCTTTGTTGATTGCTTCATCTGTAGCTGTAACAACCATGTTTGCTTTGTCGTCCATTGATGAAACTAAAACAACTACACCTTCGCCGATCTGTTCTTTCAATGAATCACTTAGATTTCTAAGCTCATTCATATCGATGTTATCAAGTTTCTTGGCAAGAAGTTTAACACCTGATACTTCGGTAACATCAGACATAGCATCGCCCAACGAATCAGAAGCCATCTTAGCTTTCAACTTCTCGTTCTCACTCTCAACTGCTTTAATCTCTTCGTTCATTGAAGCAATCTTAGCAACCAAATCATTTGTTGTAGTCTTAGCCTCTTTAGCTGCTTCGTTCAATGTGTTTTCAAGATCTTTGTAGTAATCCATTAGACCAGTTGAAGTTAGAGCTTCAATTCTTCTAACACCTGAAGCAATACCAGTCTCTGAAACAATCTTGAACGAAGAAATGATATTTGTATTAGATACATGTGTACCACCACAAAGTTCAATTGAGAAATCACCCATAGCAACGACACGAACTGTCTTACCATACTTCTCACCAAACAATGCTGTAGCACCGGTTTCTTTTGCTTCTTCCATGCTCATCTCACTTGTAATTACATTAAGTCCACGAACGATTTGTTCATTAACTATATTTTCAACTTTTGAGATCTCTTCAGGAGTCATAGCTTGATAATGGTTAAAGTCGAAACGAAGTCTTGAACCATCCACATATGAACCAGCCTGTTCAACGTGGTCACCAAGAATCAATTTCAAAGCTTTCTGAAGCAAGTGAGTTGCACTATGGTTCTTTGCAGTTGAATTTCTATTGATAGCATCAACTTTCAACTTAGCAAAGTCACCCACTTTAACAGTGCCTGAAACAACCTTACCAACATGACCAGCCTTATCTCCAGGAAGCTTAATAGCCTCTGTTACTTCAAACTCGCCCTTCTCAGTTGTGATTGTTCCCATATCACCTTTCTGTCCACCCATTGTTGCATAGAATGGTGTCTCTTCTACAATAATAGTTCCAACGTCACCTTCATTAAGTTCATATACTACATCAGTCTCAGAAGTGAGCGCTGTAATCTTAGATTCATTCTCTAACAATTCATAACCAACAAAAGTTGATTTCAAAGCTGTATCTAACTTCTCATATACAGTAGCATCTGCTCCCATATAGTTAGTTTCTTTACGAGCCTGTCTAGCAGTCTCTCTTTGAACATCCATGGCCTCGTTAAAACCATCGATATCAACTTTGTATCCCTTTTCCTCAACAATCTCAATTGTTAACTCTAGAGGGAATCCATATGTATCGTAAAGCATAAATGCGTCTTTGCCGCGGACAGTGTCCTTATTATTCTTCTCGATTTTCTCGCAAAGTTCATTTAGCTTTTGAAGTCCTGTGTCAATTGTCTTGTTAAACTTAGACTCTTCTTCTTTCAAAACGTTAAAGATCATGCTCTTCTTATCTTCAAGTTCTGGATAACCAACCTTTGAAGACTTGATAACTGACTCAGCCAAAGGAATCAAGAATTCCTCATTGATGCCAAGTAATTTAGCATGACGACAAGCACGTCTGATCAAACGTCTAAGTACGTAACCTCTTCCTTCATTCGATGGAATAATACCATCAGAAATCATAAATGTAGCTGAACGAATGTGGTCTGTAATAATTCTTATTGAAACATCCCACTCGTGTTTTTGTTTATATTCTTTTCCAGAAATCTTTGAAACATGTTCTCTGATCGCTCTGATTGTGTCCACATCAAAGATAGATTCAACATCCTGAACTGCTGTTGCAAGTCTTTCAAGACCCATACCAGTATCGATGTTTTTCTGATCTAGTGTAACATAGTTTCCTTTTCCGTCACCTTCAAACTGTGTAAACACATTGTTCCATACTTCAATATAACGATCACAATCACAACCTACAGTACAGTCAGGTTTTCCACAACTATACTTTTCACCACGATCATAATAAACCTCTGAACAAGGTCCACAAGGTCCTGCGCCATGCTCCCAGAAGTTATCTTCTTTGTTAAACTTGAAGATTCTATCTTCAGAGATACCAATCTCATCTCTCCAAATTGCAAATGCTTCGTCGTCCTCTTCATAGACAGATGGATATAGTCTGTCAGGATCAAACCCAACAACCTCAGTCAAGAACTCCCAGCACCAATGGATTGCTTCTGTCTTAAAGTAATCGCCAAAAGAAAAGTTTCCAAGCATCTCAAAGAAAGTACCATGTCTATCTGTAATACCGATGTTTTCAATATCACCAGTTCTAATACATTTCTGACATGATGCCATTCTAGTACTTGGTGGAATTTCTTTTCCTGTGAAATATGGCTTTAATGGAGCCATACCAGCATTTATAAGTAGCAAACTATTATCATTCTCTGGAACCAAAGAATAACTCTTTACTACTAAATGGTTTTTAGACTTAAAGAAATCCAAAAACATTTGTCTTAATTCATTTAGACCGTATTGTTTCATAATTATTCACCCTTTATCTGATGGAAAACTTTCTTACCTTTCTTGATAAGGATAACTCCATCTTCGTTGTAATCATCTGTTGTAAATGTAGCGTCAATCTCAGCAACTTTTTCTCCGTTAACTGATACGCCGTTTTGTTGAACTAGTCTTCTAGCTTCACCTCTTGATTTTGCAAGTTCTGCATCAACCAATAGGGTTAGAATATCTTTACCTTCGTCCAACTCTGCTTTTGGATATGTGGTAGTTGGAATGTCTCCAGAAATACCACCATTTGCAAACATAGCCTTCGCGGCGGCATCAGCTTTCTTAGCTTCATCCTCGCCGTGAACTAGATTTGTTAGTTCGTAAGCCAAAATTTCTTTTGCTTTATTTAATTCGCTACCTTCCCAAGATTCCATCTCTTTGATTTGATCTAAAGGTAGGAATGTTAACATCTTCAAACACTTGATTACATCAGCATCATCCACATTTCTCCAGTACTGGTAGAAATCGTATGGTGATGTCTTTTCAGGATCTAGCCAAACGGCACCCGAAACAGTTTTGCCCATCTTCTTTCCTTCTGAATTTAGAAGCAAAGTGATTGTCATAGCTGATGCATCTTCGCCTAGCTTTCTTCTGATTAACTCAGTACCGCCAAGCATATTGCTCCACTGATCGTCTCCGCCAAACTGTAGATTACATCCGTAATCCTGGAATAGTTTGTAGAAGTCGTAACTTTGCATAATCATATAGTTAAACTCAAGGAAACTTAGACCTTTTTCCATTCTCTGCTTATAACACTCAGCACGAAGCATATTGTTAACAGAAAAATGTGGTCCAACTTCTCTCAAAAACTCAACATAGTTAAGATCTAATAGCCAGTCAGCATTGTTAACCAAAAGAGCTTTGTCATCTTCAAAATCAATGAATCTGCTCATTTGTTTCTTAAATGCAGCAACGTTGTTTTCAATAGTCTCTTTAGTCATCATTTGACGCATATCAGTCTTTCCTGAAGGATCTCCGACCATTGCTGTACCACCGCCAATAAGCGCTATAGGCTTATTTCCAGCCATTTGAAGTCTTTTCATTAGGCAAAGCGCCATAAAATGACCTACATGTAAACTATCTGCTGTAGGGTCAAATCCAATATAAAAAGTTGCTTCACCTTTATTTATTAAATCTGCGACTTTTTGCTCGTCAGTAACCTGAGCAATAAGCCCTCTTTCTTTTAATTCGTCATAAGTATTCATAGTTCTCTCCTTATTTCGCATTCAAGCATAGATTATAACAAAATATACCTATATTTTCAATTGAGCACCACATAATAAAAGCCCCTAAATATTAGGGGCTTAAAGTCTATTTTTATAGCATTGGTGCTATCAATCTCATCACTTTTCCGGTTGCTTTATAGTATAACGGTCTATTTTTACAACCCATCAAAGTAACCTTGCTAGATTGATTCATTGTATCTTGGAAATCGTCTTCAATATCTTTTATACACTTACATTTGTACATATAACAACCATTTTCAAAATGCAAATACAAACTTCTATAATCAAGATTATAAGTACCAACTGTGGCTACTTCGTCGTCCGCTACAAAGACTTTGGCGTGGGTAAATCCTGGTGAGTACTCATAAATCTCAACGCCCCATCTAATCAATTCTTTATAATATGTTCTGGCCAAGCAATACGCATAATGCTTATCAGGAATACCAGGCATAATAATTTTTACATCAACTCCACGTTTCGCGGCAAATTTAAGTGCGTTCATTGTAATATTATCAAGCACCAAATATGGAGTAATAATATGACAATATCGAGTTGCGTTATTAATGATATCTAAATAAACAGAGTGCCCAACCTGATAATGGTTAAACGGATTGTCCGCATAAGCCATAACATATCCACTATCTGGATAAATTGGTGGAATATCTACATTTAGATATCTATCGAAATTCTGAATTGTGTTTTCAGAAACATTCCACATCTTCAAAAATAGTAATGTGTAACTTTTCGCCGCATCACCTTCTACCATTACTGCCGTATCTTTCCAGTAACCGTAGTGTTCAACCACGTTCATATATTCGTCAGACAAGTTGATGCCGCCTGTAAAGGCCACCTTGCCATCAACCACTAGTATCTTTCTGTGATCTCTATTGTTTTGGTTTGTTGTTATAAATGGACGTGCAGGTGCAAAAGGTTTTGCTTTAATACCTTTTTTCTGCAACTTTTTATAATAACCAATATCTAATTTAGAGAATGAACAAAGTCCGTCATACATTACACGAACTTCAACACCCTGCTGAACTTTCTTTTCTAATATTCTAAGAATTGAATCCCAAACTTTACCTCGACCAATAATAAAGTACTCAATAAAAATGAAGTCCTGAGCTTCTTCAAGTTTTTCAATTAATGCCTTATACTTTTCTTCACCACTTCTAAAGTAAGTTACTTCAGTATTTCTATAGACAGGCAAGTCATTACTTTCATATACAAAATTTGCTAATGAAGCAATATTTTTATTTTGCAAATAAAGTTCGCCCAACATTCTTTTATCTTGGGCTAAATATCTTTCAGATTTAATATTAATCTTTTTCAACTTCTTCTTAAGCGAATGTGATGCTGGCTGGAATCTAAAGTATAGATACATTAATGTTCCAAACGCAGGAACTAACAACAACAAAATAACCCAAAGCAATTTCATATTCGGATCTGAGTCATCATTAATAATATAGACAATAATGCCTAACATAATAATATAAATAACAATGTATATAATCCTAGAACTTGACGCATAATAAGTAATTAATATAAATAAAGCAACTTGTAACGCAAGCATTAAAAAGAACACAAAGGATCTACTAAAGATAAATGATCCAATGCCTTCTTTACCTCTGTTCTCTGGCTTATTTATTTTTCTGTGTTGTGTTCTCATTAATTAATCTTCCCAATCAATATCAATATACTCGTTTGTAAGTCTTCTATTCATAAGTTCTTTCATAGCCTCAAGTGGTTCTTTTCCTTCGAAGAGGACTCTGTTAACCGCCTCGATAATTGGACAATCTACATTGTACTTTTGAGCAAGCGCGTATGCAGCCTTTGCCGAAACGGCACCCTCAACTACCATGTTAACTTCTTTTATTGCTTCATCTAGTGAATAGCCTTTTCCAATCAAAACACCAGCACGTCTATTTCTTGAGTGTTTACTTGCACAAGTAACAATCAAGTCACCCATACCTGACAAACCATAGAAAGTTCTTCTATGTCCACCAATCTCGATTCCAAGCTTAGTGATTTCACTGATACCTCTTGTCATAAGAGCTGCCTCAGTGTTGTCGCCAAATCCAAGTCCGTCAATGACACCTGCAGCCAAAGCGATAACGTTCTTCAACGAACCACCCAGTTCAATACTCTTCATATCAGGACTTCTATATACTCTAAAATATTCATTTGCAAATAACTTTTGAACAAGTTCCGCTGTATCTTCTTTTTTCGCACCAATAACAACAGATGTAGGAATTCTTCTTCCCACTTCCTCCGCGTGACTTGGTCCAGACAATACAACTGGATCACTCTCTGGTAATTCCTCAGCAATAATCTCAGTCATTGTATTGAAAGTATCATCTTCAATACCCTTTGCAACATCAACTATTATCTGTCCGTCTTTAATCTTGCCCTGCAAAGAATTAGCGGTTGCTCTAACAAATGAAGATGCAACAGCCATAATAATCACATCAGCTTCTCCAACGCATTCGTCCAAGTCGCCTGTAATTTTTATCTCATCAGGAATAGTAATGCCAGGCAAACTCACTTTGTTTTCACGGTCATTCTTTAGGCTCTCCACCTCACGTTCAACCGCTGACCAAATAGTTACGTCATGTCCATTTTCACATAATACTTTAGCAAGAGCGATGGCCCATCCACCACCACCTAATACAGTAACTTTTGACATTACTTGTCCTCCTTTTTCTGTCCAATCTTATTTTCAGTTCCATTAGCAAGTCTCTTTAAGTTCTCTCTGTGTCTGATAAACACTAATACCATTATAATAAAAACTATGATATAAATATAGATTCTATCTTCGGGATTCTTCAACGAATAAATCATGTCCATCTGACCCCAAACGACAAATTCAATAAATATAGAAACAATAAGTACTAATGAACCTACTGAAACATATCTAGTGACAAACATAGTTGTGAAGAACACAATCAATCCAACTACTGTAAACTTCCAATCACAAGTTAGGAATAATAATGTTAATACCATACCTGAAAAACTAGATACTCCTTTTCCACCTTTAAATCCATTATAGAACGGGAACATATCTCCTAAGATTCCACCAAATGATGTCACCATAATAAACAAGCAAACATGCTCACCTGTTGGATAAGGATGACCACATTTAGCAAACAAGAAGTATGTGACAAATGCAGGAATAATTATTTTCAAGGTGTCTCCGACAAATGCCCAAATACCAACCTTTTTTCCTAGCGCACGCATTGTATTTGTCATACCAGTATTTCCTGACCCGGTTTGTGACAAATCAATACCTCTTACTTTAGCTAAAACTGGACCTGTCTTGAACATTCCAAAAACATATCCAATTATAAATGATACTATTAATTTCCAAATCATTTCTCTTCTTTCCTCTCTCTAATTATGAACTTGAGCGGTGTACCAGTAAAGCCAAAAGCTTCTCTGATCTTGTTCTCAATGTATCTAGTATATGAAAAATGCATAAGCTGTCTGTCATTAACAAATATAACAAATGTAGGTGGCTTGACACCAACTTGAGTAATATATAAAAGTTTAAGCCTTCTACCTTTGTCTGATGGTGGCTGTTGAAGCGCAACTGCCTCTGCCATAATCTGATTTAATGTTCCTGTTTCAATTCTAAGTGTAGCATTTGAAATCACAACATCAATCGCTTCAAATATCTTAGCAAACCTCTGACCCGTCTTCGCCGAAATAAATATCACCTCGGCATATGGCATAAATGACAAAATCTTTTTAATATCTTCTTTATATTTATAAACTGTCTTATCAGTTTTTTCTATCGCATCCCATTTATTAACTGCAACGATTATCCCTTTGCCGTTGTCGTGGGCAATGCCGGCAATCTTTGCATCTTGCTCAGTAATACCTTCCACGGCATCAATCACAACTATAACAACGTCAGCTCTCTCGACTGCAGTAACCGCACGGATTACACTATAGCGCTCAATGTCTTCTTTCACCTTCGACTTACGACGCATACCTGCTGTATCGATAAAGGTATACTCTTTACCCTCAAACTCAAGCTTAGTGTCGATAGCATCTCTAGTCGTTCCAGCAATATCAGATACAATTGCTCTGTTATCGCCAGCAAGTTTGTTTATAATTGATGACTTACCAACATTTGGTTTTCCGATGATAGCAACTTTAGGGATACCATCGTCTTCGTCGAAGTCCTCAAGATTATCAAAGTGTTCGACCACCTTATCAAGCATATCACCAAAACCAGATTTGTTAGCTGATGAAATCGCGTAAGGATCACCAATTCCTAAGTTGTAAAACTCGTAAACATCGGCTTCCATCTTTTTAAAGTTGTCCACCTTGTTTACAACCAAAACAACAGGCTTGCCGCTACGTCTCAACATATCAGCAACCTTTGAATCAGCATCGACCAAACCTTGTTTAATATCGGTCATAAAAATAATGACATCAGCTGTATCAATGGCGATCTGCGCTTGCTCGCGCATCTGCTTTAAGATGATATCATTACTATCTGGCTCAATACCACCAGTATCAATCATAGTAAACTGATGTCCTGTCCAGTCAATATTTGCATATATTCTATCCCTAGTTACACCAGGGGTATCTTTTACAATTGAAATCATTTCGCCAGCCAAAGCATTAAACAATGTAGATTTGCCAACATTTGGTCGGCCTACTATGGCTACGATTGGTTTACTCATTTTCTTCTCCTAGTATCTTGTCTATAAAATCTTTCCCATTAGATTTTACAATAACAGGGGTTGTTTGTAAAACGTCTTTTAGCTCGTCAAGACTTACGTCATCGAGGAAGATGTCCTCACCCCACTTAAGCGTATTTGCAGGCAATAACAACTCATCACCCAAGTCTTTTCCTTTTAACTGATCAATGATATCTTTCCCCACAAGCAATCCAGTTACAGTGATTGTATGACCAAAGAAATCGTTAATAATCTTATATACTTTTATATCAATGTTAGGATATTTTTTGTTTATAGCATCTGCCATTTCAAGACTACAGTTATAGAATAATTCACCTGTTACAACCGAAACTGTCCTTACTCTATCATCACCTTCATATGAATCTAGATAATCATAAAACTCATTCAAATATGATCTGGTCATTCCAACGCCATTTTCAATTTGAGGATAACCATCATAATAATCCTCTTCTGGAATTGGAGTGTCTGACATCATATAAAACTCATCAGCTGCATACACATAGTTTATGCCAATTTTCTCTTTGAATACTTTCTGCCATTTATCAACTTGAGCAATAACTTCTTTTGCTTCTTCTTTTGTAAATGGTTCAAGCTCAGCCAAACCTTCTCTAAACTTTGTAAGACCAGCAGGTACAACTGAACAACTCTTTAAGTTCGGAACATAAGGCATCATCTTTTCTAATGTCTCATCCAGCTTTTCTTTATCATTGTAACCTTTACAAAGAACGATCTGAGCATTCATTGTAATGTTGTTATCATTTAATTTCTTAATGTACTCTAACTTGTCACCTGCAAATCTATTGTTAAGCATCTTGCATCTCAATTCTTTGTCCATTGTATGAACCGAAATATTAATTGGCGACAAATTGTATCGAATGATTCTATCCACATCGTCGTCTGTCATATTCGTCAAAGTCACATAGTTACCTTGAATAAATGAAAGTCTTGAGTCATCATCTTTAAAGTACAATGTCTCTCTCATGCCTGGTGGCATTTGATCAATAAAACAAAAGATACATTTGTTAGTACATGATTTATATTCATCCAATAATTCGTTATCAAAAATCAGACCCAAGTCTTGATCTTCATCTTTTTCAATATCAATTTCCCAAATCTCACCATCTGATGCTTCTATTTCAAGAGTTAGGTTTTCGGACTCACTTAATAAATGGTAATCAAAAATATCCTTTATCTCTTTTCCATCAATAGATAAAAGATAATCACCATTCTTGATTTCCAACTGATCTGCTATTGAATTTTGAACTACATCTTTTATTAAGTGTTTTCTCATAGTTACATTCCGCCGAAAATATTTTCTAAATACTCAATACAATCATTTTCGATAATTATTGCATCAATGCTATATGAACTGTTGCCATTTGGATGAGTCATTATATAAAAACTTGCAATCTTCGAAATCTTAATAAGCTTACTCTTGCTTATTGCATAATGAGCTCCACCAGCCACATTTCCTTTTCTATATTTAATCTCAATAAATCTTATAACATCATCTTTCTTTGCTATAACATCTATTTCGCCAATCTTGCATTTAAAGTTTCTCTCAATTATTTCAAAACCATTTTCTTCTAGATATGAAATAGCCATATCTTCTTTCAATGCACCAATAACTCTTGTATTCATACATCCCCCTTATTCTTATATGAAATTTTGAATAAATGTTTTTCTATGAATTGGTGTTGGACCAAGTTTTTTTATTGCCTCAATATGTTTTGCTGAGCCGTAGCCTTTGTTGGAGGCGAAATCATAACCCGGGTAAATCTTATCGTATTCCACCATCATTCTATCTCTTGTAACTTTAGCAACAATACTAGCCGCTCCAATCGAGATGCTTGAACTGTCACCTCTAATGATCGGAACTTGTTTGATATCAACATCAGGAATCTTCACTGCATCGTTAAGTAAGATGTCTGGCTGTGGATTCAACTGATGAATTGCCATCTTCATTGCATTGTATGTTGCCTGCAATATATTTATGGCATCTATTTCTTCTGGAGTACAAAGTGCTGTTGACCACGCGACTGCTTTCTTTGTTATCTCATCATATAGTTCCTCTCGTTTTTTAGCAGATAACTTTTTCGAGTCATTAATATATAAGATATCGCAATCTTTCGGCAATATGACTGCCCCAGCAACAACCGGCCCCGCCAAAGGCCCCCTTCCAACTTCATCTACACCACAGATAAACTGATAGTCCTTGTATTTGTTTTCATAAAATGAAAGATTATTGATTCTTTCTAGTTCTGCCTCATAATCTTTAATCTGTTTTTCCGCTTTTTTAACCAAAGCCTTCACGCCAGATCTTTCATCATCACTGTACTTAGAAATGAATCCATCTAAAGCATCTATCTCTAATTCTTTTAATTCATTTTTAATATCAGAAATACTATTCATCTTAAATCCTATCCAAAGTAATTCTTCCTAGTTTTCCGTTTCTAAACTCATCTAGAATGATCTTTGACGCCTTATCTAAATCAAGTTTGTTTCCCGGAAGTTTACAGTTTCTAACATCTGCAACTTGATACATTTCCTCAACTATATCTTCGTTTCCTTCTATATTAAATCTATTCTTTAAAATGTCAGGATAGTTTTCTCTTGTCTGCTTGATAAAGTGAAATGCTAACTCTGCCGAATCCAAATTGTTATCATTCATTGAACCAACCAATGCTAGGTTCAATCCAATCTGCTCATCATCAAACTTAGGCCATAAAATTCCAGGAGTATCAAGTAGTTCAAGATTCTTTCCAATCTTAATCCATTGTTTACCCTTTGTCACACCAGGTTTATTTCCTGTCTTTGCAACAGATCTTTTAGCATATGAATTAATAAATGTCGATTTGCCAACATTAGGAATACCTACAACCATTGCTCTGATTGGTCTGTTAATTCCTTTCTTTTTGTTAGCTTCAATCTTTTCTTTACAAGGCACTTCAATAGCTTTATCAACCGTCTTCGCCAAAGAATTCACTCTCGAATCCACTTTAAGAACTGTATAACCTTTATCTTTAAAATATTTATCCCACAAATTGTTTTGAGATTCATCTGCTAAATCAGATTTATTTAAGATAACTAGTCTTGCTTTGTTCTGTCCAAGATTATCAATATCAGGATTTCGGCTACTCAAAGGAATCCTAGCATCTAATAACTCGATAACTAGGTCTACCAACTTGATATCTTCTCTCATTTGTCTAATGGCCTTTGTCATATGGCCTGGATACCATTGATAATCCATAATAAATCCTTTCTTTCACACCCTTAATATAATAACACAAAAAGAAAGGAACGAGTATATCTCGTTCCTTAAAAAGTTCTTTATTTTACTAATTCTCTTACCTTAGCAGCCTTACCAACTCTCTTCTTAATGTAGTTAAGTTTAGCTCTTCTAACTTTACCTTCTCTAGTCACTTCAATCTTAGCAATTGTTGGTGAGTAAAGTGGCCAAGTCTTTTCAACACCTACACCGTTTGAATCTTTTCTAACAGTGAATGTTGTTCTGTTTCCACCGCCTTGTTTCTTAATTACAAGTCCTTCAAACTTCTGAATTCTCTCGCGGTTTCCTTCTACAATCTTAGCTGATACAACGATAGTATCACCTACTTTGAAATCAGCAACATCTTTCTTTTGTGATTCCTCAATATCTTTAATTAGTTCATGTGTTTTAACTGGAACTTTTTCAACTGCAGGCTCTTCTTCAACTTCCTCAGCTTCTTCAGTTGCTTCTTCAGCATCTTCTGTAGCTTCCTCTGCTGGAGCTTCTTCAGTCTCTTCTGCTGGAGCTTCTTCAGCTTCCTCAACTTCTTCAACTGGTTCGTCTACAACTTCCTCTGCAGCTTCATTAACTGCCTCTGCAGCCTCTTCAGCTTTTTCTTTTACTTCTTCTTCAACTTCTTCGATAGTCTCAGCAACTTCCTCAGCCACATCTTCAGCAGCCTCTTTTACTTCTTCAACTACCTCTTTTACTTTCTCATCTGCCATAATTTGCCTCCTTTTTTATTACGATGTTCTTAATACACTTGTAACAGAGGACCATCTTTTATTAATACAGCATTATGTATACTAACACATATATGCAATGTGTGCAAGATAAAAATTATTGTTTACCAACCGTGTCCTGGATCAACCCAGCCACTTGTTTCATTAGCTCCTCCGCCTTGCTCTGGGCTAGTAACAATAAAGTCTTTAACCTCAACTATTTCAATTTTTGGTTCTTCGAATTTAGTCTTCATATCAATACCTCACATAAATTGATAACTATCAAATACCAAATAAATATTAGCACATTTATATAGTAAAAATCTAGTTATATCACCATTTAATCACTATTCTAGACCGTCCAAGTAATCTTTATCGGCATCGCTTAAATCAGCGTTTTCTAGCAAATCTGGACGCCTCTCATACGTCCTCTTCAAAGACTCCTGCCTTCTATACTCATCTATCTTTGCATGATTACCTGACAATAGTATTTCTGGCACTTCCTTACCGTTAAACTCTGCTGGTCTTGTATACTGTGGATGTTCTAACAAGCCATCTTCAAAGCTCTCAGCCACAGCAGATTCGTCATTATTTAGCACTCCAGGCACTAATCTAGTTATCGAATCAATTACAACCAACGCTGGTAATTCACCGCCAGTCAAAACATAATCACCTATAGAAATATGATCAGTGACTATTTCTTCCAATACTCTTTCGTCTACGCCCTCGTAATGACCACATAGGATTACTATATCTTTTTCTTCGGCAAAGGCTTTGGCATCTGCTTGCTCATAAGTCTTGCCCTGTGGAGTCATATAGACAACTCTTGGCTCATATCCAAGTTCTTTCACGATATCTTGGTATGCAGCATAGATTGGTGGCGCTTGCATAACCATTCCAGCACCTCCACCATATGGATAATCGTCTATCTGACCGTAATCATTATCAGCATAGTCTCTTATATTAATAGGTTTTACGCTAATTTTTTCGTCAGTTATTGCTCTTCCAGTAATGCTAGTCATAACAGCTTCTTGAATCATTTCTGGAAATAGCGTCAATACATAAAAATTCATATTAATCTAATAATCCATCCATTATATGGACTTTAATCTCTTTTTTCTCCAAATCTTTTTCCAATATACATTCTGGAATAGATGGGAATAAAACTTCCTTGCCTTCGTCTGTCTCAATTACATAGACATCGTTGGCACCAGTTTTTAGAACGTCTTTTAGAGTTCCAAAGTGATTTCCATCGTCAGTAATGATATCTGCGCCTACCATATCAGCAACATAAAACTCACCTTCGTTCAAAGGAATCGCATTTTCTCTATCAACATAGAGTTCCATTCCCTTCAAACCTAAGATGTCATTCATATTGCTATATTCTTCAAAACCTAGAACAACCATGTTTTTTACATACTTCACACTTTTAATATGAAGTTCGCGGTATGTTCCATTCTCATCCAAATATATCTTATCTAGATCTTTAAAGCGAGCAACATCATCCGTAGTTGGATAGACTTTGACTTCGCCTTTGACGCCGTGTGAATTTGCAATCACACCAACTCTAAAATAATCTAACATTCATTACCTCAAAAAATCATAATACTGGGTTACCCAATTTAGGGTAATCCCAGTAATTTACACTTGTTAAGAATTATTGTATTTCAACCTTAACTCTTTTATCAGTCTTTGAAGCAGCTGCTCTAACAACCGAGCGAATAGCCTTAGCTATTCTTCCCTGCTTACCAATAACTTTGCCCATATCACTGTCAGCAACATGCAAGATAACAACAATCTCTCTGTCGTTCTCTGTCTCTGTTACGACAACTTCATCAGGAGAGTCAACAAGTGCTTTAGCAATTGTCTCAACTAATTCTTTCATGAATCTATCCTCCTAATATTATTTTTCAATACCGGCAATCTTTAAAAGTTTTCCAACAGTCTCAGTTGGCTTAGCTCCTGTAGATAACCATTTCTTAACTGACTCTTCGTTTACGTCGAATACACTTGGGTCCTTACTTGGATCGTATGTACCAATCTCTTCGATAAATCTACCATCTCTTGGTGATCTTGAATCAGCAACTACGATTCTGTAGAAAGGAGCTTTCTTCTTTCCAATTCTCTTTAATCTGATTTTTACTGCCATGTTATACCTCCAAAAAAATATTAAAAAATTTATTAAAAACTAAATGGTAATTTCATACCCTTCATACCTTTTTTGCCACCCATCATACCATTCATGTTTTTCATCATCTTCTTAGCTTGCTCAAATTGTTTGGTTAAACGATTTACTTGAGCAACATCTACACCAGCGCCTGCGGCAATCCTTTTCTTTCTCGATGGATTAATCAAATCTGGATTGTTTCTTTCCTCTGGTGTCATTGAATATATAATTGCTTCAACTTGTGTTAATTGTTTTTCACTTGGCAACATATCTTCTGAAATCTTGTTGCCCATACCAGGCATCATATTTAATATAGAAGATAAACCACCCATATTGTTGATTTGACCCATATATTCTAGATAATCATCATATGTGAACTCAGCTTTTTTCAAGCGAGATTCCATCTCTTTTGCTTTTTCTTCGTCGATGGTTTGTTCTGCCTTTTCGATAAGTGATAAAACATCACCCATACCAAGGATTCTAGAAGCCATTCTGTCTGGATAAAACTGTTCCAAGTCTTCTAGCTTCTCACCCATACCAACAAATAATATTGGCTTACCAGTGATTGCTTTAATTGATAATGCAGCACCGCCTCGTGTGTCACCATCTAACTTAGTAACAATAATTCCATCAATGCTAATCTTCTCATCAAACTCAGAAGCAACATTTACAGCATCTTGACCTGTCATTGCATCGACAACTAATAATGAATCATCAATATTAATTGAATCTTTAATCTCTTTTAGCTCATTCATCATGTCTTCGTCAATGTGAAGTCTACCAGCTGTATCAAAGATTACTGTGTTGTAGTTGTTTGTTTTTGCATGTTCGATAGATGCTTTTGCTATATCAACAGGTTTGTTTTTATCGCCCATTGAGAAAAACGGTACATCTACCTTTTCAGCATTAACCTTTAACTGTTCAATAGCTGCAGGTCTGTATATATCTAATGCCACAAGTAATGGTTTTCTTCCCTGTGCTTTCAACTTGCCAGCTAACTTTGAAGCTGTAGTTGTTTTACCAGCACCTTGAAGTCCCATCATCATAATGACAGATATCTCATTTCCATTTTTGAGAGATAATTCAGTAGTCTCTGAACCCATAAGATCAGTTAACTCTTCATTAACAATCTTTATCACCATCTGTCCAGGTGTTAGTGAAGTCATTACTTCTTCACCTAAAGATTTCTCAGTAACGTCTTTAATGAAATTCTTTACTACCTTGAAATTTACATCAGCTTCCAAAAGAGCAATCTTTACTTCCTTCATTGATGCTTTAATATCATCTTCTGTAAGTTTTCCTTTGCTCCTTAAGCCTTTAAATATATTTTGTAATTTGTCAGATAAACTTTCAAATGCCAAAATCTTTACCTCTAATAGTTTTCTAGAATATCTTCTGCAATCTGTTTAATTTGATCGTCTTTTGTTAGTTCACAGATTTTCTCAATATCCTTTTTAGTGTTTTTAAACTTTTCAATAAGTTTAAGTTTCGATTCATACTCATTTAATATTTTGTCACATCGTTTAATAAGATCATGTACGCCTTGTTTAGATATACCTTTTTGCTCAGCAATCTCTACCAAAGACAAATCATTTAAAACATAATCTTCATATATTTCTTTCTGGTGATCAGTTAATAATTCACCGTAGAAATCATATAATAATGAACTTTTATAAATGTCTTGCATAAAGCCCCCTTTTCGCACCGGTATATATTACAACAAAAAAATAAAGGTGTCAAGCATTTTTCCTTGACACCTTATAAACTATAATTATTATTAATAATATCAGTATTCCTGCTAACGTTAACAGCAATCCAATCTTAACTCCTGGAGTACAATACGTGAGTTCTATCTTGTGCTTACCAGCCTTTAATATAACTCCACTATTCATATAATTAACTTTCTTTAATGTCTCTGTCTTACCATCGACTTTAAGTTTCCAACCGTCTGAATATGGTATATTCAAACATAAGAGTTTTTCTTTATCTAATGAAATATCTCCAGTAATCTTGTTTGTTCCAATCTTTACATTTTCAAGACTGTTTTCTTTTAATGTATTTAGTTTTTCTTCATAGTTGTCCATTGGCTGTTCAATCAACTCGATATCATCAAATGAGTATGTACCAGGTTGTTCAAAATTGATTGAAACAATATTTCTCATTTCTGTCGAGTAACCTAAGTTGATTACAAAGTCTTTTCTATTATTAAAGTATGACTTATCTTTTCTGTAATTTAGAAGTACTTTGCTTACACCTGTTGTACTTACAAAAATTCTTGTGTAGTCATCCTCGTTATAATATCTGTATTTATTACTGATCAAATTCTTTTCACCCAAAGACAATGCATCGTATGTATCTATATTTGCATCCAATTCACTCTTTTGAGCAAAATTTAAATTCTTAAAGTAAACATATAGATTCTTCTTTGGCGAACCAATAAACATCAAATCAACTTTAGTCTTTCCTCTATTTACAATAATCTTGTTGTCTTGGAACTTAACAAACTCATTGTATTTTGTGTGGTATGTGTAAGGTAACTTCGTGGAAGACGACTTATTAAGCTTAGTCTGATTCAACGAATCTTTCTTCTCGACAATTGCAGTATCAAGCATCGTCTCTTCTTTATCAATACCATTTAGTTTGCTTACATCTTTTTCGCTTACAGTTTTTTCGTATGTGTATCCAAGAGGCATAGCATTTGGATTTTCATATAACAAGTAAGTTGTCTCACTTAACTTCTTCGTCTTCTCATTTACATTCTTATTACGAAGCATATTTGGAACTGGTTTAGTAAAACTACTCTTGTATTTAAAACCATAAGGAACTTTCAAGAAATCATCATTCTCAGTAACAAAGTACTTAACTGAAGATAGAGATGATTCAATTGGTCTTTGATCATTTCCATAATAATAGAATAAACAATATTCTTTATTGTCCATCTCTCTCAAATAGTTTTGTACATTAATGTTACCCAAGCTCCAGTAATAGCCAATACCATTTCTATTAAAAATAGTTGATGTATTACTTGCATTATCAATTCTAAAATACTTCGGACTAATCTCAGAATAGATTGAATTCTTAAGTATTCTGTTTACTTTTTTATTCTCACTTCTATTATTCAAATATTCATCTTCTGCAGACGAGAATCTATAGAATGATTTATCTTTAACATGTGTCTTTATATCATTAGCCACTGTGCTCTCATATGATGGATAGACTTTGCCGAAGTCAATGAACTCTGATATATAATTGCCTTCTGACACACTAAATATATAGAAAGCATTCAAAGCAATTCCGGCCACGACAAAGACAAATATAATTCTAATCTTATACCTAAACCATTTCGTCTTATGGTTATTTATGAAACTCAACAGGAACAACATAACTGTGAACAATAGAATCTGGAAAATAACGCTCTCTCTTCTTGTATTTCTCATAACAAGAATTAGAACGAAATAAATCATCAAGAATCCGGTTAGTTTCTTGTGAGTAAATACTCTTATTGAAATGATTTCTTTCCAATAGTACGCAACTGTATATGCACACAAGAATGCATATGCCCAAATCCATCTATTGCAGGCATAGGACATACCATTCATAAATGATCCTAAGAAAGGAACCAATAATATTACTATAGAAATAACAAATAGAATTATTTTCTGTACATCTCTCTTGTGGAATGCATAATAAGCACCAATCAAGGCAATTGGAGATACACCGATATAATTCCAGTGTCCACTTGTATCATTTGAGATCATCTCAGATAGAAGTTTCTGATAATACTTAAATTCATATAAAATTGGAACAAATGTACTTTCCACTGTTCTTGAATCTTGAATGAAAATGAGAACTGTTGGAATGAACAATACTGCCCCAATGCATAGTCCTACAACCGAGAATCCGAACAACTTAAACAGCGTTGTAAATATCTTTGGTTTATCATCTTTATAAATATAGATAACTCTAATTAACGCATAAACCATAGTGATAATCGCAACCATATAGAAAAAGTAAAAGTTACTGATTACACATATTCCAATTGAAACGATAAACAGATATGGTTTCTTGCCTTTTAGTATTTTTTCTAATCCAGTTAATATTAGTGGCAAGAATATCATCGGCAAAATAAAGAACGGATGTCTAACTGCCGAATGAATTGCGTATACACTAAATACATAAATGATAGCGCCTATAACTCTACCATTACCCTTAACTCCTCTTTCTCTTGTGTAGTACATAAAGAAAAGCCCCGCTAGATACATTCTAACTAGCACAAGGAAGTCATATAGGAATTCAGTATATTTAGTTGGAACAAAAATAGACAATACATTTAGTGGATCACCAATAACATAATAATTAAATGTTGTTAGTACATCTCCACCATATCCAATAGTGAAGTTCCACATAGGAATTGTAAATGTATGGTCTATAAAAATACTTCTAAATATTTGACGAAGCCACTGGCCATAATAAGTTAATGCAACCATATGTTGATCATATCCATCTACATGCCAAACAAACGTCTTGCCATTAATTACAAAGTAAACGTAAGTAAGTGCAGCCGTCAAAATAAATAATAAAGTATATTTGATTTTGTTATTCTTTACTTTCAATTTCATTCTACAAACAATGCCTCAACAAATTCTTCTGAATCAAATTTCTGTAAGTCTTCAATCGACTCACCAATACCAATATATTTAACAGGAATACCAAGTTCAGACTGAATAGCAATTGCAATTCCACCCTTGGCGGTTCCATCCATCTTTGTCAAAATAACTCCAGTAATATCAGCGCACTCTTTAAACTCTCTTGCCTGCGCCAAAGCATTCTGCCCAGTTGTTGCATCTAGGACAATAAAGTTTTCTCTACGAGCATCGTCCATTTCCTTATCAATTATTTTATCAAGTTTACTGAGCTCATTCATCAAGTTCTTTTTATTGTGAAGTCTTCCAGCTGTGTCACAAATAATTATATCAGAATTTTTATTTTTAGCAGATGCGAGTGCGTCAAATAACACTGATCCTGGATCTTGTCCTTCATTACCAGAGACAATAGAAACATTTGCTCTATTCGCCCACTCCTCTAACTGCTCTTTTGCAGCTGCTCTAAAAGTATCACAAGCAGCTAGCATTACTTCTTTTCCATTATTCTTGAATTGACAAGCAAGTTTTCCTATAGACGTTGTTTTACCAACTCCATTAACACCAATCACTAGAATAATTGATTTTTCATTTTCAAAATCATATGCATTCTCACCTAAATCCATTTGCTCAATCAAATTGGCTTTAAGTAAATCTCTGCATTCTTCTGGATCTTTAATTCCTTTTTCTTTAACTTCTTCTTTTAGAGAATCAATGATTTCTTCTGTAGTCATCACACCGATATCGCTCATAATAAGCATTTCTTCGAGTTCTTCGTAGAAGTCGTCATCTATAGAGTTGAAAGCAGAAAAAATATTATTAAAACTAGAACTAATATTAGTTCTAGTTTTAGATAATCCATTTACTAATTTGTCAAAAAACTTTCCTGCCATTTTTACACCTTATTTTTTATCTAATGGGTTGTCCTCAAAAGTACTCTCAAGCAAGTCAACTGAAACAAGTGTTGAAATACCTTTCTCCTGCATTGTAATACCGTAAAGTCTATCTGCCGAGTTCATTGTTCCACGTCTATGTGTGATTACAATAAATTGAGTATTTGCAGTTAGCTTGTGTAGATAGTCAGCAAATCTAATTACGTTTGTGCCATCTAATGCAGCCTCAATCTCGTCAAGCAAACAGAATGGAGAAGGTTTCAAATTCTGAATAGCAAACATCAAACTGATAGCTGTAAGTGCTTTCTCACCACCTGATAGCTGCATCATGTTCTGAAGTTTCTTTCCTGGTGGCTGTGAAATAATATCAATACCAGCATCCAGGATATCATCAGCTTCAGTAAGCTCAATTGTACCTTTACCACCACCAAAGAGTTCTTTAAATACATTATCAAACTCAACTTTGATTTCAGCGAATTTCTCTTTGAACTGCTTACGCATTCCAACCTCAAGTTCGTCAATAATCTTAAGCAAGTTCTCTTTTGCTTCCATCAAGTCATCGTGCTGACCCTTCATAAATGTGTAACGTTCATTCACTTCTTTGTACTCTTCAATAGCGTTGATATTAACATCACCAAGACTTCTCATCTCACGTCTAATCTCAGTAATCTTATTCTTAATATCTGACTTAGCCAATTCCTCTTCAGGCTTAAGTTCTAATGCATTTCTGTATGTGAGTTCATATTCTTCCCACATATATGCTTCTTTGTTTGCAGTCTTTTCTTCCAAAGACTCTTTTTGCGAAGTCAATCTATAAATCTCTTTATCTAGAGATGTAATCTTCTCATTTAATTGTTCACGTTTTTCAAAGAATTCTTTATGCTCTTTATTCTGCTGTTCCTTCTTAGCCTTAGCTTCTTCAATATCTTTTTCTAACTGAACAATTGATTCTTTTGAAGTTTCGATTTCTTTCTGACAATTTTCAATTGCTTCGTTTCTAGCAGAAATCTCATCTGTGTTTTCTTTAGAGTTCGCTTCAATACCTTGCAACTCTTGAGTAAGAGATTCGATAGCATTTATTGATACATCAATCTTTTCTGAAATGAATTGATGTTTAGTTTTAATGTTAGCAATCTCGATATTAACTTCTTCAATAGCTGTGTTCTTTTCGTCGAGCTCTTTGCGCATACCTTCAAGTTTTTCGTTCTTGTCATTTACGCCTTTTTCTAATTCGATACTCTTATCTGACTGACCAGTCAAACTACTCTTAAGTTCAGAACTGCTCTTATTAATATCGTTAATCTCGTTCGCAATTTCTTCATTCTCTTTGTTAACATCTGCAAACTCTAGAACAAGATTTTCTTTTTCTTCATTTGCAGTCTTCAAGTTAATCTCGCAAGTGTTCTTAAGGATTGTCTGTTCTTGTAATCCTTTGTTAACCTTTGCAAGTTCTTCGTTGAGGACGCTGATCTCACTGCTGTTCTTAACGATATCTTTATCTAACTGAATCTTTTCTTCAGAAAGTCTCTTTATTTTTGCTTCAAGTTCTTCGATCTCACGACGTCTGCTTAGAAGGTTTGTTGTATTCTTGAATGTACCACCGGCAATTGAACCACCGACATTCAAATACTCACCTTCAAGTGTAACCATACGAACTTTGTATTTATACTTTCTAGCAATTGAAATAGCATGGTCAACAGTATCAACAACCATTACACGACCAAGCAAGTATTTAGCAACTCCGTCATACTTAGAATCAACATCAACTAAGTCACTTGCAAGTCCAAGTACACCCGTCTCCTGCAAAGCATCTGGAGTGTTAAAGTTTGTCTTTCCACTCATACTGCTTAGTGGCAAGAATGTTGCACGACCAAGTTTGTTCTTCTTCAAATACTCGATAGTTTCTTTAGCGGTTGTTTCAGAATCAGTTACAACGTTCTGAACGTTTCCGCCAAGAGCTGTCTCGATAGCCGTCTCAAACTTTTGATCAACTTTAATAATATCCGCAACAACACCCACAATACCCTTTTTGGATTCTTTGAGTTCCATTACACGCTTAACACTATTTCCGTAACCTTCGTAGCGCTCAGTAATATTCTTAAGAGCTTCTAGGTTTGAAATAGATTTTGTGTAAGACTGCTGATTATTTTCTAACTTCTTAGATAAGTTTTGTTTCTTTACTTTTAAATCAGCTAACTGATTACTATAGTCTTCAGATGTCTCTTTGAAACTTGCAATCTCTTTGTTGATATCTTCAAGTTCCTGAGTTAACTGATTAATAACATTTTCCTTGCTTGATTTCTTACTCTCAAAGTCAACCAACTTCTGATTAATCTGACTCTTACGAATATTAATCTGCTCAAGCATAGCATCAAATCTCTCAATCTTTGACTCGATTGATGACTTAGTACTTAAGAGCTCAATAATCTCTTCTTTGTCTCTCTCGATTTCTGATTCAAGAGCCTTAATGTCCCAAGTAAGTTTGCTGATAACTTCGTTTTCTTTAGTCTGCTTTTCGATAGCTTTGTTTAGAAGAATTTCATTCTCGTTCTTCTCAACCTCTCTATCAGCCAACTCTTTATTTCTAGAATCAATCTCGCCCTTAACAGACTCAATTCTAGAATTAATAAATGACTCGTTACTCTTTGCAGAATTGATCTGCTCTTTAATAACGTTTATCTGACCCTCTAACTTCTCAATGTTTAGAGTAGTCTCATTCAAAGTAAACTGCTTTGTCTCAATAGTCTCGTTTAATTGTTCAAGAAGTTCTTCTAGCTTTTTGTAGTCAGTTTTAATTTGCTCAAACTCAGCATTGGCATTATCCATATCGTTTGAAGCAATATCCAACTTCTCATTTATATCAGATGTCTTTGTCTTGATTTCATCCATCTCAATCAAGAACATATTTACATCATTAGTTTTCAAATCATCTTTTAATTCAAGATAACGTTTAGCTTTCTCGCACTGTTTCTCGAGTGGTCCAACCTGACGCTCAAGCTCAGTCAAAATATCCGTAACACGAACTAAGTGTTGGTTCTGATCGTTTAACTTTTTGATAGCTTCATTTTTACGTCTCTTAAATTTAACGATACCAGCGGCTTCGTCGAAGAGTTCACGTCTATCCTCTGGCTTACTACTTAGAATTTTATCGATCTGTCCCTGACCAATGATTGAGTAACCTTCCTTACCAATACCTGTGTCATAGAACATCTCATGCACGTCTTTAAGACGAACTTGAGTACCATTAATCATATACTCACTTTCGCCTGATCTAAATAGACGACGAGAAACCGTCACCTCGTTATAATCAACGTTCAATTTGTGGTCCGAGTTATCAAAAGTAATTGCAACAAACGCATAACCCATAGGTTTTCTATTTTCAGTACCAGAAAATATTACATCCTCCATCTTTGAAGAACGGAGCTGTTTGATTTTCTGTTCACCTAAAACCCATCTTACGGCATCTGCGACATTACTTTTACCTGATCCGTTAGGACCAACGATACCCGTAATTCCGTTATGAAATTCAAAGTTGATCTTGTTAGCAAATGATTTAAAACCATGAATTTCAATGCTCTTTAAATACATACTTTCCTCGCTTAATTGTTTATTTTACTTATCGCTTCAATCGCTGCTTGTTGTTCAGCTTGTTTTTTAGTGTGACCAGTGCCCTCACCAATAATCTCATCATTTAACTTTACGACTGCGTCAAAGACTTTGTTGTGGTCAGGTCCACTCTCACCAACTATCTGATACTGAATCATTCCCAAATCAGCTGCATCAACTCTCTCTTGCAAAACTGTTTTGCTGTCAAAGAAAGTTTTCTTGTGTTCAATATCATTTAAAACAAAAGTGTTGATAAACTTTGTGGCCGCATCCATTCCGCCATCTAAATAGATAGCACCAATGACCGCCTCAAAGGCATCTGAAATAATTGAATCTCTATTTCTTCCGCCGCTGTTTTCCTCACCTTTGCCAAGGTATATGAAATCTTGAAGATTAATCTCTCTAGCATCAATTGCAAGTGCTGGCTCACATACTAAACTTGCACGAAGTTTTGTCATCTCACCTTCACTCATATCTTTATAGTTTTTGTAAAGAAAATCGCTAGTTACTAATTCTAAAACCGCATCACCCAAATACTCCATACGTTCGTTGTTAACATCGCCAGATTCAGTTTTGTTAACCTCATATGACTTATGTGTGAGCGCTGTAATTAGCAGTTTCTCATCCTTAAAACTGTAACCAATACTATTTAGTAAATCATCAATATTTGTATTCATATTAATCCTTTACATAGATTTAAGCCCTGAATTAGGGCTTAAACGGTATCTAAATTATAATGCTTTCTTAATCTCTTCGTAAGCATCTTTTACAGTTGCTATGTCTTTTACATCTTCTACTGGAACCTTGATTCCGAATTCATCTTCTACGCTCATTACGATTTCTAAGAAGTCTAATGAATCTGCTCCTAAGTCCTCAACAAATCTGCTCTCTGCTGTAATAGTTGATGCATCGATATCTAGAACTTCAGCTATTACACTAATCAATTTCTCTAATTCCATTATTTTTCCTCCTGCGTATCAGCGATACTATCTTTTATTTTATTACTAATGTCATATTCCTTAAACATTGCACACTGTAAAATTGAATTCTTAATCTCAACAGATTTTGAATTTCCATGAGTTTTAACAAGCAGACCCTTTAGTCCAAGCATTGGCGCTCCACCATACTGCTCAATATCAAATTTCTTCATAGTCTTCTTTAACTGTCCCTTGATAAGTAGCGCACCAATCTTTGTCTTAAGTGTAGACATCAATGCTTCCTTGATCTTGCTTAGAAGAACTGCTCCCACACCTTCGTATGTTTTCAAAATAACGTTACCAACGAAGGCATCACACACAGCCACATCTACAGCGCCATCTGGAATATCTCTGGCCTCTACATTACCAACAAAGTTTATATCATCAACTTCTTTTAGAAGTTCGAAAGTTTCTTTAGTTAGGGCATTACCTTTTTCTTCCTCAGCACCAATGTTTACAAGTCCAACTCTAGGACTATCAATTCCAAGTGCATTTTGAACATATATAGATCCCATCTTTGCAAACTGAACTAAGTGACTAGGTCTAGCATCAACATTTGCTCCACAGTCAATCAAAAGAACTGGACCTTCTTTAGTTGGTAAGAACGGAGCCAAAGGTGGTCTCTCAACACCCTTAAGTCTTCCAATCACAACGTGTCCACCAACTAAGTTCGCACCAGTACTTCCTGCAGAAACCATAGCATCCGCCTCACCATGCTTTACAGCATAAAGACATTTAACGATTGATGACTCCGTCTTAGTTCTGATAGCCATAACTGGCGAATCATCCATCTCAATAGTCTCTGGTGCATCTATCACTTCAAATCTATCTTGAAGTTTATCTATATTTTCATATTTATCTAATTCAAGTTTTATATCATCTTCTTTACCAAATAATTTGATATAAACTTCTTTATTTTCTCTCAATGCTTCGACTGCAGCTTTCACAGTTTCAACTGGTGCATAATCGCCACCCATACAGTCTAATGCAACTACTGTTTTAGACATATTTTTCTCCTTTTCACATCATTACGAGTATACTAGAAAACGGCATAAAATTCAATAAAAAATCGACTTGAAAAACTGTTAAAATCCCTAGTAAAAATGCGTATTTCGTCTATTTTTTACACTCTATTAATATCACATATATTTTTGCACAAAAAAAGAAACTCTATCACTATAGAATTTCTTTTTTTATAATTAATCTTCAACTGAAATAATCTCTTTTTTATTGTAGCTTCCACAAGCCTTGCAAACTCTATGAGGCATCATTAATGCACCACATTTACTACATTTTACAAGGTTAGGAGCCTTCATTTTCCAGTTAGCTCTTCTTCTATCTCTTCTTCCTTTAGAAGATTTATTTTTAGGACATATAGACATTGTATACACCTCCTTAAAGTTCGTTTTTTACTAGTCTTCTTCGAAGACACTTTAACAATTATACATATGTGTTATATATTTGTCAAACACTTTTTACCTTTAGTTTTCGACTAGTTTTACGGTCTCTTGGCATATAGCTAGTTCCTCATTTGTAGGAACTACATACACATCTACTTTAGAATCATCAGTTGATATTTTCACTTTTTCACCACAGATCTCATTAGCCTTATCATCAATCGTAATTCCAAGATATGACAAGTTATCACATACCATCTTTCGAATTCTTGGATTATTCTCACCAACGCCCGCTGTAAAGACTATTGCATCTACTCCATTCATTACAGCAACATATGCTCCAATGAATCTTACTATTGCTCTTACATATACATCCATAGTCTGGATTGCTTTTTCGTCGCCTTCATCAATTGCTTTGTTTATATCTCTAAAGTCACTAGAATTCTCTGATAATCCGTAAACACCAGATTCTTTATTTAAGATTCTTGTAACTTCTTTCACATCTACATCTTCGAAGTTTGATATCACTTCCAAGATTCCTGGGTCTATATCTCCAGATCTAGTACCCATAACTACACCCGACAAAGGTGTTAGTCCCATACTAGTGTCAACAGACTTTCCATTTTCAACAGCACATAAACTTGCACCGTTTCCTAAATGACAAACAATTGTCTTTAAACTGTCATATGGCTTTCCTAAAATCTCAGCAATTCTCTTTGAAACAAAACTATGAGATGTTCCATGGAATCCATATCTTCTGATTTTATATTTGTAATAGAACTTTCTAGGAATAGCATAAAGGAAACTTGCCTCTTCCATTGTTTGGTGAAATGCTGTATCAAACACACCAACATTAGGAATGCCTGGCATTATTTCCATACACGCTCTAATACCAATAATGTTTGCTGGATTGTGAAGAGGTGCCAAATCGTTACACTTCCCAATCTTTTCTAGTGCATCTTCATCTAGCAATATTGGTTTTGAGAAATACTCGCCACCGTGCACAACTCTATGTCCAACAGCTTTGATTTGACTCATATCAGAAACAACGCCCACTTCACTGTCCGTAAGCATATCAATAACTGCTTTGATAGCTTCGTTGTGAGTAGGCATATCAATTTCTCTTGTTACTTTTTCATCTGCTTTGTATGTGATAGAACTACCATCAATTCCAATTCTTTCGCAAAGTCCTTTGGCGAGGACGTTTTCTGTCTCTGAATCAATCAACTGAAACTTTAATGATGAACTACCGCAATTAATTACTAATACTTGCATACTAATCTTGAGCCTGGACCGCTGTGATGGCTATAACACCCACAATATCGTCCACGCTACATCCTCTCGATAAATCATTAATTGGTTTTGCAATTCCCTGAGTCAAAGGTCCATAAGCCTCTGCACTACCAAGTCTTTGCAATAATTTATATCCAATATTTCCCGCATCTAAATCTGGGAAAATAAGAACATTTGCATTTCCAGCAACCTTACTGTTTGGCGCTTTAAACTCTGCTATCTCTGGAACTAAAGCGGCATCTGTCTGCAACTCTCCATCAATCAAATAGTTTGGATATTCTTTTTGAGCAATCTCAGTTGCTTCAATTACTTTTGTTACATCAGGATGCGCAGCACTTCCATATGTAGAATGTGAAAGCATTGCAACTCTTGCAGTCTCTCCCACTAAATATTCATAAGACTCTGCACTACTTGCAGCAATATCTGCTAGTTGTACAGCATTTGGATTTTGGTTCAAACCACAATCACCCAAAACATACACTTCATCTTTTTCGCTGTCTTTGCCGTCAACACAGATGACAAAGAAAGCCGATACTAGTTTGCTACCAGGTTTAGTTTTAATTATCTGAAGAGATGGTCTAAGTGTGTTTGCTGATGAATGACATGCACCTGAAACCACACCATCAGCATGACCGTTAAGAACCATCATACATGCAAAATACATAAAATCACTTGTAAGCAAAGCTTTAGCCTGACGTTTTGTCATTCCTTTAGCTTTTCTTAGTTCAAATAGTTGCTCTGTATATTCTTTAAGATGTGAATCTTCCTTAGGGTCAATAAACTCAACTCTGCTAAGATCCAAATCCTGTGCAATCTCATATTTTTGTTCTTCGGATGCAAGAATAATTAGATCAACAAAATCGTCTTTCATGGCCTTTGACGCAGCCTCATAGGTACGTCTATCCATACCCTCAGGAAGAACAATTGTCTTTCTATTTCCTCTCGCTTTTTCCTTTAAAGAATCAATAAATTTCATAAAAATCTCCTTAAAACATACATCATAAACATTATATACTATCTAAATTTATTAAACAATATTATATAATTGAAATGTATTTTTAATAATGCTAGAATATTTTTGAGGTAAAAATATGACGACTATAGGAATGATTGCGGAGTTCAATCCGTTTCACAAAGGTCACAAATACATAATTGACAAAGCAAAAAGCATCACAGGCGCAGATAATGTTATCGTCATTTGTAGCGGTAATTACGTACAACGTGGCGAGCCTGCTATTTTCGACAAAACTATTCGTACTAAGGCCGCATTATCAAACGGAGCTGATGCTGTTTTTGAGTTACCAGTTTATTATTCCACTGCCTCTGCAGAGATGTTCGCAAGAGCTGGAGTTAAGTTTTTAACTGATTTGGGTTGTGTAGATTACCTTTGTTTTGGATGCGAAACTGAGCACATCAAAATGCTTCCTACTATCGCTAACGTTTTAGAAAACGAGCCCGACGAATACAAAGCACTTCTCAAGAGTAGTTTAGCTGACGGTGATTCTTTCCCTAAAGCTAGATCAAATGCTCTAAAAAAATACTTAAATGATACAAAAGGCATAAGTCAAAATGAGGTTGAGATTACTCTTAAATCTCCAAACAATATTTTGGCTATTGAATATATGAAGGCAATCAAACATCTTGGTTCGCCTTTGAAACCCTTGGCGATCAAACGTATTGGTGCTGACTATTCATCTTTAGATGTTACTGATGATTTTGTCTCAGCTACTGCTATTAGAAATGAATTGAAACAAAAACACGATATAGAACAACTTGTTCCTGCCGATGCATATATGCATTATGAAGGAACAAAGCCATTGTTTATAAATGATTTTGATTTACTATTAGGTGACGCTTTAATTAACGGAAAAGAGTTCCAAGAATTTTTTGGTGTTCCCGAAAAACTTTCAAACAGAATCAATAATCAAAAAAATGACTACACAGATATTGAGCATTTCTTAATGCAAATTGATTCAAGGAATAATACAAAAACTAGTATTTCAAGAGCATTACTTCATATAATGCTTAATATTAAAAAGGCAGATATCAATGAAGCAGTTGAAAACGGTTATTTCACTTCTGCTAGATTACTTGGTATTAATAGAGGTTCAAATCTAATATCATTAATAAACGATAACATCAAAATACCTCTAATTAGCAAATACTCAAGACACTATGAAAACGCAACAGGATTAGATAAAAAACTATTAGAAATACAGTTATATGCTGACGAATTATATCGATTAGTTTATATGATTAAATATAAAGAAATCATTCCAAACGAATTTGAACGACAAATAGTCGTGAAATAGCAACAATACATAGTTTTAAACAATATGTGTTTAAGCAAACAAAAATACACTACCAAGAGCAAATTTCTGTCATTTGCGATGGTAGTGTATTTTTGTTTGTATTGAAAATAAATTAGTTTTTAAAACTATGAATTGGTGCAGGGATTCGTCCTTTGCGATTCACAAAATCTTCGCATGAGAATTTGTTAACTGGCATAATAGGTGCTCGACCTAACAATCCACCAAACTCAACTTCATCTCCTACATCCTTTCCAATAACAGGAATAATTCTAACAGCTGTTGTCTTTTGGTTAATCATACCTATTGCAGCTTCATCAGCAATCACACCTGAAATTGTACTTGCACTTGTATCTCCAGGAATAGCAATCATATCTAAACCAACAGAACATACACAAGTCATAGCTTCAAGTTTTTCTAAAGTAAGCGCACCTTCCTCAACAGCTTTAATCATCCCTTGATCTTCACTGACAGGAATAAACGCACCACTCAATCCACCAACATAAGATGATGCCATTACACCACCTTTTTTAACTTGGTCATTTAAAAGCGCTAATGCTGCCGTAGTACCTGGAGCACCCGCTCTTTCTAATCCAATTTCTTCTAATATATTTGCAACTGAGTCACCAACTGCTGGCGTTGGAGCCAAAGACAAATCAATAATACCAAATGGCACATCTAATCTCTTTGCAGCTTCGTTAGCCACCATGTAACCAACTCTTGTTACTTTAAATGCTGTTTTCTTAATTGTGTCGCAGAGGACATCAAAGTCTTCGCCGCGGACTTTTTTAATTGCGTGACGAACAACGCCTGGTCCTGAAACACCAACGTTAATAACTGCGTCTGCTTCTGTAACACCGTGGAATGCACCTGCCATAAACGGATTGTCATCTGGCGCATTACAAAATACAACTAACTTTGCACATCCAAGTGAATCTGCATCTTTAGTGTTCTCTGCAGTCTCCTTAACAATCTCACCCATAAGTCTTACGGCATCCATATTTAGACCAGTTTTTGTAGAACCAACGTTAACAGAACTACAAACTCTTTCAGTCTCAGCCAAAGCTTTTGGAATAGATCTAATCAAAAGTTCTTCAGCATTTGTCATACCTTTGTTAACAAGCGCTGAATAACCACCAAGGAAATTCACTCCAACTTCCTTAGCAACCTTATCCAATGTCTTTGCAATAGTTACATAATCATCAGATGTCTTACAAGCCTGTCCACCAACTAAAGCTATTGGAGTAACTGATATTCTTTTGTTAACAATTGGGATTCCGTACTCTTTAGAAATAGCCTCGCCAGTCTCGACAAGGTTTTCAGCAAGACTTTTAATCTTGTTGTAAATGTTATCATTTAATTTATCAAGATCATCTGTAATACAATCAAGCAAACTAATACCGAGTGTAATAGTTCTTACATCAAGATTGTAATTATCAATCATCTTGTTTGTTTCTTGTACTTCAAAACGACTAATCATAAAATCCTCCAGTTATACTCTGTGCATACTGTCAAAAATTTCTTCTCTCTGTGCTCTAATGTTCACGCCAATTTCTTGCCCAATGCCGTCTAGTGCTTCTGATAGCGCATCAAAATCAACATCGCTTCCACTAGCATCTACAACCATCATCATATTGAAATAATCCTGCACAATTGTCTGTGAAATATCAAGAATATTTACTTTGTGCTCTGATAGGTATGTACATACTTTGGCGATGATTCCAACAGTATCTTTTCCTACAACTGTAATAATTATCTTATTCATAATGTCCTCCAGTTTATAATTTGATATCGCAAGACGGGCAGTCCCTCTTCGCAACTTTTATCTCAATTCCCATATCGTTTAAGTCAATGTCATTAAACTTCAATTCATTTCTGACTGTCTCAAACGCCAACTCTGGATAGTTATTATCCTTGCTCAAATGTCCAAGAATAATGTACTGCATTTTATCAGAAATAATCTCACTTAGCAACTGTCCGCAGGCCTCGTTTGATAAATGGCCTTCGTCGCCCCAGATTCTCATTTTTAACGGATATGGATAAGGCCCAACTTCTAGCATTTTCAAATCATGATTTGCCTCAACCAATATCGCATTCAAGTCTTGCAACGATTCAACTATTTCATCGTGATAATATCCCAAGTCAGTAACTATGGCGCATGACTTTTCGCCGTCGTCGAATCTATAGCAAACAGAATCTGTAGCATCGTGACTAGTTGAAATCGGATTAATCTTTACGTCCCCCACAAAGAACTCTTCGTCGGAGTCAATCTCTTCCAGCAACTCTTCATTCACTTCACCAAGAGATGATGAGTTCAAAATGTTTTCAATAGTACCCTTAGTAGCAAAAACCGAAACAGGATGTGCTCTTAAAAATACCCCAAGTCCTCTGATATGATCTGAATGTTCGTGAGTGATTAAAATAGCATCAATCTCATTAGGCAATGTGTTGAAATATTCTAGTCCCTCTTCAATTCGTTTCTTTGGAACACCAACATCAACCAAAATGTTTGTATCACCACTTTTAACCAATATGCAATTTCCACTGCTTCCGCTACAAATCGAAGCTATTTCCATAATGTTAATCCTTAAAAAAGTGAATCCCTAAAAATAGAGATTCACTTTGTTATCAATAATATTTATTAATTAGTCATCTAAATCAACTGTTGCTTCTTCTTCCTGAGTCTCTTCATATGCAGGTGTTTGATCTTGACCAGCTAATTCTTTTCTACTTTGAACTACAACGTTTAATGAATCATCCATATCTGTCATTAATCTCTCTTGAGCTGCCCCAAAGTTCTGAAGTCCTGTAGAAAGAATGCTCTGTACATTTGAAAGAATATCATCTGTGTACTGCATAGCTCTCGTCTTAAGATCATTAGCCTCAGCCTTAGCTGAATCTAGAATACCTTGAGCTTCCTGCTGAGCTTGATCGATTACTGAATTAGCCTCAGCATAAGCTTTCTGCATAATTTCATGCTCACTAACTAACTGGTTGATGTGAGCTGTTGCTTCAGAGATCATAGCCTCTGATCTTTCCTTTGCATCATTGATGATTGCATCTTTGTTAGCAATAATCTTCTGATACTTCTTTATTTCTTCTGGTGTACGAAGTCTTAATTCAGCCAATAGCTCATCAATATCATCCTTGTTTACGATAATCTTAGATGTTGATAATGGCTGGAATTTACAATTATCAATATATTCCTCAATCTCTGTGATAATTTGTTCAATCTTACTCATTTTCGTTCTCCTTTAATTCCTCAATTTTATTAATTACTTGTTTTGCAACAATATCTGGTACAAATCTACTAATGTCTCCACCGTGGTAAGCCACTTCCTTTACAGTACTAGAATTTAGATATGCATATTCCAATCTAGTTGATAAGAATAATGTTTCCAAATCTTTATCTAAAACCATATTGGTCTGAGACATCTGCAATTCATATTCAAAATCTGTAACAGCTCTAAGCCCTCTAATTATAACCTGGGCATCAACTTGATGAGCAAAATCAACAAGCAATCCGTCAAAGGCCATAACCTTTACATTAGGGATGTCTGCCACAACTTCATTTAACATTTTAACACGATTATCGACATTAAACAACGGAGATTTTAAATTATTGTTAAGCACTCCGACAACCAATTCGTCCACTATTTTAGCAGCTCTTTTGATTACATCTAAATGTCCATTTGTAACCGGGTCAAAACTTCCTGGATAAATAGCTCTAGTCATTACTTTCACCGTTTTTCCTTATAAAAATATGTTTGTTCGTCTTATAAAGTTTCTCTTTATAAACTTCAAACCCTAAACTATCCAAATAACTGAAATCTGTATTCAAAGGTGCTTCAACTATTACGATAGTATCATTGTTTATTATAACTGATTTTGCAAGTTGTTCAAGAACATTTTTCTCCAAACCATTATCGTATGGAGGGTCCATAAAGACTACGTCAAAAACCACATTTTTAGACTCAAGTTCAGCAATCGCAAGTTCATATGACTTATACAAAACCAATGCATTATCTTTAAGTTTTGTAAATTCTAAATTCTCATTGATAATATCAATTGCTTTTGGATTGTTATCGACAAAGACACATTCTTTTGCGCCGCGACTCAATGCCTCAATTCCTATTGCGCCACTTCCAGCAAATAGATCCAAGAAACAACAATCATAAATATTGTTTTGAATCATATTAAAAAGTGTTTCTTTTATTCTATCTGTGGTTGGTCTTGTATCTAGTCCTTCCAAAGTCTTTAGTTTTAAACTTCTTGCACTTCCAGATATTACTCTCATAGTTTTCCTTACAAAACAAAAAGCAGACCTAAGCCTGCTTTTTGAATTAATCTTAATTGTTTTTATTCTTCTGAATCTTCTGCAGGAGCTTCTTCTGAAGCATCATCTTTAGCATCTTCAACTTTCTCTTTTAGTTCATCAACTTTTTCGCTGATTTTATCTAAAAGAACTTCAGCTTTTTCAGCAGCCTGTTCTTTTACTTCTTCAACTTGCTCTGCAGCCTGCTCTTTTACTTCTTCAAGTTGCTCTTTAGCTTCTTCTTTTTGCTCTTCAGCAAGTTCCTTAGCTTCTTCAACTTGTTCTGCAGCCTGCTCTTTAATTTCTTCTACGTCTTCCTTTATAGTCTCAGCTGTATCATTAGCATCTTCTTTAGCTGCAGCGATTGCATCAGCAATTGAAGAATCAGGTTCTTCATTCTGCTCAGGCATCTCTGGAACTTCTTCTTTTTCTTCCTCAGGTTCTTCCTTTGGCTCTTCTGGAAGAAGTACTTTTCTGCTGATTGAAATTTTCTTTTCGTCTTCGTTGAATTCAACAATCTTAGCTTCGATTACATCGCCCACTTTCAATTCATCAGATGGCTTGTCAACATGATGTCTAGCAATCTGTGAAACGTGAAGTAATGCATCTACACCAGGCTCGATTTCAACAAAGCAACCAAAGTCAGTCATTCTAGCAACTGTACCTGTTACAATAGCGCCCACTGCAAACTTCTCACTTGCATTGTTCCATGGGTTTGTATCTTCAAACTTAAGACTAAGAGCAATTTTATCTCCGTCAATCTCTTTGATAAATGCAGTTACTTCATCTCCTGGTTTAAAGTGCTTACGTGGATTTCCAATTCTTCCCCATGACATTTCTGAAATGTGAAGCAATCCATCAACACCGCCGATATCAACGAACGCACCAAAATCAACTACACTCTTAACTGTACCTGTAATAGAATCGCCAACGCTTACTTTTTCAAGTAATGCAGCTCTAGCTTCTTCTTTTTCTTTAGAAACCAACTGTTTTCTATCACCGATAACTCTTCTCTTTCTAGGATTATATTCTGTAAGAACAAATTCAATTTCTTGTCCTTCGTACTTGCTTAAGTCTCTTTCAAAAACATCTGAAACCAAGCTAGCAGGAATAAATACCCTAGCTCCTTCTACATCCACACTCAAACCACCTTTTAGAATCTGTACAACTGGTGCTTTAAGAACTTCATTGTTTTCAAATGCTTCTTCAAGTCTCTTATTTGCCTTCTCTGCAGCAAGTCTCTTATATGATAAAGCTACTTGACCTTCGCCATCGTTTACCTTAAGAACCTTTACTGTCAGTTCATCGCCGACTGAAATCTCAGTTGTCAGATCTTCTGCTGTGTTAGAATACTCATTCACTGGAAGAATTCCATCAGCCTTGTACCCAATATTAAGTACAGCCTCTTCAGGCTTAACTGAAATAACCTTTCCTTCAAGTACTTCTCCATTTCGGATAGTCTTGAAACTTTCGTCTAACATCTGTTCAAATTCGTTGTTCATCTCTGACATTCCGTATGAACCTCCTCAATAATATTCTTTGGGGTTGAAGCCCCTGCTGTGATGCCTATTTTGTCATACTTTCTAACCTCGTCAAAGTCCAAATCCTTTGCAGTTTGAATGTAATATGTGTTCTCACATTCGTTCTTACAAATTTCGTATAATTTCTGAGTATTAGAACTATTTTTCCCGCCAATTACAATCATCGCATCAACTTTTTTAGCAATTTCTTTTGCTTCTGTCTGACGCTCATTTGTGGCGTTACAAATAGTATTCACAACATTACTATCATAACCTTTTTCCCTTATTATTTCAACCAATTTGGCGAACTTTTGGGGATTATAGGTCGTCTGAGAGACAATACATACAGGGGTTTCTTTATCGATGTCTAAACCTCTCGCATCAGCCTCTTCATCTACTATAAAAGCATCGCCTTTCACCCATCCTTTGATGCCTTGCACCTCTGGATGATACTCGCTTCCGACGATGATGATAGTCTTCCCATCTTCGCTCTCTTTTTGAACTATTTCGTGAATTTTTTTCACAAATGGACACGTTGCATCAACAACATTTACATTTTTTCTTTCCAAGTCATCGTAAATGTTTTTAGCAACACCATGAGATCTTATAACAACGGTGCAATCGTTCAAACCCTTCAACTCACCCTCGTCAAAGTTAATGGCCTTTACACCTTTGCTCTCTAAATCAGACACAACTTCCTCGTTGTGAATGATTGGTCCATAAGTATATATGTTTTTGTTTGGTTCATTTGCTTCGTCGTAGACCATATCAATGGCTCTTTGAACTCCGAAACAAAAACCAGCCTTCTTAGCAAGAATTACTTTCATTCCTACTCCTTCGTCAAAGAAATAATCTTTTGAACCGTTTCATCAATTGTCATATCTGATGAATCAACCAATACAGCATCATCTGCTTGCTTAAGTGGTGATACGTCACGGTTCATGTCTCTATAGTCTCTATCTTCAATATCTTTTTCTATCTCAGCTAAATCACCAGTCTGTCCATTCTCTAATAACTGGTCATATCTTCTCTTAGCTCTGCATTCGACACTAGCTGTTAAATAAACTTTAAGATCAGCATTTGGTAGTACTGCAGTTCCGATATCTCTACCATCCATAACAACATTATTCTTTGATGCCAAATCCTGTTGAAGTGCAACCAAGATTTTTCTTACACCAGGATATACTGCGATAGCTGATGTAAGGTTTCCAATTTCCTCTCGTCTAATCTCATCACTCACATCTTCACCATTTAAATAAACTTTTTGAACACCATCTTCATAACCAAGGGTTACTTTGACGCTCTCGCATTTTGCCACAACAGAATCTTCATCTGTCGTATCTATTCCATCTCTAAAACATGCTAACGCAAGAGTTCTATACATGGCACCTGTGTCCACATAAATAAACCCTAAATCCTTAGCAACAATTTGAGCTATTGTACTTTTTCCTGCACCCGCTGGTCCATCAATCGCAATATTATACATTTCAACCTCCTAGTATATGCTGTTTCCTGCAACATACCCGGTACTCCAAGCAAGTTGCAAGTTATATCCACCAGTCAAAGAATCCAAATCCAAAACTTCACCTACAAAGTAAAGTCCTGGGACAATCTTCGACTCCATAGTCTTTGGATTAATTTCCTTAACATCAATTCCACCCTTTGTGATGATTGCCTCGTCGTAACCACGCAAACTGTCAATGTTAAACTCAAGATTCTTAATCAACTGAACTAATTTCTGTCGTTCCTCTTTTGTAATCTCATTAACCTTTTTATACTCATCAATTCCCGACAATCTTATAATAATAGGAATTAGTTTTTTAGGCAACAAGTCCGATAAAGAATTATTAAAGTTTTTATTTTTATACTTATCAAAGTCTCTCAATATTCTTTTATCTAAAGTTGCTTCATCTAATGCTGGCTTTAAATCTATTGAAATTTTATAACCATCTTCCATTTTGTCCGCGACAAAGGAACTGGCGCTTAAAACTAATGGGCCGCTCACACCAAAGTGTGTAAATAACATTTCACCTAACTCTTCATATAAAACCTTATCATCTTTAATAAGTTTTAAAGTGACATTCTTAAGTGATAATCCTTGGAGTTCTTTGCAGTAGTCCTCTTTAATATTAAACGGAACTAATGATGGATAGGTCTTTGTAGTTTGATGTCCAAACTCTTTTGCGAACTTAAAACCAT
The DNA here is from genome assembly GCA_017475235.1 of Eubacterium sp. Lineage (GTDB taxonomy): Bacteria > Bacillota > Clostridia > Lachnospirales > Lachnospiraceae > Eubacterium_G. The sequence goes on along the minus strand of JAFVGA010000006.1, from coordinate 80,382 downwards.
CGCCTGTTGATCCAGTTGACTTATAAGACAAACCACCAGTTGCAATAATTAGTGCATCGCAAACATACTCATCATTTATCTTAAATTGCTCATCTTTAGTAATGTTTTTAACTTCATAGTTTAAAACAACATCAACACAATCAAGATGTTTCTTTAATGCCTTGATAACATCAGATGATTTATCGCTCTTTGGAAATACTCTGTTTCCACGTTCAACTTTTGTCTTTACTCCCGACTCTTCAATTAAAGCAACAATATCATCAGCATTAAATGCATTGAAAGCGCTGTACATAAATTTAGGGTTCGACATTAGATTGTTCATATGAGAGTTAATGTCAGATGCGTTTGTTAGATTACATCTTCCTTTTCCAGTAATGAACAATTTCTTTCCAAGCTTTTCATTTTTTTCCAATAGTGTGACTTCGTTACCGTTATTCTTTGCTGCTATCGCTGCCATCATTCCTGACGCTCCGCCACCTATCACAATTACTTTACTCATAAATGTTCCTATAAAAATTTAAGGGCAGTTAAACTGCCCTTTAAATTAAACCGGGTATGCCCCGTTTTCTTTATCCATTTTCTTTGGGTCTACCTTACTCTGTTGAGCTTCTCTGTATTCGAAAAAGTCTTTAGCAACTTCTGGGAACAATGCATAAGTTAACACATCCTCATCTTGTTGCTTCCACTGTTTAATCTCTTCTTCATATTTTGGAAGAGCCGGCTCAAGTAAGTCTGCAGGTCTACAAGTGATTGGCTCAGCATCACCAATTGCTTTCTTCTGTACTTCTGGGTTAAATGGTTTAACTGTCTGTCCATACTTTCCTGCTAGCAAATCTTTTGCCTGCTGGTTAATCATCTTATATCTCTCGCCCATAACTACGTTTAATACAGCCTGTGTACCAACGATCTGTGATGATGGAGTAACCAAAGGTGGTTCACCAAAGTCCTTACGAACTCTTGGTACTTCCTCTAGCACTTCTTCAAACTTATCTGAAGCACCCATCTCATCAAGCTGAGAAACAAGGTTTGAAAGCATTCCGCCAGGAACCTGGTAAAGCAATGTGTTAATGTTAACACCCATTACCTTTGGACTTAAAAGTCCGTTTTCCAAACACTCTTCTCTATATGGTTTAAAGTAGTCAGCTACTTCTTTTAACGCTTTCATATCTAGGCCAGTATCATATTCTGTGCCTTTGAATGTCTCAACCATAACTTCTGTAGGTGGTTGAGATGTACCCATTGATAATGGAGAGATAGCTGTATCAATAATATCAGCACCTGCCTCCACAGATTTAAGATATGTCATCTGTGCAACACCTGATGTACAGTGTGTGTGCATTTCAATCGGAATATCTGTTCCATCTTTTAGAGCATTAACTAACTCTGTTGCTGCATATGGAGTAAGTAGTCCTGCCATATCTTTTACACAAAGTGAGTCTGCACCCATATCTTCGATACGCTTAGCAATGTCTTTCCAATAATCTAAAGTGTAGGCATCACCTAAAGTGTATGACAAAGCAATCTGAGCTTCAGCACCTTCTTTCTTTGCAGCCTTTACAGCAGTCTCTAAGTTTCTCAAATCGTTTAGACAGTCAAAGATTCTGATAATATCAATTCCGTTCGAAACTGATTTCTGTGTGAAATACTCAACCACATCATCTGGATAATGGTTGTATCCTAAAATATTTTGACCTCTAAACAACATTTGAAGTTTAGTATTCTTAAATCCATCGCGAAGCTTACGAAGTCTCTCCCATGGATCTTCTTTCAAGAATCTAAGTGCAGCATCAAATGTAGCTCCACCCCAACACTCTACAGCGTGATATCCAATCTTGTCCATTTTGTCGACAATTGGAAGCATCTCCTCTGTAGGCATTCTAGTCGCTATCAAAGACTGATGAGCATCTCTTAATGCTGTTTCTACTATTTTTACTTTCTTAGCCATAATTTTCCCTCGCTAAATTTTTATATTCCAAATATTGCCATAAATGTACCTGCGGCCACAGCTGTACCAATAACGCCTGCCACGTTAGGTCCCATCGCATGCATAAGTAAGAAATTTGATGGGTCTGCTTCCGTTCCCACTTTTTGAGAAACTCTAGCAGCCATAGGAACCGCCGAAACACCAGCAGATCCAATCAATGGGTTTACTTTGCCGCGTGTGGCAACACACATAATCTTTCCAAACAATACACCTGCAGCTGTACCAATACAGAATGCTAATAAACCTAAAATTACAATCTTAATTGTACTTACATTTAGGAATGCCTCAGCACTTGTTGTAGCACCAACTGATGTACCAAGTAGGATTACTACTATATACATAAGTGCATTTGACGCAGTCTGCTGTAATTGATGTACGACGCCTGACTCTCTAAACAAGTTACCAAGCATCAACATACCAACCAAAGGTGCTGTAGTAGGTAGAATCATACAAACTACAATTGCAACTATAATTGGGAACAAAATCTTTTCTAGTTTACTAACCGGACGAAGTTGTTCCATTTTAATTTTTCTTTCCTTCTCTGTTGTGAGAAGTTTCATAATAGGTGGCTGTATAATCGGAACAAGGGACATGTACGAATACGCGGCCACCGCAATCGGTCCGAGTAACGCCGTCTGCCCAAGTTTACCAGCCAAGAAAATAGATGTAGGACCATCTGCTCCACCAATGATTGAAATGGCTGCTGCAGCCTTTCCGCCGAATCCCATGAAAATTGCAAAGAAGTATGCACCGTAAATACCAAACTGTGCAGCTGCTCCTAACAAGAAACTTTTCGGATTCGCAATCAACGGACCAAAGTCTGTCATCGCACCTACGCCCATAAAGATGAGCGAAGGCAAAATACTCCATTCATCAAGTTTGAAGAAGTAATATAACAAACCGCCTGTTCCATCTTCGCCCACTGGAGCTTTAATAATATCAGGATAGATATTAACTAAAAGCATACCAAAAGCTATAGGAACAAGAAGCAATGGTTCATATCCTTTTTTAATTGCAAGAAATAGGAAAACACAGGCAATTGCAATCATAATGTAATTGCCAACAGACAAGTTCAAAAACGCTGTCTGATTAACCAGGTTATCCAATGTTTCTGTAAAATTCATAGTTACCTCCTAGATTAAAAGAAAAGTTTCCTTACATTGTTGCAAGAACTGCTCCTGATTCAAACTCTTCTCCAACCTCAACTTTAACGCTGGCAATAGTTCCGTCTTGAGGTGCTACTACAGAATTCTCCATCTTCATGGCTTCGAATACCATAATAGTATCTCCCTTACTTACTTGCTCTCCAGCCTTAACCTTAATCGACATAACTTTACCAGGCATTGGTGCCTTGATAGGTGTATCCCCATCATCGCCTGATGGAACTGGTGACTTAGTTTCTACTGTAGGAGCTGCTGGTCCTGGAGCAGGAACTGCAGCAGGTGCTGAAACCTCACCCTTTTCTTCAACCGTTACGTCGTATGACTTTCCATTAACTGTAATTGTATAATTCTTCATTTTGTCTCCTCCAAAATCCTTATCTTCTCTTTATTGATCTAACTACAAAACTATCTGTAGATTTTTTCTCTGTTGATGCGATAGCCGCTGTAATAACAGCTACTAACTCATTATCATCTATTTCATCTTTTGACTTCTGAACTGTTTCAAACGATCTAGGTCCCTTATCCATCTTTTTCTTTCTTTTAATCACTTTTTGAACTTTAGGGAATAAATTGAAACATGAAATTACCAAGAAGATGAAAATCAATACCGCAAACACTGTACCCATACCAATCGCTGTATTAGCACCCGCTTGTGATAATTTCTCACCAGTTGAATAAATTGGATCAAATGTCATCTCATAAAGCGTTAGCTTGTTTTTATTTTCTTCATCATATTTGAAAATAGATGTTACAGTGGCATCTCTCTTTGTACAATCAAGTGTAGTAACTACATTAATCTCACCACTTACATAATCGCATTTAGTATCTTTCTTTATTGATTTGATTTTTCCGCATTCTTTGTGAAACTTTTTAACAGTTTCTTCAAGTTTCTTTTCAAGTCTTTCTTGATCAAATGCATATTTCTCTTCATCAATAAATCTATTTGCCTTAACCAAACTTGTATTCTTTTCATACTCGCTAGCAATTAATGCAGATTGAATGTACTGTAAGTCTTTTTTACTATATGCAGTTTTATTATCTGTTATTTTGCATCCAACTAAACTAAAAATTAGTAAAGCGAAAACAAATGTCAGACATAAATACCTTTTCATTTACTGCCTCCTAAGCTTCCTTTGTGTAAAGCATTTCAAATGCTCCGATTAAGTATTTTCTTGTATCAACCGGGTTAATTATTGTATCAATATAACCTCTTGCTGCTACATTGCTAATATTACCTTGGACTTTGTCGAATTCATCAACCTTGCTTTCATCGCCGAACATCACCTCAGATGCCTTCTTAGCATCCATAACAGACACTCTTGCCTTCGGTAACGCATAAACCATGTCAGCGCCCAGAGCCTTTGAATTCATAACCATATATCCACTTCCAACTGCTTTGCCTACAATTAGATTAACCTTTGGAACTGTTGCATTCGAGAATGCAAATACGAGGTTTGAAGCCTCGCTCACGCCATCTTTCTCTGTCTCGAAACTTGAATCAAATCCTTCACAGTTTGTAAGTGTAAGAATCGGAATTCCAAGTGAATCACAAGTGATAACAAAATCAGATGCTTTCTTAAGACCATCAGTTGTTAACTTGTTTTGACCATCAAACTCTTTGTTAGCAACCACGCCCACTGTCGCACCATTTAGTTTCATAAATGCTGTAACAATATCTTTTGAGAAATCTTTCTTTACTTCTATTACAAATGCATCGTCTGAAATTTCTTTGATTACTTCGATTGGATTTGGAATTTTATTTTCAATTTCCACTGGACGATTCAAATCGTCTGTTGCTTCCACATCCACTGCAGGTACAGCTGAGTTTGATGGAATAGTTGAAACTAGATTTCTTACCTCTGTATAAATCTCAGTTTCAGGATAAACGAAATCAACGTTTCCTATCTTACTCTGATATTCTGCAGATGAACTATCAACAGTTTTATTTTCTGGAATTGTGTTTGGAGAATTTACAAATAACTTTGCATTTTTCTCTTCCATAAATGTAAAGTCAGATAGTTTTGACAATACACTTAAAGCTCCACCACATTCACCAAACAACATTGTTATCTGTGGAACTATTCCATACGCATTTGATTGCATAAAATAAATCTGGCCAAAAGCTTCAAGCGCATCTACAGACTCTTGAACTCTAAAACCAGAACTGTCAATAAGACCAATGATAGGTGCTCCCATATCAATAGCCTTCTCATATATATTCATTATCTTCTTTGCATGCATCTCACCAATTGAACCGCCTAGCACATCTGGATCTTGGCTGTAAACGAAAACTAATTCGCCATTAATTAGTCCATATCCAGTAACTACACCGTCAGAAGGTGTGTCAGTTTCTTGAATATTAAAATCGGTGCTTCTAGCCTTAACTAGAGCCCCTATTTCCACGAAACTGTTGTCATCAAGAAGATTGTCAATTCTCTCTCTTGCCTTAGTATTACTCATCGATTTTTCCTCCAAAATATATGTAAAAATGTTCTGTAACCCAATTTTTACCAAGTATTATACTAATACTTACTCTGTCAATAATCAAGGTTAAAATTTTAGTAAAAATCTTTATTTTTTTAGGTAAAAACTGGTCGATTATTACTATAGCTTTTGCACTCTCTTACTTAACCATTCTGTATTGATTGGTGTAAAGTCGTCATCTTCGAAGTAGACCTTATGCCAAACTAAGAATACATACACAGTCCAGATTCTTCTGCTGTTATCTGCTTTGCCATTTTTGTGGTCTTCCATAAGTTTCACAAGTATATCCGTGTTAAAGAATTTCTCAGCTGTCTCACTTGTCAAAACAGATATCACTTTATCGTAATATTCATCCTGCGCCAACCAAACTCTAATAGGAACTGGGAATCCCAATTTCTTCTTATTTGCAGTCTTCTCAGGAATATGTCTCTTAGCAGCGATTCTGAACGCGCGCTTTGTAGCAGTGTCTGTAACCTTATACTCAGTAGGCAATCTCTTAGCATAGTTAAACACTTTAATATCTAAGAATGGAACTCTTGATTCCAAACAGTGTGCCATACTCATCTTATCAGCCTTAAGAAGAATATCACCCTGTAGCCAGAAGTTTATATCTACATATTGCATCTTAGAAATATCATCTAAGCCTTCTGCCTTTTTATAAGTTTGATAAACCAAATCTTTTGGTTCGATGTGCGTTAACTCTGTCTTTAGAAGCGCCTCTCTATCTTTAACCGAGAACATATTGGCATTTCCAATAAATCTCTCTTCAACACTTTTACTTCCACGAATCAAGAAATCACGTCCCTTTACATCAGGAAGATGTTTAGCAATACCAGCAAGCGCTTTTCTGATAAACTTAGGAACTTTCTGATATCCCTTAAGTGAAATTGGCTCGTGATAAATATTGTAACCGCCAAAGAATTCGTCGGCTCCCTCGCCTGATAAAACAACCTTTATCTGTTCAGCCGCAACTTGATCGACAAAGTAAAGCGCAATACATGATGGGTCCGCCAAAGGTTCATCCATGTAGTACATTACACTCTCAATCGAATCAAAGTACTCATCACTATCTATAGTCTTGCTGAAGTTCTTCTTATTTAATTCTTCTACTAAACCTTCAGCATATCTTATCTCATTATATTTACTCTGCTTGTCTAAAAATCCAACTGTAAAAGTTTTGTCCGCTGGGAATTCAGAAACAACATAACTTGAATCAACTCCACTAGACAATAATGATCCAACTTCCACGTCGGCAATCATATGCGCATCAACTGTCTCGTGAACTACTTTTTCAATATCAGAAACAGTCTCGTCCAAAGACTTGTCCATCTTAGGTTTTAGTTTTGGATCAAAGTATCTTTTAATCTCTAATTGTCCATCTTTAAGTTCAAAGTAATGACCTGCAGGAAGTTTGAATACTCCTTTAAAGAATGTCTCTGGTAATACTGAGTATTGGAAACTCAAGTATTGTTCCAAAGCCGCTTCGTTCACTTCCTTTTTATATCCTGGGAAATCTAAAATCGATTTGATCTCTGAACCAAAAACAAATGAATCATTTACATTTGCATAATAAAAAGGTTTGATACCAAAATAGTCTCTGGCACCAAACAGTGTTTTAGTTTTAGAGTCCCAAATAACAAATGCAAACATACCACGAAGCATTGTTAGGAATTCTTTTCCATATTCTTCATATCCGTGAATCAAACACTCAGTGTCTGAATCATTTGCAAAGGTATGACCTCTGCGAATTAAATCTTCTCTAAGTTCAAGGTGATTATAAATCTCACCATTGAACACAATAGCCAAGTCACCAGTTTCATTATACATTGGTTGGTATCCGTGATTTAAGTCAATAATGCTAAGACGTCTATGACCAAGAGCAGCTAGATCGTCCACATACATACCCATATCATCTGGGCCTCTATGTGCAATTCTATCTACCATTGTCTTTAGAATCTTTTTGCTGTTATTCACTTTCCCAACAAATCCACAAATTCCACACATAATAAACCTTTCCTGTTACCTAGCCTCTATATAAAAGTTTATAAAACTTTTTTCACTTCGTCTTCGGAGATTACTTCATTAATAAGTGTTCTCTCATCCATTGGATGTTTAACACCTTTAATCTCCTGATAGTCTTCATGACCTTTGCCGGCCAAGACTATAATGTCACCATCTTTAGCATTCATAATTGCATATCTAATGGCATCTTTTCTATCAGGCACAGTGGCGAATTCGCCGTCGGCCTTTTTAACACCAACTAAAATATCATTGATGATATCCATTGGCTCTTCAAATCTAGGGTTATCAGATGTGACCACGGTAAAGTCAGCTAACTTTGATGATACTTCGCCCATCTCATATCTTCTATCTTTACTTCTGTTTCCACCACATCCAAATATAGTAACAATTCGTTTTGGATTGTACTCTTTAAGACTTGTAAGAAGACTTTCCAAACTCATTGCGTTATGAGCGTAATCAATCATGAACACAAATCTGTCTGAGACTTTTACAATCTCAACACGGCCTTTGACGCTGATGTCAATCAAGGCTTTTTGAATCACTTCTCTGTCATCAGTTAGATGTGAACAAATTGCAATAGCACAAAGACTGTTGTAAACACTAAAGATACCTGGCACGTGAATCTCAACTGGCATTTCAATCTTTCCAGTCAAATCATATGAAACGCAAAGCTTACCTGGTTTAGTGAACAAATCAATGTTTGTAGCTCTAAAGTCTGCTTCGTTTTCAATACCATAAGTTTCAACATCGCAGGTTGATCCCTCCAGTATCTCTTTAGCATGTTTATCATCTATATTTACAATTGCGTGTTTACACTGTTTAAATAACATTGCCTTGCACTGTAGATAGTGCTCAAAACTTGTATGCTCATTAGGTCCAATGTGATCTGGCTCAAGATTAGTAAAGATTCCATAATCGAATGTAAATCCAGCCACTCTATCAAGCATCAAACCTTGTGATGAAACTTCCATAACAACACACTGAATTCCAGCATCAACCATCTTTCTAAAAGTCTCTTGAATGATAAATGATTCTGGAGTTGTGTTAACTGCCTTAACTCTTTCATCACCAATAATAGTCTCAATCGTTCCGATAAGCCCCGTCTTAATTCCAACACTCTCAAGAACTGATCTAACCATATATGTTGTTGTAGTTTTACCCTTAGTTCCAGTAATTCCAATTGTAGTGATTTGTTCAGCCGGATAATCAAAGTAAGCTGCCGACATATAAGCCAAAGCTTTTCTAGTATTCTCAACTTTAATTACAGTCACGCTATTAGGCACATCAATATCATCTTGCACAATAATTGCAGCCGCACCTTTTTCAGCCACGTCCGCTGCAAAGTCATGTGCGTCAAATCCTGCACCTTTAATACAAACAAACACATCGCCCTTTTCTACTTTTCTTGAATCGTAGCAAAGTTTGTTAACGTCAATGTTTGTATCGCCTTGAATCACTATATATTCAATTCTCTCTAAGAGTCTACCTAACATTATTCGTCAATCTCTCCTTCGAAAGAAATCTCAGCTGGTCCTGTCATATAAACAGAATCCTCATTTATGTCATACTCGATGTACAAAGTTCCACCAAGTAATTCAACGTATACTTCATTTTCTGTAAGTTCGTTCAAGTAGCATGCAACAACACTTGCACTCGCACCTGTTCCGCAAGCCATAGTCTCACCCGAACCTCTTTCCCAAACTCTCATCTTGATATGGTTCTTATCAACAACCTCGATAAACTCAGTGTTGATTCTATCCGGGAACAATTCATTGTTCTCAAACTCTGGACCATATTTTTCTATATCTAGACTATCAACGTCATCGACAAAGACAACACAGTGTGGGTTACCCATAGAAACACATGTCATCTTGAATTTCTTACCAGCTACTTTGATATTCTCATCAAGCACTTGATCTTTATCAGAAACAACAGGTATCTCAGCTGGTGATAAAGATGGTTTTCCCATATTTACTCTAGCTGACTCAACCTTATCCTCATCATTAACATTTAAGAACAAAGTTTTAATTCCCGACAAAGTTTCGATAGTGATAATCTTTTTGTTTGTCATTTCTTTGTCGTAGACGTATTTTCCGACACATCTAATTCCGTTACCACACATTTTGGCTTCAGAACCATCAGCGTTATAAATATTCATTTTGAAATCCGCTTCGTTTGATGGATTAATAATTACAATTCCATCAGAACCAATTCCAAAATGTCTCTCGCTTAAATTCTTTGACAACTCTTCAGGCTCATCAATTTCATAAACAAATCCATTGATGTAAATATAATCATTTCCACAGCCCTGCATTTTTGTAAACTTCATACCTTACCTCATTTCACCGATTAAATGTTTCCTCGCATTTTTACTGGTCATTTGATGTAAATACTACTTCGTCTTCCACTTCTGATTTGATCTCGTTAATAGTGTCCGGATCAAATACTGGCAAAGTGTCGGCTGATTGAACTCCAAATCTTCTTAGGAACTCCTCAGTTGTACCAAACAATAATGGGCGTCCCGGAGCATCCAATCTTCCAACTTCTTCAATCAATTGATACTCAATCAACTTGTTAACCGCAAAATCAGATTTAACTCCTCTAATTCTTTCAATCTCAGTTTTAGTAACTGGCTGCTTGTAAGCAACAATTGAAAGAGTCTCCATCAAAACATCTGTAAGCACTTGTCTCTTTGGTTGTTTAGCAACCTTGATAAGCGCCTCATATGTCTCTGGCTTTGTGCACATCTGATATGCGTTATCTAATTCAATAATCTTTAAACCTCTAGATTCATCTGCATATTCATCTTGTAATTCTTTTACAAGCTTTCTAACATCGGCTGATTTAATATCCAATGCTTTTGCGATAACAGCCACTTCCACAGATTCACCCATAGTGAAAAGTATTGATTCAATTTCTGCTTTTAACTTTTTGTTATCCATCTTAAAACCTCTATTCTATTGATGTAATGTAAATATCATCAAAAGTGTTTTCTTGTCTTACCTCAATTTCTCCCACTTTAATTAATTCCAAAATCGCCAAGAATGAAACCACAACCTCTATCTTCGACGAAGAATTCTCAAGCAATTGTCTGAAACTACATTTCTTCTTAGTCTTAATAGTATGCTGAACATATTCCATCTTTTCAGGAAGACTGACTTCTTCCATCTCAATAGTTCCAAACTTACTTCTAACTGGGTCAATCTTATCAACCTGTCTTTTTAGAACCATCTGGAATATCTCATTTAGTTTTGATAAATCAACATCTTTGAGAAGTTTATCCAAGTCTACTGGCTGTTTATACTTTCTAACTTCTTTTGGAAGAGTCTCTTCTTTATATAATGACTTTCCGGCATAAACTTGCATATCCCTAAGTTCTTGTGCAGCATGTTTGTACATCTTGTACTCAATTAACTTCTCAACCAACTCAGCACGTGGATCAATCTCATTGCCTTCCTCGTCCACTTCTTTAGGAAGTAACATTCTAGACTTGATATCGATTAAAGTTGCTGCCATAAGCAAGAACTCACTCGCCATATCCAAATCTTCTTTAGGCATTTGATTTACATACTCCAAATACTGATCAGTAATCTCAACGATTGGGATGTCGTAAATATCTATTTTGTTTTTTTCAATCAAGTGTAATAGTAAGTCCAGTGGACCCTCAAATACTTGAAGCTTAAACTCTAGATCCATTTTTTACCTTATTTCTTTTTGTGCTTTTTCTTCTTTGTCTTTGTCGCCTTCTCGTTTACTTTTCTAGCATTTGTCTCCTCAGCAGCATACACGTACGGTTTCGTCTCCGACAAAATATGCGTATCTGAATTCTGCTGTTTAACGACAAAACTATCACCTTGTTTCAAATCAAGGTACTTAACGATTAGAGTGTTTCTATCAATATAAATAGTATCTAACTTCTCATCGTTAACATATACCTTACTGTATGGCGTAAAGTTGCCTCCGTAAATATAAATTGTTCCAACATCATTGTGCATTGGATTAATTGAACTTACAGAAACATCACTCAAGCCAAAATGTAAGTTAGTTGGCTTATATGGATTCTTACCATTATTAGCCAAGTTCTTTCCATACAACTGGTCATACTCTAACTTGTGAAGACCATCCAAATATTTCTTCTGGTCTTTATCTTTTCTATGTAACTGTGAATACTTGTTTATCTCACCCTCTGTAATATGAAGATTTTTCAAAATCTTAGCTTCTAACTGATATGCCTCAATGTCTTCGTTGTCATACTTAGTCTTGTAGTTTGACCAAATGACATATTCTGTCTGATAAACATTATTATTCACAAGATTGTTTCCTGTAATACCAAGCGATGGTAAATGATCGCCATACATTATAAGAATTATTTTCTCTTTAAACTTATTTAACTTCTTAGTAAGTTGATCAACAAACTCATCCATCTCGTTTGTTTGTGTCGCATAGTATTCATACTGATTCTTCAAGCCTTCATCTTCAATGCCTTTAACTTTAATATTTGAACCCATATCTTCTGAAGGATATGCACCATGACCTTGAACAGATATTGTGTAAATATAATCCTTCTTCTTCGTCGACTTCAAAGTGTCCATAATGTACTTTGTCAAACACTTATCTTTAGCCCATTCATTTTGTGTCTCTTCAACCTCGTCCATATTTTCAATAGATGTAAATGTGTCATAACCTAAATTAGCAAACACTTTATTACGTCCGTAGAATGTGGCTGTGTTATTGTGAATTGCATGCGCTGCATATCCGTAAGGCTTTAAGTTAAACGCAATACTCTCACATGACTTTTTATTTATAATCGTTTTAAATGGATACTCGCCCGGTCCAAAGTCGTCCATATTCATTCCAGTCATAATCTCGAACTCAGTATTAACTGTTCCCGCTCCCACAACCGGAACATTCAAATATCCACTTGGGAATTTTTTCTTTAGTTTTGTAAATGTTGGCACTGGATCCTTTGATAGTTTTATATTCTTAACTTTTTTCAAATCAAAGAATGATTCCAACTGTAGGAAAATAATATTAGGCTTTTGCTTTGCCTTTGTGTACTCTTTTCCATTAAGTAAATCTCTTATTGCTTCTTCAGAATAATTCTTAGGTTTTTTAACACCAGTATTAACCAAACTGTTTGTGAAACAGTAAACAAATCCATACGAGGTATAACTATCTCTCAAGTTACCAAACTGTCTTGGAATAAGTCCTGAGCCAAGTCCCAATTGAATCGAGCCAAAACCTATAGCCCAGATAATTAAAATGGCTGCAATATTTCTTACGTATTGGATTTTATGATTTACTTTTGGCGCCTTGAAGCACATATATACAATTCCAGCGATTGCTGCTACCAAAGCAACAATTATTAGAACAATTTGCCAGATATCAAAGTATTTGTCGAGCACGTCAAAGGCACTGTCAATTAACATCAAATCAACAGCTGTAAAAGGTGTAACTCTGTTTGCCATTAAAATACAGTTACTTATACCAAATATAATCCAAATTAAACTAATTAACGCTAACCCAAAAAATCTTCTTCTCATCAAAAGCGTTATAGAAAGTGTCATTAGGACAATCAAGGCGTTTACTAGGAAAATATATGGTGATGAAATCACATAGTAAAGTCCTTTGATTAGAGATCCTCTAGCTAACACTTCTATCAAGAAAGTGACTCCAATTGCACATACAATGTACATATACATAATTCGCTTATTGTATGTTTCTTTGAAGAAACTTCTCACCTTTTGATATCTTGAAGAAGCTCTTTTTTCCAGATCCTTTATTTCTTCTTTAGTATGTTTAACTGAATGTTTGTGCTCTGGTTTATTCTCTTTTTTCTCTTTGTTTTTCTTAAACATAATTACTCCCAAGTATCCACAATCTAAAGTTGCGCACACCCTATATATAATACTACAAAATGCCCATTTTTTGAACTAAAATCGTACTTTTTTAATATGTTATTTTACTATATATTTTTATCAAAATATGTGGTATACTTGCTTGAAAATATTTGAAAAAGGAGGTCAATATGGGAGCTACATTTAACAGAAAATTACCAGTGCCAAAGGAAATCAAAGAAAAATATCCAGTGCCTGAAAATGTTGCTAAGAAAAAGCTAGAAAACGAAGAAACACTTAAAAAGATATTTACTGGAGATGATAAACGATTTTTAGCTATTATTGGACCTTGTTCTGCTGATAATCCAGAGGCAGTTATCGATTACGTTCATAGACTTGCTAAGGTACAAGAAGAAATTAAAGATAAAGTCTTCATAGTGCCTAGAATATATACTAATAAGCCAAGAACAACAGGTAAGGGCTACAAAGGAATGCTACATCAACCAGATCCTGAAAAAGAATCAGATTTGCTAAATGGTCTTCTATCAATCAGATCATTATTTGTTCAGATTATGGATGAAACAGGATTTCCTATCTCAGATGAGATGCTCTACCCTGAAAATACCAGATACTTTACAGACTGCTTATCATATGTGGCTGTAGGTGCTCGAAGTGTCGAAGATCAACAGCACAGATTAACTGCCAGTGGTATGGATATTCCTGTCGGAATGAAAAATCCAACAAGTGGAGATATAAGCATAATGCTTAACTCTATTGAAGCAGCTCAGTCCTCACACAACTTCATTTACAGAGGATGGGATGTTGAAACAACTGGTAATCCATATGCTCATGCAATTCTTCGTGGCGCATGCGACAAAGATGGTAAAGCAATTCCAAACTACTACTATGAAGATATGCTTAGTCTTTATAAGCAGTACATTGAGAAGGGTTTTGCAAATCCATCTCTTATCGTTGATTGTAATCATTACAATTCGGGCAAAAAATATAAAGAACAGATTAGAATTGCTAAAGATGTTCTTTATCACAAGAGTCATTCAGATGAGTTAAATGGTTTCATCAAGGGCTTAATGATTGAGAGCTATATTGAAGAAGGCAATCAAAGTGTTGATGAGCATACTTATGGTAAGTCAATTACAGACCCATGTCTTGGATGGGATGATACAGAATACTTACTAAAGAAAATTGCAGATGAACTATAAAATAAAAGGATACCTACTTGGTATCCTTTTTAATTGCAATAAAAAACAGATTGATTAATTTCAATCTGTTTTTTCTATGCTTTAGGGTGTGCTTTTGCATACACCTCTCGCACTCTTGTATTTTGTGAATTCATATAAATCTGTGTTGTAGAAATATCTGAATGTCCTAACATCTGTTGAACTGATTTTAAGTCTGCACCATTCTCAACCAAGTGAGCCGCGAATGAATGTCTAAGAGTATGCGGTGTAAGATCTGAACCAATACCAGCCTTCTTACCATATGACTTAATCAATTTCCAAAATCCTTGTCTGCTCATTTGTTTTCCAGAACAGTTAGGGAAAAGAATATCGCTGTCTTTATTATCACCAAGCAGCTCGTCTCTTCCATCATCTAAATACTTTGACAAAGCATTTTTCGCTGCTGTTCCAAATGGAATGATTCTGTTCTGTTTTCTATTATGACAAACTATGTATTCTAGTTTGATATTTACATCGTCAAGTTTAAGTTGAATCAATTCACTGACCCTCATGCCTGTCGCATAAAGAAGTTCTAGCATTGATTTATCTCTAAGTTCTTTAGGTGTGTTCTTCGAAGGCTGTTTTAATAGCGCATCTATTTCTTTAACTGACAAAATTTCAGGAACAGCTTTTTCAATCTTAGGTGCTTTTAAATTAGCAGCCGGATTTGTTTTAACCATTCCCTCTGAAACACAATATCCAAAGAACGCTTTAGCTGAAGCTATATTACGAGAGATAGTTGCTGGCTTTCTGCCTAACTTATTTAAATGTTTGATGTACTTTTCAATGTCTTTCTGCTTAACTTTTGCAAGTGCAGTTTTAGATGACACTTTCATGTACTCAAACATTTTTGTTAAATCTCTTCGGTAAGAATCTTCAGTGTTTTTTGAAATCGATTTTTGCTTATTCAATTTTTTCAAAAACTGTTTTATAATTTCTTCCATTTTTCCCGCTAACCTCTTCACAGAGATGTAGTTAGTATTATATATATTTTTTTATGTAAAATCAAACATAAAATAACCCAGAAAAATGGGTGTTTTTCTGGGTTACATAATAATTCCACTATATATTCAAAACGTTTTTTATACTTACACAATATCTAGTAAAAAATCATTTCAAAATCTTTTTTAATTTTTTTTGCAATATTTTAAATAATAAGTCAAAATGGCTGAGATTGTTTTAGAATCGTTGATTTCGTTGTTCATTATCATTTGAACCAACTCTTCTACTTCGTAAATTTCAATCTCAATATCTTCATCTTCGTCCAAGTTTTGTTCAGACTTTTCAAGATTGTGGGCAACATAAATATCTATTGTTTCACCTGAGTAAGCAATGGCTGGAACGATGGTTATCAAGAACTCAACATTGTTGCTCTTGTATCCAGTTTCCTCTTCCAATTCTCTTGTTGCACAATCCAATGTAGATTCTTCAACTGTGTCTTTTCCACCAGCTGGAATCTCCAACGAGAATTTATCAATTGCATTTCTCCACTGGCGAACCATTATTATTCTTCCATCATCCAATACAGGAATAATGGCCGCTGCACCTTTGTGAATTAGATAATCCCACTCAACTCTGTTTCCTTCAGGAGTAATAACTTGATCTTTACAGAACTCAATAATCGCTCCTTTGTAAACACTCTCTCTGTTTATTCTTTTGAAATCTTTCATTGTTAAAACCCCTATTGTAATTCTTTACATCTCTTAAAGCATGCTTGTGTTGCTTCATCTATTGCTTTTTCAAGTTCGTTCTCGTCTAGTTTCTTAACACCTTCAATTGTTGTTCCACCTGGTGAACAAACATTCTCTTTTAACACCTTAGGATCTTCTCCTGTCTCCATCAAAAGTTTAGCAGAACCATAAACTGTCTGAGCAACAAAATCAATTGACTCTTCCTTTGTGAGTCCTAGCTTTTCAACTGACTTAGCCAAATATTCCATAAACATAAATACATATGCTGGTGAGCTTCCGCTAGCACAAACAACTGCGTTCATTAAATCCTCGTCCACCTTTTTGTATTTACCAATTGAATTGAATATTTTATCTATAACTATTTCTTCGTCTGGACTAAACTTTTCTTCATCATAACAGATGCCTGTCATTCCAGCATTAACCATAGCTGGTGTGTTTGGCATTGTTCTAATAATCTTTTCAGCTGATGTTAATTCTCTTACTCTATCTACTGTAATACCAGGAGCAAGTGAAATAATAATTGTGTTTTCATTAACATAATCATTAACACCTTCAAGTGCCACTTCATATACCTGTGGTTTAATTGCAAGCACAACATACTTTACACTTTCCACTAATTCACTCACAGATGAAAAATAGTTTACACCAGTTTTAGATTTGATCTCTTCGCATCTTTCAGCGTTTGTATCAAAGAATAAAACATCATCTTTGTCGAAGAAACTTAGGCATCCGTTCATCAACGCATATCCCATATTTCCCATTCCTATAAAACCTATTTTGTCCATAATTATTCTCCTTATTTCCAAAAAAAGTATAACACAAAAATAGGGAAATATGCATAACATATTTCCCTAATAGTAGATTTTATTTTGCGTAATCTATAGCTCTTGATTCTCTAACAACGTTAACCTTAATCTGTCCAGGATACTCTAGTTCAGCTTCAATCTGTTTAGAAATATCTCTAGCCATCAATACCATATCGGCATCACTAACTTTGTCAGGAACCACCATAACTCGAATCTCTCTACCTGCTTGAATAGCAAAAGAATTATCAACACCTTCAAATGAGTTTGTGATATCTTCTAACTGTTTTAGTCTGTTTGTGTAAGTCTCAAGTGTCTCACGTCTTGCACCTGGTCTTGCTGCTGAAATAGCATCTGCAGCTTGAACGATACAAGCAATCAATGTTTCAGGTTCAACATCACCATGGTGTGCTTCAACAGCATTTATAACAACACCTGACTCTTTGTATTTTCTACAAAGCTCAACACCCAACTGGATGTGTGTACCTTCTTGTTCATGATCCACTGCTTTACCAATATCATGTAAAAGTCCAGCTCTTTTAGCGACACGTACATCTAATCCCATTTCGGAAGCCATAAGGCCTGATAGATGTGCCACCTCTATAGAGTGCTTTAATGCATTTTGTCCATAACTTGTTCTAAACTTCATCTTACCAAGAAGTTTGATAAGTTCTGGATGAATACCGTGAACTCCTACTTCTAATGTAGCAGACTCACCTTCTTCACGAATGACAGTCTCGACTTCTTTCTTAGCCTTGTTAACCATCTCTTCAATCCTACTTGGTTGAATACGTCCATCGACAATCAACTTCTCAAGTGCAATTCTTGCAACTTCTCTTCTAATAGGATCAAATCCTGATAGAACTACTGCCTCAGGAGTATCATCAATGATTAGATCAACACCTGTTAATGACTCAAGAGTCTTAATGTTACGACCCTCACGTCCGATAATTCTACCTTTCATGTCTTCGTTAGGTAATTGAACTACTGAGATTGTGGCTTCAGATACTTGATCTGTAGCACACTTCTGAATAGCATTAACAATAATATCACGAGCCTTTTTATCTGACTCTTCTTTGATTCTTGCTTCGCCTTCTTTAATAACCTTAGCAGTCTCAATTTTGATTTCTTCTTCAACAGTTTGTAATAATTGTTCTTTTGCCTGTTCGGAGGTTAAACCAGAGATTCGTTCTAGTTCATTTACGCGTTGCTCACTTAACTTATCTACCTTAGCTTGTTTTTCAGCGAGATTCTCTTCTCTGTCTTTCAAGCTTTGTTCTCTCTTCTCAATAGAATCAGCCTTCTTATCAACAGCCTCTTCTTTGTTGAGAATACGTTGCTCATACTTCTGTATTTCTGCACGCCTCTCTTTAACTTCTTTGTCTAATTCATTCTTAGTCTTAAGATTATCTTCCTTAGCTTCAAGAAGCATTTCCTTCTTTTGCGCTTCAGCATCTTTGATAGCATCGTCAATTATCTCACGAGCTTTCTTTTCTGCTGATCCAATAGTCTTTTCAACTGTTTTTTTACGAATTAATATCGAAATTAAAGAAGCAACAACCGCAACTACAACACATATGGCAACCCATACGATAGTATTCATCGGAGCACCTCCTTATTTAATTATCATTGTACAAATACAACAGTAAAATTATACTTTTAGTCAGATGTTATGTCAAGTTAGCTCACAATATGTAGTGATTTTAAGCTAGTTTTCATCAATATAATCCTTTAGAGCGTCTTTTACGTCTCCATATGAGTATCCCTTTGATACAAGGTATGAATAAAACTTCTGGATGTCTTTTCTGTCACTTAAATCGTATTTATTCTTTCTTTTTTCAATATATTTCTTAAGAGATTCAGTGTCTGAGAAATCACTCTCTTCAAAAGCTTGATCAATTAGCTTTTTATCTACTCCTTTAACATATAAATCCTGAACTATCTGTTTTTTACTCTTAGTTGCTCTTTTATAATCAATATACATTTCAGCATATCTTAAATCATTAATAAGGTTTATTTCTTCTAAGAAAGCGACAACTTTATCTATAATGCTTTCTGGATAAAGACCAGCTTTTAGTTTATCCATTATATATCTTTTAGTCTTATAAGACTTATCAAGCATATAAAGAGCACGTTCTTTTCCTCTGTCAAAAAGCTTATTCATAATAACACTGTATGTGTTACTAGGAATCTCCTGACCTTCCTTTAGACCGTACTTACTAATTTCGCCTTTGTATAAAACAAAGGCGAAATCATTATTGATATAAATTTTTACTCGAGAACCAAAAGGTTCTAACTTAGTAATTAACATATTAATCCTCTACGGGTGCAATAACATCATCTGAATCAGTTTCTGCTGGAGCCTCTTCACCATCTTCTTTAGCGAAATAATGCTCACGTACTTTAGCGTCAATCTCTGCCATAACCTCAGGATGTTCCTCTAAGAACTTCTTGGCAGTTTCTCTACCCTGGCCAATCTTTTCTCCATCATATGCATACCATGAACCACTCTTTTGAACCACATCACAGTTAGTAGCTAGATCAAGAATATCTCCCTCTTTAGAGATACCTTTACCAAACATAATATCAAACTCAGCTTCTTTGAAAGGTGGAGCTATCTTATTCTTAACAACTTTAACTCTAGCTCTGTTACCAATCATTTCACCTTGGTTTTTTAGAGTTTCGATTCTTCTAACATCAAGTCTAACTGATGCGTAGAATTTCAATGCACGACCACCTGTTGTAGTCTCTGGATTTCCAAACATAACACCAATCTTTTCTCTCAACTGGTTGATAAATATTAATGTACATCCGGTCTTATTAATAATACCTGTTAGTTTTCTTAAAGCCTGTGACATAAGTCTAGCATGCTGTCCCATATGAGAATCTCCCATATCGCCATCAATTTCTGACTTAGGAACCAATGCTGCCACAGAGTCAACTACAATAATATCTACAGCACCAGATCTAACCATAGTTTCAGTAATCTCTAATGCTTGTTCACCAAAGTCTGGCTGTGAAATGTATAGATTATCAATATCTACACCAATTGCTTTTGCATAAACTGGATCCAATGCATGCTCAGCATCAACAAATCCTGCCACGCCACCTTGCTTTTGAACCTCTGCAATCATATGAAGAGCCACTGTGGTTTTACCACTTGATTCTGGGCCGTAAATCTCAACTACACGTCCTTTTGGGATTCCGCCTTGACCTAATGCAACGTCCAAACTAAGTGATCCTGTAGGTGTTGTTTCAACGTTCATATTAGATGCTGAATCACCTAATTTCATAATTGAACCTTTACCATGATCCTTCTCAATCTTCGCTATAGCGGCGTCTAATGCCTTAACTTTATCATCTTTATTCATAAAAAACTCCTTCTCCATATAATCGAACATTTGTTCGCTATATGTATATTATAATATTTTTCGGAGTATGTCAACTATTTAATAGAAAAATATTTCATACCATTCCCAGTTATTGTACTTTTTATTCAGTAAACAAATATTAACACATTGTTCACCACGTTTGGTAAATTTAATCGTTGAATTGTTACCCAAATATTGTTCTTTAAGACCATTATCAAAATTATCCACACGAATACCCAAAAATTTCCATCCTTTTTTTACTTTTACAGAAATCTTTGACTTCTTTCCTCTTTTTGGTTTTAACTCACAATCATAAAAATGCTTAAATTTTTTAGCATAATTTTTTCCATATAGTTTAACTTTTTTAAATGGATTCTTATATTTATATGTAACAATTTTTGTTTTAAAAGTCTTAACATAATTTCCGTTATGATAGATATCACCTTTAATACTCGTCTTGCCTGGCTTTTTAAAAAACATATCTATATGTACTTTTTTATATTCCGAGCTCACTTCTATGCCTCTCTTACCAAGCGAACAAATTTTTGTATTTTTGATTTTAAAGTTTTTTATTTCAGTACCTTTAGGTGCATTATCAATATATATTGTAGCTTCACTATGCCCATAATGTGGATATATTATTTCAATATGTTTTTTCTCGGTTTCATATATTTTGGCATCAACAACAGTGGGATTATAGAAGCACATGGTCATCAAAACCAACACTAAAAAGAGTGAGATTTTCTTAATCATACCTTAATTCCTTCCTTCTCAATAGTTGCAATCTTTGTACAAACTGCTAAAACGTGACTAGCCTTCTTAAGTTCTTCTGGTGTTGGATAAGAAGGTGCAATTCTTATATTGCTATCATACGGATCAATGTGATATGGGAATGTTGCTCCCGCTCCTGTTAGAACCATACCGGCCTCTTTACACATCTTAACAATCTTCTTTGCACAGCTGTTTTCAACGTGAAGTGAAATAAAATATCCACCTCTTGGCTTAGTCCATGTTGCAATTTCGCATGGAGCTAATTCTTCGTCAAAGACATCTAATACTGCATTGAACTTATCACGAAGCAATGCTGCATGTCTGCTCATATGTTCTTTTATTCCCTCGTGGTCTTTGAACAACTTCACGTGTCTTAACATATTTATCTTATCATGTCCGATTGTTTGAATTTTTAAACTATCACGGATGTGATTTACATTATTAATAGATGATGCTAATGCTGCAATACCTGAACCAGGGAATGTAATCTTTGATGTGGATGCAAACTCAATTGCCATATCTGGATTACCAGCCTTCTCGCACTCTTCTAAAATATCTAAAATCTTATCCTGCTTTTCTGGCTCATCATATAGGTGATGAACTGCGTAAGCATTATCCCAGAAAATTCTAAAGTCCTTTGCCGCAGGCTTAAGGTTAGCAAAACGTCTAACTACTTCATCAGAATATGAAGCGCCTTCTGGATTTGAATACATTGGAACACACCAAACACCTTTGATGCTTGGATCTCTTTCTACGAATTGCTCAATGGCATCCATATCTGGACCATCTTCGTTCATAGGAATATTAATCATTTCGATTCCAAAGTGCTCAGTAATAGCAAAGTGTCTATCATAACCTGGAACTGGACAAAGCCATTTAACCTTGTCTAACTTGCACCAAGGAGTCATTCCATTCACGCCGTGTGAATAAAACTCAGAAACTTGATCATACATTACATTCAAACTTGAGTTACCATAAACAATTACATGGTCCTCTGTTGTGTTCATAATGCTAGCCATCATTCTCTTTGCTTCAGGTGGTCCATCTAAAAGGCCATAGTTTCTACAGTCAAAGCCGTTCTCTGAAACAACATCTGACTTACTTGTGAACACGTCAAAGATTCCCATAGAAATCTCAATCTGATCAAGGCCCGGCTTACCTCTAGACATATCTAGGTCTAAACCTGACTTGCAGAGTTTGTCGTACTCCTCTCTTAAACTTTTCAATTCCTCGCGTAACTGATCATCAGTCATCTTTTTATAAGCGCCCATTTGTAACCTCACATCTTTTTATATTAATTCTTCAATACTTCCTTATTCTTAATAACGTAATCAATCATAGAGAACACTGTAAAGAACAATGTTGCTGCGACTAATACTTGAATGAAAATACCTACTCCTGACATTACACTTGCCGGGATTTTTACATTGCATGTTTTAATCCAATCACTTGCTTGAAGATAGATTATCATCACAATAGTCATAACCATCTGCAAGACAGTTTTAACCTTGCCCCACCATCCAGCAGCTAGCACAACATTTTGATCTGCAGCTAGAATTCTGAATCCACTGATAAATAATTCTCTACTTATAATTATGATTACACTGACAGTAAACCAAACATTACCTGCGTAACCTTTAGAAACAAACAACGCATCCAAACTTATCAAAGCGGCACAAACCAAAAGTTTGTCCGCCAAAGGATCCATAAACTTTCCAAAGTTTGTTACCAAGTTGTACTTTCTTGCAATCTTTCCGTCGAAAAGATCTGTCAAACTCGCAATGATAAATACAATCAATGCAATCAAGTAGTTACATGGAACAAAATCTGCAAGCAAAAAGAATACAAAGAACGGAATGCAAATTGTTCTAAATACTGTTAGTTTATTTGGTAAATTCATTTAGTCCTCCAATCGTTCTGTTAAGTCGCCAATCAAATCATAATCGTTGGCTCCCGTCACAGAAACTTTTACAAATTCACCGCTCATCAATTCCTCATCTGTAACAACAAAGATGTTTGAATCAACTCCGGGTGCATCCATATATGTTCGACCGATGTAAGCATTTTCCATCGGAATCTTTCCTTCAATTAAAACTTCAAACTCTTGCCCCACTAAATTATCGTTCTTGTCGAAAACGATTTCTTGCTGAAGTTCCATTATCTCGTTTCGTCTCTGAACCTTTAAGTCTTCATCTATCTGTCCATCCATTGTGGCTGCAGGCGTTCCTTCTTCCTGCGAGTATGTGAACACTCCAAGTCTATCGAATCCGGTGTCTTCGACGAAGTCCAATACTTCTTTATGGTCTTCCTCACTCTCACCAGGGAAACCAGTAATAAGCGTAGTTCGTAAAACGATATCTGGAACTGCATCTCGTAACGCATTTATCTTTGAAGAGATTTCTTCTTTAGTAGTCTGTCGTCCCATCAACTTCAAGATCCTATCACTTGCATGTTGAATTGGTAAATCCAAATAATGACAAACTTTCTCGTTATTTTTAATCTCATCGATTAGTTCAGGATAAATATCTTCTGGATAACAATATAAAATTCTAATCCACTTCACACCTTCAATCTTTGAAAGCTCGTGTGCCAAAATGTGAAGTGACTTCTTTCCATAGATATCAACGCCATACATTGTGGTCTCTTGTGCAATCAAGATTAACTCTTTCACGCCAAGCGAAACCATCTGCCTTGCTTCATCTAGCACGTTATCAATAGGAACACTTCTGAAATCCCCACGAACTTTTGGAATCACGCAATATGTACAATGCTTATCGCAGCCCTCGGCAATCTTTAGATAGCCGTAACTTCCAAAAGTTGAAATGTTTCTTGGTGCGCTAAATCCTGCCGGACAATTTATATCGTCCAAGTCCACAACCTTGTGTTTATCTTTGAAGAATTCTTCTAAAGCATTTGCGATATCGTCAAAGGCTGTGGTTCCTACGCATATATCAATCTCAGGTATTTCGTCTTCTATTTCTTCATGGTATCTCTGTGCAAGACAACCTGCCAAAACCAAAGCTTTACATTTGTCTTTTTTGTACTTAGCCATTTCAAAAATGGTATTTATGCTTTCTTCTTTTGCGTCGTTAATAAAACAACAGCTGTTAATTATTATAACGTCAGCATGAGTTTCATCGTCCGTAAACGTGTAACCAGCCCCCGTCAAAATACCAGAAATATGTTCTGAATCGACTAAGTTTTTATCGCATCCTAAAGATACTAAAAATACTTTCAAACTAATACCTCAAATTTCTATACACTAAAACAGATTGCACTTTGCGTACAATCTATTCTAGTCTTATTCGTCACCTTGAATTTTTAGTTTTCCTTCGTAAAGCTCTTTTACAGCTGTTGATAGTGGCTTGTCATAGTTGTAATCATCAACTAGTGGATCTGCGCCTTTAACTAACTGTCTAGCTCTCTTTGCTGTAGCCATAACGATAGAATATCTACTCTGAACTACAGGTGTTTCGCCATCTTCCACATCGCTGTTCGCGATTTCCATTAAGTCTGTATATGATGGATGTAACATATCTATTCTCCTTTCGAAAAATCAATTATATCTTTTTTTATATTTAATACTTCATCCTCGCTTGGTAAGTCTGGATTAGTATCACTAACAATTTCATCAATAGTCTTGGCCGCCGATTCAATCTGGTCGTTCACGACAAAGTATTCGTAATGCTTCATAGCATCTGTCTCTTGAACAGCTTTCTGCAAACGCTTCTCAATTGCTTCTGAATCTTCTGAACCTCTGCCAACCAATCTATCTTTCAAATGCTTTGCACTAGGTGGTAAAACGAAAATCATAATAGCTTCAGGCATTTTGTCTTTAACTTTCTTTGCGCCCTCAGACTCGATTTCTAGAATTACGTTTTCACCCTTATCTAAGCATTCGTCCACAAACTTCTTCGGCGTGCCATAGTAATTATCAACATACTTTGCATGCTCTAACAGTTCATCATTCTCAATCATCTTCTCAAATTCATCTTTGCTTATGAAGTGATAATGAACTCCGTCTTCCTCCGCAGGCCTTGGATCTCTAGTTGTGCATGAGATAGAGATTTTGTAATTGTCAAAAGTCTCTAACATCTTTTCAACTATTGTTCCTTTTCCCACGCCGGAAAATCCTGAAATTATAAGTAGTTTGCCTTTATCCATAATCAAATCCTATTCAATGTTTTGAATTTGTTCTCTAACCTTTTCAATATCAGTCTTTAGCGTAATTGCTCTTTCTGATATCTCGCTGTCAGTAGTCTTTGAAAGTGTAGTGTTTGCCTCTCTGTTCATCTCCTGTGTGATGAAGTCAAGTCTACGTCCAACAACACCTTCTTGATCAAAAGTCTCTATCATGGCTTTAACGTGGCTCTTCAATCTTACAATCTCTTCGTCCACACAAACTTTGTCGGCGAACATTGTAACTTCCTGAGCAATTCTTGATTCGTCAATTTGATTATCCTCAAGTAGCTCTTGGATCTTCTCGTTAATCTTTTCTTTATATTCTTCCACGATAACTGGACTTTTTTCTTCTATAAAATCAACATTTTCTTTGATGTTATCAAGTTTTTCTAGAATATCTTTCTTTAGACGCTCGCCCTCGTTTGAACGAGATTCAACGAACTTCTCAAACGCACCCCTGCAAGCCTCAAGCACAATCTCTTTAACAGCATCCTCATCCTCTTCAGCACTCTCGATAGTGATAACGTCAGGACTTCTCATGATGTAGCTTGTCTTAACATCATTCTCAATGCCGAGATCTTCGCTAGCCTGAGCGTACGCGTCAAAGTACTCTTTTGCTAATGTTGCATTGTATCTAATGTCTTCGTCGCCCTCGCCCAAGTTTTGGTAAGTCACAAAAACATCAACCTTACCACGCTCAACATACTCTTTAGCAAGGTTTCGAATGTCATTGTCTAAATAATATAGTTTTCTAGGAATTTTAACTCCTAGTTCCAAATATCTATGGTTTACAGACTTGATTTCAACAGAGACTTTTCTGTCATCTCTGTTAACTGCACATCTGCCAAATCCTGTCATACTTTTAATCATAAAATCCCTCTTTTATGCCTTTACATATTCCGTAATATTATAATATTTTATGCATATACCGTCAAGGTTGACTTAGGGGTGCAAACATACTAAAATTAGTCCGAAAAGACGATTATTAAGGGGTTTTTATGGCATTTGACGGAAGTACTGTCGCCGCCTTGGCAAGCGAATTTAGAAGCAAAATAAGCCAAGGGCGCATAACTAAAATTGCACAGCCAGAAAGCGATGAGCTTATCCTAACCATCAAGACATATGATGGTCAATTTAGGTTGCAAATAAGTGCAAATTCGTCGCTTCCGCTCATTTATTTAACCGATACTAACAAGCAGTCCCCGTTAAAGGCACCTAACTTTTGTATGTTGCTTAGAAAACATATAAATAATGGTTTTATTGAAGATATTTCTCAGCCAGGCTTGGAGCGTATAATTGACTTTAAGATCAGACATTTAGATGAACTTGGTGATGTTTGCTTTAAACATTTGATTGTTGAGCTTATGGGTAAACATTCAAATATTATTTTCACTGATGACGAGAACAATATATTAGACAGCATCAAACACATCAACTCATTGATGAGCTCTGTACGTCAGGTGATGCCAGGCAAAGAATACTTCATCCCTAATACTGGAGATAAATTGAATCCTTTGGAGACTTCTAAAGAAGAATTCTTTGAGTCAGTGTTTGGTAAAGCTACTAACTTATCTAAAGCAATCTACACTACTTACACTGGTTTCAGCCCTTTGATTGCAGAAGAGTTATGTGACAATACAAAGTTAGACTCAGCTAGAGGTGCCAACACCTTTGAAGATGGTGACAAAAATTTGCTTTGGACTCACTTCTATGAGTTTGTGAATAAGATTAAGGATGAAAAGTTTGATCCTATTATGTACGAGAAAGATGGTGTTCCGGATGAGTACTGTGCTTTCCCTCTTGAGACTTATACAAACCAAGAATCAGTCAGTTTTGATTCTATAAGTCAGCTTATTAATGAGTTTTACCATAAGAAAGATGCTTCAAATAGAATTCGTCAAAAGTCTACTGATTTGAGAAAAATTATTAATACTGCTCTTGAGCGCGAAAGTAAAAAATATGACATTCAACTAAAGCAATTAAAAGATACAGAGAAAAAAGAAAAGTTTAAAGTGTATGGAGATATCTTAACTACTTATGGATACGATATTGAACCGGGCTCAAAGAAATATGAAACGACAGACTTTTATTCTGGCGAAGAAGTATCTATTCCACTAGATCCTACTCTTTCACCAATTGAAAATGCTAAGAAGTATTTCAACAAGTATACAAAACTAAAAAGAACTTATGATGCTTTGATTGATATAACTAAAGAGACAAAACAGTCGATTGAATATTTAGAATCGATCAGTCATGCATTAAATATCGCAACTAGCGAAGATGACTTAAAGGCTATTAAGGAAGAACTTCGAGAGACAGGTTATATCAAGAAGAGTTTCCGCAACAAGAAAAAACAATCCACAAAAAGCAAACCACTCCACTACGTTTCTTCAGATGGATTTGATATGTTTGTTGGAAAAAATAATATTCAAAACGAAGAACTAACTTTTAAAGTTGCTACAGGTAATGATTGGTGGTTCCACGCGAAGGGAATGCCTGGATCACATGTAATTGTAAAAGCTAATAATCAAGAGCTTCCTGATAAAACTTTTGAAGAAGCCGCAGCTTTAGCCGCCTACTACTCAAACGGCGCCGACCAAGATAAAGTTGAGATAGATTACATACAAAAAAAACACGTAAAGAAAGTTGCAGGTGCAATGCCTGGATTTGTCATCTACCACACTAACTATTCAATGGTGATATCACCAGATATATCAAACATAAAAAAAGAAGGCTAACGCCTTCTTTTTTATTTAGTTTTTAATAAGTTGTCATATAACTTTTGATATTTCTTAGCTGAAGCTCCCCATGAGAAATCTTCTCTCATCGCTCTACTTACCATAGCATTCCATGACTTCTTATTATCATAGTAAATATGCTCTGCATATCTAACTGTATTCATCATCTCGTGTGCATTGTAGTTAATGAATGAGAAGCCTGTACCAGTGTCTTCATATTCATTATAAGGAATAACTGTATCCTTAAGTCCACCTGTCTCACGAACGATAGGAATTGTTCCATATCTTAAACTCATCAACTGACTAAGTCCACAAGGTTCAAACAATGATGGCATTAGGAATGCATCACACGCTGCGTAAATCTTGTGAGATAATTCATTCGAATAACAAATGTTAGCTGAGAAGTCATCTGTGTACTTCCAGTCAAAATGTCTGAACATGTTCTCGTATCTCTCTTCGCCAGTTCCTAAAACTACAAACTGAACATTGTCATGACACATTTCTTCAAGAACACATGCAACTAAGTCTAGACCCTTCTGATCTGTAAGTCTTCCGACCATACCAATCATCATCTTTTCTGGATCTTCTTTTAGTCCAAGTTCTTTTTGAAGAGCTACTTTATTTTTAACTTTCTCTTTCTTGAAAGTTCTTACATCGTAATTGTCAAAAATCAATTCATCTTTTGCTGGGTTGTATTCGTCGTAGTCAATTCCGTTTACAATACCAACTAACGAATCTGATCTAGCACGCATCAAACCGTCTAGACCTTCGCCGTAGAATGGAGTTTTGATTTCTTCTGCGTATGTCTCACTAACTGTTGTTAGTACGTCAGAATAAACCAATCCACCCTTTAGGTAGTTTCCATCATCATAGTCTTTCAACTTGTCTGGTGTGAAGTAATAGTCAGAGAGTCCGGCAATATCCTGAACTGTCTCAACATCCCAAACACCTTGGAACTTCAAGTTGTGAATTGTCATTATAGATTTAATGCCTCTAAAGAACTCATTAGACGCAAATGAATCGTGCAAATATACAGGAATAAGTCCTGTCTGCCAATCGTGACAGTGAATAATGTCAGGTCTGAAATCTATGATAGGAAGAATTGATAAAACTGCTTTTGAGAAGAAAGCAAATTTTTCCAAATCATATCTAATGTCGCTGTAAGGTGTTGGACCTGAGAAATAGAATTCGTTGTCGACGAAGTAGAATGTCACTCCATCAAGTTCTAATTTCAAAATTCCAACATACTGATTTCTCCAAGATAAATCCATGTAGAAATGATCTACATATTCCATCTTGTCTGTCCACTCTTCGTCCATACACATGTACTTTGGAAGAATTACTCTGACATCATATTTATTTTTATCGAAGCATTTTGGTAGTGAACCTACTACATCTGCCAAACCGCCAGTTTTGATAAAAGGTACACACTCTGATGCTGCAAATAAGATTTTCTTTTTCATTTAAATCTCCAATCAGTTATAAATGATTAGTTAATGTAAACAAGTAATTTTTCTTTGTCAGATAGTTCTATTTCATAACCGTCACGCACTTCATAGTAAACTTTTGATCTAAGCGCTGTGCCGTTTAGTTTAGTTCCATTAGTTGAATCATAGTCAGCAATTCTGTACTTGCCATCTTTATAAGAAATAACAACATGAATCTTTGAGATATAGCTCTCTGGGATTTCAATGTTTGTACCTTCTCTACCAATTGTGAAAGGAGTTTTTTTGATAGGATACTTCTTGTTATCGTAAACGATAATAGCCTCTTGATTTTCATCATCAACAGCTTTTGAAATGCCACGAGTTCTAGCCTTCTTACTCATCTGTTTTTTCTTAATCTCAAGGTTATATTCAGTAAATGGATTTACAACCATGCCGCGGATATTATCACATTCTTCAATATACTTATAAATCTTTCCAGAATTAATTCTTACGAATGAAAATGTATCAAGGTAATCCTGTGGAATCTGTTCAAAAGATGTAAATACAGGAAGTAGTCTTGCTCTTCCATCATCTTTTACCACGTCAAATTGGAAATCGATTCCCTCTAACACTTCACCTTGCATAGATGTAGTCTTAGTACTCACTTTACCTGGCACTAAAACTGCAGCTTTCTGAAGTAATGTAACGATATCTTTCTTTTTAACTTCCTTATCTGGCTTTTTGTTATAACGTTTGATTGATTCCTCAATATCGCGAATTAAATCCATATTGTAGTTCTCTGACATAGTTAAAAATCTCCTTACACATTTTTATTTATTATACTACATTTGCACTATATTTTTAAGATTTCTTTGATTCTGCTTCCTTCTTAAGCTCCTCAGCATGCTTAATTGCAAGGTCTGAATCTTCAATGCCACCACTAAGTCTAGCAAGTTCTTTCACACTCGATTCTCTATCCAATCTCTCGACCTCGCTGAAGGTCTTGTTATCCTTAACTGACTTGGAAATCAAGAAGTGACTATCTGCCATTGATGCAATCTGACTAAGATGTGAAATACAAATAACTTGATTCTTTCTAGCAAGCAAATCTAATTTTTCACCAACAGCTGTGGCTGTCTTACCACTGATACCAGCATCAATCTCGTCGAAGATCAATGTATCAACTTCATCAGCATTTGCCATAACAGATTTGATAGCAAGCATTATTCTTGATAACTCACCACCCGATGCCACATCGCCTAAAGGTTTAAGTGGTTCACCTGGGTTAGTCGATAGCATAAACTCAATGTCATCTATACCATCACTGCTAAGGTCTTTTTCTTTGAAATCAACTTTAAATTCTACGCTTAGGAAGTTTAATTCTTCTAGAGCCTTTACAACTTTCTTTTCAAAGTCCTTTGCACTCTTCTTACGTTTTGCAGACAAATCTTTAGATAGTTTTTTGAGCGATTCTTCTGATGTCTTTAAATCAGCCTTTAGCTTTTCTAATTCTTCCTCGTAGTTCTCGATTCTATCTACAAAGTCTTGTCTGTCTTTCAAGTAATCAAGAATCAACTCGGTCGTCTGACCATACTTCATTTTCAAAGTGTTAATTGTATCGAGTCTATCTTCAACTTCTTTGACGCGCTCAGGATCATACTCAAGCGTCTTATTGTACTCATTAATGTCAGTTGAAGTTTGATTAACTAATGAATCAACGTCATACAGAGACTTCTTGATATTCTCAATCGCCTCATCCTCAATGCCAATTCTATTAACCGCATCAATCGCTCTACTAAGCGCACTTGAAACATTAACATCGCCGGCAGTCAAGCACTCATACGCCTCCGACAAACTCTGGGACGTACTTTGAGAATTGTTCATCTTCTTAAACTCTGCCTCTA
Organism: Eubacterium sp.; assembly: GCA_017475235.1. GTDB lineage: Bacteria > Bacillota > Clostridia > Lachnospirales > Lachnospiraceae > Eubacterium_G. The sequence goes on along the minus strand of JAFVGA010000006.1, from coordinate 48,767 downwards.
ACGTTTCATCTTCACCCTCTGTCAGATTTGCAGTTTCAATCTCTTTTATCTCAAACTTTGCAAACTCAACTTCCTTCGCCTGCGTGGAAGAATCCATCTGCATTTCTTCTAACGCTTTCAAAATCTTTCTGTAAGATTTATACTCATCAGATACTTTATCTTTAAGTTCTCCAATGTCATTCTTTGCAAAATCATCTAGAAAACTTAAATGATTCTTCTTATAAAGAAGTGTCTGGTGTTCGTGCTGTCCGTAAATATCAACTAGCAAAGACATAGCAGCCTTCAATGTTTTTAGATTAACAGTCTCTCCATTAATCTTTGCCACACTTCTGTCCTTACTAATCTTACGAGTGACAACAACTTCTGAATCATCCTCCATATAGATGTCCATATCTTTTAAAGCGTTAGCTACCGACTCGCCAACTTTAAAAGTAAGTTCAACTAGAGAATAATCAGTTCCGGTTCTTATCAAATCCTTTGACGCCTTCTCTCCGAGCGCCAAATTTACAGATCCGATAACCAAAGATTTACCGGCGCCAGTTTCGCCGGTTAGCACAACAAGGCCTTCGTCAAAATCTACATCGACTTCACTAATCAAGGCTAGGTTTTTAACATGTAAATTTACTAACATACTCCTCCTTCTTTGTGCTTCTAAATAACCTTATGCAATAAGGTCCTCCAAGTATTCTTTAACGCCCTGGCAGTTATCTGCGTTTTTAACAACGCACATTAAAGTATCATCGCCCGCTATCGTTCCGATAATCTCCTCATGATTAACGGCGTCTAGCGCAGCGCCCACTGCCATAGCCATTCCTGATATTGTTTTAATTACGATAATGTTTCCAGCACACTCTATGCTAACAATTCCGTCTTTCAAAACACCCATATACTTTTCGTTTATGGATGTCATAGTAGATGCTGGAACATCATACTTTTGCTTGTTACCGTCCACAGTAACTTTAGTCAAATTAAGCTCACGAATATCACGAGACACTGTTGCCTGTGTTACCTCAAAGCCTTCGTCAATAAGTCTTTGAGCCAACTCCTGCTGTGTATCGATATCGTACTTATTTATTAATTCAATAATCTTTTTCTGTCTTTTTAACTTCAATTCAATTCACCTGCTTATTTAATTTTCGAACGTACATACTGAACAAAACTGCTGTCATCAAGTTTGGCAATCTTAATAGAGTTAAGATCTGGTTCAATCTTAACAACATCGCCAGCTTCCACTTTTATAATTTCGTCGCCGTCCATAGACAAGCATCTGCTTTCTTGGTCATACTTTCTGTCTTCACCAATTTCAATTTCTAGCACATCGTTCTTTGAGAAGATAATACTTCTGCTTCCAAGAGCGTGTGAGCATATAGGTGTCATAATCATCAAATGTGAATCTGGACGAGCCAAAGGTCCACCTGCCGAATAGTTGTAAGCAGTTGAACCTGTTGGTGTTGCAACAATAATTCCATCACCTGTATATCTATTCAATAGTTCGCCGTTTACATGGACAATATAATTTGAAACAGAAATTTCAGCACCTCTGTGAAGAACCACATCGTTCAAAACATCCGCTGACTGAACTTCTTTTCCATCTCTAAGTAGTGTTGCCTTAAGCATCATTCTCTCTTCAACCTTAAAATCGTCATCAAGAAGTTTCTTGAGTGAGTCTTCCATATCGTCCATAGAAATCTCAGCCAAGAATCCCATATTTCCTTTGTTGAGACCGACGAAGACACAGTCAACTTCATTAAGTCCTTTGACAGCGTGAAGCAATGTACCATCACCACCAATTGTCATAATACATTCACAACCCTCAGGGATTTCTTTTGGATCAATCATGACATATTCGTTTGTGACAGCATCCACATTGTCAAAAACTTTTACTTCGCAGCCTTGACCTTCCAAAAATTCTTTGGCAGCTTTAGCTGTTGCCATATCCTTGTCTTTTCTACTGTTTGTTATAATACAAAACTTTTTCATAACGACACCTCTTTTATTATTTGTCTAGCTCTCCGTGTGAGCTTTCTACAACTTCCTCTATATCCTTTTCCAAATCTAAATCCAAGTTGTTTTGGAGATAGATTAAATACTCAATATTTCCTTCAGGTCCTTTCACTGGTGAGTAATCTAAATCGAGAATTCCAAATCCAATGCTTCGTACGTAATCAACAATCATCTGAATGACCTCAATGTGCACTGACTTGTCTCTCACCACGCCTTTCTTGCCAACCTTTTCTCTGCCTGCCTCAAACTGTGGTTTGATTAGACACACCATCTTAGCATCATCCGTCAGAATCGCTTTTACTGGTTCAAGAATCTTCGTCAAAGAAATAAACGAAACATCCGCCGAAGCAAACTCAATCTGGTCTTCAACATCATCTGGTGTGATGTATCTGATGTTTGTCTTGTCCATTACGACAACTCTATCGTCTGTCACCAACTTCCAAGCGAGCTGTCCGCGACCAACGTCGACCGAGTAAACTTTCTTCGCTCCATTCTGTAGCATACAGTCTGTAAAACCACCTGTGCTAGCACCAATGTCCATACAAACTTTATCCTGAACGTCCACGCCAAAGGATTCTATTGCCTTCTCTAGTTTTAAACCACCACGACTTACATACTTTAAAGTTTTACCTCTAACCTCAATGTTGCTGTCTTCCTCAAAACTAGAACCAGCTTTATCCTCTTTCACATTATCGACGTAGACAATGCCACTCATTATAATCGCTTTTGCCTTCTCACGAGACGGCGCAAGTCCTTTTTCAACAAGTAAAATATCTAATCGTTTTTTCATTATAAATATTTCTTAACCTTATCAATTATATCTTCGCTAGAAATACCAATCTGAGTTCGTAGCTGATCAACTTTACCATGTTCAATAAACTGGTCTTCTATAGCGATTGTCTCAACTTCAACATCCAAACTATTTTCTTGAATGAAAATTTCAACTGCTTCGCCGTAGCCGCCTTTCTTGATACCTTCCTCGACCACGATAATAGCTTTATGTTTTGAAGCCATATCTTTAATCATTTCGGTATCGAGCGGTTTGATAAATCTAGCATTAACTAATGTGATACGTTTCCCTTCTTCCTTAAACTTAAGTCTAGCCTTCGATGCCTCTTCGTAAATATTTCCAACTGCAATCACGCAGACGTCTTCGCCCTTGTGCACAACCACACTCTTTCCATATTCAAAATTTTCTTTGAAGTCTGTATGATAAGCTGCGCCACGTGAATATCTAATAGCAATTGGTCTTGCAAAATCTTTCGCATATTCAATTGCATCCATAAGTTCTTGATCTGAGTTTGGAGCAATAATCGTCATGTTTGGCATTGATGATAGATATGCAATATCAAAAATACCCTGATGAGTCTCACCGTCCTGTCCTACTAAACCAGCTCTATCAAACAACAATTTAACTGGCAAATCTTGAAGACAAACATCCTGTAATATCTGGTCGTATGCTCTTTGGAAGAAACTTGAGTAAATACATACAAATGGTTTCTTTCCTTCTAATGCTAAGCCCGCTGCAAAGGTAACCGCATGTTCTTCTGCAATACCAACATCGAAGAATCTATCAGGGTATGCCTTAGCAAACTTTGATAGTCCAGTTCCGTCTGGCATAGCTGCTGTGATTGCAACTATGTTTTTATCCTCCTCTGCTATATCAACAATCTTTTCTGCAAAGTAGTCTGTATATGATGTGCACGCATCAGATTTCTTTACACCATCTTCCACATCAAACGGAGAAACTCCATGATAACTTGATGGATCATCTTCGGCGTGCTTGTAACCGTAACCCTTCTTTGTCTTAACATGAATCAAGAATGGATGATCAATCTCAAATGTCTTTTTAAAAATTGTCATCATACTTTCAATGTCGTGTCCATCGATTGGTCCCACGTATGTTATACCGAGATCGTCAAAGAAACCGCCGCCAGGAATAATCAAATTCTTAAAGTGGTCCTTAGTTCTCTTCATACGTCTGACAATTCTTTCGCCTATCTTTGGAATCTTACCAATGACTTTGGCGATGGCCTCTTTAAAGCCATTATATTTTGAACCTACTCTAAATTTACTGAGATAGTTACTCATACCACCAACGTTTTTAGAGATAGACATGTTATTATCATTCAATATAATTACAAAGTTTCTATCAAGTGCAGCCACGTTGTTTAGAGCTTCCAAGGCCATACCACCAGTGAGCGCTCCATCGCCAATCACGGCTACAACTTTGTCTTTCTTGTTATCAATCTTGTTTGCGGACGCAATACCAAGCGCTGCAGAGATTGATGTTGAACTGTGTCCTGTATCAAAACAATCGCAATCGCTCTCTCTTCGTTTTGGGAAACCTGAAAGTCCCTCGTAGTTACGAAGAGTCGAAAAATCATCTTTTCTGCCAGTCAAAATTTTATGGGTGTAGCACTGATGTCCAACGTCCCAAACAATTTTATCTTTTGGCAAATCAAGCAAAGCGTGTAAAGCTATAGTTAACTCTACCGCTCCCAAGTTAGAAGCCAAGTGACCTCCAGACTGACTTACACTTTTTAGAATGAACTCGCGGATTTCTTTTGCTAGTTCATCGTATCTAGATGGGTCAATCTTCTTTATGTCATTTGCTTGTTTGATTTCTTCTAAATAATTGCTCATTTCTTTTTCCTTAATATTCTCTACTAATTAGTTTTTCAACCAAAGTTACTAAGAACTCGTTATCCCCCAAAGCCTTAATTCCATCAATTGCTAAGTTCGAAAGATCCTTAACTTTTTGTTGTGATTCTTCAAGACCAATCAATGTGATGTATGTATCTTTCTCATTTTTCTCATCGCTTAAAACTGGCTTACCAAGTTTTGCTTCATCGCCTGTCACATCTAAAATATCATCCTGAATTTGAAATGCCATTCCAATATTTTTTGCAATGCTTTCAACTTGTAAAACTTGCTCATCAGTTGCTCCACCTAAAATAGCACCTGCCATCATCGAAGCCTCAATCAAAGCTGCTGTCTTCAAATTGTGAATGAAGTTAATTGTTTCAATATCTAACTTCTTTCCTTCGTTTATAACATCAACAGTTTGACCGCCAACCATTCCATAAGAGCCAGCTTTCTTCGCAATAACTGCCATAGCCTTTGACGCAGACGGATTTTTCACAACTGCTTCAGACATAACCTCATAAGCATAGTTAAGAAGTCCATCGCCAGCCAAAACTCCAATGTCTTCGCCATACTTAGCATGCGTGGTTTTCTGGCCGCGTCTAAACTCGTCATCATCCATAGCAGGCAAATCATCATGCACCAATGAGTAAGTGTGAATAAATTCAATCGCTGCCATAAAAGGATATACCAATTCCTCGTCCTCGCCAAAGAGCTTGAAAGTCTCTAGCATCAAAATTGGACGAAGTCTTTTTCCGCCAGCTTTCACACTGTAATTCATAGCCTCAAAAATGAGACTCTGTTTGCCAAACTCGTCTGGACAATATCCATATATAATTTCTTCTACTGCATCTTTCTCACTCGAGAAAACAGCATCAAAATTATTCATCATCAGACTCCTCTTCTAACACTTCAATTTGCTTCTCAATCTTTTCGATTTGCTCATTGCTATCTTTTACAATCTCGATGCCTTTTTTGTACATCTCAAAAGACTCGTCCAAAGACACGTCTTCATCTTGCATCTTCTCTAAAATTTCATCTAACTCTTTGAAGTTATCTTCAATATTATTCTTTGCCATAAATCTCACCATCCTGTTTTCCAGATACTTTCGCATCTATTTTTCCATCTTTGATGATTAAAGAAATATCATCTCCCACGTCCACATCCTTTGTGGAAACTATAGGTCCATCTGCCCCGCTCACATAAGCAAAACCTCTGCTAATTTTTTCAAGCGGCGATAAACCTTCTAGCTTTTCTATAAACAACTGCAACGTATGTTTTCTTCTCAAAAACTTATCGTTAAAGTAATTTTTCAAATTGTTCTTGTAATCAGGGATCATTCTTTTTGCTTCTGCAAACTTGTCATTAAAGTTATATGAAAGCTTATCCCTATACTCTGAAATCAATTGTTTGTATGTCGTGAGTTTTGCCATTGGGCTGTGCTTCTCAATCTTTGACTCATAAACCTCAACCCTATTTTTGTAACTCTCAAGTTTTACATCAATCTGATTTCTAAAAGTTAGCTTGTATCTCTCAAGAGTATTTATAAACTCGTCATATTCAAACACCGCAATCTCTGCCGCCGCCGAAGGTGTTGGAGCTCTTAAGTCTGCCACAAAATCTGAAATAGAAAAATCTGTTTCATGTCCAACGGCTGATATGATAGGCGTCTGGCAATCGAATATTGCTTGAGCAACTATCTCCTCGTTAAAGCACCATAAATCTTCTAACGATCCACCACCTCGTCCAATAATAATCACATCTAAGTCTTGCTCATCTAAATACTTAATACTATTTACAATTGACTGTGCAGCAAGTTCGCCTTGAACCATAGTTGGCTTTAAATAAATCTGTACATAAGGATTACGTCTGCTCGAAACATTTATAATGTCGTTGATAACTGCGCCAGTTTCTGATGTGGCAACACCAATCTTTAGTGAATACTTAGGGATTGGTTTCTTATACATATCAGAGAAAAGACCACGTTCTTCAAGTTCTGCCTTTAATTTCTCGTACTTTTTATACAAATCACCAAGTCCAGCTGGCTCAACTTCGTTTGCGTACAACTGATATTTACCTTGCGCTTCATAAACGCCAACATAACCTTTAACCACGATTTGTTGACCAGGTTCAATCTTAAACTTTAACTTAGCAACGTTCCCTTTCCACATAACACAGTTGATTACATCAGTATTTTCTTTAATAGTAAAATACACGTGACCACTTCTGTTGTAGTTGCAATTACCTACTTCGCCTTGGACGGTTAGGTTTTTAAGGAACGGGTCGTTTTCCAAAGTATTTTTTATATAACTATTTAATTGTTTAACCGAATAAACAGATTGTTCCATTTTTACTCCGATACAAAGTTTGAAAGAATTCCATTGATGAATTTAGGCGAAGCATCCGACGAATACTTCTTAGACAATTCCACTGCCTCATTAACCGCAACTCTGTCTGGAATTTCTTCATCCATTTTGATTTCATAATAGGCAAGTCTCAAGATAGCTTTATCTACCTTGTCCATACGATCCACTTTCCACTTGTTTGAGACGGATTCGATTTCTTTGTCGATTTCATCTTTGTGGGCCAAGATATCATTAGCCTTATTGATAATGTATTCCTGGTCTTCTTTGCTGAATCCTTTTTTGCCATCAAAATATAATGAAAACTGAGTATTCAATTCTTCTGTGTCGTGAAAATCGTCTAAGTATAAAAGTTTTAAGATATTTTCACGAATCTCGCTTCGTTTCATCATTCCTCCACTTAATGCATAAAATGATGCATAAACATAATATATCTGCATTTTTATTAGTATCATAAAATGCAAGAAAGGGTGTCTATTTAAGACACCCTTATAACTCTCTATTCACCTACGCTAGCAATGTTAACATCTACATTAACTACATCTAAGCATGTCATATTTTCAACGGACTGTTTAACTTTGTCTTGAACTTTCTTCGAAATTTTAATAATATTTTCGTTCATTTTTATAACAAGTTTTAAGCTTATGCTACATTGATTTTCATCAACATCTACATGAACACTTTTTGCAAGTTTTTTCATGCTTGTCTTTGTAACCATTTCTGGGGTAATTCCACCTGCCATTGCAAACACCCCGTCTACTTCTAAAGCAGCTATAGCTGATATCACACCTAATACGCTTTCAGTCACATATACAGCGCCTAAATCGGGTACATCAGATATTACATGTGAGTTTTTTACATCCATATTTACAACCTCCTAGGGTATAAATTTTCCAATAGATATTATAACAAAATGCCCCTATTTTTACAATCTTATTAAAATTGAATATAGCGACTTTTTGTGATATACTTTTAGTCGATTTTAACAAGGAGAAACCTATGTCTTTTCGTAAGAAAACAATAATTTCAATAATTATAATAGTCGCACTAGTTGTGACTTTTTTCCCATACGAAAATAGCATTAAAAGTTCAGAGACTATTAATCATATAAAGTCTATTGTTTTAAGTAAAAACAATGTAAATCTTACTGCTGGCAAGAAGACTGTCATTTCGGCGAAGGTTTCTTACAAAAGCGATTCAGAAGGCTTAGAAAGTCATATTTGGTCTAGCGATGATAAAAGCATTGCCAAAATAGATCAAAAGGGAATTATTACTGCTGTTTCTAACGGTACCACTTATGTACTTTGTTCGTCGAAGTCAAAAGATGTTGTCGTTAGATGTAAAGTTATTGTTAGACATCCTTACAATAAAGTAAGCAGCATTTCTTTCCCACAAAGTGTTATTAAGATGAATATCGACGATAAGCGTAAACTCGAGCCAGCTATCAAGTTTACTGGAAATAAAACTTACACTACTGAGCCTATCGAGTGGTCAAGTTCAAACAACAAGATTGCTAAGGTAAGTAGTAAAGGTGTCGTTAAAGGTCAGTCAAATGGTACTGCTTACATTACTATCAAATCAAAATTCTCAGGTAAGAAAGCTACTGTTAAGTTGAATATTACACCAACTAAGTATATTGCTTTCACATTTGACGATGGCCCTGGCATTTATACAAAGAAACTTGTTAATGCTTTGAAGAAGTATGATTCAAAGGCTACATTCTTCGCACTCGGACGAAGTGTTGAAAAGCACAGAGATGCTCTCAAGTATGCTCATGCAAACGGAATGGAAATCGGAACTCATACTTATGCTCATAAGAATTTGAAGAAGTGCTCTAAGAGCACAATTAGGAGTGAAATTAGAAAAGGTAAGAAAGCTATCAAAGATACAATTGGTGTTTATCCTACTCTTCTACGTCCACCATACGGAAACTATAACAAGACAGTTTCTAAGAACGCTGGCGTGCCAATGATTTATTGGACAGTTGATACTCTAGACTGGAAACATAAGAAAACAAAGTATGTTGCTAAGAGTATTTTGAGACAGTCTGGAAAATGGGATGTTGTACTCCTTCACGACATTCATAAAACATCTGTAGAAGGATTCATTAAGGCTCTTCCAAAACTAAAGAAAAATAACTATGAGCTAGTTACAGTTTCAGAGCTTTACCAAATCTACGGAAAGAAATTGAAGCCTGGAGTTATGTACTACGGCCCACTAAGAAGCAAAAAATAAAAATTAAAGCTGAGGTTTTTACCTCAGCTTTTTATTTATGATATGGTTCATTATTTATTATTCTAAAAGACCTGTAAATCTGTTCTAACAATATAACCCTCATCAACTGATGTGGGAAAGTCATCTTTGAAAAACTTAACTTCAAATCGGCCCTATCCAATACAGTTTTGTGAAGTCCTAATGATCCACCAATAATAAAAGTTAAATCACTAGTTCCACTAACTCTATAGCTTTCCAATTGTTTTGCTAGCTCAATTGAATCGTACTCTACACCTTCTATTGCAAGTGCAATCACCTTTGACGAATCCGAAATCTTTTCAAGTATTCTTTTACCTTCTGTCTCTTTTACAATGTCTTCCTCGGTGACGGATGCATTCTCTTTAGTCTTTTCATCCTTCACCTCAATGATGTTTAGCTTACAATACTTAGACAATCTTTTCGAATACTCATCAATTGCATCAGTGAAATACTTATCTTTAATTTTTCCAACAGAAATAATTGTAATTTTCATTTTGTTACCTCGGTGTGAATTATAACATATAATTGCTTGTTAATCTTTATTATTATATAATTGTGTCTAGAGAATTGTACGGAGGATTATTATGGATAATCTAAATAATGAAAATTTAAATGAAGAAATTTTAGAGGATAAAACTGAGGAATTGAATGCCGAAAATCCTACTGAGGAATTGTTAGATCCAGAGGAAGATAGTTTCTTTGGCGGTGGCGATAACACCTACGTGAAAAAAGAAGATAAATACGACGACGTTCGTTCATCTGCTTTCACAATGTTAATCGTTGGAATGCTAGGAATCATTTTTGTCATTCTATCTTTGACAAAGGTAATCAACCTTCCATTTAATGAGACTACCGCTTGGTTATTCTATTCGATCATGAGTATTGTTTTTATCACTTTTGCTATCGGTGGAATTTACTCATTTGTTAAAGCCAACAGGTTAAAGGCTGAGGCTGAAGTTGAGAACGAAAAGATTGCTGAGATCGATGCTTGGGCTAAAGATAATTTGACTCAAGACATTATAGATTCGGGATTAAATACAAATGAAAAATATGAGATTCTTTACTTCTCCCGTGCTGAGAAAATCAAAAACCTTTTGATGCATCAGTTCGAGGATGTGGATGAGGGATTGATTGATTTGCTCACTGAAGGTTATTACACAAAGATTTATGAAGACGATGAAGCCTTCGACGAAGAATACGAATACGAAGAGGAAGTTGAAGAAAAAACTGAATAATATAAAATCAGCTATCAATTGATAGCTGATTTTTTTATGTCTTAATTTAGTTTTGGTAAACTGTCTGCAAACTCTAAGAATTGTGACCAGTTTCCACTCTTATACATTGATGTGTCATCATTGTCTGGATTTAGCATATAGTCTTCAATCAAGAACACATCTATTCCAAGTTCTGCGGCGCACATATCTTCTTTCACGTCATTTCCAACCATTATGCAGTCACCTGGGTCTTTGTCCATTATTTTCATTATGTGCTCGTAATACTTTAAATTCGGCTTTGTATAGCAAGAGTTTTCGTATGTTGTAACATAGTCAAAGTCTTTAAGTTTTAAACCAAGCCATGACAATCTTTCTTTAACTGCGATCTCTGGAAATACAGGACTTGTCGCAAGAACCACCCTATAGCCTTTGTCTTTTAGCATCTCAAATGCGTCGTGGCATTCCTGGCTAGGTCTAACCATATATCTAATCATCTGGAAATCGCCAGTATAGAACTTGTCCAAATATTTTTGAAAACGTCTTTGGAATTTCTTGTCATACTTTTCATCTTTAGATTCCAAGTCTTCCATCAATACTCTCCAAAACATTTCTTCATTTGTTATTAGTCCACCATTCTCAATCATGGCTCCTGTGGCTTTCCAAATAGATGGAATAATGTCGTCTGGATTCTCGCCTTTAACTTTCAAAAATCCACCCAACAATTCCATATATGTATCGATAAATTCTTTCATATCGATTGGAAGTAATGTGCCGTCTAAATCAAATAATACTGTATTCATTATTCATCCCAATTGTGGTATACCTTTTGAACATCCTCGTCTTCATCTAGTCTGTCCAAAATAACATTTATCTTCTTAATTGATTCTTCATCTGTTAACTCAACATAGTTTTGAGGAATCATTGTAACTTCTGCCTCAGCCATTTTAATGCCTTCTTTTTCAAGTGCTTCTCTTACTGCACTGAAATCATTTGGAGCTGTGATAACTTCAAATGAATCGTCTTCTTCAATAATATCTTCAGCGCCAGCATCTAGTGCCATCATCATAAGTTCGTCTGCATCCAAATCACATTCTTCTTTAGCGATGATAATCTGACCCTTTGTGTCAAACATAAATGATACACACCCCTGCGTACCAACGTTTCCATCACCCTTAGTAAAGCAAGCCTTAACATTGGCTGCAGTTCTATTTCTGTTATCTGTAAGAGCATCAACAATAATCGCTGTTCCGTTTGGGCCGTAGCCTTCGTAGCGGACAGTTTCGTAGTTAACTGCTTCCATATTTCCGGCAGCCTTCTTGATTCCGCGCTCGATTGTATCGTTAGGCATATTGTTTGCCTTAGCTTTAGCGATTACGTCACGAAGTTTACTGTTATTATCTGGATCTGCACCGCCTTCTTTCACGGCTACCGCAATTTCCTTACCGATAATAGTAAACATCTTGCCCTTAGCAGCATCGTTCTTTTCTTTCTTATGTTTTATATTCGCAAATTTTGAATGTCCTGACATGTCATCCTCCTATATTTCGTATTTATCGTCATAGTAGTCTTTGCTACCGATTATCTTTCCATCTTGAATGTAAACTCTTGGAACTCTCTTTCCAACGTCGCACACAATCTCGTAGTTTATAGTACCAACAATATTTGCAATATCATCAGCGCTTATTGTTTCATCGCCGTCAGTTCCCATCAGCGTAACCAAGTCGCCCTCGGCAACATCTAGTCCAGTCACATCAACCATAAACTGATCCATGCAAACGCGTCCAAGAATCGGAACCTTGTGACCCTTAACAATCACAGAGCCCTTGCCGCTTAGAAGTCTTGGATAACCATCCCCGTAACCAACAGGGATAGTCGCAATCTTCATTGGCTTGTCTGTCACAAATGTGCTTCCGTAACTAATTCCAGTTCCCTCTGGCACATCCTTCACAAAAATAATGTGACTGTAAAGACTCATCGCCGGGAAAAGTTCAACGTTTTCCTTATCCATCTCATCTGATGGGTAAAGTCCATATAGTGCAATGCCCGCCCTCGACAAAGACATTGATGTCTCAGGCATTTCCATTATCGCTGCTGAGTTAGCGCATTGATAAACTGGAACGTTCAAACCTTTACTCTCAAGTAGTTTTATAAATACATCAAACTCTGCTAACTGTTTATCTGCATCTGCTTTGTCTTTATAGTCTGCTTTAGCAAAGTGTGTAAACATTGAATATACTTCTATGTTATCTAGCTTTGAAATCTCTATGATCTCATCAGCTGAAGTTTCGTTTGGTTTGTATCCGATTCTGCCCATACCAGTATCAACTGCCACGTTTAGTTTTACAGTTTTGCCAGCATCTTTCGCATAATCTGATAATACTTTGGCGCGCTCGATTCCAGAAACACAAGGAATTAAATCATCTTCCAATATCACATCAAAGTCATACTCTGTTGAGTAACCAAGTAAGAATATCGGTTTATCAATTCCGTGCGCTCTCAAGTTATGCGCCTCATATGCTGTCGCCACTGCAAAGCCAGAACAAATATTGTCAATTGCCTTTGCAACAGGCACAGCTCCATGACCGTATGCATCAGTCTTAATAACACCAAGCATACCTGTGTCATCTTTCAATTTCGCTTTTAAGTTTTCAGCATTTTTTCTGATGTTATCTAAATCAATTTTTGCATAACATCTAAAATACTTATCCAAATTCATAACTTTCTCCTATTGTTTAAATATAGTCGTAAGCTCTTCTATTATATCACTTGCCATAAGAGATGTCTTTGTCACTCTCTCGGCAGCCTTATCACCTGCATAACCATGGATGTATGGTCCCAAAACTGCGGCCGCGTTAAAGTCCACGCCAATCCCAAGTAGTCCAACAATAATTCCAGTCAAGACATCTCCGCTTCCTGCTGTTGCCATTCCATTGTTACCAGTCATATTTACAAACAAATCATCGCCTGAAGCAACAACTGTTCTAGCATCTTTCAAAACATAATTTGCAAAAGTTTTCTTGTGAGCATTCTTGGCCGCTTCAAAGATATTTGCTTTTATCTCATCCACGCCTTTCTTTGTAAGTCTAGACATCTCACCAAGATGTGGAGTCATAATAACTTCTGCATGTAACTTCTTATATAAGTTTCTGTTTTTAGCAATTGTATTAATTGCATCAGCATCAACAACACAAGGTTTCTTTGAATCCAAAACTTTCTCAACCATTACATCTTGGATATTTCCAAGTCCAAGTCCTGGACCAATCGCAATAACATCTGCCCAAGCAATTGATGCCTCTAATGATTTAACATCAAACTCTTCTGAATCATATACATTCAACACTGCCTCAGGAACAAGTTTCTGAATCACTTCTTTGTTTTCCTGATCAGTAAATATTCTTACCAATCCTGCACCCACTCTGTATGCAGACATTCCACACATTGCAGCTGCGCCAGCCATCTCATCATTTCCAGCAATGATTAATACTTTTCCAAAACTTCCTTTGAATGAATAGTTTGGTCGAACTGGAATGAGTGACAAATCATAGTTATCAACATACTTAGCAACATGCTTACATCTATCATATGCATCAACTGGATAACCAATATCGCCAACTGAAATTTCACCACAGTTGTCAGTTCCTGGATACATTGCGTTTCCAATCTTCTGGCAACCAATTGCTACAGTGTAATCAGCTTCAACTGCTACACCCATTACTTCGCCGGTGTCGGCATTGATACCTGATGGTAAATCAACCGAGTAAACAGTTGCTCTAGATTTATTAATCAACTTAATTGCTTTTCCTTGAATTCCGATTACGTTTCTTGAAACACCCACGCCAAAGATTGCATCAACAATAACATCGGCTTTAACCATCTCACGAACGATCTTTATCTTTAACTTCTTAGCAATATCAAGCTGTGCTAAAAACTCTTCTGATGCACTAGACTTAACACCGCAAACATAAATTGTCACATCATATCCTTTGAGGGACAAAATACGAGCAATTGCCACACCGTCAGCTCCGTTGTTTCCAACGCCTGACACTACTAAAATCTTTTTATCTTTTGGTTCATTACATAAAATGAGGTCGACTACAGACAAAGCAGCTCTCTCCATCAATACCATTGAAGGAATTCCCAAGCGCTTTATTGCGTACTCATCGACCTTTTTCATATCACTACCTGAAACAATGTATTCCATAATAGTCTCCTATTTATTCTCTTTTATTTTATAACAAAGCTTCATCAAGCTTTCTGATAAATGCACGTTTTCAACTTGAACGTCTTCTGCAAACTTAAGATCAGTATGTGCAAAATTCCAAAATGCTTTCACACCACAAACAACTAGCTTTTCTGCAATCTCTGTGGCTGGTTCTTTCGGAAGACAAAGTGCAACGATATCTACTTGGTTTTCTTTGACGTAGTCGAAAATACTTTCAATATCCATAACTACACCCTGTGCAGTTTTCATACCTACAAGTGCTGGGTTCTCGTCAAAAAGCGCAGTAATCTCGAAACCACGGTTCTTGAAGTTACCATAGTTCGCAATCGCACGACCAAGGTTACCTGCACCTACAATTACCATTTTATGAGGCTTATCTAAGCCTAATAATTTACCGATTTCGTCATATAGGAACTGAACGTTATAACCGTAGCCCTGCTGACCGAAACCGCCAAAATTATTAAAATCCTGTCTAATTTGTGACGCTGTAACATTCATAAGACGACTTAATTCCTCAGATGAAACGCGCTCAACGTCCTGAGATAAAAGCTCACCCAAATATCTATGATATCTAGGAAGTCTTGATATTACTGCCTCTGAAATCTTGTTCATAATTTCCTCCAAAAAGTTTCCAAAAACTATGAATATTATAGTCATTTTAAGGTAGATTGTCAAATTCTTCACAAAGTTTGTAATATTTAGTTTTGCCATTATTTTTCGCGGTTTATTCTGCTCTTTTTATTGCATTTAGTCCTTTAAAATATTAAAATACTTCTAGAATATTTTTTAGGAGATTATTATGGAAAATAAAAAAATAGTTGTGGCTCTAGGTAGAAACGCATTCTCAGAGTCATTCCCAAAACAACACGAAAGAGTTAAGGCTGCAGCGAAAGCTATCGCAGATTTGGTTGAGGCTAAATACGATGTGGTTGTTACTCACAGTAATGGTCCTCAAGTTGGAATGATTCAAACTGCTATGACAGAGTATTCTAGATTAGATGAAAATCGCACTGTTGCCCCAATGTCAATCTGCGGTGCTATGAGTCAGGGCTATATTGGATATGACTTACAGAACGCTATTAGGAGCGAACTTCTAGGAAGAGGAATTTATAAGACTGTCTCTTCTATCATCACTCAAGTTAAGGTTGATCCTTTTGACAAGGCTTTCAACAATCCAACAAAGATGATTGGACGTCTTATGACAAAAGATGAAGCTGACCATGAGCGTGAAAAAGGAAACTATGTAGAATACGAAGAGGGCGACGAAGGATACAGAAGAATCATCGCTAGTCCTCGCCCAGTAGATATATATGAAATAGATGCTATTAAAACATTATCTGATGCGCATCAAGTAGTTATAGCTGCAGGTGGCGGCGGAATTCCAGTTTTGGAACAAAGAACTGCTCTTAAAGGTGCTAGTGCTATTATCGAAAAAGATTACACAGCAGCTAAGATGGCAGATATGTTAGATGCTTCTGCTCTTATGATTCTTACATCAAGTGATTATCTAACATACGATAAAGATGGCAAACAAGTTGAAGTTAAAGAAATTTCAAAAGAAGATGCCAAGAAATTGATTGATGACGGATACTTTGATCCAGTAACATCTCTACCAAAGATTGATGCTTCACTATCATTTGTACTTGCTAAAGACGGACGAAAAGCAATTATTACAAATCTAGATAAGGCATTAGATGGTATTGAAGAAAAAGTTGGAACAATAATTAAATAAACAAAAAGGACATCAATAGATGTCCTTTTTTATTGTATTAATATATTGTACTTTTAAATGCTCAGTCTATTTAGTATACTTTAATGCCCATTTTCTTATTTTGCTCATAGATGTACCTGTAAAATCTTTTCCTATTGTTACCTTTGCACCTTTAGCAGTTTTTTTAATTCCTTTTTCACTTCCGGAAATTCCACTACCTTCACTCGTACAGAATGTAACAACCTTTTTACCTTTAAGATTATATGATTCTAAGAATGTATTTATAATTCTTGGTTCCTGGCCATACCAAATTGGATGACCTACAAAAATAACATCATACTTACTAATATCTTTAACTTTACTTTTAACCTTTGGTCTTACTTTAGAGTTATGTTGCTCTTTGTAAGCTCTACACTTTTCATTGTTGTATTCAGTATCTGCTTTTGTGTATTTCTTTTCTGGTTTAATCTCAAACAGTTTACCACCAGTTGCACTCTTCACCTGTTTAGCAACTTTAGCCGTATTTCCAGTGCATGAAAAATATGCCACTAATACTTTGTTCTTATTACTTTTCTTTTTCGTTTTCTTAGTTGCTGACTTTTCAGTTTCTTTCTTAGCAGTCACAGTTGTTGTCTTTGTGTCAGACTCCTTTTCTGAATTACAACCACATGCACAACAAGTAACAACCAAAGCGCAAATAACTGCCATTAATAATAATTTCTTTTTCATTGTTTTGTCCCTCCTGTAATTCAAGTAATATTATTTTACCATTATTTTTTTGATTTGTATAAACAAAAACGCCAGGCTTTTGCCTGACGTTTTAAACATATAATAATCGTTATTACATTAAACCATCTAATGTAGATCTAATTGCTTTAATAAACTCTTCAGTATTTAACTTCTTCTTATTCTCTAGTGTTGAGATTAAATAAAGGTCACCAGTCATCTCGCCATTCTCGATTGTCTTAATACAAGCTTCCTCTAGCTTATCAGCAAATACCTTAAGGTCTTCTATCCCATCTAAGTCACCACGTTTTCTTAGAGCACCAGTCCAAGCAAAGATAGTTGCGATTGGGTTAGTTGATGTCTCCTCACCCTTTAAGTATTTGTAGTAGTGTCTTTGAACTGTTCCGTGTGCTGCTTCGTATTCGTAGTTTCCTTCTGGAGAAACTAGGACTGAAGTCATCATTGAAAGTGAACCGAATGCTGTAGCAATCATATCTGACATTACATCACCATCGTAGTTCTTACATGCCCAAATGTATCCGCCATCTGATCTAACTACTCTTGCCACTGCATCGTCAATCAATGTATAGAAGTATTCGATGCCAGCCGCCTCAAACTTATCAGCATACTCAGCATCATAAATATCCTGGAATATATCTTTAAATGTGTGATCATACTTTTTAGAGATTGTATCCTTTGTTGAGAACCATAGGTCTTGCTTTGTCTCTAACGCATAGTTGAAACAACTCTTTGCAAAACTTGTGATTGAATCATCTAAGTTATGCATACCTTGAACAATACCTTTTCCGTCAAAGTCATGGATAGTTTCTCTCATTTCAGTACCATCTTCAGCAGTAAATACTAATTCTGCTTTACCTTTTCCTGGCACCTTCATCTCAACGCCCTTGTAAACATCACCGTAAGCGTGACGAGCGATTGTAATAGGCTTTGTCCAATTTGAAACATATGGCTCAATTCCCTTAACAACGATTGGCGCTCTAAACACTGTACCGTCTAGAATCGCTCTGATAGTTCCGTTAGGACTCTTCCACATTTCTTTAAGATCATACTCATCCATTCTAGCAGCGTTTGGTGTGATAGTTGCACACTTAACAGCTACGCCATATTTCTTTGTAGCTTCTGCAGAATCAAAAGTAACCTGATCGTTAGTCTCATTTCTGTATTCCAAACCTAGGTCATAGTATTCAGTCTTTAGGTCGATAAAAGGAAGTAACAATTCATCCTTAATCATCTTCCATACAATTCTTGTCATTTCGTCGCCATCCATCTCAACCAATGGCGTAGTCATTTGTATCTTTTCCATAATTCCTCCTAAACTCTAACCTCAACAACTTATTTAACAACAAAGTTTATAATTCTGCCTGGCACATAGATTTCTTTGACGATGTCACCGTTAATGTTAACCGCCTCTTTACCTTGTGCTAGTGCGTCATCTTTTTCTGCGTCTTTTGCAATCTCTATAACAGCCTTAGTCTTACCATTAATCTGAACCGCAATCTCGACAGTGTCTTCCACTATCTTTGATTCGTCAAACTCTGGCCACTTCTCGAATGCAATTGTGTCATCGTGTCCCATTCTCTGCCAAATCTCTTCACTCACGTGAGGGCAAATACACGAGAACATCTTGATCAAGTTTTCAGCATACTCTCTTGGACATTTACCAACTTTGTACACTTCGTTTACAAAAATCATCATCTGACTGATGGCTGTATTGTAAGCGAGCGCTTCAAAGTCCTCAGTAACCTTCTTAACTGTCTGATGATAAACCTTTGTAAGTGAGTCATCGTTTTCATCTGTTATATTTTCTGGATTTGTAAAGAAAGTCCAAACTCTGTTTATAAATCTCTTTGCACCAACTACGTTGTTTGAGTTCCATGGCTTTGAAACCTCAAGTGGTCCCATAAACATTTCATAAAGTCTAAGTGTGTCTGCGCCAAACTCATCAACAATATCACTAGGGTCAATTACAAATTCAGGGAAACGTTTACCCATCTTAACACCGTTCTCTCCCAAGATCATTCCCTGGTGAACTAATTTCTTGAATGGCTCTTTGACTGGTGATAGGCCTTCATCATAAAGGAATCTATTCCAGATTCTTGAGTATAGCAAGTGACCTACTGCATGCTCTGGCCCACCAACATAAAGGTCAACTGGCAACCAGTGTTTCAACAACTCATAGTTTGCAAACTCATCATCATTGTGTGGGTCAATGTATCTGAAGTAATACCAAGATGATCCAGCTGAACCGGGCATAGTTGAAGTCTCACGAGTTCCCTTCACGCCATTCTTATCATACTGCTTCCACTCAGTCGCATTATCAAGTGGAGCCTTTCCATTCTTTCCTTTATAGTCATCAAGTTTAGGAAGAACTAATGGAAGTTCATCGTCAGGCAATACGTAAATCTCGCCATCTTCTTTGAACACACAAGGTACTGGTTCACCCCAATATCTTTGTCTTGCAAAAATCCATTCTCTAAACTTATAGTTTACTTTTTCTC
Organism: Eubacterium sp.; assembly: GCA_017475235.1. Classification (GTDB taxonomy): domain Bacteria; phylum Bacillota; class Clostridia; order Lachnospirales; family Lachnospiraceae; genus Eubacterium_G. The sequence continues at coordinate 29,108 of JAFVGA010000006.1, read as the reverse complement.
TACCAACTCCAAGTTTAACTAGTTTTTCTGTGATAGCAGGTTTTGCCTCTTCCACAGTCATTCCGTCAAACTCATCTGAGTTCATTAACTTGCAACCTTTTCCAAGGTAGTCTTCTTTTTCAAATGCATGCTCAGTGCAATCGCCACCGCCAATAACTTGAATCATATCAATGCCGTGAGCTTCGGCATACTCAAAGTCTCTTTGGTCGTGAGAAGGAACGGCCATAACCGCACCAGTACCGTAACTTGCAAGTACGAAGTCACCGATGAATAATGGAACTTCTTTGCCGTTGACTGGGTTGATACATGATAGTCCTTCTAGTTTGCAACCAGACTTTGTCTTATTAAGTTCAGTTCTGTCCATATCGCTCTTCTTCATTGTCTCGTCGATATAGGCTTGAACTTCCTCTTTGTTTTCAACTCTGTCCATTAAGCCTTTGACGATGTCTCCTTCGGGAGCAAGTACCATAAATGTGATACCGTAAATCGTCTCAATACAAGTTGTAAAGATTGAGAACTTGCCACCGCCAACAATTTCAAAGTCTACTTCCACACCTTCAGATTTACCAATCCAGTTTCTCTGAATTTCTTTTGTAGACTCTGGCCAATCAATTTCCTCGAGACCTTCTAATAACTTCTCAGCAAATGCAGGCTGATCGATAACCCACTGCTTCATGTTCTTACGAACTACTGGGAATCCACCACGCTCTGACTTGCCGTCAATAACTTCGTCGTTTGAAAGAACTGTTCCAAGTTCCTCACACCAGTTAACTGGCATATCAATATACTTTGCATATCCTGCTTCATAAAGTTTCTTAAAAATCCACTGAGTCCATTTGTAATACTTTGGATCAGAAGTTGCTATCATCTTTGACCAGTCATAGTCAAAGCCAAGTTCTTTAAGTTGCTTTGAAAATACTTTTATGTTTTCCTGTGTAAAACCATCTGGATGATTTCCTGTTGTTACAGCATACTGCTCAGCAGGAAGTCCAAATGAATCATATCCCATTGGGTGAAGGACGTTGTAGCCCTGCATTCTCTTCATTCTAGACATAATATCAGTAGCTGTGTATCCTTCTGGATGTCCAGCGTGTAGACCTACTCCTGATGGATAAGGGAACATATCAAGCGCATAATATTTAGGCTTGCTAAAATCCCAGACATCAGTTTTGAATGTCTCGTTCTCTTCCCAATATTTCTGCCATTTTTTCTCGACTTCTTTATGGTTGTATGTATCTGACATAATTCCTCCTAGTTATTCCTCGATAACCGTCTCTGTCTCAACTTGTTTTTTCTTTTTCTTCTTTTTAGTCTTTTTCTTTTTGTGTTTTTTCTTAACTACTTTTTTCTTCTTTTTCTTTTGGCTAGGGAACTTAAATTTCTTAACCTTAACCTCTTTAACTTTGACCTTCACAAAGGTCTGTGCTGCTCCCACGTTGCCCGACTTATCTTTAGCCTTAACAACCACTGACACATCGCCTTCGTTCAAGTCTTCTTTGTCGATGGTTTGAACTGTAATTACGCAATCTGGTTCATTTACTGATGCAGCCTTACGTACCATCTCTTTAATCTTGTCTATGTTCTTCTGCTTAATTACATCTTTCTTGTCCAGACTCTTCAGGTAGAATTTAAACTTCTGATTTGCAATCGTAACCTTTGGCGGTGTTGTGTCTACAACTTTAATCTTTTGAACACCACTCAAGTTTTTATATTTATATTGAACCTTGTAAGTAGCAACCTTAGACTTCTTAATCTTTTTGTACTTAAGGTTCTTAGTTACCACATTTCCTTTAGCGTCTTTAGCAATAATATTGTCTAGGTAATTTACTTTATGACCTTTCTCGATAGTCACAGTCTTTAATCCAAATGTAATCGCGTTGTTCTTCTGCTTTTTATATGGATTGTTTTTGTTTGGATCTGTTGGATCCCAACCACATGCATCCACAAGCTTAGGTGCAAAAGAATATGTTTTAGGCATCACAACACTTGACTCAACTTGAACTGTGATCCTATACGCATTCTTGCAAACCCATTGCGCCTCATTACATGACAGCCAAATGCAATTGTCTTTATGTTTCTCAAAACCTAACGCCTTATACGAAGTCCTCTTCAAAGTATTTGGATACTTATCCTTATAAGCAACACTCTGAATATATCCGCCCTTAGCATAAGTTGTATTGTATTGATGCCATGAACCATTTGTCTTCATCCAATTGTAAGTGCTCATTGTCTTGTAAGTTCCAGCCTTAACTTTCTTGCCGACAGATGCCTTAAATGCTTTAACAAATGATTTAGCATTAATATTGTCAGTGTACTTGTATACAATAACCGCGTTTTGCTTTTGGCCAACAGCTAGCAAATATTTGGTCGACTTCTTCGAAACCGTACTCTCTTCTTGCTTAGCAATTCCGCTAGTTTTATCGGCTTCTTTGTTGACTTTACTATAGATAAACATCAAAACACCAAAAATAATTCCAGCGACCACTAAAATCTCTAGAATTGTAATTAAAATGCTTTTAACTCTTGGATTTTTAATGTTATTTATAGGATTACGCATACCGCTATATTATACACTAAAACACCTAATAATTAAAGAAAAGAAATAAATAGAACACACGTGTTTATAACGTGTGTTCAATTTCAAAAATATTAATAAATAATTGCTTTTACATTTTTAAAAGCTCTTTGTACATACGGAATTGCAATGATTACAATAGTTATTGCAGCTTCTGCTCCTAAGTATGCTCCGTTATATGCTAACGAGTAAGCAACTGCGCCCCAGCCTTTCCAGGCATACTCGCCAAAGAATATCCATCCTGATATAAATGCAAAGAAATATCTTCCTAGCACACCACAAATATATCCTATTAGCAAACCACCATACTTGTGTTTTTTATCAAAATGATATCCAATACCCGATAAACCTAAGGCACCAAACGCAAGTGGATAGTCAACCAATAACTGTGGCAAAGTCAAAACATATGGATCAACAATCATTTGCAAAAATCCATATGCAACACCAGTCAAAATACCCGCGCCAAAGCCATACCAATATCCTATAACACAAATGAAAAGCATGCTAAGCAATGTAACTGATCCACCAAAAGGAAAACTAAACAGTTTAATATTTGATGTTAAAAAAGCTAGTGCTACACAGATAGCCGATACTGCTAATTGTTTGGCAGAAACCTTCTTTTCTCTTTTTCCTATAATTAAAGATGATGCAATAAGCAAGGCAATAACAATGGCGGCAATAATAGCGACATATCCCAAAGTAGTTGGTACATACATTTTTCCACCATATCCATCATCTACCGCTTTTGCAAATAATTTCAAATATTCCATAAAAAAACCTCCAGTGATTTTATCGCTAGAGGTATTATTACACACTTAATAAAATGTTTTGCTTCCTTACGTAGGTATTAACCTAATCAAGTTATAAGGGACAAGACTTACGTCTATCTCAGCTTTAAGCACCCCTAGCATCTATATTCTATTCTTAAAAAGTTTACAACTATATATGTTAAAAGTCAATTATAAAATCATCAATTGTTATTCATTACTCACAATAACTAAAATCGTTCCTTCAACCACACTTATTTTTACTTCATCATCTGCAAAAGAATTACTTACGCCTAGTGTAGTGTTATTTGAAATGACTATATTTTTCCCACTGTATTTAGCTCCTTCAATATCAACAACCGCTTTTTCTTCAATTGCAAACAAAGAAATATTGTCTTTATCTCTACGCGATTGTCTTAAAGAATCATCAGTTATATACATATCATTTTGTGAATCAAGTATAGATATATTAGCGCCTTTTTCTAACGCATAAACCATTGTATTAATGTTTGCTAAAGTGTGATCAAGTCTTCCACCACATCCACCAAAAATAACTATCTCCTTGTAACCCAAATCAATAGCTTTCTTGACCGCCAACATCATATCAGTATCATTTTTCTTCACAGGATATTTAATTACATTCTCTCCCTCTGGTTCAAATCCAAGCGAGTCAAAATCACCTAGAATCAAATCAGGTGTTTTATTACTTTTCTCCAAGTTTAACAAGCCACCGTCAGCGGCAATAACAAAACTGTCTTCTAAATAATCTTGTATTCTTGAATCTACATTCATGCTACCAACAATAACACATCTGTTTTTCATAATTATATAATCTCTCCATATTTAATCGCTATTCATTATATCACATTAAAAAAAGAGAATGCCAAATATATGACATTCTCTTTATTTTTGGTATTCAATTAATCTTCTCTGTTTGCATTTTCCTCGATCTGTTTAGCCTGAACATCACCTGGAGCTTGCTCGTACTTGGATACTACGTATTCAAATTCGCCGCTACCTCCTGTGATTTGACGAAGGGCTGTGGAATATCCATAAAGTTCTAATACTGGAACCTCAGCTTCAATAAACTGCTTTCCGCCTTCAATAGCTGTCATATTAGAAACTCTACCACGTCTCTTATTTAGGTCTCCCATTACGTCTCCTGAATTTTCATCTGGACATGTAACTTTAAGTTCTGCAATAGGCTCTAGGAGAACTGGATTAGCCTCCATGAAACCTTTCTTAAATGCGAGTACCGATGCAGTCTTAAATGCCATCTCAGATGAATCTACAGGGTGGTAAGAACCGTCTATAAGAGTACACTTGATTCCCACTACAGGATAACCAGCCATAGGTCCTGCCTTAACACACTCTTGAATACCTTTTTCAACAGCTGGGAAGTAATTCTTTGGTACAGCACCACCAACTACTCTCTCCGCAAACTCGTAAGCTGTAGAAAGATCGCCTGATGGCTCAAATTCCATAATTACGTCACCATACTGTCCGTGTCCACCGGATTGTTTTTTATGCTTTCCTTGAACCTGAGATTTACTTCTGATAGTCTCGCGGAAAGCAATTCTAGGTTTATGAAGCTCGATTTCAACTTTATATTTGTTCTTTAGTTTAGATGCCATTACTTCAATCTGTTGATCTCCTATACCATAAAGTAATGTCTGTCTGTTTTCATCGTCCACTACAAACTTGAAAGTCAAATCTTCGATACAAAGCTTAGTCAAAGCTTGTGCAATCTTATCTTCATCACCTTTGTTCTTAGCAGTATATGCCATGTATGTATAAGGTTTAGACATTGTTGTTGGATGATACTCGATAGCCCATTTCTTAGTAGATAATGTATCACCAGTACGTGTACTATCTAACTTACCAATGGCTCCGATATCTCCTGAATGAAGTTCTGGAACTTCAATAACGTCTTTACCTCTCATAACGTAGAGCTTATTCAATTTTTCCTCTACGTCCTTGTTTGCGTTAAATACTGTATCGCCTGCTTTCAAAATACCAGTACGAACCTTCACTAGAGAATACTTTCCAACGAATGGGTCCATGATAGTTTTGAATACATAAGCTGATACTGGTTTAGAATCATCAAAGTCTGCTACCACTTCTTCACCTGTGTTTACGTCAGTAGCCTTCTTCAATACTTCTGCTTTATCTGCTGATGGGAAATATTTTTCAAATCCCTGAAGAAGCGATGTTACACCCTGACATGTGATAGCTGATCCAAGCAAAACTGGAACAATATCACAACTAATTACATTTTGTCTAAGTGCATTTGAAATCTCTTCTGGTGTGAATTCTTCGCCTTCAAAGTATTTTTCCATTAGATCTTCATCAGACTCAGCCACAGCCTCCATCAAAGCATCTCTACAAGGATCGAGTTCACCGTGAATACTATCTGGAATATCCATTTCCGTATAGTTACCCTGATCATCGGTATACTTTCGTCCACCCATCTTAACTACATTCACATAACCAGTTAGTGAATCCCCCTCGATGATAGGCAAATGGAAAGGAGCAATCTTCTTTCCAAATTTATCCTTGAGGTCTCGAACTATCTGGGCATAATCCGCATTTGGATCATCCATATTTGTTACAAAGAACATTCTAGGAATTTGTCTACGTTCACAAATTTCCCAAGCTTTAACTGTACCGACTTCCACGCCAGCTTTTCCGTTAATAACTATTACAGCAGCATCAGCCACACTCATAGCATCTTCTGCTTGACCGATAAAATCAAAATAGCCTGGGGCATCTAAAATATTGTATTTCAAACCTTCCCACTCTACAGGAACTACAGACGCACTAATCGAAAACTGTCTGTTAGTTTCCTCTTCGTCATAATCGCTTATAGTGTTTCCATCGACTATCGTTCCCATTCGATTTATCACACCAGTCGAATATGCGAATGCTTCAGCTAGAGTGGTCTTGCCGGCCCCTCCGTGTCCTAAAAATACAACGTTTCTAATTTTGGAAGTTTCATATACTTTCATAAAAACGTCCCTCCTTATAAAATTTTAATCCGGTGAGCAATGTATGCCCCACAACATACTTATATTGTACTCTTATTTTTGCTTTAACACAATAAAGGTTAAAACTTTAACAAAGAATTTTTATACATTAAAAAAGCAGCCTACCTCTTTGACGTAGACTGCTTCGTTAATTCATATTTATTATGGTGTATAGGAAAATGTGTTTGTCTCACCTAATACCTTCGTTCCATCCAGAGTTACAAAGTATGGTGTCACTGTCCATGACGAGCCTATACTACTATCCATATTTCTAACCGTATATATAAAGAAATATTCTGATTCATCACTAATGACTGTTGGACTTAACTGTTGTTCTTCTGCATAGATTGATTTGTATACTTTTGTTACTGACTTGTCCGTTTCTTCAATCACCTTATCTCCATAAGTACCACTAAAGATAAAGCCAACACAATCATAATCTATCGAATCAATCGAACTGACAAATCTAAGTGCTGTATGATCATTCTTCCACTGATGTCTTGAACTTAATACTGCTTCGTCAACAAACTTAGCATATGCGTAACCTGTACTTTCTAAATAAGGTGTTTCATATGTTTTATCTGTGTACCAACCAGCAAAAAGTTTTCCTTCCTTTGTTGGATAAGGATCTTCACCTTCTCCACCATAGTTTGCAACATTGTGTTGTATGTTCTCTGGATCATTATCAGGTCTTTCAATCCAAGTCGAAAATCCATTATTCTCAAAAACTATATTTCTAAACATAGATGCATAATTAGCTATTCCAACTGGAGTATAAACCTTATAATGCAAAGAGAAACTAACATTTCCTGTAACTTTGATTCTGTATTTTCTCTTAATACTATACTTGTTTGTATATTCATGGTTTGTATTTATAATATAGTTCGTAGCATCAGTCCATGGACCATCTTTCTCACTATATTCTATGCTCTCAATATTATCTAGATTACTTCCATTAATAGGATTCAATTCAACAATTTCTGTTCCACTCACTTTATTTTCTGATTCAATATGAACCTCAGTTCTAAAGATGATGTATCCATCAACCAATTCGCCATAAACTAAATTAGCCTGTCCTGGAATATCATAACCATTTGAACCTACAACATATAGATCCGCAGTTCCTGCAAAGAAGTCATCTACATCACCTGCTTCAACAGTAAAAGATGGCGCAATAAAAGACACAACCAATGCTGCGCTCATTATAATTGTTAAAAGTCTTTTTCTGATCATAGTTTTCATCTCTCATTACCTCACATTAATTATAACATATCTGGTAAGGTCAGTCTGTATTCTAACACAGTTTTATTATTTTTCAATAAATACTTTTTTGTATTGATTTTTCACCCCAATTGATATACATTATCTTTAATTAACTATTAAAGAGGTTTTTATGAATAAGAATTTTGGATTTATTGGAATAGGTTTAATAGGCGGATCTATCGCTAAAACATTGCGTAAGGTTTACCCTGACTGCACTATCAGTGCATACAACCGAGGCGAAGATGCAAGAATTCAGGCAAAAGCTGATGGAACTGCAAATGTCGTAACCGACAAAGTAGATGACACCTTTAAAGACTGCGACTATATTTTCCTATGCACTCCTGTCGAGAAAAACACTGAATACCTTCAGGTGCTTAAAGACATCATTAAAGATGATTGCATAATTACCGATGTCGGCAGCGTCAAAGGTAACATTCACAAAGTTGTTGCTGAATTATATATGGAAGATAACTTTATTGGCGGACACCCAATGGCTGGTTCAGAAAAGACAGGTTATGAGAATTCACATAACCATATGTTAGAGAATGCGTTTTACGCTATCACTCCTACTGAAAAGTCTCCTGCCGATAAAGTCGATGAATACAAACAAATCGTAACTGATATGGGAGCTATTCCTATTATTTTTACACCCGAGGAACACGATCACACTGTCGCAACCATTTCTCACTTACCACATTTAATTGCATCAAGTCTAGTGAATTTGGTTAAAGACAATGACTCTAAGGAAGAATATATGAAAACTCTTGCCGCAGGTGGTTTTAAGGGTATCACTCGTATTGCTTCATCTTCTGCTGATATGTGGGAACAGATTTGTATGACTAACTCAGAAGAGATTAGCAAGATGCTTGAGAAATATATCGAAAGTTTGTCAGAAGTTAAAGACGAACTTGATAATCATAGAGCCAAAGAAATCCATGATATGTTTGTCGAAAGCAAAGACTATCGTGACAATATCGATAATCTTTCAAACAGTATTATCCTTAATCACTTTACTCTATTCTGCGATATCGTTGATGAATCTGGTGCCATCGCTACCATTGCTACTATCCTTGCAACAAACGGTGTAAACATCAGAAACATAGGAATCGTTCACAACAGAGAATTCGAAGAAGGCGTTTTGAGAATCACATTCCACAAACAAGACGACGCCGATAAAGCATACGAACAGTTGGTAAAACACAGATACAATGTAATAAAAAGATATGAATAATATAACAATAAAAAAGAGTCCACGGTTTTCCGTGGACTCTTTTATTATGTTGAATTATGGTGTCCAGCTAGCTTTTCCAGTCTTACCCAATACCTTTGTACCATCTAGTGTTACATAGTAAGGAGTTACTGACCATGTCGAAGCTTTGCTTCCATCCATATTTCTAATTGTGTAAATAAAGAAGTATGTTGAACTTTCGCTAAATACTGTAGGTTTAACATTTTCACCCGCCGCTTTGATATCTTTGTATACTTTAGTCACTTCTTTATCGGTCTTGTTAATTGTCTTATCTCCATAAGTGCCGGTAAAGATAAATCCTACTTTGTCGTAGTCCACACTATCAACTGAACTAACAAATCTCACTGCATTATGATCTGGCAATTGCCACTGCGACTTAAATGTAAGTACATCTTCATCTATAAACTTCGCGTAAGCAACACCTGATGTACCATCATAAACGTTAGTATAATCAGCATCTGAGAACCAACCTGCGAATATTAATCCACTCTTTGTTGGATAAATCTCATTTGTCTTATATACCTCTACATCATATTGATTGCCTGTCTTTGGCTCTGTCGCCAAAGCATTTCGAATCTGAATATATGAAATATTCGTACCATTCTTAATAGCAATCTCGTTTGTATATGATGTCATAGCTGACAAGAATATTACTACGCCTGCACCCTGTACGCCACAGATTGTTTGCTCTGTAGCAGTTGCGCTCTGGCTCACACCGTTGATAGATACTTCAGAAATGCCAGCTGGTACAGTTAGGTATATACCTTGTTGATCTGCGAATCCAGGTTTCTGAACACTAACAACCTGATTAATCTTTATCTTAGTAGTATCGTTGTAATACCACTGAGTTCCTCCACCAGTAACATTAATCCATTCATCACCCAGTGGTTCAGGAGCCTCTGTAGGTTCTTCAGTAAGGGCATCTGGATATGGATTACCAGATCTAATAATGATTGTATATTCATTATCATATGTATCAGTAATAACTAATTCGTTATCAGCATTTTCATTTAGATCAGCGATAGTAACTCTAATAAATGCTCCTGCCCAAATGTTAATTGAATTTCCATTAAGAGTTGCGCTCTTATAATTTGGTTTCAATACAGCCGCAGAACCCGAAGCATAAAGTGTCGCTCCTTCTCTCTGGAATACTCCAGTGAACTCATCAGTAGTCTTATGGCCGACTATACAAATCTTGTAATCCGAACCATCTGTGGCTGCTTTCCACTCTTGACGACTATATGGATCAACCGCGCCTTGTGTAGTTGGCTCTACTGTGGTAGTTGGTGCTTCTGTGGTAGTTGTTGGCGCTGCAGTACTTGGTTCTTCTGTGGTAGTTGTTTCCTCTGTGGTAGTCGTTTCAGTTGCAGTAGTTGGTGCCGCTTTGCCGGCAAACTCTTGTGTACCACGACCAATCTCGTTTCCATCGTGGTCGTACGCAACTACAATCAATGTGTAAGTAGTGTTATCGTCCAGGTATGTTCCATCCTTAGTTCTGATAACTGTATCTACCCATGTATCAGTTGAACCTACTGTTCCCTGATCACTCCAACACCATCCGTTGGAAGCAACAGCTTTCTTGTCATCTGTTTCTTCATTAATATATGACTTGTATCCAGCTGCGCCAGGAACTTTGTTCCAGTGTGTATAGATTGCGTAATATGTGTTGTTATCTTGAGTTAAATCTTGTCTATAAGAATCATAGAACTCAACATCTCCACCTATTACTTCTGGTTCTGTTATTGTAATCTGTTTAGTTCCATACCCAACCTTCTGATTATAGGCATTATACGCTTCTACTATAAGTGTATATGTTTCGCCAACTTCTATAGTGATTGAACCATCTCTAGTTCTAACTACATTATCGACCTTTGTCATTGGTTGCTTTGCTTGATCATTAAATATCCAACCATTGTTTAGCGTTGCTGCAGCGTGGTCATCGTCCACCTGTTCTAGGTATGCATATGCCTTTGCTGTTCCTTCTGGATTAACCCAATCAGCCCAAAGATTACCGTTCGCTTCAATATCATCTGTTAAAGTTCTGATATTAATATCTTGAACATCAGGGTCTTCATCAGGTTTATCAATTTCAGTTACTTCAAATGTAAGTGTAGTCTGGCCAACTGAAAGCTTTCCAGCTAGATTAGCTGTCTCGTTGTATGAAGTAGCATCCTCAGCTATATCTTCAAATACAACTGTATCACCAGCTTTAATCTTAACACTATATTTCTTAGAACTATCTAGTCCTGTTTTATTAACATGTAATTGTTGACACCAATCTTGTTCAACTACCCCAGCGCTAATAACGTTAATTGGAAGTGTAAATAAATCCTCAGTATTATTGCTAACTTCAATATCTGCACTCCCCCAGGAACCACAATAAATTGCTGTGATGCCTTGTACATCATTATAATCTGCTCCATCTTCTACTACAAAGCTTCCATCAGCCTGTCTATGCAACCATCTATCAGTACATGAAATCCAATTGTTAACTGGAGCTTCTGTTTCCGCCTCTGTAGTGGTTGGAACTGCTGTTGTAGTAGTAGTTGTTGTTGGTGCGGCTGTTGTTGTAGTTGTTGTTGGTGCTGCTGTTGTCGTAGTTGTAGTTGGTGCTGCCGTCGTTGTAGTTGTTGTTGGTGCTGCTGTCGTTGTAGTCGTTGGTTCAGGTATATTATACTCAACCGGATCGCATTTCAATGTCTCACCAAACGAATCATTCGTTGGTAAAGAAATCTGATATGAACGATTTCCGTATCCAAAACTTGTCTTTGGAAGTGTTCCATTCTTAGATACCTGACCAAAGTACTCACCATCAACATACAAGTTCGCTGTATTTCCAGTTGTGCTCCAACTGAAACGTAGCGAACTACCATAACCTACTACTGTAAATCCTGTAGGTGCCGACTTCTGCTTAGGTGCCTTAGTAGTTGTAGTAGTTGGAGCTGCTGTTGTTGGTTCTTCTACTGTTACTTCAATTGGGTCACTCTTTAATGATTCATGGAACGTATCTTGCGTAATCATTGCAATCTCATAGGTATGTGTTCCATAGAATAACTGATCTGTATAATCATGATTCTTCTGAATATAGTTATAATAAACTCCATCTATATACAAATTAGCATAACCATATTCAACCCAATTAAATTTGATATTAGTTCCAGAAACTGTAGCTGTAAAACCTGTAGGAGCTGCCTGTTGTGTAGGCGCTTCTGTAGTTGTTGGTGCTGCTGTTGTTGTAGTGGTAGTTGGCGCAGCCGTTGTGGTAGTTGGTGCTTCTGTAGTGGTTGGCGCCTCTGTTTCAGGTTCTGGTATAGTTACATATACTGGATCTGTTTTCTTGCCTTCCCAAGGTGCTACATCCAACTTAAATGCTATAGCAAAACTATGCTGACCTGCTGTGTAATTATTTGTTATTGGAATTGTCATTCCATTTGTTACATCACGATCATATGAGCCATCTACAAATAGTTTACATGCTCTATCACTCTGATAATTAATCAATACATTCTGTCCAACCACTTGAGCTGTAAAACCTTCTGGCACTTCATCCACAGGATTAACTGTTGTAGTTGTTGTAGGTGCTACGGTTGTAGTTGTTGTAGTAGGCGCAACTGTAGTTGTTGTAGTTGGTTCCTCTGTTGTATCCTCCTGTGGAGGATATACGATTTGATGATCCGCAGTTTTTACAGTTGGTCTATAAAAATCTATTGAGTTTGCCGAATTAACACAGCCCAATCCAATAACAATAGCTGGAACTCCATCTTTTAATTCTATTGCTCCAGTAATAGTCTGATATCCAGGAGAAATGTCGGTCCTATTATTTGACCCATTAGTTCCATCAGAAGAACATATATAAGAATCATAATTACTTCCATTTAATCTAATTGGCCATTCATAATAATATTTATCTACTTCATATGAATCTGTCAATTCTGGCATTGAAATCATAATCTGTATTCCCCAAATATCATAGTTATTATCAGTTTTTTGAACTATAATATGGGAATCATTAACAGGATCTACAGAGGCCTTAGCAGAAAAATTATTCCATGTATACACCTGACATTCATATAATCCAAATTTTGTCCATGAACCCTTCGGAACATCTTGAGTAGGTGTCAATGTACTGTATGATGTTGTTGTAGGTTCAACTGAAGTTGTTGTGACTGATTCAGTAGTAGCTTCAGTAGGTGCGGCTGTTGTAGTTGTTGTTGTGCCACCTCCACTTGGGTAAATAATATTACCCGATGAATCTTTAACTGTCGGCTGCCAAACTTCTAAGGCATTTGAATTTGCTGCCAAATAGCTAAAATCTAACGCCACTTTTAAGGTAGAACTGTTAGCAGTTTGAGTTCCACTCAGCGTCTCCCTTGATCCCGACGTACTAATTTGCGAAGAACTGAATGACGCTTGTAATGTACCACTCGATGTTGTCTTTACTGGCCACGAGACAGTATAACTGCTACCTGACGTGACCCCGCTAACATTAAAGTATAATTGACTACCCCAACTATAATATTTCGATGAAGTAGGCATAACTTTGACATGTGACGAGTTACTACTATCAACGCCAGCCTTAGCAGCCGAACTATTCCAACTAGGTAAGAATAATTGATATTCACCTAGAGCAGTATCTATTGTAGTAGATGTCCCATCATATGTTTGATTCATATCAATTGAACTAGATTCGGCAGAAGTTGTAGTGGCTTCAGTGGTTGTAACACTTGATCCACCATATGAATATGCTCTAACATAATCTACTTCCATTGTTGCGCTTTCAAAGTTAGCATCTGGCGCTTTATACTGTGTATATCCAGTACTTGTACTACCTAAAGCTAAATTCAAGATGAAGAATGCATCCTTTGTAAAGTATTTATGAGAACTCATTCCTGAAGAAATATTTGCAGTTAAGAAAACATTGTCATCCATATACCACTTAATCTGATCTTCATCCCAAGTTACGCCATATGTATGCCATCCATTAATTCCATTATTAGTATTGTCCGAATAGTAATTATACTGTCCATCATTATATGAACCCCATGAGGAATGAGAATTCCAAGAAGGACCCCAATGAAGTGTTCCTTCAGTGTAATTATTACTATTGGCATGCTCCATGATATCAAGCTCGCCACAAGCTGGCCAACCAACGCTATCATAGTCATTTCCCATCATCCAGAAAGCAGGCCAAACACCATTTTGGTTTCCACCGTTCACTCTGATTTTGGCTTCCATCTTTCCATATTTGAAAGTTTTTCTATTCTTTGTATTAATTCTGCCTGAAGTATATTGAGCTCCATTGTAGCTCTCTTTTTGAGCTGTAATTTTAAGACTTCCACTATTTACAGCAACATTTGATGTACGTGCAGTATAGTATTGAAGCTCTGCATTACCCCAGCCATTATCACCTCGTCCAATTTCATAACCCCAGACATTAGTATCAAGAGACGAGCCATTAAACTCATCACTCCACTGAAGTTGCCAACCGCTCGCTGAAGGATCAGCCACTTGAGCTGATACTTTGTTATTGCCTCCTGGAGTAAATGTGATTCCACAAAAAACTAGGACTATCGCCATAGTATAAGCTAGTAGTCGTTTGTACATAAAACCACCCATCCTTTCCGTCTATATATAATCCGTCCATTTTTTCCTATTTTAATTCTACCACGGAATTATGAGAAAAATCCAATAAAAAAAGACACTAAAAAGTGTCTTTTTTCGGCTTATTTGTCCATTTTTATGTGATATTTTAATTATCAGTCCAGTTTATTCATTTTAGGCTGTTATACGGTCAAAAATAACAAAATAATTAGCAAAAGTCTTCTCACAACAGCGAGGATTTTGTATTATCACATCGTTTATTTTTAGACCTGCTAACGCAAAACTCATTGCCACTCGATGGTCATCATATGTTTCAATATCTGCACCATGAAGTTTTCCTGGAGTGATATAGATATCATCGTCTTTAATTTCCACTTGTGCTCCAATCTTTTCAAGTTCAGATTTTATAACCATCATTCTATTTGACTCTTGATTTCTGATGTGTCCAACATTCCTAATAACCGATGGTGTCTTTGCAAACGCAGCGACCACAGCAAAGGTCAAAGCCTGATCCGAAAAATCGTGCATATCAACATCTAATCCTTCGAACGAAGTTATAAAACTGCAATCAACCAGCACTCCATCTTCTTCGTCAAATACATCTGCGCCCATTTCCTCAAGTAGTTTTATGAACTTAATATCGCCTTGTAGTGAATCAAGATGAACGCCTTGTACTTTTGCTTTTGTTCCAAGAACTAAAGCCATCGCATAAAAATAACAAGCACAAGAAACATCGGGCTCAATCATATAGTTTGAACTAAAATCTTCAATCATCTTTTTAGTCATTTTTATATATGAACCGTCAGTTCTATTTCCTGTAAGTGTAATGTTTGCGCCACTGATACTCTGTGTTAGCAACATTGCACTCGCATACTGTGTACTTGTATCAGTATTTATCTCTATATCAAAATCTTTTAAGCCATTTGAATGTATTTCAAAAGGAAAATGTCCTTCGTTTTCTAAATAGTTAATCTCAACTCCCAATTCAACTAGTGAATCCAAGAATTCTTTCATCGGTCTCTTCTTCATCTGCTCCGAAGAATTCAAAGTATAATCTCCGCCGCAAACTGCCAACATTGCGCTCAAAAACCTCGCTACTGTGCCAGCAGACTTAACATTGATTGTTGCGTTTGGATTAGGGATCTTTCCACCTTCACCTTTCACAGTAACAATGCAATTCTCGTCATCCAAAGTAATTTCAAAACCCAACTCAATCAAACAATCAATCATTGCTTGGCAATCATCGCAAAAAGAAACGCCCTCCAAAGTACACTCATCTTTAGATAGCGCAGCTAATACAAGCGCCCTGTTCGTAATGCTCTTTGAACCCGGAACGCTCACATTAATGTCTTTTGCATTTTCGATTGTCTTTACAAAATATTTTTCCATCGTTTTTATTATATATCTAGTTTTGTCTTTTGTCAGTTATAAACATAGCATCGCCAAAACTAAAAAATCTATATCTCTCTTCTACAGCCACTTTATATGCATTTAAAATGTTTTCTCTTCCAGCAAGCGCTGAAACTAGCATAAGCAAAGTGCTCTCCGGCAAATGAAAGTTTGTAATCAAAGCATCAATACACTTGAATTCAATTCCTGGATAAATAAAAATCTGTGTCCAGCCAGAACCTTCGTGCACTACACCATTATCATCTGTCACAGTCTCTAGAGTTCTAGTACTAGTCGTTCCAACAGAAATAATTCTTCCACCATTTTTCTTTGTCTCATTAATAGTGTCAGCTGTCTCTTTACTCACCACATAATACTCCGAGTGCATATTGTGATCTAAAATATTATCAACCTTAACCGGTCTAAAAGTACCAAGCCCTACATGCAAAGTAACGCGAACTATCTTAACACCCTTGTCCTCAAGTTCCTTCAAAAGTTCGTTTGTAAAATGAAGTCCAGCTGTAGGTGCTGCCGCCGAACCATCATGCTTTGCATAAACAGTCTGGTATCTATTTTTATCTTTCAACTTATGAGTAATATATGGAGGAAGTGGCATTTCTCCTAGTTGGTCTAACACCTCTTCAAAAATTCCATCATACTCAAACTTAATTAAGCGATTACCATCTTCTAACACATCAATAATCTCACCTTTTAATATGCCTTCGCCGAAGACTATTCTAGCCCCCACTCTTGCTTTCTTTCCAGGCTTAACCAAAGTCTCCCATACATCATCAGCGTTTCGTTTAAGAAGTAGCAACTCAATAGTGGCACCTGTATCCTCTTTCACACCAAACAGTCTAGCAGGGATAACTTTTGTATCATTAATAACCATGCAATCACCAGGATTAATCATGTCTACAATGTCTTTAAAAATATGATGTTTTATCTCGCCGGTATTTTTATAAAGCACCATTAGCCTTGAACTGCTTCTATCCTCTAGCGGATCTTGAGCAATAAGTTCTTCTGGCAACTCATAAAAATAATCGCTTACTTTCATTTCGTTCATAATAATAAAATTATGCAAAGGTAAACCTAAGTCTACCTTTGCATTTTATTTAGCCTCTTAATTGAATGTTCATTTCTTCTAATGCTTTTAGAATCTTATCCATTGATTCCTGTACTTCAGCATCTTCCAAAGTCTTATCTTTTGCTCTAAATACGATTGAGTAAGCAACTGATTTCTTTCCTTCCTCAATCTGGTCACCCTCGTAAAGGTCGAACAATGAATAACTCTCAAGTATTGCTCCGCCCTTTTTCTCAATTACTGCCTCGATATCTCCAACAGGAATTTCCTTTGGAACAACCATTGAAATATCACGAGTAACTGCAGGGAACTTAGCAATTCCTTCATACTTTGTATCGAAATTAGCCATTTCATAAACGTAAGGCATATCAATCACTGCAATATATGCGCGTGTCTTCATTCCATAATTTTTGCAAACCTTTGGATGAACCTCGCCCAAGTATCCAATCTCTTTGCCGTCGTAGTTTATGCTAGCCTTTCTACCTGGGTGTAGGAATGGCTTATCAGTGTTAGCATCGTATGCAACCTTATCTGTCATTCCAAGCTGTTCTAGAAGTTCTTCTACCACGCCCTTCATTGTGAAGAAATCTCCTTCGCCGTAGAAGCCTAGAACTAACTGCATTCTCTCGTCAGGCAACTCCTTCAAAGGAAGTTCCTTTGGAAGGTAGACATTACCCATCTCGTAAAGTCTTACATCTTTGTTCTTGTGATTATAGTTTGAAGCAAGTGATGTAAGCATTCCATCAAGTGGAGTTGTTCTCATAACTGAGAAGTCCTCGCCCAATGGATTTGAAATCTCGATGGACTTTCTCTCGATTGCATCCTCTGGTAATAACAACTTGTCATAAACCTTTGGACTTTCAAATGAGTAAGCATATCCTTGTGAGAATCCACAGTATCTTGCAACATTCCTTGTAATCTCATCTATTCTAAGTTTCCAAGAAAGCTTACCTGTTGTAGCCTCACCACTTGGAAGTGTTGTTGGGATGTTGTCGTAGCCGTAGAATCTTGTGATTTCTTCGGCGATGTCGCACATCTCAAGTAGGTCTTGTCTAAATGTTGGAACAGTAATCATATCTGTTGACTCATCATACTTAAGCTCGAGAGCGTCAAAGTAGCTTAACATCTGCTCCTTAGTTAAATCGAAACCGATTAGTTTATTTACATAGTCTGGGTCAAACTCGATTTGATGTGGCTCGTTCTTAACTGGATATACATCTACCATTCCGTCTACCACTTCACCAACACCAAGTTCTTCTATCAACTGACAAGCTCTGTTAATTGCTTCTTCAGCATTGTTAGGATCTAAGCCCTTCTCAAATTTGTTTGACGCATCAGTTCTTAAGCCCAATCTCTTTGATGAAAGACGAATGTTTGGACCTACAAAGCAAGCTGCCTCAAACAACATATCTTGTACATCGTCAGTAATCATTGAGTTTTCACCACCCATGATTCCACCAATACCAACTGCTTTCTTGCCATCACAAATCATACACATCTCGTTATCTAGTGTGTGCTCTTCGCCGTCCAAAGTCACAAACTTCTCGCCATCTTTTGCGCGACGAACAACAATCTTGTTATCCTCGATAGTTGAAAGATCGTAAGCGTGCATTGGCTGACCATACTCTTCCATAATATAGTTTGTAATATCAACCAAGTTGTTGATTGGTCTAATACCACAAGCACGTAGTCTACTTTTCATCCAATCTGGTGATTCGCCAATCTTAACGTTAGTAACAACTCTTGCACAGAATCTTCTACAAAGATCTTCGTCTTCAATATCAACTGAAATATATTTTTCCACATCTTTTGAGTCACCTGCTTTAGGTGGCTGTGGAGCCTTAAACTCTTTCTTAAAAGTAGCAGCTGCTTCTCTTGCAATACCAATCACACTGTAGCAGTCCACTCTGTTTGATGTAATCTCGTATTCAAATACAGAGTCGTGAAGTCCAAGTGCCTCAACAGCATCGTCGCCAGCCTTCACTGTTCCATCTTTGAAAATATAGATACCATCATCTGGTGCTTCTGGGAAAAATTCTTTTGAACTTCCTAGCTCATCGATACCACACATCATACCTTGTGATTCAACGCCACGAAGTTTTCCCTTTTTGATTTTAATTCCGCCTGGAACTAATCCTTCGCCGTGGGCACCGGCAATCTTACCACCGTGCAAAACAACTGGAACAAACTGTCCTTCTTCCACGTTTGTGGCGCCAGTAACAATCTGAACAACCTCGTCTCCCACGTCCACCTGACAAACAACCAACTTGTCTGCATCAGGATGCTTCTCAATCAAATCAATATGTCCAACTACAATTTTGTCTAGGTCTTCGTCCAACTTCTTATAGCCCTCACACTTCGTGCCCGACAAAGTCATAGCATCCATGTATTCCTGATCCGTACACTCAAGGTCAGGAACGTATTCTTTAATCCAACTTAAACTTGTATTCATTTTAATTCCCTCCCTTAAAACTGTTTCAAGAAACGATCATCGTTCTCGTATAATAATCTCATATCATCAATCTCGTACTTAAGTAGCGCGATTCTCTCTAAGCCTACGCCAAAGGCAAAACCTTGATACTTCTCTGGGTCAATACCGCTCATCTTCAAAACGTTTGGATGAACCATACCGCAACCTAAAATCTCAATCCAACCTTCGCCCTTACAGAATCTACATCCTTTACCGCCGCACTTAAAGCAGCTCACATCCATCTCAGCACTTGGCTCTGTAAATGGGAAGTGATGAGGTCTGAACTTAATCTGTGTGTCCTCGCCGAAAAGTTCTTTGGCGAAGTCTGCTAAAGTACCTTTAAGGTCTGCAAAGTTAATATTCTTATCAATTGCAAGACCTTCCACCTGATGGAACGATGGTGAATGTGTAGCATCCACAGCATCAGATCTAAACACACGACCTGGTGAAATAATTCTGATAGGTGGTTGTGTGTTTTCCATAACTCTCGCCTGCACCGAAGAAGTCTGAGTACGAAGCACGATGTTTCTATCAATATAGAAAGTATCCTGCTCATCTTTTGCAGGATGATTCTCTGGGATGTTAAGCGCCTCAAAGTTATAGTAGTCAAACTCAATCTCTGGACCTTCTACCACTTCGTATCCCATACCTGTAAAGATTCTCTCTAACTCTTCTAGAGCCAAAGTATTTGGATGCTTGTGTCCAATCTTATTTTTATTTGCTGGAAGAGTTACATCGATAACTTCATTCTTCATCTTTTCTTCCAAGACTTTATCCTGAAGTTTAGTCTTCATCTCCTCCATCTTGTCTTCAATTTCTTTTCTGGTATCATTAACCATCTGTCCTATTTTAGGTCTGTCTTCAGGAGCAACGTCCTTCATTCCCTTTAGAACTTCAGTTAACTTACCTTTTTTACCCAAGATATCAACTTTGATTTCATAGAGTTTGTCTAGATCTCCACTCTCTGAAATCTTCTTTAAAGCTTCTTCTTGGATAGCTTGTAGTTTCTCTTTCATCTGAATTCTCCTTCTATTTTTTCGCAATAAAAAAGTACCTGCGCAAGGGACGAATCTCTCCGCGGTACCACCCTAATTTCTAATTTAATAGACTCTTCATTATACTTAACGCGTATCAAACGGCATTTACTACTTTATTTCACAAATGCGGCTCCTGTGGGAATTTCAGTATCGATTTTGAACCTGAGGATTTTCCAGCCTAGAACCCTCTCTCTTTAAGGAAAAATCGCACCTACTGTGCACATTCATAGCCTTTATATAACCTGTTAAATTATATCATAATAAGTGTTTGTGTCAAATGTATCTTATTAGTTTTTCTTTAATTATTCTTCTATATATATTATAATTTTTTGTATGAAAAAGTTTTACGAAAATAAAATATGTCCATTTTTGGACAACCTTAAAGAAGATAAGATTGATGTACACGCAGGACAGACTTCTTTCTTTATGGTATTGTCAGTATTTCCATTTTTACTTCTAATGTTGAATATTGTTTCAATTATTCCATCAGGTAGAGAAGTCTTTATTAAAATAATTAATACTGTCAGCAATCATAGTGTTAGAGATCTTTTGAAGGATTTAATTGATTACTTGTCGAAATATGCCTCTGGTTTTACTATTTCGATATCTGCTATTATCGCTCTTTGGTCTGCGTCAAAGGGCGTACACACTCTTATGGAGGGACTCAGCAATATCAATAATCTCCACAAGAATAGGAACTTTATAGTTTCAAGATTATTGTCTATGGTATACACACTTGCTGTCATTATACTTATTCTTATTACTATGTCCGCTCTTATTTTTGGAAACAAAACAGTTGAACATATAGTAGGTCAATCACCTCATTTAGGTGGATCAAGTTATTTATCTATGACTTTTCGATACATAGCAATGTTTGTTTTCTTCCTATTATTTGTCTTAGCGGTATATAGATTATCTAACAGGAAATATGCTACATTTAAGAAGATATTTTGGGGATCACTTTTTAGTGCAATTGGATGGATAGTTTTCTCATTAGGTTTCAACATTTATGTTGATTATTTCTTTAACACATCATACATGTATGGAAGTTTAGCTTCATTTGTTGTGCTAATGCTTTGGACATATGCTTGTATTTACATATTCTTCTTAGGACATGAAATCAACAAATTATTACACCCAGAGATTGTGGCTCCAGACGAAGATGAGAAAGATTAAAATCAAAGATTCATTAATTATTTTTTGACATAAAAAAAGAATGCGGCTAGACAGCCGCATTCTTCTTTTATTATTGGATGTTCAAGTTGTTTAGACCACCGTTTGCCAATACTATTATCGCGTAAATAATACCGATAACCGATCCAACAATACCAATGATTCCACAAATCTTACCTGCTTTAGCTTTGCCATTGTCAACATCTCCAGTTTCTTTAACGTAAGATGATGACAAAGCAACTGC
This sequence comes from Eubacterium sp., assembly GCA_017475235.1. Taxonomy (GTDB): domain Bacteria; phylum Bacillota; class Clostridia; order Lachnospirales; family Lachnospiraceae; genus Eubacterium_G. The sequence continues at coordinate 7,230 of JAFVGA010000006.1, read as the reverse complement.
AATAATTGCTAATGCTAAAGTAACAACACCCCAACAACAAGGAATAACACTGATAATACCACAAACCATAGACGCTGTAGCCTTACCTTCTGGCTTTTTAGCTGGTTCTTGCTCAACGTATGGTGGAGGTGTCTGTTCACCATAAGGTGGTGGTGTTGTTCCTACTTCTGGTTCTGGAGCAGCTTGTGGTTCAGGTGTTACCTGTGGTTCAGGTGTTGCCTCAACTTCTGCTTCAGGTGTTTCGGTAGTCTCAACTTTTTCTTCAACTGTCACTTCCACTTTCTCTTCTACTGTTTCTTCAACATTGTTCTCATTGATGTTTTTTTCATCCATTAATACATTCCTCCATTATTTTAATTCTTTTTTCCATAATCTATGTAAGTTGCAATACTCGTAAGCTGCAACAACTTCGTCGCCCTCGTTTAAGATAAATGCTGCAACTGGTTTTTCACCAGGGTTGAGTTTCTTTTTATATTCCATATCCTTTGTTTCAAGAATGATCCACTCAATATAGTGTTCTGGTTCCATAGGATGTTCTACTTCACCTACAAAAACCGTAACAACATCACCATTCACTTCAACCGCTGGTACATGCTTTTCCTGTGCTGCATCTGTAGTTCCTGGAACTAACTCTTCCATCTTTTCTCCACAACACATAACTGGAACACCAGTATCTTTCTCAAAGCGGATTATATTTCCACAATGATTACATACGTAAAATTTCATTTAGCTTTCCTCCTGTTTAGTCTTCTTTCTTTAAAAGATAATTACATAAATAAGCAAACACGCCATATACAAATACTGTAACAAAAAATACTAACGCTAGTATATTTCGTTTTTCATCTGATATTTTCATTTTCTTATTTGCCATTTTACGATCCTCCGAATTCTCTTAAATACAGTATACCAAATTTAAAAGGTTTTATGCAATAAAAAAAGAATGTAACGTCCAGTTACATTCTTTTCTTAAACTATTTTCCCTTAACTGCAAGTACTGCTCATTGACTCCTAGCAATGGCTAGGTGGGCAACCTCATCTGAACTTCTGCCTTCCACTGGTTTTATGAGGCCTGACATCCGACTCAGAGATTTGGAATCCCTTCAATGTGTTGTAGGTTCAAATTATGCAGCCCGTACAGTCAGGGTATCAAAGAATATTTCTTTGATAGTTATATTATATAACTCTACTCAAATAATACAACTCTCCATATTTTATTTGCATAACAATCTACAAAAAAAGAGACTTGCAATTTGCAAGTCTCTTTGATTTTTTTCTTATAGGATTGGTCCTGCTTCAACCAATGCTTTACCTGCTTCGTTAGTTGTGTACTTAACAAAGTTCTTGTTAAATCTTGAAGCAAGATCTTTTGCTTTCTCATCCCAAACTGTTGGATCCTCGTATGTATCTCTTGGATCTAGGATGTTTGTATCAACACCTTCTAGTTCTGTTGGAACTTCAAAGTTAAAGATTGGAATCTGTTTTGTTGGAGCACTGTTGATTGCACCGTTAAGAATTGCATCAATGATACCTCTTGTATCTTTGATTGAGATTCTCTTTCCACTTCCATTCCAACCAGTGTTTACTAAGTAAGCCTTAGCTCCACTTTGCTGCATTCTCTTAACTAACTCTTCTGCATACTTTGTAGGATGTAGTTCTAGGAATGCCTGACCGAAACATGCTGAGAATGTAGGTGTTGGCTCTGTGATTCCTCTCTCTGTACCAGCAAGCTTAGCAGTAAATCCTGATAGGAAGTAATACTGTGTCTGCTCTGGTGTAAGAATTGATACTGGAGGTAATACTCCAAATGCGTCAGCTGAAAGGAAGATTACATCCTTTGCTGCAGGCGCTGTTGATACAGGGCGAACAATCTTCTCGATGTGATCAATTGGATAAGACACACGAGTGTTCTCTGTCACGCTCTTATCATCAAAATCTATTTTTCCATCTGCATCTACTGTTACGTTTTCAAGTAGCGCATTTCTCTTAATAGCATTGTAAATGTCTGGCTCAGACTCTTTGTCTAGGTTGATAACCTTAGCATAGCAACCACCTTCAAAGTTGAACACACCCTTGTCGTCCCAACCGTGCTCATCGTCACCGATTAGAAGTCTCTTAGGATCTGTTGAAAGTGTTGTCTTACCAGTTCCTGATAGACCGAAGAAAATTGCTGTGTTCTCACCGTTCATATCTGTATTTGCTGAACAGTGCATTGAAGCAATACCCTTAAGTGGTAAGTAATAGTTCATCATTGAGAACATACCCTTCTTCATTTCTCCACCGTACCAAGTGTTTAGAATAACCTGCTCACGACTTGTTACGTTAAATAGAACTGCTGTCTCTGAGTTAAGACCGAGTTCTTCGAAGTTCTCAACCTTAGCCTTTGAAGCTGTGTAAACCATAAAGTCTGGTTCGAAGTTCTCTAACTCCTCAGCTGATGGCTTAATAAACATATTTGTAACGAAGTGTGCTTGCCAAGCAACTTCCATAATAAATCTTACAGCCATTCTTGTATCTTCGTTAGCACCACAGAATGCATCAACTACATAAAGCTTTTTGTTTGATAGTTCGTCTAATGCAATCTTCTTACATGCTTCCCAAGTCTCTTCTGATGCTGGATGGTTATCATTTGGATATTCCTCTGAATCCCACCAAACTGTACCCTTAGAATTTTCATCCATAACGATGAATTTATCTTTAGGTGAACGACCAGTGTAAATACCAGTCATTACATTAACAGCATCTAACTCTGTTAGCTGTCCTTTATCATAACCCTCTAATGTAGGGTCCATTTCATCTTCAAATAACTGCTCATATGATGGATTATGGATAATTTCAGTAACTCCAGTAATTCCATACTTTGTTAAATCAATATTAGCCATTTTTTCCTCCTTTTATATAGCATTTATGGGCTATATAGGCATATTTTTTGGTATCTCCTATACCAAAACAACCTTGCGTATTATAGCATAAAAAAGGGCAAAATTAAAGGACTTGCGACCCTAAATCACAAGTCCTTATTTTATTAAGTTTTACCTATTTTACTGTAACTTTAACCTTTGCTGCTACACCATTTTGTGCATATGCAAATACGTATGTTTTTCCTTTGCTGGCACCCTTTACAACACCTTTGCCGTTAACTGATGCCACCTTTGGATTAAGTGATTCATATTTGATTGGGCGATGTCTCTTAACTTTGCCCTTCTTAGGTTTAACTTCTTTAGCTTTGATCTTAAATGTCTTCTTAACTTTAATAGTCTTCTTATTCTTTTTAACTTTAGTCTTAACTCTCTTGTCGTTAGTTACCTTGCCACCTTTTGTAGCAACGTGAACTGTCTTGGATGTAGATACTACTTTGTTATTCTTATCGATAGCGATAACGATAAACTTATAGTATTTACCTTTCTTTAACTTCTTGCCACAAATCTTTTTGTAGTTGCGTGATGTTCCAGTTGTGATTCCATGTTTCACATATTTATTCTTCTTACCACAGTTTGTTGCATAGAATGCATACTTAACTGCTCCAGGAACTTTCTTCCAAGCAACTTTAATTGCGTTTTTCTTAACCTTCTTCTGTTTTAGTTGAAGCAATCCATAAAACGAACCAGGAACGTCCTTTTCGCTTGAATACTTTGTGATAGCCTTGTCTGCTCTACTGTATGAAGCGCCTTTGTCGTATGGGTTCTTTGGTTCTGGATCATCTTTCTTACCATGGTCGCCTGTTGGATCAGCTTCGTAGATTAATTTGATTTGATAGCCGCCTAAGCGTTTTGACGATTCATTAATCATTTGAATCTGCTGATCTGCTATACTACCTCTAACAACATGAGCCTCTACGCCCTGAATATCAACTCTAGGATCATCTGTTGTTTGAGCAAGTTCCATCGTTCCCATACCAGAATTTACAAAATAGACATCATTTGTCGCACTGTTTGCTATTCTATATGTTTTTAAATTAGGGCATCCAACAAATGCATGACCCATACTCATTAATGTATTTCCTATTACCATCTCTGTAAGATTATTGCATCCTTTAAAAGCAAATTCGCCTATAAACTGATATCCATCTGGTATTACAACCTTTTTGATTGACTGTTTATTTTGGAATACTTCTTCTTTAACGCCGAGGATAGGAATTTTATTATTCTTATATGTAACTGTTGATGGTAAAACTACAGTGCTTTCATTTCCTGTATACTTCGTAATAATAGCTGAACCATATGATTCTTCATCTTGATAAAGCGTTATTTCAAAGTTTCCTTGTGTTACAATAATTTCTCTAGCTTGTGCTGGGACACTAAACAATGTCATGCACACAGCAATAGCCAATACAAAAACACTAATTCTTTTTGCTACTTGTTTCATAGTTGCTTCCTCCTATTTCTTATCTGCAATATTTTCCGCACTCTTATATATGCTGTTCTCAGGCACCACACCACGCACCGGCGACAAAGGATAAATATTTGTATTTCTTCCTACTACCGTCCCAGGGTTTAGTACTGAGTTACATCCTACCTCAACATAGTCACCAATCATAGCGCCAAACTTCTTAAGACCAGTTTCAATTTCTTCGCCATCATTTTTAACTACAACTAGTGTCTTGTCAGATTTTACATTTGATGTGATAGATCCAGCACCCATATGTGAATGAGTTCCTAAAATACTATCGCCCACATAATTGTAATGTGGAACCTGAACTGTATTAAACAAAACTACATTTTTAAGTTCCGTTGAGTTTCCAACTACACAGTTTTTGCCAACCAAAACATTTCCTCTGATAAATGCTCCTGGTCTTACTTCTGTGTCTGCGTCAATAATCAATGGACCATTTAGTGTTGCAGTCTTTGCAATCTTTACAGACTTATGAATCCAGATGTTTTCTTCTGGATGTTCAAACTCATCTGATAAAGTCTCGCCAAGTTTCTTTACGAAATCTCCAATCTCTGGCAACACTTCCCAAGGATAAGTTTTTCCCTCAAACAAATCCTTTGCAATAGTTTCATTTAAATCGTATAAATCTTTAATCTGAATATTACTCATATCTTCTCCTATATTAAATGGCGAGACAAAATCCCGCCATAAATAATACTATTCTACTGTAACTGACTTAGCTAAGTTTCTAGGTTTGTCTACGTTAAATCCCTTAAGAACAGTTGTGTAGTATGCAATAAGTTGCAATGGGATTACTGTAACCATAGGCATAAGAACGTCTTCTAATGCAGGAACTTCGATAAGCTCATCATTTAAGCCTGCGTTGAATTCTTCGCCCTCTTTGGCAACAGTAATTGTAAATGCTCCACGAGATTTAACCTCTACTATATTACTTACAGTTTTTTCTAATAAGGCACTCTGGGTTGCAACACTAATTACAGGAACTCCATCTTCAATCAAAGAAATAGTTCCGTGCTTTAACTCTCCTGCCGCATAACTCTCTGAATGGATATATGAGATTTCCTTTAACTTCAAAGAACCTTCCATACTTAGAGCATAGTCTAAACCTCTTCCGATATACATCAAGCTCTGCGCTTTGATTAGTTTAGAAGCAACCTTTTGACATGCACTCTCGCAGTCCATAGTCTGCTCAATTACTTCTGGTACCTTTGCAAGTTCTGCTGTAAGTCTTCTACATTCTTCTTCTGATATCTCACCCTTAGCATATGCTAGTTCGAATGCGAGCAAGTACATAACTGACATTTGAACTGAGAATGCCTTTGTACTAGCAACAGAAATCTCTGGCCCAGCATGTGTGTAGATTACCATATCAGAATCTCTTGCAATTGAAGATCCCTTAACGTTAACAATACCTAATACTTTGGCGCCCTTTTCTTGTGCAAGTTTAAGCGCTGCCTTTGTATCAGCCGTCTCACCTGACTGTGAAATAACAATAACTAAATCCTCAGGTGTAATAATAGGATCTCTATATCTGAACTCGGAAGCTATATCAACTGTAACTTCCACTCTTGCTAACTTTTCAATAACGTACTTTCCAACTACTCCTGCATGCATAGCTGTACCACACGCTACAATAAATAGCTTTCTATAACCTTTCAAATCTTCAAGTGTCAAACCACACTCTGAAATATCAGGCATACCATCAATAATTCTAGGAGCAATTGTAGTCTTAACTGCATCTGGTTGCTCGTGGATTTCCTTAAGCATAAAGTGCTCATATCCACCCTTCTCTGCAGCGTCCATATCAAGATCTGAAACCTGAACTTCTTTTTTAACAGGTTCTTTGTGCATATCTACAAACTCAACTCTGTCTTCTTTGATAGTTGCAATTTCACCTTGCTCTAGAAGATAGTAATTCTTTGTGTACTGCAAAATAGCTGGTACGTCTGATGCTATAAAGTTTTCTTCGTCGCCCACGCCTATAATAAGCGGACTATCTTTTCTTGCTGCAAAAATTCTATCTGGGAAGTCTTTGAAAATAATTCCTAAAGCATATGCTCCACGAACGTCCTTCAAAGTCTTGATGATAGCATCAATCGGATCGCCTTCATAATAGTAATCCAAAAGTTTTGCAACAGTCTCTGTATCAGTCTCACTGTCAAATGAATATCCCTTTTCGATAAGGAACTTTTTGATATCTTTATAGTTTTCAATGATACCATTGTGAACGATTGACACTCTCTTGTTTCCATGAGGATGTGAGTTAATGTCCGAAGGCTCGCCGTGAGTAGCCCATCTAGTATGTCCAATACCAACATGACCATCAGGTTTGTTAGCATCCACAATCTCTTTTAGATTTTTAAGTTCGCCTTTAGCCTTCTCTACATGGATTTCGTCGTTCTCAAATACTGCGATACCCGCCGAGTCGTATCCACGATACTCCAACTTCGACAAGGCATTCAGCAATACTTCTGAGCAGTCTCTCTCGCCAATGTATCCAACTATTCCACACATAATGTTTCTCCTTTATTTATAGAATTGTGCTACGTAATTATAGTAGCCAATCATCTGTCCTGTATTGTTCAAGTTTATAACGTTGTTAAATCTAACTCGTATAAACTCATCAAGCTTTTCCATATACTCATCGGCTGACAAGTTTCCTTGTGCCACCGCATCAAGTCCCATCTCCCAACTAGCCGTTAGCTCTGGGTTGAGAAGCGATTTGATTGATCCGTGGACCACACCAAAAATCATCTCGCCTAACTGTGTAGGTCTAATAACCTGAGTCTTCTTATTGAGTTGCAAGTACTTGATGTTTGTAAGTTTCTGTATAATCTCAGC